>NZ_JAUFPS010000041.1 GCF_030409315.1 Mucilaginibacter flavus | reverse complement strand
GCGGAGGTAATCCGGATATAGTATTCCGATGATTGATTTTTATTCAAGGTTTCGAACACTCAAGGTTTTAAACCCATCGCTATCCGGAAAACTGCAAACTGCAAACTGCAAACTGCAAACTGTAAACTGTAAACTGCAAACTGCAAACTATATTAAATCAAACGCTCTTGCATACTCTGCAAATTCTATCGCATTAGTGATGCTTAGCTTAGCGCGGATATTACGACGATGGGTTTGAGCGGTTTCTGGCGAGATAAAAAGGGCCTCCGCTACTTCAATGGATGTTTTGCCTTGTGCTATCTCTGTTAATACTGCTTTTTCGCGTTTACTTAGTGTTGCAAAAGCTGCTATATGTTGTTTAATGAAGTTATTTTCTTTCAACAGGCGTTCGGCCTTCGCTTCAATATGCTTCATTTGGTTAATGGGAATGGCTGTAGTTATGGTAAGTAGCGGCTTGCCATTTTCATCCCACATAAAAAGGCGTGTTGAACTAATATGCCATGTCCAATCCTTTTCGCCGGCGCACTTTACCTGCTGAAAATAAGAGAAGCTTTCGTCGGCATTGTTGTTTCTTAATAACGATTCTATTTTAGGGAGGAAATCGGCCATATCATCGATATTAAAAAATCGGCTATGATAGTCAGGACCCAAATCTATCAGTTGTTGTAGTGTAACCCCTAAAGTTTTTAAACCCTTTGATGACATGTAAACCACCGGAAAATCACCTATTAAATGCAGCACAACCACGCCGGGCATCAGTTCGGCATATGGCGCAAATTCATCTATTTTATTTTGGATGGCTTTTGAAAGTTGCATATTGATTAACAGGAGGTTATAAATATGCATATAATTAAACATGTTTAAACCCACATCCTACGTTCAATAAATCTCAATGCTGATTATCAGGTATTTAATTTGAAATTAAAATATTCCTGATTGAGTTTATTTTGGATTTATTGTGTTTTAGACACGAATATCGCATGGGAAATCTAATCGTGTGTTCAATCTGTGGTTCAGTTTTAATGCGACGTTGTATGTAGTACCGAACTGGATTTATATGGCAGGAACTTACTTAGAAATGGTGCAATGAAAACACCGGCTATAGGCTAATTGCTAAATTTATACTTAACTATTTATTGTGAAATAATGCCCCAATGTTTCTTGTTTCTGAAATAAACGCTTAATATTTCAATCCTTGTGTATTTAAATATTCTTGCCGGATCGGGATTACCTTTAGCTCCCCGAAAACTTGGCGGAATTCCTTTATTGTTATCAAAATTGCCGGTAAGTTTTAAATGCAAGGGTACATGTGCTCCATCCCATATGTGGTCCGCATCTATCAACCGTTTGTTAGTCTGCTCCAGATAAATATACTCCCGGTTTTGTGTTGGATATATAATCCATTGTGCACAGGTGCACGCTACCGCTCCGTACATAACCGTAATAACTGTATCTTTTACTATTTCTGATTTCGCGTTACGGTTTGGAAACTCAATTACCTCCGGGAAGCTTGTCGCTGGTATCAGGGTCTTATTTTTTCTTTCGGGCTTTGCAGCAATAGATACGGTTATCGAACAAAATATAAATAAGGATAAAACAAATGACTTTGAAAAATATAGCATTTGGTAATTGATTTAGGTTCTATTACATCCAAACTTTGATTATCAAAATATAAATATAACAAAAATGGCCCTCTGAAAATCAAAGAGCCATTCCTGTTTATAAATTTCGATATTATTTTACTGCATCAATAACAGCTTTGAAAGCATCTGGGTTGTTCATCGCTAAATCGGCTAATACTTTACGGTTTAAACCGATTTCTTTAGCAGCTAATTTACCCATTAACTGAGAGTAAGAAATTCCGTGCTGACGGGCACCAGCATTGATACGCTGAATCCATAAAGCTCTGAACTCTCTTTTTTTGGTTTTACGGTCGCGGTAAGCGTACTGTAAACCTTTTTCAACTGTGTTTTTTGCAACGGTATAAACCTTGCTGCGTGAACCCCAATAACCTTTGGCGAGGTTCATGATTCTTTTTCTGCGTCTTCTCGACGCTACTGCGTTAACTGAACGTGGCATGTTGTTTGTTTTTGGTAGTGAGTGCCTGCTTTTGCAACAGAACTTAAAACTCTAATACCTGGTTAAAAAAATGGTGAATTACTTTCCGATACAAAGCATACGTTTAACGTTACCCATATCAGCATTAGAAACTAAGCTGGTGTGACCAAGGGCGCGTTTACGTTTTGTCGACATCTTGGTTAAGATGTGGCTTTTGTATGCGTTTTTTCTTGCGATTTTACCGGTTCCAGTAAGCTTAAAGCGCTTTTTGGCACTGGAATTGGTTTTCATTTTTGGCATAACTCTATTTATTTGTGTTAGATATTTACGTTTCTCAACGTTTTATTTTCATCCCATCTGCACATTTAAAATCTGTGCATCTGCATATATGTAATTATTTCTTAGCTGCTTTTGGCGCAAGTGTTAAAAACATCCTTTTACCTTCAAGCTTTGGCAATTGCTCAACTTTACCTACTTCTTCTAAGGCCTGTGCAAAACGCAAAAGTAATATTTCACCCTGCTCTTTGTAAACAATTGCACGCCCTTTAAAGTGTACGTAAGCTCTTACCTTTTCGCCCGCTTCTAAAAACTTAATGGCATGCTTTAATTTAAACTCAAAGTCATGGTCATCTGTGTTCGGTCCAAAACGGATCTCTTTGATAACAGTTTGCTTGGCATTGCTCTTGATCTCCTTTAGCTTTTTCTTCTGCTCGTAAATAAACTTGTTATAGTCCGTTACTTTACAAACCGGGGGTACGGCGTTTGGAGATATTTCAACCAGATCAAGTTCCTGCTCCTGCGCAATGGCAAGTGCATCTCTCAGAGAAAAAATTCCCTGCTCAACGTTGTCGCCTACCAAGCGAACTTCCTGAGCCCTGATGAATTGATTGATGTTGTGTTCAGCTTCTTTCTTCTTGAAAGGAAGCCTTGGTCCTCTATTGAAAGGTTTGTTTAATGCCAAGTTATACTTTTATTTCTTTAATTATTTGTTCTTTAAAATCTTCAATGCTCATACTACCCAAATCACCATGACCATGTTTCCTTACAGAAACCATGCCTTCGGCCGCCTCTTTTTCGCCTACAATAAGCATATAAGGGATCTTTTTGACTTCAGCGTCGCGTATTTTACGCCCAATCTTCTCGTCTCTGAAATCAATCAGCCCGCAAATATCGGAATCTTTTAACACATCAGAAAGTTTTTTTGCATATTCCTCATATTTTTCTGATATCGGCAAAATAATAAACTGCTCCGGCGATAACCAAAGTGGAAAATTACCCGCGCAATGCTCAATTAATACGGCAATAAAGCGCTCCATTGATCCAAAAGGTGCCCTGTGAATCATTACCGGGCGGTGCTTTAAATTATCGCTGCCAGTATATTCCAGTTCAAAACGCTCTGGTAAATTGTAGTCTACCTGGATAGTTCCTAATTGCCATTTACGACCCAAGGCATCTTTCACCATAAAATCGAGCTTAGGGCCATAAAACGCGGCTTCTCCCAATTCAACTACAGTGCTTAAGCCTTTCTCAGCAGCGGCTTCAATGATCGCGCTTTCGGCCAAAGCCCAGTTCTCATCTGTACCAATGTATTTAGCTTTGTTCTCCGGATCGCGTAGAGAAACCTGCGCTGTATAGTTTTCAAAGCCTAAAGCTTTAAATACGTACAACACAAGGTCAATTACTTTTTTAAACTCATCCTTTACCTGATCTGGACGGCAAAATAAGTGAGCGTCGTCCTGAGTAAATCCACGCACCCGTGTTAAGCCGTGCAACTCGCCGCTTTGTTCATAACGGTACACGGTACCAAACTCGGCAAAACGAACCGGCAGATCTTTGTACGAACGAGGTTTTGTTTTATATATTTCGCAGTGGTGCGGGCAGTTCATTGGTTTTAAAAAGAACTCCTCTCCCTCCTGCGGGGTTTTTATCGGCTGAAATGAATCGGCACCATATTTTTCATAGTGGCCCGATGTTACATACAGGTTTTTGTGCCCAATGTGCGGCGTAATTACCTGCTCATAACCAGCCTTAACTTGTGCCTTTTGCAAAAAGCTAACCAAACGCTCGCGCAAGGCGGTGCCTTTAGGTAACCATAAAGGCAAACCCATACCTACTTTTTCGGAAAAAGCAAATAATTCCAACTCTTTACCCAGTCTTCTATGATCGCGCTTTTTAGCCTCCTCAATCATAGCAAGGTATTCGGTAAGCTCGCTGGCCTTAGGGAATGTAACACCGTATATACGGGTTAACTGCTTACGTGTTTCATCGCCGCGCCAGTAAGCGCCGGCAAGGCTCATTACCTTCACCGCTTTTATAAAGCCGGTGTTAGGGATATGCGGCCCACGGCACAAATCGGTAAAGTTGCCTTGAGTATAAAAAGTGATTTCGCCATCGGCCAGGTCCTTAATCAGGTCCAGCTTGTACTCGTCATTTTTTTCTGTAAAATATTCAATAGCATCAGCTTTACTCACAGGTTTGCGGATGTATTCCGATTTGGCTTTGGCCAACTCGATCATTTTATCCTCAATCTGTTTAAACTCATCGCTTGATAAAACCTTGTCGCCAAAGTCTACATCATAATAAAAACCTGCACCCTCTTTAAGCGCCGGACCGATACCAAATTTGGTACCCGGATATAACGCCTCTAATGCTTCGGCCAATAAGTGGGCTGATGAGTGCCAAAAGGTTGATTTACCTGAAGCATCGTTCCAGGTTAACAGTTTAACGTGCGCGTCTTGCTCAATGGGGCGGCTTGCATCCCAAACCTCGCCATCAACTTCGGCGGCCAATACGTTGCGTGCTAAACCTTCGGAGATCGATAACGCGATCTGCGCGGAAGTGATCCCTTTGTCATACTGACGAACGGACCCATCGGGGAGTGTAATACTAATCATCTACAACTATGATTTAAAGTTTATAAAATTACGTTTCACAATCACCTACAAAGTGATTGTATATTTTGTGGCGCAAAAATAAGATTATTTTTGGATTTCGGAATTGGGATGTTGGATTTCGGATTTAACAGAACACGATGAGTAAATCCTTAAGAGATTGTTTTTGGCTAAACTATTTGCTGATAAACGGCTTATGCGTAATTGAGGCCTTATTCATAGTTTGTTGTATCTTATACAAGCGGGTGGCCATTTCAAAACGCTCTTTATAGGTTCTTTTAAGTCCTTCTTTTAAAAGCTCCAATTCGGCCTGGGTAAATGATTGCCTGTCCTTTTCCATCAAATGATATGATTTACAATTACATCAAATTTAAACAAATTTAAGCGATTGAAGAAATAGCACATTGCTTCACATTTTATTTGATCAATATTTTAGTTACTTTCATAGCATAATTACAAACAACTATAACCTTTCACCATGATTGTTTACGGCACTAAAGCCATTCATCAAAAAGTTGATTACATAGCAGATTCCTGCCCTGCCTGCAACACGCCTAACGTAATGCAAATGAATGTTTTTCAACGTTATGCCCACATTTTTTGGATACCTTTTTTCCCAGTAGGCAAAACCGGGGTTTCGCAATGTACCCACTGCAAACAGGTATTGAAATTTAACCAGATGACTCCATCATTGAAGATGAGTTATTATAACATGAAAAAACAGGTTAATGTTCCTATCTGGATGTTTGCCGGTTTAGCTCTTTTGGCAATTGGAATTACCGCAGGTGTAATAGCTGATAGGAATAAGAGTCAAAAAGTGAGCAAAATGATATTTAACCTTAAGAAAGGTGATATTTTGGATGTAAAAATGAAAGACAACGCTTTTACCCTATTGAAGGTAACCAAAGTTGTTGGTGATAGTGTGTTTTTTGTACAAAATAAATTCCAAATAGACCAGGAAAGCGGTATTGATGATTTAAAAAGTAAAGAGTATGATACCGAAGAGGAGGTTGTTGCTACTGCCGATTTAAAAAACATGGATAAAAAGGAACAAATTTTAGATGTAGAACGAGATTAAAAGCCGATGCCTGAAAATATTGCTCCCCGCTCCTATTGGTTTAGTAAGCTTTTTGAGTGCCTGTATTTATATATTGTAGTGGCTGTTACCAGCCATATGGTGTTTACCTCTTTTACCTCCTATCGGGCTAATTATGATGAAATTTCTTACATCAGACTTTTTTTGTACGCCGGTGGCTTAGCCATTTTAGCAGCTATCGCTTATTCTGTTTACTGGCACCTGAAAGAAAAAGGCGGCGGCTTTAACACGGCCATTAAGCACGCATGGCTGCGTGGCACTATGCGGTACTTTATCGCTTTTGAAGTTTCGATATATGGGTTTGCCAAAATACTGCAAACGCAGTTTGCCCCCGCTTACAGCCGACAGGACGTGCCGGTGGGCATGCTAAGTGGATTTGAGCTAACCTGGAATTATTTTGGCTATTCATACACATTCGCGGTTATTTTAGGTTGTATCCAAATTATCGGCGGCATCATGCTGCTATTCAGGCGCACAACTTTGGTTGGTGTGTTTACACTTTTACCGGTTATGGTGAACATTGTGTTCATCAATATGTTTTATAGTATAGATGCCGGTGCATTTATAAATTCACTAATTATCAGCGCCGGATTGGTTTACCTGTTATTATTGCATTGGCCCCAGCTTAAAACACTCTTGTTTCAAAAAGCGGGCGATTTACCAGCAGTTAAATTAAGTGCAATAAAACCGTTTATAAAAATTGGCTGTATCGGGCTTGCTTTCTTTTGTATTTATCACCTTTCGTCGCAGTTTAAGGATACCGGGTTTGAGGGTAAATGGAAGGTAGAAGAGCTTTCGCATAATGGCAAACACTATGAACCTAATGAATGGCTCAATAATCCGCGTGCCTGGAGTAACATTTATATTGAAAAATATGGGCATATGGAATTTTCATCCAATCCATACATATTTGACGCGCAACGCGCCTGGGCTGCCAATTATCAATATGATGCCACAAAAAATAGTTTTAACGTAGAGTTTTATAACGGTCCGCAAACCGATACCACAAAAGCCCGAATAAGCGATTACAATGGCAAAAGCATGCGTTGGACGATGGTTTATTATGGTGATACCATACGGATGGAGTTGACTAAAACAGCAGTAAAATAATCTTGTTGCTTTTCTTTTGATATGAAATAAGACTACATTTACAAACCTAATAATTATCATGAAAGACCATATTTTAGAAGATTTCAAAAAAAATAAAAAACATATCACGCGTTTAGAGAAAGGATTATTAATCTTCTAACAGACCTGTTGTTAGTACAGGATTTACCTGTCCACCAAATTGGAGGCCGTACGAAAACAATAGAAAGTCTTTCCAAAAAGATTGATGATAAAAGTGGAAAATACTCTGTACTTAAT
Source organism: Mucilaginibacter flavus (assembly GCF_030409315.1). Lineage (GTDB taxonomy): Bacteria > Bacteroidota > Bacteroidia > Sphingobacteriales > Sphingobacteriaceae > Mucilaginibacter > Mucilaginibacter flavus. The sequence goes on along the minus strand of NZ_JAUFPS010000041.1, from coordinate 485,355 downwards.
GACATTACAGATATTGTCGGAATACGTATAATAACTTATCTCGAAAGCGAAGTTGATCTCGTTGCCGATTTAGTGGAAAAAGAATTTGTTAAGGATCTTGAAAATTCAATCGATAAAAGAAAACTAAAAGCTGACCAATTTGGTTATCGATCACTACATATAGTAGTATCCTTAAATGAGAGCCGACTCAGATTAAAAGAGTATAAAAGATATAAAGGTTTAAAATGTGAAATCCAAGTACGCTCTATATTACAACATGCTTGGGCAGAAATAGAGCACGATTTAGGTTATAAAGGTGAAGTTTCAATTCCAGAACCCTATAAAAGATCATTCAATCGGCTTTCTGCATTATTGGAGACTGCAGATATCGAATTTGTACGATTAAAATCTGAATTGATAGATTATGAAAAAGAAGTATCTAATTTGATAATCTCTCAACCAGAATTTGTAGATATCAACAAGGCCTCTTTAAATTCATTTGTTAATACAAACCAGGTATTATTGACAGCCAAAACCTTGATTGAGGATAAAATAAAAAAGCCGTTATTTGAGAAAGTCGTCTCTGACAACATGATTCGAGCTTTGAGTTATCTCAAAATAGATTCAATCGGAAAACTAAGCAAGTTATTAGACGAACAAAAGGAGCGCTACGAACGCTTTCTAACGATATTTATTGAAGATAGGCTTAACGAAAATAAGAGGGTTAGACAATACGCTCCCCTAATTTATTTTCTTCATTTTTTAGCCTTACAACCAAGAGATAAAAGTTTTTTTGAAGAATATTACCGTATAGCAAACTATACAGGTAATAGTTTCGAAAAGTTTGATCTCTACCTTAATATCTTTAATGATTCTGAAGAAAAATAGATTGTTAAACATAATTGATGAGATCAATTTAACGTTGGTTTGACTTTTAGATTGGAAAGCATTTATAGAAAAATCTTACACTTAAGTCTAAACATTCCCCCACCCCAGCGCCAAAACATCGGCTAGGTGAATAGTGGTTATCGGTAAGTTATTTTTATCAATATAACTTTGCAGGTGCATTAAACATGAAACATCTGTAGATATAACGTATTCAGCACCGGCAGCAATGGCATTATCAACTTTTTGCTGGGCCATGGCTGTAGAAATGCCATCAAACTTAACCGCAAATGTACCGCCAAACCCACAACAGGTTTCATCGTCTTTTAATTCAAGAAGCTCCAGGCCCAATACTTTCGAAAGCAGCTGGCGAGGTTCGGTCCTGATTTTGCATTCGCGCAGGGCAGCGCAGCTATCATGATAAACAGCTTTGCCATCCAGTTCGGCACCGAAATAGTCAAATTGCAGGATGTTTACTAAAAAGTCCGATAACTCATAGATATTACCCTGTATCGCCCGGCATTTATTGTGCAGGGCTGTGTTGGTAAATAAGTCGTTATAATAATTTTTGACCATACCCGTACATGAAGCTGATGGGGTGATGATCACGCTATCTTCCGAAAAATCGTTCAAAAACTTACTACCTACCGCTTTGGCATCGTCCCAAAAACCGGCATTAAAAGCAGGCTGACCGCAACAGGTTTGATTGGGATTAAAGCTAACCTTACAGCCAGCCTTTTCAAGCACTTTAATGGTATTAAAAGCAGTATCCGGATATAGCTGATCAACAAAACACGGTACAAATAACTCTATCTTCATTCGGCACAAAAATTATTTGGCGCTAAAATCTACATTTTTTGGATGCTTTTTTCAGCTTTCAGCAAAGAAAACAATAATATGAGGCCCACAATGAAAAATAAACCCAATATCAATACCGAATTACGCGGACTACCCGTTAGTTCTTCAATAAAACCAAAACTAAATACGCCGCCTACAATAGCCAGTTTTTCGGTAACATCATAAAAGCTAAAAAAGGAAGCAGTATCGGGAATATTCTCCGGTAGGTATTTGGAATATGTTGATCTCGACATGGACTGAATGCCGCCCATTACCAAACCTACAACCACTGCAACAACATAAAACTGGTTTGATGTTGCAGTAAAATATGCGGCAATGCAAACGCCAACCCAAATAATTACGGTACCGATAAGCACTTTTACGTTGCCATAAATTCCGGATAACCTCGACATTAAATTTGCACCTACAATGGCCACCAATTGAATGATGAGGATGATAGAAATTAAAGAGGCCGTACCCATATGCAACACCTTTGCTGCAAAGCCGGTTGCAACCAGCATTACAGTTTGCAAACCCATAGAGTAAAAGAAAAACGCGGGTAAAAAGCGTTTAAGCAATGGCATCCGTTTTACTTTTTGCCAAACATGAGCCAGCTCAATAAAGCCGCCTTTGATAATGTTATGATCGTGGCTTTGCGCGTTAGGGCTGCCCTTAGGCAATACTGTAAACGGAATTAATGCAAATCCAATCCACCATAAACCAACCAACAGGAACGATAACCTTGCCGGGAAGCTTTTATCTACTATACCAAACCATTCTGGTTTCAACACAAACAAAAAACAAATAAGCTGTAACAGAACGCTGCCGATGTATCCGTAAGTAAAGCCTTTAGCACTCACGTTATCCTGCATATCAAGGGTAGCTATTTCGGGCAGATAGGAGTTATAAAAAACAAAACCTCCGCTGTAACCTATGGCAGCCAGGGCAAAAGCAATGATGCCCATCTCTAAAGTATCTTTAGTAAAAAAATACAAAGCACAGCACGATAGCGAACCAATAACGGTAAAAAACTGCATAAAAATCTTCTTATTGCCTTTGTAATCGGCAATGGAAGAAAGTATGGGCAGTAACAACACCATTACCAGGTAGGCCGCGGCAAGGGCGTAATCAGACAAAGCCGTATTCACAAAGCTTTTGCCGAAGAACATTACTCTATCGCCATTTTTAGAATTGGCGGTTATGGCAACATAATAAGCCGGAAAAATAGTTGAAGTGATGACCAGGTTATAGGCCGAATTTGCCCAATCGAAAAATGCCCAGGCCCGGATGGTTTTCTTGTTGTTTTTGGTTTCCATTGATACGATAAAAATATATAAAAAGAATCAAGAAACAAGAGTCGGGAAGAGAGTCAGGAATTAAGAGTCAAGAATCAAGACGGGTATGTTCGCTTGAAGCGAAAAATGAAGGATAGAAATTGAAGATTTGGAAAGTTTCAATGTAAAACATATTTTAATTGATGCGTTTGCAACGGTGTAACACGTTAAAGCAACAATCAAACTTGCTACCGTTATACAAATTTATAGTCTTCCCGCACGGGGCTAAATACATCTATCAGCTTACAATCGGTAATTGCCCTGCCTCCGTGTATCACATTTGATGGAATCAGCGCGAACATACCGGGGTCTAAAATTTGCGGAACACCGGCTACGGTAAGCTCAAACTGCCCTTCAATTACAAATGATGATTGTTCATGAATATGTTGATGTAATTGCAAAGCGCAGCCTGCTTTTACCTCAATAAAGTTAATGGTGTTGTTTTCGGTATGAATAAGTTTAGAGAAAAAACCCGGTGCAATTTCCCTGGTTTGAATATCGGCAAAGTGATTGAAAATTTGGTTTTCCATGCGGCTAATTTAAAGCACAATTTTGAATTTTGTACCTATGCCTTCTGCACTTTCTATACTAATCTTTCCGTTTAACCTGTCAATAAACTCACGTACCAGTAAAAGCCCCATACCATTACCGGTTTCGTTGTCTGTACCCGGCGTCGACGTGTTGTCATGATTATTTAATAAACTTTGCGCTTTTTCGGCAGACATGCCCACGCCCGTATCTATCACTTCAATAACAGAACTGTGATCAAACTGCTGTATACTCAACGTAATGCTGCCATTGTGGGTATATTTATTGGCATTGCTAATAAGGTTACGCAATATAAATTCAAGGGCCTGTTTATCTGAGTGAATAACTGTACCTGGTGCGGCACTATTTATCAGTATGTTGTTTTTGGTTTTGGCTTTAAGCAATTCTGAGGCTAAAACACGTTCTGCCAATTCATTAAAGTTAAAGTCGTCGTATTTAAAACGACTAAATTTTATTTGTAATTCGCCCCACTTAACTACATTTTCGACCATGGCGAGTGTGCTATCCATTTGATCGGATACGATGGCCATCATTTCATTGGCTTCGTCTGCATCTAAAATATCACGGGTTTTAAAATCAATGATAGATTTTATAGACGCCAGCGGATTACGTACATCGTGCGCCAGTATAGATATGATCCTTTTTTGAGTTTCTGTTAAATATTGCAGTTGTTTGTTTTTAATTCGCAGTTCGGCCACCTTAATTACGTTTGCGGCCAATACTTTTAGGGCAAAACGTTGCTCGTCTGTTAGATAACGTGGCGTCCGGTCTATTACGCAAAGTGTTCCCAACCGGCTGCCGGTATTTGTTACTAATGGAACGCCTGCATAAAAGCGAATGGCAGGCCCGCTAACAACCAATGGGTTATCGCTAAAACGGATATCCAGTAACGCATCCGGAATTTCGAAGATCTGATCATGTAAAATGGCATGGCTGCAAAAGGAAACATCCCGGTTGGTTTCTGTAGCATCCAACCCTACCCTGGCCTTAAACCACTGCCGGTTTGCATCAACAAGACTAATCAACGAGATAGGCATATCGCATAAAGCGGAGGCCAGCTTCACGATATCGTCAAATTCGTTTTCATTTGGCGTATCTAATAATCCTGTACCGTACAGATCCTGCAATCTGCTATATTCATTTTCTGGTAAAGTTGCCGGAGTCATTTTACTTATTACGATTTGCAATAAAAATACATATTGTTTGTAATATACGTGTTACAATTATTTAGGTTGTGATAGCTGCAAATAAAATCAATAACGTTGATAGATATCTGGTCTTTTATAGCATAATACTTGGATATTGAAATTTGAGCACGCTATAATTACAGCCGTATTACTATATTTTTTTAAAACCATGTTATCTTTATAGGGTTATTAAAATCAATCACACATATACATTCCATGGCTTTTATTGATTATTATAAAATACTGGGTATAGATAAAACAGCTACCGATAAGGATATCAAAAACGCTTATCGTAAACAAGCCCGTAAATATCATCCCGATCTTAACCCCAACAATGCTGAGGCCAACAAAAAATTCCAGGAAATAAACGAAGCCAATGAGGTTTTAAGTGATGCCGAGAAACGTAAAAAGTACGATAAATACGGCGAGAACTGGCAGCATGGCGAAGCTTACGAACAACAAACAAGGCAGCAGCAAAGTCGCCGGAGCAGTAATAGTGGCTCGGGTGGTTTTGAAGGATTTGGCGGTGGTTTTGGTGGCGGCGAAGATTTTTCTGATTTTTTCCAATCGATGTTTGGCGGCGCGGGCAGTGCCGGTGGTGGCCGGCGCACGGGCTACCGTGGTCAGGATTTGAACGCGGAGTATCAATTGAATTTACAGGATACTTTACAAACCCATAAGCAAACACTAACAGTTAACGGTAAAAATATCCGGATTACTATTCCCGCCGGCATTGAGAATGGCCAAACCATAAAAATAGCCGGACACGGCGGTGCAGGCGTAAATGGTGGCCCCGCGGGCGATTTATTTATTAAATTTAATATTCCTGCCGATGCCCGTTTTAAGCGTGATGGCGCAAATTTATACAATACTATAAAGCTTGATTTATATACCGCCGTACTGGGTGGCGACCTTATGGTTGAAACCCCTACCGGCAAAGTAAAAGTTAAAGTGAAACCCGAGACTCAAAACGGTACCAAGGTGAAGTTAAAGGGAAAAGGCATGCCAGTTTACAAAAAGGAAAATGAATATGGTGATTTGTTTATTACCTATGATATTCAAATACCTGTTAACCTCACCGATAAGCAAAAGCAATTGTTTGAAGAACTATCAAAATCCTGATCAATTATGAAAACAGAACATTTGGTTGCTGTGAGTGAATTTTGCGTTTACCACAATGTGGATAATACATTTATACATTCGTTACAACAAGCAGGTTTAGTGAGCATTACAATGGTAAAGGAAGATAATTTTATTCCTGAAACCGAACTGAAAAAACTGGAGAAAATGATCAGTTTGCATCAACTGGATATTAACGTTGCCGGTATTGAGGCAATAACGCACTTACTTGAGCGTGTTGAACAAATGCAGCAACGATTGATTGGGATGCATAATAAGCTACGGCTATACGAGGAGGAATAATCCGTTATTCCATATACTTCAACATCATCCGTTCGCTAACAATATGGGCATCTTCAATAACAGATTCGGGGTAGCCCATAGATGCCAATATAGCAATACCGTTTTTGCTTTTTAACAGACCTTCTTTTAGTCTGTAATCGAATACCAGTGTACGGCCCGATTTTGAATCCTCAAACGAGTAGATAGCGAAATCTTCATCCAATAGTTCGGCCAGTTCAAGATCATGGGTAGAAACGAATACGAAATTATCATTGGCGGTGATGTAAGATAATACCGATTTAGCGGCCGCAATTCGCTCAATGGTATTGGTTCCTCTAAAAATTTCGTCAATAATTACCAGACTTTTTACTTCTTCGGTACTACTGCTGCTATCCACAATGTTTAATATAGCTGATGCCTGGGCCTGGAAAAAACTTTGCTGCTCTTCTATACTATCTGTTATCTTAATGCTGGTCTGAATTTTTAGAAACGGTGCCTTATATGCTTTTGCACAACTGGTGAAAAGTGTTTGGGCAAGCAGGGTATTAACAGCTATAGCTTTAATAAATGTTGTTTTACCCGACATGTTTGACCCTGTAATTAAAGCTCCCCTATCTGCCCTGGTGTAAAGTGAGTTAGGCACGCATTTTTCTATCAGCGGATGGAAAAGATCTGTGATTTCCATTTTGGCGTTTTGGTCAATAAACTCTGGCTTGTTATAAAATGGCAGGCCTTCCCTTACCGATTGTATGGCTATCAGCATATCAATTTCGGCCACAAAATTGTATACCTTTTCAATGTCCTCGCTGTACCGGCCAATGTGTTTGATGGAATTGGTGTAAATATACGGCTCAAGCAAAAAGAGCGTTTTAATGAGTTTAAAAACCACATAGCCCGGCGAACCGGAATCAATTACCAGTTCACTTTCAAAATTGACTATGCTTAATGATCTTTTAAGCCCCACTAAATTGATCAGGCTTTTTTTGATTTCATCCGTATTGCCGGTTTTAGCATTTTTTATGAGCCATACAGCCACTTTGTGCATAATTAACAGCTGTGGTAAAGAATCTGAATAGCCCGATGTTTTTTTCTTGCTGGCAAAATGAAATACCACGTTATAGCCAAATAATATAGCCAGTACAACAAAGCTAATTGTGTTGGGTACAATTAAAAGCGAGATAACAGCCGCTAAGATCAAATAAGGAACTACCTTGATGTACATATCCATCACCGGTGCAAAAAGAGGCGCGTGAGCCTTTAAAAACAGGTTAGGAATTTGATAAGCGTTAGTGTGATTAAGCTTTGAAAGCTCCAGCTCTATCAACTCGCGATTAGGGGCATCGGCGTTTACTATTCCTATGCGCTCGTCAAGTTGTAATAGTTTATCAATGGCGGTTTCTGGCAGATGTAACTTTTTGTACAGGTATTGTTTCCCGGGTTTTGAATTAGTCCTGTCGATGTAATTAAAAACACTGTTTAAATCAAGGTCCTTTGAAACAACATCCGAGAGTTTTTGCGGACTACCATCTGCATTAAGGTAAATTTTTATCAGGTCGAAATTGCGTCTTGAACTTACAGGTTTAGCCCATTTATTTTTTATTTTATCCAGATTTTTTTCCCTGGCACGCAGCTTTCCAAAGTATGATACTATGTATGAAACGGTTAGCACTATGGCTAAAACTATCAGCGTGAATAAAAAGTAATACATATTTAAAATTATAAAAAAAGGATTTAAACCTCAGGTTTATTTCGTTGTCAATACTTACAACAAACAAAATTATTAACTTAATTTTTTAAGCCATGAAACTCATTAAAAGTTCAATTATAGCATTTGTATTGTTGTTTTCATTTCAGTTGGTTAAAGCGCAAAGTATCTCAATTGGGGCATCTTTTGGTTATCATTATCCGCACCGCAGGGTAATTGTGGCAAATAATTATCCGGCTTATGGATATTATGACCATCCACGTTGTTACTCCCGTGATGTGTACTATGCCCGCCCGGTTTATTACGGAGAACCGCGTTATTATGTTGCCAGAAATTACTATCGTTCATATTATCATAGGCCATATTATCCAATGCACAGGCACTATGATCGCTGGTAATAAAAAGGCCCATCTTAACTTTAAAGATGGGCCTTTTTATATCTAAATAGCTGAGTTGTATGTTGCAACCAATCTATCGTTTACCACCTAAAAATCCTTGTAAGGCTTTTTGTGTAAATTCAGATAATACCAATTCGCCGCTGATGGCTGCACGTTGTTTTAATAGTTCGTCCCAATTATCTGTGCCCTCCCAGAATATTTGTTTTAGCCCGGTTAACGCCTCGGGATGATAAGATGCCAAGCGTTCAGTAAGTTCATTAAGTGCTACATCGAGGGATGCAATATCGTCATAAACCTCATTGTATAAACCATTTTCCCTGGCCCATTGCGCGGATTGAAAGTCGGTAGCCCTTATGGTTAAAAGAGAAAACGCCGGCAGGCCAATTTTGCGAGTAACAGCTGGTGATATTACAAACGGTCCTATTCCAATTGCCAATTCGCTTAATTTAACAGCAGCAAACTGCGTTGCCAGGCAATAATCGGCCGCGGCGGCCAAACCTACCCCACCGCCAACGGCTTTGCCCTGTACGCGGGCAATAATTATTTTACGCGATTTGCGGCAGGCATTGATCACATTTGCAAAGCCCGAAAAAAATTGAGCGCCTGCTTCTTTATCTTCTATCTGTATTAATTCATCAAAGCTGGCCCCGGCGCAAAAAGTACGGTCGCCATCGCTCTTTAGCACAATGACGCGCACGTTCGTATTAGCACCCGCCTCATCAATTTGCCGAGTAAGTTGTTGTAATAAATTTGCCGGCAGCGAATTTTGAGCAGGATGGTAAAAGCTAATGGTGGCTACACCATTGGGGGTTATAGTGGCAGATACATTTCCGTTTTGAGTGGCTGGCATGTTTACAGGTTTATAAAATGACGATGGGCCAATATCAGAAGTATTTAACACTCCTACAATTTTGAACCGTATATTTTAGGTTGCCTAAGTTAATAACGGCAAATCAAAATAAAACGTTGACCCTTTACCCAATTCGCTTTCAACGCCTATTTTGCCTTTGTGGTTGCTGATAATTTCGGTGCTGATATAAAGTCCCATCCCCAGCCCACCAGTTCTAAACTTCTGATCTTCCACCCTGTAAAACCGTTCAAATATCTTCTCTTTTTGTTCGGGCGATAAACCAACGCCAAAATCTGTAACGGAAATGCGCACCATTCCTTTTTTGGCCTGGGCGTTAACAATAATCTGATTATTTACTTGCGAATACTTTACCGCGTTGTTTATAAAATTCATCATCACCTGCTCTACACGTTCGGCGTTACAAATAACTTTGTATATCCCTTCAGTGTGGTTTTCAAATCGGTGAGTTGGATAAATATGTCTTGAATTGTCTAAAGTGATTTCAATCAATTCGGTAAGATTCACCTCGGCCATACTATATTCAAGCCTGCCTGCATGAATTTTACTTACATCTAACAAGTCGTTTACCAAATGTTGCAGTTTGTTGAGTGCTACACCTGCCTTTTCAATATATTGTTTTACCACCGCCGGAAGCGGTTCTTTTTTGTAGGCACCTATAAGTTGTATATAGCCTTTAAGACTGGTTAATGGTGTTTTAAGTTCATGACTTGCTACACCAATAAACTCATCTTTACGTTCCATTTCTACTTTTTGATCCTCTATATCTGTGGCTGTACCAACCCAAAAAATAATATTCCCTTGGTCGTCTTTTAACGGTACAGCCCTGTTCAGATGCCAGCGGTAAACACCATCCCAACGGCGATACCTGTTTTCTACCTCAAAAGTATGACCTGTTTTTAATGACGATTCGTATTTGCTTAATGTAGCCGGTAAATCATCGGGATGTACAATGCGCTGCCAACCCCAACCTGCGGTATCACCAAAACGCAAACCGGTGTAGCTGTACCATTGTTGATTATAAAAATCAACCTCACCGCCCGGCAGATTTGTCCAACTCATTTGAGGTATGTTGTTTGATAACAACTTAAAATGCTCCCTGCTAATTAAAAGATCCTTAGTTCGCTCTCTTACAGTATCTTCCAGCTGATTATTTAACTTTTCAGTTTCATTATGAGCTGCCGTAAGTTCGTCGTTTTTAATTTTAAGTTCCCACTCAGTTTCTTTCTGTAAAGTTAAGTCAGTAAGGATAAGACTTAAAGCAAGTCCCTCATCTAAATCAAGTGTTGTACATGAAAGCAGGCATGGTATAAGTATTCGGGTACTGTTAGTTAGCAAAATTTCGCCTTTACAATCTTCTTCCCAACCGTTATTGATAATGCCGATAAACTTCTCTAAAGATATTTCTGGCACAAAGGTTTCAAACTTAAGTCCTATTACTTTTTCAAGCGGCAAATTCATCATGGCTGCAAACCGCGAGTTACTGTAAAGGATCATACCTTCGTGGTTCAGTGTAACGGCGCCTTCGTTCATCTTTTCAATAAAAACACGGTAGGTTTGGTCGGCAGTTTTAAGGGTAAATAATTGATGCCCCTCGGCTCCCTTAACAATAAGCGCGTCAACCTGGCCATTGCGAATAGCTTCAATGGTATCATTTGCTTCCTCCAATTGAAATTGGAGTTCGCGATGTTGAGCTAAAAGCTCGTCATATGTTAAATTTGCGGTATCCATTTTTAATTTTCAGCAGGTAAGCCCAGTCCACGTAAAACTTTATTTGTATTACTCATATCGCCTATCAGCCTTCGCTCAACGCCCGGCGCTTTCTTTATCAACAGCGGTAATGCAATAATTTGTTCCCTCTCGGCTATCAATGGCTGTTGATATACATCAATCACCTCTAATTGGTAGTTCCCTTTTAAAAAGGTTTCGCAAATTTCTTTCAGATTGCTTATAGCCCGTGACGAATTTGGCGAAGCCCCTGTTACAAACAAGCGCAACTGGAAAGTATGATCATCATGGTCATAATTCAGGTTATCGATTGATAATGGCAATTGTTCTTGTTGTGACATTTATTTTGTGTTAACGTGGTCTTATGTTTAAACCAACTAAAACCTTTTCTTCGTTTGATAAATCGCCTATTATTTTCCGAATGGGCTCGGGTACTTTGCGCACCAGTGTTGGTATTGCAAAAATCTGATCACCTTCGGCAAGTTGAGGTTGTACCAACAAATCAATCACCTCTATAACGTATTGCCCCTTTAAGTGTTCTTCACAATATTTTTGAAGATTTGCCAGGGCTGCAACCGACTTTACGGTTTTCCCCGCAACGTACAACCTTAATTCGTAATTTACTGCCTTACCTTCCATTATTTTTTACTCCTTATCTTATTTTCGGCATCAATACTGCCCTTTCTCATATTGGTCATTTCTGCCCTGTTACGTTCAACGATCTCCTGTTTCAATTGCTCTTCCAGGTAAATCTTATTCAATTCTTCTTCTGCTGATTCAAACTCCGCCTGTAAGGACGATATTTTTGATTCCAGCATTTTGCGTTTACGCATAATTTCTTTGTCCTTGCGGCTCACAGCAAAATCACGTAACGCAACTCCTGTTTTCTCTTGTAATTTTTGAGCTTCACGTGCCGATCCTGTCAATACGCCTTCAGGGCCCAGGTAAACCTCAACCAGATCGAGCCCCTTATCAGTAATGATAAACTCGCGCACCTGGTTTGAATGTTTCATCCCGCGCGATTTCATAATATACATTCCCCTGTTGCGCTCGCCATTATATTCAATATCCCGCACAAGCAGCCAGGCATCTACTAATGAAGATACGCCCTCGTCTGTTTGCTCACTCACAATTGTATTTAGCGACAATGCCGTAAACATTACCGTGATCTGCATCTCTTGTAAAAAATCTATTAGCCTAACCAGCATTGATTTTACTTCACTTACCGATCCTACCGTAATAAGGTTGGTGATAGGGTCAAGTACTACAGCATCCGGCTTAAACTTATGGATAAGTTTATACATAGCTACCAGGTGCATTTCCAAACCATAAAGGGTTGGCCGCGAAGCGAAAAATTGTAATACACCTTTATCAATATGCTTTTGCAGATCAACATTAATGGATTTCATATTGCGGACAATCTGTTTTGGCGATTCTTCAAAAGCGAAATAAAGACACTTTTTGCCGCCGTTACAGGTTTCATTAGCAAAATAAGCGGCAATACTGGTTTTACCCGTGCCGGCCGTGCCTGATACTAAAACGCTGCTGCCTTTAAAGAAACCCTTTCCTCCCAACATATCATCCAAAGCAGGAATGCCCGATGATACCCTACTTGAAGAAACCTCCTTCTCTAATTTTAAGGACGTAACGGGTAATACCGAGATCCCTTCTTCATCAATTAAAAAGGGGTACTCATTGGTGCCGTGTTGGGAACCACGATATTTTACCACACGTAACCTGCGGGTAGATATCTGGTTAATTACCCTATGATCAAGCAATATCACGCAATCAGATACATATTCTTCTAAACCTTGACGGGTTAGAGAACCACCTTCGCCTTTTTCACCGGTAATGATGGCTGTAACCCCTTTCTCTTTCAAAAAGTTAAATAACCTGCGTAATTCTGCGCGCAAAATGGCAGTATCAGATAAGCCCGAAAATAAGTTTTCGAGCGTGTCAAGCACCACGCGTTTGGCGCCAATGCTATCTATAGCGTAACCCATTCTGATGAACAAGCCTTCCAGGTCATATTCGCCGGTCTCTTCAATTTCACTACGGTCAATATGTACATGATCAAGCTTTACCAATTTGTCGTGCTGCAGTTTGTTTAAATCAAAACCTAATGATGCCACGTTTTGAGTAAGCTCCTCGGCTTTTTCTTCAAAAGCCATAAAAACACCTGGCTCATTAAACTGGGTGGCGCCGCGAATAATAAATTCAAGCGACATGAGTGTTTTGCCGCAACCGGCCTCCCCACATATTAAGGATGGCCTGCCTTTAGGTAAGCCCCCGCCGGTTATTTCATCTAACCCAGTTATACCTGTAGGGGTTTTAGGTAATTGAATAAAACTGTGTTGTTGTTTATGAAAATTTGTCATAGTACACGAGGTTTTGTTTCTCCGCATTATTTAAAACACGGGGTTTTAATTTTAATTGGTGAATAATGGTTATCGCCCCAAATTGTTTTAATTGTCAGTAATTTATTACCGAATTCAGATTGCTACGTATTTTAATATTGAATAAATACCGGTGATAAAACAAGTTCTTAAATATAGCTTGCTCTGTATGAAATATACAAATAATAAAATTATTATCTTTAAAGTTAACAATAGAGATGCTTCAGTAAATTAAAACCACCAGCTCGGCCTATTTATGAAAAACCGAACAAACTTGCGACTCGTTTTTTAGTTAGTACAGTACTAAAATTATGATTTATATTTACGCAATTAACTTTTAAATGAGCATCTCAACAGATCAGGATTTTCTGCATAGCCAGAATATTTTCCAAACGCTTATTGAGCAATCGCCAAGCCCGGTTGGTTTATATGTGGGCAAAGAGTTAAAAATCAAAATAGCCAACCAATCTATCATTAAAATATGGGGTAAGGGCAACGAAGTAATCGACAGGCCATATTTTGATGTATTACCCGAATTAAAAACACAACAGATTTTTAACATTCTGACAGATGTTTATAAAACAGGCAAAGTTTACGAAGCAACTGAAGCACAGGTTGATCTTGTAGTGAATGGCCAGCTGCAAATTTTTTACTTTAATTTTGTATTCACTCCAATAAAAAATAACCATGCCAAGGTATGGGGAGTTTTAAATACAGCTACTGACGTTACCGAACTGGTATTAACACGCCTGCAGCTAAAAGAAAGTGAAGAACGCAAGCAATTTACCTCAGAAGCCGCGGAGATTGGCAGCTGGGACCTTTACCCGCCAAAAAGAATTGTTATTTGGGATGAACGCTGTAAGATACTTTGCGGCTACGCTGCAAATGATGAAATATCCTATGATCATTTGCTAAAATATGTACACCCTGATGATACCGAGCGCTTAAAACAGGCGGTGGCTACCGCTTATGATTTTACATCGGGAGGTAACTATGATATCACTTTCAGAACCGTTGATGATTACGGCAAGCTTAAGCGTTGGATACGGTGCAAAGGGCGCGCTTACTTTAACAGCAATAATGAGTTATGGCGTTTTGCAGGTATTGTTCAGGACGTTACACGCGAGCAGTTAGACCGGCAGGAACAGCAAAAATTGATTGCCCTTATTGATAGTACCGCCGATGTTATAGCCGTTGGAAGCATGAATGGCGATGTTACTTATATTAACAAAGCCGGCTACGGCATGCTTGATATTGAAAATGCCGAAATGGCATTAAGGCCCGGTATTGATTATTTTTATGGAGATGATAAGGACGTTGTAGACGGGGAAATGATAACGGCTGTACAACAAACCGGAAGCTGGAAAGGCGAACTGCGTTACCGGCATTTTAAAACCGGGCAGCCTGTGCCCGTTTATATAAACGCTTTCAGGATTGATGACCCCTTAACGGGCGAACCTATAGGTATGGCGTCAGTCGCGCGCGACCTAAGGCCCGAGAAGATAGCCCACAACGAACAATATAAGCTGCTCACCTTAATTGATCACAGTTCGGATTTTGTAAGTTTAAGCGATCTGGATGGTAATGTGAGCTATGTAAACGCTGCCGGCAGGCTGATGCTTGGCATAAAAAACCAGCAGGAGCTTGAGCGCCATAACAGCCAATATATTATGCCGGGCGAAGCCGCCAAGCTGGCCAATAAGATCAATAAAAGCCTGATGCGCGATGGCAAATGGAGTGGTGATATCAATTATAGACATTTTGAAACCCATGAAGCTATCCCTGTATTTGGCACCACCATGCTGGTATATGATTCTGTTACCGGAAAACCGCAGGGACGCGCGAGTGTAGCCAGGGATTTACGACGCGAGATTGCTGATAAAAAAGCCCTCACAGATAGCGAAGCTTTATTAAAAAACATCACTGATGCTTCTCCCATAGCCCTTTGGATGTCTGATGAAGTTGGCAATATCGTTTACCTTAACCAAACCTGGATAGACTGGACCGGCAAGCCTTATGAAGACCACCTGGGCAACGGATGGACAAATGCCATTGTACCGGAAGACAGGCAACGTGCCGGCGATAAATTTCTTGCCGACCTTGCAAACAGAAGCAATTATAAGGTTGATTTTAGAATAAGCCGCAAGGATGGTGACATAAGATCATGCATTGCTATCGGCAATCCGCAATTCAATGCAGACGGAAAATTTACAGGATATATTGGATCATGCACCGATGTTACCGATTTATCTGTTGCAGAGCAAAAGCTAAAACTAAAAAACGAAGAACTAAGCGACCAGATCAAACAATTTGAATTTGTTACCGATTTTATGCCCGTGCAGTTATGGACGGCGCGTACAGACGGATCGCTTGACTATGTAAATAAACGGGCGGTTGATTATTTTAATTTACCTGCCGAGGAAGTAGCAGGTCCGTCATGGCTGATAAGGGTGCACCCCGATGATCAGCAAGGCTGTATCGCTGCATGGACAAATGCATTGCAAACCGGAAATATCTATCAGTTTGAATTTAGGTTAAAAGACAAAAATGGCACTTACAAATGGCACCTTGCACAGGCATTGCCCTTTATAAATGATGGTAAAATAGTGAAGTGGTTTGGCACCAATACCGATATTGACGAGCAGAAACAGCTACAACGCCAAAAAGACGATTTTTTGGGCATAGCGAGCCACGAATTAAAAACACCTGTTACCAGTATTAAAGCTTACGCGCAAGTGCTTGGCGCTATGCTAACCAAAGAAGGCGATCATAAAAAGGCGCAGATGGTTATCCGCATGGATGCACAGGTAAACAGGCTTACCAACCTGATAGGCGATTTGCTTGATGTTACCAAAATAAACTCGGGCAGGCTACAGTTTAACAAAGTTTGGTTTGATTTTAACCAGGTGATTAAAGAAACGGTTGACGATTTACAGCACACCACCCAAAAGCACAAGCTGATAGAAGATTTTAGCGCGACAGGGCAAATTTATTCAGACAAAGATCGCATAAGCCAGGTGATCACTAACCTGATCACAAACGCGATAAAATACAGCCCGCATACCGATAAAATAATCATCAGTACCAAACTGGAAGATGGCTACGCAGTGGTATGCGTACAGGATTTTGGCATAGGTATCCCCGAAGATAAGCAGGAAAAGGTTTTTGAACAATTTTACCGGGTAAGCGGCGATAAACAACATACTTTTCCGGGATTGGGTTTGGGCCTGTATATTTCATCAGAAATCATTAAACGCGAAGGTGGCAAAATGTGGGTGAACAGTATTGAGGGCAAAGGATCTACTTTTTGCTTCGCGCTACCGGTAGATGGCAGCAAAAGCTAAATATTAAACTTATACGTAACCAGGTATTTTTTTACTACTACCGGCTTTAAATAGCCGATACAAATTATGAACCAAAAGAATAAAAAGATCATGATTGCCGATGATGATCCGGGTATTGTTGACGCGGTAGAAATGCTGCTGGAATTTGAGGGCTACGAGGTAACATCAACAGTTGATGGCACAACGGTGCTTGACATGAAAGAAGAGCTTCCCGATTTACTATTATTAGATATTTGGATGAGCGGTGAAGATGGCCGCGATATTTGCAAAAAACTGAAACAGTTAGAATTAACAAAAAATATTCCGGTTATTATGATTTCTGCCAGTCGCGATGTAAAAGATTCTGCCCTGGCGGCCGGTGCTGATGATTTTTTAGCCAAACCTTTTGAAATGGACGATTTGTTAAAGAAAATTTCAAGCCTGGTATCGGGGAGCTAACGAGGTTATTATTCTGTTTGTATAATTGTATTTAAATACCAAATACTAACTAATTGATAATTAAAAATAAAACATTAATACTTAACCCTTGTTGCTATATAAAAAGAAAGCGTCATGGGAGTATTACAACATATACAACACCAGATTTCGGCACTTAATGATCTGGTTAAAATCAACAACGATCGTATAGCCGGCTATCAAAAAGCACTGGAAGATACAGACGAAACCAACCTGGTTTTGCTTTTTAATGAATACATTGACCAAAGCAAAAATTACGTTACCGAGCTCAAAGAATATATTCATGTATTAGGCGGCCAACCAACCGATGGTACCACCCTATCGGGTAAATTTTATTATACATGGATAAACCTCAAAGCGGCATTTATCAATAAAGATAAGCATGGAATTTTAACCGACTGCGAATACGGCGAAGATGTGATTATTAAAGCATACCGCAAAGCGCTGGATGATAAAGAGCTTATTTGGGAAGATAATACCGTAGTAAACATATTGGCGCAGCAGTTAAATGGTTTTAAAACCGCGCATGACACTATAAAGAGCATTAGAGATTCTATTGCTGCCTAATTATTGAAAACGATGAAAAGCGCTGATGAGGAATTTTTGAACGAATATAAGCCATTGCACGTGCCGCACGAATATGACACGGGTACTTGCGTGCAAAATAATGTGATATTCGCGCTCGCTTACCTTGAAGAAGCCAGCGCCGATGAAGTAGCCGAAAAACTGAGCTCGCTTGAACCAGGCACTAATCCGGCTATTCATCAAAAAAATGCCGAAGATATTTTAAATTATCTTTTTGATAAAGGCCTGATAAAAGCCAATAACAAAGCGGGTAAACTTGTTTTTAATCTCAATAAAACCCGCGAGGAAAATTCGGGTAAAGCAGATAGCCTTTAAGGGTTTACCGGGCTTATCGGCTTGGCAGATATAATACTGTCCACAACAAATACGCTTACTCCTCTCCATGGTAAAGTATGGAGGTACTCTTTATAGTGAAGCTCCAGGTATGATCCCGCATTATTGTTTAGCTGCTGTGCTATTTTTTCGTCGGTAACAGAAAACATAAACTCATTTGACGCTATGTTGCCCTGTATTTGTGTACGAATACCATTTTGAATAAGCCTGCCCTCATATGTTTTAAACACATAACCTTTTTTTACAAAGTAGTTCATGGTACCGGCTTTCGCTCCCTCACCAAAAACAAAATAAAAGCGATAATAAAAAAAGCCGGCAAGCAATAGCAGCACAATAAATAGTAAGGTAAATCTGGTGCGGGTTTTCATGTACGATGTTTTAATTAGCTAAAACTACAAAACTTAAAATGAAGCGAATAACATATCTCAAATAAAATAATTGCTTATCAGTCTCGGATATTTTCTTTGGGTTGAATTATTTAGACACCTAAAACCTGCAGCCATGTTTGCAGAATTATTAAATACCCATGCTACGGCAGCGCTAATTCAATGTTTTATGAATGCATTGGCAAAAGATTGTTGATCATGGTTCTTTGCGCTTCCAGTTTGTTATAAAGTTTCATTGCCTCATCCAGACAGGATGGTACAGTCGCGACATTTATTTCAGAAAAAACCACTTCCGGCTTTTTAGAATGATAATAGCTTCTTTCCGTCATGGTGGTTACATCTTGTTCACTAAGCGTTATGTTAACAAAACTGGCAATCTTTTTAATCATAGGTATAGGCCCTTCACTGTAGTTAAGCAGTAGAAACTTATCGTCGGTTGCTATAATGTTAAGATATTGCTGCAAATACTTTTCAAGCACTTTTGAAATGTAAATATCTAACGAATGTGGTAATTGTTCAGTTGCATCAAATCCTATCACTTCGGGTTCAATTAAACCCGGGACAGATTGTAGCCCCGGTATTTTTTTCAATGAACTAAAAACTTCATTTGGGTTGCGATACATCAATATAAACGGCGTGTTGGGATAAAGCTCACGTAGTTGTTTGTAAAAAAACATGTGCCAGCTATCGGTTTTAATAAACAAATGCTGTTCACATTCATTCTTTTTTTGGCCATAATACCTAACGGCGATTCTTAATAATTCAGAAACTGCTTTGGATGTAAAATTAGCATGTTGATGAGGCAGCCGGAGCAGCTGGTCAAAAAATGGTACTTCGGGAAGTACGATATGCTTACCTGATGCCGCAAGCAACTGCGAAATAAGCGTTGAGCCGCAACGTGAAATATGGAAAATAAAGGCGGTTGGTTCAATTGAATTTAAACCTTCAGCCCACTCCTCAACCATACTAAGGTCACTTACCGAAGCTACAGCCGGATGCCTGCTGCTGAGACCTTTGAGTTGTAAAATAGTTTCGTCAAAAAAAGGCTTTGAGAAGGGTTGTCCAAATGTATTTAACCAGCAACACTGCATCTGTTCGCCCTTCGATATGAGTTTGTACGGTATCCAGTTTTTTAATGAAAAATCATCCATATCGCTTCAATTGTTCGTATCGCCGTTGGAGGCAAAATCGATAAGCTGCCTTTCCAGCTCTATGGCCAGTTTATCGGCAACCGCTGTATTTTGCAGGCGTAACTCTTTGATGATATTTACGATATCATTATTGGTCCTATCGTGCTTGTATGATATCGCTTCCGATTGACTAATAATAGCCGCAAGCCAATCGTTCACTTTGCAATCAATTACGAGGTGTATTCTATCGGAGTACCCTTCGTTTGATACCCTATGCGGTAAATTAGCATTGATATACCATGCCTCGCCCTCTTGTAAAACAACGCGCTCATTTTCAACATAAAACAACACTTTCGGATTAGTAATTACTGCAAAATGTAGTCGTGCTTCCCCTTTTTCAAAAGCCAGCTCATTATCTCTATGCTGTTTTATAATAGCCCCTGCTTGTAGTTTTAAAAAACGGACAGACATCACAGGACACTCCAAACCTGCGATTAATTGATTAACAGAAGGAAAATGTAACATCCACGAAGTATCCAGGTAATTAGCATTAACCATTAAATCGGGCGTAATATTTTCAGAAACTCCTCCTGGCGAGCGCAAAGCCAATACAGTCCATGATCCTTCATAATAAAAGGTATTGAAATGCTCCTGCCAGTCGTCATTTAATAACGATAGTTGGGCTTGCATGGCCTGTACATCAAATGGCAAAGGCAACCTGGCGTAACGAATCATAGTGCAATGTTATTTATGCGGCAAAAAAATGATCAGGAGTACACACCTCATTCTCAGGCCTCTTTTTGTGTTGATCGTAATGATTGGTAAGCGGCCGCGAATGTTTGCCCTGTTAAATTACCGGGTATAAGGTATTTAGCTTTTAAACCGTGTTTTTGTTTTCCGTACTCAAATGTAAACTCAGTTTTGCCCAACATTAATCCGTCCCACGCGGCATGGGCCAAAACAACTTCATATTTCCGTTTATTGAGTAAAATGATAGGTTCGCCATTCAGTTTCTGGTTATGGCCGCCAATAATCATATCAATATGTTCAGACTGTTGCGCAAGTTTTTTATTATCGGCTTTATCACCCGCTTGTTTGTAGCCCAGGTGCGATAAACAAATCACCAAATCGCATTTTTCTGTTTCCTTAAGCAAAGCAGCTATCTGGTTGGCACTTTGGATAGCATCGTTATATAAAACACCTTGAACCGGGTGCCCAACGCCCGTAATACCTATCTTAAATTTACCCGTATATATAATGTGGTATGGTTTTACCAAGTTATTCAATTGGTTATCAAATGTATAATTGCAATTTACAAGTGTAAAATCCATAAGGGGGATAAGTGCGGCTAAATGATCCTGGCCATTCGCCAGCTCATGATTGCCAATTGTTGCAGCATGATACCCGATATTGTTCATAGCGTATATCACTTTTTGTTGTTCGGGTAAACCTTGGGTATTATCCAAAAAGCCGCCGGCGTCCAATACAAGTCCGTTAGTTTCCTGTTTTAAAAGCAACTTTTTTATATGGTTAATGCCGCCCACATTTTGGTAAACGGCGTCCATCTTTCCATGTAAATCATTGGTATGAAAAATAGTTACAATCTTTTGGCTTAAATGTAGGGTACAAATGCGTTTACTAACAGATGCAAGTGATGCAAAAGGTTTGTTTAACGCGGTGATTCCTACCATTAATGACATCTGATTAAGAAATAGTCTTCGCTGATTATTCATAAAATTTACGCTTTACGTTGTATAAATTACGTTTATGGAAAAATATTTAATTTGTTATTTACAAATGGCTAACTAACTGATTATGTGAACAATTTACATTAAAATTAATGTTTTTTTAATTTTAATATCCAAAATAATTCTTAATATTGCTTAAACCTAAAATTATTTCTCTAAACCTAAAATTCTTGCACTATGGAAGCAGATTTGGCCATGATCTTTTTATTCGCGGGTAATTTCGCACCTCGTGGATTTGCATCTTGCGAAGGACAGTTACTGTCAATTGCACAAAATACCGCTGTGTTTTCTCTTTTGGGTACTACATATGGAGGCAATGGTATCAGCACCTTCGCGTTACCCGATCTTCGCGGCCGTACGGCCATTGGCCAGGGCCAGGGGCCAGGGTTATCGCCCTATGTTGAAGGCCAGATTGGTGGCTCAGAAACCATGACACTACTAAGCAACAATTTACCGGCACACACCCACACATTAAATGTAAATAACGCTGCAGGTACAACAGGTACACCCAGCAATACCACCTACCTGGCCAAAGGACCAACAACGGGTTCGGGACCAAACGCCAGCACCGAAAAAATTTATACTACCAATGCTCCAAATACAGCATTGGGGCCGCTTAGCATATCCGGTGGTGGCGGCAATCAACCATTTTCAATACTCCCCCCCTATTTAGCACTATTTTATATTATAACCCTGCAGGGCATTTTCCCGAGCAGAAATTAAAGTTAGCTACATACTTATTTAATTATTTTTTATGGTACGGCCGTTAAAGATTGGCTTTTTAACGCCCTATTCGGGTGTTTATCCATTTTATGGTCAACATTTAATGGCAGGCATTTTAATGGGATTATTCAAAGATCCGCTGAGGCAAAATGATGTTCAGTTTGTGCCTGCATACACCAAAATGGGCGATCCTAAAAGTTCTATTGAGGCCGTTAATAAGATGGTGTTTTTTGATCAGGTAGATATCATATCAGGCCTCGTGAGCTATAAAGCTATCCCCGATCTGATACCGGTACTGGAAAACTTCAATAAGCTCGCCTTTTTTTTTGACATGGGTGAGTATATCCCTTATTTTAATCATTTAAGCCCTAATATATTTTATTCATCGCAACAAATTTGGCAATCACAGTTTGCATTGGGGCATTGGGCGCATAAAGAATTTGGGGATACCGGGATGATGGTAATGCCGGTATATGAAGCGGGATACCATTTAAGCAGCGCGTTTCATAAAGGAGCCAACGCCGCGGGTTCTACAAGAATGGGCCTCCACGTTATTCCGAGAGACCCAGCGGATATTAAACAATTAAATCTTGAATCTTTTTTCGCCGAGATAAAAAGGAATACTCCTGCGTATGTGCATGCAATTTTTGCCGGCAAGATGGGAAATGATTTTTTAAACCAGTGGAAAGCCTCTGCTTTTTTTAAGCATATCCCGCTTATTGTGATCGAAAACATGGTATATGATGATATACTGGAAGATGTAGCCAATCTTGATCTGGAAATATACGCTGCAACGTCGTGGAGCCGCGATTTTGAAAACGCGCGCAATAAGGAATTTGTAAACAAATTTGAAACCACCGGCGGTCAAATGGCCAGTATTTATAGCTTGCTTGGATACGAAGCCGGCCTGGCATTAAATGCGGTTAAACCACAACTCGATATACGGGATTGGGATAGTGTTAAATCCTTACTGCGCCGGGAGTCAATAGTTGGGCCAAGAGGCGAACGCAATTTTTATCCATTATCTGGTTTCTCGCTACCGGTAATTGATATAATTAAGGTTACAACATCTTTAAAAAATATTTATAAAACGGTAATAAGCCAGGGAAATGGGTTAAAATTTGATTCGCCTGATTTTAAAGAAATTCATGACGAAAGTGTAAGTGGCTGGCAAAATCCTTATTTGTGCATCTAACATAACATTAAGCTCATGAAAAAAACATTAAAAAAAGGCCTTTACATCGCTGTTGTAATTTTCCTTTTTTTGGGAGCGGCATTCCCGGCATTTGCAAGTCTAACCGGTACCAATCTTGAAAGCGGCGGACTATATACCGCTTTAGCCAAAGACGCTAATAATAACTTATATGTTACCCGTGTACAGGCGGGTACCGGCGGAGCAACGTACGAGGTTGTAAAATATATCAACGGCACTGGTGCGCCGGTTAGCATCTACAACGGTCTTACGCATGAATTGGGCGATTATCCCTGGGGACTGGCAGTAACCAGTACGGGTGATGTATACGTATCTACAGATTTTACCTCAAACGCGGGCGCTATTATCAAACTTACTTTTAGCGGCGGCGTATACACATCCTCAACTTTTCAAACAGGTAATTACTATTCCGCGCTTGCTATTGATGCAAGTAATAATTTATATACGGCAGAATACGATGCCGGAAATGGTACTTATGCCGTTGTAAAATACGCGGCAGGTAGTTCGGCAGGGTCGGCGGGCACCAGGTTATATGATAATTTAAAATCGGCGGCAGGTTATGCTTACCCAACGGGTTTGGCAATTGCCGCTAATGGTGATATTTATGTGGCCGATGCATTCAGCAATGACCCCTCGATAACAGACGGCGGGCATGTATATAAGCTAACCGCGGCATCGGCGTACGCTGTTTCAACGGTTTCTACAGGCAAATATGCCACCGCGTTGGCAGTCGACGCGTCGGGCAATCTTTACAGCAGTGAAAACAGCGGCGCGGGCTATCAGTTGGTCAAATACACCAATGGCGCGGGAACGGGCGCCGCTGTTTACAGTCCTCTGCATTCAAACGGTATTTATTATCCCTGGGGGATAGCTATATTTAACGCAGGCAATATTTTTGTAGCCGATGGCGATGATGGTGTAAACGGTGGTGCTGTAATTCATTTAACAGGCCCGCCTACAGTACAAGCCTCAAACCTTACTTTTTCAAACATCAGTGGCTTTGGTGCCACTGCCGGTTGGACAAATGGAAACGGGGCTTCGCGTGCAGTCTTTGTATCTAATTCATCCACAGGTAGCCCGGCGCTGGTTGATGGTACAACGTACGTAGCCAACGCCGCTTTCGGCTCGGGTAATCAAATTGGTTCATCTGGATGGTATTGTGTTTATAACGGTACAGGTACATCAGTTGCAATTACTAATCTAAGTGCAGGCAACACCTACCGTGTAATGACGGTAGAGTATAGCGGCGCAGGAAGTGGAGCCAGCTATTTGACCACGGCGGGCACAAATAATCCTGTTAATTTTAATACATTAACATTGGTAGATGTAAATGTTACCAGTACCGACAATACAACAACCTATACACCAGGCACAACACATACTTATGTTATAAAGGTAACCAATTATGGCCCCAATAACGTGACAGGCGAAACAGTTGCCAGTATTTTGCCGGCTGGAAGTACCTGGGCCGCGGCATTTACCGGTGGAGCCACCGGCACCGCCAGCGGTAGCAGCAGTATTAATGAGTTGGTGAACATCCCTTTTAATGGTGCAGTTACTTATACGGCCACGGTACCTATACCCAGCAGCCAAACAGGGCAATTTATAAATACAACTACCTTAACAGCACCTGCTGGCGTAACAGATGTAAACCCGGCAAATGACCAGGCAAATGACGTTGATACCCAAAATAGCATAGCTGATTTGAGCATTACAAATACCGATGGTGTACCAACCTATATATCAGGTACAACACATAACTATACTGTAGTTGTAACCAACAATGGGCCAAGCGATGTAACCGGCGCGATAGTAACAAACCCGCTTCCGGCAGGAAGTACCTGGGCGGCTACTTTTACAGGCGGTGCTACGGGTATAGCCAGTGGTACTGTAAGTATCAACGTAACAGACGATATCCCTTCTGGTGGCACTGCAACTTATAATATAACTGCACCAATACCGGGAACGCAGATAGGTAACTATACAAGCACAGCCACAGTTACTACGCCTGCCGCCGTAACCGATCCAACTCCCGGAAATAATACAGCATCTGATGTTGATACGCCGGTAAGTAATATCACATCTGCCGGTTCTTTAACAGCTTTAACAACCACTTTTGGCACTGCTTCCGCATCAACAACTTTTAATGTATCGGGCTCCAATTTAACAGCCGGGATATTGGTTACGCCGCCTGCCGGTTTTGAGGTGAGCGCCAACAACGCCACATTTACAGGCACAGTTACCATTGGCGCAGCTGGCAATATAAGTTCAACCCCGGTATACGTAAGGCTTGCCGCGGCAACAGCTCCAGGCAATTACTCGGGGAACATTGTTTTGAGCAGCCCTACAGCCACCAGTGTAAATGTTGCAACGGTATCAAGTACAGTTACGCTGAACCCTGCCAAAATCTTTTACTCAGGTACCTTAACGGCCCTAACCACTACTTTTGGAACCGCCTCTTCACCAACAACATTCAGTGTTTCGGGTACCGATTTAACTGCTGGGATATTGGTTACCCCCCCTGTTGGTTTTGAAGTAAGCGCAGATAATGCTACATTTACCAGCACCGTTACCATCGGCGCAGCTGGTACAGTAAGTTCAACTCCGGTTTATGTAAGGCTTGCGGCAACAACACCTGTCGGCAATTACTCGGGAAATATTGTTCTGAGCAGTCCTACGGCCACTAATGTAGATGTGGCTACCGCATTAAGTACCGTTAACGCGTTAAACATTGCTGTCAGCTCTATCAAGCGTACTGCATCAAGCCCTGTCAATAGCAACTCGATTACTTATACGGTAACATTCGGAGCCAATATTACAGGACTAACAACCAGTAATTTTTCACTTACTACAACAGGCGTAGCTGGGGCAAGCATAACTTCGTTAACGGGTTCCGGAGCGGTATACACGGTAACTGTAAATACAGGTACCGGGGATGGTACCATTGTGTTAAACCTTGCCAACAGTACCGGTACAACGCCGGGGATCAGCACTGCTTTGCCTTTTGCTGGCGAACTGTATGCCATAGACAAGACCCCGCCCATAGCAACAAGCCTTATTTATGCTTCAAATAATACCAATAGTGGTTTGGCAAAAGTTGGCGACGTTGTAACTCTTCTTTTTGGCAGCAATGAAGCCATACAAACGCCCACTGTAACTATAGCGGGGCATGCTATAACTGCTGCAAGCCTGGGTGGTAATAATTATTCGGCAAGTTATACTATGACGGCCGGAGATACCGAGGGTAGAATACCTTTCGCCCTGTCTTTTAGCGATCTGGCGGGAAATCCGGCTATTAATGGTTTATCATATAATGATGTGGCCGCTGGCGACCTGATAACCTTTGACAAAACTCCACCAACCGTAAGTACCCTAACCTTTACTTCCAATAATAGTAATAACGCAGAGGCCAAGGTTGGTGACATTGTGACACTTAATTTTACTACAAGCGAAGCCATACAAACGCCGGCTGTAGTGATAGCTGGGCACACCATAGCTGCCACGAATCCATCCAGCGATCATATCAACTGGTCGGCAGCTTATACTATGACCGCAGGTGATACCGAGGGCACTATACCATTTAGTTTACTTTTTGCAGATCTTGCCGGTAATAACTCAGCCTCGTATACCCAATCTACCACAAACAAAATTGTTGTATTTGATAAAACATCACCCGCTGTAACAGCCATTAATCTACATACTCCGGCTACCTCTCCTACTAATGCCACAACATTGGTGTATCGTGTTAATTTTTCAGAACCTGTTTCTGGCGGTAATACAGGCGCGTTCAGTTTAACATCAACCGGAACAGCTACGGGTACCATATTTCAAACAGCAACAGCCGGATCAAATGGGTTAGATGTAACCGTTAACAATGTATCTGGTGTAGGTACCTTGAGACTCGATTTTAAGGCAGCTCCAACGGGTATTAGCGATCAGGCGGGCAATCTTACAACCACCGGTTTCACCAACGGACAGGTTTATACTATTATCCAGGTTCCAACTGCAACCACAAGCTCTTCAACCTTCGTCTCAACCACCAGCGAAACGGTTACAGGTTCGGCAAATGACAACGGAAGCGCGACAACCGTAAGTTTCACCTACGGCACAACTGCCGATCTTTCCGGGACAACTACGACCATACAAGCTACCACAGGTGGCACCATTAGCGCCGGTGGCGGCCAAACCGGGGCTTCGTTAACACTAACCAATTTAATTCCCTCAACTACCTATTACTATCAATTAACAGCAACCAATAACGCGGGAACCGGCAAAGGGTTAATACTCAGCTTTAACTCAACCGCACCGGCATCCGCACCGGCGGTCACTACCTTGGGCCCGCCTACTGCTATTACATTTGCCGGGGCCACCATTGCCGGTTTTGTAAACTCAAACGGAGCTGCAACGTCGGTAGTTTTTAATTATGGTTTAAGCGCAACACTGAGCGGAGCTACAACAGCGACTGCTACCACAAATGGCAGTTTAGCCGCCGGGGCAAGCGGTAACGCGTCGCTCTCATTAACAGGACTTGTACCCTTAACCACGTACTATTACCAGGTTAAGGCAAGTAACAGTTTGGGGACAACTCCGGGGAGTATACTTTCATTTACTACACTCGCGTCCAGCAATTCAAACTTATCAAGCCTATCTATCAATCAGGGAACGTTATCGCCTGTTTTTTCCCCAGGCCAAACTTCCTATGCAGCTACCGTAAGTAATGCTATCAGTACCTTATCTGTAACGCCAGTAACCGGCGATAGCCATGCTACGGTTTCCATCAACGGATCGGCGGCATCATCTGGTTTGGCAACAAATGTAAATCTTGCAGTAGGGGCAAATACCATCACTACGGTTGTTACCGCTCAGGATGGCAGCACCACCTCAACTTACACAGTAATTGTTACCAGGAACAAAGCACCACAAACTATTACGTTTGCCGCTTTACCTTCAAAAACTTATGGCAACGCAGACTTTGCGCCCGGAGCAACCAGCACTAACAGCACAATACCTGTTACCTATAACAGCGATAACACAGCTGTAGCTACAATTGTGGGCGGCAATATTCACATTATTGGTGCCGGCACAGCAAATATTACTGCTTCCCAGGCGGGAAATGCAAATTTCAACGCGGCAACAGATGTGCCACAGCAATTGATTGTAAGTAAAGCACCTGTCACCGTTACCGCCGACAGTAAAAACAAAGCATTTGGCGACCCTGATCCTGCCTTAACCTACCAGGTTACCAGTGGAGCCTTGGTTGGTACGGATGTTTTTACCGGAACATTAAGCAGAACTACTGGCGAAAACGTGGGGTCTTATCCTATTCTGCAAAACTCCCTTGCCCTTAACGCCAATTACGCGTTAACCTATGTTGGTGCAAACCTTACTATCGGCCAGGTTTCGCAAACTATCACCTTTGCAGCGTTGCCGTCAAAAACCTATGGCGATGTTGATTTTGCGCCGGGAGCCACCAGTAATAACAACACAATACCCATTACCTATAGCAGCGACAATACCGCGGTTGCCACCATTATAGGCGGCATGATTCATATTGTTGGCGCGGGTACAGCAAACATCACCGCCTTGCAGGCCGGCAATGCAAGCTTTATCGCCGCGGCAGATGTAAGCCGACAATTAAATGTGGGTAAGGTTGCTATTACTGTTATAGCAGATGCCAAAAGCAAAGTTTTCAATACGCCTGATCCAGCCCTTACCTACCAGATCACCAACGGGGCTTTGGTTGGTACCGATGTATTTACCGGAGGATTAAGCAGAACTGCCGGCGAAAGCGTAGGCGCTTACCCCATTTTACAAAACACCCTTGCGCTTAATAATAATTATACATTAACTTATATAGGTGCAAATTTATCCATAGGCCAATCAACGCAGGCAATAACCTTTGCCGCCTTGCCACTGAAAACGTATGGCGACGCCGATTTTACCCCTGGAGCTACCAGTAACAATAATACCATCCCAATTACCTACAGCAGTGATAATACCGCGGTTGCTACCATTGTAAGCGGCCAGATTCATATTGTAGGCGCAGGCACCGCAAACATCACCGCATCGCAGGCGGGAAATGCAAGTTATGCCGCCACTGTAAACGTGGTAAGGCAATTGACCGTTGGTAAAGTAGCCATCACTGTTACCGCCGGTAGCAAAAACAAAGTTTTCGGCGCGGCAGATCCGGCTTTAACATATAGCGTAACCTCGGGAGCTTTAATAGGTGCAGATGCTTTTACCGGAACATTGAACAGGGCTGTCGGTGAAAACGTTGGTGTATACCCAATTTCGCAAAACACCCTCGCGCTTAGCGGTAACTACGCGTTAACCTATGTTGGTGCAAATCTTACCATTGGGCAATCAACGCAGGCTATAACCTTTGCAGCTTTGCCGTCAAAAACCTATGGTGATGCCGATTTTGCGCCTGGAGCTACAAGTACCAATAATACCATACCGGTTACCTACAGCAGTAACAATACAGCGGTTGCAACGATAGTAAACGGCAATATCCACATCGTAGGTGCTGGTACAGCAAATATAACCGCTTCGCAGGCGGGCAATACTAATTATGCCGCAGCAACAGATGTTACTACCCTGTTAACGGTTGGCAAAGTAGCAATCACTGTTACTGCCGATAGTAAAAGCAAAGCTTTCGGCGCTGCCGATCCTGCGTTTACTTATAGTATTACTTCGGGCGCTTTAATCAGCGGTGATGCCTTCACAGGTACATTGAACAGAAGCCCGGGCGAAAATGTAGGTATCTACCCGATATTGCAAAATACGCTTGCACTGTCCGGCAATTATACGTTAACCTATGCCGGGGCTAACCTAACCATTGGCCAGGTTTCGCAATCAATTACTTTTGCCGCGTTACCATCAAAAACTTATGGTGATGTAGATTTTGCGTCAGGAGCAGTTAGTACCAACAATACCATACCGGTAACTTACAGCAGCGACAACACCGCCGTGGCGAGTATTGTAAATGGCAAAATACATATTATTGGCGCGGGTACGGTAAATATAACCGCCTCGCAGGCCGGTAACGCTACGTTTATCGCCGCTGCGGATGTAACCCAGCAACTTACAGTAGGTAAAGCAGTCATCGCTGTAACAGCCAATGCGCAAAGCAAAACTTATGGCGATGCTGATCCCGCATTAACCTACAATATCACGGCGGGGGCGTTGGTAGGTGCAGACGCCTTTACAGGCTCGCTAAACAGGGCAGCCGGCGAAACCGTTGGAGCCTACGCTATAAACAGGGGAACACTGGCGCTCAACACTAACTACGCGCTTACTTATACGGGCGCAAACTTAACGGTTACCACTAAGGCAATTACCGTAACCGCCAATGCGCAAAGCAAAGGCTATGGTGATGCAGATCCATCGTTAACCTACAATGTTACCAACGGCGCATTGGTAGGCACAGACAGCTTTACAGGGGCGTTAAGCAGAAACGCCGGCGAAAGCGTAGGTAACTACCCTATCGCAAAGGGCACACTGGCACTTAACAGTAATTACCTGCTTACTTATATTGGCGCAAACCTTACCATTACAGCAAAGGCGGTTACTATTACAGCCGATGCCCGAACCAAAATTTATGGCGCTGCCGATCCTGCACTAACCTATAGCATTACCAATGGAAGTTTGGCCAATGGAGATACTTTTACCGGGGCGCTAACAAGAGTTGCAGGTGAAAGCGTTGGTACATATGCCATCAATAAAGGTACACTTGCTTTAAACAGTAATTATACCCTTACGTATGCAGGAGCAAGCTTCACCATAAGTAAAGCATCGCTCAGTATAACTGCTGATAACCTGAGCAAAACCTACGGACAGCCCAACCCTGTATTTACCTTAAGCTACAGTGGTTTTGTAAATGGCGATACCAAAGCCAGTTTAAATACGCCGGCTACAGCCACCAGTACTGCGACAACGTCGTCGGCAGCCGGAAGCTATGCCATTACTCCTACAGGCGCTATAGATGCTAATTACATTATTACTTATACCAACGGTAAGCTAACTGTTAATCCTGCTACGCTAACTGTAACCGCGGGTAATGCAACCCGAATTTATAAAACAGCAAACCCAGTATTTACGGTTACTTACTCCGGCTTTGTAAATGGCGATACACAAGCCAGTTTAACTACACCTGCTACGGCTACCACGCTGGCAACAACAACGTCGGTAGTGGGTACTTATCCAATAACACCTGCGGGTGCTGTTTCTGGTAATTATGGCTTAAACTATATAAACGGCGCGCTTACCATTACAGCAGCTACCCGTGCTTTAACTTTTAACCCTTTAACCGCAAAAACATACGGCACCGCCGATTTTGATCCAGGAGCAATTGCAAGCTCGGGAGAAACTATTATTTATAGCAGTAGTAACACCGCGGTAGCAACCATTGTAAATGGTAAAATACATATCACGGGCGCAGGTATTGCAACAATAAGCGCAACGCTACCCGTTAATACCAATTACAGTAATACACCATTGGTAAGCAGGGCGTTTGTAGTTAATAAAGCCCATCAAACTATCGACTTTGCCGCCCTTCCAGATCAAACCAAAGGATCAACATTTGACCTAAGCGGTGTAACATCAAGTTCCGGACTACCGGTTACTTTCACCTCGGCTGATGAAGGTGTGGCAAGCATAAGCGGTGCAACTTTAAACGCCCTCCACATCGGCACAACTACCATTACCGCAACACAAGGAGGCAACAACAACTATTTTGCCGCCACAAGTGTGGTGCAAACGGTAACGGTAAATGATGCCGCCGGCGATGAAATACTTGTACACCAGGCCGTATCGCCTAATGGCGATGGTATAAACGATTACCTATTTATAGAAGGCATCAAAAACTATCCTGAAAACGAGGTGCTTTTGTTTAATCGTAACGGGGTATTGGTATACCAAACCTTTAATTATAATAACAGTAGCAACTTATTTGACGGGCATTCCAGTGTTACAGGTGTTTTACAACAAGCCGGCACCTATTTTTATAAAGTGGAGTTTGTTGTAAATGGCGAGAAAAAGCATAAAACAGGCTTCTTCGTTTTAAAATATCAATAGATCAACCTTTAGCAATTAAAAGAAATGAAATCAGGATATATGATTATTAAAAATACAGGAGCCACACTACTCGCGCTGTTTTTGCTGCTGACCGGCAAGGTAAGCGCGCAGACCCAGGCCTTCAGTTATACGCAATACATGGATAACCTAACCCCTCTTAATTCGGCATATTCCGTGTTGGATAAAGCGGGTTCGGTAAATATGATGGCACGCAAACAGTGGGTAGGTATTGACGGATCGCCAACAACATTCCAGTTTAACGGAAATATACCAATAGCTTCAATGGGCGCGGCGGCTGGTGTTATTGTACTTAATGACCAGTTTGCCATAGAACGGCAAACAGAAGTTAATGCCTATTTTGCCAAATCAATACAATTAGGGCAAAAAGATTTCTTAGCAGTATCGTTAAATGCGGGCATCAGAAATTACAGGGCCAACTATTCAAGTTTAGATGCAAATGATCCGGTATTTACTAATGATGTAAGGCAAACTAAGCCCAATTTGGGTTTTGCTGTAATGTATTATACAGACTGGTACTATGTTGGTGTTTCTGTACCGGAACTAACTATAACCAGCCTGGGCACGGCATCAGTACAAAACAATCGCAATTTTATAAACCATTATTATTTTACAGGGGCTTTTATTAAAGATATATCAGAAGATATACAGGTTAAGCCATCAATCCTGTTTTCGTATGCCCGGGGCGTACCACTTATTACCGATTTTTCGAGCATGTTTTATTTAAAGGAAACCCTTGGGCTTGGCGCAACTTACCGCTTAAACAGCGAAATGGCTGGAATTATATCATTCAATTTTACCCGGTTTCATTTAGGTTATAGTTATCAGTTTGGTACATCATCTGAAAACCTTGGTGGTGTTAATATTCCCACACATGAGGTTACCATTGGCTACCGTTTTGGTAGTGGTGCGGTTAAACCCAAATTGTTATAAACTATTTCCCATATCATAGATGCTGGTAAGAAAGGTTGTTTCCTAAAGCAGGATAAGAATTGTAAGTTTGTTATTAAACAATAAGCAATAACATGCCTTTTTTATCCCGCATATCTGTTCCCGCTTTGCAGGATGGCAGTTACCTGCAAAACATTCCAAGCCTTGGCAAAGGTTTACAGCTTACACTGAAAGAAAATGTAACTTTTTTTGTTGGCGAAAACGGATCTGGGAAATCAACCTTATTAGAGGGTATTGCCGAGCAGTGTGGGTTTAGCTTAAGAGGTGGCAACCGAAACCACAACCTTAACACCGGGTATCGTTTTGAAGGTTACGAATCGCCGCTTGCACCATATTTACAGCTGGGTTGGACACCGCGCCGGATTAACGAAGGTTTCTTTATGAGGGCCGAAAGCTTTTATAATTTCGCATCCTATATTGATGAGTTGGCTGTAGACAATCCACGTATTTTTCAGGCTTATGGCGGGCGATCACTACACGAGCAATCTCACGGTGAATCGTTTCTTAGTTTGTTTAATAACCAGTTCGAATCCGGTATTTATATTCTCGACGAGCCAGAAGCCGCGCTATCACCAGCCAGAGTTTTGGCCTTTATGTCGGTAATAAATGAACTTGAACAAAGCGGACGGGCGCAATTCCTGATAGCCACCCATTCGCCAATGCTCATTTGTTATCCCGGCGCTGCCATTTATCAGTTTGATGATGATGGCGTGCGGGAAACAGCATACGAGAATACCGAGCATTTTTACCTTACTAAATCATTTCTTGACAATCCGCAATCATACCTCAGGCATTTGATTAGGGGTTGAAAGATTAGTTATACCAATATTAAAATACCAACCCAAAAACGTGACCGCCGATACCGCCGCCATTTTTGATTATCATCGTGCAATGATCTCTTTTCATGGCAACACCGGCCCGGCTGCTTTAGGTTGGCGCGACAAGGAAAGTCAACTGATAAGATTCAAGGTACTGGCCGGGATAGCGAACCTGGATAACTTTAGCATATTAGACGCGGGATGCGGACATGCCGATCTGTTGGGATTTTTGTTACCCAATTACCCCGAAATTACCTATACAGGTTTTGAGCAAATTCCCGAATTATTAAGTGAAGCAAAGAAACGTTACGGCAACCGGCCTAACACCAATTTCATATTAGGTGATTTTATTGAGACTTCACTACCCGTTGTGGATTATGTATTTTTAAGCGGCTCGCTTAACTACTATCAGGCCGATCCCGATTTTATTTACAAGGCCATCGAAACTTTGTATAATAGCTGTAAAAAGGGTTTGGCTTTTAATTTATTGCATCGTATAATACCAAACGGCTTGTTGGCAGCTTATGAGCCGGGCAAAATATTGAGCTTTTGTAAAACAATATCCAACAGGTGTATTTTAACCGATGATTACAGCGATGAAGATTTTACGGTATTTATGTACGGGGACTAAACAGGCAATAAAAAAAGTGGGCTAAACAATTATAAAACTGTTTAGCCCGCTTTTTTATCGTTTTAATAACCTATAGTCTGCCGGTATCACCACTTTCAACTTTCTTTCTGTAGGTCCAATAAAATACTATCGGAAATACAAAAAGGTTGAATATTGTATTGGTGATCAACCCGCCTATTACCACAATCGCCAGCGGTTTTGAAGCTTCTGAACCAATCCCTGCCGATAACGCCGCGGGCAATAAACCTATCGCTGCCATCATAGCGGTCATGATAACCGGGCGCATTCTATCGGCCACGCCGGCTCTTAGCGCATCCGGGAAATCAACGTACACATTTTGGCGCAGGTCTTTGATGTTTACCTTGAATTTAGAAATCAGGATAACGCCATTTTGTACGCATATACCAAACAGCGCTATAAAACCAATACCTGCCGAAATGTTGAAGTTAACACCCGTGATCAGCAGCGCCAGGATACCGCCCATTATGGCGAATGGTACGTTGTTTAAAACCAATAGCGAATCCCTGAAATTACCAAACAGGATAAACAGAATAAAGAAAATGATCAACAAACTTACCGGCACCGCTTGCGATAACCTTTGGGTTGCACGCTGTTGGTTTTCAAAATCGCCCGCCCATTCTAAGCGGTAATCTTTTGGAAGTTTGATCTGGGCATTTACTTTGGCTTGCGCTTCGGCAATGGTACTACCCATATCCCTACCCCTGATTGAAAACTTAATGGCACCATACCTGCTGTTTTTATCGCGGTAAATCATACTGATGCCGGTTATTTTACCAATATCAGCCAATTCCCTTAAAGGTACGCTACCGCCATTTAAGGTTGGTACACGTAAATCACCTATAGCTCTGGCGTTGTTCCTGAAATCTTCGGGATAACGGATTCTTAAATCAAATTTTTTCTCGCCTTCATAAATCTGCGTAGCTGCCCTGCCACCTATGGCCGTTTCTATAACGGCGTTTGCGTCGGCAGCGGTAACACCATACTGGGCCATTTTATCCTGGTTAAGGTTTATTTGGAGCTCGGGCTGCCCCATGTTACGTAAAATACCCAAATCTTCAATACCTTTTACCCCTTTCAAAATTTTGTAAATCTGCTCTTCGCGACTTTCAATATAAGGATAATTGTCGCCAAACATTTTCACAACGATAGATCCTTTCACACCAGATACGGCTTCCTCCACGTTATCTGAAATTGGTTGCGAAAAGTTAAGATCCACGCCCGGGTAAAACTTTAATTTGTCCTGCATCCTGGCAATTAACTCTTCTTTGGTTTCCTTACGCTTCCATTGATCCTGCGGATAAATATCGACGTGAAACTCAATATTGTAAAAGCCTGTAGCATCGGTACCATCATTTGGTCGGCCGGTTTGGGAAATTACCTGTTTAACCTCATCAAAGCTCAGGAAGATTTTACGCATCTCGTTTGACAACTTAACAGACTCTTCGAGTGAAGTGCTCAACGGCCCGGTTGCCCGCACATATATTGAACCTTCGTTCAGCTCCGGTAAAAATTCAGATCCTAATAAAGTGAAACAACCTAAACTAATCACCAATGAGATTAGGGCTATCGGGAACACTAATTTGCGTCCTTTAAAGCATATGTTATAAAAGCTCAGCGCGTGTTTGGTAATAAACTCCACAAACACGTTATGACGTTCACGAACGTTTTTCTTTAGCAGGATGCTACATAGGGCCGGTACCAATGTGAAAGTTAGCAGCAAGGCTCCTAAAAGGGCGAAACTCAGCGTCCAGGCCAGGGGCGAGAACATTTTTCCTTCTACCTTTTGAAAACTAAATATGGGCAGCAAACCGGTAATGATGATAGCTTTGGCAAAAAAGATGCCTTTACCATTTACCTGGCAGGCCTGGCGAATTAAACCCAGCTTGCTCAGTTTGTTGAAGTTCTCCATTCCTACTTCCTTGGCTTTATGGTCGAGCAGTACAAAAATACCCTCCACCATCACCACGGCCCCGTCTATAATAATCCCGAAATCTATCGCCCCCATCGATAGCAGGTTGGCAGACATACCTTTTAATTTAAGGCACAGGAATGCAAATAATAATGCTAAAGGAATAATAATTGCCACAATAACCGTAGTACGCCAATCGGCCATAAACAGTAACACAATTACGGTTACAAATACAATACCTTCAGCCATATTGTGTAACACGGTATGTGTAGCAAAATCTACCAGGGTTTCGCGGTCATAAAACGTGTTGATCTTTACGTCTTCTGGTAAAATACTGCCATTCAACTCTTTTATCTTGTCTTTCAAACCTGCGATAACTACGCTTGGGTTTTCGCCTTTGCGCATTACTACAATGCCTTCAACGGCATCGGGGTCAACATCTCTGCCTACCTGGCCTAAACGCGGCAATGCAGATTCGGTGACCTCGGCAATTGTTTTTACATAAATCGGAGTGCCTTTTACATTGTTTACTACAATGTTTTTAATCTCGTTAATGTTGTTCAACAAACCAATGCCGCGCACCACGTAAGCCTGCCCGCTTTGCTGAATAACGTCGCCGCCAACATTCACGTTACTTTTTGATACGGCATCGTATAGCTGTAAAGGCGTAATATTATATTGTACTGCTTTTTGGGGGTTGATGGTAATCTGATAAGTTTTCACCTCGCCGCCAAAGCTGTTTACATCGGCTACGCCAGGCACCGCCCTTATCTCGCGGCTTACCACCCAATCCTGTATTGTTTTTAACTCCCGTACAGAACGTTTGTTACTGGTAAGGGTATAACGGTAAATTTCGCCTGTTGGGCCGTAAGGAGGCTCAATTTCGGGCGTAATGCCATCCGGTAAATTAGCTTCATCTAAGTGATTGTTGATCTGCAAACGGGCAAAGGCATAATCAACATCATCATCAAAAGTTATCTTAACTACTGATAAGCCAAATAATGAAGACGACCGTACGCTTGTCTTCTTCTCAGCCGGGTTCATGGCCAGTTCTATAGGCCTGGTCACAAATTTTTCAACCTCCTCGGCAGATCTGCCCGGCCATTGTGTAATAATGGTTACCGATGTATTGGTTACATCCGGAAAAGCATCAATAGCTATTGTTTTGAAGCTAATATAGCCGGCAACAGCCATCAATAGCGTTACAAAAAATATAAATACCTTGTTTTTAAGTGCAAAAGACAGCACTCCTTTTATGAACTTGTTCATTTGTTCGTTTTTATAAAATCTTAGCCTCACCTAAATCCCCTCCAAAGGAGAGGATTTTTGATTTGCATTCTCAACTATCGGTTAATCACCTTGATTTTTAGAACCCTCTCCTCTGGAGAGGGCAGGGTGAGGCCTTTAGTCTTTTAAAGACTCATACAGGTAAACTTGTCTTGATGCCACTACACGTTGCCCCGGTTTTAATCCGCTGCTGATATAAGCTACGTCCTCTACACGTTTTGCTATCTCGATGGGTTGAATATGCACCTTTGCCGGGCCATCAATAACAACCACATAGTTCTTATTGTTATCAAATACAATAGAGTTAGTATTAATAGCCGGCAGGTTCATGCCAGATTTTGCCTGGATTTTAACATTGGTAAACATTCCCGGCTTTAGCATATTATCGGGGTTATTGATTTGTACACGAGCGCGCATTACCTTGGCATCAGGATCAAGCACATCAAAAAGCTTGTCAATTTTACCCGTAAACACTTTATCGGGATAAGCAAGAGTAGTAATTTTCACTTCATCGCCCAATTGTACACTGGCAATATCGCTCTCATACATGTTGATAAGCACATATACCGACGATAAATCGGCTATAGTAAACAGGTTCTGAGTATTATCAGCACGTACCTGCATGTTGTCTGTCACGTTTTTTTCGATGATGTAACCAGTTAAGGGTGCCTGCACTTCTAACCCATTGCTGTTACTTTTATTGATGGCCAATATGGAATTGGCGCGGCTATTTTCGGCAACGGCCTTTTGGTAGTCAGATTTTGATTGCTCTAAATCTTTCTCTGATGCCAACCCGCTTTTATACAAATCCTCAGTTGATTCCATTTGGCGTTTGGCATTACGCAAATCGGCTCCTGCACTTATTAAATCGCGGTTAAAGCCTGCTATTTCGGCACTGCGCATGGTGGTAAGCACCTGGCCTTTTTTAACCACATCGCCCAATTGTACGTGTACAGATTGCGCAACCCCACTTACCATGGGGTAAATTTTTACCATTTTAGTTTCATCGGGCGCTACGCTGCCGGTAAGCGTAATTTCTGATAAGGCATTCTCTGCCTTAACAGTATCAACTACCAGGCTGTGCAATAAACTATCGGTCACCTCAAAATGGGCGTCCTTTTCTGTTTCTTCGCTATGATGCGTACATGCCGCAAGCGACATCATCAGTGGTATAATACTAAGGCTAATTATTTTATATGGGCGATACATGATCTGTGTGTTATTGTTGATTAAAGAATGGTGTGCCGGTGGCAAAGTTTAATTGCTCAAGCGAACTGATGCGGTTAAGCTGCAGGTTATTGAGTTGAAGCGTGTTAGTTTTATAAGAGTCGTAAAAATCCAAGAACTCCAATAAACTGATGTTATGTTTCTGGTAATTTTTAAACACTTCCTGAATCAGGTGGTTAAAATCCTGCTTAAACTTCGGGTCGAAGCTGTTGTATAGGTTTTCGAGCCGTAAAGCGCTTTTATAGTCGTTGGCGATATCGCTTTCTAACTGATCTTGCGCGCTTTGCAGCTGCACCTTACTTGCGTCGACTGCTATGCGGGCTTGTTTAATGCCACCTTGATTGCGATTAAAAAACGGCAATGAAAAAGCTACACCTGCGCTTGAATAATCGCGGATGTAACTACCTTGCTTATCGTAGGCCAATGAAAAGGTAAGATCGGGTACGGCGTTGGCTTTTTGTAATTTAAGGTTGATGTTGTTATAGTCGACCATTGAACGGGCAACCTTTAAATCGTACCGGTTGGCATTGGCCGAATCTACCAGGTGTTGGTACGGCACTTCAGATACTATGGACTTACCTTCAAGGTTAATATCAACCACCGGCACTACAAAACTTTGTGGATTAGCCCTTATCATCAGCTTTAACTCGCTTTGCGTATCATCGATACCGTCAATCAAATCGTTAAGTTCTGACTGTAATGAGTAAAGCTGCGATTGAATGCGCAGTACTTCTTTTTGGGCGATGTTGCCTTTGGTGTATTGTTCCTTGAAAACAGAAAGTGTTTTTGCCAGGGAGTTAATCTCTTCCTGGTAAACCTTTGCCGATTGTTCCTGAAAATATATCTTATAAAAATCACTCCGTAAGGTAAATCTCAGCGTGCGCAATAAATCAAACAATTGATATTGAGCCTGTTGAAAACCTATTTGAGCCAACTGGATGCTTTTGTTACGCTTTCCTGCTGTTTGAAAAAGCTGCGACAACTGGGCCGAGTATTCGCCCCCATCGTGACTGGTATCAAAAAACTTTTTAGTTTGCGGGTTATACAAAACGTTGGCGAAACTAAAATCGGGATTATTGAACAAACGGGCGGTTATAATTTGCGCCTGTGCCTGGTCAATACTATAATGCTGAACAATGAGATCGAGGTTATTTTTCAGGAATTGTGCTTCTGTCTCTTTCAAACTCATCCTAAGGGTATCGCCGCCGGTAGATTGACCAAAGGCCTTCCCCCCGATAGCTATACACGATAGTTGAATTGAAAAAAGAACGATAACAAATTTTGTATGCATAGTATATTTGTTTAGAACAAAGCTATCCCACCTAAATTAGAGGCACATTAAAAACACATTAGAAAGAGATTAGAATGTTGGTGTAAAACTAATGGTAAATGATGCTCCCTCATTGATAACTGATTGCATGCTTATTATTCCATTAAACAATTGTATTATTTTAAAGGCAACATATAGCCCAACTCCATTGCCATCAAATACCCGGCCATTGGCGCCACGGTAAAAGGGGGTAAAAATTTTTTCCTGATCATCAATGGGAATGCCTATGCCCAAATCTTTTATTGTAATTACTATGGTTTGCCCGTTTGCAAATAAACCACACGAAACAGGTTTATTACCCGAAAACTTAAAGCCGTTTCCAATAATGTTGTTTAATGCAATTTTTAGCAGGGTTAGGTTCGCATTTATAAACAAAGCTTGCTGCTCATCGGGCAATTCATCGATATGTACCTGCAATTGCGGGTGGTTTTGTGTTGATGCCCAATAATGCTGCAAATCCCATAAAAGTTCGTCAACCTGTACCGGTTCAAGTTGGGCGCGTGTGTACTCCATATCGGTTTGGGCCAGCTCCATCAGGCTGTTGATAGTATCTTTTAACCTTTCCGAATCAAGTAATATTGATTTTAGTAGTTGTTCATACTCTGTAATACTACGCTGCCTGTTTAGGGTTACCTCCACCTCGCCTATTATGCTGGTTATTGGCGTACGCAGTTCATGTGACGCGTTGGCCACAAAAGTTTGCTGCAATTCAAATGAGTTTTGCAAATGACTTAACAATCGGTTAAAGTTCAGGGCAAGCGCGCTAATCTCATCTTTGCCATTCCCTTCATCAACCCGCACATGTAAGTTGCTGGCATTAATTTGCTTCATTTGTTTAACCAAACCATCTATTGGCAACAACGATTGTTGCGCAAACCACCGGCCTATAAAAAACAAAACACAGTTTACCAGTATAAATATCACCGCCATAATTTTAATGATACCAGTTAACCGGTTAACGGCCTGCTGATCATACGCCGACGCCAGTATTACAAAATTACCCTGGTTATCATGGTAATAAATACCTATGGTTTGCCTATCCCCTTCTTTAAAGCTTACACTTTTCTGTTGTCGAACTTCTTCAATGGTATTGATACTCCAATACTGGTCTCTGTCTTTTATAAAAGAAGCCATGTTATTACCATCGTACACCCGTATTACTTCATTGGGTAATTTCTCCAGCATGCGCTCTCTAACATGTACCAATGAATCTGACGATATTTCATCGGCCTCAAGATATAACTGTGCTGCAACCTTTGCCCTATCTCT
Source organism: Mucilaginibacter flavus (assembly GCF_030409315.1). GTDB lineage: Bacteria > Bacteroidota > Bacteroidia > Sphingobacteriales > Sphingobacteriaceae > Mucilaginibacter > Mucilaginibacter flavus. Next base: position 443,634 of record NZ_JAUFPS010000041.1, on the reverse strand, counting down.
TAAATGTCCATAAAAATCAGTGCTAAAAAAACGCGAGAAAGCAAGATACATTATTGCCATAGTTACCAATAGCAAACCAGAGCTAAGCAGGGTAAAATTAAGGGCAAGCCTGTTTTTTATCTTCATACCCCTTTATCTTTTAAAATATACCCCATACCTATCACTGTGTGAATAAGTTTACTTTGGCCACCTTTTTCAATTTTCTTTCGCAGGTAATTCACGTATACGTCAATAAAATTAGTGCCCGTATCAAACTGAATACCCCACACCTTTTCGGCTATATAATCTCTTGATAAGGTTTTATTTGTATTACACATAAACAATTCAAGCAGGTGATATTCTTTGGTAGTTAAGGTTATTTCAATGCCTGCCCTCCAGGCTGTTTTAGTAAAAGTATTTAATTTAAGGTCGCTAAAAGTTAATAAACCATCTTCTTGCAAAATAATGGGCTTAAAACGCCTTAATAAGGCGCTTATCCTGGCCAGTAACTCATTAAAATGAAATGGCTTTACCAGATAGTCGTCGGCACCGGCCTGTAAACCATTAACTTTATCATCAACCCTATCAAGCGCGGTGAGCATTAATATGGGGATGGTGGCATTATCTTTTCTTATCTGCCGGCAAAGGTCAAGACCGCTTATGTCTGGCAACATCAGGTCAAGTATAATCAAATCAAAAGATTGTGCAGTTACCAATTCAAGTGCAGAAATACCCTCGTTTACATGAACCACAACATAATCATGTTCCTGCAAACCTCTTGAAATAAAGGCTGCTACTTTCTCTTCGTCTTCTACAAGGCAAATCCGGTTCATATTTTTAACACGATCAATAGCTGCAAATTAAAGGAATAAATGTGCAGATTTTATATTTTGTTATATTCAACCCCATACTTTCCGCAAATGTTGAGATATTTACCAATCAGCGCCAGGAAAAATAAGTGGATACATTAATAGCTTACGAAGAGGATGACAGCCGGGAACATAGCTTTATCATTGATGATATAGCTTTTAAAGATATTACCGAAGTTACAATATTTCAAAGGTCCTCGGGAGGGTTTGACAATCATCCATCTTTATACAGGCACATAACTCCGCAATATATTGAAATAAATCACGGCATTTTTTATCATGATTATGATAAAGATTTTCCTTCGGTTGTTGTAGATCAAAAAGGTGATAAACTGACGCTTAGATGCTCCTGCAATTGTGCTCCAAACAGGTTATGCGTTCATCAGGCCCTGGTTTTAACCGCCATTATCAAAAAGGAAGATTTCTCCATATTTTTCAATCCTGGGTCAAGACACGATAAGCTTAAAAGAGCAGCTGTTGATTACGGTCTTGAAAATGAACCCAACCTTGATGAGTACCTAAAAGTTACTTATGATGACAGGCGTACCGTCATCAGCCCAAGGTTATCGTCGTTAATCCCGGTGACAAAAGATAGCCTTGATGCATATGCCGACCTTGTTTCTGCACCGGATACGTTAGCCTTACCAAATGACGATACAGATCGTTCGGTGTGTATAGTTGTAAAACAACATAAGTATTACAAATACTTGTTCATTGAGCTTTACAGCGCGCAAACGGCTAAAAACGGCAAAATAAAAAATCCGCTTGTGTTTATAAATCCCATGGAACAGATTTGGGATACTGATGACCACGAACGTTTAAAGTTTTTTACGGCGATAAATAAATTTCAAAATCATATCAATGGCAAAAGATCGCCCGCCGATATCATGGCGTTGCGGGCGATAGTTAAAAACCCATTGGGATATAATTTTTACTATCACAATAGTGAGGTTTCTGAAAATATCACAGCTACATCCATCGTGCCGGTGCAAGTTGCGTTATTGCCCAATAACATTAGTTTAAATGTAAAACCTCAGGGACTTTTTTATGAATTTACCGGCACACTTCGCTTAGGCCGACACACCTACGCACTGAAAGATCTTCAGATAAAGTTTACCTACTTTATTTTACTGAACGATAGGCTTTACCTGCCCGATAATATACAACTGCTTGGCATTATTGAGCTGATGAAAAAGCGTGCCGAAAATCTGCTTATCCATCAATCAAAATACAGTGAATTTAAAAGTAAGCTACTCAGTAAAATTGAGGATAAAATAGAGATAGCTTACCAGCATATTAAACCGGCAACCCCTGTTCAGTTAAAACAGGAAGGTTTTGATAAAGAAACCGAACAGATTATTTACCTGTCTGATTTTGGCAGCCATGTGATGATCATCCCGGTGATACGCTATGGTGAAAGCGAAATCCCCATTCGTACTCAGCGACAGATTTTTGGGGTAGACCAAAAAGGGAACGAGTTTTTGGTAAAGCGCGATGACCCGGCCGAAGTTGAATTTACCGCGCTGCTTGTGAAGCAGCATCCCTACTTTGCCGAGCAATTAGAAAACGACCTGCATTACTTTTACCTGCATAAAAAGCATTTTTTAGATGAAGATTGGTTTTTAAATGTATTTGCAGACTGGACAAACCACGGCATAACGGTGTTAGGCTTTAATGAGTTGGAAGGGAATAAACTAAACCCTAACAAAGTAAATATCACCATAAGGGTACTCAGCGGCATAAACTGGTTCAATACCGAAATCAGTGTGCGGTTTGGCAAAAAGAAAACTACCTTAAAACGGGTTCATAAAGCGGTGCGTAATAAAAGCAAATATGTGCAGCTTGATGACGGCACATTAGGCATTTTACCATTAGAATGGATCGAGAAATTTGGCAAATATTTTAACGCGGGTGAGATAACGGATGATGATATATTAAGCATTCATAAAATAAACTTCCAGGCACTTGCCGAGTTATTTGACCAACAGGTTATGGATGAGGAAGTTAAAGCCGAACTAATCACCTATAGGGAAAAACTTGTGGACTTTGATAGTATTAAACCTGTTGAAGTATCCCCAGATTTACTTGCTACACTGCGTCCTTATCAGCAACGGGGATTAAACTGGCTAAACTTTTTGGATGATTTTAATTTTGGAGGATGCCTTGCTGATGATATGGGCCTGGGCAAAACCATGCAGATCATTGCCTTCATACTATCGCTACGTAAAAAAACAGCGCACAAAACCAATTTGTTGGTGGTACCAACCTCGCTAATTTTTAACTGGCAGGCCGAGGTACAAAAATTTGCGCCCTCTATCAGGATTCATACTATTTACGGGGCCGATAGGATTAAAAGCACCGCTGGTTTTGATGGATATGAAATTATACTTACGTCTTACGGTACACTGCTTGCCGACATTACTTTTTTAAAAAGCTACCAGTTCAACTACGTTTTTCTTGATGAATCGCAACAAATCAAAAACCCCGATTCGCAGCGTTATAAAGCGGCAAGGTTATTAAAATCACGTAACCGGATAACTATAACAGGCACTCCTATCGAAAACAATACTTTTGATATTTACGGTCAATTATCCTTCGCTTGCCCTGGCCTTCTGGGCACCAAACAATATTTTAAAGATATTTACGCGGTACCCATTGATAAATTTAAAAGCCATAAGAGAGCTGCCGAGCTTCAGCATAAAATAAAACCCTTTGTATTAAGACGAACCAAACAACAAGTGGCTGCCGAGCTTCCCGAAAAAACAGAAATGGTTTTGTATTGCGAAATGAAAGAAGAGCAACGAAAAATTTACGACGCTTATGAGAAAGAATTTCGTGAATATATATCGGCAACAACCAGCGATGAACTGCGGAAAACGCCGATGAACGTACTTAAAGGCTTAACTAAACTACGACAGATATGTAATTCGCCATTATTAATTGAGGGCGAGAAACCGCCGGGGGCCGAATCGGCCAAAATTGAGCTGCTGATTGAGCAAATTCAAAGTAAATCCCATAAACATAAAATTTTGGTATTCTCGCAATTTGTATCAATGCTGGAATTGATTAAAATTGAATTAACCACACGCAAGATAGGCTTTTGCTGGCTTACGGGCAGCACGCGTAATCGCGAAGCGGTGGTAAACGAGTTTCAAACTAACCCGGATGTTACCGTGTTTCTCATCAGCCTAAAAGCAGGTGGTACAGGTTTAAACCTCACGGAAGCGGATTATGTTTACCTTGTTGATCCGTGGTGGAATCCTGCTGTCGAAAATCAAGCTATTGACCGTTCGCACCGTATCGGACAAAATAAACCAGTGGTGGCTGTCAGGATGATTTGCCCCGATACCGTTGAAGAAAAAATAATGCAAATGCAGGAATTTAAAAGAGGCTTGGCAGATACCCTTGTCAATACCGATCAATCATTTATCCAATCGCTCTCAAAAAGAGACCTGCTAAATATTCTTGGTTAAATCATCACCTTAACACGGTGACATAACCTGTAAATCTTTTGCTATCCACTTTGGTATCAACAATATAATAATACACACCAACAGGTACCGGCGATCCGTTACTGGTTCCGTCCCAAGGTACACCGTAACCCCTGGAATGAAATATCAAGGTGCCATATCGATTAAATACATCTACTGTTGAATTTTCATAGGCTACAAGACCAACTATCTCCCAATTATCATTAGTTCCGTCGCCATTAGGAGAAAAAGCATTGGAAACAGATAAATGTGGCGACACAATGACATAGGTAGTATCCGAAGTAACACATCCCAACTTATCGGTGATGGTTAATGTATAAGTTTGATTGACTTGGCCACCCGTAATTACAGGATTCTTAGCATGAACGTCATTTATGTTATTAGGATCTCCGGTGGTTGTCCATAAATAAGTTACGGTTTCATCTTTTACTATCGGATGTAAGGTAATTGTGTTACCTTTTAATACATATCGTACATGTTCGGTAGCCAAAACAGCCGGCGGTATAAACGTTACCTTCATATCGTCGGTGGTAGTATAACACTCGCCAGAATTGTTGATGTTAAAAGTTAATGTTACTGAACCTTTCTTTTTATCATTAACTCCTGGCAAATAAACGGCGTTAGGCTGGGTACCAGACTGAAATGTACCATCGCCAGTAGCGGTAGACCAAAAGCCGGTTGCGCCTGAAAGCAGAATTTTACCGGCTAATTGAACACGCGTATCCTGGGCGCAAATGCTCTGATCTATACCAGCATCTACGCCAGGCGTAAGTCCAAATTTCACAACTACATCGGCTGTAGCAACAGTACAATCGTCATTACTGGTCGATGATAGCGTTAATGTAACGCTACCGTTTTCTTTATCTTTAGCCGTGGGGATATAATTTACGTTACCAATGGTTGTAATTGATGGTGAAAAACCCGTGCCTCCGCTGCTGCTGCTCCAAATACCGGTTGTAGTACCGCCACCAACCGTGCCATTAAGAGATATTGTAGTGGCAGTAGTACAAACAAGATGAGGACCTGTGGCTGTTACCACCGGTGGTTTATTAACCTGCACTGTTGTTGGCCCCGGATCGCTTGTGCACCCACCTACCGTAACAAATAAATTATAGGTACCTGCAGCAGCTTCCGTAGCAGGTATATCTACGTTTTGCGATGTGGACGAAAAATTATTAGGTCCCATCCAAAGGTAAGTAGCCCCGGCAACTGACGGTGTGCGTAATTGTATTTTACTGGCCACGCAAACCGGCGAGTTGCTATTAGCTTTAGGAACATCGGGTTTGGGGTTTACGGTAACAATATGTGAAAAAGGATCACCGGTGCAACCGTAAGCCGATGGGGTTATAATATAAGTAACGTTGATAGGGCTGGTTGTTGTATTTATAAGAGTTTCATCTATCAAAGCTCCCGTTTTTTGGGTAGCGGCATTGCTAATACCTGCAACAGCGGCGCGTTTCCATTCAAATGTGGCCGAAGGAACGTTTGATGTGATCGTATAGTTCTGCGGCGTTTTATTACATGCTAATGATACAGCGTCGCTGGTGATATTTACTTGCGGATATACAGTAACTATCCAATTGAAAGGCGCCCCATCACAATCATTTGTTTTGTAATTGATGGTGTACGGCACATCAATAGGCTCCGACGTTGTATTAAATAAAACCTCCTTTATTACCGCTGAAGCCTGCCCGTTAACCGCGGCATTTAAAATACCGGGGATTGCAGCCCTACTCCATGTAAAAATGGTGTTTGGCGTGGTAAAAGTTATGGCGTAATTAGCGGTTGTACCATAGCAAACGTTATCTTTTGCATGGCTTACTATAGTTGGTGTTGGATAAACTGTTACAACATAATCAATGGGCTCGCCGGCACATGTACCATTCATTGGGGTAATTACATAAGTAACATTGATAACATTGGGCGTAGTATTCACCAGGGTTTCCGTAATATCAGTTGTTGTTTGGTTGGATACTGCAGCATTTGTTATACCTGCAACCGCCGCCCTGCTCCATAAAAATGCAGCAGTTGGTACATTTGAAGTAATTGTATAGCTTAAAGGGTTGCCACTACAAACAGGATCTGATGATCTGCTGGTGATGTATGGTGCCGGAGTTACGGTAACAGTTATTCTTTTGCGCGGACTTACACATTGCCCTATTGCCGCTTGTACCTCGTAAAATGTACTATTGGTTAAAGTGGTACTTGTAAACGACGCACCGGTGCCAACGGATTGTCCCGACTCATTAAACCATTCATAAGTACCAACAGAGCCGCTTGCGTCTATTTTAACAACATTGCCGCTGCATGTGGTTATAAGATCATTAGGTACCACTGGTGTTGACGGCACGTTATAAATGGAAACGGTAACCTGCGTGCGCGGACTGGTTAGGCCATTAACAGTGGTTGATACATAATATGAGGTGGTAGTGGTAAGTGCAGGAGTTTGAAAGTTTGCGCCTTGTTGTAATGAACTTCCTCCAACAGCATCCGCATACCAATCGTAAGTTCCGCCCGGCGCGGTAGCTGTAAGCGTTACGCTGCTGCCAACACAAGCCTGCGTACTTTGCGCTGTTGGTGCAGGCGGTATGCTATTAAAAGTAATGGTAACTGTTGCCGTTTTGATGCCACAGGCGCCCGGAGGATCGTTAGAAGTTAAGGTTAATTTTGCCTGTAATTCATCCACTGCCGGGGTATATACAGCGTGCAAGTCATTAACATTTGAAAACGTGCCCGCTCCGCCGCTCCATGTACCAGTTACGCCGCTGCTTATACTGCCGTTTAAAGTAACCGGCGTATTAATTGGCACGCTTTTATTTGAACCGGCGCTTACAGTTATAGCTTTATCAATTGTTATTTTAGCTTGCGATACAGAACCGGTAAAGGCGCCGCTGGCAGGTATAGCATTTGTTACCGTATAGGTACCTGGCGCCGTTTTTGAAAGATCTATCTCGCCCGTATAATCGCTCACAAATGTTAATCCGGACGGGCTGGCACTGAAAAAACCGGCATTAGCACCCGGGTCAAATATTGGTTTAGGATTACTACCAACCTGGCACACCGGTGTATCATACCTAAATGACGTTGAGGGATGATCTGTAATTGTTATAATGGATGAATAAGTACCAGAGCAAGTACCATTACTGGTGAGTACTATTTTGTAGGTACCGGGAGTGCTTGCCGCAGCATTGATTTGCCCGGTAGTTGCATCAACAAATACCACACCCGCAGGGGCACTAAATATACCCGGACCTGAGGGATTATCAATAATGGGGGTGGGATTATTACCGGATTTAACTATGGTGCTTGATGGGTAATGAAAGCTGGTACCACCAATATTTACCTTCACATCAACCTGCGTACGGGCGCTAATGCACGTACCCGAAGTGCTTTGTACATAATAACTCTTATCGGCATAAATGGCATCAGTTTGATAATTGGAGCCTGTATGCAGCGATACGCCGCCTGCGGGCACCTCAAACCAATCTATAGATTGGCCGGCCGGGGCCGTTGCCGATAAACTGGCAGTTTCTCCAGGGCAAATTGTTGGCCCCGGATTTACTACGGGTGCCTGTGCCGCCGGTTTTACTGTAACCTGAACAGCGGTTTTATTACTTGCACAACCGTTGTTACTTACCTGAACGTAATAAGTAGTGGTGGCCGTTAACGCTGGTGTATTAAAAATTTTACCTACCTGTAAAAGATCGCCGGCGGCGTTATACCACGCATAATCACCGGCTTGTCCGTCGGCTGTTAATGTAGCTACATCACCACTGCAAATACTTGCACCCGTTGCGGTTGGTTGGGTTAAAGGGGCAAGTACCGGAACCTGCACAACCGTTCTGGTACTTGTACATGATCCTATAGTGGTTTGTACGTAGTATGTTGTAGTTGCCGTTAAAGCCGGGGTTGTAAACTTTCCATTTTCGGTTGTAGGCAAGGGAGTACCTCCGGTGGCTGTAGTAAACCACTGATAATTACCGCCCGGAGCGGTTGCTGTTAGCACAGCGGTAGAGCCGTTACAAATAACAGGTGGGTTAATAACGGAGGGTTGCGGAACAGGAGCTGCTACAACCACATTTACCGGAGTCAGGGCGCTGCTACAACCACCGTTTACTGCCATAACATAGTAGGTGATATCGTGGGTTAAAGCAGGAGTATCATAAGTAGTGCCATTTTTAAGCAGATGTTTGCCGTTTGCATCAGAGTACCATTGATACGCTCCGCCGGTGGCGCTGGCCGTAAGGTGCGCGCTACTGTTATAACAGGCATTTACCGTTTGGTTAGCCGGTGCAGATGGTATTGGGTTAACGTTAACCGTAACAGGTACACGGTTGCTTAAACAACCGTTTAAATCGGTTTGCACATAGTAGGTGGTATTGGCTGTAAGCGTCGGCGTGGTATAATCCGGGCTTATAATAAGGGGGCTGCCGCCCGATGCCACATCATACCATTCAACAACACCCGCTGGCGCATCAGCATGTAAAGTAATAACATTGCCGGAGCATACTCCCTGGTTTGGTGAAACTACAGGTGATTGTGGGGCTGATGTCACATAAGCGGTAACGGGCGTACGGCCACTTGTACAACCGTTAGCAACAGACTCCACATAATAAGTAGTGTTGTTTGTAATTGAGCTAATATTTAAAATAGCGCCTGAATTTACCGACGTTGTTGATGAGGGGGATGTATACCATTGAAAATTATCGCCGCCGCTTACCGATAATGTTACTGGGCTCCCGTAACACGCGGCTCCATCATGAGCTGTGGGGTTTGAAATATTGGTTACAACAACAGTTGATCTTGCACTTGTACAGCCGCTACTTGTAGCTTCCACGTAAAATATGGTAAACGTAGTAACAGGATCTGTATCGTAACTGGTTCCGGTATGAAAAGGCGTGACATCTGTTGCATTTTTATACCACTGGAAGCTATCCCCTCCAGAAGTGATGGTAAGATGGGCACTGTTGCCCTGGCACACTATCCCCCCACCTGTTACGGTAGGTGGATTAGGCGTAGGCGTTATATTTACTGTTGTATTACCTACAGCAGTACAACCCGATGATTTATCCGTTACCGTTACCGAATAGCTCCCAGCTTTATTAACGTGCGCAACATTGGTTGTTTCGCCGTTACTCCAGGCATAACTATAAGAGCCGCTTCCGCCGGCAGGTGTTGCTGTTAAAGCTATAGTGTTACCTGCGCAAATACCAGGTTCTGAAGATGTTATACTGACACTTAAAGAACATTGGCTATAACTGCGTAGCGATATAAACAAAAAAACAAATACAATTAAACGGCTCTTCATTAACCTTAATATCTTTAGTTTTTAGCTTTTTTGATAATGGGGTAAAGGTTAAAATTAACTCCCAAATGAGAAGTAAACTATTTATAACCATTATCATACGGCTTTAAACATTGTACGGCTCAAATAAAATATGCCCTTTTTACGGTTTCACAGTTAAAATAGTTTGCTTTAAGCTTAAAATACCTGTTGTGATTATCATTTTTATGCCCAGCGGCCTTGAGTACGTATTTGATTGCAAAAAAAACGGCCCACAGGACTGGTTCTCATTACTATTAATAGCATGTATAGAGTAAAGCGTTAATCGGCAAATGCGTCTAAAGCGTTAGTGGGTTTACCCGTAGTGTCAAAAGCACCTAAAGCATAACCCTGCCAGTTGTTATAACTCTCCGGCTCCCAATAAAAAACACCTAAACCACTCCCGCTGTCAACAGATTTTACTTTACTGATAATATCCGAAAGAAAAGCTTTTGATTCAGCAGGTGCACCTGCCTCCATCCCAACTTCAACCACCATAACAGGGGTTGAATAACGGCCAACCATATCGTTCATATTAGTAAAGCATTGCGCATCAAGGGTTGACCAGTTTGTTTTTGATGGGTATAAAGACATGCCTATAATATCCCATTTTGCGCCGTTTGCTTTTAAGCCATCAAACATCCACCTAAACAAACCATTATCATAGCCGTTAGAGATATGGATGATAACTTTAGTAGCGGGGCTAACTTCCTTAACCGCGGCATAACCGTTTTTAATTAATGCTGCAAAATTGGCCATGCTTTTTGAGGCCCTCCCCTCTTCCCAAAGCATTCCATCATTTGTTTCGTTGCCAATTTGTACCCAGGTGGGTGCTATGCCGTTGTCCTTTAAAGTGCTCATCACACTTTTGGTGTAATCATGCAAGGTAGCTGTAAGTGTTACAAAATCAAGAGAGGCCCAGGCGGCGGGTTTGGTTTGTTTGCCAGGGTCAGCCCAATAGTCGCTGTAGTGAAAATCAATCATGATTTTAAAGCCCTGTTTTTGAGCGCGAATCGCTTTGGTTAACAGATCGGCAGTGTTACAATAACCATCTGTTGGATTTACCCATGCCCGCAGCCTGATGGAATTAAACCCCAAACTTTTTAGTAATACAAACAAGTCCTTTTGAGTACCGGTTTTATCATAAAATTTAATCCCCTTTGCTTCCATTTCGGTAACCCAGCTCACGTCGGCCCCCTTGGCAATTGTTACCGGCGTATCAACCGGGTGTGTTTTGATTGGTGATTGAGTAGGGCTATTACTTTTTGAACAGGAAAAATTCAAGCAAAACGTTATTAGTATTAGTCCTGTGCACAAAATCTTTTTCATCTGCGGCATAATTAATAGTTGGCCAGCAAAGGTAAGAAGCAAAATTGGTTATAAAAACAACACCTATTATCATAACAAAAGCACCGTCATCTTTAATAACGGTGCTTTTGTTTGCATATTAACGGTATTACAACTTTCCTGTTCTTGAAGGAGCGCTTAAAGCAGATACATAGTTAAACGTTTGGGTTTGGTCGCCTACCTGGATTTTAAATTCTCCGGCTTCGGTAACTGTTTTGCTTATATCATTTACAAACGCTAGGTCTTTTGGCGTAATCTTAAAGCTTACCGTTTTTGTTTCGCCTGGTTTTAATAAAATTTTATCGTAAGCCCTCAGCCGTTTGGTATCCGGCGAAATGCTGGCGTATGATTGGCTGGTGTACAATAAAACCGATTCTTTACCTTCAATCGCCCCGGTATTTTTAACATCAACAGTAACTGTTAAAACTTCATTATCCTTTAATTGGGGCTTGCTGATGTGCAGGTTATTGTAGCTGAAAGTGGTATAGCTTAAACCATAGCCAAATTCATACAGCGGATTGTAGCCATGTTTATCATCAGAATTACCGTTCTCCAAATTTTTACGGTAGTAATTGTTTAACGCGTTGGTATAACGAGGATAGGTAACTGGCAGCCTGCCAGATGGATTTACATCGCCAAATAAAACACCGGCAATAGCATCTCCACCTTCATTGCCGGGCAAATAAGCCATTACGGTAGCGGCAGACAGGCTTTCGGCATCAGTAACAACACGTGGCCGGCCTTCTGCAAGTACTAATATTATCGGTTTACCAGTTTTTGCCAAAGCTTGCGCTAACTGAATCTGGGCAGCCGGTAAATTCAAATCATCAATATTACCTACGTTTTCGGTATAGGATAATTCTCCAAGGCAAAGTACTATCGCATCAGCTTTTTTAGCGGCTTTGATGGTTTCATCTATATTTTGAAGGCTATCAAATGCGGCACCGGCTTCATAGCTTACATTATCCTTACCAATTTTTTGTTGCACTGCCTCCAAAATGGTGTTTTTGCCGGCCGCGAATTTATCCGACTCATCACCTTGCCACGTATAGCTCCACCCACCATCTAATGAACGCATGGTATTAGCCGTAGGGCCGGTTACCAGTACCTTCATATCTTTTTTAAGCGGCAGGATATGGTTATTGTTTTTAAGTAAGGTAATGGCTTCATTGGCCGCCTGTACACTTACCTGGCGGTATTCTTCCGATCCGAATTTTGGATAATCTTCCGGATTACCAACCGGGCGGTCAAATAAATTCAGCTCGTATTTTACTTTCAAAATGCGGTGCACGGCTTCATTGATGCGACTCATCGGCACTTTACCTTCTTTAACCAATTCAACCAGATAGGTAAAAAAGGTATAATCATAAGGCACCATGCTCATGTCAACACCCGCGTTCACGGCAATCATCACGGCGTCTTTTTGGGTTGCGGCTATATGGTGACGGTCATGCAGATACTGAATATCGCGCCAATCGGTTACAGCTACACCCTCAAAATGAAGTTCGCCACGCAGTACATCGGTAAGCAGGTATTTGCTGGCGTGTACTGGTACCCCGTTAATCTCGCCCGAGTTGATCATCAATGTTTTGGCACCGGCCTTTACAGCCTCGGTAAACGAAGGTAAAAAGTACTCGCGCATATAACGATCCGGAATCCAGGCAGGCGTACGGTCTTTCCCGCTCAACGGAAAGCTGTAACCCAGGTAATGTTTCATACAGGCGGCAACGTGATATTTATCGCCAACATTGTTACCCTGGTAGCCTTTTATAATGGCTGCTCCCATGGTTTTAACCAGGTAAGGATCTTCGCCAAAAGTTTCATAGATACGTGGCCACAATGGTGATTTACCTAAATCCAATACCGGCGAATAATTCCAGGGGATATAACTGGCTCGGGTTTCATACGCGGTGATCTCCCCTGCCTTATGGGCTATATCACGGTTAAATGTTGCTGCCATAGCTATCTCCTGCGGAAACAGTGTACTACCGGTGGTATAAGTTACACCATGAATAGCGTCGATACCATAAATAACCGGGATTTTTAGGCGGTCCTGGTCTGCCGCTTTTTGTATGGTAGAGATCACCTCATACCAATGCGCGCGATCATAAGCATGTCCGCTTACATTCAGGATAGAACCCACATGATATTTCATGATAGCCTCTTTCAATTTATCGGCATCGAGCTGGTGATTAGGTACATTGGTTTTGGATACCACATCAGAGGCAACTTCGGTCATTTGCCCTACTTTTTCCTCCAGCGTCATTTTAGCTATCAAGGCATCCACTTTTTTATCAATAGCGGTTGATGACGGTTTTGTTTGAGCCTGTACCGGTTGGGAAATTACATGGAGCAAAAATAAACTTGCTGCCGTTATGTAAATTTTTCGCATTTGTTGATTGATTTGAATTTGAGAGATATTTTATTTTGTCGGTTTTGAATTTGAAGTATGTTGAAGTTGTAGCTGCAAAGCTTCTATAGCATTGGCTAAGTAAGCTATCGGGGCGTTCCAGTTGATGGTTATTTCATTAGCGGCATAGGCTCTTGTATCATCAATATAAGCTTCATCCGGCACTTTCGAAGGTACTTTGATGCCATCTTGCATACCAGGATTAGGGCCACCTACCAACAAACCCGGAACAGGATCAACAATACCATCACTTGCCGACGGACGATGGTGCGGGTGCATAGGTGTTTTACTACCATAACCGGTAACGTAAGCGTACCCGGCAGCGTTTCTCCCTAAAAGGTAATCAAGATTGGCAAGGGCGTTATCGAGGTATTTTTTATTGTGTGTTAAATTATAGGCCTGTAGCAGCATTACCCCTTCATTAGCCGCCTCGGAATTACTTCCCCAGCCAAAATGCTTTACAGATAATGTCATAGCGGTTTGCCAGGCATTGTCCTCTACCCCATTGATCAGCTCATCAGCTGCGGCTAATAGTCGTTTCTTTATTTCCGGCAAATCGGCAACGGCTTTAACATCTGCCTGATTCTCATTTTTAAGCAAAGTATAATAACCCAAAAGTTTTACCTGCCCCCAGGTTGGTACCGGCATTTTGTCATCGGGTAAAAGGTTGATATGCTTTAAATAATCCGCATCGTGAGTGGTCACAAATAATTCGCTCGCGACCCAGATAAATTCATCTGTAAAATTGTAGTCGCCATAACCTCCCGTTGTTACCGGTGGACTAAACTTCCTGTTATTTTCTTCCTGCCGATATGCCACTTTAGGATTTTCAACAGCCCACTTCCAGGCATTTTTGGAGGCCTTTAAACAAGAATCGGCCAGGCCTGGTGTTTGTTGCGGAAATTGTTTAAAAATTCGGGACGCCTGCGCCATTACCGCCGCGAAATCCAAGGCCGCGGCAGTTCCTTTTTGCACAACGTATCTTGGCGTTTTATCTTTGTCCGGCATTTCAAATTTATCAAATGCGGCGTTGGTTAATTTATGATATACGCCGCCGTCATTAGGGTCCTGCATGGTAAGCATCCACCGTAAATTCCATAAGACTTCATTCAGTAAATCGGGCAGGCCATTTCCGCTCTCCGGAATATTAAGTTTTACTGATTTCATGTAATCCGGAAAATCCTCGTATAACGAAAGCAATGTGCTGGTGCTGATGCCGCTGTTAACTACATATTTGTTGTAGTCGCCGGCATCATACCAGCCCCGTGGGGACGATATAATAGTACCGGCAGGCCTTTTATCGCTCGCGGCAGACGGATGGATTAAAACGCTTGTATCGGGGTGTCCTTCGGTCCTGGCCCACTTGCCTGCGTATTTTGCAGTAATCGGTGTAGATGCCCGCATAAAATAATAAGCCTTAATAAGGCCGGCGGCTAATTTTTGATGAATATTCTCTTTGATAGAAAACGGATATGAGTAACCCAGCCCCTTTATATATAATTTATATTCGCCTGCTTTTTGTAGCGCTGTAAAATTGGCTATGTAAGTTGTTTTTCCAGAAAATGCAGGTTTAACAGATTCCTTTAAATTGCCGGTGAAAACAACTTGCTTTTTAGTATTTTGGATGGTAAATACGGCCGGGCTCCCTGTTAAAACTACTGCTGTTTTTATGCCATTAGGATAAAAGCCTACCTGGTTTAACCGTATCTGGTTTGATGCAGTATCTTTTACCTGGGCCGCGCATGGCCTAATTAGTATCAACAGAAAAAAAATGCCGGCAATATGAGTAACAACGCTGGCGGTTGGTTTAAAATTTTTAAACATAATGGTACACCTTATCCAGGTATTTGCAGTAATACAAATGGTAGATAAATATAGGTGTACTAAATACAATAAGTATAATACTATTATGCCGATTTAGCTTGAATTTATAATACAAAAAAAACAATTATTGATACGATACATCCTCTCCTTTGCTGCCCGAATCATATCAAAATAAAAATACATGCCAACAAAAAAGACCCGCCATTTACGACAGGTCTTTTGATCTTTTTTGGAGGCTATTAGCTTACAGAGAAAATATCTTGTAAGCTAATGACAGGCTGAAAAGGCTTACCCTGGTATGAGAATTATCCGGCCCGTAACCAATTTTGTTTAAACCACCTTCGTAACGCAGATCGACAGAAAAATCTCTGATATCAAGACCAGCGCCAAGTTGTATGCCGTAATTGGCGTCTTTGTAATTCAAATTTACCGCCTCTTTTGTAGCGCCCGATAAACTCTGATCTTTATTTACAGAGAATGAAAAAACTGGACCGCCATAAAACCGACCGCCTAAACCAAAGGCTCCAATTTTACCACCAACCAATAGCGGTAAATCAACACTGGTAAATTTTGCTTTGTTGGTATTTCCGGCTTCATCTTTAATGTCGATGTTTTTTGAAGTATAGTAAAGCTCTGGTTGAAAATTAAAACCAAGCCCGCCTACTCTCGCCCAAACACCGGCCAAATAGCCTGCTTTGTTATCATTGTTATATAATCCATTTGACGGAAAAGTTGAATAATTAAGCCCCGCTTTGGCCCCAAAAGAAAAACTTGGAATAACCTGGGCAGACGCAAGCCCTGCCGATACCAGTAAAATAGCTAAAGAAAGTAAAATTGTTTTTTTCATTTTCATAGGTGTTTAAGTTTGTAAATCGACCTTAACGCTTTAGATGATGAGGTTAAGGCCAGCGCTAAATTAGGAATATCCGGTCTATATTTCCTGCCTTTAGCGGTAGAAAATATAAAGCCGGATATCAACGATCAAATTGCTGGGATAAATTTAATCTCTTTTTACCGATCCCCAATATTTGGCAACCGTTATAATGTAAGTTTTCCCTGGTAGTAATCTAATATTTTGTTGTAGATGTAGCAATCATAACGTGCGTTAATCATGTTAATCTTCGATCTATCCAGGTTGTTTTTAGCTAAAACGAAATCATAAGAAGTTAAAACGCCGTTGTTGAAACGAATTTCAGCAATCCTGAAAGATTCGCCGTAAGCTTTTACCTGTTCAAGCAAAACAGTGTAGCGCTCATAGGCCGATGTCATGTTAAGATAGGCCTGTTCAACATTTTGCTTTAAAACTATCTTGGTATTGTTTTCTACATATTTTGCTTCTTCGAGGTTAATTTTTGCCAATTTTACCTTATTGCGGTTTTGGAAATAATTAAGAATAGGAATCTGCAGGTTTAAACTAACCTGTGTGCTGTAGTTGTTTTTAAACTGATCATAGTAGCCAATGGTATGGTTGCTGTAATTAGCCTGTGTAGCATAAACAGCCTGTTTAGTACCGCCAGCTCCGTTTACAAAAGAGCCGGTGTTCACCGTGGTTGAATCAATAAACTTTGAACTTTGCGCAGCGCTGGAATAGTTGGTGAAAATACCGGCACCCAATGAAAGCGTAGGCAATAAAGCTCCCTGCGCCACTTTAACGCCCTTTTCGGCGCTTTTGCTTCTTAGCTCGGCAGCTTTAATATAGGCAAGTTGTTGCAACGCGGCGTCATATACCTGATCAGAGCTCGCGCCTGTCTGCGTGGATACGTCCTGTACGGATAAAGGCTCCAGTTTGAGGCTTTTATTGTACGGGATATTCAGCATCTGCATCAGGTTAAGTTTTGAAACCTCTAAGGCATTTTTAGCCGATACTAAGTTCAACTGGTTATCGCCGTAAGTACCTTTTAAATCATACAGATCAGATGGCAGCTTATTGGCGCCCTCTTTTTCCAATATATCCAGGCGTTCAACTTGTTTTTTTGATACATCTAACTGGTTGGCAACCTGGCCGAGCAATTCGGCATTATCCAGCACCTGCAAATAAGCCGTAATTACGTTAATGGTAATTTGATCTTTAGCTTGCTGAAAGTCCATTTTGCCTGCCTGGTATGAAAGTGATGTTTGCTTAATGTTATTTAAGTTTTGCATCCCGCTAAACAAGGTAAGGTTACCATTAAGGCTATAGTTACCATAAGTAAGCGACTGGGTAACATAGCTGTTGGTAAAAGGGTTAATGTTACGCCCGTTGTTAATACCGTGGTTAACCGCGCCGTTTATGGTTGGCAGTAAATATTCCTTGGCTTGTTGGTAGCCAACCTCAAGACGTTCCATCTGTAGTTCGCTTTTCTTTACGTCGAGGTTGTTTTTTATGGCGATGTCAACGCATTGCCTTATGGAAAGAACAGAATCTGTTTGCGCCTGCGCATTAATGGCCTGCACGGCAATCAAACTAAAAAATATAAATTTAAAATATCGCATTACTATATGGATGATCAGAGTTGGTGTGATGATGCTATTTTACCGTCGAGCAGGTTAATGATGCGCGTACCGTACTCAGCATTTTTTTCGGAGTGGGTTACTTGTATAATGGTTACCTTATCTTCTTTATTAAGCTTGCGGAACAACTCCATGATCTCTTCGCCCTGTTTTGAGTTAAGGTTACCAGTAGGCTCATCGGCCAGTAACAGTTTAGGTTTGGCAATCAAAGCGCGGGCAATACCCACTAATTGTTGCTGACCGCCCGATAACTGCGCCGGGAAAAGATCCTTTTTGCCTACTATATTAAATTTATCCAAAATATCGGCCACCATGGCTTTACGCTCGCTGCTTTTAAAGTCCTGGTAAATTAGCGGGGTTTCGATGTTTTCATAAACGGTAAGTTCGTCAATCAGGTGATAGGCCTGGAAAACAAAGCCGATGTATTGTTTATACAATGCCGAGCGTTGTTTTTCTTTAAGCTGATGAACTGCCTGCCCTGCGAAATAATGATAGCCGCTTGATGGCTCATCAAGCATACCAATAACATTTAATAAAGAAGATTTACCAGAGCCTGAAGGTCCCATAATAGAGATAAATTCGCCTTCATCAACTTCGAGGCTCAGGTCATTAAGCACGTAATTTTTTAGTCCGCTTACCTGGTAGTATTTTGAAATATGTTGAAGTGATAACATTGTTGTTTGGTGGATTAGATGGTTTGTGAATTAGTGTTAGTCATTTTTTGTTGTAAACAATAATAGTGATCATTTTAGTATTAAAGTATCAATAATATACCAAAGTTTTAAACAATTGAATATCAATATATTAAATCAAAATCACTAATTAAAAACTGTACGCTTATGTAACAGGCAGCGTCCGTTTATGATACAATGGGGAAAAGAGTCAAGAGGTTAGAATCAAGAGTTAAGACAAAAACCGTAGGAGGGAAAAGAATCAAGAGACAAGCTTCAACAGAAATAAAAAGCGGGTCAGTTTTAATTGACCCGCTGATTTTGTTCCTGTCTTGATTCTTGATTCTAACCTCTATTCCCCCCTCCTATTCGTTCCGTAAGCTCTTGATCGGGTTTGTTAAAGCCGCTTTGATTGATTGAAAGCTTACAGTTCCCAAGGCGACTATAACAGTTAAGATGCCGGCAAGCAGGAATACCCATATTTCGATACTGACATGATATGGATAGCTCTTAAGCCAGGTATACATACCATACCAGGCTATTGGCGAGGCAATTATGAAAGAGATAATAACAAGCGTTAAAAATTCTTTAGATAACAACCCAGTTAAATTAGAAACTGATGCCCCTAACACCTTGCGCACGCTGATTTCTTTTTGACGGTTTTGAGCCATATAAGCCGCCAGTCCGAATAAGCCCAGGCACGATATAAAGATGGTTAAGCCGGCAAATAAACTGGCAAGGGTACCTACCTGTTGTTCATCGTTGAATTTTTTGGCGTATTCTTCATCAACAAAATGGTATTCGTAAGGATACTCCGAATTGAATTTTTTAAACACACCTTCGGCTCTCTTTAGGTTATCTGCAGTGCTGTTGTTAGGGTTCAGTTTATAATGAATTACGTTGAACCACGATTTTGGCCCCTGGATAATCATCGGCTTAACCGGTTGATAAGGCGATTGCAGGATAAAATCCTGTACAACCCCTACAACAGTACATGGCTTGTTGTTGCCGTTTTTAATAATCTGACCAACCGGGTTTTTAAAACCGATGATCTTAACCGCGGCTTCGTTCAGGATCATGGCGGTTGAATCTGTTGGGTAGGTAGCAATATCTATATCCCTGCCCGCTACAATGTGCAGGCCCATGGTTTTCACAAAATCGCCGTCGGCATTAAATACATTGAAATCTATCTTTTGGCTCTGGTCTTTTCCTTTCCAGTCAAATCCCCAGCTATCGCTCCAGCCTTCGGTCATCGGTGCGCTGGTTTTGGTTACAGATACCGCCGCGCCGCTGCTGATTAGTTCTGACCGGATCATTTTATAGTTTTTATCAATACTCCCCGACATCATGGTATAAACCAGGTTATTCTTTTTATAACCCAAATCGCGGTTTTGCGCATACCTCATCTGGTTATGAATAATAACCGTACATATAATGAGTACAATTGCGAATGTAAACTGTGTAACAACCAGTAATTTACGCGGCGTAACCAAAGCATTGGCCGCCTTAAAAGTTCCTTTCAATACACTAACAGGTCTGAAGGACGACAGGAAAAATGCAGGGTAACTACCTGCAACCAAACCGGTAAATAAAACAAAACTTAGCCCTGCAAGCCAAAAGTAAATGCTATTAAATGGTATATATAATTGCTTTTGCGTAAGCTGATTAAAGCTGGGTAAGCTCACCTGCACTATAACAATGGCAATGATACCAGCAATAAAAGCTAACAGAATACTTTCGCCCAAAAATTGGGCTATCAATGATCCTTTTTGCGCGCCTACCACTTTACGGATGCCTACCTCACGGGCACGCCTTTCGCTACGGGCGGTACTGAGGTTCATAAAATTAATACAGGCAATGAGCAGGATAAACAGGGCGATAATTCCAAACAGCCTTACAGAACCGATCTTCCCTCCTACAATTTTCCCGTTTTCAAATTTGGAATATAAATGCCATTTGCTGGCCGGGTGCATAAAAACCTCATCGTCTTTTTGATCGGAGTGCGATTTGGTAACATTGATAACCTGTTTGTTAAGCGCCTCTTCGGTAATGTTAGGTTTAGCCAACACCCAGGTTTGTACAGAATTATTGCCCCAGTAAGTATCATCGCCACCTGTTTTTTTGAGGTAGCTCCAGGGCATAAGATATTCAAAGTCAAAACGGGTGTTATTGGGTAAATCTTTCATTACGCCGGTAACCGTAAAGTTATCAACGCTATCTATCCTTACCACTTTGCCCATCGGGTCTTCGTTACCAAATAGTTTAATGGCTGTTTTTTCGGTAATTACCAATGAATTGACGGTAGTTAAAGCCGTTTTAGGGTTCCCCTTAATTAAGGGAAAGCTAAACATGGTTAAAAAACCGGGATCGGTAAAGTAGCCGGGCAGGTTAAGGTGTTTGTCGCCAATGGTAAATAAAAAATTGGATTGTGTTGTCCGCGCGGTTTCTTCAACTGCGGGGTAATCCTGTTTCAGCGTTTTACCTAATATTTTAGGGGTAGTATTCCAGCACCAAAGCTTACCATCAAAAACAGCCCGGTTATAAGCCACATACAAGCGCGATTTATTTTCATGAAACTGGTCATAACTCAACTCGTTCTGAATCCAGAATAAAATAAGCGCGGCGCTTGCCATGCCAATTGCCAATCCAGAAATATTGATGAGCGTGAATGATTTATGACGCCATAAATTACGCCAGGCTATTTTGATAAAATTTTTGAACATATGCAGATGAATAAAGGTGTTAAGTGAAGCTAAAAGCAGAATGCACAAAGCCTAAAGCTAATGTATTGTTTATCAGTATAAAGTATTTTCAGTTTGTGAAATTAATTCTCAAACGCTATGTAAGTAAAAATTCAAAGGTTTTTTAACTTACTATCAGACGGCAAAAAAACGCGATAGGTTGCATCGATCTTTAAATTTCAAAAAACTGCTACCTGACTATAGCCTTCTGCTAACTGCCCACTGCAAACCACAAACTGAAATTACTCGTTCTTCAAACTATCCACCGGATTGGCAACTGCTGCTTTGATGGATTGAAAACTAACGGTTACAACGGCTATCAGTAGCGCGGCGATGCCGGCCAGAGCTAATACCCACCATTGAATGTTTATGCGGTAAGCAAAATCCTGCAGCCACTTATTCATTGCATACCAGGCCAAAGGCGATGCTATTAGTATAGAAATACCAACCAGTTTTACGAAATCTTTTGAAAGCATGCCGGCGATGGCTGCAACACTTGCTCCCAATACCTTGCGGATGCCTATTTCTTTAGTGCGCTGCTCGGCAGCGTAAGCGGCTAAACCAAATAAGCCGAGGCAGGCAATGATGATAGCCAATGCGGTGAAAATGATAAAGATTTGCCCCGTGCGCTGTTCAGTACGATAGGTGGCATCAAAATCCTGATCCATGAAGGAATAATTGATCTGCACGTTAGGGTTTACATCCTTCCATACCGCGTTGATTTGCGACATTAGCTGGCTTAGATTATTGGTATTTAACCGGATGCTTAAGGCGCCGTTATTTTCGGCCAATGTCATTACCACCGGACTAACGTTTTCATGCAACGAGTTAAAGTTAAAATCTTTTACCACACCCAATACACGATACTGCTTGGTGTGTGCTAAATCGTGTTTGCTATCCGTGGCCTTATAAATAACACTATTTACAGGATCTTTAAAGCCCAGGAATTTAGCAGCTGCCTCGTTGATCATCACCCCGTCGGAATCGGTAGCCATATCTTTTGAAAAATTACGACCGGCAGCCATTTTCATACCCAGCGTACCAATGTAATCTTCATCAATTTGCCAGCTTTGCGGAAACAGGGATGTTTTTTCGTTAATGCTTGCGTCCCTGAAATAAATGGCGGTATTTTTCCAGCCGGAAGTTGGTAAAAAGCCGGTCATGGTAGCATTAATTACACCGGGTAATTCCTTAACCTTTTGCTTAAACAATTTAGCCTGCCCGTTAAGCTCAAAAACATTTTTTACTACAAGTACCTGGCTGCGGTTATAACCAAGGTTTTTGCTTTGGATATAGTTAAGCTGGTTGTAAATAACCAACGTACCGATAATGAGGAATATGGAGATAGAAAACTGAAACACCACAAAAAAACTGCGCAGCCTGCTGCCTTTAAACCCTGTGGCCAATTTACCTTTCAACACATCAACAGGTTGAAAAGCCGACAAGTAAAACGCGGGGTACGAACCGGATAATACACCTACAAACAAAGCTATAGCAACTAAAGCAGGTACAATCCATACCATAGACGAGGCATTGATAGCCAGCTCTTTACCTGAAAGCTGGTTAAATAACGGCAATAAAAACAAGGCGATTACGAAAGCCAAAACCGTAGAAATAATGGTAACCAATACCGATTCGGTTAAAAATTGGGCTATCAAATGCTTACGGGCCGATCCTAACACTTTGCGTACGCCAACCTCACGTGCCCGGTTTGCCGAACGCGCTGTTGATAGGTTCATAAAGTTGATACAGGCTATCAGCAATATGAAAACCGCTATCAGCAAAAATATATAAACGTATTGCGTGGTGCCATTTGCGCTCAACTCGCCAGAGATGTTTGATTTAAGGTGAATATCGGTAAGTGGTATTAAGTTAAGTCTGAAAAAACTACCTTGTTTCTCAAACTCGGCATAGCTTAAATTCAATTGGGCCTTCATTTGCGCGCCGCTAAACTTCTCTAACAAAGCCGGGAAGCTGGCTTCCAACTGTTTTGCGTATGATTTATCTTTTAAAAGCACATAGGTATTATAATCGCTGCGCAGCCACTCGGTTGAGCGGCTATCCGGGAAGGAGGACATCGATATAAAAAAATCGAAGTTAAAATGCGATTGCCGCGGTACATCCTTAATTACACCGGTTACTTTACAAAGTGTATTATCATTAAACAGCAGCGTTTTACCTACTACATTGGTACTGTTGAAATATTTTTGGGCGGTGGTTTCGGTAATAACAACACTGTTGGGCTCAACCAATGCCGATGCAGCATTACCATTAATCATAGGCAGGGTAAAAACGCTGAACAAAGACGGATCGGCAAAAGCAACCCGATTTTCAGAGATATTTAAAGTACCCTTTTTTACATGCGATGTGCCTGCATTTTTTAATCGGGTAGCGTTTTCTACAAATGGATACTCGGCAATGAGCGTTTTGGCTAAGGGAGCCATGCAAACCGCGTATTTCACGGCGTTATCGCCAAGTTTAAGATCTTCATTAACCCGGTAAATCCGGCTGGCCTTGTCATTGTATCTATCATAGCTCAGTTCATCGGCTACATATAAAACAATAAGCAGGCAGGTAGCCAACCCAAGGGCAAGCCCCATAATATTTATGGTAGTAAAGCCCCTGTTTTTACGAAGGCTTCTGTATGCTGTTTTGATATAATTTTTAATCATGATGTAGGTTCATTAGTTCGTTTAAAGAGCAAATTTGACATCATTGATTCATTCAGTCATTTCGCTGCGTTGTTATTATTCCATTTGTAGCTACTAATATAAACGCCATTTAATAATGACCTAATGATGCAACGCAAATGATTTAATGACAAAAAAATTGGTGTAAAACAAGCCAACCCTTCCCGTTTGGGAAGGGTCGCTTTTCACTATTAACTTATATAAACTATCTTTCTGTTGGGGGTAGAACGATTTATGGTTTAAACCATAATGTTTTCTACAACGGCCTGGCCGTCAAGCAACCTGATGATGCGGTGGCTGTAACGTGCATCATGTTCAGAGTGAGTAACCATAATGATGGTTGTTCCTTGCTCGTTAAGGTCTGTTAGCAGTTCCATTACGTCATTACCGTTGGTACTATCTAAGTTACCGGTAGGCTCATCCGCAAGGATCAGTTTTGGTTTGTTTACAACCGCGCGGGCAATTGCTACACGTTGCTGCTGACCACCCGATAATTGTTGCGGATAGTGGTTTCTGCGGTGCATGATCTGCATTTTATCCAAAACCTCCTCTACCCTTTTTACGCGCTCAGATGCCGGTACACCGGTATAAATTAATGGTAACTCAACGTTTTCAAATACGGTAAGCTCATCAATAAGGTTAAAGCTTTGAAATACGAAACCAATGTTGTGTTTACGCAAATCGGCACGTTTACGTTCGGTGAAATGAGCAACCTCAATTTCATTGAAAATGTAGCTGCCTTCATCCGGATCATCCAGCATACCTAAAATATTAAGTAATGTTGATTTGCCGCAACCAGATGGACCCATGATGGCCACAAACTCGCCCGTTGCAATTTCAATTGATAGCTTGTTTAAGGCTATGGTTTCTACCTCTTCTGTGCGGTAAAATTTTTCGAGATTAGTAATTTTTATCATTTGCCCCTCCTGAACCAGCCTTTTACAATTGGTTCTGTTTTTTGATTTGGTTTTATATTTTTATTTATTTAATCAATTTCTGTTTATAAGACGCTCACTGTCAGTGTTTCGTTGCAGTAGCTTAGCTACTTTTTGAGCACCAGTTCCTGTATATCACCATAGGTTTCATAGCTTGAGGTAATTACCTTATCGCCAGGCTGCAAACCATCTGTTACTACATAATAATCAGGACTTTGGCGACCAAGTTGTATGTTAACCTTGTAAGCTTTTTTACCGTCTTCACTTACTTTAAATATCCAGTTACCGCCTGTTTGCTGATAGAAGCCTCCTTTAGGTACCAAAACCGCGGTGATCTGATCGCTTAACGCTAAGGTTACCTGTAACGTTTGCCCTTTGCGGATGCCTTGTGGCACCGTGCCCACAAATTGCATGTCTACCTGGAAACGGCCCGCGGTAATAATGGTAAACACCTTTTTTATAACCAGGTTATAGGTTTTATCGGCAAATTGAAAGTTACCTTTCAAGCCGGGGAATACGCGGGACAGGTAATGCTCATCAATATCAACCCTTACTTTAAAGCCCGATTGTACATCTATCTGGCCTAAGTGTTCGCCTTTATTTTTGCTTTGCCCTACTTCGGCGTCCATATTGGTAAGCTGGCCGTCAATAGGAGCACGCAAAGTTAAAAGAGCAACTTTTTTCTGCATTAACTCAAGCGCGCTTCTCATTTGTGCATACTGCTCTTTTGATTGCGCATCCTGTTGTTTTACCAGCGAAGTATCCTGGGTAAGTATTTGGGTAGCCAGCTTGCGGCGGCTTACCTGGTAATCATAGGTATTTTTAGCCG
Organism: Mucilaginibacter flavus; assembly: GCF_030409315.1. GTDB lineage: Bacteria > Bacteroidota > Bacteroidia > Sphingobacteriales > Sphingobacteriaceae > Mucilaginibacter > Mucilaginibacter flavus. The sequence continues at coordinate 418,035 of NZ_JAUFPS010000041.1, read as the reverse complement.
ATTGATATTCCTGTAAGCCTATCGCCTTTTGGTCAAGCAATCTTTTATCCAGATCATAAATGCGTTTGGCTTCTTTGTAAGCATTATCAACATCGGCCATGGTATTCAATTTGGCAATGGTACTTTGCGACGCGTTGTTATGTGATATCTGCATTTGTGTTTGCTGACCGTAAACTGCTGTCTCCTGGTTTGCTAAAGTTAATTCCAAATCCGTATTTGACATTCTTAATATAGGGTCACCTTTTTTCAGGGTAGCGCCATCTTCAACATATTTTTCTTCAACAACGCCGCCTTCAGATGCATCAAGGAAAATAGTGGTAAGCGGCATTACGGTACCATTAACCGGGATATTTTCCTGGAAAGGGCCTTTGGTGATAGTGCTTATAGTTATACGTTCGGTATCAACATCTAATTTACTTTTACCAGATGTGGCGTAAATAACCCCTCCAATCAATAAAATAATGCCTGTAATACCAGCTATAGTAAGTATTCGTTTGCTGTTCCAGGTCTTTTTTTCAATTTTTCTGTCCACTGTAGTTTGATATATTTTGAATAGTGATTACAAAAACACATGCCACAAATTAAAATACTGTATTTCAATAACTTAATACCACAATAGATATTTAAGGCGTACGCTTCTGTTACAGCAAGTGTCCGGTTATGATACACAAAAAACACAGCGTCTGATACACAAATAGCCCTTGATTTAGGCGTAAATTCTGCAATGTGCAGATATACAAATTCTAACCATTATGAATTTTCACCTCACAACTTATCTTTTTAAAGATAATGAATAATTGAATTATTGTTTCGTTGTAACGCTAAGAATATATAAAATAATCAATCCGAAAACAGCCATAAAGGCTATGTAATACCCAACAAAAAAGGCCGGGTGATTGATATTACACCCGGCCTTTTTCTCTTGATTCCTGACTCTAATTTCTTGCCTCTACCTTCATTCGCTTCTGAGGCTTTTAACCGGGTTACTCATAGCGGCGCGTATAGCCTGGAAACTGATAGTACCAAGGGCAATCACTGTCGCTAAAACACCAGCCCCTACAAATATCCAGGGACTTATGTCAATACGGTACGCGAAATCCTTAAGCCAGCTATGCATAAACCACCAGGCCAGCGGCGATGCGATAAAAAAAGATATGACTACCAATATCAAAAAGTCGCGCGAAAGTAAGTTAACAATACCGGGGACAGTCGCGCCCAATACCTTGCGGATACCTATCTCGCGGGTACGCTGCAATGTGCTATAGGATGCCAGGCCTAACAAACCAAGGCAGGAAATAAATATGGCCAATACCGCAAAATTGAGAAACAGTTTGCCAAAGCGCTGCTCCGCGCGGTATTGCCGGTCAAAAAATTCATCTAAAAAGTAATAGCTAAACGGTCTGTTGGGTATCAGCACCTTCCATTTATTTTCTATGGCGGCCAATGTTGAAGCTGTATTTTGGGTTGACATTTTTACGGAAATGAGCTGAATATTTTTCAGTTCGATGCGCATACTTAAGGGCTTAATAACTTCCTGTAACGAACGGAAATGAAAATCCTTCATCACCCCTACTATTTTACCCTCGCGGCCCCATTGTTTAAAACGCCTGCCAATAGCCTGCTGTGGCGAACTGTACCCAAATAACTTAACCGCCGCCTCATTTAATAACATAGCCTGGGCGGTGTCGGTACCAAACTCACGGGAAAAAGAACGGCCGGCAACCATCTTGATTTTAAACTGGTTTACATAATCCCAATCTACAAAATACAGATCAAGGTTGGCAATCTGCAGATCGCCTTTTTTGTTCTCTATCTCTGAGTATGCACCAGGGTTACCGCCACCGGGCACACTTGATGACATCGCCGTAGATTTTACACCCGGAACGGAAGCAAGCGCCTCTTTAAGGGCATTACCGGCGGGATCGCCATTGGTATCCAAAACAAGCATCTGGTCTTTACTAAAACCCAGATCGCGGTTTTGCATAAAGCTCATTTGGCTGTACACCATAATGGTGCCGATGATCAAAAATATTGAAATACTAAATTGCGCGATAACCAGGGTTTTGCGCAACGTATTGCCTTTATTACTGCTGGCAAAACGTCCTTTTAATACCGACACCGGCATATATGATGATAACACCAGTGCAGGATAAATACCGGCTATAAAACCAATGGCCACCGCTGTACAAAAAAGAATAAGCACATAATACCAGTTACTGAATATTCCTGTACTGATAGTTTTACCCGCCAATTGATTAAATAAAGGCAACAGCAAAACGGAGAGAATAATGGTAAACACAAAAGCGATTAAACACAGCACCACCGATTCGCCAATGAACTGGCTGGCCAATTGCGATTTTTCGGCACCAACCACTTTACGGATACCAACTTCCTTGGCGCGTTCAACAGAGCGGGCTGTGGTAAGGTTAACAAAGTTGATGCAGGCTATCAGCAAAATAAAAACGGCAACTATACTAAAAATATAAACATTGGTAATACTGCCAGATCCTCCCTGCGCATCGCGTTTTGAATGCAAATAAACCCACTTTAAAGGCTCCAGAAATAATTTGTACGACATGTGCATTTTACGCTCTTCGTCACCATTTCGGCGTTCTAAAAAAGCGGGTAACCGGGCTTCCAACCTTTTAGGATCGGTGCCGGGTTTAAGCAGTAAATAGCTTGATGCCCCAAAATTGCCCCATGATTTATCCAGGTCTTTGTTGAACTTTTGCGTGAGCGATACCATCGAAATAAGCATATCAGCCTTAATCTGCGAGTTTTCGGGCATATCCTGCATTACTCCGGTTACTTTGGCGGGTATGGCATCGCCGGTCAGTAAAACAGTTTGGCCAATTGGGTCGGCATTACCAAAGTATTTTTTTGCCGCGCTTTCTGTAAATACAATGGTCGCTATTTCGGATAAGGCGGTTTTAGGATCGCCTTTAATCAGCTTGAAATCAAACACTTTAAAAAAGCTCGAATCGGCAAAGGCCGATTTCTCCTCCTGGAATTTTACGTTACCTTTTTTAACCAAAAAGCTACCACCGCTTACCCGTACAAATGACTCCACCTCCGGAAAATCGGCTTTAATATTAGGCGCGAAGGGCCAGGCTGTTACACCGGTATTGATCGTCTCTGTAGGCGTTTTAATATCTGTCACCAGACGATAAATCCTATCGGCCTTGCTATGAAATTTATCATAACTCAGCTCAAAACCCACGTACATAAAAATAAAAAAACAGGCCGTTATCCCTATGGATAGGCCTGTTATATTAATAAGCGAAAACACCTTATGCTTCCACAGGTTTCGCAAAGCGATTTTGAAATAGTTTTTTATCATAATGTTTCAAACTCTAAGTTTTAATTTCTAAACCCTAAATTAAAGTCCACAAATGAGAGGCTCTACGTCCAAAAAAATGACTCAATGACGCGAAGCAAATGACCCAATGACTATTCTGACCGCAAACTTTTCACCGGGTTGGCCAATGATGCCAGTACCGAGCGATAACCTACTGTTATTGTGGCGATGATGAACGTTAATAAAATGGACTCCAGGAAAATAACCGGACCGATGGTTATGCGGTATTGAAAATCCTTTAAATAATTATGCATTGCCCACCAGGCCAATGGAGCGGCTATCACAAAAGCGATGAGCAGTAAAAAGGTAAACTCCTTGCCAAACAACCACAAGATATTCTTGATTTCGGCGCCAAGCACTTTGCGTACGCCAATCTCTTTGGTTTTGCGCACAGCCATAAACGATACCAGGCCGTATAAACCAAGGCAGCCTATCACAATGGCAATACCTGCAAATGCTTCTATCAGCGTTAACAGAATGGTATCCATCTGGTAAAACTTCTTGATCGAATCGTCTAAAAATTCGTAAGAGTAAAATTCCTCGGGGAAGGTTTCATTCCAGATTTTTTCAAATGATGCTAAAGACGCTTTAGCATTACGCATATTAATTTTAATAGCCACCGTTGAGTAACCATCATAATTTGGCATCATACATACCGGCGAAATTTCGGTATGGAAAGAGTAATTGTAAAAATCCTTTACCACGCCTACTATTGGCGCTGTGGTATGTTTACCATTTATTGACAGGGTTTTACCGATAACGTCCTGCGGTTTCAGATGCAGTTTTTTTACAAAGGTTTCGTTAACCACAAACTCCCGAGTGGTATCGGCCGGAAAAAAATTGCGACCGGCAACCAATTTAAGACCGAAGGTGGCGAGGTAATCCGCATCGGCAGTTTTGGTATTGATGCCCCAGTGTTCGTCTTCGGCGCGGTGATCGTAATTAACGCCCGTGGTATTGTTTGATTGCGATGCAGGCGCACGGTAACAGTAGGAAACTTTTTCGACACCCTGAACCTCATTCAACCGGTTTTTCATGGTGCTTAGTTTGGCCTTATCATTTGATGGCACGGGCAATAAAACTATCCCATCCTTTTTAAAACCAAGATCGGCCGTTTGCGAATAATGCAATTGCGATACGATAATGATAGTGCCAATAATAAGCACCTGCGAAATGGCAAATTGTGTTACCACCAAAATACGACGTAATGAAAACCCACCAACATGTTTTTGCGATAATTTACTTTTTAGCGCCATAATAGGCTGAAACCTGGCCAATACCAAACCCGGATATGAACCTGATAAGAAAATGACCACAATGCCTATTAAAATAATAAACACAGATAATTCGCCCTTATCAAAAGCCATTTCCGACTGAAAGAGATGGTTAATGGCCGGCAATGCCACGTACGATATACCGATGGCAAATATCACCGCAACTATGGTAATTAAAGCGGTTTCGGCAATAAACTGCCAAAAAAGCTGGTAAGGCAAACTGCCCAACACCTTGCGGATGCCAACTTCTTTTGAACGGTTTAATGCCTGTGCCGTAGCCAGGTTTACAAAGTTTACGCAGGCTGTGATAATCAAAAACAGACCGATAAAAAATAAAGCCCACAGATATTTTTTTTCCGCATAGCCATCAAGCTCGGCGTTAAAGTGCATATCGTTAAGCGGTTGTAGTTTAAAAAACCAAACCTTTAAATCCCTACCTGTATAATGCTTTTTAACAATGTCGGCAAGCGCTTTTTCACCTTGTTCTTTTGATACGCCGGTTTTCAGCTTTGTAAATGCTTCGCTACCGCTGTACACGCCGCCCCAGTTTTCCTCGCGACGTTTATCGGTATATTCATCCATGTTACCGTACGAAACATAAATTTGCTGCCTGCGGTCTGTATTAGGCGGCAAATCCTTCAAAATCCCGGTAATGGTGAAATTGATTTTATTATCAAGGCGAAATACTTTACCAATAGCATCCTCAGTACCAAAATATTTCAGCGCCATTTTTTGTGTGATAATAGCTTCTCCAGGCGCTACCAATACCGTTTTTTTATCCCCTTTTACCAGCGGAAAATTTAAGATATCAAAATAGGGAGTTTCGGTAAACGCGATGCCATCTTCCTCCTGAAATTTTTTGATCTCGTTGCCTTTAGTAATGGTGATTAAAGGGTTACGAAAATTGATTACCCGGGCAGTTTTTTCGCCCAATGCAAAATCATTTCTGAAGGTTTTACCCAAAGGCTGCGGTACTCCGTTTGATTTACCAATACCATCATCATGCCATTCGGTATACAGCCTAAAAACCCTATCCGGGTCTTTATGAAAGGTATCAAAACTTAAGTGATAAGTGATCAATGTAAAAATGAGTATGCCGCAGGCAATACCCAAGGCCAAACCTATAACACTTATAAAAGCATATGCCTTGTTACGCTTTAAATTTCTCCAGGCAATTTTAATATAGTTTTTTATCATCTTTTTGGTTCATTCGTTCACTCGTTCATTAGTTCATTTGTACTGCAAGTTGGGCCATGCAAATAAATTGCAAACTGCCCACTGACAACTGCCTACTCACTACGCAGGCTTTTAACCGGGTTAGCCAGCGCGGCCCTTACTGCTTTGTAGCCAACGGTTACCCAGGCAATAAATAGTGATGTTGCTATTGCCAGCAGGAAAATCCAGGCGCTAATGGAAATCCGGTAAGCAAAGTTTTGCAGCCAGCCCGTCATGATGTACCAGGCGGCGGGCATGGCTATCACAAACGATATGGCAACCAACACCATAAATTCTTTTGAAAACAGGAATACAATACTGCTTACCGATGCACCCAATACTTTGCGAACGCCAACCTCCTTCGTACGCTGTACGGCCATAAATGATACCAGGCCATATAAGCCAAGGCAGGATATAAAAATGGCTGTACCGGCAAATATTTTATAAACCAGGGCCATCTGATTTTCTGTTTGGTAGAATTTGGCGATATTGTCGTCAAGGAAATAACCATTATAGGCATATTCGGGATAGGTTTGCTCCCACATTTTTTGTAGCTGGGAAACTGTTTGACTTAATGACCTTGTTTCGATTTTGATGGCCACTATTCCGCTAAGCTTTTTAGACGGACTAATGATTATAGGCTTTACCGTTTCGCGCAGCGAGTTAGTTTTAAAATCTTGTACCACACCAACAATAGGTAACCACCTTTTTCCGCCGCCTAAATTTACTTTTTTGCCAATAGCGGCCTGGGCGTTTTGGATGCCAAGTTTATGAATAAAGGTTTCGTTTACAACTACCTGTTTAGCAGTATCACTTACATCATATCCCTGGCCGGCTACAAACCGTAAACCAAAGGTTTTAAAATAATCGGCATCGCCAAATTTAAGGAAAGTATTAAACCCGGGATCTTTAGTTGAATTGTCAAATAAAAAGTTGGTGGCCCAATTGTTTTCTGATGATGGTGGATCGGATGCGAAACTCACCTCTTTAACATTGGAATTTGCTAATAATTGCTGTTTAAATGAAGTGATTTTGGCTATGCTGATACTATCGGTATAACCAGGAATTACCAGTACCGCGTTTTTATTGAAACCCAAATCGGCCTCGTTAACAAAATTCATTTGTTTTACCGCTACGATGGTTCCTATCATCAGCAATTGCGAAATAGCGAACTGCCCCACCACCAACGCCCTGCGTAATGGAATACCGCCTATTGAGGCCGCCGTAATTTTATTTTTTAGCGCCAATACAGGTTTAAAGCCCGATACAACCAGCGATGGGTAAATGCCTGAAAGTAAAATCACAACAATCATAACCACCACTAAGAACAACATGTTACCCGTGGTAAACAAGCCTATACTATCTGGTACATTGGCAATGTTTTTTAATTGGGGCATGGCAAATTTAGCTACGATGAGCGCCAGCAATACCGAGAAGAACACAACCAGGGTAGTTTCGCCAATAACCTGCAAAATTAATTGCTTGCGGGTACTCCCTAATACCTTGCGAATGCCCACTTCTTTTGACCGACCTACAGATTGTGCCGTTGACAGGTTAATAAAGTTGATAGATGCCATAAAAATGATGAGCAACGCGATGAACGATAGCGTGCGCAAAGTAGCTTTGCTGGTGCTATGATCTGCAAGCGGGTTACCAAAGCGGGTATCAAAATGCAAATCGGCAAAAGGCTGGGCTAATAAATGGGTTTCTGATATGCCTTTTTTAAAGTGTTTCCTTGAAAATGCCTCTAACTGGCCGTCAATATTAGCCTGGGTTGTATTTTTGGGAAAAAGCATGAACACCTGGTGGTTACTACCGGTAGATCCCCATTGGTCATTGTAATTATAATCCTTACCATGCTGTTTCCAGTTAACAAAGGATACCATTACTTTAAAAGGAAAATCGCTATTAGCGGGTGCATCCTCAATAATACCGGCAACTTTAAGCGTCATTACGTTATCCATTTTAAGGATTTTGCCCATGGCATTTTTCCAGTCGCCAAAATACTTGGTGGCTGTGCTTTGATCAATAACCACCATATCGGGCTGAGCCAATACCGATGCTGAGCCGGCCAGCCATTTTGAACTGAATATGTCAAAAAACTGCGGCTCAATGAATAGTACACCAAGATTTTCGGTAAACTTTTTGTCGCTTGTTCCACCCGCGTTGTTACCATCGGGCACTGTAAGCTGACTGCCATAGCTACTGTTTAAGGCAGCCACCTTGGCCTGCGGAAAATCGAGCCTTAAGGCCGCGGTAGCCGGAACGGTAATGCCCGGATTATAGGTAACCTCGGCTTCATGCTTTTCCTGCGTTACAATATGATATACGTTTTTGTAATTGGGTTGAAAGGTATCAAAACTCAATTCAAATTTGATAATCACAAAAATGAGCAAACAGGCCGCTATGCCTACGGTAAGGCCAGCAATGTTAATACTCGAATAAGCTTTATGCCTGATGATGTTACGCCAGGCAATTTTTATATAATTTTTGATCATTTTAATCTGCAGATTTTGGTGAACAATGTAAAAGCTATACCAAACTACCAACATATTAAAAATCAACACATTACAAAACAACAAACAATACGAATGTGTTCGTAAGTGTAACAACCTGTGTACGATAATGATACAGTGGTTGGAAAAGATTCAAGAATTAAGAGTCAAGAACTAAGACAAAGTTTTTTCTAAAACCATCTTTTATGACAAACATCGCCGCGGTACGCGATAACGGAAAACTCAATTTTAAATATTCAAGCCATTTAACGATGCTAATCTTGATTCTTGACTCTTAATTCTTGACTCTTTTCCCCCTACTCATTCCTTAAGCTATTTACCGGGTTAGCCATTGCAGCCTTAACTGATTGAAAGCTAACTGTTATAAAAGCAATAAATACAGCTACAAACCCCGCGAGTGCGAATACCCACCAATGAATATCAATGCGATACGCAAAATCCTGCAGGTATTTACTCATGGTAAACCAGGCTATGGGTGTTGCTACCACTATGGCTATGATAACCAGTCTTATAAAATCTACAGAAAGTAACGTAGTGATATTAGCAACCGATGCGCCTAAAACTTTGCGAATGCCTATCTCTTTGGTGCGTTGTATGGTTAGCAGCGTAATTAACCCTAACAAACCAAGGCAGCTTATAAAAATGGCAATAATGGCGCTTGAAGTAATGAGTTTGTTTAGAAGATCTTCTTTCTGGTAAAAGTCATTGATCTGCTCATCCAGGAAACGATATTCAAAAACATTGTCTGGGAATACTGTTTGCCATGTTTTTTGAATATGCGCTATGGCGGTCGCCCGGTTGCGCATATCTATCCGAATGCCGGTATACTGGTATTGCGCACGTAGTGTACTTATGTACGATGGTTCAATGGCCTTGTATAATGATTTGGCATGAAAATCTTTAACCACACCTACAATGATACCCGGCTTGTCGGTAAAGTCCCCTGCGGTAAATTGATGACCTATCACCTGCCCAGGATCTTTAAAGCCCAATTGTTTAACCAATTGCTCATTCACCAGGTATTCTTTGGCCGAGTCTGCTTCGGCAATATTGCGGCCTGCAATAATGCGCAACCCAAATGTTTTAGCGTAACCGGCATCTCCCATCAGGGTACGTCCTACAAACTTCTCCCAATCCCGGCCCTCATATTTTATTGACCCACCCTTATCGGCCGTTGATGACGGTGCCCTGTAACAAAAGGAAACCGCATTGATAGCCGGATTTGCCAGAAGCTGGTTGCGGAAATAATCTGTTTTGCTTTTATCAAAATCGGGCAAAGGGAGCATTACAACTCCCGTTTTATTGAAGCCAAGATCAGTAGTTTTAAGGTAATGCACCTGCATTGTTATGATAATGGTGCCCACAATAAGTACCTGCGCAATTACATTCTGAATAACTATTAAACCTTTACGACTAAACCCGGCAGCCTGTGTAGCACCGTTTAGCTGGTTCTTTAAAGCATTGACAGGTTTAAACCTGCTCAATACCAATGCCGGGTAAAAACCAGCAGCCAGCGTTATTAAAACTAAAGCTATAACGATAAAAGCGAACAGCATTTTATCATGGCTCCAGTTAAAAGTAAGCGTAGTTTGCAGCCACGAATTTAAAACAGGCATACATATCCATACCGTTAACACTGCTATAATGCCGGCAGTTAAAACAATTAAGAAGGTTTCGCTGATAAACTGGTTGAATATGGCGGTGGGTGTACTGCCTAATACTTTGCGTGTACCTATCTCCTTAGTGCGCTTAAAGCTTTGCGCCGTAGCCATATTAATGAAGTTAACACAGGCTATTACAATTAATAACAAACCAACAATGCCTAAAGTAGTTAATAACGATTTTTGAATTACGCCGCTGTACCTGCCATCAAAATGTATTTCATTAATGGGTTGCAAAGAGTAATGGAAAATTTTCGACATATCCTTATCCAACAGTTTGGCAATACTGGCCTCCACTGTTTTGGGTGAAAGATTTGATGGCAATTGCAGGAATACCACATTACGCGAATCTTCCCAGGCCCAGCTTTCCTGGAAATCTTTTTGAACATCGGGGTAAAGTGTTTTTATAGCTTTAAGCGATAAAAACATGTCGCATTTAAAATCGGTATTGTCGGCATTATCGGCCAGTACGCCGGTGATCTTAAAATTATGCTTACTATCCAACCTTATTACCTTGCCTGCCGCGTTGATAGTGCCAAAGTACTTTAATGCGAGTTTTTGGGTGATGACCGCATTATCGGGATCATTAAAAGCAGTTTGATAAGTACCCGACAACCAGGTATAATCTAACATGTTGAACCAATGCTGATCTGCAAAACCTACGTTTTCTTTTTCGTAAAATAGCTTTTTACCCGAGTCATAGGTATTTGAGATTGAGATAGTAAATGAACGCTTTTGAACCAATATGCCAGCATCGGTAATCTGTGGTAATTCGGCCTTAATTGCACGGGCTAACACCATTGGCGCGCCTTTTTCATAAAGCGTGGTACCATCATCAAGGTGCATTTGCTCAACGACCTTATAAAGTGATTTGGCGTTATGATGATAAGTATCAAAACTTAGATGATAACTGATAAATTGATACAGAATAATACTGCAAGCCATCCCCAATGCCAGGCCAAACACATTGATCAAAGTATAAAACTTATGCTTATAAAGGTTACGCCAGGCTATTTTAAAATAGTTTTTTATCATACAAATATTATTTATACGATAATACTCAAAACCTTTTAAATGAGTAGTTAATTTTTGTTAAAACCCAGGGGAGGGAAAGAATCAAGAATTAAGAGTCAAGAATCAAGATGGGAATTAGTAAAAAATCAACGTTGTAAAGTTAAGTTAAAACAATGCGTCATTGCGTAGGAAGGAATGACGCATTGTTTTTTTGTTACATCTTTTGTGAAATCATAAATCGATCAAAATCTGAACCACCTCAGTTTTTCCTATCTTGATTCTTGACTCTTAATTCTTGATTCTCCTCCTCTTTATTCGCTTCTTAAGCTTTTTACAGGGTTGGCAACCGCGGCTTTTACTGTTTGGAAGCTAAGGGTAAATAAGGCGGCCACCAGCATGCCGGCGCCACTTAACACAAATATCCACCAACTGATGGTTGTGCGGTCGGCAAAGTTCTCCATCCATTTATTCATAGCGTACCAAGCTATTGGCGTTACTATAACGAAAGCAAGCACTATCAATACTATTAACTCCGACGATAGCATGGTAACGATCTGAGCTACCGAAGCGCCCAATACTTTACGCACACCGATTTCTTTGGTGCGCAATGTAGTTGTATACATAGCTAATCCTAATAATCCTAAACAACTGATGAATATGGACAATCCCGTTGCCCACGTGAGCAAAGTTGATGTATGCTGTTCTGTTTCGTAAAACTTCTCTATGTTTTTATCATAAAAACTATAATCGAAATCATCGTCGGGATAAAGCTCTTTCCACGATTTTCCCATGCTGCTAATCGCTTTTTTCCAATCGTCGCCACCAGCTGTTTGCGGTTTCAGGGCGATGTGGAATGTTCGGGTTGCCCATTTATTGGTAGGCAATAAAATAACTAACGGCTGAATGGCCGAATGCAGCGATTTCTGATAAAAATCGGCCACAACACCTACAATCTCATTGTTATGATCGTTATAATTCAGCATTTTGCCGATGGCATCTTGGGGAGTTTTAAAACCTAAGATCTTAGCATAAGTGTTGTTGATAATAAAAGCTTTTGATGAATCGCCCTGGCGAATGTTGCGACCGGCAAGCAGCTTTATTTTATAAACGTTGATATAATTTTCGTCGCCATACTTTTGTTGTACATCTGTCTTAATTTCCTTTTTGCCATCTTTATAAGTCATTTCGGTACTGTTGGTACTGCCCGATGACGGTGGTGCACCACCAATGCTCATTAACTCAACCTGGGGCATAGCGGCCAGTTTATTTTTGAATACCTGCTTGGTACCGGGATTCATGTTTTTGTAAGGTATAGTTATATTAACAATGGCGTCCTTTTTAAATCCAAGATCCTTATGCAGTGCATAATATATTTGCTTGCTTACCAAAATGGTAGCCATTATAAAAAACTGGGCAATAACAAACTGTGTTACCGTTAACGATTTACGCAATATAGCGTTACGTGTTTTACTTGTACCAGAATGTGCCTGGTTTTTAAACACATCTACTGGTTTATACCCCGATAATACCAAGGCCGGGTAAAAGCCAGATAGAATACTTACCACAAAAACTAACCCAATCATAAATACAAGAATGTTAGCGTGATGCAGATAATCGATAGAGATACCTTTAGGGGTAAAATCGGCAAATAGCTTTAAAATAAAAGGCGCTACTAATATGGCAATGATCACAGCGAACAGCGTTACAAGAAATGTTTCGCTTAAAAACTGGCTCATCAGCTGCGCACGGGTACTACCCATAGTTTTACGGATACCAATCTCTTTGGCTCGTTGTGAGGCTTGAGCTGTAGTTAGGTTCACAAAATTGATACAGCCTAATATGAGCAAAAACGCGGCTATAACCAATAAGCCATATAACGTTGTTTTACTTGCGGTATGGCCACCATCAAAGTTATTGTAGTCCTTGTTAAAATGGAGGTCATTTAATGGCTGCAAATGAAATTGCTGGGTATTCCCCGCATCTTCCTTTTTAGGCGGATTATGTTTTTTCAATAACGCGTTCAACTGCTTCTCAACATTGGACGGCAAAGCATTATCTGCCATTTTAACAAACAGTACGGAAGAAGATGTTGTGCTGCCCCATTGCGTTAGTTGCAAATTATCTTTTAATGCCGGATTATTTAAAGCAGTGCTGTAGGATATAAAATCATGAAAGGCAAAGTCGGTATTTTCAACCGGGGTTTGCACAATGCCGGTTACAGTTGTTTTGATGCTATCGTAAGTAACCGTTTTCCCTAACATTTGATTGTAAGATAACCTTGGGAAATATATTTTAGCCTGATCTGAGGTTAAAACTACCTGGTATGGTTCATTCAGTGCCGTTTTTGCCGATCCGGCAAGCCAGTTATAATCAAACAGGTTAAAATATCTGGCATCGGCCAAAACCAGGTTGTCCTGGTCTTTAAACCTGGTAGGCACGTCGGTTTTATTGGCTATAAAAACGTTCATCCCGCCGGTCGTAAAAAAAGGCACCACATCTTTAACACCGGTAACTTCGGCCTTCACAGCAGCAGCCAGCGGACCTGTAACACCGCCATTATAACCTACATTGCCCGAGAATGAATATTCGGTAACTACCCGGTAAATCTTTTCGCTATCCCGGTGATTTTTATCAAATGAAAAATCATAATTTACAATAACGTAAATTACCAACGCGGCACTGATACCGATTGATAAACCCACAATATTGATCATAGTAAACAGCTTGTGCCTCCCGAAATTGCGAAACGCGATCTTAAAATAATTTTTAATCATGATCTATAAATTCTAAAAAATAAATTCTAAATCCCAAAAGGAAATTCTAACCTCTAAAAGAAAAACTCTAAATTGAAAGCCATTTTCACTCACCATTATTCGCTCCTTAAACTCTTTGTGGGGTTTGCCATTGCGGCCCGTACAGTTTGGAAGCTTGAAGTGATCAGAGCCGTTAACAGCATGCCCCCACCACCTAATACAAATATCCACCAGCTGACGCTTGTACGATCTGCAAAGGTTTGCATCCATTTGTTCATGGCATACCAGGCCAAAGGTGTAACCAATGCAAAGGCCAGTGCAATTAGTAATACTAACTCTGTTGATAGCAACTTTACAATTTGCGCTACTGATGCTCCAAGTACTTTACGTACCCCTATTTCTTTGGTGCGCTGGTTGGTGTTGTATATAGCTAAGCCCAACAAGCCCAGGCAGCTTATAAATATCGATAACCCCGTGGCCCAGCTTAGCAAAGTTGAAGTATGTTGCTCCTGATCGTAAAACTTAGCTATGTTTTCGTCAAAAAAGTGGTATTCAAAATCATCCTTGGGGTAAAGTTCTTTCCATGAAGCCTGCATTGCTGCTATCGCTGTTTGCCATTCTTTGCCGCCCTGCGTTTGCGGTTTGAGGGCGATATGGAACGTGCCGTGATTGTATGGATTATGTTCTGTCAAAATCGCGATCGGACTAATTGGTGCATGTAACGATTCGGCATGAAAATCGCCAACTACGCCGATGATCTGCATTTTTGTATCGCCATTAAAATTATCTATTTGCTTGCCTACAGCATCCTGCGCGTTTTTAAAACCGATAGCGTGAGCGTAAGTTTCGTTGATCAAAAATGCTTTAGAGATATCCCCTATTTGCAAATTCCTGCCTGCTATTAACTTAAGCTTATACACCTTAATGTAATTCTCGTCGCCAAACTTCTCGCCCAGTTCCATTTTAATTTCTTTTTTGCCATCGCGATAGGTTGCCTCGGTAGAGTTGCTATTATCTGAGGATGGGGCGTCTTTACCTAAACTTACCAATTCTACCTGTGGCATGGCATTCAGCTTATTTAAAAACACCTGGTTAAGGCTCTCTGTGCGGTTTTTCCAGGGCGAATTGATAATGAGGATGGCGTCTTTTTTGAAACCAAGCTCTTTATGCAGCACATAGTAGATTTGCTTACTTACCAAAACTGTAGCCATAATGAAAAACTGTGCTATTACAAATTGGGTAACCGTTAATGATTTACGCAGCCAGGCATTACGGGTTTTACTGCTATTGGTGGACACCTGGTTTTTAAGTACTGATACGGGTTTATACCCCGATAACAGCATAGCTGGATAAAACCCGGACAGAAAACTAACAACCACCGTAAGCAATAATAAAAACACAATAATATCTGGCTGATTCAAAAGATTCAACTTAATACCCGCGGGAATAAAATCGGCAAAAAGTTTAAGGATCACGGGAGCCAGCAACGTTGAAACAATCACCGCCAGCGATGTAACAAAAAACGTTTCACTCAAAAACTGAACGATGAGTTGAAAACGGCTACTGCCCATTGTTTTGCGAATGCCAATTTCTTTTGCTCTTTGTGTAGCCTGCGCGGTAGTTAAATTAACAAAGTTAATGCAGCCCGACAATAACAAAAACGAAGCGATGACAAGCAAACCATACAAGGTAGTTTTGTTAGCAGAGCGCCCGCCATAAAATGTACCATAATCGGCATTGAAATGTACATCCTTCAATGGCTGCAATGCAAAGGCTCGCGTGTTGCCTTTATTTGATGCCGTTGGTGGATTGTGCTTTTTCAAAATTTCATTCATTTGTTTAACAACCTGCGCCGGGTTGGTGGAAGGCAGCAACTTGACAAACAATTGGGTAGCCGGACTGTAACCGCCCCATTGCAACGGCCGCATTTGATCGGTTATGCTGCTATTGGTATTTGCTGTAGCAAGGGAAATGAAATCATGCGATTCAAAATCCGAATTACCTTTAAACGGTTCAACTATGCCCGTAACAGTAGTTCTTATTGTATCGTAGTTAACCACTTTACCAAGCATTTCATAGTAGGACAACTTAGGAAAATACTTTTTAGCCTGATCGGCCCGTAAAACAACCTGGTTAGGTGCTTTGAAAGCCGTATTCATATTACCGGCCAGCCAGTTATAATTAAAAATTTTAAAGTAACGCTCATCGGTAAGTACCACGTTACTTTGTAGTTTAAACTTAGTAACCGTGCCTCCTTTTTCGTTGATTAATACATTTGGCTCGTAAATATTATAAAACGAGGCAGCCGTTTCAATGCCAGTTACCTGCGTCTTTACAGCCTGTGGCATGGGGCCGCATACGCCACGGTTAAAAGCCGGTTGACCAGCAAAAGTATAATTAGATACCACTCGATACACACGATTAGCATCTTTATATTCATTAAACGTAAAATCAAAATGAACTATAAGGTAAATAACCAACGCCGAACTAATACCTATGGAAAGACCAACAATATTGATGAACGTAAAAAATTTGTGCCGCCAAAAGTTACGCAGGGCTATTTTGAAGTAGTTTTTTATCATGATTGGTTCATTAGTTTAATATTAAAAATGCCATTGAATCATTTCGTCATTAAGTCATTTTGAAAAGTTCAATGACTTAATGACGCGTAGCGAATGCCCCAATGATTATTCCGACCGCAAGCTTTTCACCGGATTTGCAGTTGCTGCTTTGATGGATTGAAAACTGATGGTTACAAAAGCGATGACGACAGCAATTATACCGGCCATTACAAATACCCACCATTGAATATTGATCCGGAAGGCAAAATCAAGCAGCCATTTACTCATCGAATACCAGGCAATAGGTAGCGCGATGATAGACGCTATAAATACCAGTTTTAAAAAATCTTTAGATAGTTCTGATACTATCTGCGGGATGCTGGCACCTAATACCTTACGTACACCAATTTCTTTAACCCTTTGGGTAATGGTAAATGCCGATAAACCGAATAAACCCAAACAAGCTATAAATATGGCGATGAACGAAAATATGGTAAATAAAGTGCCTTGTTGCTGTTCGCTATCATATAATCGCTGAAATTTTTCGTCCAAAAAGGTGTATTCAAACGGGGTTTCAGATTTGTACTTTTTCCATGTTTGCTCCAGCGAGGCAATGGCCTGTTGTACATGATCGCCATTAATTTTGATAGACAGCTTGCCATAGTTACTGTTGGCGAATGAAGGCATCCGCATTAACAATGGAATGATATTTTGATGAAGGGATTCGAAATGAAAATCGTCAACCACTCCTATTACTTTTCCGTTAACACCGCCATAGCTTATAACTTTACCAATGGCGCTTTCGGGGGTTTTCCAACCAAGCACTTTTGAGGCTGCTACATTAATCACGTAGTTGCTGGTGTCCGTACCAAAATCTTTTGAAAAATTGCGCCCGGCGGCCATTTTCATACTATAGGTTGGTATAAAGCTGTAATCGGTATTGATATACTTAACAGCGGCTTTAACAGGTTGTAAAGTACCTCCCTGCATTACCTGAATGCCCTGATCGTCCAATAATCTACCAGACGGAATCCTTGAAGAACGGCCAATATCTTTGATATTACCATCGCGCATAGCTTCAGTTTTAAAAGCTTCAAACTCTGTTGGGTTAAATGCATTTCCCATGGTTAGCAGGTGTTCTTTATTGAAACCAAGCGATTTCTGCTGCATATACTTAAGCTGCTGGAAAACAATGGTTGTAGCTACAATTAAAATAATGGAGATTGAAAATTGCAAAACCACCAACACCTTACGAAACGAAACATTGCCCGAACCTACTTTAAGTATGCCCTTTAAAACTTTAATAGGTTTAAATGACGACATGAAAATTGCAGGGTAAATGCCGCTGATAATACCGATTACAAATGGCATTATCACAATAGCCAATATAATTTGAGGTTGATACAAGCTACTGAATGCCAGCTGTAATCCCGAGAATTTATTAATTAATGGTATGCTTAACCATGTTATTAATACCGCTAATATTAACGAAAACGCGGTAATCAGCACCGATTCACTTAAAAACTGGGTAATGATTTCTTTTTGCTGCGCGCCTATTACCTTACGGATTCCTATCTCCTTAGCCCTTAAAGTTGACCGTGCGGTTGATAGGTTCATGTAGTTGATACAGGCGATCAGCAAGATAAACAAAGCGATTGCCGAAAATATATATACCCTTTTAATATCACCGTTTTGCTCCAACTCATCGTCGAGATGCGAGTTTAAATGAATATCCAGCAGCTTTTGAAAATGCAACTTACTGAATTTCAACTCCCTGAAATTAGCAGGCTGCCCGGGAAAGTGAACATATTTGTCTAAAAAAGCAGGGAATTGTGCGGCTACGTGATCAACATTATAACCTTTAGGAAACAACAGGTATGTAAAAAACGCGTTGTTACCCCAGTTGGTTTCAAGCCCTTTTTTGCCGTACACAGCATTATCATTTAAGGTATTGAATGATAAAAGTAATTGCGGGTGCAGCTGGGCATTAGCCGGAAATGGCTCAAAAATGCCGGTAACCTTAAAGTTGTATTGGTTATCAAACCTAAACTCCTTGTTCATCGGGTCTTCGTCGCCAAAGTATTTGCGGGCCATTTCTGGCGTAAGCATTACGCTAAAAGGCTCGGCAAGGGCGGTTTTAGAATCGCCATGGATAGTTTTTATACTAAAAAAGTCGAAGAAGTTTTCGTCTGCAAAATAAGATCCCTGTTCGTTAAACAGCTTGTCTTTATAGCGAATGACCACGCTGCCGTTTGATAAAATGCGGGTAACCTTTTTAATATCCGGAAACTCGTTTTTTAGCAGCGGCCCAAACGGTGGCGCTACCGCACCCAGGTGCAGGTTGTCAATACCATCGGCAGTATTAAAACTGCGCGTTACCCTGTAAATGTCATCCGCATTGGCGTTAAATTGATCATAGCTAAGTTCATTAACCACATACACCACAATAAGCAGGCAGCAGGTTAAGCCAATGGTTAAGCCAAATATGTTAATGAACGAAATAAATTTGTGCCGGGTAATATTCCGCAAAGCACTCCGTAAATAATTTTTAATCATATTGTTGGTTCATTAGAGCCTCACCTAAATCCTCTCCAAAGGAGAGGACTTTGATTTGCAAGATTTATATTTTTCTTTTTAAAGCCCTCTCCTTTGGAGAGGGTTGGGTGAGGCTTTTACTCATTCCTTAAACTCTTAACCGGGTTAGCCAATGCCGCTTTAATTGATTGAAAGCTGATGGTTATGCCGGCAACCAACAGCGCTATTGCCCCGGCAATTAAAAACACCCACCATTGGATATTTATACGGTAGGCAAAATCCTGTAGCCACTTATTCATAGCGTACCAGGCCACAGGGAAAGCCACCAGCGATGCAATCACTATTAGTTTTAAAAACTCTTGCGATAACATGGCCGTAATGCTGCCGGTTGATGCACCCAATACTTTGCGAATACCAATTTCTTTTATCCGTAGCCTGATCATGTAAGCTGCTAAACCAAATAAGCCCAAACAAGCAATAATTAAAGCCACTACAGAAAACACGGTAAATATTTTGCCTGTTTGCTGCTCTGATGCATATAATGATGCAAACTGCTCGTCAAGAAACGAATAACTAAATGGCGCATCGGTTTTAAAATCGTTATATTGATTTTTAATATCTGCCAGTAAGGCTTTTACATTATTAGTTTTAATTTTCAGCAACATATTATTGGTGCTGTGGCCCGATAATAACATCAGCGGCGCAATTTTTTGTTTGGCAGATGCGTAGTGAAAATCCTGCATCACGCCAACAACCGTATATTTTGCCCTTGCCGACCGCACAATGGTTTTACCTATCGGATCTGCACTACCCCATCCCAAGTCCCTAACCAGGGCTTCGTTTACTACAACCGACATGGAATCTCCCGGGAAAGACGGATAGAAATTGCGACCTTTTAAAACTTTTACGCCAAGTGTTGGCAGGTAAGTATCATCCACGTGGTAAATATTGGTATGAATGCCCGCGTGGTTACCACTTTTATCAAACTCTTTACTCGCAATTTCGGTACCGTCAAGTCCTCCGTTGTTACCCGGCACGCTGCTGGAAATTGCGACGTTTGTTATTTGTGGGTTTCGCAATAATTGCTGCCTGAAGGCATTGATATTGGTACCCAACGTGTAAGTATCATTCAAAACCAAAACCTGGTCTTTATCATAGCCCAGTTTTTTGTTTTGCATATAGTGCAATTGCTGGTACACTACAAAAGTTGCGATGATAAGTAATGTTGATACAAAAAACTGGAAGATGATAAGGCCGCTACGTAGGTAATTGGTGGTTGCCGGTTTGGTGCTACCACCACCGCCTTTTAATACGCTAATGATATTAAAACCCGATAACACAAAGGCCGGATAAATACCTGCTATAACACCAACAACAAAAGCGAGCAAAAACTCAACAAGAAGGGCTTTATAATTTAAAAAAGAACTAAACTCAATATGCTTAAGCGATAGATCATTGAACAAGGGCAATAACAGGTAAACCATACACAACGCCAATACCATAGCGCCAGATGTTAATAGTACAGATTCGGTTAAAAACTGGGAGATCAACCCGCTTTTTTCTGAACCTAATACCTTACGGATACCTACCTCTTTTGACCGTTTGGCCGAGCTTGCGATAGACAGGTTGGTAAAGTTAATGCAGGCCAGCATCAAAATAAATATAGCCAGCGCGGCAAATATGTATACGTAGTGAATATCACCGTTTGGCTCAAGCTCGTATTTGGTATTGGAGTGCAGGTGTATAGCCGTTAAAGGCTGTAAAAAGAATATGAAGGTATTTACGTTTTTACTTGCTTCGGCCATGCTTACGCCCATATCATGGGCAATCTCTGGCACTACAAATTTGCGTACCAGGTCTGGAAACGATGCTTCAAGCTTTTTAGCGCTGGCACCGGCATTAAGCTTTACATAGGTAAAATACCCAATATTGCTCCAGGTTTGTTTTTGATTATCAACAAATGGCGCAAGGTTTAAAAAGGCATCGGCATGGAAATGTGAATTATCGGGTACTTTATCAATTACACCGGTAACCTTATATGGATCATTGCCAACCAAAAGCGATTTACCAATAGCTTGTGCATTGCCAAAGTATTTTTTTGCAAACGCACGAGTTATTACCATGGTTTGCGGCCCGTTCATGCAGGTGTTAATATCGCCATCAATCAGCGGGATAGAGAACATTTGTAAAAAGTTGGCATCAATCATTTGTACATGCTCTTCTTTAAAAAGCTTCTCATTATACTTAACAAAAACAGGTCCGCGCCCTGCAAGTCTTGTTACCTGGCTCACCTGGGGGTATTGATCCTTTATGCCCTTTGCCACAGCTAAATCAACCATAGGATATTCTGCCGTACCATTATTTTCGATAGCACGCAAGCCCACCCGATAAATTTGATCGGCCTGTGCCGGATACCTGTCGTAATTTAACTCGCTGTAAACGTAGGCCGTTATCAGCATACAACAAACCAGGCCCACAGAAAGGCCAAATACATTAATAAATGAAAATATCCTGTTACGTTTTAAACTGCGCCAGGCAGTTTTTATGTAGTTTTTAAGCATTGCGATGTAATTACAATTCACATTGTTTAAAACACATACCAATTATAAATACAACTGATAATCAAATACTTAAATAAAATATAAATTTTTAACTGTACGCAGGCGTAACAACGGGTGTACGGTTATGATACACCAGGTGAGCTGAAAGCTAAAGGCTTAACGCGGAAAGCTTTTACCGGCATAAAACAATAAAGGGCCGGTCGCGAATGCAACCAGCCCCTGTTATTTATAGTTTATAATTCGAATTAGTTCAAATCAAGGTTGATCCGGTTTGCCCTAATCTCAACAGTTGCACCGCCACCGTTTAATTTGCCATCTATCTTTTCTTTTTCCTTGGTGCCGCTAAAGTTTGATGTGAAATTGGCTTCTACCTTATCGGCGCGTAAATCAAGGTTTAAGCCTTGTTTGCCTGGTAGTGAAATATTGACGTTGCCACTTACATCAACTTTTACATATTTACCTACGCTGTTAAATTGCGCGTGGAAGCTGCCGCCACTTGTTGACGCATCAAGCGCGCAGGCCAACTGAGTAAGGTTAATGCTACCGCCAGATGTACCGGTTTTAAATTCACCCGCTATATTGCTGGCGCTGATACTGCCACCGCTTGTGTTTGCGGTAATAGTACCTTTTAAATCGGTAAGGCGTAATGAACCACCGGAGGTTTCCAGGTTGATGTTACCATTACAGTTGCTGGCCTCAATACTGCCGCCACTGGTTTCCAGGGTAATATTTGACCCCGAGTTACTTACATGAATACTACCGCCGCTGGTTTCGCCATGGATAGTCCCGGTGAGTTTATCTACATGAAGACTACCGCCGCTGGTTTCAAATTTTTCATTACCATTCAGGTTATCAAGGTGGATGCTTCCACCGCTGGTTTCCAGATTGGTATTTACCTGTTTAGGCACAAACACTTTAAAGCCTATGCTTAAAGAATTTCTCCAATTTGAAAAATTGTGCTTGTTTTTTGCCGTAGCATGAACTTCGCCACCGCTAACAGTTACACTCAGATCGTAATTTTGTAAGCGTTTTTCAATTTCTTCTTTAGAAAGATCGCCGTTGCCATTATTTCCCTGGATATAAACCTCAACGCGGGGTTGCTCGCTTGCTTCGCCGCTAACGCTGATGCTGCCACCCGATGTATTAACATATACTTCTTTAATACCCGCGCCAGACAGGGATTTGGTCATATATGGGGTTTTGGAGTTTTGTGCAAAAACCGCACAGCTTTGACAGGCAACAAAAAATAATAGTATATGCTTTTTCATGATTTTGGTTTTGTTTACTGATAAGACAACAACAAATGAAAATAAGTTGCACGGAAAACAAAATAAAAAAAGCCTCACCTAAACAGCGAAGCTCTCATGAGCTACAATAAAACAAAAACTGTGAATAATCCTCTCCAAAGGAGAGGACTTTTGATTTGCAGCTTTTACATTCGCTTTCTTTAACTATTCTTTTTCAAGTCCTCTCCCTTGGAGAGGATTTAGGTGAGGCTTTTACTCCGACCTCAAACTATCTACCGGGTTTGCCAACGCTGCTTTTACAGCGTGATAACTGATAGTAACCACAGCAGTTATAATAGCGATAGCACCAGCCAATGTAAACGCCCACCAAGGGACGGTAATACGATTAGCAAAATTTTGCAGCCAGTTATGCATCGCCCACCAGGCTATTGGTGACGCGATGATAACCGATAAAAATACCAGCTTTAAAAAATCTATAGAGAGCAGGGTGCTTATCTTTGATAAACTTGCCCCTAATATTTTGCGGATGCCGATTTCTTTGGTGCGTTGTTCAATAGTAAAGGCTGCTAAACCAAACAGGCCCATAGTTGCTAATATGATGGTGATATAAGTAAACAAGCTAAAAATAGCCGCCAGGCGGTCTTCGGCCTTGTATTGCTGGTTAAAGGCATCGTCCATAAATGTATAATCGAACGGTGTATCCTGGTCGTACTTCTTGTATATGCTTTGCATTTTACTGAGCATACCGGGCAAATTGGTATGCGGGGCTATTTTAACAAAAATATTGCAGCCTGTACGTTGCCAGAATGAAGAAGTATCAGCCAATGTAAACAAGGCAAATGGCTTTAGCTCTTCAGACATCGACGTAAAATTGAAGTTTTTGAGTACCCCAGCCACCTGGAATTTATGATTACCATCGCTTATAAAAATTCCAATGGGATTGGCTGGCAGGTGCAATTTTTCAATAGCCAATTCGTTGATCACAACCTTATCCCTGCCAACAATATCTGCTATTTGAGTTGGCGCGTATTTCCATTTGAGGTTAAGTGTTGAAACCAATTCTTTATCGCCCACTAAATTGGCTACACCAACGCTTTGGTCGGTTTTGTTTTTGCCGGCTACAAAAAACATATCATAACCTTTATACATTGCATAATGCGATGTGGCAATATTGCTGATGCCAGCCAGTTCGCTAATATCTTTTTTAAGGGCCACGTAGTTTTTAACCGCTGTAGTACTTACAGGCAACATCACTATATTTTCGCGATTAAGCCCTGTATCGGTATGCCTAAAGTAATATAGCTGCCTGTCTATGATGATGCCGCAAATGATTAAGCCTACCGATATGGCAAACTGTAGTGTAGTAAACACCTTGCGTACCGCTGTACCGCCGGCCTGCTTGCTCATTTTACCTTTAAGGGTTACCACAGGTTTAAAGGCCGATAATACCAGCGCCGGATAACTACCTGCTATTAAAATAGTTATCAACAATAATACAAACAAACAAATTAACACCGTTGGGCTGTATAAAAATGAATTGTCGATTTTTAATTGCAGCACATTTAAAAACCATGGTTTACACAGGTAACACAAGCAATAACCTAAAACAAAGGATACTCCCGCAAACAAAGCCGACTCGACGTAAAATTGTATGGCTATGCTCCCCCTGCTTGCTCCGGATACTTTACGCACACCTACTTCTTTAGCTCTTAAAGTAGCCCGCGCCGTTGAAAGGCTCATGTAATTTACCAACGCCAACAACAGTATGAGCACAGCCACCAAAGGGAATATTTTCAAGTACTTGGTATTCGATGAATCGCCAAAGTTCATATGCAGATGGGCATCTTCAATGGGCGACAGCGTGTAAAAAGTTTCATCGAAGATCTTATCCTTTTTGGCCATGGCCTGTAGGTTGTGCCTGAGCTGGGCGGTATCACCAGTATGCTTCAATAGTAGATTAAGTCCGAAAGAACCAAAACTGATTTCCTGCGAGCCGGTATACATAGAAGCCTCCTTCATAGCCAACAGGCTTTTGGTGGATGCCACAAAATTAAAATCAATAGATGAGTTTGACGGCGCGTTTTCGGCAACACCGGTGATATGGTAGGTATAAGCACTATCTGTTTTTATGGTGATGGTTTGCCCAACCGGGTTAACATCTCCAAAATACTTTTTGGCCATATCCCTTGAAATAACTACTGTGAACGGCGCCTTAAGCACCTCTGATACATCACCGGCTAATAGTTTGAACGAGTAAAAATCAAAGAAGTTAGGATCGGCAAACAGCAGCTTGTTTTCGGCAAATTTATTTTCGGGCGATTTAGGATTGCTTACAACCAATGGCCTAAAATAAGCGAGGGTACGCATGTAACTTTCAACCACGGGATTGTTTTTTTGAACAATAGGTCCGGTGGCATAGCTCATGTAAGCCATGTTCATAACGTTACCACCCGTTTTTATAGATGCCCTGAGGTTATATATCCGTTTGCCGTTTTTGTGAAAACTATCATAACTCATTTCATGAGTTACATACAGCATAATCATGATACAAACCGCCAGCCCCACAGCCAGGCCGGTAATATTTATGAAAGAAAACCCTTTATTCCTGCTTAAACTGCGAAAAGCTATTTTGATGTAATTGTTCATTGGTTCAATTGTTCATTAGTAGGATATCATTGAGTCATTAGGTCATTAAGTCATTGAAAATTCAAGAATGGCTTAATGACGCGAAGTAAGTGACCAAATGACTATTCCGTTTTAAGGCTTTTAACCGGATTTGCCAGTGCGGCTTTGGTTGATTGGATACTTACTGTTAGTGCTGCTACCAATAATGCGGCCCCTCCCGTTACAATAAATATCCACCAATGAATATCTATACGATAGGCAAAATCCTGTAACCATTTGCTGGCGGCGTACCATGCAATCGGCGTTGCTATTACGGAAGCTATAATTACTAATGATAAAAAGTCCCTCGCTATTAGCAGTACAACGTTAGCTACGCTTGCGCCGAGTACCTTACGAATGCCTATTTCTTTGGCGCGTTGTACAACAGCGAACGCGGTGATGGCAAATAATCCCAAGCAAGCCAACAAAATGGCCAGTACCGAAAATGTAGTGAACACGCCTGCCGTGCGCTGTTCAGACCGGTATAGTGCATCATAATCGTCATCTAAAAAACGATAGTCGAACGGACGGTGGTTCACGCGTTCTTTCCAGGTTTTGCTAATGGCATCAAGTGTAGCCGCGGTATTATTACCATTGATCTTTACAAACAGTCGGTGTAGTTGCTCATTATCCAAAAACAAGATTAACGGTGTAATTTGATCATGGAAAGATTTAAAATTAAAATCTTTAATTACCCCTTTAATAGTTCCCGTTACGCCTTTTGATATGGTTTTGCCTATGGCCTGCTCCGGTGTCCAGCCAAGAGCTTTAGCAGCCGACTCATTGAGCATGAATGTATAATGGTAATTTTTTCCCTTGTTAGTGGTATCCAGCAATTGCAGGTCAGCATGACTATAGTCTGTCCCAGATACCAGCTTAAGCTGCATTGTTTTGATGAAATCTTCATCAACAGGGATAGCGTTTACAGAAATGCTTTTACCATCATTGGTAGTAACGCCATCACCCCAACCTACGTTAATTGGTTCGTCATTAGCGGCAGCTACGGCTTGCACACCCGGGATGGCACTCATAGCTTTTTTAATTGCATCTAACTGTGGCAACATTTTACCATCAATGGGCAGTACTACCATATTGCTTTTACTATAACCTATATCCTTGTTACGGATGTAGGACAGCTGCTGCAATATCACTATAGTAGAGATGATGAGGAAAATAGAGATCACAAATTGAAAAACAATAAGCGATTTGCGAACGCTTTGGCCTGATGTAAATGAAAATCCTGATTTTAATATTTTCACCAGCTTAGCGTTTGATAATAACAAAGCCGGGTACGCACCGGCGGCGAAACCAATAGTTATGCTAAGTACTACAAGCGCTGCAAGAATTACCGGGTTAAATAAAGCTGCTGTTTCTAACTGTTTACCAGAAATCTGGTTAAACAACGGTAAAACCAAAGCGGCAAGTGCCATGGCTAAAACAGAGGCGACAACTGCCGTAAATACCGATTCGGTAATAAATTGCAGGAATAACTCGCCACTACCGGCACCCATTACTTTACGTACACCAATTTCGGCACCACGACCAGCCGATTGCGCTATGGCCAGGTTTACATAGTTAACACAGCCAATAATCAATATCAACGCGGCAACTACCAGAAGCACATATATGTAGGTCATGTTACCGTTAGGTTCAAACTCATCGGCAAGGTTTGAGTTAAGGTGAACATCGGTAAGTTTTTGCAGGTTGTAGGTAAGGTAATGCCCGCCATCCATTTTAAGTTCTTTTTTACTTACCGTATTCAGCATGTAATTGCTTAGTGCCTTTTGCAGCTGAGCAACCGATGTACCATCGTTCAAAAGCAGGTAGGTCATGTTATTGGCTGTCCACCATTGTTCGGGGCCGTTCATGTCCATATAAAGACTAAATGGCATCACAAAATCAAACTGAATCTGCGAGTTAGAAGGCACGCTCTCAGCAACAGCCGATACGGTAAAGTTTTTAGAGCCAACCTTTAAAACCTTTCCCATTGGGTCCTGGTTGCCAAAGTATTTTTGAGCCGCGTTTTGCGTGATCACGATTTTATCAGGAGCTGTTAGCGCAGATGCGGCATCGCCTGATATCAGCTTAAAAGAAAATACCTTGAAAAAATTAGGGTCGGCATATAACAAGCTCTTTTCATCAAACACCTGGTTGTTGTAGGTAACCACTTTGCCGGTTTTCATAGTTCGCACATAATCTTTTACACCCGGCAATGAACGCTTAAACTGCGGACCGGCCTTTGTACCACTAACAGCTATGCTTTGCGGGCCATCGGCGGTATTGTATTCCATGGTAGCGCGTACAATGTTATCGGCATTTGTATGAAAGCGGTCGTAGCTCAGCTCGTGTTTAATATAAATGCCAATAAGCAAACAGCTGGCTATCCCCACCGTTAACCCTAATACATTGATAAATGCATACAACCTGTTCTTCTTAAAATTACGCCACGCTAATTTGATATTCATAATTGTTAAATCTCTAAACTATAAAACTCTAATCCCTAATTTTCAAATCCTAAAACCCTGCTATAATGCGATCTTCTACACCCAGACCAATGAACTAATGAACCAGTGAACAAATGAACCACCTATTCCGACCTTAAACTTCGTATTGGGTTCGTCAACGCGGCTTTAAGCGATTGAAAGCTGATGGTTGCTAACGCGATCACAAAAGTTAAAAACGCCGCCAAAACAAAAATCCACCAATGGAGCGGCGTTTTGTAGGCGAAACTTTGCAGCCACTTATTCATCAGGTAATATCCAATTGGCATGGCTATTATTGTTGCCAGTAATACCGGTTTTAACAGGTCCTTTGAAATAAGCACCAGGATATTTTGTACCGATGAGCCCAATACCTTGCGTACGCCGATCTCTTTGGTGCGCCTGGCGGCTGTGAACGATGCCAGTCCAAATAAACCAAGGCAAGCGATAAAAATAGCCAGGCCCGAGAAGATTGTCAGCATAGTTTGCTGCCTGATATCGGTTTTGTAGGTGGTATCAAACTTTTGATCTAAAAAAGTATACTCAAACGGATAAACCGGCGCTACTTTGGCATATGCAGCTTTAATCGCGGCTAACGTAGCTGCGATATTGCCCGGTTTTAATTTAATCACAATTACCCTTCGGTCTTCACTTGGCGAAATCACCAGGGCATCCATGTTTTCTTTAAGCGATAGGAAGTTAAAATCTTCAACCACGCCAATTACATTGCGGCGTTTATCATCCCTGCCTAAGTTTCTTATCCATTTACCAATAGCTTGTTGCGGCGAGAAGCCTAACTTTCTGGCGGCAGTACGGTTCAACAATACCGAATTGGTGGTATCGGTAGCAAATGAGGGCGAAAAATCCCTGCCCGCGATTATTTTGAGGCCTAAAGTCTTCACATATTCAAAATCGGTAAATTCAGTGCGCGACATGAAACTGGCTTGCTGACCCTCGCCGTTAAAGCTATGCATATCGTAAAATCCGCCCGGCTCCCCCGACATCAGGGAAACGGATGATACTATCCCTGAATTTTGCAATTCATTTTTAAATGCTATGCGATGATTGTAAATATCATTGTTATCAATTTTAACTACCAATGTTTGGGCTTTATCGTACCCCAGCGATTTACTTTTGATATAATGCATCTGGTTTACAATAACAATGGTACCTATAATAAGCATCACCGAAATACCAAATTGCAATACCACCAATGATTCCCTGAAAATGCTACCACCTTTACCCAGCTTTAGTTTACCCTTCAAGGCCTGAATTGGCGAAAACGCCGACATGAAAATGGCCGGATAACTGCCGGCTAAAAAACCAACAATCAATATCACCCCAAAAAGAAATAAATAGATGGATGGACTATTCCATGATACCGTAAGATTATACCCCAGTAACTGATTGTAGGCCGGCATCAATAACATTAATAATCCAATTGAAAGCGCGCAGGAAATAAGCGCCAGCATTAATGATTCGCCTATAAATTGCCAAATGAGGTGATTACGTAACGCGCCCATAACTTTGCGCATGCCTACTTCTTTTGAACGCTCTACCGCCCTTATGGTGGCCAAATTCATGAAGTTGATACAGGCGATGAGCATAATAAGCGCCGCTATCGAAATAAATATAAACACTACCGTTTTATCGCCGTGACGCACATCGTCAAACTCGGTATACGGCTCAAAATAAATATCTTTTAGGGGGGTAAGGCTTAAAGTAAATTTGGTGCCAAACTTCTTCATATCCGGCCCCATGTATTTGTCCATGAACTGGCTAAACCTGCGTTCAATCGATGCTTGTTTAGTATGCTCATTTAACAGCACATAGGTAAATAAACCGTTATTGATCCATATATTGTAATTGGGGTACTTGGTGTAGTTAGAGATCGGCATCACCAGGTCGAAATACAAATGTGAATTTGAAGGGACATCTTTAGCTACGCCGGTAACTTTCAATTGCAGATCCTTGTCAAATTGCACAACCCTACCCATAGCTTTATCGGCAGAGCCAAAATACTTTTTGGCGGTTGTTTCTGTTAAAACCACACTATTGGGGTTATCCAACGCGCTGTTTGCATCGCCTTTGATAAGCGGGAACGAGAAAAGTTTAAAAAAACCGGCATCGGCAGCGTAAACCTTTTTTTCATTAAACGCCTTATCACCAAATGATACCAGGTTGTTTTGGGGGGCTACCCTTACCGCCATTTTTATATCCTGCGGATAATCATTCAACAAAGCAGGCGCGTAAGGTGCCGATACGTAAGGAACCCCAGGTTTGGCCGGATCAAAGCCGCGCATAACACGATAAATGTTTTTACCCTGCCTATGAAAGCTATCCACACTAAACTCATTCATGATATACAAGAATATCATAAGGCAAACCGTAATACCCATAGTTAAACCGAGGATATGGATAAGCGAAAATGCCTTTTGTTTGTAAAGGTTTCGCCAGGCTATTTTGAAATAATTTTTAATCATTGTGTTGGTTCATTGGTTCACTTGTTCATTAGTTCATTGGTATCTGTAGCATAATTATCTGTCGGCTGACTGCAAACTGTCCACCACAAACTGGCAACTACCTACTCGCTTCTGAGGCTTTTAACCGGATTTGTTAACGCTGCTTTGATAGATTGGAAGCTGATGGTTGCAAAGGCTATAAAAATGGCCAGGAATGCCGATAAGGCTATTACCCACCATTGGATGTTTTGCCGATACGCGAAACTTTGCAGCCATTGGTGCATAGCCAGCCAGGCCAATGGCGTGGCAAATACAATAGCTATCAGCACCAGTTTTATAAAGTCTTTTGAAAGCATGGCTACGATGGTGCTTACTTCGGCTCCTAATACTTTGCGGATACCGATTTCTTTACTCCGTTGCTCGGCAGCGTAGGCAGCCAGGCCAAACAAGCCAAGGCAAGCTATAATGATGGCCAATGTTGTAAAAATCACAGAGATAGTGCCCATGCGTTGCTCCTGGCGATAAGTTGATTCAAAGTCCTGATCCATAAAAGAGTAATTGAACTCGCGGTTGGGAGCCAAACCTTTCCATTTATCTTTAATAAGGCTCATCAATGCGGGAATATTCCGGGCATTCACTTTAAGGCTAAGCGCCCCTAAATCCCTGCCATACATCAAAACCACCGGGGTAATATTGTTTCGTAAAGAATTGAAATTAAAATCTTTTATAACCCCAATAATGTGATACTCCTTCCATATTTTGGCCATATTATCCTGCGGAACAAAAAGCGTCTTGTTAATTGGGTCGTTTACTCCCATGAGCTTCGCAGCAGTTTCGTTGATGATCATTGATACAGAGTCGGTAGCCATCTCTTTGCTAAAATTGCGACCTTTAATCAATTTTAAACCAAGCGTAGGTAGGTAGTCGTCATCGGTAGTCCAGGTTTGTGCCAGTATGGCCTTCTTTTGATCCATGTTCCTATCAGGAAACATGCTACTACTATTGCGGTAGTCCATGGTAGGTAAAAAGCCGGTCATCGTGGCATTTATTACACCTGGCAATTGTTTTACTTCGTTTTTAAATGTGGCCGCCTGGTTACCCAAATCCCATGTATTGTGAATAATCATCACCTGATCGCGCTTGTAACCCAAATCTTTATGCTGAATATATTGTAGCTGATTATAAATCACCAGCGTGCCTGTGATCAGAAAAATAGATATTGAAAACTGGAACACTACCAGGAAACTCCTCAGCCATCCCCCCTTAAAGCCGCTGGCCAATTTGCCCTTTAATACTTCAATTGGCTGAAAGCCTGAAAGGAAAAAGGCGGGGTAAAACCCGGCAAGACAGCCAATAATCAGCACGGCAATTAACATACCTGGCACCAGCCAAATTAAAGACGCCGCATTAAATGAAAAAGATTTATCGGCTATATTGTTAAACATCGGCAGGAATAAATAAGCTCCGGCAACAGCCAATACCCCAGCTATAAATGTGACTATAACAGACTCCGACAAAAATTGGAAGATCAACAGTTTACGTGCCGACCCTAATACTTTGCGTACGCCCACTTCTTTAGCACGGTTTGATGAGCGTGCGGTTGACAGATTCATAAAGTTTACGCAGGCTATCAGCAAAATAAAAACAGCAACGGCGGTAAATATATACACATACAAAATATTGCCATTAGGTGCCAGATCAGAGGTAGCGTTTGATTTTAGATGAATATCTGTAAGCGGTATTATATCAAATGCATACTTATTACCTGCTTTTTCAAAAGTGTCAAAAGTGATATGCAAAATTCCCTGTAATTGGGCACCCGCATATTTTCGCATAATTAAGGGCAATTTAGCTTCAAACTTTTTGGGATCGGCACCTTTTTTTAATAAAACATAGGTATTGAAATTATTGCTGAACCAGGCGTTTTCTCTGCTTTCGGCAAGGCTGCTCATCGATAAAAAGAAACCATAGTTAAAATGCGATTGCTTGGGTATATCCTTAATAACGCCGGTTACTTTATATAAAATACTGTCATTAAAAGTTAAGGTTTTACCAAGCGCCTGTAAAGGGTTATTAAAATAACGTTTGGCAACAGTTTCATCAATAACTACGCTATGCGGTTCAGCCAATGCAGTTTTTTGTTCGCCGGCTATCATGGGCAAGGTAAAAACATCAAAAAGAGAAGCATCCGCGTATAGCATATGATCTTCCTTGATGTTTTGACTACCTTTTTTTACGTTGTAACCTCCCCTATTTATGAGTCGCGCGGTTTTTTCCACCTCAGGAATATCTGCTACCAGCGCTGCCGCCAACGGCGCAGGCGTAGTGGCATATTTTTGATCGTTACCTCCAAATTTGATAATGTTATTTATACGGTATATTCTATTGGCGTTTACATTATATCGGTCGTAACTTAACTCATCTACCACATAAAAAACAATCAATAAACAGGTAGCCAACCCAAGGGCCAGCCCCAATACGTTTATAGCCGTAAAGCCCAGGTTTTTCCTGAGCGTACGAAAGGCGGTTTTAATATAATTTTTTATCATTTTATTTAGTTCATTGGTTCACTTGTTCATTAGTTCATTGGTTCACTTGTTCATTAGTTCATTGGTGCAATGTTCATTAATTTGTAGCTTACCGAATCATGGAATCATTAGGGTAGTTGCCGGTTCTGTTTTATCGATTATACAAAACCAATAAACCAGTGAACTAATGAACCAATGAACACTTTACTCACTTCTCAAACTTTTAACCGGATTTGCAATAGCAGCTTTAACAGATTGTATGCTAATGGTTATCAATGCTATTGCCGTGGCACCAAAGCCAGCCATCAGGAATACCCAAATGGTTATGGATATCCGGTACGCATAATCCTGTAGCCATTTATCCATAGCGTAATAAGCAATGGGCACCGCAATTACAATTGCGATTACGATAAGCACAATAAATTCAGTTGCCAGTAGCCTGATTATACCGCTAACACTTGATCCCAGTACTTTGCGAATCCCTATTTCGCGGGTTTTAACCTGCGCCGAGTAGGTGGCCAGGCCAAACAAACCCAAACACGATATAAAGATGGCTATGCCCGAAAATATGTTGAAGAGCGAGCCGGTGCGTTGCTCGGTTTTATATAGCTGGTTGAAAGAATCGTCGAGGAAAGTGTAGGAAAAAGGAGAATCACCGTTGTATTGTTTCCATGAGGCCTGCGCTGCTGCTATCGCTTTTTGGGCATCGGCACCGGTTGTTTTAATGTATATTTTGTAAAAGTCATCGGTACGGTAGTATAACACAGCCGGCTCAATTTTTTTACGCATAGACGCGTAATGAAAATCTTTTACAATACCGGTAAT
This sequence comes from Mucilaginibacter flavus, assembly GCF_030409315.1. Lineage (GTDB taxonomy): Bacteria > Bacteroidota > Bacteroidia > Sphingobacteriales > Sphingobacteriaceae > Mucilaginibacter > Mucilaginibacter flavus. The sequence goes on along the minus strand of NZ_JAUFPS010000041.1, from coordinate 384,381 downwards.
GGTACCTTTCATTTTTTGAATCCTGATATTTTTACCTATTGGGTCTTTAATACCCATGGCGGCCACCGCGGCTTCGTTTAGTACAAAATGAGTAGTATCCGCTACCGCTCCGGTAAAGGCGCTCCCCTCCTTCATTTTCAACTTAAAGAAGGATATAAAATCCTTATCAATAGGTAGCGGATGGAAAAACAGGTTTGATTTTGCCGGTTTACCATCCCAATCGTTATCTCCTGTCCAGTTATCGTTTTCGATGATATCGCCACCGGAACGGGTTACCGATAATACACCGGGTTGTTTTAATAATTCCTGCTTAACGGCATCATAATGCTGGCGCATATCACGCATGCCAAAGGCAAAAACATTTTCTTTATCGTAACCAAGGTCTTTCTTCTGAATAAAATTAAGCTGTTTGCCAATAACCAATGTGCCTATGATCAATACCACAGAAACGCTGAATTGCAATACAACAAGCACTTTTCTGAATACGGTATTGCCTATGCCCGCCGTTACTTTACCTTTAAGTGCCTTTAAAGGCTCAAATGACGATAGCATTAAAGCAGGATAAATGCTTGAAGCCGCAAGTGTGCCAACCAGCGTAATAGCTATATACATCCACACCTGGTAGTTGGTTACCGACAACTGCAATTGCTTACCCGAAAAACTGTTGTACGCAGGCATTAAAACATACATGAGGGTAACTGCCAGAGCGGTGGCAATAGCAAATAATAGTGTGGTTTCAATCATAAACTGCATAAACAGCTGTAGTTTACCCGCACCGATAATTTTACGCATGCTTACCTCTTTAGCACGCAGCATTGATCTGGCTGTTGAAAGGTTAACATAATTAATACAAGCTATTACCAGTATTAAAATAGCTACAATGGCAAACGTGCGAACGGTTTCAATACCACCATTGCTGCCATCGGCTTTGTATAAATGCATCTGGAATAATGGCTGGGCAAGGTATGGCACAGGCGCATCAACCGGGTGTTCGCGCTCATGTATAGCCCTTAACTCTTTTGTAAGCTTATTGATATCGGCATTGGGTTTTACCAAAAGATAGGTTTCATAGGCAAAGTTGGCCCAATCGGCATCCATCGATTTTAAGAAGTTTTTATTATCATAACTGAAGTTCCTATCAAGATACATCAACTTGTTAAGCCTGCTCAAAGGCAGCAGTATATTAAGCTTTAGGGTTGAATTCTCGGGATAGTCGGTAACAACACCGGTTACTTTAAGGCTTTCATTTAAACCTAAAACAACCACTTTACCGATAGGGTCTTCATTACCAAAATATTTTTTGGCCATAGCCTGGGTTATCACCACCGAATTATTATCGGGGAAGGGATTTTTTTTATCGCCTGCAATCAATTTAAAATCAAACACCGAAAAGTAAGAAGGATCTGTAAAAGCAAATTTATCCTCTTTAAAGTTCTTGTCTTTATATTTAAAAGGTGCTTCACCTATGTTCATGATCCGCACGGCATCGGTAACCTCGGGTAATTCGGCCTTGGCGCGGGTTGCAACCGGGGCTATAATGTTTGTAAAAATTTGTTTGCTTACATCTGTACCGCCAACAATGCCAACCCGGTAAATTTGCGGTCCTTTCTTATTGAAGGTATCAAAACTTAGTTCATCCTGCACCCAAAGCAGCATAAACAGCCCGATAACCAAACCAAAGGTAAGTCCGGCCACATTAATGGCAGCGTAAAACTTGTTATTGGCAATATTACGCCAGGCGGTTTTTAAATAATTTCTTATCATTTTGTTAGTTTATTGGTTCACTGGTTCATTAGTTCATTGGTGCAATGTTCATCAGTTTTTGGTTACCCGGTAGTTTATCAAATCATAAAAGACCAATGAACCAGTGAACTAATGAACCAATGAACGTTTGCTATTCACTTTTTAAACTCCTGGCCGGGTTAGCTGTCGCGGCTCTTACTGATTGGGAACTTACGGTTACAAATGCTATCAGTATCGCGGCTGTTCCTGCTATGACAAACACCCACCACTGGATATCTACCCTGTAAGCGAAGCCTTGCAACCATTTGCTCATGCCGTACCAGGCCAGCGGAGACGCTATTATGGTTGCCACCAATACCAGCTTCATCAAATCTTTTGACAACAGGCCAACTATAGAGGTTACACTTGCCCCCAATACTTTGCGGATGCCTATTTCTTTAACCCTTTGCTCGGCAGTAAAAGTTACCAGGCCAAATAAACCTAAACACGCTATACCGATAGCCAGGATGGTGAAGATGAAGAGGATACTCCCCTGCTTTTGTTCCGACTGGTACTGTTTGGCAAAATTCTGATCGAGAAAATGGAACTCAACTTTACTCTCAATGTCAAACTTCCCGTATACCTTACTGATATAGCTAAGTGTGGCAGGGATATTGTGTTTGGCAATGCGGATGTACAGGTTATCCTCGTCATTTGCCTGTGCAGGCATTTGCAATACCATTGGCGAAACTTTGTGTTGTAATGAATAGGTATTAAAATCTTTCACCACACCGATGATGGTTTGCGATATCACGTTTCCTTTTTCATCAACGCCGGTGCGCACGGTTTTACCTACCGCGTCCTTCCAGCCCATTTCCTTTACCAGCGTTTGGTTTACAATAATAGATTCCTTTTGATCGGTAGCCATCGTAGGCGAAAAATTGCGCCCCTTATCCATTTTGATTTGCAGGGTTGGAATAAAATCCTCATCTATAATCAGGTTCTCCACAATTTTTGATTCCTGTGTGGCTTTACCATCTACTCCTAAATTAAAATCGCCACCACCTATGTCGTTATTACCGATAGGATTACCGGCAATACCTACGCTTTCTATAGCGGGATTTTGCAGCAACTGGGTTTTTATAGCGGCAATTTTAGTTCGTGCAGATTTATCATGTATGTGAAAAGTGAGTACCTGGGCTTTATTAAAACCAAGGTCCTTGTTCATTACAAAGTTTAGCTGCTGGTAAATGATGCATGAACCGGCAATCATCACAATGGTGATCACAAACTGAAACACCACCAATGATTTTCTGAATAATATAGTAGATGCCTGGCTGCCCATTTGCCCCTTCATGGCTGATATGGTTTTAAAGCCCGAAAGAAATAATGCCGGATATAAACCGCTTAGCATTCCTGTGGTAAACGAAAATAGCGCAAAGGCGATGATGGTTTTGGTTAAGCCAAATTGCGTTAACACCAGATTTTTACCCGATAACTGGTTAAAATAAGGCAGCACAAACTGAATGAGCACCCCTGCCAAAAGCGTAGCTATTACGGTTAACAAAATCGATTCGGCAAAAAACATAACCATTAACTGGGTTTTGCCAGAACCGATCACTTTACGCACCCCTATTTCTTTTACCCTAACCGATGAGCGGGCCGTTGTAAGGTTAACGTAATTGATAACCGCGATGGCTAAAATCAACAACGCTACCACACTAAATACGTACACGTAGGTTATATTACCGTTATTACCTATTTCATAATCCAACGCCGATTTGAGGTGGATATCGGTTAGCGGCTGCAACTCCATATTGAATTTCATTTTGCCCAAATCACCCTTGAGGTATTTATTAAAAAAAGCGTCGGAGTTGGCTTCTATCTTTTTGTAATCATCATGATTTTTGAGCAATACATAAGTGTACAGGTTTGAGTTGCCCCATTTACCGGTAAACCCTGTTGGGAACGGGCGCAAAGCGTGAAAACCAAAGTGTGAGTTCACAGGTACGTCGTCAATAACACCGGTTACAGCTGTTGGGGTATTTTCAATATTGATGGTTTTATTCAGTGCGTTTTCGGCATCGCCAAACAGCTTAACCGCAAGCGTTTTAGTTAAAACAATAGTTTGTGGTTTTGCCAGCGCCGATTCCGCGTCGCCGTATAAAAAGTGAAAGGTAAATACATTAAAAATGGCTTTATCTGTAAATAATATAGAGCCCTCATTTATCTGTTTATCTCCGTAGTTTATTTTACCGCCGCCTTCGGCATCAATTCGTACGGCTTCTTCAACCTCGGGATAATCGTTTTTTAATGCGGGAGCGTATGGAGGCGAGGTAACAGCAAGATTAAATTTTCCTCCATTCCATTCGCCATGTTGTGCAATACGAAAAATACGATCGGCCTTGGTATTGTAACGGTCAAAACTCCATTCATCGGCCACGTAAAGGCTTATCAGCCAAAATGCTGCCACGCCTATGGCTAAACCGCCCACGTTTATAAATGAGAATACCTTATGCTTAATAAGGTTTCTCCAGGCTATTTTGATGTAATTTTTTAACATTAGGTAAATTGCTTATGCCAATATAGCGTTAAAAGCCGTACCAAATACATAAATATCTATAAATCAATAAATTATATAATTAACATCAATTTAAAAGCGTACGGTAGTGAAACACTTTATGTGCGGTTGCGTACAGGCTGGGGATTAGAATCAAGAATTAAGGCAGCTGCAATTAAAAAGCCGCAAAGGAAAATGCATCATGAATATTAAGCTTGCCCGCTGTAAACACTTTTAATATGATCTGTTTATACAGCATTAATTATTTAATAATACTATTTATGTATCTGCTATGAAACTTAACTGCGCAATTATTAATTTGCAGAAAGTTTTCTAAAGTTTTTGTTGATGTGCATTGCCCCAGGGAATGTAGTAAATTATTGCTCTGCTGAGTAACGTTTAACTCACCAGGTGCGTCTACTATGCAATATCATCATTAACTACCGGAATAATCAATAAACCAAAAAAGTCTTGATACTTGATACTAAGTACTTGATACTTTTAACAACTATGAACTACAAAAAATGATATTAAAAAAAGCTACCATTTTAATTGTTGATGATGATCCGGATGTACTAACCGCCGTGAAATTATTGCTTAAAACACAGGCTGGCGAAGTTATCACCGAAAAAAATCCCGAAAACCTAAATTGGTTACTGCAAAAAAACGAGGTAGACCTGGTTTTGTTAGATATGAACTTTAACAGCGCCATTAATACCGGCAATGAGGGTTTATATTGGCTGCGCAAAGTGAAAGATTGGAAACCCAATGTTTGCGTGATAATGATAACCGCCTATGGCGATATCGATTTAGCTGTGCGCTCACTTAAAGAAGGTGCTGATGATTTTGTGGTAAAACCATGGCATAATGAAAAACTGATTGCCACTATAAAAGAACTGCTTGATAAAAAAGAAGGCGGTGCTAAAGTTGCCAAAACGGCTGCAAAAAGCACGGCCGGCGATACCTCTATCCTCGGCGAATCGGAAGTGATGCAGGATATTTTTCATAAAGTAAACAAGATTGCACCCACCGACGCCAATATCCTTATCCTGGGCGAAAATGGCACGGGCAAGGATTTAATGGCAAAAGCCATTCATGAACGTTCATTACGGGCCGATAAACCATTTGTGAAAGTAGACGTGGGCGCGCTTACTGACACTTTATTTGAAAGCGAATTGTTCGGTCATAAAAAAGGGGCTTTTACCGATGCCAGGGAGGACCGTGCCGGCAGGTTTGAAGACGCGCAGGGCGGTACGCTATTTTTAGATGAGATTGGCAATATCAGCCTGCAGCAGCAAGCAAAACTGCTTACCATATTACAAAACAGGCAGGTAACGCGGTTAGGTACCAACAAAGCTGTAGATGTCGACATCAGGCTCATTTGCGCCACAAACGTGCCCATGAGCGAACTGGCCAATGAAAATCGTTTCCGTAAGGATTTAATTTACAGGATAAATACGGTAGAGATTAATATGCCGCCATTGCGTCGTCGTAATGAGGATATCGCGATACTGGCGCGTCACTTTGCTAAACTTTATGCAACCAAGTATCTTAAACCGGCTATGGATTTTGATACCGCGGCACTGCAAAAACTAAAATCATACAATTATCCCGGCAACGTACGCGAATTGCAATACACTATTGAACGCGCCGTGATTATGGCCGACGAAAATACCTTACGCCCAGACGACCTGATATTTTCTATCCTGGAAACTGCCACAGATAATACCGTTAATGACGATAACATCCAGTTAAGCACCTTAGAGAAAAATGCGATTTTAAAGGTGATAGAAAAGCACAACGGCAATATTACCCGTGCGGCTAAAGAACTTGGCCTTACCCGTACTGCCTTATACCGAAGATTAAGTAAATATGATATTTAACCGTTACGAATGGCGGCTGTTGCTGCGTGTATTTTTAATGTTTTTGGCTTTATGCGCCGCCGCCTTTGTTACTGTTAAGGGTCAGCCATTGTACCTGGTTATTTTTATCCCGCTTATTATTTATTCGGTGATAGAGATGATACGCTTTCAGAAAAAAGCACAGGATGAGGTTAATCAGTTTGTTGAATCCATCCATTACCGCGATTTTTCGCGCCATTTTGATGTGCGTAAAGCACCAAATGAGTTAAAACCGTTGCGTAAAGGTTTTAATGACATCAATACCACCTTTAAGCTGATTAGCCGCGAGCGCGAAACGCAGTACCACTACCTGCAAAAGATATTGGAACTGGTAGATACCGGGATTTTATCGTACGAAGAAGATACAGGCAATATCAGCTGGATTAATGAGGCTTTTAAAAAACTGTTGAGTATCCCCTACCTTAAAACTATCCAGTCGTTAGAGAAAAGGGAACCCGATTTATACCAGGAATTGATCAGGCTTAAACCCGGCGAAAGCAATATTATTACCATAACCCGCAACCAGCAATTGGTAAAAATATTGATCACCGCCAGTTTGATGCGTAGCGACGAAAAGCTGTATAAACTGATAGCGTTTCAAAACGTAAGCGAAGCGCTGGACGAAACAGAATCAAAAGCATGGTCGAAGTTATTGAACGTCATGACACATGAAATCATGAATTCGGTTGCACCTATTTCGTCTTTAGCGGATACTTTAAAAAACAGGCTGCAAAGTCCGGAGATCACCGAATCTATGGACGGCAGCGATCTGGAAGATCTGGAACTGGGTATTGATACTATTAAACGCCGCAGTGACGGTCTGCTTAAATTTACAGAAAGCTACCGTAGCCTTAATAAGATCACCAAATTAGATAGAGATAAAGTATTGGTGCGCAACCTGTTTGAAAACCTCAACAGCCTGATGCGCCCAACGCTGGAGAAAAAGAACATTGAACTGGAGATCATCCTACGCGACCCCGCCCTTGCCGTGGAAGCCGATATTAACCTCATTGAACAGGTAATGATCAATTTGCTGGTTAACGCCATTGAAGCCGTCAAAGACCGCGAAGAACCACGCATCACCCTATCTGCCGAAGCACAAAGCGGCAGCAAAACCCTGGTTAAAATTACCGATAATGGCATGGGCATGCCACACGAACTATTGGATAAAATCTTTATCCCGTTTTTCAGTACCAAGAAAACCGGCAGCGGCATTGGCTTGAGCTTGTGTAAACAAATTATGTTGCTGCATAAGGGGAACATCCAGGTACAATCAACGGAAGGTAAGGGTTCATCGTTTATTTTGCAGTTTGTGCCGTAGCCCCCTCCGCCCCCTGAAGGGGAAACTTTTTGATTAGCATATTTACAACTTCTACTAATAATGAACAATCGCAATGTTTTGGCTATCTCCGGCAGTTTAAGGAATGGCTCAACAAATCATAATATTTTAAAATATTTAGGCGAGTTAATGCCTAATAATATCAGTTACATCATTTACGATGAACTGGCACTCATCCCTCCCTTTGATCCGGGATTGGATAATGATGACGTTAATGAATCCGTCATTAAGTTACGAGGCTTGTTAAGCGAAGCCGATGGCATTATCATTTGTACTCCTGAGTATGCCTTTGGTGTACCCGGTCAGTTAAAAAACATGCTGGATTGGACAGTTTCAAGTGGTTCCTTCTCAGATAAGCCAACAGCTTTGATCACCGCGTCTTTAGGTGGCGAAGCGGCTCACGCAGCCTTGCTACTCATCCTGGGCGCGCTCAATGCAATGGTACCCGATAGTACGCGATTGAATATCTCCTTTATCCGGTCGAAAATGGACGGAGATAAAGTGGCCGACGAGGAGACGATAGCAAAATTGAATGATGTGGTGAATGCTTTTTTATCTATTATTTAGTAGAGTTGTTTTTCGGCTTAATAAAAAAATGCGCTTTAACCGTTTGCCTGGTGTTAAAACTGCCATCTGCTTGTATAAGGGTTTTAAATACATTGGAGTCTATCTGTGAATCTCTTTTCAATGTATCGATATAATCAATTTCGTCCATCCGCACCGTGGTTATTTCCCTGTTTCTTAATTTAGAGTAACTTTTTAGGTCAAACATTGTTGCCGCATTGCCAAGATCAGTAGGTCCCGGCTGCATGCCGCCATCCAGGTTATAACCATCTACAGGCTGATGTTGTTTATTTAAAATTATCATAGTCAATGAACCGTAATCGTCGCCCTGTATAGAAATAATTATTGGCTGTAGGTCACCTATCTTCTTTTGCTTCGAAACAAAATAAGCAGTCATTAAATCTCTTGCATATTTTGAGTTAACGTCGAGTTGTTTAGAGACAGACGGCGCAATCAACTTTTCTCTTTGATCAGCGGTAAGTGGTACGTATTTTCGGGTAAATGAAGAGTCAGTGTAAACCTCATTATTGGTTGTATGATCATTCGGTCTCCCAAAGACCATTATAACCTGTCGGGTATCCGTGAGATTTTGAAATATATAATTCTTATCATCTAAAAACGAAGTATCAACTGCATGCGTAGTGTCTTTATGGGCAACTGCAGGAGTTTCTTTCTTTTTGTCTTTGCAACTGACTACCGAAAGTAAAATAACCAGTAGAAACAAATTTAAGTTTATTATTTTTTTCATGTTAAGGTATTTCATAGGCAGCGTAAAAATAACTAAAATATACAGAGTTTATGAGTGGGTAAACGGTTTACAGTATTCTGTCTATAGGGAAACTATTCACAATCTACTGCCAATTTGACAAGTTTTTGCCCTTTGGAACATGCATTGATAGTTGCAGGGTGTAAATCATATTAAAATCAATCATCAATAAATATTATGCAAGAAAAAGGCAGTATTTCGATCCACACCGAAAACATTTTTCCGATAATTAAGAAATTTTTATACTCAGACAACGAGATATTTTTGCGCGAGCTGGTATCAAACGCTGTTGATGCCACCCAAAAAATTAAACGCCTGGCCTCATTAGGCCAATACAATGGCGAACTTGGTGATCTGCGTGTTGAAGTTGCATTTGACGAGGCTAAAAAAACCATCACCATTAGCGATAATGGCCTGGGTATGACCGCCGAAGAAATTAAAAAATACATCAACCAGATAGCATTCTCTGGCGCTACTGAGTTTATGGAAAAATTTAAAGAAGCTAAAGATGCCAATGAAATTATCGGCCGCTTTGGTTTAGGCTTTTACTCGGCTTTCATGGTTGCCGATAAAGTTGAAATACAAACCCTTAGCTACCAGGAAGGCGCAGAGCCTGCTTACTGGGTATGTGATGGCAGTACCGAGTTTGAAATTGGCGAAGGCGTTTTGGCCGAGCGTGGTACCGAAATTACCCTGTACATCAACAGTGAATCTGAAGAGTTTTTAAGTCAGCATAAATTACAGGAGATTCTTGACAAGTATTGCAAATTCCTACCTGTACCTATTAAATTCGGCACCAAAACAGAACAGGAAGAAGATGGCGTTGACGAAGAAGGCAAAACCAAATACATTGATGTACAAATAGATAACATCATCAATGACACTAATCCTATCTGGACTAAAGCTCCATCTGAATTAAAAGAGCAAGATTACCTTGATTTTTACAAACAGCTTTATACTTTTAGCGAAGACCCGTTATTCTGGATTCACCTGAATGTTGATTATCCATTCAACTTAACAGGTGTACTTTACTTCCCTAAGCTTAAAAACGATTTCGAGATTTCTAAAAACAAGATCAAATTATTCAGTCGCCAGGTATTTATTACCGACGAAGTGAAAGATATTGTTCCTGAATTTTTAATGCTGTTACATGGTGTTATCGATTCACCGGATATCCCGTTGAACGTTTCACGCAGCTTTTTACAAGCCGATAGCAACGTTAAAAAAATCAACAGCTACATCACCAAAAAAGTGGCTGACAAATTATCAGAGCTATTTAAAGCCGACCGCAAAGCCTACGAAGAAAAATGGACCGACATTGGTCTGTTTGTAAAATATGGCATGGTAAGCGAAGACAAATTTTATGACAAAGCCAAAGACTTTGTTTTGGTAACCAACACCAAAAAAGAAAACTTCACTTTACCAGAGTATAAAGAGAAAGTAGAAGCTACTCAAACCGATAAAGACGGCAATTTAGTTTACATCTACACTAATGATCCGGCTAAACAGGATTCATTCATCCAGTCGGCCAATAAAAAAGGTTATGATATTTTGGTGATGAACTCCCCTATTGACAACCACTTCATTAGCCAGTTAGAGCAAAAATTAGATAAAACATCATTGAAACGTGTTGATGCCGATGTTGCTGATAAACTGATCAAAAAAGACGAAGCACCTGAATCTGTTTTAACCGATGAGCAATCAACCAGGGTTAAAGATATCTTCAACAAATCCATCAACAAACCTGCATATAACGTTCAATTAGAAAGCCTTAGCCCGGATGAGTTACCTGTAACTGTAACTATGGATGAGTTTATGCGCCGTATGAAAGATATGGCAGCTATGGGTGGTGGCATGAGCTTTTATGGCAATATGCCGGATAATTACAAAGTAATTGTAAACGGCAACCACAAGTTAATCACCCGTATTCTACAGGAAGATAACGAAGAAGTGCAGGCACAATTATCAAAACAGGCGTTTGACCTGGCCCTGCTTTCGCAAGGCCTGTTAACTGGTGCCGAACTTACCGAGTTTGTGAACCGTAGCGTTAATTTGATATAAGTAATATCATATATAAATATCTTGAAGCCATCCGCATAAAACGGATGGCTTTTTTATTTAAATTTGATATGGAATAAACCTTAAATCTGCATCCTTGTCTAAAACATTAAATTATTTAGTTATGAAATTATTAAAAATATTTTCGCTGGCCGTAATACTTGCATTAGCCGGTGTTGGCACTGCCAACGCGCAAAGCAAAAGCAAAGACCGCAAAGCCGCACGCATAGCCGAAGTGAAACAAATTGTTGAAGATCAGAATTTTGTGTTTGACGCTAATTACGTGAATCCTACAAGGAGTGCAGGGCGTTCCTTAACCTCCAGTTATGATTTGACTATTACCAAAGACACAATTATATGTTACCTCCCTTATTTTGGGCGGGCCTACGTTGCACCACCATATGGCTCAAGTGATGGAGGGATTAAGTTCACCAACACCAATTTCTCATATGTTTTAAAAGCAGGTAAAAAAGATGGTTGGTCTGTAACCATTAAACCAAAAGATAAAAACATCGGTAAGTGGAATGACGTGCAATCTATGTACCTCACTATAAGCAATGACGGATACGCTTCGTTACAGGTGATCAGCAGCAACCGCGACCCGATTTCATTCAATGGTACCATTGAGAAAAGGCCAGCTAAGAAATAAGCAGGTCTCTTAAATATCAATGCCCATCTAACAAACCTGCATTGTCCTTTAATTCAACTCCCGATAGTTTGCGGGTAAAAGCTTCGTTAATAAGATAGAATATCTTTTTAGCAGCCTTTTTATACGATAACCCTTTAGGGCGTATGTTAGATACACAATTGCGCATTTCGTCGGTAAGTCCGGGCCTGGGTTTGTACGTAAGATACACACCCAGGCTATCTGCCGAGCTTAAGCCCGGTCGCTCGCCTATCAGCATCAGGCTCAATTTGGCTTTTAAACCGTGACCAATATCGTCGCCTATGGCTACCCGCCCCTGTTCAACCAGTGTTATTGGGGCTAATTTATAGCCCGAAGCAGTTAACAGCGGGATAAGCTCTTTTAGTAAGCCCAAAGTATTTTCAGAGATTGCCATCGCCGATAATCCATCTGCTATAATAATGGCAACATCACTGCTCATTGTGGTAATATCCCTCAAATGATCTATAGATGTGTCATTGAGCTTACGCCCCAGATCGGGCCGTTGCAGGTATTGTCGCCTATCGGTGATCTGGCTGTGCAGGTGTAAAACGGGCAGCTCAAAGCGCCTTAATGATTCGGTTAAATGATCAATATCCAGCACAGAGTATACGGCATCCCGCGCGTGGGCATGGGCTAATTTAAAATCCAACGATTGTTTTAGCGGAATGCTTGTACCCACCCGGCCAATAGCTATCCTTGCCGAAGTAAACTCCTGCAAGGCTTTTAAAGGCTCTATTTCCTGTGGGATGTTCCTTTTCATAGTTAAATTACGGCACCAAGCAGGCTATGAGTGGGATTTATGGTTAGCATGTTACCCTTATCATCGGTAATTCCCTGCTTTATGAGCCATTGTTCAAACTCTGGTGCCGGCTTAACTCCTAATACCTTACGAAGGTACAAAGCATCGTGAAAGGACGTAGATTGATAATTAAGCATAATATCATCGGCACCAGGGATGCCCATTACAAAATTGCAGCCTGCTACGCCCAACAAGGTAAGCAGGTTGTCCATATCATCCTGGTCGGCCTCGGCATGGTTAGTGTAGCAAACATCGCAGCCCATGGGTAGCCCCAATAGTTTACCGCAAAAATGATCCTCTAACGCAGCACGGATAATTTGCTTGCCATCATATAAATATTCAGGTCCGATAAAGCCGACTACGGTATTTACCAACAAGGGCTTAAACTTACGGGCTACGGCGTAGGCCCTCACCTCGCAGGTTTGCTGATCGACTCCAAAATTGGCATTTGCCGATAGCGCGCTGCCCTGCCCGGTTTCAAAATACATCACATTATTGCCTGCTGTTCCCCTGTTTAAAGATAAAGTGGCCTGGTATGCCTCCTCAATTATATTCAAATTAATACCGAAACTGGTATTTGCCTTCTCGGTACCGGCAATGGATTGAAAGCAAAGATCAACCGGTGCGCCGTCATTGATTAACTGTAATGTTGTAGTGATATGACTTAGTACGCAGGTTTGGGTAGGTATTTCAAACTGGAACCTGATATTATCCATCAAGGTAAGCAACTTGCTTACCGCCGCCGGGCTATCAGTAGCGGGGTTAATGCCAATTGTAGCATCGCCGCTGCCAAATAACAAACCGTCAATAATGCTGGCCGCAACGCCCCGAGGATCATCTGTAGGATGATTTGGCTGTAGCCGGGTACTGAAATGCCCTTTTAAACCTATAGTATTCCGAAACCGCGTTACTACCTCACACTTTTTTGCTACCGCGATCAAATCCTGGTTACGCATCAGTTTAGATACCGCAGCCACCATTTCGGGCGTTAAGCCGGATGCCAGGTTTGTTAAAGTTAAGGTATCGGTATCGTCGCTTAACAGCCAGTCGCGCAATTCGCCAACTGTTAAATGGTTTATTAATGCAAAAGCATTAACATCATGGCTATCAATTATTAAACGGGTAACCTCATCATCCTCATAAGGAATGATAACCTCATTTAAAAAGGTTTTCAAGGGTACATCAGCTAAGGTGATTTGGGCGGCAACCCGTTCCTCATAACTATGCGCGCAAACGCCTGCTAACTCATCGCCCGATCGGTGAGGCGATGCTTTTCCCAGTAAAGCTTTCAGATCGTGAAACTTATATACCTTATGACGTATGGTTGTTTTAAAAGCGGTCATTTGTTCACTGGTTCATTAGTTCATTGGTAAACGTAGTACAGGTCAAACTTATTCAGGTGTTACCATCAAATCATCTGTTAAGGCTTCTTTATGTTTCCCCATCAATACAAAAATCAATATGATACCTACCAGTCCGCCAAAAAACATGACTGTTACCTGTTTATTAAAATATATAATTGCAAAAAGACAAATAACAGAAATAACCAAAGCAATGGCGGGGAAAACAGGATAAAATGGCGCTGTAAACGGGCGCTCCAAATTGGGCTCTTTTTTGCGGAGGATAAACAGGCTAACCATACACATCATATACATCACCACAGCACCTAACACCGATAAAATAATGAGTTGCCCTGTACCATCTTTGGTTGTTGTGCCAAAGTAAATGGCTAAAAAGCTAACCAGTCCCGCTGCAATAAGCGACCAATGTGGTGTTTTAAACCGATGGTTTAGGTTAGATAGCCCAGTTGGCAAATAACCGCTGCGGGCCATTGCAAACACCTGCCTGGATGACGCTAAAATAGTTCCATGCAGGGAAGCTATCAGCCCAAACAAACCAATACTGGCAAATATTTTGGTTAAGCCGCTGGCCTTGCCTAATACAATGCCTACAGCCTCGGGTAAAGGATAATCAAGTTTGCTTAGCTTACGCCAGTCGGTTATGCCGCCTGTCAGTACCATTACACCCAAGGCCAGGGCTACTAAAGTAGCAAGAGCGGATATATAACCCTTGGGGATATCTTTTTTAGGGTCTTTAACTTCTTCGGCTACCATAGCTACGCCTTCTATGGCCAGGTAAAACCAAACCGCGAATGGCAGGGCCGCGAATACGCCACTCCAACCAAAAGGCATTGGATTGCTCAAATAGTTATCCATTTTAAAATTCGGACTAACCACGCCCATATACAACAGCAATTCGGCCACAGCCAAAATGGTAATAAACACCGAAAATGTTGCCGATTCCTTAACGCCCGAAATATTAAGCATCACAAAAGCCGCGTTAAACAGCATGGCCGATTGCATAATTGGGATAGCCGGATATAAAAAATGAAGGTAGCTCCCCAGGGAAATAGCTATAGCTGGCGAAGCGAGCAGAAAATCTATAAGGGTAGCGTAACCAGCTATAAGGCCACCGAAAGGTCCCATTGCCCGATATGCGTAAGCGAAAGCCCCGCCCGCATGCGGGATAGCCGCGGTGAGTTCCGTATAGCTGAAAATGAACGTGATATACATTACCGTGATCACCACGGTAGCAATTAACAAGCCTATAGTACCGGCAACATCCCAACCTAAATTCCAGCCAAAGTATTCGCCAGATATAACCAGGCCAACGGCAATGGCCCAAAGATGGATGGGTTTTAAAACTTTTTTTAAATGCTCTGCCGGGGGTGCTTCCATATGTTTTGATTTGCCGCCTTAAGATACTTAAAGCAGGCCTTAAATCAAAACGGGGCTATGTTATGGAATTGTTAAGGGGTTGGTTCATTGGTTCACTGGTTCACTGGTTCATTAGTTGATTGGTAAAAAGTTCGATAACTTTATATATGAAATAGCAATATTAATAAATCAGGAAATCTGCTATATCTATCAAACAACATAAGAGCCCAATGAACTAATGAACCAGTGAACAAATGAACAACTTAAACCTTTAACGTCCCCTTTAAATATTTGATACTGGCAGTGATGCTCGCCAACGGATCTTTAGGGCCGTCGTGTTCTACAAAGAAGTGCTGCATTCCTGCTGATTTTGCAGCCGCGAAGATGGGTTTAAAATCTATTGTACCACTACCTACCGGTAATATCGTTTTACGTTCGGCATCCAAGTCCTTCACATGCCAGAGCGGGAAACGTCCGGGATGTTGTTTAAACATCTCTACAGGGTTTTTACCACCTTTAACAGCCCAGGCCAGGTCAAGCTCCATTTTCACGTTATGCGGATCGGTTTCGCTCAATAGCAAATCATATGGCACTTTACCTTCAACCGCATGAAACTCCATATCATGGTTGTGGTATGCAAACTGGATTCCTACCTTTTTGGTGGCTTCGCCTGTTTTGTTTAATACTTCGATGGTTGATTTTATTTCGTCTAAGGTACTGGTTGGCGAGTTTGCGCAAACCAGGTATTTAATACCGCCTGCGGCCGCGTCGTCAACTAATTCCTGCATGTTATCGCGCAGATTTTTCATTGGCGGGATCACCATCGGTTTACCATCGGCACCGTTAGGTAATTTAGTTCCGGGAGGAAGTTTGAAAGGTGCGCCAAGTACGTGGTGCGATGTCCAGTTCATGCCCAGGCCATTAACCATCGCCTTAAACTCCTTTGGTTTCATTCCATAATAACCGCCTTTTTTGCTAAAGGCCGATTCCATGTCTTTATAACCTAATGCCGCTATTTTGGTGAGCGTGCCTTTTACATCTTCGTCAATAACGCCAAAAAAGGTAAATAGCTGTAAACCTATTGGATGCGGTGCCATATTGCTTAGCAAACTTGCTGCCTTGCCAGACATAGCCATACCGCCAAGTGCCAACGCGCCCGCACTTTGGATAAATTTTCTCCTGTTGTAATTCATGCTGATAATTTTAGTTTTAATGTGGTACAGTAAATCTAAAAATTAATTTTCAGCATTTTATATATTATTGTGTCTTTTTTACACAATAATAAGCCCCCTCTAAATCTCCCCCTGAAGGGGGAGACTTTTTAATTTGCATATTTTAAAGTTCTTCCGCTAACCAGCGGAAAGGATTTAGTAGAGGCCGCTATACTGTATGCAAACAGTTTGCTATTAAACCAGTCCACCCGGTTTGGTGCGAGGCACCTGCTCCCCGCCCGTTATCACCATCAAAAAACTCGTAGAAAAGGATATAATCTTTAAAATGGGGATCGGTTTGCATCTTTTGATTGTTGCCGAATATCGCTCGGTTACCCTTGTCGTCCCTTAAAAACAGCTTTGATACCCTGTTATAAAGTTCGCCAGCAACCTCACCTAAATTCATAAAAATGCCAGATCCGGTTGGGCATTCTACCTTAAAATCGTCACCGTAGTAATGATGGAAGCGGTGTAAACTATCAATAATGAGATAATTGATTGGCATCCATATCGGGCCACGCCAGTTACTGTTGCCACCAAATAGGCCACTGTCACTTTCGCCGGGAATATAGCCTATACCAAACTCCATTCCATTAACCGATATTTTATAAGGGTGCTCCTGGTGGTATTTTGAAAGTGACCGAATACCATAATTGCTCAAAAACTCTTTTTCATCGAGCATGTATTTCAGGATTGATTTCATCCGGTAACCACGGAGTAAGCTAATCAAATGCCTGCCGGTACTGCTCTTTTCGTTCCACCGGGACACCAGCGAAGCTAAATCTGGCCGCTTTTCGGCAAACCATTTCATGCGTTCTGTAAAGATGGGGCTATCGGCTATATCACTTTCGTCTAAAACTTCAGTAGCAAATAATGGGATTAAGCCCACGATACTACGAACCTTCATTTTTACCGATCCATCGTCGGGGAAGCGTAACTGATCATAAAAGAAACCGTCCTCTTCATCCCACAAACCCTGGTTGTTTTCGCCAAGGTTTGACATGGCACCCACGATATAAATAAAATGTTCAAAAAACTTTGAGGCAATATCCTCATAAGCTTTATCCGTTTCGGCCAGTTCTGTAGCGATGCGCAGCAGGTTTAATGAATACATGGCCATCCAGCTGGTGCCATCGGCTTGCTCCAAGTGCTGACCGGATGGCAATCGGGTGTTCCTGTCAAACACGCCTATGTTATCCATCCCCAAAAAACCGCCTTCAAAAATATTATTGCCAGATGCATCCTTACGGTTTACCCACCAGGTAAAATTGAGCATCAGTTTGTGAAAAACTCTTTCCAGGAAGTAAGTATCCCCTTTACCCCCGTTAGCCGTTTTATCTGTTTTGTAGATGTTCCAAACAGCCATGGCATGCACAGGAGGATTTACATCGCCAAAATCCCATTCATAGGCGGGCAATTGTCCGTTGGGATGCATATACCAATCCCGGGTAAGCAACACCAATTGATTTTTGGCAAAGGCTATATCAACCGTAGCCAGTGGTAAACAGTGGAATGCTAAATCCCAGGCCGCAAACCACGGGTATTCCCATTTATCTGGCATGGAAATAATATCCTTGGTATTCAGGTGTTTCCACTTGCTATTTCGGGCGGTTTTTCTTTGTGCCGGTGGCTTGGGTTGCCCTGGGTCTCCATGTCGCCATTGGCGGATATCTGAGTAATAGAATTGCTTGTTCCACAACATGCCCGCAAATGCCTGGCGTTGAACCATACACCTGTCGGCATCGTCTTTATTGCTGTATATGTCGTTGTAAAACTGGTTGGCCTCGGTTAGGCGAATATCAAAGATGTGGTCAAAATCTTCAAAACCGTAGTTGGCGTCGGGCGATAGCCTTAACCGCAACGTAATGCTTTGTTTTGCACCTACGGTAATATCATAGTTTACAGCGGCTTTGGTGCCCGTATTTTTAGAGTTGATGGTATTGGCGCCATGTACAATATAATCGTTTATACCATCCTTGTGATATTTAAGTCCGCTATCATAGTGGTACAGCTTGCTCATATTGGTTTCGTTATCGCAAAACAAAACCTGCGGGTTTCCCTCGGCATGCAACCAAAGCTGACCGAGATCTTTATGGAAAATACCCGTTGTGCCATTCCCGTTAGCTGTGATACCCGGCTTATACGGATCATACCCCCAGCTCCATGTATTGCGGAACCAAAGCGTAGGCATCACATTTAAAGCTGCATCCTTATCGCCCCGATTATGAATTGTTATTTTAATGAGGATATCATCCTGCGCATTTTTGGCGTATTCGGTAAATACATCAAAATATTCGTCATTGTCAAAAATGCCGGTATCCATCAGCTCAAACTCCGGATCGTTTCTGTTGCGCCGTTTGTTTTCGTTTACAAGCCAGCTGTAGGGAAACTCGTTTTGGGGATACTTGTACAACGTTTTCATGTAAGAGTGCGTGGGCGTACTATCCAGGTAGTAGTACAGTTCCTTCACATCTTCGCCATGGTTGCCTTCGGGATTACTGAGGCCGAAGTAACGTTCCTTGATGATGGGGTCTTTTTTGTTCCATAAGGCCAGGGCAAAACAGAGGATCTGCTGACGGTCGCAAATACCGGCTATACCTTCTTCACCCCAGCGATAAGCCTTGCTGCGGGCCATTTCATGGGTAATATAATTCCAGGCATCGCCATTGGCGCTGTAATCTTCACGAACAGTTCCCCATTGGCGATCAGTTACGTATGGCCCCCATTTTTTCCAGCTTGTATCCTTTAACCTCGATTGTTCTGCATTCATTAATGCAAAGTAGGTTTATTTACAGATATTATCAGGATTGTAGCTTATTGTTTTACACGGGGGTGAAAAAAGAGTCAAGAGATTAGAATCAAGAGTCAAGACTTTTCTTAGGAGCGGTTTACACTCCGTTCAGATTATTTTTGTATGATATAAAAATCATTGCCGTTGACTTTAGTCAACGGAATATTAAAAAAGCGAATGGCTTTAGCCAAATTCCGTCTGAATATTGGGGCTAAAGCCAATAATGACGCTGTATTTTACCGTTGACTAAAGTCAACGGCAATGAATAAATTTCTTTTTTTAACAGCTTATTAGACCCTCGCCTTTAAGCCCAGGCGTTTCTTAAAAACCTTAGCCAGTTACCATGCATCATATTATTGATATCTGCATCGGTATAGCCTCTTTTCTTTAACAAAGCCGGAACTTTTTGCATATCAGCTATAGTCTCCAAATCATAAGGGCATTGCTCGCGCCCAAAAGCGCCATCTAAATCAGTACCCATCCCTACGTGTAAGGCATTGCCTGCTATCTGGCAAATATGATCGATGTGGTCAACCATTACTTCCATATTACAGTTCATGCCTTTAGGGGTTGATACGCCCCTCACCCATCCCGGTACCATCATCCAGGCATCTAAAGCCGCACCAATAACCGCTCCCCGTTCTATCAATACTTTAATCATTTCATCGCTATATTGACGGTTATGGTTTACCAGTGCCCGGCAGTTGTTGTGGCTTGCCCAAACGTGGCCATTAAAATGATCCAATGCTTCCCAAAAGCTATCATCGCATAAATGGGTGGCATCCAGGATAATGTTTAGGCGTTCCATCTCCTTTAGCAATTCATGGCCTTTGGGGCCCATGTAACCGGTAGCGTCGGTACCCTGCGCATACCTACCAGGGCCGTAATGTGCCGGACCTACAGCACGCAACCCATAGTTATAAGCCCTTTCCAGGTGCTGCACGGTTACAATAGAATCCGCACCCTCTAAGCTCAGGATATAGCCAATAGCTTTACCATCCACCGGCTCAACATCGTTCCAATAAGCCAAATGTTTTTCAAGTGATGCCAGATCATTTACCTGCACCATTTCGCCGGCATCTTCCATGGCTTTGTACCAGGCTACCTGTCCCTGCGTTTGCGCCCAGGCCTGCTCTGGCGAATGCCAGCCGGGTAAAGGATTACCCGGGGCAACGTACCTTCCTATTTGTGTAGCCACAACTAAACCAATATTACCCTTGCGTAATTCGGGTAGGGTTATTACTGCTTTAGCACGATCTGGTTTATCGGTAAGACCTTCTTCGCGCTGATTAAGTTCGGCCAGCGGACGGGTAAGATCACGGTTCCATTCCAACGCGTTCATGCTCAGGTCTAAATGGGCATCTACTATAAACATGTTTTTTTTATGTTAAATGGTAATCTTACGGTCGCGGGCGCTGTTCAGCCATTCGCTTGTAAGTGTATTATTTTCAATAGTATAAATCCGTTCATGTAAAGCCACTGTTGGGCATACATGATGCGGGATGCCATAAAGTACATCCCCAATTTGGCAATGGTGGCCCTTGCCAGCTTCAACTACCAAGTGTTCTTCACTTTGGCCTGTTGGTATCAATTCGGGAGCGTTTAAAAAGTAAACGCGCTTACCCAATTCATTTTCGGCCGATACAGATTTATGCCCAACATCTAAACAAAGTTTGGTGGCATCGGGTAACGAAACCACTCGTGTAATTACCAGCACCGCCGGCAAAAAAAGTTGCTCTGGAATCCCCACTTCATAACCTCTATCCCAATAAACAAACGTACCGGGGCTACACTGTACCTGCTTCCGTTTAGCATGAATTATAAACGTTGGCGATCCACCTGCCACTATAACAGGCTCGGGGTACCCTTTGCCGTGTAAATCCTGCTGTAATTTTAAAACTGCTTTAAAACCCGCGTCACAACGTTCGGTTCTTTTTTCAAGGTCGATATCATGAATATGGCCATCATAAGCGTGCAGCCCTACCGGATTAATGCCCGGCAAAACCGCGCAATCCATATACAATTGCAAAGCTTCAAAGCCCGGTGCAATGCCCGTACGGTTCATACCAACATTTAAATCTAAATAAACATCGATACTTATCTCATACCGTTTCGCCGCATCTGAGATCTCTTTGGCAGCAACATCATTATCAACCAAACACGAGAATTTGGTTTGTGGATATGCATGTATCAGTTTGATAAACCGGTGCAACTTCGGCCCAACAGGTTGATAAGCCAGCAGTACATCGGGCGCTTTGCAAATAGCCAGCAATTCGGCCTCAGCAATGGTTGCGCACTTAAATTTGTTGATACCGGCATCAAGCAGTAGCTGTGTTACTTCCCTATTTTTATAGGTTTTTACATGCGGCCTTAACCTGGCAACATCATCAATCATGGTTTTAAGCAAATCGATGTTGGCCTGCACCCTATCCGGATAAACCACCAAAGCCGGTGTATCCAGTTTATCTACATTATCTATTGTAAACCAGTGAATAGTGATTGGTGAGTGATCAGTCATAAAAAATTAAGGCTTTAAAAATAACGATAGGTTTTAAACCCATCGCTATAGTAAATATCATCCAACCAGGTATCAAAACTGCAAGGTGTCTTGATACCTGATACTAACTACTTACTACTAAAATTAAGCTAATTCAAACAATGCTTCAATCTCCACCGGAATGTTATCTGGTAACGAGCCCATGCCTACAGCGCTACGTACGCCTATACCGTTTTCTTCGCCCCAAACTTTGGCAAACAGTTCGCTTGCGCCGTTAATAATGAAAGGATGCCTTTCAAAATCCGGTGTACAGTTTACCATGCCTAATACTTTAATAACGCGTTTTACTTTATCAAGGCTGCCAATATTGGCTTTAATGGTGGCCAGCATAGCCAGGCCTACCTGGCGCGCTGCCAGTTTACCATCTTCCATATTAATAGTATCCCCAATACGGCCAATAATTAATGTACCATCATCCTGTACTGTTCCGTGACCTGATAAGTAAAGGTATTTACCATCAACCAAACAAGGTTTATAAACACCAAGTGGTTTTGGTGCAGGCGGCAGGTTTAAACCTAATGCCGCAAAGTTTTCTTCGGGAGTGTTCATAGCGTAAAACTATCTTTTTTTAATAAAATAGTATCATAAAAAACAAAAAAGCCGGGTGTCTCAAGCCCGGCTTCTACTTAAATCAGTAAACCAACTTTATTTAAATCTGTACGTAATTCCAATGTTGATAGCGTAATCGGCAAAAGCCGCGTCGCCTTGTGTGTAAGTACCGGTTAGGTTTGTCGAAATTTTGTCGGGAACACTTTGCGTACGGTCGCGTTTTAAGGCTACCGGTACAAACGCATATATAGACAAAGATTTTAAACGATACGTTACACCTGGCTCTGCCGATATAATGTAACCTGGTCTTCTGAAGCCATTGCTGCCGCCTACCAAATCATGAACCGGTAAACACTCATAACGCACACCTGCCGAAAAATCAAATTTGCTGATGCCGTAGCTTGCGCCTCCCCTTATCATTAACTGATCTGGCACGCTCATAACATCGCTGCCGTTTGCTACCGCTTTAGCACTTGGTACACTACCGCGGGCTGTAGATACGCCGTTTTGCTCCCTTGGGCTAATGAGGTAATAAAAACTGCCATACAAGCCAAATTTATGAGTGAAATTGTAGTAGGTATTCAGTTCGGTAGTGATGCCTGTACCGCCGTCCCCTAACTGTATAGACTGATCAACCGGACCTAATGTGCGGGTATCATTTGCGCCGGTGTGGTAAAAATAATCCTGGTAATTGTAATTACCGGTTGGCAGCTTTAGGCCTAAACCAACCTGGATATTCCCTTTACGTGCCTTGGCTGGATTTAATAACCATGCATAAGCAGTTAGGCGAATATCGCCTAAACCAAAAGAATGTGTACTTAAGCGCTCTTTGCCGCCATGTTCATATAATGATGAACGGCTGTTATCCACTACAGGAACATCAACCGCAAACGACCAACGGTTATTAAAAATGCGGGTAAGCGTTAAATCCTGGGTATAAGAATGATTAATTACGTTGGTACCCAGTGCTATGCGTTGCTTTTGCTCCTGTGTACCTACAAAGTGTTTCTATGACCGGAAGTAGCGATTATTACTATTAAACAACCAGCTGCCTGCATCGGCATTAGTGCTATCGGGATGTTCATCCATTGTACATAAGCCGCCGGTACTCCTGATGGCTACACAGCCCTGGGCATTGGCCTTGTTGTAAAACAATAATGTTGCGAAAGAAACGCAGGTAATAAATTTTAAGATTGATTTCATAATAGGTTTGGTATTTGTAATGTTTAGATAAAAGCGTGGCTAAGCCGAGCCGTAAAACCCAACTTATACCTATGTTTTATAGGTTGTTATGTAATGATTAAACTTTTATTGGAACCTGTTTTTTTAAGGTAAACGATAGGAAACCCGAGGGCGCTTTTTTAACCGCGAACCATAAAGATAACAGCACGCCGTAGCTGCCACCCCGTTCTATCCATTCAAAAATTTCATATTTTGGATAAAACAATTCGCTCACAATTTTCCAGGCGATAAATACAAGCAATATATTGGCAAAAGGACGAATGAGTATAGAAAATGCGGCCAAAATTTCAAAAATGCCAACAATATGCGCCGTTTTTGCAGGGTCATTAAACCCCAAAGCATGATACTGACCAATAAGGCTTTTCTTTTCAATAACGTTTAACCAACCATGGCCAACTAACAACAAAAAAGCAAATACCCTTAAAAAACTGACAGCCATTTTTAATGTATCGGCATTTAAGCTTACGTTATCATCCATGCGGCTAAACCATCGCTTAAACGGAATTTTAAAACCGCCTTGCAGTAATAATAGCACAAATGGTGCCCCGTAATTGCCTGCACGTTCGATAAACTCGGCAAAGGGCTCGCCTGATAATGGTCGCATAGAGGCGGTTGCCAATCCCCATACAACCAGCCATGCAGCTACCGCCCTTACAGGGTAAATCAATAGTGATATACCAAAAATAATATCCGCAACACCAACATACGGCATTAGGGTATAGGCCATATCATGACCTATACCAAAAATACCAAAGTAGTTACACCAGATTTGTTTGGTAATAATACCAAAAGCGCCATGCCCGATAAAGCACATTGCCGAAGCAAAACGCAGTGTGAAATATATTTTTTGATCAATAGTTAAGCGCGACATTTTTTAACTCCTTTTGCTTTGCAATTAATTTCCTGCTCCGTCAGCCTTACCCCTGGTAACAGCATATTGCCCAACTTTGGCTCCGGTTATCAGGCCAACCTCGCAATCACTGCGGAAGTGAATAGCACCGTATAGCCTTGACATTGCGGCCGCCTGTGCCAAATCAGTAAATTTACTTCCCCTATCCGGTAATAAATAAGTTAACACGGTTGCAGCAGCGGCGCTAAAGTTAGAATGTCCCGAGGTGTAAGCCGGAAAATTTGGTACACCTGTTAAAGTTTTAATAATCGGATCGGCTTGTGACGGACGCTCGTTAAAGTAAAAGTATTTGGTATCCCAGCAAACAATAGCAGCATCCATTTCGGCCATGTTTAATAGCGCAAAATTACGCGCCCAACGCACCTCACTATAATTTTGTTTTACAAACTCATCGGCGGCTATCGCATTCCAGTGGCCAGGTGGCGTGTAAGTACCTATACCATCGGCCCAAAAGGCCACTTGCTCTTCATGATCACGGCTGTGGTTATTGCTCATGGCTGTAACTTCCTGGGCCTCTTTGATAAACTCTGGCGAGCCGTTGATATATGGTGGCGCAGGGCGCAAAGCGACTACAGTTAAAGTATCAAATAAAAACGGAATAACTTTAGAAAACAACGGAAGCATTGGCGGCCTTTTAGGTGTTTCCAAACTTTGCCAGTAGTGACCTTTATCGTAAGCTGTGGTTTGCAACTTAGCCCAAACGGTTGCATCGCCAATAGCTTTACCGGCACGGTCGGTACGGGCTCTTGCCGCAAATAAAGCGGCAACCTGTTTACCTAATGACTCTCCTGCGGTGATCTCACCACGGGTGTTCGCGCCTGCCATTATACGGTATAATTTTTCTTCCTGTGCTTTTTGGTTAATATACTCCAATTCTGTAGGGAACAACAGTTTCATGATCTCTACAGTTGCACCTGCAACAACCGCGTCTTCGCTGGGGTACGATGGAAGTGCAGAAACCGGAACCAATGCCTGTACAGCCGGGTCGTTTTTATAAGGAGCGGTACGGTTGTATACGTTTTTAAAATGCCACGCTGCTATTAAAGCATCATATTGCATGGCGCTTACATAGGCGTAAGCCCTGGCTGCATAAGGCGGGTTTGAAAACGGGAACTCCGGGTAATTGAACGGATTGACCGAGTTTGGTGCAGGGTAAGTGCCATCGGGATTTTGATAGGGAGCCACGTTGTGTTTAGCTACCAGCTGGCGCAAAATTTCGTTCCACCTTAAAACGGCTCCGGCGCTCCAGTATTTGATAGATGCCTTTTGATCGGCAGTTAAATTTCTTTGCGAAGCTTTGATCTCGTTAATATCGGCAAGGTAGGCCGGAGATGTAACAGCATCGGGAGCAACCACGGTAAGTGTGCTAAAATCCTTTATCAGTACGGGTTTCCAGGTATCAGCTGTTAGATCAATATTTGTGGGACTTAAAGCCGGGTATAAGCTGGTGCGATCTGTAATATCCTTTTTACAGGATGAGCCGAATACGGCTACTCCTAAAAACAAAGATGGAAGTATATAATGTAATGATCTTTTCATCAGATTCTATTTAAACGTTCTTTACGATTATTTTTCTTTTTTAGTATTGAAAATGTAGTAGATGCCGCCGTACATCGTGCGGCTTTGTCCTACGTTTCTGCCTTTTAATACATAATTACCGCCGGCTGTAAGCTCTAACCCAGGTATTTTTTGAAAAGTGTATTTTAAAATAACACCGGCTAATGTTGAATTCATCCTGTTACTTGGAAACGGATTATCGTTTTTACGGATATCAAAACCACCTTCTGTAGTAACTTTGGTTAAAGTAGCCTCGGCATTGAATGCTAAACTCCTGAAACCCGCGCTAACCAGGTAGTTAGATACGTTGGGCATTTCAACTTCATTAGTATAATGCATCTCTGTGGTGTAGTATGAATTTCTGTCGATAGTGATATTGCTGCGGCGTATATACTGATAAGCACCGGCAACAAACCACTGGCTTATCTGGTAATTTACCAGGCCTCTCAACGCAACGTTTTTACTGTGCAGGCCAATTGATAAGGGTAAAAAGTCGGCCTGGTAGTTGCTTGCAGGTATCGATCCTGATAAAATGGCGTGAAACGTAAACAAGCCTTTACCTACTTCTTGCTTAACGGCAAGCCATTTGGCGTAGGCGCTTACGTCTTGCAGGTTATGTTCGCCGCGTAAAGTTCCGGCGCTTGCATTGGTAGTTACATAAGGCAGCGCTACAGATAGGTTAATGCGGTTTGAAAGGCCATATACAAAGCCCAGCATATATGAGTTTGAACTTACGGTACCCAGGTTTGGCGCATCGCGTTTAAAGGTACCCTCCCAGTAATGATCCCACTGGCTGTGTGTATAAACGCCGGCAGCACAAACGTAGTTTTTGGGAATCATTAAAGCATCGGCATCTGTTTGTGCCTTCGCAAAATTTGACAAGCTGAGGCAACACGCAACTACCATACAGCATCTGAAAAAATAACGTAAAGAATGTTTCATTCGATCTAAGTAAGAAAAATAAGCAACTAAATAATTAACAAACGAGTTAATACAGCATCATCAGCGGCAGGTTAATACCCCAATAATTGTTTTTATCTGAATGCTAAGGGAAAATTGATTTTAAATTATGAGTATCGTCCAACACACACATATGCGCTGCTAAAACGGCAATACGGTTACTTGGCAATAATTTTTAATCAAACTGCACTTTATCAATAAAGAACAATTCAACATCATAATTTATGGGTATAATTAGCAGGTAAAGTTTGGCGGTTTGCCGGGAGATTCAATGTAAGGATGATGAAGGTGGTAGATTATAGGGCTCGTTTCAGCTTTTAAAACGGTTGAAAACGTGGTAAATTGATAATGAAGCACTGTAAAATTATAGTCGCCACCCACGTTAACTTTTTTTAACGATGATGAATCATGCCCTTTTTTGCTTAGAGGCACATCATTGAGTTCTTTGGCTATCACCAGACCGGCGGTAACCAACTGTGTTTTAACACTATTGGCGATACAAATGAACGACATTGTATCCGGCGACATTTTGTAGCGCAGGTAATTGTAATAAACACCTTTTAATTGCAACTGCCCGTTAAGCCGTACATAGTTTTTCCATGGGTGGATACCGGGCATGTGAACAGGAATCTTAATTTCTACAAGTTTGGTAGCATCTATCTTATTTTCATAGATCTGCTTAACTATTTGCACGTCTGATTGATTGATCAAATACTGAAATACAAAGTGATACCCGCCCAAATTGAACAGATGCACATTTAATAACAGTATAGCAATAAATCTTTTCACTTAATCAGATATGTCTTAGCGAGTATAATCACCGGTAAATATATTGTTACAATAACACTAAAACAAATAAAAAGTAAAATTGTACATCTCACAGTTTATAGGTACGCTGAAAACTACATTTACGATCAACTAATAGGTATATTCGCTATCATCAAAATCGTAAAATGGATTTTTTAAAACAACCCTGGCCCTGGTACATTGCAGGGCCGTTAATTGGGCTTGTAGTGCCCGCGCTACTCCTGCTTGGTAATAAAACATTCGGTATTTCATCATCCTTAAAACATATTTGCGCTGCCTGCCTGCCCTTGAATATTCAGTTTTTTAAGTACGATTGGAAAAAGGAAAGCTGGAACCTGTTTTTTGTCGCCGGCATTGTTTTAGGCGGTTTTATTGCGGCTCAATATTTATCGGGCAACCAAAACGTAAATATCAATCCGCATACCACTGCCCTACTTAAACAGCAAGGCGTAAAAAATTTTAGCAGTTTACTACCGCAGGATATTTTCAGTTTTGACCAATTATTTACCCTGCGCGGGTTTATTTTTATGATCGTTGGCGGCTTTATGGTTGGCTTCGGTACCCGCTACGCAGGCGGCTGTACATCTGGGCATGCTATTATGGGTATTTCAAACTTGCAATGGCCTTCATTGGTGGCTACCTGCTGTTTTATGGCAGGTGGTTTTGCAATGACCTGGTTTATATTACCATACCTTATTAACCTGTAACATGAAAAATATTAAATACTTTTTTGTGGGGTTACTTTTTGGCATTATGCTAATCAAATCTCAGGTTGTATCCTGGTTCAGAATACAGGAAATGTTCAGGTTGCAAGCTTTTCATATGTATGGTATCATAGGGAGCGCCATTATTGTAGGTATGATCTCTGTTTTAATCATCAAAAAATTCAATATTAAAACCATTCATGGCGAAGTGATCACCATCCCCCTTAAAACATTCAACTGGGGTAACGTTTATGGCGGTTTGATTTTTGGATTGGGCTGGGCTATAACAGGCGCCTGCCCCGGCCCCCTGTTCGCTCAAATAGGCAGTGGCTTTGGAGTAATTGCAGTTACCTTATTAAGTGCCATTGCCGGTACCTGGGTTTATGGCTTATTGCGCGATAAGTTGCCGCATTGAAGTAACTACTAAACCATTTTAGCAACATGAAACAAAAAAGATACTTTAACTTTTCAAATATCGGTTTAGCAATAGTGGTGGCGCTAACATTACTAACGATGGCCAGCCCTACCGCCAAAGGTTACCTTATCCGTGGCCTCATGTTCATAGGTTCATACAAGCCAGATGTTAGTGAGGATGCCCATAATTTTAAATTACATCCCAACCTGTCCCATTATAGTTATCGTGATACAAGCGGTAATATAACTTCCCTATCGGACCTGAAAAACAAAGTTGTGTTTGTGAATTACTGGGCTACCTGGTGCCCACCTTGTTTAGCCGAAATGCCGGCAATTAATAAACTAAGGCAAAAACTAAAAAACAACTCACAAATAGTTTTTATAATGGTTGATGTAGATAACGACTTTGCTAAATCAAAAGTGTTTTTGAAAAACAATGATTATGATTTGCCTTTGTATAGTTCTGTTAATCCTTTCCCTGATAGTTTACTGGATGGCAGCATTCCTACAACGCTGGTACTGGGTAAAGATGGAAGTCTAAAATATAAACATACCGGTCCTGGTAATTATGACGACGAATCGTTTGAAGCCTTTTTGAAAAAAGAAACGAAACAAGCAATACCTGAATTGATGAACTAATCGTTTTCGCTTTTTGAAATATTGAAGAACAGGGAGAAATTGCTTTTAAATTAAGCCGCGTGCTTTAAGTGATACGCCACCATACGAGTCAACTCTGTTAACTCAAATGGTTTACTCAACCATGCGTCGGCACCGCAAGCTTTAGCTATATCCGCAATATCGGCGTAGCCAGATATCATAATAACCGGGATATGACTGGTGAGCGGATGTTTTTTTATAGCGGCACAAAGTTCGCTGCCAAACCCGTCTTTAAGCTTATTATCAACCAGCACCATATCCGGCATGTGTAAAATAACCCCTTTGATAGAGTTTTTATCAAAGGATGCCACAGTATTATACCCCTCGCTTTGTAAGATCATCTGTATAGCCTCAGACAGATCGGCGTCGTCTTCAACAACAAATATTTTTTTGCTCATTATTAGGTAGTATTATTAATACAAAGCTACATAGATATTCATAACAATCAACTATGAATTAACCTATTTTTAAATAACATAAGCCGTATTCTTTGTGCTTCTATATTTTAAATTATCCAACAATGTTTGTAACAAAAAGTTCATCGCTCTAAAACAAAATTCGCAGGATTTTCCTTAACAGGGTGACATTACAAATTTTGAACATCAATCATCAATATGAAAATAACTACATATCCAGGAAAATCGTTTCCCCTTGGCGCAACCTGGGATGGCAAAGGCGTAAATTTTACGTTATACTCCGAAAATGCTACCGGGGTAGATCTTTGCCTTTTCAATAACCATGAAGACGAAATTGAATCACAACGAATAAAAATTACCGAATACTCTGAACTTATCTGGCATATTTATATTCCGGGCTTAAAACCAGGACAACTTTACGGCTACAGGGTAAGCGGGCCCTATGAACCTGAGAATGGTCATCGGTTCAATCCCAATAAGTTATTATTAGACCCTTACGCCAAAGCCATATCGGGCGTTATTAACTGGGACGACTCTTTATTCGGCTATGAAATCGGCAATCCTGATAATGATCTTAGCTTTAGTGAAACCGACAATGCGGCTTTTGTGCCTAAATCTGTTGTAATAGATCATAATTTTGATTGGGAGGGTGATACCGCGCCATGCATTGAATATTACAACTCGGTAATTTATGAAGCGCATGTTAAAGGCTTCACCAAAATGCATCCCGAAATTCCGGAAGACATCAGGGGTACCTACGCGGCCATTGGACACCCCATTACCATTAAATATTTAAAAGAGCTTGGTATAACGGCCATAGAGCTAATGCCCATCCATCATTTTTTGAACGACAGGCATTTGATAGATAAAGGTTTAACCAATTACTGGGGTTATAATACCATTGGCTTTTTTGCACCCGATGCAAGGTATTCATCAAGCGGAGCGCTTGGCGGGCAGGTAACCGAATTTAAAACCATGGTGAAAGAACTTCATAAAGCAGGTATTGAGGTGATCCTTGATGTTGTTTACAACCACACCGGCGAAGGTAGCGAAATGGGCCCTACCCTATCTTTTCGCGGCATTGATAATTGTTGTTATTATCGCCTTGCCGAGGATAATCGCTATTACATGGATTACACCGGCACGGGCAACACACTCAATGCTAATTTACCCAATGTATTGCGCCTGATGATGGATAGCCTGCGCTATTGGATTTTAGAAATGCACGTAGATGGTTTCAGGTTTGATTTGGCAGCCACCCTCGCTCGCGAATTACATGAAGTAAACAGGCTGAGCGCTTTTTTTGATATCATTCACCAGGACCCATGTATATCGCAGGTTAAGTTGATAGCCGAGCCATGGGATATTGGCGAAGGCGGCTACCAGGTAGGCAAATTCCCCGCAGGGTGGGCCGAGTGGAACGGCAAATATCGCGACAGTATCCGCGATTTTTGGAGCGGTACAGAGAGCTCGCTTGCCGAGTTTGGCGACAGGATCACCGGCAGCTCTGATCTTTATAAATCATATCGCCGGCCTACGGCCAGCATCAATTTTGTTACCGCGCACGATGGGTTTACCCTTACCGACCTTGTGAGCTATAACGAAAAGCACAACGAAGCCAACGGTGAGGACAATAACGACGGTGAAAGCCATAATCGTTCGTGGAACTGTGGCGTAGAGGGCCCTACCGATGACAACGCCATAAATGAACTTCGCGAAAAGCAGAAAAAGAATTTTTTAACCACCCTTTTCCTTTCGCAAGGCGTACCTATGTTGGTGGCTGGCGATGAAATGAGTCGTACACAAAACGGCAACAATAATTCCTATTGCCAGGACAACGAAATCTCCTGGATTAATTGGGAAACCATGGATAAGGAATTGATGGATTTTACCAGTAAGCTCATCAAGCTACGAAAAGAGCACGCTGCTTTTTCACGTAAAAGCTGGTTTAAAGGAGAGGCCGATAAAAAAAGTGGAGTTGCTGATATAGCCTGGTTTTTACCAGACGGATCTGAAATGAGTGAAGACAACTGGAACCACGATTTTGCGAAATCGGTAGCGGTTTTCCTGAACGGGCTTGGTTTGCACAGCGTAAACTCTGAAGGTGAAAAAGTTGTCGACGATAACTTTTACGTGATTTTCAACGCGCATAACGAGCCACTAAGTTACAAATTACCAAGCGACGAGTATTCTGAAGATTGGGAACTAATCATAGACACTAATAAAAAGCAATTTGATGAAGTAAAAGGAACCTACAAGGCAGAAGAGACTATACAGGTAGAAGCAAGATCGGTTATATTACTAAAACACGAGTTGATCCACAATGGCGAAACAAAACATCATTAACAGAACTATTGGGGTTAATTTTAATACATCGGGAACAGCAGAGGCGTTGGTTTGGGCACCATTTACAGATCATCTTGTACTAAAGCTTAAAAACAGTGAAGTAGCCATGCTTAAACAACAGCATGGTTATTTCTCTGTAACAACAGATCAACTCAAACCCGGAGATCAATATCAGTTTTTGGTAAATGATAAAACATTACCAGATGCGGCTTCATTGTTTCAGCCCGAAGGCGTACACGGCCCCTCGGCGGCATTTGATCTTAAAGCCTTTGATTGGACAGACCATGGTTGGCAAAACATTCCGTTGTCAAATTATATTATTTACGAGTTACACACCGGCACATTTTCTCCTGATGGCACCTTTAATGGTATTGAAGAAAAATTGAATTACCTTATAAAGTTGGGTATAACCGCCATTGAAATTATGCCGGTATCACAGTTTCCGGGTAGCCGCAACTGGGGGTACGATGGTGTTTTCCCATTCGCAGTGCAAAACAGTTATGGAGGTGCGGCAGCTTTACAGCAATTAGTAAATGCGTGTCACAAAAAAGGGCTTGCTGTAATTTTAGATGTTGTTTACAATCACTTAGGCCCTGAGGGCAACTACTTCGGACAGTTTGGCCCCTATTTTACCGATAAGTACCATACGCCATGGGGCAGCGCCCTCAATTTTGATGATGCAGGTTGCGATGAGGTAAGGCGATATTTTATTGAAAATGTGCTGATGTGGTTTCGCGATTTTCATGTGGACGCTTTGCGCATGGATGCGGTTCATGCTATCCGGGATTTTAGTCCGGTCCATATTTTGAGGGAGATTAATCAGCATGTTGCTGAATTAATGGAGCAAGCCGGTCGAACCCACTATGTAATTGCCGAATGCGACTTGAATGACACCCGTTACATCAACCCATTACAAAAAGAGGGCTACGGCTTTAGCGGGCAATGGATAGACGAGTTTCATCATGCCTTGCGTGTTGCCGCGGGCGGCGAACGTAACGGTTATTACAGCGATTTTAATGGGATTACCGATTTAGCAAACGCTTATCAAAATGGCTACGTATATCATGGGCAGTATTCCAACCAAAGGCAAAAAACTTTCGGTACAACAACAGAAGGAATTGATGGCAGCCAGTTTGTTGTATTTTCTCAAAATCACGATCAGGTAGGTAACCGCATGCTGGGCGAGCGCTCAAGCCAGCTTTTTAGCTTTGAAATGCAGAAGCTGATGGCTGGCGCGGTAATGATTAGTCCGTTTTTACCTATGCTATTTATGGGCGAAGAATGGAGTGAAACAAACCCCTTCCAGTTTTTTGTAAGCCATAGCGAAAAAGAATTGATTGAAGCCGTAAGAAAAGGCCGCAAAGCCGAATTTGCCGATTTTCATGCCGAGGGCGAAGCACCAGATCCGCAAGCGATATCCACATTTGAAAATTCAAAACTCAGCTGGGATTTATTGGACAAAGGGCATCACAAAGTGATGCTTGATTATTACAAAAATTTCATCCAACTCAGAAAGAGCCAATCGGCATTTAAGCATACCGATCGTGAAAACATGAGTGTAGTAGTTGATGAAGTGAATAACACCCTTGTTATCCAACGGTGGACAAACGACCAACAGGTTATTTGTCTACTAAACTTTTCTAAGCAGCAACAACAGATCAACATACCCGAAGAGGTAACCAATTGGCAAAAATTATTGGATAGCGCAGATCCGAAATGGAACGGACCGGCCACATCACCAGAAATAATAAGCGCAGGTAAATTGAGTGTACCTCCAGAGGCTATTTTAATTTACACCCAATATCATGCATAACCCTATCGCAACATATCGCATTCAGTTTAATAAGGATTTTACCTTTAAACACTTAAAGGCTATTATTCCCTATCTAACAGAATTGGGTATTGGCACCATATACGCCTCCCCTATTTTTGAGGCTGTGCCCGGCAGTACGCATGGCTATGATGTGGTAAACCCGCTGCGCATTAACCCCGAGATTGGCACAATGGCCGAATTGGAATCTATCAGCAAAGCGCTAAAAAAGGCCAACGTCAGCTGGCTTCAGGATATTGTGCCTAATCACATGGCTTATCACCCCAATAATACCTGGCTCATGGATGTGCTTGAAAAAGGTAAAAGATCTGCTTATGTCGATTTTTTTGACATCAATTGGTCGGCTCCCATTTATAATACCAGGTTGATGGTACCGTTTTTAGGCGTTCCTTTTGAAGAAGCATTAAGCGAGGGACAAATTCAGGTTGAATTAAAAAAGTCGGGGTTTGTATTTTCCTGCAGCGGTCAATTCTACCCGATTAACCTGCATGGTTATATCGCCATTTTACAAACATCGTACGAACCGAATGAGGCAATTGCCACGTTGATTTCGCAAATTAATGAACTGCAGCAAACGGACGATGATAAAGCGTACTCGCTTGGTTTTATCGAGCTGAAAGAGCAGCTTGCCTCCCTGAATAAATCATCAGCAGAAAAAAAGATTTTGCAGCATTGTATTGAAAAGGTGAATACCGATACCGGTTTATTGAAGCGCATAGCTGATGAGCAGTATTACCAGTTATGTTTTTGGCAGGATACTGAAAGGCAGATTAATTTTCGTCGTTTTTTTACGGTGAATGGTTTGATATGCCTTAATATGCAATTGCCACAGGTATTTGATACATGCCATGAATTAGTTAAAGAATTACTGGATAAGGATATTATACAAGGGCTGCGGATTGATCATATTGATGGCTTGTTTGATCCTAAGGGTTATCTTGAACAGCTTCGTACTTTGACAGGGCCGGAAACCTATATCGTGGTTGAAAAAATATTGGAAGACGGGGAAGATTTCCCAACCGACTGGCCCGTACAAGGCAGCACGGGGTACGATTTCCTGGCTACGGTAAATAACCTGTTTACCCAGGCAGAAAGTAAAAGCGCTTTCGCCAATTTTTATCGAGAACTCACCAAGGATAAAATTGTCATCACTAAAGCCATATTGAAAAAGAAATCGCTCGTTTTATATGAGCATATGTATGGCGAACTTGAAAACTTATACCAGCTTTTTTGCGATTTGGAATTACTTAGCGATGATAAAATTAAAGACAAGAATTTTAAGCTGCTCATAGCCGAATTTTTAATCCGTTGCCCTGTATACCGCTATTATGGTAACAGTTTTCCATTGCCTGTTAACGAGCAAAAAGCAATTGAAACCGTCATTAAAAACATCGGCGAAGCGAAGCCGGATTTAATACCCGCCGCTAACTTGTTTCAAAGCCTGTTATTTGATGATACCAAGCAGGCAAAGGGTAAACGCATATTACAATTTTATCAGCGTTGTATGCAGTTTACAGGCCCACTAATGGCCAAAGGCGTTGAAGATACCCTAATGTATACCTACGATCGTTTCATTGGCCACAACGAAGTTGGTGATACGCCCGAAACATTTGGATTGGCGGTTGATGATTTCCATGCGGCCATAATTAAGCGGCAACAGCGATGGCCCCTTGCCATGAACGCCACAGCAACGCATGATACCAAACGTGGCGAAGGTGTAAGAGCGCGATTGAATGTGTTGACAGATATTGCCGATGAATGGATTACCATAGTTGGCTACTGGCGGCAAATCAATGCAAAGCATAAAACCAACGAAGCCCCCGATGCTAATGACGAATACTTACTTTATCAAAGTATCATAGGAAGCTTGCCCATGCCCGGCGAAGATGACGACGATTTTTTAAACCGAATTGAGGAGTATGTTATAAAAGGCCTGCGCGAAGCCAAACTCCATACCCAATGGGCCGAACCCAATGAAAATTATGAAGAAGGCACTAAAAAATTCGTTAATGCCATCTTAAAACCTGGCAGTGATTTTATGCAAAGCCTACAGCCATTTTTAAACAAGGTGGCAGATTATGGCATCATCAATTCACTTTCGCAAACAGTTTTGAAATTTACCTGTCCTGGCCTACCGGATGTTTACCAGGGTTGCGGATTTTGGGATTTGAGCATGGTTGATCCGGACAATCGCAGACCTGTTGATTACGATTCAAGGGCAAAAGGCTTAAATGCTATTGTTAAAGATAACATCCCTATTGATACTCTTTGGCAAAACCGATACGACGGGCATATTAAGCTTTGGCTTACCCACACGCTTTTTAAACAATGCCGGGCCAATCCCCTGTTATTTGAAAATGGCATTTATACCCCTTTAAATGTTAAAGGTAAATACAAAGATAACGTGATGGCATTCGCGCGTATCAACAATAACGAATGGTTTATTGTTGCTATTCCCCTACATCTCGCGCAAATCAATACCGATAGCTCGAAACCCCATGAGCTGGATTGGCACAACACCAGGTTGATGCTACCAGATAACGCCCCTGTAATTTGGCGGGACATTTTGAACAGCAAATTAATTGCCACGACAGATGAAATTACAATGGCTTCGGTGTTTAGAGAATTACCACTGGCGATACTAAAATCGGCAGATGTTGATGGTAAGTGAAACACTCTAAAATAAAAGCCGGATAAAGATCAGATCTCTATCCGGCTAAATCACTCTAAAACAATCACCTCTTATTGAAAACAGGATATGTATAACAATAATTGAAATGATCTTTATTGAAAAAGACCATCATTAAATGTTCTGTACAAAAGTATCTATAAAAACTGTCGCAATTACACCCAATAACCTATTTTTACGACATCCTGACATAGTAATAGGTTGTGTTAATCGATTGCAACGATCAATACATTAAACCCTTTATAAAGATATCTATCAATATCAGTTTCTTGGTGCGAATTTCTTCCAGATGCTCCTTACGCGGAAAACTTGCTTTTTTTTGCGCTGCCGATGAACCTACCCTTATCCCGTGCATGGCATCAAGTAATAGTTCAATGATTTCTTCAGGGTTTTCAACTGGTTTTATAACGCCTTTTTCTACTTCGGTTTTAATAGATTTACCTAATAAGCCAAGTTGAGCCTGGTTCACCTGGTCAACGATTTCCCAAATGGTATCGGGCAAATTTTGTTCATTAAGTCTGAAAAAATCAAAAAAATTATAGTTTTTAACTATAAAATCGTGATGGGTATTTATCTGAAAAACAAACGCGTCTTTAAGATTACTAAAGCTATCCATATTATCTTCCAATAATTTAAGATAATCATTAGCCAGTTTGCGCATCACCGCTATATATAGTTGGCTTTTATCCGGAAAGTAGTAATATAACAAGGCCTTTGACATAGATAGATCGCCGGCAATTTCGTTCATGGTGGTTTTTGAGTAACCATAATGCAAAAACCGCTGATGCGATGCCTCTAATATCTTTTCCCTTTTTATATCCTGATGGTCATTAACTGCAGCCATTTGCTGTTTAAATTATGTAATTCGTGGTAAACGAAAGTAAATTCCTGACTTTTTAAACAAATCTATCAATTATTCTACACTTACGTGTATCAACACCTATTTCGTTACACGTTGCTAAAACAATTTTACATTCGGCGTATTTATCATACTGATTAACTATTGTTTTAAACT
Organism: Mucilaginibacter flavus; assembly: GCF_030409315.1. Classification (GTDB taxonomy): domain Bacteria; phylum Bacteroidota; class Bacteroidia; order Sphingobacteriales; family Sphingobacteriaceae; genus Mucilaginibacter; species Mucilaginibacter flavus. The sequence continues at coordinate 346,632 of NZ_JAUFPS010000041.1, read as the reverse complement.
ATGGATATCGTGAACAAACTTCCCCCGGATCTGCTTGAGTTTTCTAAACAAATACCCTCCATTGTATGGAATCTCATTATTGCCATAACAGCCATTTTGGTTGGTTTATTGATAAAAGTAATTGTAACCCGCTTATTTAAAATTTACGCCGAAAAGAAAGAAACGGATTACTCGCTGTTCCGATCGGTAATTGTAAACCTGGGCAAGGCCATTACTTATTTTATTCCGCTTTTTCTGCTCAATCTTTTTATCCCCCTAATGAGGATGGCAAAGGAATACCTTACCCCCCTTGATAAAACTATTGAAATATTATTAACGATATCCTTTGCCGGTATATTGGTACGCAGCATCCGCATTTTAGAAGATTACATTTATCATACATATGACCTCAACAAAGCCGATAACCTGGTTGAGCGCAAAGTGCGCACTCAAATTCAGTTTATCCGCAAGTTTTTGGTGGTGGTAATCATTTTTGTAACCGTGGCCATTATCCTGTTAAGTTTTGACAGCATGCGTAAAATTGGCACGGGTTTACTTACCGGCGTGGGTATTGGAGGAATTATAGTTGGTTTTGCAGCGCAAAATTCATTGGGGAACTTATTGGCAGGCTTCCAGATAGCGTTTACACAACCTATTCGTATTGATGATGTATTGGTGGTAGAAGGCGAATGGGGCCGTGTGGAAGAAATTACACTAACCTATGTTGTGCTTAATATATGGGACAAACGGCGGCTTATTTTACCCATCAACTATTTCATCACCAAACCATTTCAAAACTGGACAAGAACCACATCAGAAATATTAGGTACCGTATTTTTATATGTAGATTATACCATCCCCATGGATGTTATCCGTAAGGAATTTGAACGACTCATTAATCTGAGTCCGCTCTGGGATAAAAAAGTACAGGTTGTACAAGTAACAGATACTAAAGAAAATAACATTGAAGTGCGTGTGTTGATGAGCGCCCGTAACTCATCAGAAGCTTTTGATTTACGCTGTTACATCCGCGAAAACCTAATAGGCTACATCCAGCAAAATTATCCGGGTAGTTTACCAAGGATTCGTAATGAAGTGAGCAATCTTGAAAAGTATATGCAGCAAAAAATGGAAAGTTAAGCCGCGTTGGCCAATTCCACACTGCTGCCGATAACCAGGGCATCTTCTATAGCACCCACAAGTGGGTCCATAATCCGGGTGGTTTTAACAACACCTTTACGCAGGTAAAAACTACCAAAGGTAGATGCTAATGCCGAAGCCCCGCCTATCAAAGCGCCCATGGCTGCTTTGCCACCAATAGCCTTGTAAACACTTGCTCCCGCCAATGCTCCGGAAAGCATTCTGAAGCCCACAGATCTTTTCTTGATACGATCAGGGGCCGACGGTAGCTTATCACCAATAAGTTCGCCTACGGCGAGTACTTTAAGCGCCAGCGCCACATTTTTTGATTGCATAAACTCCAAAGGTGAATCATCCAATTGTTTGGATTGATGGTGACTTAATATATGACTTGCAATAGCAGGTGCCGATGCAGAACGCATACCGGCCAACGCCCCCAGCCCTACCACCTGCCAAAAAGGTTCTGATATTTTGAGTTTCATAGTTGATGTTAAATTGATAATTATAAAACCCACCTATCTGTATTATGTTTCTGACCAACCGATATAAATTGGCAAACATCTGTCATAAACAACAATAGCCGCCCGGATTACTCCGGGCGGCTATTGTTGTTTTTATAATAAAAGCCGATTAAACTGTTTCAGCTTCTTCTAATACCGGTTTTGTATGATGCTCACCTTCCTTCTTACCAAACCATTTGGCTTTAAGGTTGTAGCGGATCAGATACATACACGGAACAAGGATTAGCGTAATAACGGTAGCAAAACCTAAACCGAAGATCATTGTCCACGCTAACGGTCCCCAGAAGGCAACGTTATCGCCACCGAAGTGGATATGCGGCGCAAAGTGGCTGAACATCTCCACAAAGTCGATATTGAAACCAACGGCCAAAGGTATTAAACCTAATATGGCGGCTGTAGCTGTTAGCAATACCGGTGTCATACGCGTATGGCCCGCTTCAACAACCGCGTCATGAACATTAGCTCCCTGCTCTATCAGCATATCCGTGAACTCCACAAGCAAGATACCATTTCGCACCACCACACCGGCGAGCGCGATGATACCCACACCAGTCATTACGATGGCCATAGTCATACCAAATAAGCTTACACCCAATAGCACACCAATGATACTGAAGAAGATCTCGCTAATAATGATCAAGGTTTTGCCTATCGAGTTAAACTGGATCATGAGGATGATCAATATCAAACCAAACGATGTAGCTAATGCGCCACCAAGGAAGATAACAGCCTCCATCTGGTCTTCCTGACCGCCTCCCTGGCGAATGATAATGTTATCCGCGTGTTTAAAGCTTTTTATAGCCGTTAAAATACTGGCATTAACGTCATTGGCATTGTAAGGTTTAATAACATTTGAGCCTAAAGTCAATACTCGACGTTGTTGCTTACGTTTAATGTTGCTGTAAGTGTTGGTATAACGTATATCTGTAAATGCAGATATTGGCACTTGTCTTATTGCGCCACCGGTTGCAAGGTCGCGATAAGTAATCTTCATATTCCGTAACTCATCGATATTACCGCGCTGGCTTTCAAGCGCTCGCACCTGTATTTTGTAATCGTCTTCTTTAGTATTTCGGAAGTTTCCGGCAGGGACACCAAAAACGGAAGCTTGCAGGGCGTCTGTAACAGTTTTTGTACTGATACCCTCACGATTTGCCCTTTCCCGGTCAATATCGAAAACAATTTCAGGTTTATCATTTTGCACATCAGCCACCAAGTTTTCTATACCTGCTATGTTTTGTTTTGCCAGGTAACTTTTTAAACGGTTTCCAGTGGTTACCAACGAATCTACATTATCGCCGATAATCTCAATACTAACATCTTTTTGAACAGGAGGGCCGCTATTTTCCTGCGTAACAGAAATTTTTGCTCCAGGAACACCCTGAACAGCAGTACGGATATTTTTTAGAATGGCTTTGGTATCTTTTCCGTTTCGCTTTCCAAATTCAACAAAGGCTACCGTAACCTTTCCTTTATTTTCGTAATCACCCTGGTCTTCGTCAGTTGGGTCGGCAACTCCTTTGGTAACATTGGAAATCACCGATGAAACAATATCTTTATCCGGTTCAACAACCTGAGCTACCCGTTTTTCAATTTGTTTTGTTACCTCATTTGTAGTGGCCTGATCTGTTCCGATTGGCATAGTTATATAAACGTACGCGAAGTTTGGATCGCCTGACGGGAAAAATTCAGGAGTTTTCCCTAAAAAGTGATTGATAACTAAAGCCAATACAAACAGCACGAATGTTCCACCAAGAACAGTAGCTGGCCTTTTAACTGCTCTCTCAAGCCATTTGGCATACCATTTTTGAAATTTCGGCCACACATTAGTTTGAAATCTGTCAATAATCTTTAATAAAACAAAGTGATTAAGCAGATATAATATAATTGCAAATACAAGGAAATTCCCCATACCCATAGTCCATTTGCCCGCGGCAAACATTCCGTAGCTCAATAAGGCCAATACCCCCATTATTAATAAAGTACGCACGGTTTTTTTATCAAACCGTTGATTATCATGTTCACCGGAAACATGGGGTTTCATAAAATCAACCGCAAAAACCGGGTTCATAATATAAGCTACCACAAGTGATGCCAACAAAGTGATAATAAGCGTAATTGGAAGGAAAAACATGAAATGACCAATAAGGCTATTCCAGAATGCGAGCGGAATAAACGGTGCAAGCGTTGTCATGGTACCACTAAAAACCGGAAGAAAAACCTCGCCAGCGGCCATCTTTGCAGCTTGCTTAATTGGCACCTTGCCATTATCAAAAATACGGTGCGTGTTTTCTATCACCACAATCGCATCATCCACAACTATCCCTAACGCAAGCAGGAATGAGAATAACACAATCATATTTAAGGTAAAACCTATAGCGGGCATTATCAAAAACGCTATAAAACAGGATAAAGGAACAGATAGCGCCACAAATATTGCGTTTGTGGTGCCCATAAAAAACATAAGGATAACGGTAACCAAAATAAAACCGATAACTATGGTGTTAATTAAATCATTAAGTGTAGTACGGGTTTTATCACTTTGATCGCCGGTTACAGTAATATTTAAACCCTTCGGAAACACCGTCTTTTGCTTTTGCTTGATTAAATCATTTATTTTATCAGATGCCTCAATTAAGTTTTCGCCCGCTCTTTTACTAACATTAAGCGTAATTACATTTTTAAATTTGGAATTTTCAGGTGTTTTCAAACGTGCATAACTTTCCTGCTCAAGAAAAGAGTCTTTCACATCTGCTATATCACGCAAATAAACAGCCTGGCCCTTAGGATTTCTGATTACCATAGCCGCAACTTCGTCCGCATTCTTAAAATCCCGTTTTATATCTATGCTTCTACGAATACCATCTGTTTTAATACTCCCGGCCGAAGAAAGGATGTTTTCGTTTCCAACCATCTGAATAATATCGCCGAAACTTACCTGGGCTGCTGCCATTTTATTCAAATCAACGTTAATTTGAATTTCAGGAGTTAACGCCCCTACTTCAACTACCTGCGAAATTTCCTTATAGCTTTCTATTTCATCTTTTAATTGATCGGCGTACTCTTTAAGCTTTTTCAAATCGTAATCGCCCGATAAGTTGATGTACAAAATAGGTAAATCTGCTACGTTGATATCGCTGATGTTTGACTCCTTTAAATTGGCATCGTTTTGTGGCAAATCCTGTTTTGCTTTATCAACGGCTTCTTTAACGTCCTGTTTAGCGTCTCTGATCTTTACGTCAGCCTGGAATTCAGCCGTAATTACAGACAAATTCTGAACAGAATTAGAGGTTACTTTTTTAAGCCCTTTTAATGATTTTAGTTGTTTCTCAATTTGTCTGGTAACCAGATTCTCCACATTCTGAGGCGATTGCCCCAGATACGGTGTATTGATAAATACTTTTGACTGCGCTATATCCGGAAAATTTTCTTTAGGCAGTGTGTTATAACTCACCAACCCTAATACAGTGATCAAAAAAATGAGCACATAAATGGCGGTTTTATTATCAATTGCCCAACTTGAGGGGGCAAATTCTTTAGTTGAATCTTTCATAATTAATAGATCAGTTTTTGATATAATTAATTAGTGCTGTTTAACACTTTCACTTTATCACCGTCTTCAATGTCGGTACCACCTTCTGTAATCAAATGATCACCTGCTTTTAAACCTGACAAAACCTCCGCTTTCCCGCCATATGAGGCGCCAGATTTGATATTAACTTTCTTTGCTATACCATTTTCATTTAAAAGTACATAGTCCCCATCTTCAGATTTTAAAATAGCTTTAACCGGTACAACTATAGCATTTGTTTTATTGTAGTTGGCTATCTGAATAATTGCTGTCATATTGGGACGTAAGCTTTTGCGTGTCGGCAATTTAATTTCAACACCAAAACTGCGTGAAGTAGGATCAATAACCTTGGCAGCAAAAGTAACTTTGGTTACTAAGGAGTCGTTCGCATCGGGTACCAAAATTTTGACGTCATTGCCGGTATTTACACTTCCTGAATAAGATTCGGGCACATCTGCCTTAACCTTTAGAGCATCGGCATTAACAATACGTATACCGTTTCCATTTTGACCGGGTTGTATAACCTGGCCCAGTTTCAGATCCATTTGATCAACCACACCAGTTATTGGCGAAGTTATGCGATACATTGCGGCTTGTTCGCGTTGAGCAGATAAAGCTTTTTTACTTGATTGTAACGCCGTTTGTGCCTGTAAAAATTGTACCTCGGTACCAATTTTTTGATCCCAAAGGTTTTTTTGACGATCGTAAAGTGTTTGATTTAAACTAACCTGCGCTTCAGTTTGAGCTATGCTTTGTTTTAAGGCGCTATTATCTAACTGAGCTAAAACCTGCCCTTTTGATACATGTTGACCAACTTTAACGTAAATGGCAGTAATATTGCCAGGCGATTGTGAGAAAGCTGTAACATTATCCTGAGCATCTATTTTACCTTGAATTTGAATGTAGTTGGTAAAAGAGGCAGGCTGCAAGATTATTGTGTTGACATCTGTTGTTTTTGAAGAATCACTTGAACCAACTTCGGCCTGTAGCTTTGCTATTTTAGAATTTAAATCAGCCTGTTGTGTTTTAAGCTCGGCAAGCTCGGCCTTTTTGTCTTTTGGTTTGTTGGTGCAGGCTGCAGCCAAAAGAACAAAAGCAGCCGGTATGTATAATATTTTTTTCATGTCGTGTTTATATAGTGAGTTTAGTTTGTGTTTATTGAATACGTCCGTAAGCCTGGTCAAGGTCAACCTTGCTAACCAGTGCATCATATAATCCTTGTATATATTTGTTGTCTGCATCTTCAAGCGCCGTTTGAGCTTGGGTTACCTCAATACTTGAACCTACGCCTTGTTGATACTTAATTTTTGATACCCTGAGTACTTCGCGGGCAAGGGCCTGATTGGCTTTTTGATTATTTAAGGTTTGCAAACCATTAATGAAATTTACGTTGGCTGTTTTGGCCTGCAAACTCAATTGATTTTTAAGGTCGTTAAGATCATTTTGTGATTTTTGAACAATGATCTTCGATTGTCTTACCTGGTTTAAACGTTGGCCACCACTAAAAACAGGCACATTTAGAGATAAACCTATGTAACTTGAAGGAAATACAGCACTATATAGTTTGCCGAAACCATTGTTTTGATACGATGCAGTATAGTTTCCGTTAAAGTTTAAAGACGGCAAATAAGCTGTTTTCTTATTTTTAAGATCAAGCTGGTTTAGCTTTACGTTGGTTTGCTGCAAATTGTATTCTATACGATTGTGATAAAATGCAGTATCAACAGCTAAATCGCCAGTGTTATCCGCCAGGTTAATGTCTTGTAATTTACTTGTAAGTAACAGGTTGTCATCAATAGGCATTCCCATCTGGAATTTAAGCAATTGATAATTCAGCGCCAAAGACCTGATCACATTTTCGCGATTAGTTACCAGATTATTATATTGAACAGTAATTCTGTCCACATCAATCATTTCAACAAAGCCTTGTTTGTTTTGCGCCACAGTTTGATCAACCTGCTGTTTTAGCTGAGCGATATTAGCATCCAATAACTTCACCTGCTCGTCACTTACCAAAACCTGGTAGTAGGCCTTGGTTACATTTACATTGGCGGTTATTTTTGACCGGGTATAGCTCCGAATTGACAATTCTTTATATGTTTTTGAAGCCTGTAGCCCTACAAAGTAACTTCCGTCAAACAACTTTTGGCTTAAGTTTACACCCAGGTTTGATTGGTATTTAACGCCAAATTTTACGGGTACAAATGTACCTGGCGCACCAAAAAATTCACCGGGTAATAGCGTTGTTGGAATTTTAAGGTAGTCCTGAATACCGGCGGTTCCGCTTACCTGTGGTAAACCAATGCCTGTGGTTTCTTTTACCTTATACTCTGCACTTTTGACATCCAATCCTGAATTTACAACTGTATTTTGATGTTCATACGCGTAATTTACACACTCCTGGATACTAAAGCTAAAAGTTTGATTATTGGGTGGCGCTTCCTGTGCATACCCTTTAAAGGCTATGGCACAAAAAACTGTCGCCGTAAAAAGTAAATATTTCATTGGTTATATATGTTGTTTGGTTATTGTTCTGTTTGCTAATTCAAATATCTTTTGCGTTGATGACAGCCTTATGTCAGTAGGGTTAAGTTATTCCTCGTTTATGTTTCTGTATTGGTTTAATAGTTTGTAGCCTTTTAGCGTACAAATACCGTAGTTAAAATGATCTAAAAACTGCACCTGCACTTTCCAGGTATTAAACTCGGCAACCGGAAAAAGTGATGTGTTAAAACCAAGTTCAACCGTATTAACCCGCATCCGCGCGATAATTTTCGGATCAATTTCTGGTCGGATATACCCTTGCGCAATCCCTTTGGTTAAAAGTTCCTCCAACGTGCTCACCAACACATCCGATTTAAACTTTTGAAACTCTTTCCATGCCTCCGGATGATATTTTTGCATATCATGAATCACAATAGGATTAATGCGTGAAAACATTTCTTCCGAGCATTTGGTCATATTGATCATTTCCTCTATCACGTTAGTTGATCTGCTCATAAATTCCAGCATCTGATCTTCATCTTCCTTAAGTTTCTTTTTCACTAACGCCACCACCAGCTCGTTTTTATCTTTAAAAAACTGGTAAATGGTTTTCTTTGACATGCCCAGGTGTTTGGCTATATCATCCATGGTAACGCTTTTTATCCCTGCTTTCAAAAACAGTTCTTCGCCACCCTGTATTATCCTATCTAATGTTTGAATCTGACTCATTGACTTTCCGAGTCAAAACTAAGGAAACATTTTTTGATTTCAAAGTTTCCGTTTGAAATGACGAATGGATTACAAAGAGTTTCAGATGTGCAGATTTTAAATGTGCAGGTGTGCAAATGACAAAACATTCTTTAAATGAAATGATGAATTGATTTTTCATTTGACTACTGAATATACCCAAATTGGACATCAATCATTAAAAAAATCTGCACATCTATTATCTGCATATCTGCACATCTATCATCTGCACATCTATTTTCCTATCTTTGCAAAAAATTATATTTCAATGAACTTTTCTCCTCTTTCAGCAATTTCGCCAATTGATGGTCGCTACCGTAATACTACCGCCGAACTTGCCGACTACTTTTCAGAATACGCGTTGATCAAATACCGCGTATTTGTTGAGATTGAATATTTTATAGCCCTGGTTGAATATCCACTGCCTCAGTTACAACAATTTGATAGCAATCTAACAGAAAAGTTACGCGATATCTACAGAAACTTTGATGAAGCGGACGCATTGAGCGTTAAAGAGATTGAAAAGACCACCAACCACGATGTTAAAGCAGTTGAGTATTTCATTAAAAGCGAATTTGACAAAATAGGCGGACTGGATGCTTTTAAAGAGTTTATTCACTTTGGCCTTACCTCACAGGATATCAACAACACTGCCATTCCATATACTTTTAAACTCGCGGTAAACAACACCTACTATCCCGCCATTGCCAGTTTGGTTGATACATTAAAAGGTTTTGCTACCGATTGGGATCAGGTTTCTTTATTGGCGCATACGCATGGGCAGCCGGCATCACCAACCCGCCTTGGTAAAGAGATCACCGTTTTTGTGGAGCGGTTGGAAGGGCAGCTGGAAATATTAAAATCTGTTAGATACTCAGCGAAATTTGGTGGCGCTACCGGTAATTTCAACGCGCACCACATCGCCTATCCTGATAAAGACTGGAAAGCTTTCGGTAATCATTTTGTAAACGAGGTTTTAGGACTAAGCCGTTCGCAGTTTACCACCCAGATTGAGCACTACGATAATTTTGCCGCCCAATGCGACGCGCTGAAACGCATCAACAATATTTTAATTGACCTTGACCGTGATATGTGGACCTACATATCAATGAACTATTTTAAACAAAAAATTAAAGCTGGTGAAGTAGGTTCATCAGCCATGCCACATAAGGTAAACCCTATCGATTTCGAAAACTCTGAAGGTAACCTGGGGATTGCAAATGCATTGTTTGAACACCTGGCTGCTAAATTACCAATATCAAGATTGCAGCGAGATTTAACCGACTCTACCGTATTACGTAATATCGGTGTGCCGGTAGCGCATACCTTAATCGCTATAAAATCAACCATTAAAGGTTTGAATAAACTGCTCCTTAACCAGGATGCCATAACCGCAGACCTGGAAGCCAATTGGCCGGTAGTTGCCGAAGCCATCCAAACCATTTTACGACGCGAAGGCTACCCTAACCCTTACGAGGCGTTAAAAGACCTTACCCGCACCAATCAACAAATTAACGCCAATACAATAGCCGAGTTTGTTGATACGTTAAATGTGAGCGACAGTGTTAAGGCAGAATTGAAAAAGATAACGCCGCTGAATTATACAGGAATATAAGTAGATGTGCTGATTTCAAATATGCAGATATGCAGATGAAGGATGTTTTGATTTGAGGATTCAGTTAAAAAATTCCCATCATTTGCACATCTGAAATCAGCATATTTGCACATCTTCTTCCATCATCTGCATATCTGAAATCAGCATATCAGCACATCTAACATCATCATTTCCCCGTCATAACATTTTAACTATTGCTTTTAAATCAAAAAGGTGATTAAATTTGTTTAATTAATCTAAATAGAATCTTCGATGAATATCAACGTATATACAGAATCAACGCCAAACCCGGCAACTATGAAGTTCATAGTAAATAAATTGCTGATTAATGGCAGCGCCGATTTCGCTACAAAAGAAAGTGCCGAAAAATCACCTTTCGCTAAGGAACTATATAAGTTTTCTTTTGTTAATGGTGTTTTCTTTGCCAGCAACTTTGTTACCATCACCAAAACTGATGATAGCGATTGGGCAGACGTTGAGCCGATAATGAAAGAGTTTGTAAAAGGCGCGGTTGAATCGGAATTAAAGGTTCAGTTAGAAGAAGCATCAGAAGAAACCAACTTTGAAGGCTCTGAAACTGAAGTAAAAATTCAGCAGATATTACATGACTACGTTCGTCCGGCTGTTGAGCAGGATGGCGGCGCTATTTCTTACCGTTCATTTAACGAAGGTGTGGTAACTGTTGAACTGCGTGGCTCATGCAGCGGCTGTCCATCATCAACTATTACACTTAAAGCCGGTATCGAAAACCTACTGAAACGTATGGTGCCAGAAGTTACCGAAGTAGTATCTGAGGCATTATAGTTGCACATTAATTTTGATAATTTAAAAAACATGAATGGCACAAATTTATTCGAATTACACGAATTGATTTGTGCCATTTTGATTAATGAAGAATTTGCTTAGCAATTCGAAATTTAAAGGGTTTCGCGCCAATTCGCTTTAATTCGTGAAATTCGTGTCTATTTGAAATATTTTTGAATTGCAGTAAGCATCTCCCCTGTTATTTTGCCGTTAGTAGCTAACAGTTCCCTTGCTTCCAACACTTCACTTCCGCCTTTAAAATTCAGTATCTCACCTCCTGCCTGTTTTACTATCACTATGCCGGCAGCTACGTCCCAGGCGTTTAAGTTATATTCGTAAAAGGAATCAAACCTTCCACAAGCGGTATAAGCTAAATCTACGGCGGCAGAGCCTATCCTGCGTAAACCGTGACTGGTTTTCATCAATTCGGTAAATAGTTCAATGTATGCAGCTTGCTTGGTAAAATCATAATAAGGGAAGCCGGTAGCTATTAAGCTGGTGGCAACCGTATTGTTTTTGCTTACGCTGATTTGCTTACCATTCAGATAGGCTGGTTCATCTTTACAGGCAGAAAAGCATTCGTCCTGGTTTATTTCATAAACTACGCCTAAAACAAGTTCATCGTATTCTTTAAGGGCGATACTTACAGAAAAAGCGGGAACGCCATGGATGAAATTGGTAGTACCATCTAAAGGATCAATAATCCAGTTATAACGTTCGCCAACTGTTGTAGTAGTTTTTTCTTCGGTGATAAAGCCGGCTTCGGGCAGTACCTTTCTTAGTCCTTCAACAATGATCCGCTCGGCATTTTTATCAACGTAGGATACCATGTCGTTAAGGCCTTTGTATTCAATTTTATCAGGATCGAATGATTTACGTTCCTGTCTGATAAAGTCGCCGGCCTGTTTGGCAACTTCAATTACCTGGTTCACTATATTTTGGAGTGTCATTGTTTTTTAATGATAAACTAAATGAAAACACTTTATGAATAAAAAAGCTTGCGAAAAACAAACTTAAAGCTGCACCAATCCTGGCTATGGGTGGATAAATGCCAAATACCTGGATTAGTATTTTGATAACGCCAAGGTTGGCAAAGAACCCCACAAAGGCAACCCCGGCAAAACGGAAGAATTGTTTATAGGCCGATGATTTTGATTGTGTAAAAACCATGTAACGGGTAATTAAAAAATTAACCATAACACCAAGCACAAAAGATATAGCCAATGATATCGTTGAGTTTCGGAAAGTATAATTTCCTATTAAATAAGTGCGCTGTGCAAGCAGGTTATGGTAGAAAAGATAAAACGCGGATACATCCACTAAAAAGCCGGCACCAGCCGAAAGTACAAATCTGAATACCTCGTTATTCAGTATTCTATTTTTGGCATTTTTATTAGCCATGCTTTAAAGTAGCGTTTTCTTTTTTCTTCATTCCGTTAATTATCAGTATGCTGCCCACAACCACCATGATTAATGAAATCATTTCGGCCTGGGTAAAGCTAATGCCAGCTACATGATATTTTGTATTCACCCGGATCAATTCGATAAAAAAACGTTCAACACCGGCAAGTATCATGTAAACACCAAACAAAACGCCCGATGATTTAAAAACGTGCCTAAGCTTCCACAGTAAAAAGAAAAGTAATAAACATATTACACACTCATAAAAAGAAGTAGGATACACCGGAAGCTTAAGTTCATGACAGAATTTGCCTATGCAATTAGCCATAGGTACACCTTCATCGTTCACATTGTGCGGAAATTTAAATGACCACATCCAATCTGGCGCCCAGCTTAACCAACCTGGTTTAGGTGCTAAATTAGGAACGCCCCAATCACCATCGCCAGACATTTGGCAACCTACCCTACCCAACGCGTAAGATAACATCATACCCGGGCCACCAATATCAAGCATATCCAACGGCTTAATACCATGTTTATGAGCTATGTAAAGCACCGCGGCGCCGCCGCAAATAAGGCCGCCATAAAAGGTTAAACCGCTAAAGCCAACCAACATGCCAATGGGATCTTTTACCAACTGATCCCAGTTTTCAAGTCCGTTAAATAATTTAGCACCAGCAAAGCCAAATACAGCCGCCCAAAGTAAAATACTTCCCATTAATTCGGCGGGATGCGCGTCTATTTCTTTAGTTTCGGCCTTGGGTAGTTTATGTTTTTCGCTTTCATAGTAAGCCCAGTATGCAAAAAGGGCAGCACCGATAATACCGCCAATCCAGTTACCGCGGGTAGATAAAAGAAAGCCTTGTGTGTCATCCAAAAGTTGGTGGTAATTCAATATACAGTCTACCAGTTTGTAGCCTAAAATAAAGCCAAAAACTCCGTTCCCGGCCAGCTCCGCTACACTTGCAGGTGCGCCAATGGTAACTGTTTTTTTAAAGGTATGGATAATGCCTAATTGTTCTTTACGTTTAAACTCCTGGGTAAACGCCCAATAGGCCGCAACAAAAGCAATAGCTACAAAAAAGCCGAATGTTTGTATAGGTAAGGGTAAGTTTATGCCAAAAAGGTAATGGAGAAGCGATGTTAAAGTAGGGAACATAGGTGTTATTTTGAAGCGAATATAGTGTTTTAATGCACTAATATTTCCTGGCTTTCTGTTATTTCGACGTCACCATCCGGTGAAATATTTGTTAAGTAAACCATTTTCAGCTCGTTAACCAAAACCGGGTCATACTTAGCTTTTACCTTAACGTAGTTGCGGGTAAAACCGTGCATCAAGCCTTCTTTGATATCGCCCTCAAATAAAACCTCATCGGTTTTACCGAGCTGCGATTCATAAAAAGCCCTGCGTTTTTTTTCCGACAAGATATGCAACATCTTACTCCTATCCGCACGAGCCGAACCGGGTACAGAGCCTTTCATTTCGGCTGCCAGCGTGTTCTCTCTTTCAGAGTAGGTAAACACGTGCAGGTATGATATGTTAAGATCATTAAGAAAATTATAGGTATCAACAAAGTCTTCCCTTGTTTCGCCGGGGAAACCTACAATAACATCCACACCGATGCAGCAATCGGGCATCAGCTCTTTTATTTTGGCTACCCGGTTAGTATATAATTCGCGTTTGTACCGGCGACGCATCAAACCAAGAATTTTATCAGAGCCTGATTGCAGCGGGATATGGAAGTGCGGTACAAAACGCTTTGAAGTGGCAACAAAAGCGATGATCTCGTCAGTAAGCAAATTGGGTTCAATAGATGAGATCCTGATCCGGTCTATTCCTTCTACTTCGTCAAGCGCTTTCACCAGGTCGAAAAACTTATCTTCCCGGTTACCGTTGCGGATACCAAAATCACCTAAATTAACACCGGTGAGTACTATTTCCTTTACTCCCGAAGCACTGATCTGTTTGGCTTGTTCGATAACGTTTTCGATGGTATCACTCCTGCTGGCACCACGCGCCAATGGGATAGTACAAAAGGTACAGGAATAATCGCAACCATCCTGAACTTTAAGGAAGGTACGGGTCCTGTCGCCAAAAGAATATGCCGGCACAAATTGATTAGCCTCACTTACCGGCTGGTTGTAAACAACAGCTTTGGGCTTCTTGGTTAAATCAGTAATATGATCAATGATCTGGAATTTTTCGGCGGCACCTAAAACCATGTCAACGCCGGGTATTTCGGCAATTTCCTGTGGTTTTAGCTGGGCGTAGCAGCCTACGATTGTTACGTAAGCGTTTGGTGAAATCTTGAGTGCCTCTTTAACTATTTTTTTACACTTTTTATCGGCATTTTCGGTAACCGAACAGGTGTTGATCACAAAAACATCGGGAGTGTTTGAAAACTCAACCGTATCATACCCTGCCTGGCTAAACAGCCTGCCTATGGAAGATGTTTCGGAGTAATTAAGTTTACAACCTAAAGTATAAAAAGCGACTTTCTTATTCATTGCAAGGCTGCAAAGATAAGCAATTAGTGAATTAGTGAGTTAGTGAATTAATGATTTTGACAATTAGGTAGTTAATCGAGTTAACATACATGCAAAATAACAAGCGCCAATAAGTTCCCTTAATGGCGCCTGTTATATATGGTAATTAATAAATTAGGCTAATACTTTGCTTTTTTGAGCGGCGTACTCTTCTTCGCTAAGGATACCTTTTTCTTTTAACTCATGTAGTTTATGCAACTGATCTGATATGCTGGGCTGCTCTTTTACGCCGTGATTAGTTGGAACATTAACAACTATGTTATTTACATTGTTATTGTTATGTGCTTCAAAACCTCTGCCAAAAAGCGCATTATACGTATCAACCTGGCCGCCCAATATAAACAGATCAATAAACCAACCTATACCAAAGAGGCCCAACGTAAAAAAATAAATAATTCCAATACCAATTTTATTAAGATAAAATTTATGAGCACCAAATGCCCCAAGGAAGAACCATAAAAGATAAGCTGTAGTTTTTGATTTCATTTTGCGATTTAATTTAAGTTTAATGAAGCAAACTAAACATAATTTTAATATTAAAAAAATATCGAATCATTATTTCAACATAATATTTTGAAATACCGAAACAAACTGACAATCATTAACCATTGGTTATTTTTTGATTTATATTTGATAAAAGCAAAGCCAATACCGCACACATCAAAACTATTATTCCATATGGACCCGCAACAAGAGCTAATTCGCGAGCAGCAAAAACAATCATGGGATAAGTTTTCACCGGGATGGAAAAAATGGGATAGCTTCAACATGGAGTTTTTGCGGCCAATGGGCGAAGCCATTATTGCCAATTTGGAAATCAAGAGAGATGATGAGGTATTGGATATAGCTACCGGTACCGGCGAACCGGGGTTAACTATTGCCAGCTTGGCTCCCAATGGAACTGTGACAGGCACAGATCTGTCTGAAAATATGCTTGCCATAGCCTTAGCCAATGCCCAAGCCAAAGGAATAGCAAATTATCAAACCGTAACTGCCGATGTTTGTGAATTGCCTTTTGCCAACCAAACTTTTAATGCTATTAGCTGCCGGATGGGATTTATGTTTTTTCCCGATATGAAGTTGGCGCTTGAAGAAATGTATCGCGTTTTAAAACCAGGCGGCAGAATATCCACATCGGTATGGAGTGGGCCGGAATCAAACAATTGGGTAACCACTACAATGAGCATTATTCAAAAACATATTGAATTACCTCACCATATTCCTGGTTCGCCCGGTATGTTCAGATGTGGAAAGCCAGGAATGCTTGCCGCGCTATTTAAACAGGCGGGTTTCAAAAACATCAGAGAAGAGGAAATAAAAGGAGATATTGACTACAAAAGCTTTGAGCAGTACTGGGAAATTATGCTGGATGTAGGTGCGCCTATTGTAGCGGCTCTTTCAAAAACCGATGATGAAACCAAAGAGCTGATCAAGAAAGAGGTTGGAGAATTGTTTAAATCGAGAAATGCAACGGGTGAGGCTAAACTGCAATATGCCTCCATCGTGATTTATGCGGAGAAATAACACTCACGATTGCGCATTATCAAATCCGAAATCGAAAATCCCAATTCCGAAATCTTTACATCCCTTTCCACTCGTAACTTTCGTTTTCCAGGCCTATCAAATCAATAACCCGGTTAACAACAGTCATGGCCAATTCTTCAATGGTTTGCGGTTTGCTGTAGTATGAAGGTATGGCCGGGCAGATTATGCCGCCGGCTTCGGTAACGGTTGCCATATTGCGGATTTGGATAAGGTTTAAAGGCGTGTCGCGGGCCACCAGGATGAGTTTACGGCGTTCTTTGAGGATTACATCGGCAGCACGGGTAATCAGGTCGTCAGAGATCCCTCCGGCTATCCTGCCCAATGTGCCCATAGAGCATGGCACAATCACCATGGTATCAAACTTGGCGGAGCCGGATGCAAAGGGTGCCATGAAATCTTTTTTGGCGTAAAAATTATACGGATACGTGCTATAATCTTCATTATCCAGTTCAAAGCGCCATACGTCTTTAGCGTTATCCGACATCACAACGGCAACTTCCTGTATCTGATCTTTTAACTGGCTTAGTTTTTTTAACAACAGATCGGCGTAAATAGCGCCGCTGGCTCCCGTAATGGCCACAACAATCTTTTTCTTCCTCATCATATAAAACCTCAACAACCCTAAAGGGCAAAAGTTACGGGCATAAAAAAGGGTCGAATACAAGTACCCGACCCTACATCTACCTATGAAAAACATGCCCTTGAGAGGGCACTACAAATGTACTAACAGTTTTTATATTATAAAACAAATTTGTAAAAATATTTTTACAACAATATTTTGTTAAGATAAGTTGTCTTCAATTAACGTTTGGATAATACCATCAACCATACCCACACGTGGCACATATATCTGTTTTATGCCCGCCGCTTTCATTACGGTAAGGTAAATTTCGCAGGCCGGGATAATCACATCTGCCCTGTCCTGGTTTAAGCCAAGCACATTAATACGATCCTTCAACGAGAATGAACTCAGGTAAGTATAAAGCGATTTTAGTTTGGTAAAAGCCATTGGCGCTTCATCTCCCTCTTCGGCCAGGCGGTGCAGTTTGTTGATATTACCTCCGGTGCCTATACCTAAAAGTTGTTTGTAACCACGGGTGTGCTCGCGGATAAATTCGCGCATATCATCCCATGTTTCTTCAGTGTCCTGGTTATCAAGGATACGAATGGTGCCTATATTGAATGATTTCGACGCCATTAACTCCCCTGCCGAGAATAACGACAACTCGGTACTGCCACCGCCAACGTCAATATATAAATAGCTTTTGCTTTTATCTATGGTTTGTTCGGCATGGCTGGCATATATGATTTTGGCTTCTTTTGAGCCATGAATAATTTCCAGATCGATATTGGCCTCGTCCTTAATCCGCTTTACCACATCTTCGCCGTTCTTAGCCTCACGCATGGCCGATGTGGCGTAGGCCAGGTAATGCGTAACCTTATACACATCCATCAGGTTGCGGAACGCAGCCATTGATTTTACGAGGTCGGCAGCTTTTTTATCAGAAATATGTTGCTGTATAAAAGCATCGTCGCCCAGGCGCAACGGCACCCTGATGAGGGTATTTTTTTTAAAAGAATAAGAACCATGGTTTTCAATAATATCGGCAATAA
This sequence comes from Mucilaginibacter flavus, assembly GCF_030409315.1. Taxonomy (GTDB): domain Bacteria; phylum Bacteroidota; class Bacteroidia; order Sphingobacteriales; family Sphingobacteriaceae; genus Mucilaginibacter; species Mucilaginibacter flavus. Next base: position 328,664 of record NZ_JAUFPS010000041.1, on the reverse strand, counting down.
GCAGTCGTACTGCATTTGAGCCAACATCTATAGCGGCGTATCTCAATTTGTTTTATTTTTAGATTTAAGGTAGTTGTATATCTCTATCTGCGCACGGTGCGACTCTGCAGCGTGCGTTTTATGGTATTTGTTATTATTTGCGCTATTGATCTCGCGGGCCTTGGTATTGTCATGCAGCTGAATATTGATGATATCCTTTACTTCCTTGCGTAAATGCTCGTCATAAATCGGGAAGCCAACCTCCACACGGGTATCAATGTTGCGCGACATAAAATCGGCCGAGGTAAGGTAAATTAACTCGTTACCGCCATTGCAGTAAATATGCACCCGGGCATGCTCCAGGTATTTATCAACAATACTTATCACCTCTATATTTTCGCTGAAGCCTTTTATGCCTGGTACCAAACAACACATCCCGCGGATAATCATTTTAATTTTTACACCGGCGTTGCTGGCCTGGTAAAGTTTATTGATAATATCCTCATCGGCAAGGCTATTCATTTTAAAAATGGCGTAGGCTTTTTTACCGGCTTTGGCATTCTTAATCTCGTTATCAATCAACCTGTAAATAGCCGGGCGCGAATCAATAGGCGATACTATTAAATTTTTAAGCCCTTTAGGTAGCAGGTTACGTTTTAGTGCTTTGAAAATATTAACCAAATCGTCGGTAATCTTTTTATTGGCTGTAAACAGCGTATGATCGGCATAGATCTTAGCTGTTTTTTCATTGAAGTTACCCGTTGATAAGCAGCCATAGTAAACCATCTTTTGTTTTTCTAAACGGGTAACCAGACAAATTTTGGAGTGTACTTTGTAGCCGGGGATACCGTAAAGTACATTTACGCCCTCCTCTTCCAGCCTGTTGCTCCAGGAAATATTGTTCTGCTCGTCAAAGCGTGCCCTCAATTCAACCAGGCAGTTTACCTTTTTACCGTTTTTAGCTGCATTGACAAGCGCGTGTACTATTCTTGAATTTTCGGCCAAACGGTAAACCGCTATGCTGATTTCTTTAACTTTTGGATCGATAGCCGCCTCACGTAAAAAGTGGATGACATAATCATAAGATTGATACGGCGTACTCACCATATAATCTTTCTTGGCTATGAGCCCTATTAAACTTTTACCGAAAGACAAATCCTCTACCGGTAAAGCAGGATATTTAGGGTATTCCAACTCGGGCTGGCCCACGTTGGGGAACGAAATGAAATTTTTAAAATTGTGATACCTGTTACCGGGGATAAGGCTTTCGCCATGCAAACCCATTTTGGTTACCAGGTATTTTAACATGTCCATTGGCATTTCGGTATCATAAAGCAAGCGCATGGGCGTGCCTTTTTTCCGTTTCTGCAAACTTTTTGATAGCGCGTCAATGAACTTGCCACTCACTTCCTTATCCAGGTCAAGCTCGGCGTCGCGGGTAAGCTGCAAGGAATAGGCCTCGATACTATCGTGATCAAAAATGAAAAAGATATCTTCCAAACTATAACGGATGATATCATCCAACAGGATAATAAACTTCAGGTTATTGGTTTCGGGCAGTACAACAAAACGAGAAAGCGTATCCGGAAACTCGATGAGCGCTAATCTTGATTTTTTATTTTTGGTGAGTTTTACAAAAAAGTAAATTGCGCGATCGCGTAGCTCTGGCAAAGGCAGGCTATCATCAAGCATGATGGGCACCAATGTAGCCAATAACTTTTCCCTGAAATAATTTTTGACGAAAGCCCCACGGGATACGTTCAGCTGTTTATCATTCAGGATAAAGATCTTTTCCTCCGCAAGCTGCTTAACAATAATATTTTCATACAGGTTGTTAAACTTACGTTCCTGTTTTACTACGATGTTTTTAATTTGATTGAGCAGCTTTTTAGGATTATACCCTAAAATCTCTTTCGATTTTTCGTTTAAAGCGGCAAGCCTGCTCATGGTTGCTACCCTTACACGATAAAACTCATCAAGGTTAGATGAAAAGATAGCCAAAAACCTCACCCGCTCAATGAGCGGAACGGTTGGATCGGCAGCTTCCTGTAAAACCCTGTCGTTAAAATATAACCAACTTATTTCCCTGTTAATTAATGGTGGCTGTTTATCCATATAAATTTGCGGCCCCGGGGCCACGTTTACAAAACTGCTTATTTATTTGTTAATTTAATATTAACTCATCGGTATTTAACCTGTTTTTATTGATTAATATTTATTGCAGTATGTAAACAAATTGATAACTAAGCTGTGTAAATGTTTACAATACATTAGTTTTGCAAACATTATAAACATATTTACTTATGCCAACTTTCGACATCGTATCAAAAATAGACGGACAGACACTTGATAACGCTATCAACGTAGCTAAAAAAGAGATTTTAAACCGTTACGATTTTAACGACTCCAAGAGCACTATCGACCTCGATAAGAAAACCAACGAGATAACCATTGTTACCGAAAACGACATGCGTTTAAAAGCCATTCAGGATAGTATTATCAGTCGTATGGTTAAGCAACACCTTGACTCAAGCGCCCTTGATTTTGGGAAAGAACAATACGCGGCAGGCAACATGATCCGTAAAGAAATTAAAGTTAAAGAAGGTATTGACAAAGAAGTTGCCAAAAAGATAGTAAAGAAGATAAAAGACAGCGGCCTTAAAGTGCAGGCATCTATCATGGACGACCAGGTGCGTGTACAAGGCAAAAAAATTGACGACCTGCAAGCGGTTATCAGCCTTTGCCGTGCCGATAATTTTGGCCAGCCGTTGCAGTATATCAATATGCGCGACTAATTACTACAAAACAAAAAGAGGCGCAAATTGCGCCTCTTTTATAATACCTCATTTTAGTAACAGATTAATCCCCTGCTACTTCCATTTCTTCTTTAACCGCATTGGGGCGACCATTTTTGAATGCTTTACGTGGTGATAATCCAAGTAATTCAAACATAGCCATATCAGTATCAAACGATGGATTTGGTGTGGTCAACAATTTTTCGCCGGCGAAAATTGAATTGGCCCCTGCCATAAAGCAAAAAGCCTGTTCAACAACACTCATCTCTGTACGGCCTGCCGATAAACGCACTACCGTTTTTGGCATAATGATACGGGTTGTTGCAATCATACGTACCATATCCCAAACAGAAACCCTCGGCTGATCGGCCAGTGGCGTACCGGCAACGGGAACCAAAGCATTGATTGGTACAGACTCCGGATGTTTCGGCAGGTTTGACAATGTTTTAAGCATCGAAATCCTATCGGCAACAGTTTCGCCTAAGCCAATGATACCGCCGCTGCATACGCTGATCTTCGCTTTACGTACGTGCTTTAAGGTATCTAAACGCTCATCATAAGTACGGGTGGTGATAATACGCTTATAGTCCTCCTCAGAAGTATCCAAATTGTGATTGTAAGCATATAGGCCCGCGTCGGCCAAACGTTGCGCCTGGCTCTCCGTAAGCATACCCAGTGTACAGCAAACTTCCATATCAAGGCTATTTACGGCCTTAACCATATCAATAACCTTATCAAAATCCCGGTTATCGCGCACCTCGCGCCATGCAGCACCCATACATAATCTTGAAGCACCACCTGCTTTAGCTTTTTCGGCGGCAGCGATTACTTCATCTTTAGGCATTATGGCATGCACATTAACGCCGGTATTGTAACGGGCGGCCTGCGGGCAGTACGCGCAATCTTCAGAGCAACCACCGGTTTTGATAGAGATCAATGAACTGATCTGCACCTCGGCATAGTCGGTATTTTCACGATGAATGGTTGCCGCCTTGTAAACCAGGTCGAGCAGTGGTGTATGGTATATTTCGGCTATTTCTTCTTTTGTCCAATCGTATCTTACTTCAGTCATAAGTTTTAATTTATATCCTCAATTACGTTGCGCAAAGGCACTAACGTGCAAATATTCAAAGATTATTTACTATTTCGGCTATTTTCACTCGGCCTTAAAAGCCAAACCGCTATAAAGCAAAGTGTTAAATTTATTTATTATTTTTTAATTAGGCCCTTTAGCCATTAAAAAACTTAATTAACCCCAATGTTACCTTAATATTAATGATGCAATAAAAGTTTAGTGGCTAAATAAAGTGGCAGCAGGAAACCTGCGCAATCTGTAAATGTGGTAATGATAATTGATGAAGCTACAGCAGGATCGATCCCTACCCTTTTCAACACCAATGGGATTGATGCTCCGGTAATACCGGCGATGATGAGGTTGCCGGTCATGGCTAAAAACAACACCAGGCCCAGCATAGGGTTACCATCGTAAAATAAGGCTATACAGAACACTACAAGACCATTGGCGGCACCATTAATCAATCCCACCAAAAACTCTTTAATAACGGTGTTATAAGCCTGTTTATCGGTAAGGTTACTTAAGGAAATACGCCTTACCGTTACCGCGAGCGCTTGCGTGGCCGAATTACCACCCATACCGGCAATAATGGTCATATATGCCGCGATACCTTTTACGAGGGCCACAGTATCATCAAAATGACGAATTACTGATGCGGCCAGGTAGGCTGTAGCCAGGTTAATAACCAGCCATGGCAAACGGCTCTTCACCGCGTCTTTCCAGTTACCACTCAGTTCCTCGTCTTCGGATACACCCGATATCTTCAGGATATCCTCGGTGTTTTCCTGCTCCATTACGTCGATGATATCATCTACCGTAACACGGCCAAGCAGTTTCATATGATCATCAACCACCGGAATGGTGGTTAAATTATATTGAGATATCAGGCGGGCAACTTCTTCCTGATCAAGATCGGCCTTTACAAAAACGGGATCTATCCTAACCAAGTCCTTTACTTTGGCATCTGCATGAGCTTTTATTACATCTTTTATAGATAAGATGCCCTGGAGGGTATTGGTATCGTCAACCACGTAAATGGTATAAAACTCCTCCATTTCTTCCGATTGACGAATTATCTCATCTATCGCTTCTTTTTTATCGAGCAGAATATTAACCTTAATCAGCTCGGAATTCATCAAGCCGCCGGCGGTATCTTCGGCGTAGCTCATGAGCGCACGGATGCTGCTGGCATCTTCGGCATCAATATCCTCTAAAATCTCCTGCTGCTCGTCTTCATCAAGCTGCGATATAATGTCGGTAGCATCATCATAATCCAGCTCTTCAACAATCTCGGTACGTTTTTCGGGATGAAGGTTTAAAAGCAACTCACCGGGGCTGTGCTCCTCATCCATTTCCGACAAAACTTCCGAGGCCACATCAGTAGGCAGAATATTGATGATACGTTCTTTAGCCTCCTGCGGAAGCTGTTCAAACAACAATGCAATCTCAGAGGCGTGATACCCCTGCAGAACAAGCTCTAAATCAACATCATCGCCTTCAAGTGCGTTTTTGATGAGGAGCAGGTCGGTTTTATCGAGATCAAAAGATTGCATATCCGACTAAATTAGGAATTTATGCCCAAAGACGGCGAATTAAAAAGACGTTAAATACGCGTTAAATTAAGACCTTAAAGCACCTCACAACCTGCGGCTCTTTTAAGAATTGAGTCGCCTTCGTGCAAGCTATAAACTCCTGTCATACTTTATCTTAACCCCGCTCATCTTCCCTATTTTACCCAAAACATGTTCCACCTGCATTTTACGGATAGATAACTGAATGTTGCAATCATTATCAAACTGCTGGTTTAAAACAATAAGGTCATCCTCCTTGATAATGCGCATAACATCATTCATTTGCAAATAATCAAATGACACAGTATAAACGTCATTTACGGTTTTTTGAATGATTGTAGCTTCTTTTAAAGCCTCCTCTGTAGCAACTTTATAGGCGTTGATTAGACCAGGAACACCAAGTAATGTGCCGCCAAAATAACGTACCACTACAACCAGTATATTAGTGATATCTTTTGAGAGCAGAATATTCAGTATTGGCCGACCAGCCGTACCCGATGGTTCACCATCGTCATTAACCCTGAATACGGATCTATCGGTACCAAGACGCATGGCCCAGCAGTGGTGATTGGCTTTGGGATGTTCGGCTTTTAGTTTGGCCACAATGGCTTTAATATCATTATCTGAACTGATGGGGTAAGCGTAGCCTAAGAACTTGCTGCCACGGTCGCGAAAAATGCCTTCGGCCGGTTGTTGAATAGTTTGATAGGTATCGTCAAAAAGCATTTTAAAAGCGGAAAGCATAAGGCCTAAAGCAGAAAGCTTTAAGCTCGTTTCTTTAGATTTATTTAATAATTACAGATGCAAAAAGCCCAGTGTTTGTGGAAAGTAAATAACAATAATAGCCAATATGGCTATCACCAAACCAATTCTGTTTAGCGTACTTAACTTCTCTTTAAAAACCAGCATCCCAATTAAGGCTCCAACCACAATAACGCCAATATTTACCGACGAAAATACCGATGAAGGATTGTTAGCCAATGCCTTATGCGCCTTTAAATAAAACAGGATATTGCAAAAGTTAAACAAACCCAATACCCAGCCAATCAAAATATGCGGCCATGAAAAGCGCATCTTTTTGGTGAATACCTGGTAAAGCAACCCAATAAATGAAAGGGTAAATGCTAATATAAAAATAATGAAGATTGCCGTAGAAAAAGGAACGTTGCTAACCTTGGTGAGTTGTTTCAATAGTATGTCGATAACTCCGAAACCAAGGAAAACAATAAGCAGATAAATCCATGAGCCTTTTCCTGCTTCTTTATTGCTTAACCTGCTTGTAGATTTTTGCCACGGAATAGAACACAGGATAGCTATGAAAGCCAAAACAATACCAATGAGCTTAACCGTGTTAACGGCCTCGCCAAATATTAAAAACGCGGAAATTATGGGGATAAATAATGACAAGCGCTGTGCCACATCTGTACGCACTATACCGGCCACCCTAACCGAAGATGCCATAATTACAAACAACGACGGAAATAGAATACCTAACGCCAGATAATTATAAATTGGTGCCCCCTGCAAATTTGTAAAAGATGGTTTAAAGAAAAACCAGGTAAGCAATATGGCGATGGAATAATTCCAGGTGATAGCCTGGTAAACATCAATATGGTAACGCTTGGCCAGTTTAAGCATAACCGACACAATAACACTACAACAGATACTTAAAAAAACGAACAGCATAATTTTGGCTTTGGGGAAGAGTCAAGAATCAAGAATTAAGACAAAAAGCAATAACGGATGGTTACTGGCTAAAACACGATTTTATTTTTTTCGGTCTTGATTCTTGGCTCTTGATTCTTGACTCTATTTCTTATTTTAACTCTTGATTCTTATTTCCAAACGATCGTCTCCTACCAACGACTCACCTGCAAGTATACCGGTTATTTGTGGTGATTTTATGCCTTTTGCTAAAACAGTTTTGCCTGTGAACACCCGGGCCTCATCCCACAAGTCGGCGTCAATGAAAGTCTGCAGCGTATGAGCGCCACCTTCAATAATTACAGATTGAATATCCTGCAGGTATAATTGATACAAAATATATTGGGGTACGTATCTTTCAAAATCCTCTAAAGCGATGTACTTGTTTTTTCCATCCACATTAAATTTAACTTCGTTAAATACCAGTGTTTCAACAGATTGATCAAACACATTTAAAGTTTTATTTAACTCCAGCCGCCTGTCAATCACCACCCGCTTGGGCGACCGGCCTTCCCAGTATCTTACATTAAGTTGAGGATTATCGATAGCCGCGGTGTTTTTGCCAACCAATATGGCATCTTCCTCACTGCGCCATTTATGTACCAACCGGCGAGACTCCGGCCCGGTGATCCAAAGTTGACTCCGCTCCGCCGGGGCAAAAAAACCATCTTGTGTTTGTGCCCATTTCAAAATAATATATGGCCGGTGTTTTTGCACTTTGGTAAAAAAGCGGCGGTTAAGCCACTGGCATTCTTTTTCCAATACACCACTCAAAACTTTTATGCCGGCGGCTTCTAATTTTTCAATGCCTTTGCCATCTACCTGCGGAAACGGGTCGCGGGTGCCAACAACTACTTGGGGGATTTGATGTTTAATAATCAAATCGGCACAGGGCGGGGTTTTGCCATAGTGAGCGCATGGTTCAAGTGAAACGTATATGGTTGATTGCTTTAATAATTCGGCCGCATTGTCGAAATTGTTTATCACCTGCGCAATGGCATTAACTTCGGCATGGGCCTGCCCATATTTTTGGTGGTAGCCCTCGCCTATTATTTTGCCATCATGAACCACAACCGCGCCTACCATGGGGTTAGGGCTAACCAGTCCGGCACCTAATTCGGCAAGTTCCAGGCAGCGCCTCATAAATATTTCATGTTGAACCATGCTGCAAAAGTAGCTTTTATGTTACTTTGTTATATGATTTCGATTAAGGATGTTTTTGAAGATTACAAACAGCTGAACAATATTTACAGCGCCAATGAAACCGAAGCTATTACACTCTTGGTTATCAGCGAAATAACAGCATTATCAAAAGCATCAATCAAAGCGTTGCCGGAAAGGGAGCTAAATACCGAACAGGCAGAACGTCTTAATGCTATCCTAATTGATCTGCTAACCGGTAAACCTGTTCAATATATTTTAGGCGTCACCGAATTTTACGGACTCCCATTTAAAGTAAATGCTAACGTACTTATACCACGCCCGGAAACAGAAGAGTTGGTGGAGTGGATTCTCTTGGAAGGTGAAAGGTTAAAGGCAAAAGGCGAAAGGTTTTCTGGAGCAATACTCGATATTGGGACGGGCAGTGGATGCATAGCCATTAGTTTGAAAAAGAATATGCCGGATGCCCGGGTTTCGGCTATTGATATTTCAGAAGGTGCCCTGCAAACGGCAAAAGAAAATGCTGACTTGAATATGGTGGATATTAATTTTATTCATCTTGATATTTTAAATCCATCACTAACCATTAACCACTCACCACTCACTACTTACCAAATCATCGTAAGTAATCCCCCTTATGTTACATTGGAGGATAAAAAACAGATGCACAGTAACGTTACCGACTTTGAGCCCCATACGGCGTTGTTTGTGCCCGAGGATGACCCGCTGTTGTTTTACCGCACCATTGCTGATTTTGCATTGGTTAACCTTGCAAAAGATGGACTGCTTTTCTTCGAAATTAATGAAAGCCTGGGTACGGAAACAGTTCAACTACTGCGAGATAAAGGCTTTATAAACATTGAATTAAGGCAGGATATGAGTGGGCGGGATAGAATGATAAAAGCAGTTCTGAACCGGAATTAAACTGATTGAGGAATTTTTAAAATTTAATTTTTGTCTGAATCAGAATTTTCAGAATTAAAAAATTAACAGAATTTTGTCTTCTGTTTAATCCAGGTTCAAACAAAAAACTGCAAACTATCAACTGCAAACCGCCAACTCAGGAACGCGGGTGAAACTGGCTTATCGTACTTTTCAGGTACTCCCTATCCAAATGTGTGTAAATTTCTGTAGTGGTAATACTCTCATGGCCCAGCATTTCCTGTACAGCGCGTAAATCGGCCCCGCCTTCAACCAGATGGGTGGCAAAAGAATGCCTGAAGGTATGTGGGCTGATTGCTTTTTTCAAGCCGATTGTTTGGGCCAGGCCCTGGATCATCAGGAAAATCATTTGCCTGCTTAGCCTTGCCCCTCTGCGGTTTAAGAAAACGATATCCTCTTCACCTTTTTTTATTGATGTATGTACCCGTGAACTTTCTATCCAGATTTTTAGCGCGTGGATAGCTTCGGCACCTATGGGTACCAGTCTTTCCTTGTTACCCTTGCCGGTTACTTTTATAAATTCAATTTCGAGATAAAGGTTGGATAGTTTAAGTTCGGTAAGTTCAGACACGCGCAGGCCGCTGCCGTAAAGGGTTTCAAGGATTGCTTTGTTACGCGGGCCCTCGGGTTTGGAAAGATCAATAGCTGCAATAAGTTTATTAATATCTGCGTAGCTTAAGGTATCGGGCAGTTTACGCATAATGCGAGGCGATTCCAATAGTTCTGATGGGTCTGTTGTAATCAAATCCTCCATCAGCATATATTTATAAAAAGCTTTAATCCCCGAGAGGATTCGGGCTTGCGAGGTAGCTATCATACCCAGCTCATTTATCCAGGTAATAAAATTGCGTAAATCGGCTAAAGTAACAGTTTGAGGTTTTAACTTAATTTGCTGTATATCAGAAAATTGATATAACCGCTCTATATCCCTGCTATAAGCTTCGATAGAGTTATCGGCCAGCGACTTTTCTAATTTCAAATAGGCCTGAAAACCATTTATTGCCGAACGCCAATCCAAATTGATTTTTATTTAATGTATTTATACTTAAGTTTGAACCAATGAAGATACAAATTATAAACGGCCCCAATTTAAACCTGCTTGGCGTACGCGAAAAATCTATCTATGGCGACGCCAGTTTTGAAAGCTACCTGGTAGAATTACGCAAACGGTACCCAAACGTCGATATTGAATACTACCAAAGCAACGTAGAGGGCGAAATTATAAATAAACTTCACCAAATTGGCTTTGAGTATGACGGTATTGTTTTAAATGCCGGCGCTTATACCCATACGTCAATAGCCATTGCCGATGCCATTGCTGCAATCAACACGCCGGTTATAGAGGTGCATATTTCAAACGTACATAAACGGGAAGCTTTCAGGCACCATTCGGCACTGGCCGCCAGTTGCCGCGGGGTTATTGCTGGTTTTGGTATGGATTCTTACAGGTTAGCTATTGAGAATTTAACCCTGAAATAATCGATATAGCTTAATTTAGGCGACCGGGCAAATCTGTAACCCTGGTTTTCTTTTTTGCAAAAAACTGCCATACTATGCTTCCCTGGTAAATCCCGGTTAAATCCCAGGATTTTGATATAACTTTTGGCTTGGGGCTTTTTCCTTTTGATGTAAAAAGGCTGATCACAAAACTTTGGTGTGCCCTGCTCACCGCCCAGGCATCCTTGCGCTTTCCATCGGCCAAAAACTTGAGCAATGCGGCCAGATCAAGCCACATACGCAGGCTGATAAGCCATACCGCACGCCAAAAGGGCAAATTCTTTTTAATGAGCCAAAGGTTGTTTCTGAAATTAAGATAGGTTTTAAAAGGATTTTCGGCATTAAGAGTACCGCCGCCTACGTGATATACGGTCGATTCGGCACAATACATTACCTTGTATCCCATATTTTTTAAACGCCAGCAAAGATCAATCTCCTCCATGTGGGCAAAAAATGATTCGTCGAAACCTCCTGCCAAATCCCAGTATTTTTTTTTGATAAATAAAGCAGCACCCGAAGCCCAGAATACCTCGCCCGATTGCTGGTACTGGCCGTGGTCTTTTTCCACTTCATTAAATAAACGCCCTCGGCAAAATGGGTAGCCATAAACATCTATAAAGCCACCGGCTGCGCCAGCGTGTTCAAATGTATCTTTGTTATTGTAAGCTAATAATTTAGGGGCGGCAGCGGCTACAAACTCGTCACTTTCCATCAGCCCAATAACAGGTTCAATCCAATTGGGTGTTACTTCCACATCAGAGTTAAGCAAAACGTAGTAATCGGCATCAACCTGCGCCAAAACGCGGTTATAACCACCTGTAAAGCCATAATTTTGATCGTTTTGAATGACCCTGACATTGGGATAGGTCTGTTGTAAAAACGCTATAGAATCATCGGTAGACGCGTTATCGCCTACCACAACTTCAAGACCAGGCCATGTAGAAGCCATAACCGAGGGCAGAAACTGCTTCAAATATTTAACACCGTTCCAGTTTAAAATTACTACGGCAACTTTCGATTTGTTAATCATCGCTGCAAATCCTCCGGCTTAAACTTCCATCTCCTGTGCGACCATACCCAATATTGAGGCTCGCGCCTGATCATCGTTTCAAGATATTGCACATGTGTATCTGTAATTTCATGCTCGGTAGTTTCTTTGGGAGTTTCGGTAAGCTGTATTAGTGTATAAGTGTAATAACCCCGTTTAATCCGCTTCATGTCATAAAAAACAACCGCGGCATCAATGGTTTTCGCTATTTTTTCAATCCCCAAAAAAACAGCTGTAGGCTGATTCAAAAAATTGGTAAAGTAAGTAGTTTCGTGCCTTACCGGTGTTTGGTCGCCCACCAATACGCTTACAGTTAGCTCCTTGCGGTACTCCACCATTTTACGCATGGTTTGCTTCATGGCCACCGGTTGCCCGCCAAAGCGCGAACGGATCTTGATAAAAAAGTCGTTAAATATCTCGTCTGATAAAGGTTTATAAACGATCATAAAACGTTTATCAGTAACAAAATTGAAATTGAGTGCCGCCATTTCCCAGTTGCAGTAATGCCCGGCCACCGCGATAATGCTTTTACCTTTGGCAAAGTACTCATGCACCAATTCGGCATTGGTAGCCACTACCCTCTTTTGAATTTGCTTTTCAGATACGGTGATCATTTTTACCGTCTCTACAATTAAATCGGCCAGGTAGCGGTAGTATTTACGTTCAATTTGTCGGCGTTCTTTTTCAGGTTTTTCGGGAAAGGCATTTGCCAGGTTTTGCTGCACTACCGCCCGGCGATAATGTGCCAGGTAATAGATAACTACAAACAGCAAATCAGAAATAAGGTATAAAAACCAAAAGGGCAATAATGATGTGAGGTATAAAAATACAATACCTAACCTTAAAAGACCTCTTTTTAACATTATTTTAACCAATTTTGACCACAAACATAAAAGATATGATTGAAAAAGGTGCTGTATTACCTATGTTTTATCTTCCGCCGGTTGAGTATTTCGCGAGATTAAACACCTATAAGCCTGATATTCTGATAGAAAGAGAAGAACATTTCCCAAAGCAAACTTATCGTAACAGGGCCAACATTTACTCGCCCGAGGGCATTCTTCCGCTGGTAGTTCCGGTTGTTAAAGGTTCAAAAACGCATACCAAAATTAAAGATGTTAAAATAAGTTACGATTTTAGGTGGCAACGCATACACTGGCAAAGCCTGGAGGCCTGTTATCGCCGATCTGCCTATTTTGAATATTACGAAGATGATTTCGCGGCGTTTTATGATAAAAAAAAGCAGATTAACTTCCTGTTTGATTTTAATGAAGAACTACTGCATCTGTTGTTGAAGTTCACCAAAATAAAAGTCGACATTAAGTATACAGAAGAATACCACCCTACTTATTCAGTGCCAGATTACCGGGCAAGCATTACACCAAAAAAAGAGTCGGAATTGCAACAAAAACCCTATTTTCAGGTTTTTGAAGAGCGACAAGGCTTCCTGCAAAATTTGAGCATTGTCGACCTCCTTTTTAATCAGGGTCCGCAAAGCATAAATTATTTGTAAATGAACAATATTATAAAGAGGGTAAAGTACAACGCGCGCAGGCATAGCGGTAATGTAGGTGATCGCCCGGGACTTGTGGTGGTCCCCGAAGGTGCCTTAAAACCTCATATAGCCATTTTTAGCTATAATAAAGATGAGTTGATCACTTCTGAAGGTAAAGACATCAAAGTAATTTTATCTCAGCTTAAAAAATGTGATAACCATACCCATTGGATTAAAATTAATGGCCTGGGCGACGCGGAATTAATTGAGCAAATTGGCGAGCACTTAAAAATTAACCCTTTGGTGTTGGAGGATATCGCCAATATCCATCAACGGCCAAAGTTTGATGAGTACGATGATTACGCTTTCAGTACCAGCCGGATAGTACGTTTTAATGATGATGATGAACTGATTAATCACCAGTTTTCGGCCATTATAAAAGATAATATCATCATTAGCTTTGAAGAAGACCATAACGAGTGTTTCGACGCTGTAAAAGCCCGTTTAAAGGCTGGTAAAGGCGCTATCCGTACCGCGGGGCCCGGTTATATGTGTTACGCGCTTACAGATACCATTATTGATACTTATTTTATCCTGCTGGCCAAAATTGGCGATAAGCTGGATGCCATTGAAGATAAGGTTTATACCGATGCCGATAAAAGCATCATGTTTAACTCCCAGCAAATTAAACGTACACTAATCATTATCCGCAGAGCAAGCTGGCCGGAAAGGGATAAGATCAATGATATGATCCGGTCGGAAAGTCCACTAATTACGCCGGAAGTGAAGTTGTTTTTGCGCGATGCTTATGACCACTGCATCCAGGCAATGGATTTGATTGAAAACTACAAGGAGGTAACTTCGAGCATTATCGACCTTTATTTATCAATGGTAAGCAACCGAATGAACGAGATTATGAAGGTGCTCACCATTATATCGGTAATTTTTATCCCACTTACCTTTATTGCAGGCATCTATGGGATGAACTTTGCCCACCAGGATGACAAAGGCCACATTCTCCACAATAACATCCCCGAGTTATACTGGCCAAATGGCTATCCATTCGCGTTGGCATTGATGTTTTCTATCGCTGTTGCTCTGGTGGTGGTATTTTGGAAAAAGGGGTGGTTTAATAAACTTTAAAAAAACCAAAAGCCCCTCTAAATCTCCCCTGAAGGGGAGACTTTAAAAACATAATTGTCTTTTTAAGTCCGACCCTTTAGAAGGACTTATTTCGCAAATTCCGGCTTTAAGTTAGCCGCCATAGTTTTTCTGAATTTCATCACCTTGGGTGTTGATACCGATTCAATGTATGGCTGATCGAGGTGAGTTTTATAATAGCCCTGGTGATATTGTTCGGCAGGGTAAAATACATTGAATGGTACTACCTGCGTAACTATGGGATTGTTATAGTGCTTTGATTCGTTTACTTTTTTAATGGTAGCCAAAAGGATATTCTTTTCTTCTGGCGTACGGTAAAAAGCTATAGAACGGTAGTCTGTACCCTCATCAGGTCCCTGGCGGTTTAACGTAGTTGGATCATGGGCAAAAAAGAAAGCATCGGCAATGGTTGCGTAGCTGATCACTTTTGGATCGTAATAGATCTGCACCGTTTCGGCATGATTGGTAGTCCTTGTACCTACCTCTTCATAGGTTGGATTTTTGGTTGTACCACCAGCATAACCAGAAACTACTTTATTAACGCCCTTCAATTCAGACATCGCCTCGCTCATGCTCCAAAAACATCCGCCGCCAAAGGTTGCAACCGCTTCACCCGTTTTAACTTTTGGTAATGACGCCATCGCATCGCCACCACTTGAAGTTTGGCCGTTTGCGCAACCAACAAACAGAAATACACCCGCTATATACAAAAATAACTTGTTCATAATGATATTGTTTACTCCTTTAGACGAATTTACGAAGCAAACCTTACAACGGATGGTCAGTAAAAGGTAATCTTAGCTTACCTCAGTTTAGGGCTGCTCCCACCGCCCTTGTTAAGCGATTTTTTAACCATAAACAAAATCTCGCTCAGTCCGTTCGTTTTGATCTCAAACACGGTAGATAGCATCATCCCCATCTTATCTTTAGTAAAACCTTTGCCCGCCATCCATTCCAGGTAGCTAATAGGGATATCAGCAATAATGGTGCCTTTATACTTACCATATGGCATGGGGGTTTGAACAATATCGATGAGGATTTTGGGATCGGGTTGTATGTTTTGCACAGCGGTAAAGTTAGTCGATTTATTTTAGGAGGCGATAACTTTGGCTTGTTCACCCTCGTTAATTTGCGATACCATCACAATAATAAGCGCACCAAAGCCGGATACAATGCCAAAAGCCCAGCGCAACCCAACAGCCTGAGCTATAAAACCAACCGCAGGTGGAATAATAAGAAAACCAAGATAGCCGACGGTTGAAATAGCCGCCAGCGCCTGCCCAGTGTTCATATTTTGTGATTTACCAGCGATGCTAAACACCAGCGGAACTATACAGGATACACCCAACCCAACCATAACATAGCCTATGTATGTTGTATACGCGTAGGGCAAAATAACACAAAACAACAGCCCCGTAAATATCAAAACACCGTTAAGGGTGAGTACTTTTTTTATCCCTATGGACGCCACTAACTTGTCGCCGGTAAAACGGCCGATAGTCATGGCTACCATATAAACAACAAATGCCGCTGTGGCCGCAGGTTTTGAGGGCTGCACCACTTTTTGGAAATAGATACCGCTCCAATCGTACATGGTATTTTCGCAGGCCATGCTGCCAAAAGATATTAGTGCAAATTTAATGAGGTGTTTATCCGGAAACGTAAAAACCGATTTAGCTGTATTTACAACCGGCTTTTCATAATAAGTATGCGGATAAAATATAGCGGCGATAATCATCATGGCAATGCCAACGCATAACAAATGCCATGATGCCGATACGTTATATGAAACCATTAAATAGCCCAATGCAGCCCCCGCAAAACCAGCCAGACTCCAGATGCCATGAAAAGTTACCATGATAGACCGTTCATAAAAAGACTGTACCCCTACAGCCTGCGCATTTACCGATAAATTGAAAATATTACGTGCCGAACCAAAAAAGAAAAGCAATATCACCAATTGCCATACATAAGTAGTAAAACCGGGCAGGCAAAGCAACAGGTTAAAAGCTATAGCGCCAACTAACATGATGCTTTTACTGCTAAAATGCTTTAACATTTTGGCAGTAAAGGGTATGGTAAGCATTAAGCCTATAGGTAAAGCAAATAACGCGGCACCTAATTGCGCTTCGTTTAAATGTAAGTGCTGCTGAATAGATGGGATACGTGAAGCCCAGGATGAATACCCAAAACCCGAAATAAAGAAAAATACGCCACAAGCAAACCTCAGTTTAAATTTGTTGGGGAGGGCGTTGTTATCCATGCGGCAAAAGTAAAAAATAAATTAATCCTGCATGGTTTGTTTATTTGTAACCGTTCGCTTGTGACATTACCGGTTGGACACAGATGTCAATTATCGGCTAATTGCAATTTTGAGGCATTTGTTTGTGATGCCAACATTTATGGTTTATTTTTGATAGGGACAAATATTCAAAAGGCTATACAGCCACAGTACTTTTAATAAAAAAATGAAAACAAAAAGCTTATCAGCTGAACCAACATACAAAGCCGCGCGTAGCGTGGCGCCTACATTAGAGCGTCATTTTAAATATTTCCACTCTTTGGTTAAATCGGAAAGTGCTGCAGATTTTGCGGCGCCAACGCCGGATATTGAAACCATTGAAACCATTATAGATATTTCCTTTTGGGCAAGCCTGCGGCGCGAGGAAGGCTATTCGCCAAAGTTTACGCTGGCATTTTTACCGCCCGAAAGCGCGGGACAACCTTTGCTGTTTGGTCATAAAATTCCACTGGCACCAAATATCTTAACCAAATTTGCTTCGGCAGTGCAACAGCCGGGTATTCATTTAGGCGTTTGGGTTGAGGATGGTGAACTATATGTTTGGGGAACTACATTGGCTATCCCCGCCTACTGTTTTGTATTAGAAGTTATAGAACCCGGCCTATTGGTTATAAAACACCGCCGGGTTGATGGCTTTGGCAAGTTTGTGAACATAGCCATCCTAAAAGGAGATGAAATAAAAGTGGTAGATGAGCAGGGTTCTTCGCTATCTGATTGCCCTACCATCCTTACTTCCATGCTTGATTTTACGCTGCCATCATTATGGAACGACCCAGTAAACGTATTGGTGCAGCTCGCAGCCTCTATGCAGGCCCATAAGCGTGGTGGCATCCTGTTGGTTGTACCCGCCGGTAATGACGACTGGATGGATTCAATCATTTCGCCTATCTCCTACCCTGTTTCGCCACCATTTTCTGGCCTTACCGATCTGATGATTCATGAGGGTATTGAAAAATATCATACTTCATGGCAGGAGAAACTCCGCCGCGCCGTTGATACCATAGGCGGATTAACCTCTATCGACGGAGCGACTGTTATTAACGATAAACATGAATTGCTGGCTTTCGGCGCAAAAATCGGCCGGTCGTCAAAAAGTACCCGCGTGGAAGAGATTGTGGTTACCGAACCGATTGTAGGCTGCTCAACCAAAGTGATCCATCCTGCACAAAATGGTGGCACCAGGCATTTATCGGCCGCGCAATTTGTATTTGATCAAAAGGATGCCATCGCATTAGTAGCCTCACAGGATGGCCGGTTTACGGTTTTCGCATGGTCGCCAATTGTGAATATGGTGCATGCGCACCAGATAGATATTTTGCTATTGTAAGGCCTCACCTAAATCCTCTCCAAAGGAGAGGACTTTTGATTTGCGATTTTTAGAAGCCATCCAAAGCCCTCTCCCTTGGAAAGAGTTGGGGTGAGGCTAAAACCTCAAACCAATTGATATATACGGCAAACTGCCTTCTTTTGAAAAACCCATTACGGCTTCTATGATTACCAGTTGAGCGGGTATTACGTAAATACCCCCGCCGTAGCCATCGTGCCATTGATCCGAGTGTTCGCCGGGGCTCCATACACGGCCGACATCGTTAAATCCTATTACACCAAATGAACCGGGCAACAGGTATGATGTAAAATCAAGCACCTTCAAACGCAATTCCAAATTATTATAGGCTATGGATTTGCCAGTAAACCTATTGGTATGAAAACCCCTGAAATTTTGAAAACCACCCAGTTTCATCTGTTGAAAGTAAGTAGCATCGCCAATAGTTGTGCCTAAGCCGGTTCGGTTGGCTATTACCAATACAGAATCTTTATCCGGGTTTAAGTAAAAGCTAAATTCAGAAAGAATTTGTCCATAAGTGTTATGGCTGCTATTGCTTAAGCCTGTAAAACCGCTAACTGTTGTACTCCAAAAAACGCCCTTGGTTGGTATAGTAGCCTTATTACGGGTATCCAATTGTGCCGTCGCCTTAAGGCCTGTATAAATTTTTGTTCCAAACACATTGTCGCCGGGATTGGCCTGGTTATAATCATTCAAAAAACGTTCAGCGTTGTTATCAGCTTTGCTATTGTAATATTGCCAGCCAATGCCTTCGGTAAATTTCCAGTTATTTTGCTTTTGCCGCAGGGAAACATCGCTGTAAATAAAATCATAACGGTTACGGTAGTAACTGATCTCTTTATCGCCCTTGTTTACAAAAGCGGTATTGTTGCCCAAGCCGAAGAAATTGCTCAGATTATGTGGCCCCATAGATACAAAATTAACCAACAGATCATTATTACCTATCAATTTCGTCCAGTCGGCCTTATAAGTTAACAGAAACGATTTACGGCCCAGGTTATAATTAACCAGGAACTCATCCCTAAAAGCATAAGGTTCTTTGCGGAAACCATGTTTTTCAAAAGAAACACCCGCGATAAGTGAAATACCTAAATCAGGACTATAATTGGCCAAAATGATAGGCTCAAACCTGTCAAACTTAAAACTCTTTTTATCGTATTGGTTTACCGTAGTATCTGTTGATGTGCGGATCTTAGCATCTGAAGATGATGGCAGTTTATTTTGCTGATCTGAGCGATCATAAACAAAAAGCTTGCTCCGGTTGTGCAGGTTTTTATCTACGTAAAAGCTATCAACCCCATCACCGCCAATCATACGCACGCTTATGGGCGATGGCGTTGTACCTGCAACTGCAAACTGATCGTCGCCGGCAAAACCGTATAGTCTCACCTCTTTGGTTACATCTGGTTTAAAAGTACGTTGATAAGTTATTTTATCGATGGTACCATCCTTTTTAATCTTATTTACAGTAACAGAGAGGTTGCCCCCGGCCTCATTAACGATTGTGAATTTATCTGTTTTGTCGCTTGCCGGAATCTCTACCTCTTTAGATATAAAACGATAATATTCCAGCGCCTGTTGTTGCAGAATGTTGCGACGGGCAATCATTTTACAGATAATCTCCGGCCCCGATAATTTATAAATGGTATCGGGCATCAGCTTAACCGAAGCCTTGATCAGGTCATCTGTTAATTTACTTTGCACATAAGCTATTTGCTCTTTCCAGTCATCTTCGCTTAAAGCATTTAAAAAATAACGATCAAAATAACGGGCGTTAAAATTCCAGCCATTAATGTCCCTGATCTCCTTACTATAACCCTGAAATTTTGATTTTAGCCATTGGTGCGCTACTATCCATGGAAATAAACCCGAGGTTTTGTAATACACCTGGTCACGGTCGCGCGGAACGGGTTCATAAACGGTTTCGTGTTTACCATCAAGCTTTTCCCAGCGCCATTGGTCTTCGTGCCTGTCCCAATCGCCCAATAGCATATCTAAAAGGCGGGCACGCAGTACAATCTTCTCGTCAACACGGGTATCGTTATCGTCCTGTAATTTCCTTTGTACTTTATCTGTATTGTCGGTTTTCTCTGCATCGAGGGGTTCACGCTCCTCAAACAGGAAAACCTGGTTGGCAAAATCTTTTTGGTACTGGCCCAAAGCGGGATCATCGGGAACATAAACGATGCGAGGGTTGGAATGTGGAATACCCAAAGCCCCGGCCAATGGCGGCACCGTTAGTGCCGAAAAGGGATGAGCCGCAGATACCTGGTCTTGTAAAATATCTTTAGCCACGGTGGGCCGCAACTGAACGGGCAGGCCTTTTTCAGGATATTTTTGTATGGTTCTTAAAACCCATTGCTGCCCGGTTGAATCCTGCAATCGTAATGATTTGGTTTGTTGCCCCCCTCCCTTTTGCAGAATTTTCAGACCGCCCTTCTCTGACGCAATATGAAAGATTTTAATGGTAACCGGCGCGGCCCAAAGCTTACGGTAATTTTCGCCCAGAAAAAAACGATGGGTGCCGCTTACTTTATTATAATCGGGTTCAATGGCCAGTTTGATACTATCGCCGGCAACCTGGGCATTGGCGCTGATACTCAGCAACAGGCTTATTCCCAATAAAAACGGGAATGTTATTTTAAAATACGTTGTGTTAAAGTAAATGTGTTTCAAGGCTAAACAACTATGTAATGCATATTACACAATAGTTTTTATACCTTATAGTTTTATTTTGAAGAAGATATTTGATAATTAACTCCCACCCTAAGCGCTTTAAGCCCGGTAACGCCCTGCAGCTCTTCTAAATCAAGGTATTCGAGGTCGTTATTCAGCACATTTCGTTCTTGCAGGTATTTGATGTATTCGTGATATTCCACCGCCTCATTGGGATTAAAATATACCATGGCTATTTTACCTGGCTGGGTAAGGCGCTCAACAGAACCTGCTATCAGTACTTTGTCTATGCGTTTTTTGATAATCTCGTACCGAATATTATAAGCTCCTTCCACATCAAAACGACGCTCATCATTCCTGAAACTGATATCGATAGGATTTGAATGGATAAAGATCAGTTGCGTTGTTTGCAGCGGGCGCTCTATTTGCCCGGCTAACTCATAAGTAAGCTTGGCTATCTCGGCCATGGATTGTAATTGCCAAAGCCTGATATTTTTTAAATACAACACATCAAACGCCCGGGTTGGCGATATAGATTGCCCTATGTAAATATCGTATTCAACGCCATCTGTCCTGAATTTTTCAAAGTAGCACGGGTATGATCCCTGCACATCATCCTGCACCAGCTCCAGGTAATGGTTAATGGTGTTATTGATAAGCTGCATGGAGTTTTCCAGATTTCGCCGATTGGCAAATGCCAAACCGGTATCTTCTGCCAGGCTTTCAAAATAGGCGTCGATAACGGGCCGTTCGTCCGGGTAATTTTCCCTGAAGTGCTTAAAGAAAGGATTAACCTCGCTTTCCAGGAAATTATCGAGCGTTATCTCATCATTGGTGGTTATAAAACCGCTCACCCTTTGCTCCCACTCCTTACATTTATAAATAAGGTTATCAATTAAACTTAGGTGGATGTGTTCCTTCAACTTTAACAAGGTCTCAATGATGGTGGTCATTAAAGCCTTCAGATCATCCTGTAAAGCGGTATTACGTTCAATGGTAGAGTTGCGGATATCGATGGCTCCAAACAGCGGATAAACGTTATTAAACACCACTGTTTCAATTTCCTTGTTCTTTTTATTCCCGTTTTTAAGATAGTTCCAGGCCACCTCATTAAACTTCCACTGAACTGATGGTTGCAGGGAAGTAAACTTTTCTTTGATAACCCTTTCAATTCTTTCCTCAAACTGATCTATACTGTTTTGCAGTAACTGAGCAATTAGCGGCATGGCACTCTGTAATTTTGACAGCAACTTTTCATAAAAGGCAATCTCGTTATAAGAATACACTTCCATAATGCCTACATTTTTTTTGTTGTAGTACACCGGGAAAATACCGTACGATTTTATACGCGCCTCCTTCAACATCTTCAAAAAGGGGAATTTGGCCACCTTTTCGTCGGTAATGGTGTTAAAAAATATTGGCTTCGGGTTTTTATTGTAATCAAAAGCCAGGGCCTGGAAAGTTTCCTCGGCGGCATTAAAATGCTTGGCTTCAGAGATGATTACGCTTTGCGAACACTCGGTAGTATCAAATATGGGTTGATTATTAATCTTTAAAAAAGGCAATAATCCAAACTCAATACATGAATCCTCCGAAAGGGTTTTAAGCGAATTGATGATATGCTCATATTGCTCGGCCTCATTGGTTGTGTGATTCACCAATTCGTCGCGGATGCTTTCCATGGCATGCGTAAGCGTAACATCTGTTAAGGTGATCACTGTAAAACCCTGAAACATGAAATTTGATAACGGTAGTATCCGCTCCAAAACTTCTATCCCCTCAAAATCATTCAAATATGGTTCTATGGTTTCAAACTTCAGTTCGGGTAGTTCGCCGCGGGTTACAATTTTAACAAACTGGGGATTGGTGAAAATACTATAAAAACGAGTAAGCTTTGTTTCGGGATCTACATAACTGTAAAGCAGTTCGTTTTTAAGTACAGTACTAAAGCCATACATCCGCTCCAATATCAGGTTGTATATAAATCTTTTTTGGCGTTGGGTAAACAGCTCATCATCGGGCATGTTTACAGCATACAAACCAGAATGATGGCTTGAGTGAAAATTAAAAAAAGCCTCGGTACTGAAAAATATCTTTTCGGGCACAGGGGTGCTCAAAGCCCAGTAAAATTCCTTTTCGTTAAGTATTGGCGGAGTAAGTATGCTATAAATAAGTTCCAGAGATTCCCTGAAAGCCTCCGCATTCTCTGGCTGTATATCCAGGTTAATACAAGGGTCTGCTTCAAACTTGTCTAAAACATATTTGTAAAATTCGGTTTTAAGCGTTTTTTCGGTAAGTACGCGCTCTTTTAAATGCTCAACAAAGGGGTTGAACGTAAGGCACATATCTACCTGGCAAATGGAGCAATTATTCTTACTTATATTGATTACTTCTGTATGCATCTTAAAAACCTATGGGCAAAGGTATAACTATGGTAATTATTTGTAAGTAATGATTTTGTAAATAATCTGTAGATTTTGGCACCAGCTAAAAACTTAATATTCAGATGACTGTAAACTGATGCTCCTATGATAATCTTAGGGATTATATCTGAATTTTAAAACGTTACCCATGCCTAATTTACCACCCTCATTTGATATGTACAGGTTTTGCTCCGCGTCAAAAGCGATGCCTTCGGGCTGATTAAATGCCGAATTTAAGGGATACACCGCTTTAATTTTCCAGGAGGCATCAGCAACCACCAGCATTTTATTTACCGACGACAAAATATACCATTCATTAGTTGCCTGGTTTTTTGTTAACGCAGATGGATGGAAAGCAATTTTCTTTTGCCCTGCCAATTTTTCAATCGCCGTTACATCTACACTAAAAGTTCCTGTTTGCTTAATAGTACCATCGGTTTGGATGCTCAAAATATAGCCACTGCTGGCTTTGGTAGTTTTATCATCGGCGCAATGCTTGCACAAAACGTATAATGATTTTGATTTATCATCGGCATACATACCTTCGTACTCGCCTTCGGGCAAAAGGCTATCTTGTTTTCGGGCATCAACTTCGGCACTTTTAACCTGACCGAAAGGAAATGTAAAAAACACGCCATCACTCCTTAATAACACCATGTTGCCATTGCAAATACCAAGATCTTCATAATCGCCTTTTTTACCAAAATGAACATAACTCGCCTGCTTATCGCCTAACTTAAGGTAATAAACACGGCCATCCTCATCTTCTTCGGCGTAAAGCATGTCGGCATTGCCGTTTAAAAAAGTGATACCTGAAATTTCGAGCAAATCATCTGGCATATTGAATTTCTCGGGTTTTGACAAATCGTAACCTTTGGGGTTAGCACTTTCAGCCGCTTCGCTTTCGTTGGTGGGTTCATCTTTTGATGCTGATTGACCTGATTTTTGTGTACACGAGATGTTGATCATCAAACCGGCCATTACAAAGAGAATCAGTAATAGGTTGATGGCAATATTTTTACTCCGTTTAATTATCATACACTTTTAGTATTTAAAAACTCATAAACAGCCCGCTGTGATTGTATTAAAGGTTCTGTTTTTTCAACCGGGTTGTTTTGCAATTGCTCGTCTAACCTTACTCCCTGTACATTATCGTGCAGTTGTAAATCAAGCATTTGTATAACTTCAGCCTTCACACTTTCATCGTAAACCGGGAAACAAACCTCCACACGCCGGTAAACATTACGGTTCATCCAATCCGCCGATCCCATGTATATCCTTGGGGCATTATTGTTATTAAATACAAAAATGCGGCCATGCTCCAGGTAACGGTCAACAATACGTGTAATGGTGATATTTTCACTCATCCCCGCCACATCCGGAATAAGGCAGCATATGCTTCGAACTATCATATTGATTTTTACGCCAGCCTGCGATGCATCGTATAATTTGGCAATCAGGATACGTTCTTCCAGGTTATTCAGTTTAATGGTAATACCGGCAGGTAAACCTTTCTTTGCATTTTGTATTTCGTTGTCAATCAGGGCTAAAAAATCGTCCTGTAAGTTAAACTGGGCAACAAGCAGGTGTTTAAATTCGATGGGGTAGTCGACTGCCGATTTAACCCTTTTGGATAGAAACATAAATACCAATTCCATCTCGCGCAATAAGGCAGGGTTGGCGGTCATCAAAATATGATCGGTATAAAAGGCAGCCGTACTTTCGTTAAAATTGCCGGTAGCCAATAAACCCGAGTATTTTTCACGACCATCTACTTGTCTTTTAACCAACGCAATCTTCGCGTGCACCTTGAGTTGTTTATGGCTGTAAATGATCTCCACGCCGGCGGCTTTCATTTTTTTTGCCCATTTGATGTTATTAGCCTCATCAAAACGGGCTTTTAACTCAACCATCACACGCACTTTTTTGCCATTGGTAGCCGCACTAATCAGCGCGTTCACAATCCGCGAGTCGCTGGCCACACGGTACAGGGTCACCGAAATTTCGGCAACGGTAACATCGGTAGCGGCTTCGTTAAAAAAACGGAGGATATTATTGTACGATAAATATGGCGGGTGAAAAATGTAATCCTTTTTATCTATCTGCTCAAAAAACGAACCTTCCTCGGGATGGATGCCACTTAAAATTGGGGACCATTTACTGTATTTCAAGGCAGGGTTACTAACCGGCAGACTCATCAGATCCTTGAGGTTATGGTACATCCCTCCTTCTACAATACTTGTACCCAACAGATTAAACTTATCGGCAATAAAATTAAGCGTTCGCAATGGAATACCCGGCTGATGTAAAAACCGAGTGGCTATGCCTGCATCGCGCTTAAGCAACTGTTTTTCTATCTGTTCTGACACATCGCCCTCAAATTCGCCATCCAGATCAAGCTCGGCATCTCGGGTTACTTTAAAACTGTAGCAGCCGCCAAGGGTTTCTGTTTTAAACAAATTATCCAGGTTGTGCCTGATGATATCGTCCAGAAAAACTATGTACTGAATGCCATCGTTGGCAGTAATACTTAAAAAGCGGGGTAACTGGTTAGAGGGGATATTGAGAATTACGTTGCGCTCTGTATTAGCCTCGTTCTTTAAACTTAATAAAAAGTAAAGCCGGTTATTTTCGGGGAAAAATTTCTTTTTGGTATCGGCCAAATCAAGCGGTTGTAAAAAGGCCAATACCTGGCTAAAAAAGTAGTCGCTTACCTTATCGGCAATAATATTAGGGATTGGCTCATTAAACAGCAGGTTAACGTTACTGTCCTTTAAAAGCGAGATCAAGCGCTCCCGCAACACTTTTCCGAACCGTTCCTGCTGCTGCCCCACCAACTCCTGCGCACGGTGAAATACGTCTTCTTTATCGCTTTTATTGTTTTCGCCGATGCTATGTAAAGCGGATAATACGGGAATACGTACCCGGTAAAACTCATCGAGGTTTGATGAAAATATTGCCAGGAAATTAACCCTTTCCATTGTTGGCAGGCCTTCACGTTCGGCCTCCATCAAAATGCGCTCATTAAAAAGCAACCAGCTCAGGTCGCGGTCAAAAAACGAGTACTGTTCCATAAATAGCAAATTGTATGTTAGCAGTAAATGCTATTAATTATAATATCGAAAATACTATGTAGGCTATTACCGCGGCAATTAAGCCAAACATGAATATGTTATAAGAGATGCGCAACAACCTGTACTTTTTACCAAGCACCACACCCTGCGAATAATTATCTCGGATGAGACTACCGTATAAAAACTCGCTATCATCCATCATTTTGAGCATGCCATCGCTGTAATCCTCATAGCTCATACGGTAAAAATTACCAAAGAAAAGCAGATTGGTTGTTTTGTTGGCGATATCCTCCCGAGTGAAAACACCCATGGGGATAGACGGTCTTGTAGCCAGTATAGAAAATGTAATGGTCAGCAAACTAACGGTGAGCAGCAGAAAAGTGGGGAACAATAAATGCGAGTGTTCGTCCATTTTACGCAGCACCAAACTGATGATAGCCGAAAGAATGATGGAATTAACGGTGATCATGATATGGGCTTTATTATCGGCCATATCGCTCAAACGCTGGTGATTTGCCGAACTTATCCTAAACATGGTTTCGATACCTTTTTCAGGCTTTTTCTTCCTTAATTTTTTTGAATATTTTTCAATATCTTCAGAAACCGTTGTATCATCGTCTTCGTCGTGGTCATCATCCATGTCAATATCTTCGTCGTCCTCGTCTTCATCATTTATTACGATGGTGCTTCCTTCAACTGGTTGCGCAGATGACTTCTTATCTTTTACCTCCTCTTGTTTTTTGATCAGTTTATCGAGGTTTTTTTGCTGCTGATCGCCCAGTAATAAACGGCAATAATCGGTAAAGTATTGATGGCCTTGTAATAGTTCGATACTTTTTTCGCGCCATACATCTTTATCAATGGTGATTCCTTTTACAATCTCGAACTCCTTGCGCACCATTTTGCTTTTTTCCTGGAAATCGCTGCCACCTAAGTGGAAAAGGTCCGCATCGCAAATGATTTCCTGTAATAAACCTTTAGGTTTTTGCGGCATTTCAGTCGCCAGGATACAGCCTTTAACTTTATCAATAACCTGTGCGCTAACCTTCAATTGCTTTAATTCATGCTCGGCCAGGCTAATGCTTTTGGCTTCGTGCTCAGCTTTATCCGTAAAATACCCGGTATCATGAAACCAGGCAGCGGCTACCACTGCAAAAAAATCTTCATCGCTCAACTGGTAGTGATTGGCTATTTTGGTTGCCGCGGATACAACATCTTTGGTATGGCTTAAATCGTGATATATAAGGTGGGGGTCCTGGTAAGCATCAAAATAAGCTACAACGTAATGCTTAACATCCTCTAATAACTGTTGAAATTTCATTTGGCCGATGTAATTGTTTTTATCAAATTTATTCTAAAAATCGTTATTTACCGCCAATTAGTAAATTATATAGTTGTTACTAATACTGGTTGATATTTGTTAAAAGTTTCTTTATTGATTTCCTTAATAGTCAAATATTAAGCCATAGTAAGAAATAGTTGGCTATCAATTCAATAACAAATAAACCGTTGCAACAAAAACGATATATCGCTAAATTGATCGTAAAAACCAGGAAAGGTTACAAAACTACCGAATTTTATTTCCTGTTATTTACCATCCGGGCCTTCATAGCTGTAGTTATATGGAGGATATGGAACGATAAAAGTATGCTCAACCCGGGAAGACTTTTTGAAATAAGGAATACCAACACCTGCGATAACAATGCTGTAAATTAACACGTATGGGTGTGGTTGTACTATTCTATTGTGTTTTAATATAAGTGTGCATACAAAATCAATAAAAACAAAAACGGCTGTATAAAGCAGATATACGGTAATTACTTTTGGTAATATGTCTCGCTTGTTAACAAGCAATACAAAGCAGTAAACGGAGAAGCATAGCAATATTGTGAAACAGGTTATTTCCATCACAACAAACATTTTGTAACTAAGTGCCTCACGGCCGGTTTTAACCAAATTCCAGGTTGTGAGGCTAAAATAATCACTACTTAAAAGCATTGCGCCCGAAAATAAAATCGCCAAAAGCAATAATACAACCGCGAGGATCAGCCAACCGCCCACCGGGGTAAAACCCGCACCATAGCTAAACACAATACCAGGTGTTTCGCGTTGATAAACCCATACACCTAAAAAGATAAGTCCCACAGTTAAAAAACCGGCCAGCATCACCATGTAACCATTAACATCGGCTTCAGACTGCGTATCTGGGCCAATACTAAAATTATAGCTTAACCCATTATAATTAAGTTTTTTTATATCGCTCCTAAATTCGTTCAGCTTATCAACCGAGACGTAATCCTTCAGGTAATTCAGTTTATAGTTAAGTAGTAAAGTATCGCCCGATACCGAATAGTTTGATGCAAACTTATAATAGTCCCTGTTTATAGCCTGATTACTATCGCTCACGTCCCAGCCATTGGGCAAAACTACCTTGATGGTATAATCATAGTTAAGCGGGTAATTAAGTGCCACCGGCGTTTTGGTTTGCCCGTTGATAGATGGCAACTGTTGAGATATATAGTTTGCATACAGATCAACAGAACGTTTATTGGTTTCAGAATCCGTTCTGAAAAAGTCTTTGATGATATAAGTTTCCTTTGTGGTTAATATGTTTTTTTCCAGATCGTCGGTTACGGTTATGGAATCCTTGGGGTCTATTTTGGAATAAATCTTGGCATAATACTCCAGGTAACTCTTCTCGGTTTCGGCCATGCCGCTTGATGCCAGCCTGCTGCGGATGTCATCTGCCTCGTCGCCCGTATACATGGTTTTTACAGTAAACTCAACAGGCGCTTTATCGTTTTTGACCTTATAAAGATCATTAAAAACAATCTTTCCTCCTTTTGACGGCGGTATGCTGGTAAGCGATGTATTGCCCGCTTTTAACACAAGCCCCATGCCGTAATTGGGGAAATAAATATCTGTACCCGCGCCACCCTGGTAACTTATGGTGGCATCAACCCAAACCTGCTTACCGTTTACATTAGCAGTTACCACAGCGTGATCAAAAGCATAATAGGTTGGTATATAATCGGCAATGTGCGAACGAACGCCGGAGTTAACCAACACCATAGATGCATCGATACCGCCGGCTTGAAGCATAGAAACCAACAAGAGTGATTTATCTTTACAATCGCCATAGCGTTGCTTAAAAACCTTTTCGGGGTTATTGGCGCGATGCGAGTATTGCCCTATTTCAATCCCCATGTATCGTACCTCGTCTTGTACCGTTCTAACAGCCTCACGAAAGTATTTCACTTTGTCGGTGCCGGTTTTGGCCTTTATTTCGGCAATTCGTGTGGCCAGTTCGCCTTTTATATTCACATCGGCAGGGTTAATACCTAACGACCAATTAACCACTTCGGCCCAGCTGTTAAACTCGCTGATCTGTACCCGGGCGCGGCCTTCATACCACGCCGGCTGAGTATCATCGTCATGGGCGGCAGGCACCTGGAAGGCTTCATATTCATACCGTCTCAGCCCTTCGCCTTCTGTGATTGCAGCCTTGGGTATTGTATTAAAAGCTTTGAAGTTTAATTTTCTTTGTGCCGATGTTATGAGCACCGTGTATTGATGCGCTATTGGCTGATACCACTGCAGTACAATATCATCGCAAAACCTGCCGGCAAATATGGGATTCCGTCCGGTAAGGGTATATGAATATTCTATCCTATCCCCTTTGCGGATATCGTCCAGTATTAATAAAGCGGTATAACTGCCCTGGTAAATAAAATTAGACAAATCTTTTTCGTCGGCAATCACCTTAAAGCCCGATACATTTAACCGGTTTATGGGTTTACCGCCCCGCCAAACCGTAATTTCATGAAAATCCAACCGTTGAAAACTGGGGTCGAAGCCAACGTTTATTTGTGAAGCATTCTGAATGCCGGTTTCGGATACAATCTCTTTGATCACATGATGATAATCGGCTTGCTTTTCAACCTGTATCTGCTGCTCAATAAGGGCGTAAAAATAGCCATTCTCAATGGTTCGGGCAGATGGCCGCTGGCTGTAAGGCTTGCAGGTGCTTAACCAGGTTGGCTTTGCCGATACGTGTACTACAGGATTAGCGGCATTAGCAGAATAGCTATCGACTAAAATCAACAACACACAGGCAACAAGGCTTAGATAAAGTTTAAGTTTTTTTTGCATCACGGCTATGAAAATAAATAAACAAGACGAATTATAATTATTTATTTCACATTTAAGCTCTTGTAAACAAAACCATCAACAAATAAGTTCCCCCTAAAACAAAAATGGAACTATCCTTTTCAGAATAGATCCATTTTTGTTTTATAGTGGGAAACCAGTGTTATTGCTGACCACCCAAAACAGGTTGGAATTTTTTAACATAGTCTTTTAACTGACCGTCAAACTTTTTGAATAAACCGCTTTGGTTATTGTCTTTTGCAAAATCGGCCATTCCGTTTAATACCTGCAAACTGATTTGCACGTTACGCATATCTAATCCGCTGCCATTGCTGCTTAACAAGTGATAATTGTAATCAAGCTGATCAACAGCGTAGTTATCAATATTAGTCATCATACGGGTACCTAAAACAACATCATTTAGCTGGAAAGCCATTTGTGCTAAAAACATTTTACGACCTGCAATATCTATGTACGGGTTAATATCAGGCATTTCCTGGTCGTATTTATGCAGTGCTTTTAATGCCAGGTCATTATGACCTTCTTTCATCAGGTTTTGGATCAGATCGCTAAAAGTGGTTACCATTACCGGGTAAAACATCGATGTCGACTCGTGATCAAGGTATTTAGCGGTTTTAAAATTGCCGAATTTAAACTTGGTCATGATGTTGTTATACATTACCAAAGTATTGGTTTTGCTCAACTGATCGCGAAGGCTTGTATCCTTTTGAAAAGGTATCAGGTGGTAAGTGAAACCTTCTTTGTATAAATAAGGTTGCAAACCAATCAGGTTTTCGTTACCAATGGTGGTGGTAAAGCAAATAGGGCGTTTCCAGTGATTATGAGCAAGGATATCTAATATAGCCAGGTTCTCTTTAGTCACATAGTTTGGCGGAAACTTCCAGTCCATGATTGTCGCTAATTTACCTTTTTGATCGGGTGTAATTACACCGTTGCTTAAAACTTCTTCCGGATTAATAGTCAGTTTAAGGTTTTTGGTTGGCATATAATTACCATAATCGCCGCTTTGGTACTCAACCTGGGCTGCTTTATCATCAGAGGTAATAAAGTCGAATACTTCTTTCACTTCCTGAGGACCGTCCAATTTACGATCGCTGTAGTAAATGGCATCCCTTACCCCCTCTTTATATTTATCATAAGGCATGGTGATAGGCAACGGCTCAGATTCGTTCATTTTACCTTGCATCTGGCGGATATACCAGTCACCGGTAAATAAGCTCAAATTCACGATGCGTACATCGGGCCTGATGCCTTCCACTTCCTGGTCATACCATAATGAGTAAGTATCATTATCGCCATAAGTAAACAGGATGGCGTTTTTAGGGCATGATATGAGGTAATTATAGGCCATATCATGCGGGGTAAGCTTGGTTGAGCGGTCGTGATCGCCCCATTCTTTGCTGGCCAGTAACACTGGTGCCGCTAAAAGGCATATAGCGGTTGAAGCTAAGGCGGCCGTTTTGCCATTCAAAAACTTGCGCGCGCCTTCGGCAATGGCTATTACGCCTATGCCTATCCAAATGGCAAACGCGTAAAACGAGCCGACATAGGAGTAGTCCCTTTCGCGTGGCTGCACGTTGGCCTGGTTTACGTATAACACGATAGCGAGGCCGGTAAAGAAGAATAACAGTAACACCACTAACGCATCTTTTTGCTTACGGGTGAAATGATAGGCTACACCAATTAAGCCAATAATTAATGGCAAGGCATATAAAGGCGTGTAAGTTACGGCCCCGGTTACCGATTTTGGCAGATGTTTACCACCATCAAAAATACCGGTTGTCCAGTTACCGTCAATGCTTTCGGTGCTTTGCTGACCATCAGCATCGTTGTACCTGCCAACAAAATTCCACATAAAGTAACGCCAGTACATCTGGTACATTTGCCAGCTAAACATCCATTTCATGTTGTCGACAAAAGTTGGTGCCTGTCCTTCCGGAATTTTTAACCATTCCTTATAAAACTGCACATCCTGCCCTTCGGCGCTGTACATACGTGGTAAAAAAGTGGTGTGGTCATATTCGTAATCAGTTTTTTTACCAGCATTCTCGTATTTGGTTTTTCCTTTACGATAAATGATGTTACCGTCTTTTTGACCTGTTACCTGGGCATCATAATACTGACCAAATAACAATGGGTTTTCACCATACTGAATACGGTTTAAGTAACCATACAAGGTAAAAGCGTTATCGGGATGTGAGTTATTCAAATCCGGATTTGCTGTAGCCCTGATAGGGATATAAGCAAATGAAGAATAGCCCAAATAAATAAACGAAACACATAATAAAGCCAGGTTTAAAACCGGTTTTTTATTACGGATACTGTAAATGATACCGAATACCAAAGCAGCCACAATAAGCAATACAAAGAACAAAGCGCCACTACCAAAACCTAATCCCAATGTATTTACAAAGAAAAGATCAAAGTATGCCGCAAACTTTATAGTGTATCCCCTTATGCCGTATTGTACTAAACCAAGTATAACAATACCGGCTAAAATTGCCAGTATGCCATTGCCAACGGTGATTTTTTTACTTCTGCGGAAGAAGTAAACTATGGCCAAAGCTGGTATAGTTAATAAGTTTAACAGGTGAATACCAATTGATAAACCAATAACATAAGCTATAAAAACCAACCATTTATCGGCACCTTTTTCATCGGCATGCGCATCCCATTTTAGGATAGCCCAAAATACAATAGCTGTACATAATGATGATAATGCGAATACAATGGTTTCAACAGCCGAGAACCAAAAAGTATCGGTATAAGTGAATGCCAATGCGCCAACCAAACCGGCACCCATTATAAGGATAAGATTTGTTTGATCAACAGCATCGTCACGTTTGTTTAAAAGCAGCTTTTTAGCCAATGCGGTAATTGTCCAAAACAGGAACATAATAGTAGCACCACTGGCAATTGCCGATCCCATATTGGTATACTTGGGAACTTTAGTAACATCACCAAAAGAAAGCAGTGAAAAAAGTTTGCCCAACATGGCAAATACCGGATAGCCGGGTTGGTGAGCCACCTGTAAACGATACGCGCACGAAATAAATTCGCCGCAATCCCAGAAACTTACAGAGGGTTCTAAGGTTAAAATGTAGGTTACAGAAGCTATAACAAAGCAAAGCCAGCCTAATAGGTTATTGATTTTTTTGTACTGCATTTAATAATATATAGTAGTGTTTTTCGCGCGGGCAAATATCATGTTTTTTATAGCTTTATTAAAAAAAACAGATACCCACGGTCAAATTTAACATTTATTAACTTTTTTAGAGCAAGGATTATGGGACTATTGGACTTTTAGACCATGAGACTTTGGGATTTTGGGACTGTGGGACTTAGGGACTATTGACAGGAGGCTTTTAGAAATTCATTTCATTTATCTCGGGGTCCCATAGTCTAATCGTCCCACAGTCCGAAAGTCCAAAAATCTTTTTTTCCCTCCAAAAACTAACAGAAACGAAATTTTTATGTTACCATAAATAATACTTATTTTGTAACGATGCAAAAACTCTACTTTTTCAGGTACAAAAAAACTTTATTGATGGCCGGAATTATCTTTTTTTCGGTACAATTAAGTAATGCGCAGTCTACCTATCTGCCCGATTCATACCAGTTATATCAAAAATTTAACGCCGATATTTATTCAACAAAAAGCGCGTTCCACACTTCAATGCGTCCTTTTTTAATAGATAGCCTCATTCAGCATACTTATGATTCGGTTATGAATGTGGGCGTAAGCGATAAAAGAAAAAGCTGGCTTAACCGTAAAATATTTAATGAACACCTGTTTGATGTAAAAAAAGCAGACTATACTTTTTATGGCGATATTATCCTTGACGAAACTATTGGCCGGGATTTCACTGAAAAAAAATCTACTTATTTAAATACCCGCGGCTACCAGTTTGGCGGTACAGTTGGCACTAAATTTTCGTTTTTTACCAGTGGTTTTGAAAACGCTGCAAAATTCCCTACTTATTATAATAACGTAGTTGGTTCAACCGGCTTCATCCCGGGCCAGGCTTATCTGCGCAATTATATCGGACAAACCAAAAACACGGCAGATTGGTCGTTTGTTACTGCTATTTTATCATACAACGTTACTCCCAATGTTAACATCACCATGGGCGAAGACAAAATGTTTATAGGTGATGGATACAGATCGTTATTACTATCAGATTATGCAGCCAATATGCCTTTGTTAAGAGTTACGCTTAATTTAGGTAAACATGTACAATATATGGCCACCTGGGCCTACCTGGAAGACTTCAAGGAAACCACGTACGACACCTTCGGCGGTAATCGCCGTAAATGGGCATTTTTCCACTACGTGGATTGGAACGTGAGCAATCGGGTTTCTTTTGGTTTCTTCAATGCCTTGATTTCGCCGGAAGCCGATGCAGCCGGTAACAGGCGTGGGTTTGATGTTAATTTTATAAACCCGATATTGTTTTCGAGCTCTTTAGGTCCATCCCGGCAGCCAAAGGATAATACACTTGTTGGTTTTACAGGTAAGTATAAAATACTGGATAAAACCGCATTATATGCGCAATTGCTGTTAGATAGGTTTAAAGGCAGCGACCTCTTTTCGGGCAAGACTAATGATAATACCAATGGCGTACAGGTTGGTATCCGAGGTGCCGATTTATTGGCTGTTAAACGTTTTAACTATTTATTTGAATTTAACACAGTTAAACCGTACACCTATCAAAACGCCAACACCATTAGCAGCTACGCCTTTTATGGCGATCCGCTTGCGCATCCATACGGCGCAAATTTCAGGGAATTTTTAGGCATTCTGAACTACTCTATAGGAAGGATAGATTTGCAGGGACAAATGAATTATGCTAAATACGGCCTGGACTTGACTAAGGCTGCAAATAATGGAAAAATTGTAACCAAACCTATTGTACCAGACGGCACTACAACTATAGGCCAGGGTTTGAATACACAGCTATACTATGCCGAAGGCACTGTATCTTTCCTGATTAACCCTAAATATAACCTGCGTTTTGAATTGAGCGGGCTTTACCGCAAAGAAAGCAACAGTGCATCTGATAATAAAACCACCATGTTAACTTTTGGCTTAAGAAGCTCGTTCAGAAATTTATATCACGACTTTTAAGCAGTACATAAATAGCTTAAATATTCAATTTATGATATAACCGGGATAAGAAATTGTCCCGGTTTTTTATTTTCTTACGCTTAACAACCCGCCAAAAACCAGTCCTATCGCAACACCAACCTTCATACTATGTAGTGCCACACCAATAATCAAACCTATAACAAATCCACCTATAAAATACCTCCCGTTCAATTGATTCATTAGTGTTAATATTGTTTTTACTGCTGACAGGCTGTTGTCATTTACGTGCGGTAAATTTATTAAATATTTATAAAGCCAATCAATGATACCAGATCATCGCCTTGCCGACCTGCGCATACGGAATCAACATATTGATACCAATGATTTTAAAACGCCCGAAGATGTAGTTAAAAACATGCTGGCCATGCAGGCACAGAACTATGCCGGTGCCAAGTGGGCCATTGGTTTAAGAACCCAAAACGCAAACAATGCAATTATTGAGCAAGCCATAAACGATGGTAAAATATTGCGCACACATTTATTAAGACCCACATGGCACTTTGTTTCGCCCGGGGATATACGGTGGCTATTGGCACTTACCGGGCCGCGCATCAATGCTATTAATGCAGAGATGTATAAGAAATTCGAGCTTGACACTAATACCTTAAATAAAGGGAATGATGTTTTTGTAAAAGCTTTGCAGGGTAATAGGCAATTAACCCGCACGCAGCTGGCAAACGTTTTACAAGAAAACGGCATCCCAACAGATGAGCTACGATTTACCTTATTACTCATGCACGCCGAGCTTGACGCTGTTATTTGCAATGGCGCACGGATTGGCAAGCAATTTAGCTATGCTTTGCTTGACGAGCGTGCTGCCGCAACACCACCTTTGAGTAAACAGGAAGCATTGGTAAAATTAGCCACAGGATATTTTAATACACGCGGCCCCGCTACTATTCATGATTTTGCTACATGGAGCGGCCTTACCATAGCCGATTGTTCCGTTGGATTAGATAACATTAAACATCAACTGGTACACGAGGTAATTGATGGCAAAACCTATTGGATGCCTGATAATATTGTAGAAGCAAAAACAAACCGCCGGGCCTACCTCCTGCCCGCTTTTGATGAATTTGCCATTGCCTATAAAGATCGTGATGCTTTGGTAAATTCAAAATACCAGGCACAGGCCCGCAAGGTAATTTTTGACCCTATTATTGTTGTTGATAACCAGGTGGTAGGTAACTGGAAACGAAGTATCAAAACCAATAGGATTGATGTTGGCTTAAACCTATATGGCAAATTGAATAAAACACAGCTTAAAGCGGTTGAAGCTGCTATCAAACACTATCAAAAGTTCATGGAATAAATGGCCTGGGAAAATTGTCCATCTGTTGACGAAATCTATCCATGTTATAAAATTGCCAATGGATGCACTTTTGTATTGTCAATAACGACAAACAAAAAATTACGACAATGACACGTTTAACAGCATTAAACCCAGACGAAACTATCGGTAAAGCAAAAGACTTATTTAACGTCATACAAAGTAAATTAGGTGTGGTACCTAACATGATGCGCACCATGGGCAATTCGCCCGCCCTTTTAGAAGGTTATCTTAACCTAAGCGGCGCACTTAGCCACGGCAAACTTGGCGCAAAAACCGGCGAGCTTTTAGCTCTGGCCGTATCAGAAAAAAACAGTTGTGATTACTGTTTATCTGCCCACACCTATATCGGCGAAAAATTAGTTCATATTGATGCCGAAACTTTAAACAATGCACGTAACGCCGAAAGCACGGATGCCAAAACAGCAGCGATTTTAAAATTCGCTAATGTGGTAACCGCTAAACAAGGTCTTGTTGATGACGCCGACGTTGACGCTGTAAAAGCAGCCGGACTTACCGACGGCGAAATTGGCGAAATTGTTGGGCACGTTGCCCTAAACGTTTTAACCAATTATTTCAATAATGTAGCTAAAACCGCTATCGATTTTCCCGTTGTAAGAGCGTATAATTCAGTTGAAGCATAATCTGGGGGAACAAGGATAATTGGGAACAAGGATAAAAGGAACAAGGAACAAAGACAGAAAAGAATAGTAAAAGAGATTTTACTCATCCTTGTTCCTTACTCTTTTTATCCTTTATGCCTTCTTTACTCCTTTTATCCAACTTCTGTCTTTGTTCCTTGCTCCTTTTATCTTTTGTCTGCCTTTTGTCTTTAATCTACAATGTGATCATCTATATCATTGCATTAGCTAATTTTATCTAAATTTTAAGTATCGTAGTTGTATGAATTACCCCAAAATTGCATTTACAGATGCTGTGAAAGGCTTCCAGGAGCGTTACGGAAGTCGTGCCAGCTATGGCCGCATGGAAGAATTTAGGTATGCCGATGGATTTACCCAAAGCGAGGAAGATTTTATAGCCAGTCTGGATAACTTTTACATGGCCACAATAAGTGAAAGCGGGTATCCATACATCCAATTTCGTGGTGGCCCTAAGGGATTCTTGAAAGTACTTGATCATGAAACTTTAGGGTTCCTTGATTTTAGCGGTAACAAACAATATATATCAACAGGTAACCTGGCTACCCATAATCAGGTTTCCTTATTTCTGTTAGATCAGGCTGCAAAAGCAAGGTTGAAAATATTTGCACAAGCCAGTATTTTGAGCATCGAAGACAATCCCGAATTATTTGAAAAACTTAATCTTGAAGATTATAAATTTAAGCCCGAAAGAATAATTTTACTAAAAGTAAGCGCCTACGATTGGAACTGCCCGCAACATATTACGCCAAGATATACGCTTGACGAAATTCAGCATGAATTTGCGGTTCAGCACGAATACATTAATAAATTAAGGGCCGAGAATGCCGCTTTAAAAGCACAATTAACAGATAACAAATGACCGATCAGTCCAACACATTTACCTTAGTTGATCCTGTAAAAGGAAATCTTGCCTTTAAAATCATTTCGTTTGACGATAACAGCTATTTTGATCATTTGCAACGCAATAACTATTTTTCGGTAATATGGATAAAAGAAGGAAGCGGCAAATTAAAATCTGATTTTTCGGTGTATAATTTTGAGCAGGATACACTTTTGGCTTTTGCTCCCTATCAACCTTTTATGTTGTCAACCGATAAACCCATCAAAGGTACAGCCATTCAATTTCACCCCGATTTTTTTTGTATCCATAAACATCATAAAGAAGTATCGTGCAGCGGGGTTTTGTTCAACAATATTTATAACCCTCCATATGTTAAGGTCGATGCCGCAAGCGCTGCTACGTTTGGCCTTATCGAAAACCAAATTAAGGTTGAAATGCCAAACCAAGGGCTGGCACAATATGAGATACTGGTATCGTACCTCAAAATTTTCCTGATCACAGCGTCCAGATTAAAAACAGAACAACAGGCGGCCGCACGCATGCCCGATGAAGCTGATAAAGAACCTTTTATCTTGCAGAATTTAAAAGAATCAATTGAAGAGCATTACAAAACCAAACACAGCGCCAGTGAATATGCAAATTTGCTGAATATCTCGGCAAAGGCCCTTGCCCGCATCACTAAAACGCATTTTAATAAAACCATCAGCAACCTGATAGCCGAACGCATTATCATTGAGGCGAAACGGGAATTATATTTAACTAATAAGCCTGTAAAAGAAATTGCCTGGGAATTAGGCTACGAAGACGAGTACTATTTCAGCCGATTTTTTAAAACCAATGCCGATGTTTCTCCGCAATTATACCGGGATTCTGTAGGCTTTAACCGTGAAGCAGATTTGGCTATAAACTAAAACTTATAGCCTTATATTTGGTTAAATATACAAACACATCTCGCCATGCCCGAACTACCAGATCTTCAAGCTTTCAGCTATAATCTTGATAAAAAACTTGCCGGTAAAACGCTTAAAGAGGTTGTTATTGTAAACGCGAAAAAGTTAAACGTATCGCACCTGGTATTAAAAGAAACTTTGGAAGGCCAAAAATTGGATAAGATATACCGGGAAGGTAAAGAGCTTTATATTAAATTTAACAAAGGCGATATATTGGGTTTACACCTGATGCTGCATGGTAAATTATTTTTTATTAATGGCAAAAATGCCAACAAATACCCTGTTATCGAATTGTATTTTAGTGATGATACCGGGCTTGTACTTACCGATTTCCAGGGGATTGCCACCCCTACTCTAAATCCGGAAGAAAAAGACGCTCCAGATGCATTATCAAAAAATGCAGGAGCTGATTACCTTCAAAGCATTTTACAAAAGAAGAAAACAAATATTAAGACCATCCTGCTCGATCAAAAGATCATTCGCGGAATTGGGAATGCTTATGCAGATGAAATCCTTTGGCATGCAGGCATCTCCCCTTTTTCAATCAGTAATAAAATCCCTGCCGGTAAAGTGGCCGAGCTGGCAAAATCGATTAATACCGTATTAAAAGATGCTGAAAAATCAATCCTTAAATCAAATCCAGATATTATTAATGGCGAGGTACGGGATTTTATGTTGATTCACAACTCAAAGAAAACACATAGCCCAACAGGCGCTGAGATCAAAATAAAAGAAGCTTCAAGAAAAACGTACTATACAGACGAGCAGGCTTTGTTTGAATAATTATATAATCATCTTCTTCAATCAAATTGAAGAAGATGATTGAATTTATTTCAGCTTTTTAACCAATACGTTAAAATCGACTCCAACCACAGGAATCTTTTTCCATGGTTGTGTTATGCCATCTTTATGAAAAGTACCGCCATTAAGCAAGCCGCAGGCGAAGCTAATATTTGATCCGGTTTTTGTAGTTAAAAATTCTATGGAAACCAAAATATCGCCCGAAACGAGGACATGGTAAGCAGAGAGATCAACACTTACTTCCTGAATTTCTGACTTATTATATTTCCCGATAAATCCCGTAATCTGTTCTTTAACCAGGTTAGAGTCAATAGGCAATTTGCCGCCCATGTGATAAACATTCACCTTAAAGGCAATACTATCACTGGCGCGGTTTTTACAATGAAAAGTAAGTTTAAGTAACTCAACCTTTTTATGACCGGCATTCATGCGGATACCAACCTGGGCACCCTTTACGGCATCAAACGAAGTATTGGTTGATCCTTCCCGCGATTTATTACCAATGGTTTTGGTTTTATCTTGTGCGAAAGCACCTGTTATAACAAAGGCAAGCAAACAGGTGATGAATATTTTAAAAGCACAGGCTTTAATTTGATGGTAAAAATGATTTTTCATAAGGCTATATGTAATAATATGATATCTAATTAACTGGAAGACGATGCTTTACCAAAATTGGTTGCATCGCAAATCAATAATTAGTTTATAGCCTTTTTAGCATCTATTTTTTTACCATTTTAAAATGTTTGATGCCCGCTTCTTCAAACTCAGCACCTTCGGTTTCAAAACCAAATCTTTTATAAAGTGATACCGCCGGCGTTTGCGCGTGAAGGTATACATAAGTCGCATCGGCAGGTAAATCATCAAGCACGGTTTGCACCATGGCC
Organism: Mucilaginibacter flavus; assembly: GCF_030409315.1. Taxonomy (GTDB): domain Bacteria; phylum Bacteroidota; class Bacteroidia; order Sphingobacteriales; family Sphingobacteriaceae; genus Mucilaginibacter; species Mucilaginibacter flavus. The sequence continues at coordinate 287,629 of NZ_JAUFPS010000041.1, read as the reverse complement.
TGCCCTACGCCAAATCCCCTGAATTTGCTGAGCACCGCAAAACGCTCCAGTTTGTAGCCTTTATCCGTTTTTCTCCAGCGGCATGCGCCTGCCGGTTCACCATCAACGGTAGCTAAAAAATGAGTTGATACATCCTCATTTTCCCATTCCAGTTCAGGCGGGCAATTTTGTTCAACAACAAAAACTTCGCGCCTTAGTGCAAATACAACGTCAAGGTCGGCTTGGATATTAACTTTTCTTACTATGGTTTTTGCGGGCATTTACGTAGTGTGGTTTTGAATTCAGGTGATCTAATTTACTGATATGGTTCGCCTCCGCGGCATCTATAGAGTGTGTACAGGTGATATCATCCTCTTCCTCGGCCAGTTCTGATAATTGCACATAAAATTTGTGCAGCTGGTCAAGTTCTTTCTCGTTCAGATCCTCAATATCAACCATACGATTACTCGCACCCTGATGTGAAGCCAGCAACTCATTCAGCTTTAAATGTATCGCTTTTGAATCCTTGTTTTGCGATTTCTGAATCAAAAACACCATCAGGAAAGTAACAATGGTGGTGCCGGTATTAATAATTAACTGCCAGGTATCGGAATATTTAAATATGGGCCCGGTTATACCCCATACAATAATGATACCTATGGCAATTAAAAACGCCGCCGAACTACCGGTAGCTATGGTTGCCCAGTTGGCAAAGCGTTCAAATAAATTCTTTTTTTTCTTAACGTTGTCTGCCATTTTACAATTATTAGTGGTGTGGGTTACGCTAAGTTATAAACAACAAAGCGCCGTTACAACAAATGTAACGGCGCTTTGTTAGTTTTTGATGAATATTACAATTTGCTGTTCACATCAACGCAGTTAAGGTCTTCAAAAGCAGCAGCTAACCTTTTTACAAAAGTTTCTTCGCCTTTGCGTAACCATACGCGTGGGTCATAGTATTTTTTGTTTGGAGAATCTTCCCCCTCTGGGTTACCAATCTGGTGTTGCAGGTAAGCTTCTTTTGAAACGTAATAATCTTTAATACCTTCCCAGTATGCCCATTGCATATCGGTATCTATATTCATTTTAATTGCACCGTATGAAATCGCTTCACGGATTTCTTCCTGGCTCGAACCTGAACCACCATGGAATACAAAGTTGATAGGTTTATCGGCAGTTAAACCAAATTTTTGTTTTACATACTCTTGTGAGTTATGCAAAATAACAGGCTGTAATTTTACGTTACCTGGTTTGTAAACGCCATGCACGTTACCAAAAGCAGCAGCCACTGTAAAACGGTGACTAACTTTTGAAAGGTGCTCATAAGAATATGAAACCTCTTCTGGCTGGGTGTATAAACGCGAGCTATCAACATCAGAGTTGTCAACACCATCTTCTTCACCACCTGTAACGCCCAATTCAATTTCAAGTGTCATGCCCATTTTGGCCATACGCTCCAAATATTTAGCGCTGATCTCGATATTTTCTTCAAGAGGCTCTTCAGAAAGATCAAGCATGTGCGAAGAGAACAACGGTTTACCGGTTTCTGCAAAGAATTTTTCGCCATGATCAAGCAAGCCATCAATCCACGGTAAAAACTTCATCGCGGCGTGGTCTGTATGTAATATAACAGCAACACCATAGTGCTCTGCCAATAAATGAACGTGCTTAGCTGCAGAAACGGCACCTAAAATACAGGCCAGCAGTTTTGAATTATCTAATGATTTGCCGGCGTAAAACTGCGCGCCGCCATTTGAAAGCTGAATAATTACCGGTGAGTTTACCTTTTTTGCGGTTTCCATAACTGCATTAATGGTATTTGTACCAATAACATTTACTGCCGGTAAAGCAAACTGATGCTTTTTGGCCGCTTCAAATAGTTCTTGCACCTGATCGCCGTGCAGAACACCTTTATAGTTTTTTAAATCCATGAGCTTTTATTTGGGCCTCAAAGCTATAAAAATTCTTGGTTTTTGGTAAGAAATGATTGAATATTAACATTTTGTTCAGCAAAATTGGCAAATGTATATTAAAACGGTAGTGAAAATAGGATAAACGGCATATTTTAATCCATTTTAATAAATAAAGGCCACCTTTTTTACAAATTTCATATAAAACCATCACTTAGGTTTTTTGTTAAATAATTTTAGCGAGTAAGTTTTTTTATCTGTTAGTACTTGTTTTAATATTTTTCGTTTCTTTGTAGTCAATTGAAAGAGTTAGACATAGATATGGCGTGGTTTAAACGAGAGTTGAAAGGGATAATTACGACTACTGAGGAAAAGAAGGAAGCCCCCGATGGCATCTGGAATAAATGCCCCAATTGTAAAAAACCTTTACACTATTCTGAGCAGGTTGAAAATCAATATGTTTGCCATTACTGTGGCTTTCATCTGCGTATAGGTTCGAAAGAATATTTTTCTGTTTTATTTGATAATAACGAGTTTACCGAGTTATTCCCTGATCTTACATCCGGTGATCCACTACACTTTGAGGATACCAAAAAATATGTAGACAGGCTTAAAGAAACCCAATCAAAAACTGGTTTAAAGGATGCTATCCGCGCCGCTGTTGGTAAAATAGACGGACAAGACATTGTTATAGCCTGTATGGATTTTAATTTCATAGGTGGCTCGATGGGATCTGTAGTAGGCGAAAAAATAGCCCGCTCTATTGATCATAGCATTGCTAATAAGATGCCTTTTATGATGATCTCCAAATCTGGGGGTGCCCGTATGATGGAGGCCGCGTTTTCATTAATGCAGATGGCCAAAACATCGGCTAAGCTGGCTTTACTGGCGCAGGCTAAGATTCCGTACATCTCTTTATTAACAGATCCTACAACAGGTGGTGTTACTGCCTCATATGCCATGCTTGGCGATATCAACATTGCCGAGCCAGGTGCATTAATTGGCTTTGCAGGCCCAAGGGTTATTAAAGAAACTATTAAAAAAGATCTTCCTAAAGGTTTCCAAACTGCCGAATTTGTCCAGGAACACGGTTTCCTTGACTTTATCGTCGACCGCAGGGAAATGAAAGAAAAATTAGCCTCATTTTTAAAAATGATGAAGAACTAAGTATTTCATCAAGATATTATAAAGAAGGCTACCCGGTTGAGGTAGCCTTTCTTATTTAGAAATTATCAAGCAGCGAGTTGACTGAGATGATCATTTAGATCATCAATGCGCTTAACATCATTGAAAAAATTTATATTCCTTCGGTGCCTGGCTCATGGCCTACCATACGCCCGGTAGTTCTACCTTGTGGGCGACTTGCAAAATCTGTTTTGGCAGGACCTACAGAAGGAAATTCATGTTTGTTTGGCGGGGTTACATCGGTCTGTTCGCTATATGAAGCATCCGCGCTCCTATCGGGCTGATCTACCTCTGCCTGGCTATGTTTGCCAATGCCTTCTTTCCTTGTTTTGCGTTCTTCAGGAGTTTCGTTTGGATGTTCGTCTGTTACTTCAAACTCTTCATCCAAATCGTCGTCATCATCTTCCAAATCTGCTTTTCTTCTATTGGCGTTACTACTGTTCTCTGAAAATGAATTGGTATTTTCAAAATTACTGTCCCGGTTTTCCCAGGTTTCATTATGCATATTCATAGGTTTTAATTTTAGTTGTTAATTAAATAACCTATAAAAACACCTTATTGTTTTCTAATTAAGAAAATAACTTTCAGTTAAATGTGCAGATATGCAGATTTAAAATGTGCAGATGATTTCTTTTAGATGAAAAATAAGGGGGAAAAGGAATAAAAAAAGGAGGATGAGAAGCCTAAAGAAGCTTACGAAGTTTAAAAAACTTCGTAAGCTTCTTTAGTAGAATTACTATACATTTACCAGGCAAAGTTCTTTTACCTTGGCAACAGTAAAATCCACTTCCTCTTTGGTATTGTATTTAGAGAATGAAAACCTTACCGATGGGCGTGATGAGCTTGCGCCAATAGCAGTAAGCACGTGCGAACCAATATCGGTACCAGAGCTGCAGGCGCTGCCTCCTGAAGCCGAGATGCCGGCAATATCTAAGTTAAACAACAACATATCGGCCATTTCCATTTCCGGGAAGGCTACATTCAATACAGTATACAAGCTTTTGTCGGCATCAGTTTCTCCATTGAAAGCAACGCCGGGAATCTCGTGTGTTAGTTTACCTAACATGTATGATTTTAAGCCCTGAATATGAGCCTGGTGCTGTTCCATTTCGGCGTAAGCTAACTCAAGTGCTTTGGCCAGGCCAACAATGCCGTAAATATTTTCGGTACCACCACGCATGTTGCGTTCTTGTGATCCACCGTAAATAAATGGTTTAATTTTAATTTTATGGTTGATGTGCAGGAAACCCACACCTTTAGGTCCGTGTAATTTATGACCGGCGCAAACTAAAAAGTGAGTTTTCAATTTACTTAAATCATGTTGGTAATGCCCCATAGTTTGCACCGTATCGCAATGATAAATAGCGTTATAAGCCTCACAAAGATCCCCAATACGGCTCATGTCTGATAACGTACCTATCTCGTTATTGGCATGCATGATAGATACCAGGCTGCGCTCATTATCTTTTAGCAAAGTTTCCAGGTGATCGTAATCAACATTGCCTTTGCTATCAATATTAACAAAACTCAATTTGATAACTCCCGATTTTTCTAATGCCTCCAGCGTGTGGAGCACGGCGTGGTGTTCAATATGGCTGGTTATTGCGTGTGTAAGTTTATGATCGGCGATACTACATCGAATGGCAGTATTATCGGCTTCAGTACCGCTTGAGGTAAAGAAAATCTCGGCAGGCGAAGTATGCAATAGGTTAGCAATCGTTTTGCGCGATCTTTCAATCAGCGTACGTGCCTCGCGCCCATGCGAGTGAATTGATGACGGATTACCATAATGGTTTTCCATCACTTTATACATTTCCTTTAAAACTTCGGGGTCGAGCGGCGTTGTAGCAGCATTATCAAAATAAACACGCATCGTTTGGCAATTAATGAATTATAGAATTATTGAGTTACTGAATTAAATTGATCCTCCTCAAATCAATAATTCAGCAACTCAATAATTCAACAAATGGGTCAGTTAACTTGTAAAAACTACTATTGAATTTATAACTTAAATATTGGGTTATCCTCTAACTCAATAAGTCATTAAATCAATAACTAATTTAAAATCTCTTTAATATCAGCGATTATTTTATTCGCCAGGCCGTTTGCAACTGTTTCTGAATTGCCTTCGGAGTAAATACGAATAATCGGTTCAGTATTTGAACGGCGCAAATGTACCCATTCTTTATCAAATTCTATCTTCAGGCCGTCAATTGTTGAGTGTGGCTGCTTCATGTATTTCTGCTCTACCTTGGTTAAAAGAGCATCTATATCCATTTCTGGTGTTAAAGTTATTTTGTTTTTGGAGATAAAATAACCCGGGTATGACTTACGCAAGGTTGAAACGGACTTACCGTATTTGGCCAGGTGGGTTAAAAACAAGGCTATACCCACCAATGCATCACGGCCGTAATGTATTTCAGGATAAATAATGCCACCGTTGCCTTCACCACCAATAACCGCGTTAACGGCTTTCATCTGGTTAACCACATTAACCTCTCCTACTGCTGATGCATGATATTCGCCACCAGCGTTTTCGGTAACATCACGAAGCGCGCGGGTTGATGACAAGTTTGATACGGTGTTACCTAAATTATTTTGCAATACATAATCAGCAACGGCAACTAAAGTGTACTCTTCACCAAACATGTTACCATCTTCACAAACAAAGCAAAGACGATCCACATCCGGATCGACAGCTATACCCAAATGCGCCCGCTTATTTAAAACTTCTTTTGAAAGCGCGGTCAGGTTTTCTGGTAACGGCTCCGGATTGTGCGGAAAATTGCCATCCGGCTCACAATACAATTCGTGAACAGTTTTAACGCCTAAAGCTTTCAATAAAGCTGGCACAAAAATACCGCCTGTTGAATTTACACAATCAATAACTACACTAAAATCTGCTTTTTTAATGGCCTCCACATCAACCAGCGGCAAAGCCAATACTAAATCGATATGTTTTTGAAGCCAGCTATTATCCTGGGTTACTTTACCCAGATCATTTACATCGGCATATTTAAAATCGCTGCTTTCGGCAATTTCTAAAACTTCTTTACCATCGGCGTCACTTATAAATTCGCCATCGGCATTAAGTAGTTTCAGGGCGTTCCATTGTTTTGGATTGTGACTGGCAGTAAGGATAATACCACCACCGGCTTGCTCCCCGGTAACTGCCACTTCAACCGTAGGGGTAGTTGATAAACCAAGATCAATCACATCAATACCCAAACCCTGCAGCGTACCAATAACCAGGTTATTAACCATTGTGCCCGAAATACGCGCATCACGGCCGACTACGATCTTTTTGATCCCCGATTTTTTAACCGCCCAGGCGCCATAGGCCGAAGTGAATTTTACAATATCTAAAGGTGTTAAACCATCACCAACAGCACCACCAATGGTACCACGTATGCCCGAAATTGATTTTATAAGTGTCAAAGTTCTTATTGTTTTTTGTACCGCAAAAATAAACTATTAAACCAATAGCGATGTACTAAATGTGGAGTTTCTGCAAACGTTTGCTCATTAAAAGGCCACAAAAAGCAACTGATTATCGCTGCCTTTTTATAACAGTGGCAGCATTGTTTTATTACTACAGCAATTAAATAATCATTAAGCTGTAATAACTGCATGGTTGTAAAAGTTGTTTTAAAGGAATTGATAACTTTGGGCAGAAATCATACTTATTTAAATTACATCGATGCCAGAATTTATTTTAAACCTCGACCGGCATTTATTTTATTTCATTAATCACGACCTTACCAATCCGTTTTTTGATGTGGTGATGCCTTATCTGCGCAACCCCAAATTCTGGATTCCGTTATACATTTTCATTATCGGCTTTTGTTTATGGCGATACGGTAAAACCGGGGCAATCATCATCATCTTGTTAGCAACCACGGCGGGCTTTGCCGATTTTACCAGCGCCAGCATCATTAAGTATAACGTAAAACGGTTGCGCCCTTGTCGTGATCCTATTGTGAGCCAAACCGACATTGCTCGCGTGCCCTGCGGAACGGGATATAGTTTCCCATCAACTCATGCTACAGATCACTTTGCTATGGCTATATTCATGTGTATGCTGTTTGGCAAAAAATGGCGGTGGATTTGGTTTTGGGCTATCCTCTGGGCCGGTCTTATCAGCTTTGCGCAGGTATACGTTGGCGTGCATTTCCCGGTAGATGTAACCTGTGGAGCTATTTACGGCTCACTGGTGGGCATCTTATTTGCTTATCTGTTTAAAAAAATACAACCTGCTTTTTAATGGAGCTTTGGAAAGTTTTAATCCTGTTTTTCAGCGCATCGCTTGGTGGGCTATCAGTGTTCTTTTTTAAGGGCGACAATCATAAAATGCTAAAACTGGTTTTGTCCTTTAGCGGCGCTTACTTATTCGGCATTACCGTGTTGCACTTAATCCCGGATGCTTACCACGGTAACGACAATTATGTTGGCGTATTTATATTGATTGGTTTCCTGTTCCAGATTGTGTTAGAACAATTTTCTGACAGGATTGAGCACGGCCATATGCACAAGCACGTGCATGATGTAGCAGTTTTCCCTATCGGGATTATGGCAAGCCTTTGTCTCCACGCTTTTTTGGAAGGAATGCCGCTTGCACAAGGCGGCCAGGATCAGTTGGTTTACGGCATTGCCTTGCATCATATCCCCGCGGCGTTCGCTTTGGGTACAGTGCTGTTAACTAATAAACAGGGCAAACAAAAAACGATATTTTTTATCCTTCTTTTCGCGATAATGGCCCCCGCAGGGTACTTTTTCAGCAACGCGTTAAGCCGGGGTGATATTGGTAACCTGCAACACTATTTCAACAGGATCATGGGAATTGTAATCGGTATTTTTCTGCACATATCAACCACTATCCTGTTTGAATCAAGCTCTGACCATAAATTCAATATGCGAAAAATGATTGCGGTGTTGCTTGGCGTAGGGATAGCATTACTGACATTCCTGGGCGAGTTATAAGCCCAGCCCCCTATAAAAAAGCATAATAGAAAACTATTATGCTTTTAGATCATGCAAATCAAAAGTCCTCTCCTTTGGAGAGGATTTAGGTGAGGCTTATACTCTCCAGCATCTTAATATACAATTCAACCCCCTCCCTGATCTCATCAACATATACAAACTCATCGGCGGTATGTGAACGCGCCGAATCGCCGGGGCCAACTTTGATAGATGGGATATCCAGTAACGATTGATCTGAAGTAGTTGGCGAACCATAGGTTGTTCTGCCCAAAGCGATACCGGCCTGAACAATGGGGTGCTCTTTAGGTATCGAAGACGGTTTCAGGCGAATAGATCGTGGTTTAACATCGCTGCTTACATGCTCACGGATAATCTCTAAAACTTCTTCATTACGATAGGCATCAGTTACCCGCACATCAACCGTAAACACACAACTTGCAGGTACCACATTATGCTGCGAACCGGCGTTTATGATAGTAACCGACATTTTTATCGGCCCAAAAACTTCCGATTCTTTAGGGAATTTAAAGCTGCGGAACCATTCAATATCGGTTAAAGCTTTGTAAATGGCATTTTCGCCTTCTTCACGTGCAGCATGCCCTGCCCTGCCATGAGCTGTACAATCTAACACCATTAAGCCACGTTCGGCAATGGCTAACTGCATCAGGGTAGGCTCTCCTACTATGCCAAAATCCAATTTACCGAGGTCGGGAATGATCAGTTCAAGACCGTTAACGCCCGAAATTTCTTCTTCGGCAGTTGTAGCCAGGCAAAAGTTGTATTTAAGGCCTTCACGGTCATGAAAGTAAAGAAATACCGCTATAAGTGATACCAGGCAACCACCTGCATCATTGCTTCCTAAGCCAAATAGTTTACCATCCTCTATTTTAGCATCATAAGGATCGCGGGTATAACCAGAGTTTGGTTTTACAGTATCATGGTGCGAGTTAAGCAATATAGTTGGTTTAGCCGGATCAAAGTGTTTGTTCCAGGCCCAGATGTTGTTAAGCTTGCGATGCGTGGTTACGCCATGCTCCTTTAACAACTGATCAATAACGTCTGCAGTTCGGTCTTCCTCTTTGCTAAAAGAAGGTATAGCTATCAGTTGCTGTAGTAAGGTAACGGCCAGCTGGAAAAGATTATTAGTATCGGTCATAGATGTTGGGTCAGTCTACCCATTAGTTTAGCAGGCAAAATTAATAACTTTTTATAGATGTGCAGATATGCAGATTTCAAATGTGCAAATGTGCGGATTTTAAATGTGTAAATTTCAGATGTGCAGATGAATTTTGTCTGAACCGGAATTAAGCAGATTTTTTCGATTGACAGGATTTTGATTTGGACACAAATTGCCGCTTGCAAATCAAAATCCAAAAAATCTGAGTAATCTGCTTAATCCCGGTTCAGACAACATCATTTTCAAATCCTCAAATTTTCAAATCAAACAAATCATCTGCACGTTTGAAATCTGCACACCTGCACATCTACTCCTCCTCCATTTTTGAATGCTTACGGGTATCCTTCATGGTAATATAAAGCAGTAACGATAGCGCGATGCAAATGGTAACATACCAGTAAAACCATTGGCCATGATGTAGTATTTTAAAGCCCAAGGCAACATACTCTGCCGACCCACCAAATATAGACACAGCGATAGCATACGGAAAACCCACCCCAAGGGCACGGATATTTGCGGGAAAAAGTTCGGCCTTTACCACGGCGTTTATGGATGTATAGCCGCTTACAATAATCAATGCCGCCAAAATAAGCGCGAAGGCTACCCAGGCATCTTTAGTACCGCTAAGCAATGTTAATATGGGAATAGTTGTAAGCGTACCCAATACACCAAAACCTATCAGCAATGGTTTGCGCCCAATTTTATCAGATAGCAGACCAAACAACGGCTGGGCCAGCATAAAAACTAAAAGGGTAAGGCTTGATATTAATGTTGCTTCAGCTTTACTGAAACCCGAGGTATCTACCAGAAACTTTTGCATGTAGGTGGTAAAAGTGTAAAATGCCAGTGTACCGCCGGCTGTTAACCCAATAACAGTTAATACCGCTTTAGGATGTTTTGCTAACTCAGCTAATGTGCCATGCGTGGTATCCGTTTTACCTTTTTCGGCCGAAAAAGATGACGACTCCTGTAAGCTACGACGCAGATACATGGTAATAACGGCTAAAAAAGCACCTATGCCAAAAGCAATGCGCCAGCCCCAGTCATGCAGTTGCTGTTCGGTTAAAAAAACGCGTTGTAATATGATTAACAGGCCCAAAGCAAGTAACTGGCCCATAATAAGGGTAACATACTGAAAGCTTGAATAAAAACCCCGGTGTTTACGGCCCGCCATTTCACTTAAGTAGGTAGCGCTTGTACCATACTCCCCGCCTACGCTTAAGCCCTGAATTACCCTGGCAAGTACCAATAATATTGGCGCGGCAACACCAATGGTTTTATAGCCCGGCGTTACGGCAATTAAAAACGAGCCTAAACTCATTAATAAAACGGACACCGTCAGGGCTTTTTTACGACCATGCTTATCGGCATAAGTCCCCATAAGCCAGCCTCCTATTGGTCGCATTAAAAAACCGAGGGCGAATACCCCTGCGGTATTTAAAAGCTGGGCTGTTTGATCGCCTTTAGGGAAAAAAGTATTGGAAAAATAAAGTGAAAAAGCCGAATACACATACCAATCGTACCATTCCACTAAATTACCAAGTGAACCACCGATGATGGATTTAATACGGTCGCCCGTTGTTTTGGGGATATGTGCGGTTGAGTTAGTCATAATTTGGCGTGGTGTAGATTAGAAGCTAATGTACTACAATCAAAATTAGCGCACAAAAAACTTAATTAACCTAACCCAACTAAATCAACCACTCACTATATTAGCCCATGCTTTTCACCGAAGACTTTTTGCATTATGTATGGAAATTCCGGTTGTTTGATCGTACCGATCTGCAAACAGAAGATGGTGAAGCGTTAGAGATTTTTAGTACCGGTGTTCATAATACCGATTCGGGACCGGATTTTCAAACTGCCCGGGTCAAAATTGGCGATACCCTTTGGGCCGGCAATGTAGAAGTACACTTATCGGCTTCCGACTGGCAAAAGCATGGCCACACTACCGATAACGCTTACGATAACGTGATTCTGCACGTGGTTTACAATAACGATTTACCTTTAGAATTAGCTAACAAGCGTAAGGTACCAACCCTGCAACTGAAAGAAAGGATACCGGCAGAGTTATACGCCCGCTATCATCAAATGGTATTTGGCAATCAAACTATTATCCCATGTGAAGCGAGTATAGGCGGCATTGAAGGTCTTATTATGCAAAACTGGCTTACGCGGGTACTTGTTGAAAGGTTGGAAAAGAAATCAGCAGCTGTTGAAGCCGCGCTTATTGTGAACCGGGGCGATTGGGAAGAAACCTTTTACCAGTTTTTAGCGGCCAACTTTGGTTTTAAAACAAACGCGCTCCCTTTTGAACTCTTGGCAAAATCGTTACCGCAACTTACCCTCGCCAAGCACAAAAACAACCCCATGCAGGTTGAGGCACTCATATTTGGCCAGGCTGGGTTTTTAGAAGGAGATTTGAAAGATGAATACCCGCTTAAGCTCAAAAAAGAACATGACTTTCTGCGAAAGAAATACAACCTTAAACCCATAGAAAATCATTTATGGAAGTTTATGCGTTTACGACCACAAAACTTTCCCACGGTAAGGCTGGCACAGTTTGCGGCGCTGATTGTAAACTCCAATCACCTGTTTTCAAAAATATTGGAGATTAAGGATATTGATGCCTTGAGAAACCTGTTTGCATCTATCAAAACAAACGAATATTGGGACGATCATTTTCGGTTTGATGTTCCATCAAAATCATCACCTAAAACCATGGGTGCTGCATCTGTTGATATTTTGCTGATTAACACCCTTGCTTTATTCTTATTTAGCTATGGCACACACCATAAACAACAATACTATGTTAGCCGGGCGTTAAAACTGTTAGAAAATTTACCAGCCGAAAAGAACAATATTACCGATGATTTTGTTACCTTAGGGTTGAAAATTACAAACGCGTTTGAATCGCAGGCACTGCTGGAATTAAAAAATAATTACTGCAATTACAAGAAATGCCTGCAATGCGGCGTTGGTAATAAAATATTAAAGCTTAGCTAACATGCTGCAAAGAATCCTTACTTTTTTTGAAAGATACTCCTTTGGTGTATGTACGTACCTTGGCGAAAGATTTAATGTATCCATAGCCAAGATCCGCTTGTTTTTTATATACTCTTCTTTTTTAGCTGTAGGTTTCCCCTTGATATTTTACTTTTTTGCCGGTATCGTGTTAGATATCCGCCGCTATGTAAAACGCAGCCATACAAGGGCTACCGATCTTTAATCAGCCGCCCTCAGTCTATCTCTTCATTGCTTTAGGCTGATATGAATTACCTGTCCGCCACCGGATGATAGTTGAATATTCAACATGGTAGCATTATTTACCTCATTAATTTCTTTTATAAGATGATCCGGATATTGTTCAACATCCCCGGCATCGCTGTAAACTTCAGCTTTATAATTTCCGGCTGCTAAAAAATCAAGCTTTACAGGCAGGTTTTGCGCGTCATGATCGGTAATGGCACCGATATACCAATCAGTTCCCTTTCGGCGCGCTATAGCTACATATTTTCCGACTTTGGCGCTTAGTACTTTGGTTTCGTCCCACGTTGTAGGCACTTGTTGTAAAAACTCAAAACCGGGCTGCCCAATGTAATCATCAGGCGCGTCGCATACCATCCCTAAAGTGTTTTCAAGCACTACGTACATAGCCATCATGTGGCAACGTGTTCCCAATACATACGGGCGGGTATAATGTACTTTAAAAGTTTTAGCATTTGCAGCATGAAAGCCGCCTAAGTGATAATCTGTTGAGCCTGCCAGCATACGGGTAAACGGTATATTGATGTCGGCATCGGGTGTTACAATATCATTCCATTTGTCGTTTTCATAATTCAGGGTTCCCTCCCGGGTAAATTCATTTGGATAGGTACGACTAAGCCCTGTCGGCTTATAGGCACCATGAAATTGAATATGCAGCTTATGTTGAGCGGCTTTTTCTAATATCTCGGTTTGCATATTCACCATCTCCTGGTCGTCACGGTCCATAAAATCGCACATTAAGCCTTTTACGCCCCATTTCTCGTACTGAGTAAACGCTGCATCCAGTTTAAGATAAAGTGCCGCCCAATGCACCCAAAAACGAATCCCCACTCCCCTTTTTGCTGCTGAATCACAAACCTGCTGCATATCTAAACCGGGAACCGCCCGGGTTGGGTCGGCATTGGGGCCGGGCTGAAATCCGGCTCCGTCGTTTACATACCACTCGTGCAGGCCATACTCTACAACCGAATGATATTCAATACCATATTTGGCGCACCAGTTTACATAGTACATCTGGGTATCGTAATTATTGCCGGGCGCAAAAGAGGTATCGGGTATGGCGTTGCCATTCCACCATGGGAAGGTAGTTTTACCCGGCTTAATCCAGGAAACATCCTTGACGCGGCATGGCGGACTTAAACTGGTTAAAATATTTGACTCGATAAAAGCGCCCACCCTATCGCTAATCATTATTACCCGCCATGGGCTGCTGTGTGGTAAGATAGCTTTAACTTTAATATCCGGTTGTTTAGGCAGTGGCGATAATCTACTCTCCAACAATCCGTTATGCTTAATCAGATACATCCCGGCGTAATCAAGCAAAGCGGCTTCGGTAATAGCCATGTAGTTGCCGTTAGGGAATTCAAATAAGGCTGGCATATCCATTAGCGTATCGGCCTTTAAATCCTTCAGCTTTACTTTGGTATAAATCCCTTCGTGCGATGTGGTATAGTTCATTCGCAGCAAAGCTGTCACCTGCGGATTTTGCGTTAGGTTAAATGTATTGATCTCATCGGTAACATTAACCATCGCTAAATCGCCTTGTTTGGGTATAACATACCTGAAAGCCGCGCCATCATTAAAAACCCGTACTTCGATATTCAAATTCCGCTTAGTGCCGGATAATTCTGAAACCGGAATAACTACACTATTGCAATCGCTATGCACCTTGCTTGTTTTACCGGTGATGAGTTGATAATCTTCTGTAAGATGTTCCATTTTTACCGGCGAAATGAACAAATCATGATTAAAACTACCACCCTCTTTAAAGCTGATGTTTAAGCGTGACTTATCAACCATTACGGTATTTTTATAGCTAACCTCATAAAACAAACCAGCCTGATCTGTGCTTATCGTAAATTTGATCCTGACATCGGGCGATGATATGTTGATGATTTTATTTGCAAAACAGTTGGCACACAACAATACAAGCAAAGCACACAAAGCACTGCGAAACACTGGCATATCGTATTAGGTTTTAAGAGGATGGTTAAAACCTAAATGTAGATAATAGCGCGAAAAGAAGCAATTAAATTAATTTAAGGGGTGGATTAAACCAGCATACCGGTGATGACAGCATCCTGTAGGTTACGCACTTTAAATTTGGGTTTGTAACAGTAATGAGCCAGCTGTTTTACCCAGGTGCTATTGTAACCAAACATCATTTTTATAACCCTTACCCTGGTAGAGCCTTTTGGATAGCCGTATTTATACCAGGTAAATTTTGATTGATCGATATTAAACTGATCGGCAAAATCGGCAAGGAACAGGTCTATCTCAATATCAAAAATATCCAGGTCGAGATCGATACTGGTATCCAGGCATAAACTGCGCGGGTCTACACTCCTTATTTTATAGCGATTGCAATAATCAACAATAAATTCTTTTAAAGGAGGTAATACATCTTCCATCAGTTGAATAGCTTTGATCATTTTGGTTATAGGACGTCAATAAAAAAACAAAGGTTGCATGGTGGAGACTTCTTTTTTGAAAAAAGGTTACCAAAATGCTGAAATTATTGAAACGGTTGTTTTAGTAGATATCTTAAAACGATGATACTGTGGAAGTTATTTTGAAAGAAGAGAAAAATTATTCGGCGCCCTTATCGGTGACTTTTCTTTTGGAGATAACAAGTCCTGTAACTACCAGTACGGTACCTAAAATAGCATAGATGGTAATTTTTTCGCCCAGCAACAGGTAACCATAAGCATAGCCGAATACAGGCGTTAAATACAGCCAGGTACCGGCCGTAACCGCATCCTGCCCCACAAGATAAAGCCATAACTGGTTGGCTACAAATGAAAGCACCACAATTAACCAAAAAAGCGACAGGAAAAAATTAAGGTCGAAATGCTGGATATGATCTTGTTTAAACAAAGGGCAAAATGGCAAGAGCAGTAATCCCCCTACAAATACCTGCCATATATTGAACGATATATTGGGTAAAGTAATATTGAGCGTTGAAAAATAAACACTGCTTGAGGCATAGGCCAAGATGTAAATGAGCAGTAAAACTATACCTATGGGTTTGATGCTTGCATTAGGCAACGCCGCAGCCGAAGCCAGGATCAAGCCGGAAAATGCCACCAGCATACCGATAATTTCAAAACGTGTTAATCTGCGTTTTAATATGATTGATGAAAATAAGGCGATAAGCAAAGGAGCCACTGCGATAAACAACATACTGATACCCGCTGATGCGTAACGCTGAGCCGCGAAGAAAGAACCAAGCGTAAGCGTAGAACATAAAAAGCCATAAATTACGATATGTTTCCATTCGCTTTTTAAAGGCCAGAAGCGTTCTTTTCTGAAGAATGCGAAGATAGGACCGAAAATTAAACCCGTACAAATAAACCTTACGCTGGCCAACATGAGTGCATCCGCGGAATGGATACCAAATTTTACCGCTACAGAGCCGGTAGCCCAAAGAATACTAAATAACAGCCCCGGTAAAATCTTTTTAAACATCAGCTTTAATTAACTGTAAAGGTAATTTATAAAGCTTAATAAAGTTAGATTTGGATTATCTCTTCTGTAAAGAGATAACAAAATAATCGCCCATATATTTCCAGGGCCAGCTACTTTTTAAGCGATCTTCCTTTGCTTTCAGAAAACTATATGCTTTGGGGTGCTTTTCGGCAAAACCTTCTATGTATGACGGTGGGACGATAGTACACAACCCTTCTACGCCCAATACATTAAATGATTTATGTAACGTATTGATAATAAAAGACGGTTTATAATAAAAACATTTAAAATACGAGCCTTCAATGTGCGCTGTTCTGCCCTTGCCGGCAAAAAAACGCCTCGTAGCAGTTTTAAATTTGCCTTTAAATATCAACAGCGTTTCCCAAAGGCAAAAAGGCGGAATAATAACCATGGCTACTTTCCCACCGGGTTTAAGGAGGGTATCAAAAGAAAGCAGCACTTTTTCCAGTTCGCCGGTGCAATTAAGGCCACCGAAATTGGAAAAAATATAATCATACGGACCTTGATTTTTGAGCTGATCTAATTGGGTATAGGAACAGGTTTCAAAACTGATCAAATCCCGGTAAGGTTCTGATTTCTGGCTTAAAACACCTTGCATACCTGTCGATACGTCGGTAGCATGCACGTGATGACCTTGTTGCGCAAAATAGATGGCATCCTCGCCGGTACCGCTGTTCAGTTCTAATATTTTACTGCCTGGTTTAAGGTATTGCATAACATGCTCCCTAACCCGCCCCCGTTTGTAATTGATAATGGTATTGGTAGAATAAATTTCATCAAACACCACCGACTGCCTGCTGAAAGCATCCGAAGCATCCGTTTCATTACCTAACATAACAGACTGATTCATATCGTCTTTTCCAGTTTATCTAACTTAAACCCTTCTATTAAAGTTGCCGGAGCATGGTATAAAAACGATGCCGCTTTGCGCAACCGTTTCACGTTGGGTTTGAACGGGTCTTTTAATAACTTAAGCAGGTTATATTTAGCTAAATGAGCGTGGTAGTTTTGATGAACATACCTGTGCAGTTGCTTGTAGTAAGCCGGCGTGAAGGTATTTTTAAACATCAAAGCCATTTCATCGCTATCGGTCCAGTTTGTTTTTTGCAGTAGATCGGCTTTTACTTTTTCAAAAAATAAAGTGCCGGGTAGTGGGTACGATACTGAGATCCCTATTTCGTGTGGCAACAGGTCATTAATCATGCTGATGGTTAAACCAATGTCTTCCCGGGTTTCGCCGGGATAGCCAAACTGGATAAAGAACGATGGTTTAATATCGTGCTTTTTCATCAGTTTGGTAGCGGTACCAATCTGCTCAATGGTCGTTCCCTTATCCATCGCGTCCAGTATCCGTTGCGAACCACTTTCAGCACCTATCCATACGTTTTCGCAACCTGATGACGCCATTGCCAGCACCTCTTCATTATCCAACAATAAATCGGCCCGCGACTGGATCTTGTACCTCAGTTTTAATCCCTCCTTTTTTACCAGGGCGGCAAACTCTTTTACCCAGCCCGGCTTCAATCCAAAAATGTCATCACAAAACCAGATATGATCCATATTGAACATCTGCTTCATTAGCTTTAGCTCCTTGATCACATTTTGCGGACTGCGCGAATTATAGCGGTTACCATAAATAGGCTTTGCACACCAGTTACATTTAAAAGGACAACCACGTGTTGTGCCCACATTCATCGAAAAATAACCGGCATGGCTCAGCCAGCTTTCCCGGTAAGGGGTAATATCAACCAAATCCCAGGCTGGTAGTGGCAAACTATCGAGGTCTTTTAAAACAGGGCGCGCTGGGGTTTTTAAAGGAAAGTCATTTTGATGGTATGCCAGCCCCTGTATGTTTGAAACATCGGTAACACCGTTTTTGATAGTGTTAGTCAGCTCCAGTAGCGTTTGCTCTGCTTCGCCGATAATTACATAGTCGGCACCTTCTTGCAGGTATTCTTTGTAGCGATCTGTAGAGTCGGAGCTGGAAACAATGACGGTACATCCTCGCTGTTTAGCCAGCTTACACATGTCAAAAGCTGCCTCGCGCATGTTGGTGAGGCACATTTTGGTGAGGTAGTTAAATCCATCATCATAGATCACAAAAAAGCCGGGTTTTAGCTTTTCAATAAGCGGTACTACATCATTGGCGCTATGGCTAAACATATTATCAAAAAACGAAACCTGGTAATCGTACATCCGCATGTTCGACGCGGCATACAAAGTACCCAGTGGCGCATAAGGTTGCCCAATAGCCCATTGCTTAGGATCAAACCTTAAAAAATAAGAGTGGGTAAACAATATGTTATTCAACTGCTCCATATATAATTAAGACAGGTGAGTTAAAGGTGAAAGATTAAGCGAACAAACGCATTTTACACAGGTTGGGTTGGTCGAGGTATTCAACGTGCGCCTGAAATTGATTGCCTCCGGGCTATTCAGAATTTCATGCAGCGATTTATCCCTGATATTCCCCATCGAATCCATAAAAAAACAAGGCCGCACGGTGCCATCAGCCTCTACCACGGTAGATACCCACGGCGCGTTACACTTTTTAAAGGGGAAAGCATTTAACTGATAAAAAGCCGCGTAATAATTATAGACATCCATGATCTTTTCCCGGCTCTCCGCAATAAACCGGTTATCAAACTCCTGTTCAAAGCGGATGTATAGCTCATTGATAACTTCCTTAAGTTCGGGCAGTTCATTTTCCGATATCAGGATCTCGTGCTGCTTGGGTTCTTCCCAGGCTTGCTGGCGGTTAAAGGCGTGGCTGCTTACATCGGCAGGTAAAAAGCTTACCTGATTAAGGCCCATCTTTTTGACTTCGTTGATAATAGCCGGCCAGTTGCGAAAGTTAAGTCGATGAATTACCGTACGCCCGGTAATACGATAAGCCGGGTTTAGTGTTTTGATATGCTCCACCCCTTCTTTTAGTTTTCTAAAGGCGTTGGGAATGTTTCGGATCGCGTCATGCAGCGCTTCGTCACCATCAATGGATACAATTACTTCGCTCACATATTTTAAAATGTTTTCGGCATTGGCCTTTATAGATAAGCCTGTAGTAAGCAATACTACGCTGATGCCTGCCGATTTCAATATCTTACATAAAGCGAAAAAGTTGGTATTGAGCAAAGCTTCCCCGCCAGACATCAACACCTGCCTGGTACCCAGTTTTTTTAACGATGCCAGTAAGCCGGTGATATCCGCCTCGGTCAGTTGCTTTAGATTTTTGTTATCCTTCCATATATCGCACATTACACAGCGGCAATTACAAGCGCTGTGAGGCATTAAAATAACAATAGGTAAGGCCGATATCCTGTGCGTTTGCAGGGTACGGTAGCGCTTATAAGTATGTAATACGGCTTGTGCGTTCATGGCTTAGGGTTTCAATTTTATCCAGTAAAAAATCCCTTGTCTTTTAAGCCGGTTTAGCAGCGTAGTAGGATCATATAACACCTTATGCCTAAAATGCATCACATCCTTCAATAAATGATGAAAATAATATTGTGCCATTTGTGGGTACCCCAAAGCAGCGAAATAGCCAAGGCTTCGTTCGCCAGCTACTTCAAGTTCGGCGGCATGGTAAAAATGGGTATCTATTATGTGTACCCTACCATCCTCGTTAAGTAGCGCGAAGGCATTTTTCATAACATCTTTCAATACAGGGAAATATTGGATAGAAGCGGCAAAAACAATCACATCAAACTTTACTCCCTTTTCAAAACTATCTGCATTAAACGCGCTATGTATAAATTTCAGGTTGGATTTTTTAAAAACCCGTTTAGCCTGGTCAATCTCTATCCGATTGGGGTCAATACCGGTTACTTTGGCATTGGGAATGGCTGCAAGCTTAGCTGAAAGCCAGCCGTTACCACAACCCACCTCCAGTATATTCAGGGCACGGTGCCGTTTTTCAAGAAAAGCGATCAACTGCGCGGCCGAATGTTTTCTTAATTTCCACTCTTTATAATATCGATGACCTGCTTCTATATCCGGCAGCCTGGCAAGCTGCTTATCGGTGTATAAACGCCCTTCCTTATCGCGCACGGCAACGTACATTTCTTCAAATGCTTCTGTTGCAGTTGCACTGTTGTTGGGGGTAATATCAGTTACAGTATTCTTCAATTGCATAATCAGTTAAAATCCCTGGATCTCCGGCTGGCGATACTCCCACAGCCTTTGCAGCAGTTTTATTTCGTAAGGATATTTATACAGGTTTGCCTTGTAGCGGATGGTTGATACAAACTTAATGGCCTTTCTTTTCAGCTCATTCAGCTTAATATCGGTAACCGTTGGGTATACACCGTTAAGCACGGTTTCAAAATTCCTTATCTTATCTATCATATCGGCGGTTAGCCAGGGTGTCAAAGGGTTTTTTCGCAGGTCGAAACTTTCCCAGGCCGGGCTTACCCAGTCGTCGAGTGTTTGCGGGTATTTAAAACCCTCGGCCTCCACCTGTCTAAACAACTCCGAGCCTTCTGTTGGTACCGGCGTGTAGGTGTAAATCACAATCTCGGTGTTGGGGTTCACCGCTTTCACTTTTTTTATAAAGTTAATATCAAAGTCAATCTGTGCCTGTACTTTCTCTGGCGATGACGCCGGAGTACCTAACACAAACGAATATTCCGGGATAATATCAAATTTCTTCAACCGCTCGGCAAAACGAATGATCTGTTCTCCGGTTTGGGTACCGCCTTTGTCCATCTGCAACAGAACCTCATCGTTGCCACTTTCGGCACCAAAAAAGATACACTTACAACCAGATCGACGGATAGCCTCCAGCGAGCTATCCTTAAACTTATCCATGGTATCAATGCGGGCCATGCCCCACCATGTCATATTTTCGGGTTCTATCAATTTGGCAAATTCAACGGCGCGTTTTTCCGATACAAAAAAGTTATTATCATGAAACTCAATAGCATCCGCGCCGTATTTATCCTTGATGTATTTAACATCCTTGTACACGTTTTGCGCCGATTTTGCTTTCCAGCGAGCCTCATAAATAGGTACCACCGCGCAAAATGAGCAGGTGAACGGGCAACCGATACTGGAGTGATATGCCATCGTATGCTCCCCCAAATAGGTTTTGCCCAGGAATTTTTGCAGCGGATAAAAGTTGCCCAACTTATCGTAAGGCAAGGGCGGTAGCGAATCCTGATCTAAAAGATCTTCTTTAATGGTTTTGGTGATCTTTCCATCTACCTTGTAAATCAGGTTTTTAATAAACTCATACGGCTGGTGCTTTTCAAGTGCATCTATCAGTTTAGGAAAAGCGTTATCACCGGGGCCGTTAATGATAAAATCAACATAGCCCGAATCTAAAACCGCTTTAGGCTGGTTTGATGGAAAATACCCCCCCCAGATCATGGTAGTACGCGGATATTTTTCTTTAATAGCTTTTGATATTGGCAAAGCCTCCTTTAACTGCGGCCCAGGCATTACCGTGAAACCCAGGTAACCAAATTCGCCGGTTTTTAAATAGCTTTCTATCTTTTTCCAGGCATCGGCCTCGCAATTACCATCTACAATTACCCATTCGTATTTGCCATCAACAGATGCCGCTATGTTTAAAATAGAATTAGGAATGCGGTACTTGGCATTTGCGCTTTTAGGATTGTAGAGTAGTATCTTATTCATAAAATATCGGTTTTTATGGTAAGCGATGGGCTGTTACCCCCACCGCGCCCAAACCCAGATCAACAATTAAACTATTCATAATACACTACGGGCATTATTTACCGGTGGTTGCCTTGCTTAATAATAAAAACACCGGGCAACCCCGGGGCATTGTCATTCGTTATTGCTATAAAACCTGTACTATGCTGGCTACCATTAAAAATTATATTAAAAGCAAGGTAAACCATCCTACCGTTACCGAAAAAAGCGTAGTAGAGGCCTACGATCTTTGGGCGAGCGATTATGATATGCAGCCCGGCAACTTAATGCTGCATCTTGATGAAAAGTTATTTGCCGGTTTAATTGAAGAAGTTAAAATAGATGGCAAACACGTTGCGGATATTGGATGCGGTACCGGCAGACAATGGCCGGCTATTTTCAGCAAACAACCGGCAAGCCTTACCGGCTTTGATGTATCTGGCGGGATGTTGCAAAAACTGAAAGAGAAATACCCGGCCGGCCATATCAGCCAGATTACCGATAACCTGTTTTCCAATATTCCTGATGCTTCTTTTGATGTAATTGTTTCGACGCTTACCGTGGCCCATATCGAAAATATTGAAGAAGCCTTAATCGCGTGGACGCGTTTATTAAAACCTGGCGGCGAAATTATCATTACCGATTTCCATCCCCATACCCTGGCCTTTGGCGGCAAACGTACTTTTACCCATGATAATACTTTAATGGCGGTACGCAACTATGTGCATCCTATTTATACCATTAAAGATATTTTAACCAGCAACGGTTTTTACCTGGTAGCCCAACAGGAAATTAAAATTGACGATAGCATGCGCTCGTTTTATGAGGCTGCAAACGCCCTGCACGTTTACGAAAAATACCACGGCTTCCAGGTTATTTACGGTATCCACTTAAAAAGGGACTAATGGTACTGCAAAATGTTCGGCTGGCAGATAGCGGGCAACTGGTAAACGTAAGGCTTACCGGTGCTAAAATAGCGGCGATAAGCCCGGCACAATTGGAGACTGATGACAACCTGCAACTCTATTTTGACGACTGCATCATTTTTCCCGGGCTGATCAACTCTCATGAACATCTTGATTTTAACCTGTTCCCACAGTTAGGAAACCGAATTTATAACAACTACACCGAATGGGGCGCTTACATTCACAAAGAATTTAAGGCCGAAATAGCCGCTATATTACAGGTACCGCAACACCTGCGTGTACTGTGGGGAATCTATAAAAATCTGGTTTGCGGCGTTACCACAGTTGTAAATCATGGCGAAGTATTACGGGTAGATAACGCGCTCATCAACATCATTGAAAACACACACGATCTGCATTCCGCCGCGTTTGAAAAGCGATGGAAGCTGAAACTCAACAATCCGCTAAAACGAAAATTGCCGGTGGTGATCCACACGGGCGAGGGTACAGATGAAATAGCTTTTAAGGAGATTGACAGCCTGATTAAGTGGAATAAACTTGGCAGGGATTTGATTGGCATTCATGCCGTGGCCATGACTCCTGCGCAAGCTCCATTTTTTAAAGCGATTGTGTGGTGCCCGCAATCAAATTATTACCTGCTTAACAAAACGGCGGCTATTCAAAAGCTGAAACCTTTTAGCAATATCCTCTTCGGTACCGATTCTACCCTCACAGGCAGCTGGAATATTTGGGATCATATTAGTATGGCCAGGAATACGGGCATGCTAAATAACATCGAACTTTATGAAGCCCTCAATAAAACCGCCGCCCGCGTTTGGCACACCAACAACGGCGAAATTGCAGCCGGCAAAGCAGCCGATTTGGTTATCGTAAAACCCGCAAGCAAACCCGTTGATCCAAACGCTTTTTACGCTACACAACCGGCGGATATTCAACTCATCATCCACAATGGCAACATCCGCCTGTTCGACCAGCAATTATTGCCTAAATTAGTTGCTAAACTTAAAGGAAAGCAGTTTAGCCTCATTCATTTAGGGGAGAGCTACAAGTACGTTGAGGGGAATTTAGGTGCTTTAACAAACGATATTCAGTCTTATTTACCAGACGCTGCTTTTCCGTTTACGTTTATACAGCAACAAATATTTTAACCTTGATCAAAGTCGTCGACCTTATTTACCATTCACATTTAAATTATTCAAAACCTACCGATGTTTTGGACAATCATGCTCCTGCCCTAAGTTTTGCATCATACTTAAAAGATAAACTCGATTTTATTTTTGTAAAACACGCTGGTTTTGAACAGCACGTAGTCATGGATGACATCCCCTATTATTTTTTTAAGGGTGATAATAAATTCTGGTCGGTTTCATTAAAAACACACCGGTTTATTAAGCGGTTAAAGCCCGATGTTGTTATAGTGCAAGGCCTGGTTTTCCCGGTTCAGGTGATGTTTTTACGGCTGTTTTGCGGTAAAAAGTTCAAACTTATTATTCAGCACCATGGCGAATTGCCTTCCAAAGGAATTAAAGGCCGGCTGGAGAAAATAGCATGTAGCATGGCCGACGCTTTTTTCTTTACATCGAATGGCAATGCGGAAATCTGGAAGCAAAAAAAAATCCTCGCGCCAAATGCCAACGTACACGAAATTTTAGAGGCCTCCACCGGTTTTAGACCGATAGATAAGCAGGTAAGCAAAATGTACACCGGCGTCAAAGGCGATAACAATTTAATTTGGACTGGTCACCTAAACGCCAATAAGGACCCGCTAACGGTAATTAATGGTTTTGAACAGTATTTAGCCGCAAATGCCGACGCCAAATTGTATATGATCTATCAAACCGACACCTTGCTTGCCGATATTGAACAAAAACTGGCAAGCAACCCCGTTTTATCTAAAGCTGTTATTTTGGTTGGTAAAATCCCCAATGCCGATATGCCTTACTGGTTTAGCGCGGCAGATTTTTACGTATCTGGCAGCCATAAAGAAGGCAGCGGCTATGCCTTGTTAGAAGCCATGGCCTGCGGTTGCATCCCGGTTGTCACCAATATCCCATCGTACCAAAAAATTACCGCCAATGGCGAATACGGCTTTTTATACAACGTTGGTGATGCTGAGGCGCTGGGCAATACTTTAAAAGCCTTGCAGGGAATGAATCACGCAAAACTATCGGCTACGGTATTGGCGCATTTTGAACGGAGTTTGAGTTTTAAAACTATTGCTAATGACTTGGTGGAGATTTGCGAAAAGATGGTTAAGTAAAAGAATTTAGAACTTTACCTCCCGCGGGCTTTCAGCCCGTGAGGTAATATGGTTGCAGCTTTCAGCTGCACTACTACATCAAGGTAAACGGAAGCCAAAGGCCTCCTCCAGTTTTACCCACGAGTTACGCTGCGCTAACCTCGCGGGAGTTAAAGGTGGCACCTACGGAGCCAAAATCGGGACGAGACATGATAGCTATAAACACGAAACTCCGCTGGAGTTGTAAAATACAGGCTACAGCGTAGCCCCGTGTTTATAGCATAGATAAATACTCATGTTTTGGCTCCGTAGGTGCCACATCTATTTCTGCGCTATATTTCAACCAGTTGAGCATAGTAATTACAGCTTTCAGCCCCACTACGCCTATATGCTTAGATTAATATTTATCTGTGATTCTTCTTTCCAAAAAATCGAGAAAATCATGAGCATACTTTCTGGGTTCCGATGGGTTATTATATACCTCGTACTCGCCATCTAAATCGGGATGCGACAAGTCAAAGAAAAATATTCCATTTAAATCGCTATATTGTATAACAAGTTGACTGGTGTTAATCAAACCATTTTCCCTGTTAAGTTCATTAACATAAACAATATCACCTCCGGAAATTCCCGGAGTCTCATAAATACTGAATATTTCTTCACCTTTAATTTCTCCCCCTCCATAATTATTTAGCCACCAAATGTAAGAAGGTGGAAAAGTGACGCCCAAAAGCTTCTGCACAATTGCTATCTGTGACTGTGAGGGGCCGTCGCCTGCTCCATATTCGCCCAAATTAATATCGCCACTATTGGCTTCAATCAGCTGTTTTACGGCATCATATTTATTCATTTTATTTCCGGATCATGATAATATTTACTTCGCTCCCGCCGTCAAATAATTGGCCAAAGCGTTAATCCTCCCCGCAACCACGCCAATCTGTTCCTTAACCTCCGCCCAATTGCGTTGCTCTATAGCTTCGCGGATACCAGGTACAGTTTTAACGCCATAGCCGGTGTAAAAACCAGGAGCGTAAATGGTGTGTTTATACCAGCCGCGGCGAGGCAGGCCTTCTACGGTAAGTAATTGTTGCTCGGCCTGGTAAAGTAGTTTATTCAGTTTATCGTGGTCGCCATCTTTTAATACTGATGCGCTCCAGTAAACGGCCAGTTTATCGGCACTCTTTTTCAGGGAATCCAGCGCGCCTGTAAGCGGTTTAAAATCTATCGGCGGAACGGTATCTTTTGCCACGGGCGCCTTGAACTGCACTGTCGGATCGGCAGCAAGATTATAGGAGTTGGCTTTAATCAATTGGTTATCAATTTTGGTGGCCTCACGGGCATCATCGGTCAGTTTGGTAAGCTCGGTAGCATATTTACTGATGGTAGCCTGTAAACTGCGAAAATCAAAAGGTAAAACATCTGCATCGGCCATACGCAACACGGTGTGACCGGCGGTTTCGCTTAAGGCTACACCATAAGCAAAATTGGAATCTTTAAAGCGGGTATAATCATCAAAAGAATCGTAAATAGAATGATACTCACCGCCACCATCTTCGCCACCAAAGCCAAAATCAAGTGTAGGGATACCTAAATGTTGCAGAAAAGCCGAAAAATCAGAACCTGAACCCAGGGCTTCCAACTTTTCGCCTTTGCTTTCCAGTATCTCTTTTTTATCCCCGGTTGATTTAGCATTTACCAATTTCATGGCCTTTTTCCTATCGAACACACTTACTTTGGTTTGCGGATCAGTTACGCCCTGGGTGACCTCGTCAATTAAACTTTCAAGCGCCTGTGAGCCGCCCGCGCCTAAAAAGCCGCGCGCATTACTATCTGAATTGATATAAACCACCGCTTTTTGCTGTAATTCTTTATCGTGTCCCTCGGCGTACTCGGTTGAACCTAATAAACCGGGTTCTTCGCCGTCCCAGGAGCAGTAAACAATGCTACGTTTAGGTTTCCAGCCTGTTTTAAGCAAATCGCCCAAAGCTTTTGCTTCTTCAATCATGGCGGCTTGTCCGCTTATCGGGTCGTTAGCACCATTTACCCAGGCATCGTGATGGTTGCCACGCATTACCCATTCATCAGGATAAACTGCTCCTTTAATTTTAGCGATAACATCATAAGCTGGCACCAGATCCCAATTAAATTCCGTTTTAAGATGTACAATTGCCTTACCGCCGCCAACATGATAAGTAATAGGCAAAGAACCGCTCCAGCCTTCAGGAACGACCGGGCCATCTAAAGCGGCAAGCAGCGGCTGGGCGTCATGGTAACTAATAGGAAGCACCGGAATTTTTAATATCGTAACCGCGTCTTTTCTCTCCAGGCGTTTGGCATCTTTGGTAGCACCAACACCAGGTGTCAACGGATCGCCGGGATAGATAACCATATCCATCACCGAACCGCGCTGCACACCAAATTCGTTTTTATAAGCGCCTTTAGGGTACACATCACCCGCCGAATAGCCATCATCTGCCGGATCGGAATAAATGATACAGCCAACAGCGCCGTGCTCATAAGCAACCTTAGGCTTAATTCCACGCCATGAACGACCATACTTGGCAATAACTATTTTCCCTTTTACATCAATACCCATCGCCGCCAGTTTTTCATAATCACTGGGCAAGCCATAATTTACAAACACCAGCTGTCCGCTTACATCACCATCGGCACTCCATGCGTTGTAGGTAGGTAATTGGTTAGGCTGCCCCGATGTAGCATCCTGCTGTAAGGCTGGTTCTTTCAACAAGGCAGTATAAGTATTTGGGCCGGTAAGTTCCAACACCCTGGTTTTAGGCGTTGGGAACAATACGGTGTAGGTTTCAATATGCGCATCCAAACCATAGCTTTTATACATTGCCAGTATTTTTTCGGCAACCGCTTTACTGCCCGGCGAACCCACATTATGCGGAAATGCCGAAAGATCTTTAATGGTTTGCCCAATCCGTTGGGCGCTCAGGCCCTCGTCGAATGTTTTCTCGGCGGCCAGTTGCTTAGCCGATGATGCCGGGGTAAAACCCATTAATGTTTTTTGCTGCGCGAAAGTGGTGGCTGATAAAGCCAGTAGGCCGAGTGTAAGAGTTTTCTTCATTGCAAACAGTGTGGTGATGCGTGAAGATAATGAAAAATTTGGTTTGATGGCTGGGTGACGACCTATGTTTTTCAAAGGTTTACTAAACCTCCACCGGCTAATGAAAACAAAGCTGATAGCCATCGGAATCTTTCAAATAAATAGCTTTCCAGCCATAGGTGGTTATAAAAGGCCCGGTAGCTTTAATTCCCTTGTTTTGCAGATGTGCATATAAAGCGTCAGTTTCCCGGCAGCCGAAATAGAAGGTTATATCTCCATGCGAGTCAATCCTCAATGGATTGGGCGCGGCTGGTCGGTTTGCCTTTTCATAGGCTGTATTGAGCATAAATTCAATATCATTAAGCTGCAACAATACCCAATCAACGTCATAACCCTCTCCTGATGAATATTTAATCGAAAAGCCGAGCACATCCCTATAAAAAGCCAGCGCCACCGGCATATCAAAAACATGAATGTACGGTGCAACTCCGTTAATATTGAATGGAAGTCTGTTGGCTGAGTTATCCATAATACACTGTATTGATGCCGTTTATTAAAAATAAGGAATGGTTATTTAAAAACTCCGACAGCTAATATTTATGGTTCAATCTTCTTAATCACACGGCACGGATTGCCAACAGCCACTACATTGGCCGGGATATCTTTAGTAACCACGCTCCCCGCCCCAATAGTGGTGTTATCGCCGATAGTTACACCCGGGCATACAATTACACCGCCGCCCAGCCAAACGTTATTGCCTATGGTTATCGGTGCAGCGTATTCAGGCCCTTTAATTCGTTCTGATGCGATGACGGGATGATAAGCAGTATACAGTTGCACATTAGGGGCCAAAAAGACGTTATCGCCAAAAGTTACCTTAGCGCAATCTAAAATGATGCAATTAAAATTCAGAAACAGGTTATCGCCCGCAAAAATATTAAAGCCATAATCGCAGTAAAACGGCGATTGAATATCAATAGCGTTCGTAAACCCGCCAAGCAAGTCTTTTAAAATAGCACGCCTACCCTCTCTATCATCATAACTAATGGCATTATATTGCATAAAAAGCCGACGGGCTTTTGAACGACCGGCAACCAGTTCGGCATCACCGGCATCGTAAAGTTCGCCGGCCACCATCTTTTCAAGTTCTGTTTTTTGCATATTCAAATATATCACAATGGGTTACTACCCTATTGTCAAAGTA
Source organism: Mucilaginibacter flavus (assembly GCF_030409315.1). Taxonomy (GTDB): domain Bacteria; phylum Bacteroidota; class Bacteroidia; order Sphingobacteriales; family Sphingobacteriaceae; genus Mucilaginibacter; species Mucilaginibacter flavus. Next base: position 258,548 of record NZ_JAUFPS010000041.1, on the reverse strand, counting down.
AAATATTATTATTTACTTTGTTAAACAAAGTACTTTTATGTTTAAATTTCACAGAAGCTATTTTATCTTAACCATTATACTTTTCACAGCAGAGTGTTTAATTGGTAAATACATGCACGACAAGCTAATAAGACCTTATGGCGGCGATTTTTTGGTAGTAATATTGCTTTACTGCTTTATTAAAAGCTTTTTAAACAAGGCATTTTTACCCGTTGCTATCGTGGTTCTTTGCGTTGCCTATGTGGTAGAGATAACACAATATTTCCATCTGATCAAACTACTGGGCTTACAGCACTCCACTCCCGCGGCCTTAATATTGGGGACTTCCTTTTCGTGGACAGATATTTGTTGCTATACGCTCGGTATAGCATTGGTAGTAGGCATCGAAAAAATAAAACTGCAAACAGGTAAAACAGAAATTAGCAACGTATGAGCGAAGTGAAATATTTTGTAAACCAAGATTCGATAGTGCGAAAAATTTGGGGCAAGGCCGATACTATACTATTTATTTTCGCAGGTGCCGCGGCCGAATTTGCGTTAAACAAAGCGGTAGACTGGCTGTACTTTACCGGCAAGTTACCAGCCGACCCTTTGAGGCGATTATTTTCGACAGTTGAATATTCCAGACAGATCATTTTTTCGAGCGAGGAGAATGCTTTTAAAGCGATAGACAGGATCAACATGATTCATAAAGGTGTTGAAAACAGCCGGGGTTCGCAAATTCCGGATTGGGCGTACAGGGATGTTTTGTTTTTGCTGATCGACTTATCCATCCGTTCCTATGAATTACTGGAACATAAACTTAGCGAAACAGAAAAAGAAGAAACTTTTAAGGTATTTAATAATGTTGGTATGCGGATGCATTTGGCTGGTTTGCCGGCAAATTACAAGCAATACCTGCGAATGCGACAGGAACATTTACAACAGGACTTAATCAGCAGCGATTTCACCATCGACCTTTATCACCAATATAAAAAACACCTTGGCACCCCTCGCTACCGCGTATTAAAGCAGGCCCAACTGTTAGTTACCCCAAAAGCGGTGCATGAGCGGCTTAACTTAGGCCGTCTACCATGGTTGCAACTGGTAATTTGGGGCTATAAATTTTTACGATTAATTAAAGTAGAAGCTTTTTTGCGCAATGCCCTGTTGCCTACTACTCACAAAGCGCAAATCATCAATATGGATAATCCTTATCGTTCAAGCTCCAGTTTCTCTTCATAACTCAATTGAAGGGTATCTGCAACAACAGCCACAGTAGGCCTTAGCGATAAATAAATAACCATTAAACAAACCGCTATAATTATAAAAAACAGGTTGCCGGTAAGCAGGAAATTCACAATGGCAAATAACGCTGCTCCTTCAAACAGCGCCGACCTTACGATTATCGCCGATTGAAAAAGCCTTAGCTTTTCTGCCAGAGAATAATTTCCGTCGACAGCTTTTTGCACGTAGCCCGATGTTAGCTTTTTAAAAATAAAGATCCCTGCGAACGCGCAACAAATTGCAAAAGCTGGTACAAAATAAAACAGGTTATATTTTGCCGAATTTGCCAGGTCAAGGTAAATGGCATTGGTATTTACAAAAAAAGTAACCGCGACAAACATCAACTGCCCGGCCAGCAGCGCAAAATAAATGATAGTGGTTGATCGTAAAATACTTTTTGGATCGAGGTTAAGCGGTTGCTTGCTGTACATGGTCACAATAGTTTTGGTAACGCATATTAGGCATAATTTGTGATTATCAAGTCGTTCTCAAATACCCAATGGCGATATTAACCGTTAATACAATTTCTATTATTAAAGTAAAAGCCCCTTTGCCATATGGCAGAGGGGCCTTTACTTTAATAATATTGCTATCAATTATTGACCGTCATCGCCGAATGTATAGGGCAGGTTATCAAAAGTACCTAATAAGATTTGTGCTATTTCTATCGAAACATAATTACCGTTGGCATCATAATTAACCTTTTTTGAGGTAAATGAATAAGTGCCTGTTATTACCTTTTTAACGGTATCTATTGATGTAATGGTTGCCGTACCCGAGCCGTTTTCTACAGTACCCGTTTGTACATAAACATACTGACCGGCATCATTTCTTTGCAAAGTGTAGTAAGCCATATTTAGTTTGCCTGTGTCGTCAACCTTAAAAACGGTAGCTACCGGAAAACTGTTGGTATTAGTACTATTGGGCACATTGAGGCTAAATCTAACCTGTTTAAAATCAACAGAACCAAAAACTGAAAAGGTTTTTACTTTAGTTGTGGCATTATAAGAAATCCTGGCCGTTACCGTATCAGGATACCATTCAACACCGTTGATGTTTGCAGCCAGAATTTTATCAGATGTGGTAGAAGCAGAAGTAACAACGTCTTTTTTACAGCTTTGGAAATATATAGCCGGGATAAGTAACAGAACAATAAGTTGAATTTTCCTCATATATAAAGTTTGTGCAAATGCACTTTGCATATTTACTGCAAATAACGCTCTTTGCGAATTAATAATTACAACCAAAGTTAATTTTTTCACATATTTTAACATTCGGCAATTGAGGGCTTGCATAATTCATGTTGATATTTTGGCAACATTGATTTTATTTAGGCATCTTAGGCGCATAAATTATAAACATGATTAACGTAAACGAATATTTTGAAGGCTCGGTAAAATCACTGGGATATACGAGTGCCGAAGGTAAAAGCACTATTGGTGTAATTGAAAAAGGCGAATATGAATTTGGCACATCAAGCCACGAAACTATGACCGTTATTGAAGGCCAGTTGGATGCCCTGCTACCCGGCGAAAGCGAATGGCAGTCATACTTAGGCGGACAATCATTTGAGGTTGAAGCAAATACCTCATTTAAGGTAAAAACCCATGTGCAAACTTCTTATTTGTGCAAATACAAATAAGCAATGCAACAGCTTGCTTAAAAACAGCCGATTAAGATAGCCAGCACCAACTATTACCGTGTTAAGCTGTAATAATTTATTAGTAACATTTAATGTGATCAATACTCTAAATATTAATTAATCAATTTTAAAATGGATACATCACTTATTACAACCAGCACCGGCTTAGATGGCTATCGTGTTGTTAAGCATTTAGGCGTTGTTAGAGGTATTACCGTACGCAGCCGCAGCGCACTGGGCAACATAGCAGGAGGTTTTCAGTCGCTTTTTGGCGGTCGGCTTTCTATTTATGTAGAGCTTTGCGAAAATGCCCGCGAAGAAGCTTATCAATTATTGATTCAGCACGCGCAGGCAATTGGTGCCAACGCCATCATCAATATGCGTTACGATGCCAATGAAGTAATGCAGGGCATCACCGAAGTGCTGGCGTATGGTACAGCTGTTGTAGTTGAAAAAGTATAAATAAAAAGGTGTGGTAGTTAAAATTTACCACACCTTTTTGTTGAAACTGAATAAAGGATATAGTTTACTTCCCATTACAACAATACCCAAACAGAAAGCCCCGACTTTATTGGCCGGGACTTTTGAATAGCGTTATTTTTATTTTAATGTTACTTTAATTAAAGTACGATAGTGGTATAGTTTTCCAAAGGCCATGTGCAAGATGCCCTATCAGCAATTCGTAGATGAGATAAACCGGCCACATGAGGTAATGGATCAATAATAAAATTGGCGAATGGTTATAATGCCAACTGATCATTAAAGTGTACAAACCTAATACGAGGTATAATATACTGGTGTCCCTGGTTTTCATTCTTCGGATATATTTTAATCTAATTTAAAAAATTACTTACAATTAGTCATATTGTAAATCACTTTATAATCTGCCGCGGCATCAGTTTGCTCTTTACCTGTTTTGGTCTCGTATTTATAGGGCTTTTGAGCAAGCGCGTTACCCCGTAACTGAAACTCTACAGTCATAGTATCTGGTTTGCCTTCCTGGTTAAAAGTCCATAGGGCTTTAATGGCATTACCGGCAAGGGTGCCCGTTAATGTGCCTTTTCGGGCATCTTTTTCCTTAGGAAGCCATTGCATGTTGCCGGTAACTTTATCATCATTAATAAGCATGCTTACTTTTGTTGTATCCTGGGCTTGAGTGCCGTCTGTGTGAAAAAAGCAGTACTGCATGTTCACAGCCGGTGTGCCGGGCGCGCTGCTAAGTTGTGTATCTGCCGGCGCAATTTTTGTACCGGATGTGTCATCGGTACTGTTATTACCGTTTCCGGCGCATGATGCCATCATTCCCACTGCCAACATGAGGTATAAGTTAATTTTCATAGGATTTTTAGTTGTCAACTTTGATGTATGACAATTAAAAATCAAAAAGGTTCAATCACAAAGTGCAGAATTTTAAATAGAATTAAGCATCCTCAAACATACGATGCTTAAAAATGATACAACTGTATATGTTGTATGAAAATTACAATTTGTTATGTAGTGTACCATTCAATTGCCACACTACATAATATTGTAAAGCGAAAAGAAATTATGCTTTCTTTTCGGGAGGGGTAGATACAATTTCGCCAAATTCATTAACGTAAGCCATCATGCTTTCCAGATCGCCACCGCCACCATTTTGCTGACGCTCTAATTTACGCTGCTCTTTATCTTCCTTCTTTTTCTGACGATTTTTTTCGAGTTGTTTTTTCATGAAAGTTGCTTGCGATTTAGCCATGTTTTATCAAAATTTAGTTAAACAATGCGCTTTTCCCGGTACTCACCACAATCAATCAAAATCAACGGAACTAACGTTCGGTATCGGGTAATATATGAAGAGGATACATCAATTAATTCCGGGCAGCAACGGTATCAGCGGGGATAAAATGAAACCTGATCAATAACAATTGACGAGTGGATGGCTATGAGGAAATAGCTATAAATTTCCGTTTGTTATGCAAATATACGAAAATTTTGCAGCTTTAGGTAAACCTAAAGCTGCTGCAGGGCACAAGCGTTTTTATATCTCAAGCTACAACGTTTCGAAAACTTCATAGGCCTTTAACAGCGCACTAATTCTTCCAACAATGCCACCTGCGCCACATTCATTTTTATTTTGGCTTGCTCAATAGTAAACCAGTCTCCCCTATCCACCTCGGCAAAGGATTGCTTTTTGCCCGATTTTGGGGGCCACTCCATTTCAAACAAATTGCTTTTAATTTGATGCTGGTCTATATCACCCTCCACCGCCCAGGCGTGTATAATTTTACCGCTTTTTTGTTTAACGGGTAATAGCGCTCTAAAATCGCCAACTATATAATGCCCGGTTTCTTCATAAAACTCTCGCCTGGCTGCATCCAAAGGTTCTTCATCGTCTTCATACTCTCCTTTGGGAACAGACCAGCTGCCCTCATCTTTATTTTTCCAGAATGGGCCGCCCGGATGTACCAGGAACACCTGTAATTGGCTATCAACTTTTCGATACAGGAGAATCCCGGCGCTTTGTTTGGGCATGGTTAAATTTTAGTTACTGTTAATACAAGCATAATTAATATTTGTTATTTTTATATCGAACCCAAATCCTAAAAAATATAACTATGGCCGACGAAAGATGGAGTAAATTTAAACTTACTGCCGATTTTGATACCGATGTACGCAGCATTTATGAAGCCTGGGCTACGCCGGCAGGTTTAGAAAGCTGGTTTTTACGCAAAGCCGATTTTTTTGCCATAGCAGGCAGGTTACGGGATAAGGAAGAATTTATAAAAAAAGAAGACACCTATATCTGGTATTGGCATGGCTATGATGATAACAGCTTTGAAAACGGCCAGGTACTGGAAAATAACGGCACCGATTTGCTCAAGTTCACATTCTCGGGCGGCAGCGTTGTAACCGTCGATATTCAAACCAAACTGGGCTTAACTGTTGTTGAGCTTACCCAGGAAAACATTCCCGAAGAAAGCGACCCTGCTAAAAACCTGTATGTGCAATGCCAAACCGGCTGGGTATTTTACCTCGCTAATCTTAAATCGGTTATCGAAGGTGGTAAAGATTTACGAAACAAACGCTTTGATCTGGCCAGCAATTTCAAATAATTTAATCCCCGGCTGACAAACATGCCGCGGTAATATTTTAGCTTTGCTCATCAAAAATTCGTCTACTTAAGGATTAGCAAGCTTCATGTTTACAGGAATAATAGAAACTTTAGGAAAAATAACCGATCTGAAACACGATCAGGGGAATTTACATATCACGGTCGAATCGGCCATTGCGCACGAGTTAAAAATCGATCAATCGGTTGCACACAATGGTGTTTGCTTAACCGTTATAGCCCTTGGCGATGGTTTCCATACCGTTACCGCCATTGAAGAAACCCTCAATAAAACCAGCCTTGGCCACCTTAAAGTTGGCGAACCGGTAAACCTGGAACGCTGTATGCAAATGAACGCCCGCCTTGATGGGCACATTGTACAGGGTCATGTAGACCAAACCGCCGTATGCACGGCATTTAAAACTTTAGACGGCAGCTGGGAGTACACCTTTGAATACGATGCCGCAAATGGCAACGTAACTGTCGAAAAAGGTTCTATTTGCGTAAATGGTATTAGTCTTACTGTTGTAAATTCAAAGGCCAATAGCTTTTCTGTAGCCATTATTCCGTATACCTTTGAGCATACCAACCTCCATAATGTAACTGAAGGCTCGGTGGTGAACCTGGAATTTGACATTATTGGGAAATACGTGGCCCGTTTAATAAATCGTTAAGCATCAGATAGCTTTATTGGATAATTCTTTTATCCTTGATTGCGCGTAAGCCACATACTTTTGTTGCTTGCCGGTAAGTTTGCTGCTCATAAATTTTTTGTAATACTTCACGGCCTGTTTTTTGTCTTTAATCTCGTCGTCATACATGGTAGCCATCAGGTAATAAATAAGGGGCTTTTCATCAAACTGTAAAGCTTTTTGGTAGGCGAAGATGGCGGCCTTAAATTTCTTTTTAATATCATAACTATCAGCCATTTCGGCGTAGTAGTCGGCTATATTGGGCGAGATGCCGGCTTCAATTGCCTTGCCAATATTTTCTATAGCTGCCGATTGATCTTTAAGCATTTTAAAATCAAGCGCGGCGATATAGTAACTGGTTTCAGATTGATTGATTTCGGGGATTCTTTTAAAAGCGTCAATACTGCATTCGTACTCCTTTAAATTATAATAGGCCGATTCAAGTTTGGTTAACACCATTCCATTTTCGGCCCCTGCGGCTATCAGTTTAAGACAAGTACTTTTTACCACATCGTATTTTTTTTCGGCATAAGTTAATTTAAGCAGGCTTTGCAGCAATACTATATTTTCGGGGTCAGTGCTAATGGCGATACTCAACACTTTTTCGGCCTGGTCAAGCAGTTTCAAATTCACGTACATATCGCTCAGGTCGGATGCCACATCTGCCTCGGCCGGGTTAAGTTTATTGGCTTTTTGCAGGTAAGCTACCATACCCTCATAATTACTTTTATCCTGTTCTATTTTAGCCAGCTGCTTAAACACCAAAAAGTTAGTAGTGTCCTTTTGCGCCAAAATTTTATAGTAGACTTCGGCCTTTGCGTTATTGCCTCTACGCAGGTTGATTGATCCTAAACTATACAAAACACCGTTATTTGTAGAATCAATAGCATAAATCCTTTGGTAATACCCTTCGGCATCTGGCAGCTTACCTGCCATGTTAGATGTATAAGCCAGTTTACTTAGCACCTTCACATCGGTTACAGGTTCGGGATATGTTTTTTTAAGCAGATCGGTTGCTTCCGCGAAGCGCTGGTTCTGGTAATAATCTAACAATTGAGCATCGATGGCATTGACAGATTGCTGCGCAAAAACCGGTGTTAATAAACACATAAATAAGGCAAGGATGATGGTGCTTTTCATATCAACTAAATTATTAGTTATAGATGAAATATCCAAATGCTAAACAATTTTTATTATTTGGAGTTAAGCTTATATACTAAAAATTAAAAAACATACTACTATGGATAAGTTAAAGAGATTCGGACTAATGGAAAAAATTGTCCATGAACTGGAAGACTTGAAAAACAGCCAACAGGCCATTATAACCAAACTGGCCAAAATTGAGGTTGATAATATAGAACTTGGCGATAAACGCCTGGAGAAAGACCTGCCCGAAATGCACCAGCGTGTTGCTGATAACCTTGACACTATTGCGGCCATACTGGAAGACTTTGCCAGCCAAACCGAAAGCTATAGCGACAAAAACAATATAGCCGCCCTGCGTGAACAGGAAGCAATTGACAAATTATAAAAGAAAAGCCCTCGAAATCGGGGGCTTTTCTTTTATAATTTTTTCTCTCTTTAATATTAAAGACTTCCGTTTTCCGTATTCCCGGGAAATTTATCAAACAAAACCTTCAACTGCTTTGCCAGCTCCGGATAGTCGTTTATTACGTTGGTGCGTTCGCTCGGATCGTATGACAGGTTAAAAAGTTCGGTTACAGTTTGCTGTGGTTTGCTTAAAATACCACCGCTGCTGTTTTCGGCTTTAACTTCGCGGTATTTCCAATCGCCCTGCCTTACAGCCTCACAAATGCCGTTATTTACATAATAAATTTCGCGGTGTTTTGGATGGCGTGGCGCTTTGCCCAGTAATACGTCAGATATGGATTGACCATCGAGGGTTCGGCCTTTGGGCAGCGGCGCGTTTGTCCATTGGGCAAGGGTTGGCAGTACATCCAGGTTGCTAACCATGCTGGTAACGGTAGCATTTACAGGCGTATGCCCTTTCCAGTACACAATAAATGGCTCACGCACTCCACCTTCATAGCTTTGGCCTTTGCTGCCGCGGAAGACTCCCGCTGTACCTGCGTCCCAGTGTTTGGTAGCACCATCACCTTCCATGCGTGAAGGAAACTCTATCCATGGGCCGTTATCGCTCGAAAACATAAAAATGGTATTATCGGCTAAACCCTGTTTTTCCAGCACTTTCCAAATCTCGGCCAAACTGGCATCCAGTTGCTCTATCACGTCCCCCAAATGTCCTCCGTCCGACCGGCCTTTATTCTTTTTTGACGACGCAAACGCCACCGGTAAATGCGGCATATTATGCGCCAGGTACAGAAAAAATGGTTTGTCTTTTTTCTGTTGTTTAATAAACTTAACAGTCTCTTTAGTATACAGATCAACTAACGAGGAATCGGCGGGTTTTATAACCTCGGGCTTATGGTTACGGAAAATCTTTAACGTGGTATCGCTTTGTACATACGGTGCATGATAATCATGGCTGTATAATAAACCATAATATGAATCAAAACCCTGTGCCATGGGATGATTATAAGGCATATGATCGCCAAGATGCCACTTGCCTATCATTGCAGTTCTATAACCTACGCTTTTTAGCATCTCGGCAATGGTTACTTCCTGATCTGGCAAGCCTAATTTTGAGCCAGGGGCAATTGGATAAGGCAGGTTCATACGGGATGCATACCGACCAGTCAACAACGACGCCCGCGAAGGTGTACACGATGGGCTTGATACCACGTAGTTAGTTTCCCTCACTCCTTTCTGCGCCATTTTATCCAAAAAAGGCGTTTTAATAACCGGGTTGCCATAACAGCTCAAATCTGAATAGCCCATATCATCGGCCAAAACAAAAATTACGTTTGGCCTTTTTTGCGAGTAAGCATTCACACTGAGTATTATCCCGGTTAAAATAAGGGATAGCTTGAGGAGAATTTTAGATTTATACATATTTACCAAACTGTTATTTTCCATGTGGTTTAGGATATACATTGTTTGCAGCAGCCCACTGGTGCCACATACCAACCATCCGGTTTAATTTATCGGGATATTTATGAGCTACATCATTAATTTCAGTTTCATCGGCATTAATGTGGTATAAATTCCAGGTGGTATCATTTGATAGTGATACTGCTTTCCAACCATCATACCGCACATAGCGCGCGCCATAATGTTCGTTGAATAAAGCCTCATCGGGGCGGATAATACCCTTAAATGACGATGCGATGCTTTTACCCTGGGTTGGTAACACAGCATGCCCCTTGTAGGTAAGCGGGTATTGGGCTTTAGCCAATTCAACAAACGTGGCCATAAAATCTTTCACGTGACCTAACTGGTTAGATAAACTGCCGTTTTTTACGGTAATCCCTTTAGGCCAAAAAGCAATCATCGGTGTATGCACACCTCCCTCATATGATTCGGCTTTCCAATACCGGTACGGCGTGTTGGCTACATTGGCCCAGCGGGCACCGATGGAAGCGTACGAAGTTTCCAAACCGGGCAATACCTGCTTTTTCATATCGTAAACAATTTTTTCGCCAGTGCGGGTTTGATCCGGGCGATCGAAGCCGGGGCCGTAAGCAGTGCAATTTTCATTACTCGCACCATTATCGCTCAAAAATACAATGAGGGTGTTATCAAGTTTACCGGCATCCTTTAAAGCTTTAATAATGCGACCAATGCCCTGATCCATCCTATCAATCATAGCAGCATGTACAGCCATAGCGGCAGCATCCCATTCTTTATCGGGATTATTTTCCCAACTCAATTCGTTTTTAAAACGCGGTGATAACGGGGCTTTGGCAGGATCAATAATACCGGTCCTAACCAGATTACGATAACGCCTTGCGCGAATGGTATCCCACCCTACTTTATACGTATCTTTATATCTGGCAATATCCTCTGGCAAAGCCATCAGTGGCCAATGCGGGGCATTTTCGGCAACGTATAAAAAGAACGGTTTGCTATCCTTGCTAAAGTCTTTGATATAAGCTACCGCAGTATCATTAATGGCATCGGTATGGTAATAGTTTTTAGGTACGGTTTTAATGGGCGTAGTGCCGCTTACCAGGCTAAAGGGATCATGATAATCAACTACGCCCCAAATAGTACCAAAAAACTTTTCGAAGCCTCTATTGGTTGGATATTGTGCTAATGGCGAAAATATTGGGTAATAGCTTTGATGATTAAGCCATTTTTGCTGTTCTTTTGGATCTTTTTGCCCGATGGTATTGCTCACATGCCATTTGCCCGACATGGCCGTATGGTAGCCGGCCTCTTTCAACACCTCGGCAAGAGTAACAGAATTTTCGGCCAAATGACCAAGATAACCCGGTTCATCCTCTACATCAGTCATATTACCGATGCCGGCCTGTTGATTATAAAGCCCGGTTAAAAGCGATGCCCTTGTGGGACAACAACGGGAGGTATTATAAAAACGGGTATAACGGATTCCATGACCCGCAAGGTAATCAATATTAGGCGTATGAATTTCTGAACCATAGCAGCCAATGTCTGAAAAGCCCATATCATCGGCAAGAATCACTACTATGTTGGGGCGGGTATCTGCAACCTTTGCTACAGTTGGCTTTTTAGGGCGTGTAAAAAACACAAAAAGCGAGGCAAATAATAAGCCTGCAACTGCTAAACCAATTCTTTTCATATCAACAGGTAAAGATGATGGATTGAAGCTATCCTGCTTGATAAGAATAGCATGCCGCTAAAAATACAGTTTTGACTTTTACCTGCGTGTAATAAATACGATAGATTTAGTATATATTTTTTTCCGAGTTGTCTTATCCCACGAGGTATTTTACACCGGGAATTTTACTCATGATATAAACCAGCAACCAGGCCAGCAGGAAACAAGCCAAAGCTATCAGCGGGATGCTGATCAAAGGCGAAAACATGGCGTAGTTAATATCATTCAGATCAAAAAAATTAAGCACCAGCGCGTGGCTCAGGTAAATGCCCAGGGTGTATTTAGATGCGTTATCAAAAACGCTTTTTATCTTAGGGTTAAGCTGAACTTTAATGTATTTAGCCATCAACAAGGCGCTTGCAGCGAACACAGCCACAACGGGGCCAACAGGCTCATAGAAGAAGGTTTTTAGTTGATGGTCTTTTACCTGCAGGTAATAAGTTCCTTCCGTAATTAAAATCACAAAGAATATAAATACCACAGCCGCAAGCACCGGGATAGCGCGAAAGTTGAACTGTTTGTAAGTAAGATAATATCCCAACACCAGGTAGCCTATATAACCCGTAAAATTATGAAGATCAATAGCAGCGTTGAATTTGCTAAGATACGGCGTGCCGATAATCAGGGTTAAATACCAAATCACCAGGAAGTATAGCAGTTCTTTTTCGGTGGCATTTTGTACAAATTTGCTTAAAACAGGAATGATGAGGTACAAACCCATCAACTCATACACGTACCATAAATGATAATAACTACCACTGATAAGCTGATGCAAAACAAATTTGGTATCGGCCCATATATCCATGGTAAAGGTGATCTCTTCGTTATACAGGCGGTAGCCTATATAAACCAGGCTCCAGAAAATGAAGGGCAGTATGAGTCGACCAATTCGTTTTTTGAGGAAATCGCGCAGCTCATATTCGCGGTTTAATGATAAGGCTCCGGTAATCATCACAAACACCGGTACCGCGAAACGTACAAGCGCGTTGTAAATATCGCCGGTGATCCAATCCCACTGGGATGTTCCTTTAATGGCGAAAAGCAATGGCGAAGTGGTATGCAACACAATCACGGCAAACATAGATATCAAACGTAAATTATTGATCCAACCGATGTTTTGTTTATTATGCAGACCAGCAGCTTCGCTAAATTTCATCGGATAAACATATACAATATTTTGATGCCGTAAAAATTTACCGCCTCAATAAAGAATCAGCAAAACCGTAGCTCGAAGATTTATTTTTCACGGGTAATTTCAACGCCGTCTTTTATTGCCGCTTCAAGTACATCGATATTGATATCTTTTAATTTTTTGAATTTAATGCAATAACCCGTTACGCTCGCTTTGCCTAACTTTTCACGATAAGTTTGGGCTAAGTACGTTTTATCTTCAATACCAAGAATATAAACCGAAATCCCGGTTGTATTGGTACTCATGCCAATCTGATAAAATTCCCTCGTTGTTCCATCAGCATATTTGATGGTATAAAGCCCATAACCTATGTTAGGATTGCTGACAATTTTATTCTCGCTGTTTCTACCATCTAAGAACCATAATTTACATCCAGGTAAAGCATTAAGGATACGCCTGTGCAACTCCTCCATGTCATTACGTTTAGGTTCGGGCTGACTGGTAATGTAATTTTCAATTTGCTCTGGTACGTTCATATCAAATATTAATTAATGGGTTGTTTAATTGTCCTTTAAAACCTTGCACTATTTTAAAACTCAGAACTTCAAGCTAATATGCCATCCCAGTGTAAACGTTTTTAATAGGGTTAACATAACTTAACATATTTTGAATGTGTTTTTAATAAATAATTGATAATCAATTATTTATATTTTTTACATGGTTAACATACATTCCCTTGCCATATGAGGTATTCAACCCGGATCAGCCAATAAAAGTAAATTATCCTTTGATGCTTATATCGGCCAGGCACTAAGCATATCCCGTTAACTATCATTTAAATAACGGCTTATTGTCGCTAATAATTTAGATGCATTTGCCCAGTATGCCATCCTATATCTCGTCTCTGCCATCTTAAAAATACTTACCTTTGTAAAATGCCGCGTAAGTTATTAACGTCCTTACTGCTTATAATCATGATTCTCGCTTTTCAACTAAGCGGGATAAAGGCGTATGCGGCTACCGGTAAACAACAAACCACTAAAACCGAGGCAGCTAATGTTAAACAAAGTGTTCATCATAACCAACTGATAGCCGAAACCGGGACCGAAATTCATTTACCGGCGTTACAAATTACAGCTTCGGCAGATGCTTGCTTAACTTCAAACACAGCGCTTAGTTTAACCCAAGTTACTGATCTTTATTTAAATAATCGGTTAACAGTACCCACTTCCCGGTTTTACCGGCTCATTCTTTTCCCCTTTCACGGCTTCTGGTAAAGCTTGCTGATTTTATTACATTTTATTAGCGCGCTTTTATTAGCGTATTTATCAATTTTAATTTATCAGCATGAACCATATAACGGAAAATGCCCTGGTTGCGGGCGTTTTATTATCTATTGTACTTATACCAGTGGTGATCATCACCCGTAAATCAAAACAAAAACGCATAGCCGCTTTAAATCAAAGGCTTCAAAGCGTGGCAAATGAACACCAATTGAGTTTAACCCGCACCGAGTTGCTTGGCAACAAAATAATAGGTTGGGCACAAGCAGGTAAAGCCCTGTTGTTTGGCTCGGCGGAAGGTATTGCTATTAATGATTTGAGCAAGGCCGCACGCTGCTATGTGCTTAAAAGCATGAACGGCAATGCGGTAAAATCAATAATACTGCAAGTGGCAGATCCTGTTAACCGCCTGGTTTGCAGCATTCCGTTTTATGAGCAGTTTATGGATAACGAACTTGCTCTAAAACAGCTTGAACAGCAAGCTAAAGACTGGGAGCAGTTGCTCAACAACCAGTTTCAGAAGTAAACAAAAACCCTTCCTGGTTATAGCCGGGAAGGGTTTTTAGTTTTATAATAATTACTTTTTATTAAAGGTGATGCCAGGCCAGTCATCCGTACGGAAAGGTGATGCGGGTAAATTGGCCCCGTTGTATAAATTACATACCGGGTTAATACCCCAGGCATACCTTACCGCCACCGGTTCGGTTACCTGCGGACTACTCACTACTACCTTATCGCCCACTATTGTAGCATCGGCCCAGTAAAACTTCTGGTCGGCACCGGCAATGGCGAAGCCCTTGATGGGTTGGCCATCGGGAGTTTTAAGCCCGCCGGTAGCAAATTGGAATGAGAGGGTGACCTTATCTTTATCTACCGAAAACTTCTTAAAAATTGGACCAGAATAATCTATGTTTTCGCCATACGTTTTGGCCAGCGCTACAAGCCCTAACCTGCGCCCTACTTCCTGTTTATTTTTGGGGTGAATATCAAAACCACCCAAATCAATGGCTACGGCCATACCGGTGTTTGGCAGGGACAAGGTTCTGAGTTGTGCTTCACGTAATTCGGCCCAGTCAGATGCGCCGGGTTGAGTTTGGGTATAGTAGTAATTGGCCAATTGCACAAAGTAAAAAGGGAAATCGCCCCTATCCCATTGCTTACGCCAGTCTTTAATCATGGTTGGGAACAAATCCCTGTACTGATATGCCCTACCGGTGTTTGATTCACCCTGGTACCAGATAGCCCCTTTAATGGCAAACTGGGTAAACGGATTAATCATGGCATTAAATATCATGGTTGGCCGGTTAGGGCTTTTAGGATCTGTAGGAAACGACGGCATATCCCTTAAGTTTAACCCGATACGATATGGCCATGCACCGCTCAGCGGTATTTGTTCGCCAGCATCATTAGCCAGGAATAATTGTTTGGCATCGCTGTAAAAACCACCATTGCCGGCACCATCATATACCCTTACGTTGATGATATTCTCGCCGGCCTTAACCAGGTTACCCGGAATGGTGTAAACCCTTGGAGCAAGATAATTATTGGTTTCGCCAACCTTTTCGCCATTAAACCAGGTAATGTCGGCATCGTCAATAGATCCCAAACTCAGTTTAAGTGGTTTACCTGCCCAGCTATCGGGCACAACTACTTTTTTATGAAACCAAAGTACACCATCAAAATTAGAAAGTGTTTTTTCTAAAAAGCCAGGTAAAACCATTTCGCGCCATTTGGATACATCCTGATCCTGCCCTATCCATTTGGCTTTGCCCTCGCTATAACCCGAATCTTTTTGAGTAATAAGACTTTGCCATTCCTGAATTTTTACCTGGTATTCTTTTTGGGCATCGGCTAAATTCTCGGTTTCAATTTTGGCGGCGGCATCGGCAAAATCGGGCATAGTTTTCAGTGCCGGCCCGCTTGTCCAGGCTTCCGCTATGGTACCTCCCCATGAAGTATTAATTACGCCGACAGGGATATTTGTTTTTTTATACACCTCCCTTGCAAAAAAATAAGCTACCGACGAAAAATCGGCAACATAAGTTGGTGAACATTCCGTCCATCCCCCGTTGGCAACTTTAGCATCAGCCAAAGGAACGTTACTCGTTACCTGCACCAGGCGCAAAAGCCGGATGTTTGGATAATTGGCATCGGCTATTTCTTTTTCGTAATTATTGATCTTGCCCCAGCCCGCCAGCGGCATTTCCATGTTCGATTGGCCCGAGCAAACCCACACCTCTCCTATCAATACATTTTTTAATTCAATGGCTTCCCCATCAGATATGGTAATGGTATACGGGCCACCGTATGATGGTGTAGCCACTTTTATTTTCCAGCTGCCATCGGCACCGGTAATAGCGGTATATTTTTTACCAGACCAGGTTGTAGTAATGGTTACCGTTTTACCGGCATCAGCCTTGCCCCATATGGCGGCTTTAGTTTTTTGCTGTAAAACCATGTTATCGCTAAAGACAGATGGCAGGGTAACTTTTGCCTGGGCAAGCTGTAACGTGCACAACAAAGCAAGCGCTGTATTTAAAATGGGTTTAATCATAGGGTTGGTTTTGTTATTTATTGGTTGCTAAAGTTAGCATCTTACCTTAATACTTGTTGCTAAATTGATTAACTAAACAAAAAATATCGGTTTAGCAACAAAACCCGGCGTGTTGCCGGGTTTTGTTGCTAAACTTTTTTAATTCCCTCCAACCGAAATGGATGCGGTTGAGATGTGCGCAAATTCGCGAAGAACTTTCTAAAACCGACGAGAAACGAAGGAATGAATAATTGATTAAACCCATACCTCCGCCTTCCACCGATGTCATTAAGTTAAGAGATTGACAGGTTGCTCCATCGGAGCAAAAGCTTTGTAGCATGCGAAAATTAATATTTTTGCGTGCCGTAGGTACGCTACACAGGTTCCGTACCTACGGCATGGAGCATTATCTCTTGTTTTTTCTACAAAGCTCTACCCCCTATGGGGGAGAAAATCCTTAACTTAATGACATTGCCTTCTTCCCCAAAAAAAGGGATTGCAAATCCCCTAACTCGCTTCATTTGAACCTTACAGCTCACTACCTATCCCTGGTGTAAAACGAAAACTCTTCCATGGTCATGAAATCGCCGCCGCCCCAGTTAGTGAGCAGTTTAAAACGGAAATATCTGAATTTGGCCGTACCATTCGGTGCGGTAAACTCCTCACCTGCTTTGGCAAAATCAATATCGGCCTGTGTCATTTGCCCGACGGGTAAGCCAGATGGTTTAACAGAACTGTATGAACCAATTTTAGTCCAGCTGGCCCAGCTGCCGTCAGATGCCGGACTATTACTGCCGTATAGTTCAAATGTTTTAACATTCTGCAAATCGTACAACCTGTCATTGGCCTGCCAAACTTTAAATCTATCTATCGCTGTTGATTCACCAGCATCAAAAGTAAACCAGCATGGGATTTGGGATTGAGTTGCAAAGCCTGGAGGATTATAGTTTTCATCCCATAAATAATTTTCCAACCAGCCGTAACCCCCTTCTAATATATCCGTTGGCAGTATTACTATTTTAAAGTTGGCTTTTGATAGCTCCCTTTCAAATTTAGGCAGGGTAACTGACGATAAAGCCGGCGAAAAAGTTTCGAAGGCCGAAGAATCAGGTTTATATAATGATCGGTAAGTAAGCTGTGTACTTTCTTTAAAATCGGGTAGTTCGGTATTGGTTATTGTTGGCGGTACTATAATTGTTTTAGCAGCGCCGCTTAGGGCAATATAGTTAACTTCAATACCCAATTCCCCACCGGCAGCCGCGCCCCAGGCAATTTCAATTTTATTGCCATCGGCAGATGGAACCAGCGATTTTAAAGTGCGGTTAGTTAACGATGCCAGGTAACTTGGCCCATAAACCACACCCGAAGCGTTGCTTACTACCGATTTATGGTTTTGGCTATCATAAGTGTAAACTGTAAAGTTATAATTGCCCTCTGTTAAGTTGGGGATAATTATTTTGGCAGTATCCTTACCGGTGGTATGTGTAACCGGCGATTCTATGGAATCTAACTGGTTGTTCCAGTAAATTTTTACTTTGGTAACCAAAGGATCATTGCCCAAAACCACCGAAACCCTCACTTTGTTGTAGCCCGAGTTTACCAATACCGAGTCGGCCCGGCCGGGATAGGTGATCTCGCCGCCTTTTTCGTATTTCTTATACGCGTCGCCTGTTGTTTTGGTACATGAGCTTAGCCAGGTAAGCACGCCCAACATACACAACAGCGCAAAATATTTTATCGTTTTCATAATTTCAAATTGATGGTTAATTAATGTGTATCGCCCCACATCATAATCTCATAAAAATTCACATAAGTACCGTTCGACCAGTTTTGCAGCGTTTTAAACCTGATGTAGCGCACCTTAGGCGTATTTAACGGGAATGTGATTGTTTCGCCGGCATTGGCGGCATCAATATCGGCCTGCGAAAGCTGTCCTTCTGGTAAACCAGACGGTTTAATTTGGGTATGCGTGGTTAAAAGTGTCCAGCTACCATCAAAACTGCCATCGGGGTTGGGGTTGTTTGATCCCCATATTTCTACCACACGCGGGTTATGTAAGGTGTAAAAGTATCCCGGGCGCATAAACCAGGCCAGGCGGCTTAATTTGGCGGTTACTCCCATATCATAAGTAAACCATTGCGGCATACGGGCGGCATCACCGCTATGGTAAAAACCGTCCTGTGTGTTACCGTCAAATAGACCGGCAATGTTACCATTGTAGCCCAACGGCGCATCGGTTGGCAATACCACGCCCTTCATTTGGGTTCTGTCAAGCAATTGTTCAAACAAAGGCGTAACGGTAACTATCAGTGTATCTGATAAATTACCCCACCTATCGCGCACAAATACACCAAACTTAGTTGGGGTTGATGGCAAACCACGGGTTGAGAAATCACCTTTTTTAAGGCTGGTATAGTCGGTATTGATGGGTGAGAATTGCTTAAGCGAGTCATTAGTTAAAACAACAATAGCCAGGCTTTCCTCGGTACTGTTTGAAAACTTAACATTGATGCCGCCAAAATCGGGCGTTACCACCAAACTATCACGTACAATTTTTACCGATGGTGTAAGCGGATGTACCGTAACCACTAAGGGACTCGATACGTTTTCGCTTTTATCAACCGCGTACATGGTTACCTGGTAAGCGCTGGTATCGCCAAAACCTACAACGGTTAAATCGCTGTTGTACCTGCTTACCTTGGTTTCGCGCACCTCTCCCTTTTTTGTGATATAAGATGCCTTTACGTATAATAAATCGGCATCGCTGGGTACCTGGTAAGTTAGTTTTGCCGCGCCATGAAGGTTTTCAATTTTTACGTTGCTTACGGGGCCTGGTGCAACATTATCCTTTGTAACGGGACCAAGTTTATCCTGCTTGCATGAGTTAATGGCAAACACGCCCAAACCAATGCCGCAGATAAATAATATCTTTTTCATTATCTTATATTTTTGATGGATATAATTATTTGTTGACAACATCTTTAGTTTTACCAGCCAGAGTTTTGAACAAGGTTTGGATTAACCTGCAAGTTGTACTCCTTAACAGGCCAGAAATAATCTCGTGGGGCAACAAACTGCGGGTTATATAACAACACCTTACGGTTGTAATCTGCCGGCGTGCTTTGCAAAATATCCCAGCCATAAATTGGAGCGCTCAGCGTTTGCGGCGCGGTTTTCCAACGGCGCAAATCCCAAAAGCGACTGCCTTCAAACGCCATTTCAATGCCGCGTTCCTGGCGGATGATATCGCGCAAGCCTTCAACAGTAGTGTATTTGGTTGGATTGGTTGAAAAATTAGTCCATGAGCTTTCTACCGAATTTAAGCCGGCCCTTGCCCGTATCTGGTTAATATATGGCAGAGCGGCAGCCGAGTTACCCGATTCGTTTAACGATTCGGCATATAACAGGTACAGGTCGCTCAGGCGCATTTCCGGCCAGGGGTACGATTCTACAGTGGTATTAGTTGATGTATAAACCAAATTCCAATTCACCACCTTTTTTGTAAAATAGCCGGTAATAGAATACAAACGACTTTGCTTTTTGCCTGTGTACTGCCCCGATTCACTTTGAATATTGAACGTACCATTTTTCATAAACCAGGTTGAACCATCAAATGCCATATCGGCATAAAATCTCGCCTCGCGGTCAAAATGCAGCCCTACGGTTTGGTAACCATTTTGCATGCCTGCATCCTGGGCTGTAGTTGTACGCAACTTAAAGCGGTTGGCATAATCCCAGGTTTTATCTTCCTCAATGGGCACACCGTTTTTGGTATAAAACAGTTCGGCCATTTTCATTGGCGGCGCCATTTTACCCATCATATTCAGGTTAATATTGTTTGGATCTAACTGCGGACAAGCCCTTTGCTGCAGTGCGCCGGTTGGGTTACCCCCTGATGTTAAGCCCCATATAAGTTCGCTATTCCACTTTTCGCAAACCGCGTTACGGATATTCATTTCTAATTTGGTGGCATCATTAACCACAACAATACCCGGGTTAAAATAATATATTTTTAAACCAGCCGCTGTTGACGCGTCAATAGCTGCTTTACAGGCCGCCGCGGCACGGGTCCATTTGGTGGCATCATACGTTGGGTTAAAAAGCAGCTTACCACCGTTGCTTTTTAAACCGGCAAAATCGGTGTTGCCATTAAATAACGGACTTGCCGCTGTAACCAATACTCGGGCTTTAATTGCAAGCGCGGCAACTTTAGTAATACGGCCAAGCTCGGTTGAGGTACTGGTAATAGTTGCCGGCAAACCGGTATTGGCATCACCCGCGGCGGCATCATCAATGAGCCTCGCTATGTAGTTTACTACAGTATCAACCGGCTGCCTGTAAACTTTAAGTTGCTCTGGCGTTGCGGTAATGGGCAGGTTTTTATCTACAATTGGTATAGGCCCATACATTCGGAAAAGGTACCAATGAAAATAGGCCTTTAAAAACTTAGCCTCGCCTATCCACCGTGCTTTCAGGTAGGGCTGCAAATCGGTTACGTTGTTTAAGTTTTCTAAAAATATATTACAGGCCCTTATACCCTGCCAAAGCGATTTACCATCGTAACCATCCCAGTAGTTCATATAAGGATTGGCCCTGTTTTGATTACCGCGTGCAATGTTATACGGATCATTATAGGTGTAATCTTCGGCATTCATCGGCCAATAAGTCCAGGCCTCATCACCTCCGCTAAAGGCAGGGTTTTTATCGGGCTGGCCATCCTGCGGCAGATAAGCGTAAAGCGTAAATAAATATTTTTCGGCCTCGTTACGGTTAGCAAAGGCGTTATCAATAGTGGCAACATTATCGGGCACTACATCCAGGTAGCTTTTTTTACAGGATGATATGCCCACCATTACCAAAAACAGCATAGCAAGCCCCGCATATTTTCGACTTAAGAAATTTAAAAATCGGGTATGTATATTTAACAATTTCATGTTGATTTAAATTTTAACAGGCTTATAACTGAACATTTATCCCTACGTTAAACACCTTTTGAACCGGGTAGCCCAGGCCATTGCTGCCCTGCTCAGGGTCCCAAAGCTTAAAGGCGCTTATCAGGAACAGGTTAGTACCGTTGGCGTAAATCCTTAAGCTTGATATATGGAATTTTTTCAGCGCACGCTCTTTAATGCTGTAACCTATCTCTGCGGTTTTCATCCTCAGGAAAGCACCGCTACGCATCCACCAGTTTGACGGCTCGTTGTTGTTGGCATTTTCTGTTAAGCCTAAACGGGGCCATAATGCATACAGGTTACGGTTATCTTCAGACCAGTGATCTTTAGCAATAACATCAAGCAAACCATGTTGGTAAGGGCCATTAGCCACAAATGGCGATATGGCGTTTGGATCGATAAAGAACGACGACCTGGCCGATCCCTGGAAAAAGGTGCTGATATCAAAATTTTTGTAGCCGAAGGAGAAGCCAAAGCCATAAATGATCTCGGGCGTGGTTGGATAACCAAGGCCGTTAATCATATCCAGGTCGGTGATCTGTCCGTCGCCATTTAAATCCCGGTATTTGATATCGCCACCTCTTACCTCTCCGTAATTTTGTTTGGGCGAGTTTTTAACATCGGCGTCGTCAACAAACAAACGCTCGGCAACAAGGCCATAAACTTCGCCTAATGATTGCCCTACCCGCGATAGGTATTGTTCATTTGCCGGGTAATTTGGCTCTTCATTAACCAACAGTTTACTGGCCGCGTAGGTAAATGTACCACGCATTTGCAACCAGGCATTGCCAAAGCTTTTATTATAATCCATAGCAACATCAACGCCTTTACCTTCGGCAACCCCTACGTTGGCACTTACGGGAGCGGTTAAGCCCAGTGTTGTCGGAATATAAGCCCTTTGCATTAATATATTGCTGCGGCGTTCTTTATAAGCATCAATAGTGATGTTTAGGGCATCAAATAAGCCAAGGTCCATCCCTAAGTTGATTTTCTTTGATTTTTCCCAGGTGATGCCATCATTGGCATATCTTGAAATAGAAACACCCGGCCTGCTGTAGGCGTAGTTTTCGCCAAAATATGATCCGTAGCCACCATCGTTAAGGTTTACATTGGATAGGTAAAAGAACCTATCGTTGGGGTTACCTATCTGGTCGTTACCCACCAGACCATAAGTGGCGCGCAATTTTAAATTGTTGATTGTTTTTGATAAGCCCGAGAAAAATTTTTCGTTACTCACGTTCCAGGCAACACCCACAGACGGAAAGAAGCCATAACGGTTATTTTTTGCAAAGCGTTCGGACCCGTTATAACCAAAATTGGTTTCAAACAGGTACCGGTTATCATACCCGTAAGTTAACCTGCCGGATACGCCCTGGTTGCGAAATGGCAATGACGATTGCAGATCGCCGGCATTACCGGTAAGATAATTACGTTGAATACCAATAAGTAAACCGCTTACATTATGAACTTTATTAAATGTGCGGTTATAGTTTAGGGCTACCTCGCCGTACGTAGTGGTATTTACCGTTTTGGCACCTTCATTATAATTAAGGTATTCTGTAGCCGAGTTTTCATTTAGTAAAGTTAACACATAGCCTCTTGGATCGTTAATGGATGGGCTTGCCGCGTAATAGAAAGGATTATACTGCCTGCTCACGGTAAAGTATGAGTAGCGTTGGGTATAAACCATTCCCCGGGCAGACAAGCCTTCGGTAATAAATTTAAGATCCTGCTTTAATTCAAGCTGAACATTTAAGGTAGAGGTGCTGTATTGTTGAAAGCCAGATACCATATCGGCAAAAGGGTTATCATATACATCGCCGTTTGACCCTCTCGCCGCATTACCAAATAAAGGGTGTTTTACCAATGGCAGGTTAGAAGCCGGGAAAGTTGCCGGGAATAATACAGGGTTGGCATTCAAAGCGCTGTTAAATACCTGCCCGCCGCCACCAACAGGGCCATTGTAATCATCAAAGTCGCCGGATGTTCTTAAAATAGCTTCAGTAGACGAGGTAAGTTTTACGTTAATGTTGGAGCGGATCTCATAACTTCTTAAACTTACATTGTTGTTGAAATTATTACCCGTTTGCGCTTTTAAAACACCATTATCCTGGTTAATGGTGCCTGCTATATAATACTGCGCCTTGTTAACACCTCCGCTTAGGTTTAAATTGAGCCTTTGGTTATTGGTGTAGTTTTTAATAAGCTGCCCTATCCAGTTATTGCTTGGGTAAAGCAACGGGTTATTACCGGCCTGGGTATTATCAATTTTATTTTGCGTATAAGGCAGCGGAGCAAGCGGGTTACGGGTTAGCGCAGCTTCATTAGCCAGTTTCATGTAGGTGATATTATCGGCCAGGGCAAAATTTTGCGTATTTGACGATGTTGAATTTTCAAAACGCACGTTAAATTTAGTATCGCCCGCCTTGCCCGATTTGGTGGTAACCAAAATAACACCATTTGCACCACGGGCGCCGTACAATGATGAAGCGGCGGCATCTTTAAGGATGGAAAAGCCGGCTATATCATCAGGCTGTAAACGAGCCAGCGCGGTTGAGGTTGACTCCATCCCATCTATCAGGATGAGCGGGTCTATTTTACCAGAACCGAACGTGGTGATACCCCTGATAAAAAAAGACGCGTTATCGGCACCGGGTTCGCCGCTGCGTTGATACGATATTAAACCGGCTATACGACCGGCCAGCATGGTAGTTAAGTTACTGGTTGGGCCTTTAAGCTCCTTTGGGTTAATGGTAGTGATGGCACTTACCATGCTTTCCTTTTTTTGCGTACCATAAGCTACCACTACAACCTCGTTCAGGTCGTTTTTGTCATCAAGTAGTACTACATCAATAGTGCGCCGATCATTAACAGCGATTTCCTGTTTAACGTAACCTAAAAAGGAAAATACAAGTGTATCTGCCCGTTTAAGAACTTTGATGGTATAATCGCCTTGTACGGTAGAGATGGTACCAATTTTTGTGTGTTTAATGGTTACACTAACTCCGGGCATCACCAGCCCTTTGTTATCAACTATTTTACCACTTACGGTAAACGAAGTTTGCGCCCGGGAAACCTGCCCCAGTGCCAGTAGTAACATTAAACAACAAAGGTACTTCACCTTTAAATAGGTAAAAATTCTTTCATTCATAATTGGTTTGAGTAAAGGTTAAGTTATATTTTTATTATTTGTGTATACATAATTACATATTAAAAAATGAGAAACAAAATTTTTTACTTAAATTTTTTATTTACCTGTAAATATGTGCTTTAAATGGACTTTTCTCTTACAGATCGGTTTGAAAAATCGTCTTAATTGTTGTTTTAAGCATCAAATCATATTATTAAATGTAGATACATTATAAAATATTTTAAGAAGTTACTTTATATTGCATTTACCACGCTTTTTTTGTCGCTTAACGCAAAACGGGCCGCTTTCGCGGCCCGTTTTTACTTCAATAGTTTAAAGGATGTGATAGGTTGTAATATCTTATTTGTTTTTAGTAGCCCATTGCTTTAAAACGGTGATAGCGTCATACAAAACACCGGCTTCTCCCCTGAAATCACCAGAACCTTTGGGTGCTCCTGTTTGCACATCATACCATTCAAAAAAACCTTTATTGGCCAGCGCCCTATCCAGCATGGGCGATAACTCGGCGTAGGCATCTTTTACATAGCCATAACTAATCAACGGGGCCATCATACGGCCGCCAAACCAGGTCCAGTCGCCCCCGTTTTGGTAATTGTAGGGCTGCATGTTGGGGTATTGTTTGGCCGGATATGGCGGGTAAACCGTTATACCTATGGTGGCATGCTTTTCTTTACCTGCAGCGGCCATCATTTGCCTATTTATTTCCTTAACCTCGGCAGGCGTATTAAATCCGGCTATAATAGCGCATATTGAACCGCCAGTGTACAGGATTTCTTTTTCATTAAAATCGGGCGAGAATGGGCTTCCATTCAGGTAAATATGTGGTGTGTATTTTTGAGTAGTTTTATCCCATAGGTATTTGCGTACATTTTTTGAAGTAGTCGCCGCAACTTCGCTCCAATTTTGTTTTTCTCTATAAGCCTTCGGCTTCATGGCTTCAAAATCATGCAACGCTTTCACAAACATGGCGTTGTCATAAATATCAATAGTCCATTTTGTTTTATCATTGATAGCTACACCCCAGCCACTTTCTGATTGTACATCGCCCCAATCAATAGTAGTGGCCCCGGTAACCAAGCCATATTCTTTTGACCATCTGTCTTTTTGCAGGTAAATAAAAGCATCTTCCATACGCTCCAGCACGTTCTTGCCACCAATAACTTCATGAAGAATAGTTTTATCGCCGGTAACATCAATGTATTTTTTAACCGCTTGTACCAATGACGATTCCTGGTCGGTTTCAACCGTGTTTTTATGTGCCGCCCAACCACGCAGTAGCGGAGAGTAACGATACTTATACCCAACATTGGCTTTGGCACTATCTACCACCCCATCTACAATATTGCCGTCTTCGCCCTGGATTTTGAAAAACATAAGCAGGTTATTTTTCACTTCTTCTTTTGGGTGCGCCTTTAATGAACCTTTAATAAAGGTATTAAAATCACGAATCCAGACTTCGTTATAAGAGGTACCCGCAGAGAAACCAGAAAGCAATTTTACAGCGCGGGCCTGAATGGTATCTAAGCGGCTATCGGCTAAAATAGATTTAGCAAGAGCTGACTGGCTGCCAACCTGAGCATTAACATTTGAGCCTAAAAATAAAGACAAGGAAATAAAAACGGGCAAAATTAATTTCATGCAAACGGGATGTTTAGTTTTATGTGGTTTATAATAATGTAAGTGCCGGATGCAATTACATATATGTACAAACATAAAAACATAAACATAGATTCCAAATTTTCTGCACCTGTTTTTTTTCAAAAAAGCACATTTTAGCTATAAACTGGAATATACAACACTTTAAAGAGGGGCCTATTTTTTATAAAAGAACAGTATATACATATAAACATTATCATGTTCATTAAATAATGATTTAATTTGCAATACATATTATTTATAAAACCTTTACAAATACCGGGATATGAAACTTTCTATCGATCATAAAAGCGCCGTACCACTTCATATACAAGCCGAAAACCTGCTGCGTGAAATGATAAAAGAGCCCGAATATCAATCGGGCAAATTACTCCCAAATGAGGTTGACCTGGCCAAAATACTGGCTATATCCCGCACCACTTTACGCCAGGCCATCAACAAATTGGTTTATGAAGAGCTGCTTGTTAGAAAGAAACGACTTGGCACAAAGGTAGCTCAATCAAAAATGAGCTCAAAATCAATGAATTGGCTTAGTTTTACACAAGAAATGCAGGCCCGTGGCATCCCTATTAAGAACTATGAATTGCATGTGAGCTGGGTGTATCCTGATGATTTTATAGCTAATTTTTTTGATATCAAAACCGAAAAAAAGATCATCAAGCTGGAAAGATTGCGCGGCAATGCCGACGAGGCTTTTGTATATTTTGTATCCTATTTTCACCCCAGGATTGGCCTTACAGGCGACGAGGATTTTAAAAAGCCTTTATACGAAATGCTTGAAAATGATCACTCTGTAGTGGCCAATCTATCTAAAGAAGAGATCAGCGCCAAAGCGGCCGATAAACTGATTGCCGGTAAACTGGAGATTGACCCTGGTAGCCCCGTGCTATTCAGAAAGCGTTTTGTATTTGACCAGGGCGATAGGCCGATGGAGTACAATTTGGGCTATTATAAGGCCGAAAGTTTTATTTACACCGTAGAGAGCAGGCGCAACAGTTAAATTTTTATTAAATAACAAACGCTATTTGGAATTTAAGGGAAATACAATATGTTTGCACATTATGACATATAATGATTGTATGAGTAAAGATTCTGTTTTAAATGCCGGTTTTAAAGTTGACCAACAGGATTTGAGATCGACCAGGCAGTTTCTTATTCCAGCTCACAAAGAAACATCTACCGATACCAAATATGATATCTACCCCACCTTTAAAATTAACGAACCTATTTACACTGGCTTTGAAAGCCTTGCAACCTGGATAATAGCCCAGGGAAAAGATGTGGTAATTGACGGTTACTCGGCCGTGTACTGGGATATTTTTGTAGGCGAACTTAATGATGAACTTCACAGAAAAGGCGTTAATGTAAATTGGATAAACAGTAATACCGCTTTTAAATCTGAAGACGCCATCAATCAAATCATCTCCCCTGCTATGGGTGGGAATGACCCGCTGTTCGGCAAAATTTATGAAGGCAATCTTTCTGATTTTTTCGACTGCGCAAAGCTAAACGCTTTAAAACCCATTGAAGGGCAGCTCAACATCATATATGGCAGCGGGGCCGCATTGGCTAACTGGGATGCAGCTATGTTCTACATTGACGTTCCTAAAAACGAGATCCAGTTTCGTTCAAGGGCCAACAATATATGCAACCTTGGCGATAGACTACCCGCAGACCCCAAAATTCAATACAAACGTTTTTATTTTGTTGAGTGGCCTTTGTTAAACAAACACAAAAAACAACTGCTGCCATTAGTTGATATCATAATTGACGAACAACGCATTAATGACATCAGCTGGGCAACCGGCAAAACCTTACGCGATACCTTAAAAAACATGTCGCGCAATATGCTTAGGCCCAGGCCATGGTTTGAGCCAGGCGTGTGGGGCGGCCAATGGATAAAAGATAATATCGACGGTTTAAATACCGATGTGGTAAACTACGCCTGGTCCTTTGAACTTATTGCTCCCGAAAACGGCATCATCCTGCAATACCAGGATACCATGCTGGAGGTATCGTTAGATACCTTGTTTTTATACAACAGCAAAGCTATTTTGGGCAAAGCAGCCGAAAGATTTGGCGACGCCTTCCCTATCCGTTTCGACTTTTTGGATACTTTTGATGGCGGCAATCTTTCCCTGCAATGCCACCCTACCGTAGCCTATACCAAACAGAATTTTGGCGAAGATTTTACACAGGATGAAACCTATTACATACTCGACGCCAAGCCAGATGCCGAAGTTTATTTAGGCTTCCAGGAAAATATTGATAAACAAGCGTTCAAAACAGCTTTAGAAGATAGTTTTAAGAACAGCGAACCGGTGGAGATTGGTGATTATGTGCAGATCTTCCCGGCCAAAAAACATGACCTGTTCCTGATCCCTAACGGCACGGTACACTGCTCGGGCAAAAACAATATGGTACTGGAGATAAGCGCTACCCCCTATATCTTTACCTTTAAAATGTACGATTGGCTTCGCCCGGATTTGAACGGTAACCCGCGTACGTTGAATATCGACAGGGCATTTGAAAATTTAGACTTCGGCCGCAAAGGCGAAGTTGTTGCCGATACACTGATATCAAAACAAACCGTAGTAAAACGGGGTGACGACTGGCAGCTGATAAATCTGACCACCCATCCCGATCATTTTTACGCCGTGGAGCGGTTTGAATTTGACACCGCAATTGAAGAATACACCAATAACCAATGCCATGTACTAAGCCTTGTTGAGGGCGAAAGTATTACGGTAACAACCAATGGCCTGCAACAGGTAATTCACTACGCCGAAACCTTTATTATACCTGCCGATGCTGTTAAATACATGCTTAAAAACACAGGTAAAAATAAAGCCAAAGTAGTTAAAGCCTTTGTTAAGGACGAATGCTGCTAATACGAATACTATACTAAACCGATATATAACCAATTTTATGAGTAAGGAGCGCTTAAAATCTGTAAACAACAGGTCCACCTTGTTTTTGGTGGCTATTACTTTGGTGGCCACATTAGGGGGCTTGCTGTTTGGGTTTGATATGGCGGTAATATCGGGCGTGTTGCCCTTTGTTAAAAGCCAGTTCGCGCTTTCAGATGTTATCGAAGGATGGTTTGTATCATCGGCTTTAATAGGTTGTATTATTGGAGTAGCATTCTCTGGCGACTTAAGCGATCGCCTTGGCCGCAAAAAAATGCTGATGTTATCGGCTATACTGTTCCTGTTATCGGCTGTAGGTTCGGCATTATCATCCGGCTTTACTTTGCTGATTTTGGCCCGCATGCTTGGCGGCATGGGCGTTGGCGTAGCTTCTATTGTAGCACCGCTGTATATATCAGAAATAGCCCCTACAAATATCAGGGGGCGCCTGGTTACGTTTTACCAGTTAGCTATTACCGCGGGCATTTTGGTTGCCTATTTAACCAATTCGGGTTTGCTGAGCCTTTCGCTCCATTATAAAGGTGCCGGCCTGGGGCATGTTTTAAACCTGATACTGGTGAAAGAAGTATGGCGCAGTATGCTTGGTTTAGGTGTAATACCCGCCCTGTTGTTTTTTACCGGCCTTTGCTTTGTGCCCGAAAGCCCACGCTGGCTTATTCAAAAAGGAAAAACCCAGGAAGGCATCGTCATTTTAAACAAAATAAACGGCGGCGAAGCGGCTGAAAAAGATGCACTTCAAATCAAAAATATAAATGCGCAGGAGAAAGGATCGTATAAAGAAGTTTTTGCGCCAGCCATGCGTAAGCCTTTAATTATTGGTTTGTTGCTGCCTTTATTTTCGCAGTTCAGCGGCATCAACGCGGTTATTTACTACGGCCCCCGCATTTTAAGCGATGCAGGGATAAACATTACCAACGCGTTGTTAGGGCAAATCATTTTTGGTCTGGCCAACTTCATTTTCACCCTCATAGCCATCTGGAAGGTAGATAAAATGGGCCGCCGGCCTTTGTATATTGTGGGTGCTTTAGGCGCTACGGTTTGCTTGTTTTTTACCGGGGTTTGTTTTTATACCGGCGTTACCGATAGCATTATGCTGGTTGCAAGTATCATACTATTCCTGGCCTGCTTTGCGTTTTCTATCGGTCCGCTTAAGTTTGTGATCGCGTCTGAAATTTTTCCTACCAAAATACGCGGCCGGGCAATGGCCTTGAGCATCATGACCATGTGGGTAGCCGATACCATTGTTGGCCAGCTTACACCTATATTTTTAGGATCGATAGGTCCGGCGGTTACTTTTTGGTTCTTCTCGGCCTGCTGCCTGCTCTCCTTTTTTGTGGTTTACAAAATGGTGCCAGAAACCAAAGGCAAATCATTAGAAGAAGTGCAGGAGATTTGGGGCGGTCATTAGATGGCGAGGAAATTAATTTCAGACTTTGATAGTTCATTTTGGCTAAAGTCACCTTGCTTATTGTTTTTTTCCGCCCCATAAATGGGGACGGCAATGAATTTTCAAATGGTTTGCCAATCTGATTTTTAATTCATTGCCGTTTTGGCTTTAGCCAACGGTCAATGGCAGCAGCCCAAAAAGCCGGCTTTAGCCAAAAAAACGCGAAATTGGAATCTAAGAGCGATTTTCCTGCATTAATTAGCGGATTAATGTTGGGTTAACACTTCCTCCGTATCTTCGGCCTGTACAAAAACTACCGAATGAATAACTATCTAAAAACAATTGCTGTTGCCATCCCTGTATTATTTTGCAGCATATTATCACAGGCGCAGGTTGACAACATCATAAAGCAGCTCCATAACCCTAACGATAAAAATGTACTGGTTACCGCCCACCGTGGCGATTGGCGTAACGCGCCGGAAAACTCCCTGCGCGGATATCAGCTGGCCATTAACATGGGTGTTGACATTATCGAGGTAGACTTGAACAAAACCAGCGACGGTGTAATTGTAATTATGCACGATGGCACCATCGACAGAACAACAAACGGCAAAGGAAAACCATCTGATTATACCTTTGCCGAACTAAGAAAATTTCACCTTAAAAACGGCTTAGGCAGAGTAACCAACAACACCATCCCAACCTTAGAAGAAGTGATGCTGCTGGCCAAGGGCAAAGTTTTGGTAAACCTGGATAAAAGCCTGCCCTACTACGAAGAAGCTTACCAGATTTGCAAGAAAACCGGCACCCTAAACCAGGCCCTTTTCAAAGCCGAAGCCGCTTATCCCGAAGTAAGGAGCCGTTACCCAAAACTATTGGACAGTCTTACGTTTATGCCGGTAGTAAGCCTGGATAAGCCAGAAGCCGAACAAGTAATTAATGAATACCAAAAGCAAATTAAACCTGTAGCATTTGAGCTTATTTTTAAAAGCGATACCTCGCACGTATTGGTTAAAAATAGCTTTATACCGACACATGGTTCCAAAATATGGATCAACTCATTGTGGGCAAGCCTCAATGGCGGCCATGAGGATGATATGGCTGTTGAAGATGGCAACATCAAAGACAGCTGGGATTGGATCATTAACCACGGTGCCCGCATCATACAAACCGACCGGCCAAAAGAACTTTTAGCTTACCTGCGTATACGGAAACTGCATAATTAAAATTAAGTAAGCATGAGCATAACTACTCGTTCGGCTAATTTTAACTTGCTACCAAACTACATTGATTTTACTCATCATAATATTCTGCTAATCGCAGGAGAATAAGCGCGACAGCACTATTTTTTCTGGATCACAAAAAAGCTCCGTTCAACTTACATCGAACGGAGCTTTTTAACATCGGTGTGTGAAACGGTTGTTTAAGACGCTTTGGCCAGTTTATAACCTGGTTCAACTGTTAATGTACGTTTAACAGTTGGTACGCTGGCTTCTTCGTATTTGGCTTTCAATTTTTTAAATATCTCGAAACTAAAAGCATCCTGCATTGGCAAATTGTATTTAGCTATCGATGCAGGGTGTAATTGCAAACTTTCAGTCGGAACTTTTAAATCCATGTGATTAATATGCGTTAAGCCGGCTGCGATGTCTGTATCAAATACAACAAAGGTATCTATCAACCTGCCTTCGGCATCGGTATAGATCACTGATTCATGTTCATTAAAAGCTTTCATATTGGGAAGATATATTAACAATAACATCCACATCTACTAAAAGTTTTATATTAATAGTTAAAATATCTAAAAATAAATTTATACAATAGCGCTATTGTAAATATGTTATGATGATGTTGCCAAAGTGATAAAGTCGGCTATTTTTGCCTTTACCTAAAAATAAGCCCATGAAACGTACACTTTTGTTATCTGCATTGATCTTTTTGATGATTAACCTGAATGCGCAAACCAAAACGGATACGGTAAAAGAAGATTTTAAGGATGATTGGGCAGCGTTATCGCACTATAAAAAAGAGAATCAACAATTAGGAGACCCAAAACCAAGCGAAAAACGAGTAGTATTTTTAGGCAGTTCTATCTTTGAATTTTGGAAAATGAAAGTGCCGGAATTTTTTAAGAACCGCCCCTATCTTGACAGGGGCATTGCCGGGCAAATATCCCCGCAGTTATTAATCCGTTTCAGGCAGGATGTTATCGATCTGAAACCCAGGGCGGTGATCATTCTTGCAGGCAGTAATGATATTGCCGCTAATACCGGGCACGTGAGTAATGAAACTATTATGGATAATATAAAATCGATGGCCGAGTTAGCTAAACTACATGGCATTAAGGTTATTTTATGTGCATACCTGCCGGTTTTTGATTACCCTTGGCGCAAAGGTTTGAAACCTGCCGAAAAGATCATCTCACTAAATAAGCAAATTAAAGCATACGCGACAGCCAATAACTTTACCCTGTTAGATTACTTTACACCGCTTGCAGATGAGCGCAATGGCCAAAGACCCGAATTAACCATCGACGGTGTACACCCCAACGTTGCAGGCTATCAAATAATGGCTAAGGTTACCGAAGAAGCTATTGCCAAGGCATTGAAATAATATTTTTACAGCGTTTTAAACATTAAACGAATAATTTAAGCGGCATTTTTGTATATTAGGGCAAACAGCGGTTTTAACACTGCAATAAAAACTTTTACCTTAAAACTTACATCATGCCTAACCACCTTTCCCCCCTTGGTATCTTCCACACATCCATTAGTATTTTAGCAGTACTTACCGCATTGTATGCATTATTCCGTTCCGGCAAAATTGATCCTAAAACCGGCGCGGGTAAAACTTATGTAGCGTTAACATTGGTAGCTTGCCTTACAGCTTTCCCTATTATGAAAACCGGCCATTTTAGCGCGGGGCATGGTTTAGCTGTTATTGTTTTGCTATTATTACCTATCGGAGTTTTTGCCAAATCAATTGTTTTTTTTGGCCGGAAGGCAGAGCATATCCAAACCATTGTAATGTCGGCAACATTGTTTTTTTCCATGATTCCGGCTACTATTGAAACTTTAACCAGATTACCTATCTCCCACCCTTTGGCAGCCGGCCCTAATGATCCTATTGCCAAAACGGGACTGATGATATTGGTATTACTATTTGTAGTCGGGGTGCTTTATCAATTGATAAAACTTAAATCGAGGAAAAAGATAGTAACGCAATCAACAGTATCTTAAGCGATTGCACCATCCGTTTAAATGCCGGTTTTATTATGTGCTTTTTGCCATGATAGGCGCATTATATTTTTCGCCAAGTCGCAGGAAAAATACTTAATAAAGAGGGGTACCAATCAATATAGGATGATTAAACCGGGGTTATACTAATTAGCCGAGCGGTATTCCAACGGTGACTGACCCACTTTTTGCTTAAACAGCCTGGCAAAATGTTGCGGGTATTTAAAACCCAGGTCGTAAGCAATTTGGCTTACAGTTTTGCCCGTGTCAAAAATCCGTTCTTTGGCAATATCAATTAGTTTTGACTGGATGTATTCGGAAGCGGTTTTGCCGGTTTCCTTTTTCACCAGGTCACCAAAATAATTGGCCGAAAGATATAGTTCTTCCGCGCAATAGCCTACCGATGGCAAACCAATGGTTTGCGGCTTATCGGTTTCAAAGTAAGTGTTGAGGATTTTTTCAAATTTTTCGAGTATTCCACTATTCAAATGATCGCGGGTAATAAATTGCCTGTCGTAAAAGCGGACGCAATAATCAAGCAAAAGTTCGATATTGGCTACAATGAGCCGCTTGCTATGCTTATCGATAGACTGATCCAGTTCATCATCAATTTTGTTCATACAGTCCAGGATCGTATTCCTCTCTTTTTCGGATAAATGCAATCCTTCATTTGACTGGTAGCCGAAAAAACTATAGTCGGCAATATGTCTGCCAAGTGAAGTTCCATGAATCAAATCCGGATGAAAAACAAGGCCATGGCCTTTGGGCTGGTAAAATTCACCATTACTGTTCACACCTGCCACCTGGCCGGGAGCCATAAATACAAGCGTGCCTTCCTGGTAATCGTATGTATGTCTGCCATATACCATATCACCACATTTTACATCCTTCAAAAAGATGGTATAAAAGCCGAAATACATTTTATTGCCCTGCCGGGGTGCGGCCTTCGTGAAATCCACCACGCTTACCAAAGGGTGTTTAGTAATATTGTTATTGAAAGCGTTGTATTCGCTAATGGTATTAAACCTAAGCATCTCTCCCATATCCGGATCTTTTGTTACTCAAAATTAGCACTTTATATTACAACAGCTTACGATGATCAAGTGTATCGGTAAAAATGGTATAATCTTCCGTAATCTGTATCCTATTTGCTAACGCGATAGTTATGAACTTTGTACTATCGAATAAAAAAGTAAAAATGGAAATAGCAAAATTAAATAACGGTGTTGAAATGCCCATCCTTGGCTTTGGTGTATTCCAGGTTACCGATTTGGCTGAATGTGAAAGAAGTGTGATTGACGCGATTGAAACCGGTTACCGGTTAATTGATACCGCGGAGTCTTATATGAACGAGCAAGCCGTAGGTAACGCGATTAAAGCGAGCGGCGTAGCGAGAGAAGATCTTTTTATCACCACTAAATTATTTATCAAGTCCAATGGTTATGAAGGCGCTAAAAAGGCGTTCGAGAAATCGCTAAAAAAACTACAATTGGATTATCTTGATTTATATCTTATTCATCAACCTTATGGCGACGTGTACGGTGAGTGGCGGGCGTTGGAAGAATTGTATAAAGAGGGAAAGATCCGCGCGATTGGGATTAGCAATTTTCAACCAAACAGGTTGATGGATTTGATTATCCATAACGAAATTGTTCCGGCTGTAAACCAGGTAGAAACGCATCCTTTCCATCAGCAAATTGATACACAGCAATTCATGGTTGAAAATAATGTGCAGATTGAATCGTGGGGGCCATTTGCCGAAGGTAAGAACGGCATATTTACCAATGAACTGCTAAAAGGTATCGGTGAAAAGTATAACAAATCAATTGCGCAGGTGGTACTACGATGGCTTACACAACGCGGTGTTGTTGCTATCCCAAAATCGGTTAAAAAAGAGCGTATGGCAGAAAACCTGAACAGTATTGATTTTAAACTGACTGCTGAAGAAATAGAGCAAATTAAAACACTTGATACCAATGCCAGCAGCTTTTTTGATCATCGTGACCCGAAGATGGTGAAATGGCTGGGCGAACGTGAATTAAAAGATTAATTATTATCATCTATCTAAAACATGAAAACAAGACAATTAGGAAAAAGCGGCTTAGAAGTTTCAACACTGGGTTTCGGTTGCATGGGGCTAAGCTTCGGTTACGGTCCGGCAACTGATAAAAGTGAAGCCATCAAATTATTACATGCTGCCGTGGAACGCGGCGTAACCTTTTTTGATACCGCTGAAGCTTACGGCCCATTCGATAATGAAGAATTATTGGGAGAAGCCTTAGCACCTTATCGCGACCAGGTTGTCATCGCTACTAAATTCGGTTTCAAAGAAGGGAGGCCTGATTTGGGTACCGATAGCCGTCCCGAACGTATCCGTGAAGTAACGGAGGCGGCCTTGAAACGTTTACGTACCGACCGGATAGATCTACTTTACCAACACCGGGTAGACCCGAATATTCCAATAGAAGATGTGGCGGGCACCGTAAGGGATTTAATAGCCGAAGGTAAAGTGAAATATTTCGGCCTTTCGGAAGCAGGTGTGGATTCGATCAGGAAAGCACATGCCGTGCAACCTGTAGCAGCCCTTCAAAGCGAATATTCCTTATGGTGGCGCGAACCTGAAGCGGAGATTTTGCCAACGCTTGAAGAACTGGGTATAGGGTTTGTTCCTTTCAGTCCGCTGGGTAAAGGTTTTTTGACCGGGGCAATCAACGAGAATACCTCTTTCGACAAAACGGATTTTCGCAATACGGTGCCACGTTTTTCGGAAGAGAACAGAAAAGCAAACCAGGTATTAGTTGAGAAATTGACGCTGATCGCTGCTGCTAAAAGCGCGACACCTGCGCAGATCGCTTTGGCCTGGTTACTTGCACAAAAGCCTTGGATCGTACCAATTCCGGGGACTACTAAACTTCATCGTTTAGAGGAAAACCTCGGCGGGGCAAACATTTCTTTATGCGATGCCGATCTAAGTACCATACAAGCAGCTTTGAACGAAATTGAGATTTCCGGCCATCGCTATTCTGCCGATGCGCAAAAATTGCTTGGCCGCAAATAGCCACAAACTATTGGCGGGTTTAATTTCAGTTCGGCTATAATATCATAGAAGGTAAAAAAACACCCAATTTTTAAAACTTAAATATACAGATTATGAAAAAAACACTTATTACGCTTCTGCTACTTGTTTCTTGTATTCGCTTATGTTTTGCCCAGGCCAATTTACCCAGCGTGGCAAAAACTCCAACCAAAGAGGAACAGGAACTACTCGACCTTTCCAAAAACAAATGGACATGGATGGCCGACAAAAAAACAGACGAACTAAATACCCTGTTTACAGAAAAGTGCGTTTTTGTGCACATGGGCGGCAGTTGGGGTAAGACCCAGGAGCTGAATACGATTAAAGGCGGCTTTATCTGGTATAAACAAGCTGAAGTATATGGAGCATCTGTAAATGTTTTTGGAAATACAGCCATTTTATTAAATGACATTGACCTGTTGGCCGTAGTTGGAGGCAACGAGGTGGTTCACGCTTTTATGGTAACGGAGGTTTATTTAAAAGAGGATGGAAAATGGAAGATGGGTTCCCTAACTTTCTCAACATTGATTAGGCCGGTTAAAATGAAAACCAATATTCCTCAACCGGCGCAGCCACAACATTAATACCAAACTGTTCGACGTGTCGGACTGCGGTAAAAGTTGCCCTCTTACCCTGCATCATCGACAAGAGCAATAACATACTATTATTCAACCACTTAAAAATTATGTTATCAATCCGGCCCGGCTGTTCCCGTTACTATGTCCCCGGCGCGTTGATAATCGGCAAAGATTACTCCAGTTGTTGTGGTGATGCTTGATGTTAAGGTAAACGTTCTCGGGAAAGCGTCATCGCCAAATATCTTTTTGCCTTTGCCAAGTATTACCGGGTGGATGATGAGTGAAAGCTCATCTACTAAGTCGTGTTGCAAAAGTAATTGAACCAGTTCTGAACTGCCCCATATCTTAATATCAGCGTCGCCCGTATTTTTGAGCGCGCGGATGTCATCTACGTTTTGCAGGAATACGGTATTTTGCCAATCAGATTGGGTACGGGTGGTTGATAGTACATATTTGGTAACCTCATTAATACCCGGCCAGTAGGCCGTGTGTGCAGGCCAATAAGGTTCCCATATATCGAAGGTTTTACGACCGAGCAACAGGTCGGTGGGTTTCATTTTTTCCAGCATAGCTTTTCCAGACTCTTCATCACCAAAAGGTGCCACCCAGCCGCCGAACTCAAAACCGCCCGAAGTATCTTCCTGGGGGCCACCGGGTGCCTGCATAACCCCATCAAGAGAAATCATGGATATAACGATCAACTTTCTCATAGCTTTTTTTATTGCAATATCGGCATCATCAAACAATTATGGGCGGTGTAATTGCGACAAATGAAGATGGTGTATGCGATAATATGAGCGTATTAAACTAAAAACGAGGGACGCATACATCGACTGGAATACGATATTGTTGATATTCAGTTTGTGATCGATGTTTTCACCGTACCACCTTTCCTTTAACGACGGTATTTGGTTCGCCGGGTGAAAACGCCGGCCAAAATTTCATTTTTTTATTGTTAAAATAACACTTATTAATTTATTTTTCTTTTCTTTACTGCATAAACCAGTTTCCAATATGAAAAGAAATTTGCTCTCCTCGCTCGGCATTGCCGCGCTATGCCTTATTTCGGCGCGTGGTTATAGCCAAACCGCAACTTTAAGTATCAGTAACGATTCAAAAACAACCATCAGCAAACACATTTACGGTCAATTTGCCGAACACCTGGGCCATGGCATTTATGGTGGCTTTTGGGTTGATAAAACATTACCGGTGAAAAAGCAGGACCGCATTCGCCTTGATGTGGTTGACGCGCTTAAAAAAATAAAGATCCCCAACCTGCGGTGGCCGGGCGGCTGTTTTGCCGATGAGTACCACTGGCGCGATGGCATTGGCGCTACAGCATCGCGCCCCCGTATGGTAAATACCAACTGGGGTGGCGTTACGGAAGATAACAGCTTTGGCACCCACGAGTTTTTAGAACTTTGCGACCTGTTAAAGTGCGAACCCTATATTGCCGGCAACGTAGGCAGCGGTACGGTTGAAGAAATGTCGAAATGGATTGAATATCTTAACTCAAACAGTACCAGCACTGTTGTGCAGGAACGCGCTAAAAACGGCCATCCTGCGCCATACAAAGTAACTTTTTGGGGCGTGGGTAATGAAAGCTGGGGCTGTGGCGGCAATATGACACCAGAGTATTATACCGATCTGTTTAAACGCTATGCCGCTTTTGCTAAAGATTACCCCGGCGCGCACCTTAAAAAAATTGCCAGCGGCCCAAATGCTGATGATTACCGCTGGACAGAAGTATGTATGAAAAATATTCCCAACTGGATGATGTCGGGCTTATCAATGCATTATTATACCATCCCTACAGGTAACTGGGGTAAAAAAGGTTCGGCTACCGAGTTTAGCGAAAAAGAATATTTTGGCACCATGGTTAACTGCCTTAAAATGGAAGAACTGGTTACCAAACACTCGGCCATTATGGATAAATATGATCCTGAGAAAAAAGTGGCTTTAGTGGTTGATGAGTGGGGTGTTTGGACCGATCCTGAACCCGGCACTAATCCAGGTTTCCTGTATCAGCAAAACAGCCTGCGCGATGCTTTAATTGCGGGAACAACACTTAATATATTCAACAACCACAGTGATCGTGTACGCATGGCCGCCCTGGCCCAAACAGTAAACGTTTTACAATCATTAATATTAACCGATAAGGAAAAAATGGTGCTTACCCCAACCTATCATATTTTTGATATGTACAAAGTACACCAGGATGCCAAATACCTGCCCATCAAATTAGATGCTCCTAACTACGAGGTTGACGGTAAAAAGATAGAAGCTGTAAATGCCTCGGCCTCACAGGATGCCGAAGGCAAAGTACATATCTCGTTGGTAAACCTTGATTTGCATAACGCTATCACCATCACTACGGATGTAAAAGACGTAAAATGGAACGCGGTAAGCGGCCAGGTACTAACATCGGCCAATATTACTGATATCAACACTTTTGCCAATCCAAACAAACTACACCTGGTAAACTTTACCGGTGCTAAAAAAGATGGCGATAAACTGGTAGTTACCTTGCCGGCAAAATCGGTGGTTACGCTGGAGTTGAAGTAGTAGAGGCCCGGAGTTCCTTCCCACAACGTCATTGCGAGGCACGAAGCAATCCCCGTTTAGTAGAGCAGCCTTTTAGGTTCGCCCTGTATAGTTTGGGATTGCTTCGTACCTCGCAATGACGGGATTTTACAATAAAAGAATAAAGCCATTGTGATGCTTACAATGGCTTTATTCTTATCCCCCAAATATCCCTCAGCGCCCTCTTAGCCGCATGCCACCCGCACATGCCATGCACCCCGCCTCCTGGTGGTGTTGATGAGGAACATATATACAAACCTTTTGCTGATGTTTTATAGGGCGATGCCCGCAATACCGGGCGGGTAAACAGTTGCCCAAGGTCAATTACACCGCCGTTGATATCGCCGCCTATGTAGTTGGGGTTATATTCTTCTAACTGTTGGGTGTTAAAGGTGTGTTTAGCCAAAATGGTATCACGGAAACCGGGGGCGAAACGCTCAACCTGTCGCTCAATAATGCTGGTCATGTCCCTGGTTGATCCATTGGGTACGTGGCAATATGCCCAGGCTGTGTGTTTGCCTTCGGGGGCTCGGGTATTATCCAGCATACTTTGCTGGGCCAGCAGTACGTAAGGTTTATCGGGGTGACCGCCGTTCCAGATCAATTGCTCGCCATTGGCTATTTCATCAAAAGTGTTACCAAGGTGAACTGTACCCGCTTTTTTAACCGCTTCGGCTTTAAAAGAAATCGGGGCATCTAAGGCCCAATCAACCTTAAATACTCCTGCGCCGTAACGGTAACGCTCCAGCTGCCATTTGTAGATAGATGAAAATTTATGCCCGGCTATTTTTAACAGTTGCTTTGGTGTTACATCAAACAAAACAGCATGAGCGGATGGCAGCTGATTTAAATTCTCTACATAAAACCCGGTCTGGATTTTACCGCCGATCGAGGTAAAATATGATGATAAAGAATTAGCTATTTGCTGCGAGCCACCTTTGGGTACCGGCCATCCTTTCAAATGTCCCTGCGCCATCAGCACCAAAGCTATAGCTGATGTAGCCAGATTATCTAACGGTTGGATGGAATGTGCCGCCATACCGGCTATCAGGCCTTTGCCTTCCGTGGTTTTAAACTTTTTAGCCAGCATGGTTGATGCCGTTAGTGCCGGCAAACCAAACTGCGCCATCAATAAAGGGTGTTTTGGAAAATGCAGCGGGCCAAGTACATCGGCCGCTATCAGCGGCCAGTTTTTTACCACCGGCTTCATCAGGTTAAGATAAGCCTGTTCATCAGCACCAAGCAGCCGCGCCGTTTCTTCAACGGATTGAAGCAAAACAGCAGCCGTACCATCATCAAAGGGATGTGCGGCTGCTATTTCCGGATAAATATATTCGAGGCCATGCTGTTCAAGCGGCAAAGTTTCAAAAAATGGCGAAGCGGCGGCAAGCGGGTGAACGGCCGAGCATATATCGTGCTTAAACCCAGGCAGGGTAAGTTCGGCAGTACGCAGCCCTCCTCCTATCTCATTTTTACCTTCAATGAGCAAAACAGCTAAACCTTGTTGTTGCATTAAAATAGCGGCGGCTAACCCGTTGGGGCCTGCTCCAATTACAATGGCATCATAGTCGCGCTTTTCAAGCTTCATGTATAAGTTCAAGAGGTTTCTGTACCTCTAAGGTATTCAAATTAACAGTTTTTAAGGCTATCTGCTTTAATTTAAAACCTCGCCGGCATGCGTAGCAGCTGCAACTTCAATTAATTTACCGCTGCGCACGTCATACACGTAACCATAAATAGGAATATTACCGGCTACCAAAGGATGATGCCTGATGCGTTCTACATCTTCAACAACACTGGCTTCCAGGTTTCTGAAAGTAAGGAACGCGATATGATTGGCTTCGTCAGATCCGCCTTCTTCTTCGGTATTGCGCCAGCCGTGTTCATCAACTGTAGCGGTTGCCAAACTGGTTGATAATAAATCGCGGATAATGCTATCGGTAAACAATCCCATCCCGCAATCGGTATGGTGAATTACAAACCACTCCTTAGTCCCTAATAATTTATGAGAGATCACCAGCGACCGGATAGCATCATCGCTCGCGCGGCCACCGGCATTACGAATTACGTGTGCATCACCTTCTGCAAGGCCTGCATATTTTGCCGGGTCGAGCCGGGCATCCATACAGGTTAAAATGGCAAACTGACGCGCCGGCGGTATGGTTAATTCACCCTTATCGCCAAAATGCTTTACGTACTCGTTATTGGCCGCAAGTACCTGTTGATGTACCCGGGTCTTTACCTTTTCAAGTTCTAAAATTGTGTTTGACATAGCTTTACTTTTTAGATGTAGGGTAAATTGTGCCTAAGCAGATTTCCTGCTGTTGGTAATTAATGAAGACTCATAAACTGATGATATTACATCCTCAGCGTCAAAAGTTCCTAAAAAATCATAGTCGATATGATTATAGATCACCTGCTTATTGGCGTCAATAATATAAGTGGCCAACAAAGGCGCGTTCACATCAATACCCGAAAACCTGTTCCAAACCGGATCATGATCAGAGTAAACCCTAAAAGTTTGCGCTATATTTTTTTCCTCATCGTGATAAAAATTCAGCGTATAGCTATTTTCCCAGGCTTTTTTGGCCAACTCATCGGTACGTTCATCACTGATGATAAGCAAATTACCGCCATTGGCTTTTATTTCCTGTTGGATGTTGTTGAGTTGTTTTAACTGATCAAGCCCATGCTGGCCCCAGTGACGAGAATAAAAGGCGATAACCAGCGGCTTGTTAAGAAATTGTCTTAAAGACACCGGACCATGAGTTTGCGCGCCATTAAAAAATGACTGCCAGCGAGTGTAATCATTCAAAAATTTAAGATCGGGAATATAATTGCCGGCTTTAATAGGTTTAAGAGCCTTGTAAGGTTTAAAAGGGATATCGTTATCAGCAACAATTTCTGAAAGATCAAAAAACGGGTATTTATTATTGGTAGTTAACATGATGTATTTGGTAATGGTATGTGGATTATTTTTGGGGGCGATGACTAATACTCCGGCCTCAACAACGGCATAATCCATAAATTACCTGGCTGTAATGCAGCATCCAAAGCGCAGATGCCCTATTGGTTTTAGTTGACAGATAAAGGTTCATAAAATATATTAAATAACAAGGTCAGTAAACTTTTTGGTTGATTATAGGTTGGAGTAAGAGGTTACTCAACAACAGCAGCACATGCACATCATCCCTTTAAAATCATAGCGATTTAAAGTATTTTTTGATGTATATTTTGGCGTGCTTGTTAACATGTTTTTGATTTAATGAAACAAATATACTATGAAGTCTATAAACTTAGTATACTTTATTTAAAATATTTTTATTTTCAATGTAGAGACGCGAAATATTGCGTCTCTCGCAGGTAAATCGAACATGCATATTCGTCTTACAAGTGCACTCTGTATAGTTGGAGACGCAAAATTTTGCGTCTCTACAAAAAAAGAGCTCCCGACCAAATAGAACTATGAAGAAAACACCATATATCTTATTAACCGCACTTATCCTTTTAACCGCGTTTGGTTGTAAGCAAAACGCTACGCCAAACAAGCAATCAAAAGCCGATTCGCTGAAAAAGAAAGCCGCTAAAGAATGGACCAAAACTATCCCCGGTAGTTTTAGCGACCAAACGAAGGCTGTTTTTGACAGCTCGCAGCTGGTGGTCTTCCTAAAAAAATATCCCGACTTTGGCCCCTATGTTAAAGACATCAACCTTTTTTATAGTAAGCGCAAGTTTGCCTATGCCTGGTACGCCGATGGAAAATTAATTGAACAGGCGGGTAACCTTGCCGATAGGTTAAACAACCTGCAAAACGAAGGTGTATTTAAAGCCATCCCCTACCCAAAATCTTTAGACTCGTTAACTTTTGAGGCTGACCCAAAAGCAGCAAACCCTAAACCTAACATCAACACGGAATTGATGCTTACGGCGCAATACTTTGTATTTTCGAAATTAACTTTTCAGGGTATGAGCGATTCCACCAGCAAAGCAGTAAACTGGTTTTTGCCCAGGAAAAAGATCGCTTATGACGACTATCTGGATACGTTGCTAAAGCAAAAAGGCAAATCAGACAGTTCATTAACCGAACCTGTTTACCGGCAGTATGGTTTACTTAAAAACTTCCTGGCTAAATACCGGGCTTTGGATGCTAAAGAAAAGTGGACGGCAATTCCATCGGCAAAAGGGATTAAACCGGGCGATTCGTCGGCAGTAATTTCCAAACTCAAAACAAGGCTGTATAAATTAGGGGATTTTAAGGGCGATACCAGCAGTAAAGTATTCGATGCTGATTTACAAAATGCCTTAAAACAGTTTCAGCAGCGATATGGATTAGCAGT
This sequence comes from Mucilaginibacter flavus, assembly GCF_030409315.1. Taxonomy (GTDB): domain Bacteria; phylum Bacteroidota; class Bacteroidia; order Sphingobacteriales; family Sphingobacteriaceae; genus Mucilaginibacter; species Mucilaginibacter flavus. The sequence continues at coordinate 214,303 of NZ_JAUFPS010000041.1, read as the reverse complement.
GGATGGACTGCCGGGACCGGGCACTATTGCCGAAATGAATGTACCCTTAAAAACCCGCATCAGGCAAATCATCGTAAACATGGAACGTTGCCGCTGGCTACCGGTTAGCCTGAGCACCGATTACCTTGCCGTAAATATTCCTGAATTTAAACTACATGTTTACCATGCCGATAGTTTGCTATGGAGTTGCAATGTGGTGGTTGGCCAAAAGGTACACCAAACGGTGATATTCTACGGGCAAATGCAGTATGTAGTATTTAGTCCGTACTGGAACTTGCCCGAGAGTATTGTACGCAATGAAGTGTTACCTGCCATGCGGCATAACCGCAATTATGTGAATGAGCATAATATGGTTATCACGGGAAAAGAGAATGGCTTGCCGGTGATCAAACAAAAACCGGGGCCTGCAAATTCATTGGGCCTGGTTAAGTTTTTGTTCCCCAACAGCTATAGTATTTACCTGCACGATACCCCGTCGAGATCATTATTCGGCGAATCCTCACGGGCTTTCAGTCACGGCTGCATCCGTGTTGGCGAACCGGCTAAACTGGCCTCCTTCCTACTCAAATATGATAGTACCTGGACCGCGGCTAAAATCAGCAAAGCCATGCACCTGGGTAAAGAGCAAACCGTAACTCTTAAACAAAAGGTGCCTGTATTTATTGCTTATTTTACCGCCTTTACCGATAGGAACAACCTATTGAATTTCCGTAAAGATATTTATGGCCGGGATGAGCAGCTGGCATCGATGATATTATCGGGGAATGGGAAGTATTAGGAAGCAAACAGATAGAATGCAAAAAACTATCGGCTTATTACGAGACAAAAACCAGACTTCCGAAGTTTTGAAAACTTCGGAAGTCTATCATTCGTCGATTACCTTCAAGTCTTTCGCCCGTCGATTACTTATAAATCCTCCCCATCGTATCATCATTAAAAATCACTTTCTTTAATTCTTCAATATCAATAGGTCCCTGGTGCCGGTAAACAACTTTACCATCGGGGTTAACCAGCATGGTGTAAGGCAAAGCGCCATCCCATTTGGGATCAACAGCCTCAATCATTTTGTATTTATCGTCGCCGGTGTACAGATAATTAGGGCCAGATGCTTGTTTGCTTTTAAGAAAGCTGATTGCTTTATCTTTACGGGCGGGATCATCAGCGCTGATACTTACAAACTCAAGGCCACGATCCCGGTATAGGTGCATTACGGTAACCAGGTCCGGAAATTCGGCGACGCAGGGACCGCACCAGGTAGCCCAAAGGTTGATGAGCCTCAGTTTGTCTGTTTTGTTTTTGATGAGGTTGGTAATACCGGCGGCATCGACTGTATCCAGCTTTACAGGTTCATTTGCCCAGGTGACGGCGGCTTTTTTGATCCAGTCCTGTTTTTCGGCCCATTTTATGGAGCAGCCAAAGGTTTTGGTAACCGGCGTAATTACTTCTTTGCCTGCCAGCAAGGCATCAATAGCGTTACGGGCATCCAATGATTTGGGTGTTTTGGCAGGATTTTCCATATCATCTATCCTGCCATTGTAGCGCAGTTTTCTGTTTTGATCAAAGATGAAAATATGAGGCGTAGCAACCGGGCCGTATTTGGTAGATGTAATTTCTGTTTCGCCATCATACAGGTATGGGAAGTTAAAATGACGGTCTTTGGCGCGGATTTTCATATCTTCAAATGAATCGCCCACATCGCTGTATCCCAATTCATCCAAACGCAGGGAGGCGGGGTTATTGGGGTTGATAGCTACCACGCTAACACCTTTGCCGGCATAATCATTGGTTAGTTTTATCAACCTATCCTCATAAGCCTGTGATGTGGGACAATGGTTACAGATGAAAACAATAGCCAGTATTTTAGCATCTTTAAAAGACTGCAACGTATAGTTTTTACCATTGATACCCGGCAAATTAAAATCGGGGGCCGCGCTGCCTGTGGCAAGCGTAGTACGGTTTATTTGTGCCGATGCCAAATGTGTTATACACAGCAGGCAGAACAATGAAAATATTTTCGGGATAGGTTTCATAATGTTTTGAATTGGTTATTCGTGCAAGGCAACGGCTAACAGGTACCACGCGGTATGAGGCAGCCATTGTTCGGCCCAGCGCCAGTCGTAATCTTTATGGATTTGGGCGTAGGATAAGTTAAAGTCGATATCATTTTCATCATTGAGGCCCGATGTAATACCGTTTACAATGCCGCCCGGCGCGTTGGTATACTCAAAAGTACCAAAGAAACCGTAGGCCGGGTTGTTGTGCCCGGTGCCTTGAAGCATACTGGCATCAAAAGGGTTTAAACCCAAAACCCAGTTAAGCTGATCGATAGCGAAACCTTCTAACTGATCATGGAATGGCTTATCATCTGTGAATAAGCCGGCTGCAAGGCGCGCGGCTGTGGCCATTGATGATAAGCGCGCGTTCTCTCCCTGCCACCATGGCGAAGCATCGCTACCCTGCGGGAAGAAAAACGACGTGCGCCTTTTACCCAACGTATCCTGCACCAGTTGGCGGCTGTAACCAAATGGGTTATTTACTTCACGCGTTAGCTTCAACTCAAATTCAAGCGAGCTTCTGATAGCTTTTTTAATATCCGCTTTCATTTTCTCGTCGGCGTAAGGATAATAATAAATAAGACTGGTAACAGGCAGACCCGCATCTGATGGATGGAAGAATGGCCTGTCCGTACTATCGGCCCGCCAGTAATTTTTATAATTGCTCCAAGATGATAACCTGCCTAATAGGTTATTGGCACGCTGGGTAGCGGCGGTTAAATATTCGGGCTTGTTGCTGGCTTTGTATAACTCAGTAGCGGCACTTAAGGCACAATAATCATCAAGGATATTTTCCTTCCCATCAAAAGTCATGAGTTTATTATTGGCCTCCAGAAATTTAAAAGCATTTTCGGCAGCCTGAAGGTATTGAGCGTTACTAAAATCGCCGCTGGCTTTTGAGGTTGAGGCCATAGCCAGCGCTGCTATAGCCATGCCGCCGCCCGAGCGGTAACTTGCCTGGTAGCGATGCCAATCGCTGTTTTGGGCGTCGTTTTTTAAGGTTTGATCTTTGGTTTGTTTGATACGATAAGAAGCGTCCTCGGCACGGATCACCCTATCCTTAGCCAGCTTACCCGGACCAGGCGCTGATACCGACCGGTAAAACGATCCGTTTTTAGCCTGCATTCTAACTAAATAATCGGCACCATAAATGGCTTCATCCAATACCCGGCGGTTGATCTGCCTGAAATCGGTAACGGTTTTTTTATTGAGCAATTCGTTGGTTTTAAACAGGCTCCAAACCACCAGGGGAATTTGCTGTGGGTTAAAATAAAGTGAAAAAGACAGGTGAGACAGGTGTTTACCGTAATCGCCGGTAGCATCGTACCAACCACCATGCGCGTCAATGGTATCTTTGGTAAGCCCGGCTAATAACAGGTGATGATCTGCCCTGTCAATTTCACCCGCGCTGCGTTGCCCTTTAAAGTAATAAACTACATCGCTCATGGTAGCCTGTTCCAATACGTTCTTACCAATTTTAAAAGGGTAAGAGGAAATCTTTTTACCCTGAACGTTTACCACGATTTTAAAAACGCCATCCGTATTAAAGGCGCTAAAATCAAGCGTGTAAAATTCCCGGCCTTTCCATCCCTTAACTTTGCCGCTGTAAATGGCTTTTGCATTATAAACTGTTTTATCAGCCTCATCTACCAATGTAAACGAATTGATGGAATACCGCTTATCAGTAACTATAATGGCTTTTTTTGCCTGTGTATCCTCATAACCTACCTGGTTGGTAACTACTTTTATATTTTGAGCCAAGCCCATGGCAGGCAGTAGCATCGCCATCAATAAAAACCTAAATGCGTTGTTCATCATATATCAGGAGCAATCAAAAATTGAAATACGTGTTAAGAAACTTAAAGATAGACGCGTTTTAAACTCAAACAAAAGTCATTATTATTATTTGGCGCTGCTATTTGAAAAGCACTACATTACCACTACCCATATCAATATTGCAAAGCCGTTTATCTGGATTAATGCGCCTTCGGTTTTAAACATACTATCAACTTATTATTTAAATGACGCAGTTGCCCGCTGTAGTGGTGCAATCCGGTGTTTTATTCATATTAAATGGCTATAATAAAACACTTTAAGTTTTAAGTAGTGGTGATGTAGGGCGCTCAAAATTCCTTTTGGTTCAACTTTGTAGCATACTTGTAAAGAATTATAAACCCAAAATAACCTTGCCCGACAGCGATGGATTTAAAAACCATCGCTGTCGGGCAAGGCCTCAATTACCGATATGAGAAAGTTCCTGATTGCCACACATGGTGCATTTGCACAGGGCATAAAATCGTCGTTGGAGATCATTACCGGCGAAACCGAAAACCTGTTCCTTATCGGGGCTTATTTAAACCAGGATATTTCTGTGGAGGATGAATTAATGCCCGTACTTAACGGCCTGTCGGAAGATGACGAGCTGATCATTTTTACCGATTTGCTGGGCGGTAGCGTTAATAATATTATGATAAGAGAAGCGCTGAGGCCAAACGTGCACCTTATATCCGGTTTTAACCTGCCCTTACTTATCGAAATTATTTTGTCCGATGCTGACACGCCTATCGAAGACGCCATTTCCGGCGCTATCATAAACGCCCGGGAGCAAATGGCCTACGTAAATAAACTCATAGAACTGCAACAACAAAACGATTTTGATAATGATTAAGCTTACCCGCATAGACGACCGGCTGGTACACGGCCAGGTTGCCTTTACCTGGACACCCGCCATCAGTGCCGATTGCCTGGTAGTGGCCAATGATAAAGTTGCCCAAGATGAGTTTATGAAAATGACGCTCGGTCTGGCCAAACCGGCATCAACCAGGCTTATTATTAAATCGCTTGCTGATGCTGCCACTTTTATCAACGATGCCAGGGCACAGCAAATGAAGATTTTGCTGATAGTAAACTCGGTAAAGGATGCCTCGGTTATGGCCAATACAATAGCCGAAATAAAATCCATAAACTTTGGCGGTATCCGCACAAAAGAAGATTCAAAGCCGATATCAAAAGCCATAGCCCTTACCGATGAAGATATCACCATTATTAAAGAAATGCTGGCCAATGGTTTGGAGCTTGAAGTTAGGCAGGTGCCTACTGATAAAAAAGTATTGATTGAAACTTTAATTTAAAACACTGCAAAGTGCTGCTAACATTTTTATTGCTCACGCTGATAGCCATATTTGGGCATTTTGAAGATTTTTTGGGAACAACTCTACTTAGCAGGCCGCTGGTATTAGGTCCGCTGGTTGGTTTGGTTTTGGGCGATGTAAGCCAGGGCGTCATGATTGGAGCCACGCTTGAACTAATTTTTATGGGGAACATAAAAGTTGGCGCTGCTATCCCCCCCGATATTATTACCGGCGGTGTATTGGGAACCGCGTTTGCCATACTTGCCCATAAAGGCCCTGCCATAGCGCTGGCCCTTGCTGTACCAATCTCTATTTTAGCCGAGTTGGTGATAAGCGCGCTATTTGTATTTAGGGCGGTATTCAATAAAAAGTTCAACCAATACGCCCAGGATGGTGATTATAAAAGCATTCAACGGTTGCACATTTTATCGGGCTTATTGAAACCGGTATTGATGGGCATTATTGTTTTTATCTCTTTAGAAGTGGGCGCAACAGCCATCAAATCTTTTTTAGATTTAATTCCCGCCTGGGTGCAATCGGGCTTGCAGGTGGCAGGTAATATGTTGCCCGCATTGGGTTTTGCGCTATTGATGAACCTGATGTTTAATAAAAAAGTAGCCCCTTATTTTTTCCTGGGCTTCATACTTGCCGCTTTTTTAAAGTTGCCTGTAATAGCTATTGGCGGGCTTGGAGTAATTATAGCATTAATAGTTACCCAAGCCCCGCCTAAATCTGCTGCCGCCAATGATGATTTCGATTTTGACGACGCACCAACAGAAGCTTTGCCTGTACAGAATCAACACAAATTGAGCAAAGGAATATTACGTGCCATATTTTTCAGGTCATTAACCTTAGAGGCCAATTTCAATTTTGAAACCTGGCAAAACACAGGATTTGCGTTTTCCATAATCCCGGCTTTAAAAAAACTGTACCACACCCAGGAAACTATGACATTGGCCCTGAAAAGGCATTTGCAATTATTTAACACCAGCCCCTATGGTTCAACTTTAATTATAGGCATTACGGCCGCCATGGAAGAGCAAAACACGACGGATGCCAATTTTGATGAAGATTCCATCAGTTCGGTAAAATTAGGTTTGATGGGACCGCTGGCAGGTGTTTTCGACTCTCTTTTTTGGGGTACTTTCAAAGTAATAGCCGCCGGGGTTGGTACATCGCTGGCCATTAAAGGCAATATTTTAGGGCCGATATTGTTCATGCTGATATTTAACATTCCGCATTTGCTACTTCGTTATCATCTCACATTTATAGGATATAACACGGGCACAAAATTTCTCCAAAACCTGGCTCAAAACAACGTGATGGACAGGCTAACCGCCGGCGCTTCCATTTTAGGGTTGATGGTGGTAGGTGCCATGCCCGCCACACTCATGAATATAAAAACGCCGCTAAGCATGGGAGGCGGGGCTTCATCGGTACAGGTACAGGTTATTTTAGACCAGGTTGTACCTGCCATTATCCCGCTCGCGCTTACCTTTTTGGTATTTTATTTTGTAAAAAAACAGGTTAAAACTACCTGGTTATTACTGGGCTTGCTGGCCCTGGGTTTTGCAGGCAGCATAATTCATTTATTTGTATGATAAACGGTATTGGTGTATCCGCGGGCATAGCCATAGGCAAGGCTTTTGTGTTGCACAGGCAGACAAATGCATTAACGGGTCTTTTATTAGCCGATGATTCGATGATTGCCGCTGAAATTGAAAAATTCGATATCGCGGTTACACAATCGCTCATCGAAGTAAATATCCTGATTGATAGCTATGATGAAACCAATGGTAGCGATGGCTTGGAAATACTGGAAGCCCATATTGAGTTGTTAAGCGATCCGCAGATTAAAGAGGACGTAGCTGAAAAAATATCGGCAGAAAAAAAGAATGTAAATGACGCCGTTATTGAAGTGATTGCAATTGCTGTAGTCATGTTTAACAGTATGGATGACGAGTATATGAAAGACCGCGCGGCGGATGTGCAGGATATCGGTCGGCGTATTTTAACCAATTTAAATTCTGCCGGCAAAGCAACGGGTCAAACCTACCCGCCAGACACCGTTATCATTGCTGCAGATTTAAGTCCCTCTGATACCATCAGTATGGATATTATGCGGGTTGTGGGTTTTGCTACGCAGATAGGGAGCAAAACTTCGCATGCGGCCATTGTTGCCAAATCGAGGGGAATTCCGGCCATTGTTGGGTGTGGAGCTGTATTGCAGGAAATTAACAATGGCGACCTGCTGATACTTGATGGCCAGACCGGCAAAATTTTAATTAATCCCGATAGCGAAACCCTTTTTGAGTACCAGTTAAAACGGGAAATTTGGCTGGTAGAAACAGCATTGCTAAAATCGCAAAAAGATAGGCTCGCCATTACTACCGATGGCACCACCATAAGCCTTTTTGCAAACATTGCCAATGCTCAGGACATGGAATTGGCGCATGATTTTGGAGCAGAAGGAAGCGGCTTACTACGTACCGAATTGTTGTTTATGGGGCGAGATTCGCTACCCGGTGAAGATGAACAATTTGAATTTTATAAAGCCGTAGTGCTAAAGGCAAAAAGCAAACCTGTAATTGTGCGCACGCTTGATATTGGCGGCGATAAACAACTCCCCTATTTTGATTTCCCTATTGAACAAAACCCTTTTTTAGGTTATCGTGCTATCAGGATTTGTTTAGATAGGCCGGAACTTTTCCTCACTCAACTAAAGGCCATTTTAAGAGCGAGCGCCTTTGGTAAACTAAAAATCATGTTCCCGATGATTGCCAATGTACAGGAGATTAGGGCTGCCAAGGTGATTCTAAACCAGGCTATTGAAGAACTCAACGAGGCCGGGATCGGTTTTGACCGCACAATAGAAATCGGTATCATGATAGAGATTCCCTCTGCCGCCGTAACTGCAGATCTGTTGGCCAAAGAAGTTGATTTTTTCAGCATCGGCACCAATGATCTTTGCCAGTATACTTTGGCGGTTGATAGGATGAATGAGAAGATCAGTAACCTGTATGATCCCTACAATCCCGGCGTACTCCGTTTGATAGATAATGTGATTAAACAGGCGCACAAAAACAATATTGAAGTTGGCATGTGCGGAGAACTTGCCGCCGACCCCGACGCTACCCTCCTGCTGATGGGTATGGGTTTAACCGAATTTTCTATGAGTGCCGCAGCTATCCCCCACATTAAAAACATCATCATTAATAACCATATGGCTTTGGCAAATCAAATTTACCAACAGGTTATGGCCATGGACAACTCTACCCTTATTAGCGCTTACTTAAAAGACACAACAGCATGATCAGCAAAGATTATATCATCAACGCGGCCGAGGGCATACATGCCCGGCCCGCTACCGCATTGGTAAAACTCACCAAAAGGTTTAAATCAACCATCAGCATGAAAAAGGGACCCCGTACGGTTAAAATCAACAGCCTGCTTAATATACTTTCGCTGGCGGCGAAGGGGGGCGATACCATTACCATTATTGTTGATGGCGAAGATGAAGTGGGCGCTTTGGTAGCTATCGACCTGTTTTTTCACGAAGAATTAAAACACTTATAATATTTATAATGAAAATCACGATCACCAAAAACGAGCGCGAATTTAACGAAACTGCTGCATGGCGTATTATTGGCCAGATGCTGGAAAAACCAACATCTGTAATAGGTCTTTCAACCGGGCAAACCACCATGGATATGCATCGCATTGTTTCTGATATTTACACCCAATATCCGTTTGACGTATCGCGCATCACCCTGTTTAACGTTGATGAATTAACCAACCTGCCACGCGAATATGCCGGTAGTTGCTATACCATGATTTTGAACCAGATTGCAGGCCCACTGGGGATACCCGATGAAAACTTTATTATGCCACCTACCATGAGCGATGATTTTGAGGCCGAAAGCCTGCTGTTTGAACAACGCCTTGCCGAACGCGGCGGTGCCGATTTGCAGATGCTGGGCATAGGCAGCAACGGCCACATAGGCATTAACCAGCCCGGTACGCCGCTTGAAAGCGAAACCTGGGTATCACCAATGGACCCAGACTTTGAGGCCCGTGTGCGCCGCGAAACGCAGGTACCTGATGATGTTGTTTTAGGCGGACTAACCCGGGGCATTAAAAACATTATGCATACGCGTAAACTTATCCTTATTGCCAAAGGCGCGCACAAAGCCAGTATTATTGAGCAAGCTATATTAGGCCCGGTGGGTACTGATATCCCCGCATCGGTAGTTCAGTTGCACCCTAATTGTGAAATTCTTTTAGATGCCGAAGCCGGGGCTTTGATTTATGAGCGGGCCAAGGCAAGGGGATTTAATTTTTAAGGCGTTGTTTTAAATCTAAAACAATCATCATTGCATGGTATGTCCCTGCGGTAAATCGCAAATCCAAACTTGCGAAGTTTTTAAAACTTTGCAAGTTTTTCATCGCTTTGTTATTTCAAATTTTCAGAGCCCCCGGTTTTATTGTTCGAAATTAGGGATATTTTTCACCAATCCCAGCCGTGCCATTCATCTATACATAAGCCCGGTTCACCGATAAACCTTTGCCTTATAGGGCATTCTTGATCACCTTTGAATCGTTGATCAGGCTACCGGGACATATCCTGTTCATAATGTTCTGTTTTTTTTATTAGGTTATAAGCGCCCTGTAGCAGTATAGGGCGCTTATTTATAAAGCAGGTAAAATAAAAAACAGGCAAACCTTATAGTAAAAGCGTAATTATTTTTGATTGATATCTTATTTGACGCCGTACTACTATATTTAATAAATTTTTTAACCAGATGATCGTTTCCAAAAAAGCAACCAACATATTCATACACGCTGCAGGTTGGCTGGTATTTTTTGGATTTCCGCTTTTATTCATGAATCGTACACAACAAAGCAGTAGCAGTACTTATGCGGTTATCCAGTCGCCGTACTACTGGTTGTTTTGTCTTACGTATATTTTCATGTTTTACTTTAATGCCTGGTTCCTGGTACCAAGGTTTGTATTCAAAAAAAACTATTTCGTTTACGGCCTTATTGTCTTGCTCTTATCGGGCTGCGTGTACTTTTTGCAGCCTTTTGATAACCTGCTGTTGCATAATCTGGCTAAAGAAAAACAAACAGCTACCGCAACTATCGGTCCGCAGCTGATACCCAACGCCGATAGCGGAACCGTAGGGCCAAAAAACCTGCCCTTTGGGCCCTTGCCTCATGAGGATTTGCGAATGCAGGACCCCAGCTTAAAAAAGCCGTCCAACCAAATCATTTTTATACACCAGTCGGGCAATATTGATATGGTGGGCTTGTTCATTTTTATCATTGTAATAGGTTTGGGTATAGCCATGAGCACAGTACAAAAATGGCAGCTTACCGAGCAAATGGTAATCAGGGCCGAAGCCGAAAAGGCCCATGCCGAGTTGTCGTTCCTTAAAGCGCAAATTAACCCACACTTTCTGTTCAATACGCTCAACAATATATACGCCTTATCGGTTACCGATAGCGAGCATACATCGGAAAGTATCATGAAACTCTCCAATATTATGCGTTATGTTACCGATGAAGTAACGGAGGATTTTGTTTTACTACAAAGCGAGGTTGATTGTATAAACGACTATATCGACCTGCAAAAACTTCGCCTTGGTAAAAAAACGACGCTCGATTTTACTGTATCCGGCGATATCAATCATCAAAAAGTACCGCCATTGGTATTGATGACGTTTATTGAAAACGTATTTAAATACGGTGTAAGTAAACATGAGGCATCCAATATTAATATTATCCTCCAAACATCACCCGGAAAAATCCTGTTCGCCTGCGAGAACACCATATTTGATAACCGCCCTGCAAGCGGTCGTAAAGGCATCGGTATTAGTAATACCCGCCGACGGCTTCAGCACATTTATCCCGGTAAGCACCGGCTCACCATTACACAGGATAATTCAACCTTCCGGGTAGAGTTAGAGATCGACATTTAAATTAAATCATGTTTTTTTAATAATAACGACGGGATAAAAACCTGCCGTATTGATAGTTAATGCTTTTTATTAAGCTTTTTATTTACTTAAATAATAGCAATATGCAGTTAAAATGTGTAGCCATTGATGATGAACCGCTGGCGCTGGAGATCATCAAAAAATATGTATCAGATTATCCCGCTCTAAAAATGGTAAACACCTTTGAAGATGCTATATCTGGTGCCGAGTATTTAAAACGTAACAAGGTAGATGTGCTTTTCCTGGATATTAATATGCCCGATATCAGTGGTGTAGATCTTGTGCGCTCGCTTGATGAAAAGCCCATGATCATATTCACCACAGCTTATAAAAAGTTTGCTTTTGAGGGCTTTGAGCTGGAAGCATTGGATTACCTTTTAAAACCCATCAACAGTAGTCGTTTTGGCGCGGCCATACATAAAGCCATTGACCACTACCAGTTTAAAAATACCGACCATACCGGTGAGGACGAATACATTTACGTACACTCAGAATACAGGGTTATCAAAATTGGCATCCGTGATATTGAATATATTGAAAGCATGCAGGATTACATTAAGATACACCTGTTAAGCGCAGAAAAACCTGTGCTCACGCTGATGTCATTAAAAAGCATGATAGAAAAGATTCCGGCTGCCCAGTTTATCCGCATTCACAGAAGCTTTGTGGTTGCCAAGGCCCAAATCAGATCGATATACAACCGCAAGGTTAAACTGCGTAACATTGAGCTGCCAGTAGGTACCAATTATGCCGATTTTATAAAAGACTGGGCAAAATAATGTATTAACCGGGTTCATCGGCACATTTAAGGTATTGAACGACACATTGTTTCAGGCGTACGGGAAATAGATCACCTTTATATTATTGAGAAAGAATCAAGAACCAAGAGTCAAGAATCAAGACTTTTGCATGAAGTAAAAAATGCACACCAGGAAGTTTTTCTTTTATCTTGATTCTTGACTCTTAATTCTTGACTCTAATTAAACAAAATATGAAATCCCTTAGCACCAAAAAAAAGATCCTGATTTTGGATAAGAACAGTAGGATGTTATCCGTTATTGACGACATTATGTATCACGGTAATTTTGATGTTCATCTTACTTATGACCCTAACGCTATTTACGATAAGGCTAAAGTTATAAACCCCGACCTGATCATTTTAGATTACCTGCTGCTTGATGTTGATTGCGCTTTGGTATGCCAGGGTTTTAAGGATGACGATCAGCTGCGCCAGGTGCCAATTATCGTGGTAACATCTTTCAAAACAAAAAAAGCGCAGGAAGAATCATATAAATGCGACGCCCTTTTTGTAAAACCATTGGATATGGAATTACTGGCATCGCGTATGGAGTATTTAATGGCATCATAAACAGGGTTTTATTAAAAAACTTCAGTTTTGTAAAACCCACATAAACCCATTAAGTTTAACCTTTATTATTAACGGTACCTGCAAACAGTTAAATGAAGATCAAGAGTAACATAGCCACCAGCGAAAACGGGTTTATTTTTAACCCCGCTACCGGCGATTCCTTTTCTGGTAATACCATGGCAGCGGCCCTGTTGCTGGCTATGAAAAGCGGAAAAACCGAACGGGAAATTAAACAGGAAATTCTTGATCGTTACGATGTTAAGGCCGACCAGCTAAACCGCGACTGGGAAGACTGGATGATACAACTGAAAGAAGCAAACCTGCTTGAACTTGAAGGATAATGGCCAACAAATACGCTAATTTATGTATTGCCGTTACCGGGCTTAATGCCAATGATAATCCCGGACCGGGGATGGCTGTGATCCGTTCTTTAAAAGAAAGTTTTGGCGAAGATTTAAGAATAATAGGCTTATCCTATGAATCATTAGAGCCAGGCATTTACCTGCGCAACCTGGTAAATAAAACTTACCAGGTACCCTACCCAACTGAAGGTACAGCAGCTTTATTAGATCGCTTAACTTATATCCATCAGCAGGAAAACATTGACCTGGTGATTCCTAATTTCGATTCGGAACTATTCAATTTTATCAAGATAGCGCCGCAGTTACAGCAAATGGGTATCGCAACCTTTTTGCCAAGCCACCAGCAATTAAGTTTTAGGGATAAGGTTCATTTAAAGGAATTTGGCGAGAAAAACAATTTCCATGTACCTGCCGATCATAAACTATTCCAGGCAGAGGACCTGAGAAAGGCCACGGACGATTTCAATTTTCCGTTGATGGTTAAAGGAAAGTTTTACGATGCCCATATTGTTTATACTATGGATCAGGCAATTAAGGCATTCCATCAGCTTAGTGTCACGTGGGGCGTACCGGTAATAGCGCAACAGTACATTAAAGGAACCGAAATTAATATTGCCGCCCTTGGCGATGGCAAAGGTGGCAACGCGAGCGTTGTAGCCATGCGCAAACTATATATAACCGAAAAAGGCAAAGCCTGGGCCGGTGTTACCATCAAAGATGATAAACTGATTGACCTGGCCAACCAGTTTGCTGCCGCTACCAATTGGAAAGGCGGCTACGAAATGGAAATAATGAGTAATGATAAAGGCCATTTATATATTTTAGAGATTAACCCCCGTTTTCCGGCCTGGGTTTATTTAACGGCAGCGGCAGGGCAAAACCAGCCGGCTGCTCTTGTAAAAATGGCTTTGGACGATGAGGTGGAACCTTTTGAAGATTACCAGGCAGGCAAATTATTTGTAAGATATTCCTGGGATCATATTGCCGATATAACCGATTTTCAGCAGATGTCGGTATTTGGCGAATTATAACCTAAAGCATAATGGAAAAGCTCCCATACGAAAAACCATATATAAAAAAACTGCACGGCGGTGTAATGAACAAGTTTGGCGGCCGTAGCGGCGTACAGCCTGTTAAAAGCATTGATGGGGTTTTGGTTAGAACGCTGATTGAAAATTATGGTTCGCCGGTGTTTGTATTGTCAGAAAAGCAGATCCGTAAAAATTACCGTTCAGCATACCGGGCTTTTAGCACACGATACCCTAAGGTACAGTTTGCCTGGAGTTATAAAACCAATTATTTAAAAGCCGTTTGCCAGATTTTTCACCAGGAAGGTAGCTGGGCCGAGGTAGTATCGGGTTTTGAATATCAAAAAGCGATTGGTAATGGCATACCGGGTAATAAGATCATTTTTAACGGCCCCGGTAAATCAAACGATGAACTTAAAACAGCCATTGAAAATGATTCGCTCATTCACATAGATCATTTTGAAGAGTTAAACCAGTTACTGGCCCTAAGTGAGGAGTTAGCCAATAAACCACGCGTTGCTATCCGTGTAAATATGGATACCGGCGTATATCCGCTTTGGGACCGCTTTGGCTTTAACTATGAGAACGGCGAAGCCTGGACGGCCTTAAGCAAGGTTGTTGATTCGGGAAAATTACAATTGGTGGGGCTACATTGTCACATAGGCACATATATGCTCACTACAGATGCCTATGGCATCGCTGCAAATAAGCTTTGCGCTTTAGCCTTTAACTGCCAAACCCAGCTAAACCATAAAATAGACTATATTGACATGGGCGGCGGCTTTCCATCAACCAATACTTTAAAAGGCGCCTATTTACCGGGTCAGGATACTGTACCATCGGTAGATGATTTTGCAGAGGTGATCACTTCCACCCTGCTCAATTTTGGGTTTGCCAATGAGGATTTGCCTACACTGATCCTTGAAAGCGGGCGCGTTTTAATTGACGATGCCGGTTATCTTTTAGGAAGCGTGATAGCCAACAAGCGTTTAAGCGCGGGCAAAAAAGCTTTAATTGTAGATTTTGGGGTGAATATCCTGTTTACCTCATTTTGGTATGAGCACCAGGTAAGCCCTGCACAGGATTTTATGCCCCATACCGAAAATATGGCGATATACGGCCCGCTTTGCATGAATATCGATGTAATACGCGAAAGTATTAACCTGCCGCTGCTTAACCCCGGCGACCATGTAGTAGTGCATAAAGTTGGTGCCTATAACATGACGCAATGGATGCAGTTTATTACACTGCGGCCGGCGGTGGTATTGATAGACGAGCAACAACGCACCCACCTCATCCGCAGCAATGAAACTTTGGCTTATATAGAGGAGCAGGAACTTGTACCTACTCATTTAAAAAATACGAAGTGAAGCATATCCTGGCATTTATAAAATCGATCATCAATTCCTATTCGGTACTGTTTTTTTCGCAGAACCGGGTATTGGGGATCATTTTGCTGCTGGTCTCGTTTTTTAATCCAATTTCGGGTGTAGCAGGCCTGGCCTGCGTAATAATTTCGCTGTTAGTTTGCCGGGCATTAAAGTTTCATGGCGATGACTTGCAAATGGGTATTTACAGTTTTAACAGTTTGCTGTTGGGGATTGCCTTTGGCGCATTTTACCATTTAAACCTCATGTTTGTTGTTTGGCTGCTTACTACCTGTGTTATGGTAACCTTTGCCGCTGTAATTATTTCAAAACGGCTGGCAAAATCGGGCTTACCTATGCTGTCGTTGCCATTTATCCTTATATTTTGGATGGTGCTGCTGGCGGCAAACAGCATTTTTAATACCGGCCTGCAACAAAAAAGCAACTACCTGTTAGCAGAAATTTATACCGGAACGGGTAATCTTGCCGGTGTTGAAGCGTCACTTGCATTAACACTGCCTCAATTAATCAGTTTGTTTTTCAGGTCACTAAGCGCGGTGCTTTTTTTGCATAGCATTATTGCCGGCATATTAATCAGTGTAGGCATGTTCATCCATTCGCGCATTGCCTTTAGCCTGTTGGTTATAAGCTTTACAGCATCCTGCTTTTTAAACAGCATTACCCACACCTACCCCGAAGGAATTAGCTACTATCACTTAGGGGCAAACTTAATGATGGCCTCCGTGGCAATAGGGAGCTTTTTTACTATTCCTTCCCTGCGCTCATACTTATTGGCTGTGTTAAGCATTCCATTAGGTTTTATCATGATTAATGCTTTCACCAGTTTCATGAGTGTGCATGCCCTCCCCATATTTTCATTACCGTTTTGTGTTGTTAACATAGGCTTGCTTTATTTACTGCTGCTGCGCAAATTACCTGGCAGATTGCAGCTGGTACCGGTTCAGCATTATTCGCCCGAAAGAAATCTTTACCAGTTTTTAAATCACCAGCAACGGCTGAACGATTTAAAATACGTGCGACTTCATTTGCCCTTTATGGGCTTCTGGACCGTTTCGCAAGGCTACAACGGGAGTATTACCCATAAAGATGATTGGGCCCAGGCACTTGATTTTGTAATAACAGATGATGAGCAAAACACCTATCAATATCCCGGCATTTTACCAGAGCATTTTTATTGCTTTAATAAACCTGTGCTGGCCTGTGCAGATGGCGTAGTTGAGGTAGTTGTTAGCCACATTGAGGATAATGCAATTGGCAAGCAAAACCTTAAAGAAAACTGGGGCAATACCGTTGTAATAAAACATGCCGATGGCTTATACTCAAAGGTATCACATCTCAAAAAAAACTCCATTAAAGTTAAAATTGGAGAAGTAGTAAAAGCCGGGCATCAGTTGGGATTATGCGGTAATTCCGGGCGTTCGCCAGAGCCGCATTTGCATTTTCAATTGCAGGCTACGCCTTACATCGGATCAAAAACATTGAGTTACCCCTTTGCCAGCTACTTTAATAAACACAATGGCAAAACCCAGCTTGACGCATATGCAATACCTTCCGAAGGATCTTTAATATCCAATGCCGAAGTAAATCTCCCATTAAAAAAAGCTTTCGATTTTCAACCGGGTTATATTGTTAAACTGAAAGATAACAACGGCAAAACCGAATGCTGGGAGGTCTTTAAAGATGCTTTAGCACAATCATACATTTATTGTAAAGAAACCAGCTCGGCCGCGTATTTTATCAATAACGGCTCTTTATTTTATTTTACCAGTTTTTATGGTGATAGGCAATCATTGTTATATAAATTTTATATTGCCGCCTATAAAGTAATATTTAATGATACCGAAGACCTGGGGGGTAGCGATAATTTTCCGTTACAGCTAACCAATAATAAAGGATTACTTTGGTTACAGGACGTAATAGCACCTTTTTATCGGTTTATTAATATCAGTTACCAAGGCAACGTAACAACTCAAAAGAACAGCTTAAACATAACGGCAAAACAATTTATTGTTATAGGCGACAAAAAAACACAAATGGCAGAAACTTCGATTGCAATAGATTATGGCAACTTGCAAAGCTTTACTATCAATATAAACGGAGAACACACTGAAGTACAATGGAATATAGAAAAATAATCATATTTCTGGCTTTGCCATTTATTTTTCTGAGCGCCAGGGCACAGGATAATAAACGTGTGCTTACCGATAGCATTGCCGAAGAGCTTTATAACGCTGGCGATTGGAAACAACTGGTTACCTGGGGAAATAAACCGATGGCCGATACTTCAGATTTCAAGGCCCTCCATTTTAAAATAGGTTACGCCTACATGGTTACCGGCAATTATAAAGCAGCCATCAACGAGTTTGATTTTGTTTTGAGTAAAGAACCTTCTAATTCAACAGCCAGGCTTTATCAATACTATTGCAACAACTATTTAAATAATAACGCGGGGGCTGCCTACCAAGCCGGCTTCCTGGATAAGGAAACTTTACGCTCCATCAAACTTTCGCCGTTTGGGGTAGTAACCGCGGATGTTGAAACCGGGATAAAGCTGCCTAACAGTAACGAACGTGATAACGGTTTTTTTGAAAGGGCCGGAATTAGCACAAGGCTGTGGTGGCGTTTTCAGTTAGATCAATCGTATATTTCCTTTAACCAAAAAATATTCAGGGAATTTTACAGGGATAGGTACGGTGATAAATTTTTGTTCGGTAAAACAGATAAA
Source organism: Mucilaginibacter flavus (assembly GCF_030409315.1). Classification (GTDB taxonomy): domain Bacteria; phylum Bacteroidota; class Bacteroidia; order Sphingobacteriales; family Sphingobacteriaceae; genus Mucilaginibacter; species Mucilaginibacter flavus. The sequence goes on along the minus strand of NZ_JAUFPS010000041.1, from coordinate 196,247 downwards.
CAAAAAGAATACTTTGCCCGGCTGCAATTTACCATCACCGATAAGCTTAGCGCCATAGGCTCCTATCATTACATTTACACCACTTTCAGGGGCAAAACCGACTATAGTAATTTAGGGTTGTTCGGCCTTACTTATGCCTCACAATATGTTAATTTGCAGGGAGACATCAATTGGGGCAATTTAATTGGTAAAACTTTAAAACAATATGATGCCAAAGTGGATTTTTATCCATTGGGTAACCTTAATTTTTACACCACAAGCCGGGCTTCATTATTGGATTTAAGCGGCGCTAAGAGTTTTATTTACAACCAGGCAATAGGGTTTAAAGTTTTAAATAATACATGGATAGAAACAGCGGCAACATTTGGCAATGAAGACGATTATCTTGATAGCGACGGTTTGTATGTTTACAACTCCATCGATCCAACAAAATTCAAATGCGGCGAAACCCTGTTTTACCAGGTAAGCAAACACGCGTTAGTTAGATTGAATTATCTTTATGAAAAGAAAACCGACATTTATCGGGATGTAAACTATAATCAAAATTCTGTTACGTTAAGTATAACATGGAAATTTTAAAAAAGACGTTCATAACAGCATTTTTATTTTTTCTGGCAATTGGCTTGCGGGCGCAAACCGGCGCTGCCCTGCAAAAAGCTTTTCGCAACAGCTACTCTGACGAACAAAACAAAAACTACGTTGCGGCAATCAATGATATATACCCTTATTTAAGTGATGCCAATTACGAAATTAATATCCGCTTAGGGTGGCTGCATTACCTTAATAAAAACTATACCGCATCACAGTCTTACTATCAAAAAGCCATCATTTTAAGGCCCATGTCTATAGAGGCCAAATTTGGTTATGTTAAACCCCTTTCCTTTTTACAAAGCTGGGATAGGGTGATTGAGCAATACCTGGCCATTTTAAAAATTGATCCTCAAAATACGCAGGCAAACTACTGGGCCGGTATCATTTATTATAACCGTAAGCAATATGATGCCGCAATAAAGTGTTTTAAGGTTTTAGTTACGCTTTATCCCTTTGATTACGATGGTAACCACATGCTGGGCTGGAGTAATTTGATGGCAGGTAAAAAGAACGATGCCAAAACCTTTTTTGAAAAAGCCCTGGTAATTAAACCTTCAGATGCTTCCAGTACAGATGGTTTAAACCGATGCAATTAAAACGCTTATCGATTCAATAATGCAGTTTATCGATTTTCGCTTTAGTTTAAGGCGTCGATTTTTACTTTTGATTGCGTAAATAATTTATTATTCGCTCAACCCAACAAGTATTATAACCGTATATACAACTACATGAAAATAAAACATATACTTTTTAAAGCGCAAATAACGGGTTGCCTGCTGCTCATGGTAATTTCCGCTTCATGCAAAAAAGATAAAACTACGCCTGCTGTTACAACTGCCACGCCCACAACCCTGGGTTTATATGAGTATGCCAGCGATGTAAATAAAAGGGTACTTATTGCAATTACCAAAATAGGTACGCAAACCGTGAACTACGGAAGCATATTTGATACAGGATCGCCAGGTATGACCATGGATGCAACAAACATCATCCCGGCATCAATGATCACATCATCGGGCTTTGCATTTACTACTGATTCCGTCGTTGTAAACGGCATCACTATTACATCAAAAAAGGATTCAATCAGCTACGGCGATGCCACCGGTATCACCAAAGAATATGGCAACCTTGCATACACCAATGTTACTGTGGGCAACTCACTTGGCAGTATCGAATTAAAGCGCGTGCCCTTCTTTTTATATTATAAAATTATTGACAGTAAAAAAAATAAATTAGCAGCGCACTCGGCAGATGTTTTTGGTGTGGGCCCTGGTTTAAGCACTAATATTACAGCTATATCAAGTCCGCTAAGGTTTTTCACCTATGGTACAGGGCTTACCAGCGGTTTTAAGCTTGCTACTTTACCTACCGCCAGCTTTTTAACCACCCCAACATATGTTGCCGGCCTGCTTACCGTAGGTTTAACAACCAATGACCTTTCTTCCGCCGGTTTCATTATGCACCCGCTTACGCCTACTATACTTTACGGTTATTCGCCCAATTTGGCTGGCACCATAACTTATGGTACTACTACTATTTCAGCTCAATTCCTGTTTGATACCGGTACCCCATCAGTTACAACTATTGAAAACCGGCTTGCTTCTGTAGGGGCGCTTCCAACAAATACTACGGTAACCTTAACTACAACCCGGGGATTTACCTATACCTACGTAACATCAAGCACCGGCAATCTTACCGAAGTTCAAAATCCTAATAACACGCAGGACTACCGTACAATATTGGCCCTTGATTTCTTTATTAAAAACGAGTACCTTACTGATTATGATAACCATCAAATTGGTTTAAAGAATAATTAGCACTTAAACTTCATTCATCGAGTTTAAATGCCCATTCATCGACACAAAACCTCACCAACCGTACACCTGAATTAATTTTATATAACAAAACCCGGTAATCAAAACGGGTGCTAATTATTAATCAAAATTAATTCAGATGAAAACGAAAATTACTTTTCCATGGTTGTTGATGCTGGCGGCAATGATTGCTTTAGCTTCATGCAAAAAAGAAAGCAGCTCTAAATCGGCATCCAACACCACCTCAACAGTTAACGCAAGCGGCGCATTAGCAATTAGCCTGGCATCGGGCAGCACAACAGATACCATTTACATAGTGGGTTGCTATGGCAAACATCAACAGCCGGATAGCGTTGCATTTAGCGCTTTACCCACAGCTATTGGTACATACTTAACCGCAAATTACAGCGGCTACACCTTTAAAAAAGCGTTTACTATTTTAGATAGTTCAAAAGCTATCGTTAATTACATTGTTATTATAAAATATAACAACGCCTTAATTGGTCTTAAATTTACTGCCGTGGGCGTTTTTGTTGCTGCCCTTGAGCAAAGAGATGGTCATGACCTTGGCGGCGGACCAGGCTGGCACCATGGCGGTCCGTTTGATAACAGAGATGGCCTGCACCGCGACACTGTTGCCATATCGGCATTACCTACAGCGGTAAGCAGCTATTTTAAAACCACCTACCCTACTGATACCTTGCTACACGCCGCGATAACACCAGATAGCGCATATGTATTGATCAGCAAAAACAATGGGTTATTTGCAACCGCCGTTAAAGCAAATGGCACTTTAATAAAACGTACTCAAATTGATTTGCACGTAGGTAAGCATACAGCCATTACTGAAGCAAGCTTACCGGCCGCGATTACAACTTATTTAACAACAACCTATCCGGGTTATGTTTTTGACAAAGCGTTTTCGCATAGCGTGGCGGGTGTTGTAAATGGTTATGATGTAGTGATCTCCTCAAACAATACCAAATATGTGGTGGTGTTTGATGCTACGGGAACTTTTGTAAAAGCCTTCGCGGTTCACTAAAATTCTTCGAGTAATATATAGTAAAACCGGTAATCTTTGAGTAGATGCCGGTTTTTTTATGAACTATTTTTTAGGCTGATACAACTGGTTTAAAAAAATGCTGATGCCATGTTTGGCCCCCTTCCATTTATCATCCAGCTCTTTAGGTACCGCGCCGGGGCTTTGGGCAAAATTGCCCGCAATAATATCCATATCGCCGTCGCCATCAATGTCTGCGGCTTCTAAGGTTAATGATTTTATGGGCACCTCGCTTTTAAGGATATAAGACTTAAAGGCAAATTTGCTTTGATCAATATTTTCAAGGTAAACAAACGATTCATCTACCAGCTTCCCAAAATCCGGAAAGAAAGCGCTGCAGGCCAGGTCAATATCGCCATCTTTATCAAAATCGGCCGCTACAACACGGGTTACGCCATACATCGGGTAAAAAAAGCGTTCTTTAAAAATACCGTTACCCTGATTTATATTAATCCTGATACCGTGGTATGGTTTAAGTATTTGTGAGTAATCGGCATTATCGCCGTGCGCGGTAATAATATCGGTTAGCCCATCATGGTTATAATCAACCAGTGTCATATCCGTAGTTCCATAATTTGGCGGGAAACGGAGTACACGTTTAGCTTTGAATTTAAGGTTACCTATCTGGTAAAAAATATAAACACTTTCATCGCCCTGCGAAAACATGGCTACTATATCTTTTTTGCCGTCGCCATCCATATCCTTTATATAGCACTTAATGGCACCTGCAAGCGGCAGCAAAACATCCTCGGTATACCTTCCCTTATTATCCTTTTTAAAAAGCGATAAGCCACCGGTTTTGTTACCAAAGTTGCAAACAACAATCTCGGGAATACCGTCGCCGTTTAAATCGTCAATTTCGGCATGTACCGGGCGATGCAAAGGTTCAAGCAAGGTAGTACTGGTACTATCTTTATAATTAACATACGATCCTAAGCTTAACTCCGTTGGATAAAGCTTACCTATCTCAGTAAAATAAGTACTGCCTTTATAAAAATTAAAATCGACTACGGGACTTTGGGTTTGGATGGTTTTGGTTACGCCAATGTTATACTGCCAGGTAAGCACTTCTTTAAAATAGTTGCTTATCCAAAGGGTTTGGGTTTGGCTATTAAACTTTAATCCGGTAATCATGGATGGACCTTCGGCACTAACCTGAATGTCTTCGCGTTTAAATTGGGTTAAGGGGCTGTTGCGCGTAAGCCTGCTTTCGTCTTCAACAACGGTATCAGGCGCAAGTGAAATGACGTATTTAGTGAGTTTATCCCACTCGTCCTGCGTTAAAACCGGGCTTGTGGGAATGATGTTATTTTTATTGACGATAGTCCGCTCCTCCGGCGATAAACCACGCAAAGGATCATAATTAGGATAAATAATACCCATGCGGGCAGCCATAACAGGCAATACGTGCAAACGCCAAACTTCTTTGGTTAAACTCGCCGGATCGGGCAGCATATGACAGCTGGCGCAATAAACCGTAAACAATGCTTTGCCGCCATCGTCGGCTTTTATTAAAGTAGATGCTGTTACCGTTTTTCTTACGGTAAAAGAATTCAGGACGATCACTAATGTTGCAACAAAAAGAGATATAAAAATGATCGTCCTGAATTTCATTTATTATGGTTCAATAGTTATAGTGCGGTTTGAAGGTCCATTCCATCCATCAATACTTACCACCAGGTTTTTCTTTCCGGCCGGAAGATTGTAGTCAATGGTCACCTTTTTTTCTTCGCCCGGCAAAATGGTTACATAGTTATCGCTGTAAAAAGCAGGTAAAATCCTGGTTTTAGTATCAGCATCAACTAATGACACACGGTTAAAAAATGCCAGCGGATTATGTTCCTTGTTAACTAACGTAACTTGTACCTTCCCCGGTTTTATAAACTTCGCGGTGGCGGTTAAGTCTCCCGTCTTCATTTTTTGCAAACCAGAAAAAGCGCCCTTACTATCAGGAATCCAATAGGTATTATCGGTAATTACTTTTTTATCCTCATCCAATAATTGCAGGGACAGGAAAACACCTTCTTTAGCTGCTGCTTTATCAATGGTTTCTTTTATGGAGAAGTATTTTTTAACCGTAGTTGCGTTGATATCGGCAAAAACCTGGGTGAGCAGTTTCTCGTTGCCCTCCATATCATAGGTTTTAACCACCATCATCATGCTGCGGCGGGCTTTAAAGGTGTTGTTAGCAACCATCACCATACCGTTTATAGGGTTATACATAATGTGGAAAGGTGCGCTGCCGTTGTGCAAACCGTATAAACAAGCGTTAGGATCAAGATAGTAATCGTACATCTGTCCGCGCATGGCTGTCCATGGGTTTTGGGTTTTCCAAATAATGAAACCGGTATACCAATCCCACATGTGCGATGTAAAACCTTCGGCAAGGCCGCGGTACTGATCATAGTTAACCAATTGCGCTTTTAAAGCAAAATCGGCCGCGTTTTTAGCTTTACCATATTTATTGATGCTGGTATCATAGCCAATGTACTTATGGTAATCCCAAACACTATCCACTTTATTTTTATGTGTATCCTCGTCGTAAACAGGCGGCACCATATTGGCGGTAGGAATAAACCTTTTCAAAGATTCGTAATCGCCTACACCAACAGAGCCAACTTCGGAGTTAAACGGATAAGTTTTATGTTCCCAAAATACCGATAGCGGCTGAATACCGTAAGGCCCATCGCCGTTACCGCCCAATTCATTGTGCGACATGCTATCAGAGTTTGAGTAGTCAACAAACCAACGGGTGTTATCCAGCTTAGGCAAAATGGTATCGCGCAAAGCAGTAAGGATATCTTCGGGTGGGGTAATTTCATTGCCACCACACCAAATAGCCAATGAGGCGTAGTTGCGCACCATTTTAATCTGATCAATTGCCGAGCGCAGGAACAAGCCATGATCGTCCGGATATTTACGACGGGTCCATTGATCATCCAGTTTTTGAGGATCTTGCCAGCGGCCATTACAATCACCAGATCCCCAAAGATCCTGGAACACCAGGATGCCATATTTATCGCAGGCTTCGTAAAACTCGGGCCGCTCAATCATTGCACCGCCCCAAACCCTGATGAGGTTAAGGTTCATATCCCGGTGATAACGTACCTCGGCATCATAACGCATATCTGACAGGCGCAGCATAGCATCTGATATTACCCAGTTGCCACCTTTAATAAATATCTTTTGACCATTTACATAGGTTTGGCGGCTGCCGGTATGCTCGTTAAAATCGCTGGTAAGCTGTCTCACCCCTATTTTTTGAGCATACTCATCTGAAACTGCTTTGCCATTAACCGCAAACTTCAATTTAAAGTTGTACAGGTTTTGTGGCCCGTAGCCATTTGGCCACCAAAGTTTGGGATTAGCAAGGCTATAATCGCTAAAGCTTACCTCACTGGTTGTATTGGCTTTTAGGCTAACGCTTTTTGAAACGGTTTTTCCATCCAACTCAAAGCTTAATAAACCTGTAACTGTGGCCGCGGTAGGATTGCTAAGCAAAGCGGATACTTTAATAACAGCAGGCTGTTGATTGCCTTCTGGCATGCGCGCACCAGGTACTAACGTTACAATATGTTCATCAGCAATGCGCACGGCACCGGTTTTTTGAATAGTTACCTTGTCCCATATACCCGTATTTCTATCGCGCATGGGTTGTATCCAATCCCAGCCGGCGGTATATTGCAAGCCAACATTACGGGCAATGGTACCATCGCCACCCTGGCCACCGTTGGGATTACCTACCACATCTGGCGGGTGCACCAATACAGCTAAACGGTTGTTGCCGCTTTTAGCCAAAAACTGGGTAATGTTATAGCTAAAGCGTAAAAACATTCCTTTTTGAATGGTTTTATTGAGTTTATGCCCGTTTAAATAAACGTCGCAGCTATAATTTACCCCTCTGAAATTCAGGTAAACCTGGCCGCCGTTTTGAGCAGGCAGCTCTTTAAAGTCTTTGGCGAACCAGTAAGTATAATAATCGGACCCGGTTTTGTAAATATCGGCAATGTGTTCATTGTTCATGCCCCAGAACGGGTCGGGTACTTTTTGATTATTTAACAACGTAGTTAAAACTGTGCCGGGCACAGTTGCGGGCATCCATGATGCGGTATTAAAGTCGGCCGCAGATAATGTGGCACCGTTATCTTTTACGGTGCTGATAGGTGCGCACTTCCAGCCGGAGTTTAACTCATAACTGTTTTGTGCCATTAATCGGTTACCGCCTAAAAGAAGCCCAAGCGTAAAAACACACCTGGCTTGATAAGAACTGAAGAATGATATTGAGGACATTGTTGGTATATGTGAATAGTATATTTATACTTTTAAACAATCAATATTGAATTTTAAAAACTGCAGCATGTTTTAAACCGTTTTGCGTTTGTAAAGATGCGGGTATATTTATATTAATTGCACCCTGGGCTACTGTGTATTTTATTTTTTGATTGGTACCCAGCAAGGTTATTTTTTTCACCCTGGCCATATCTTTTAAATGAATAGTCAAAGTAGTTGGTAAAACAACGGCATCTGTATCTTTTGGAGCCAAAACAAAGGCGTAAACAGCTTTGCCGGCTTTAGTATAATAGGTGTTTCCTTCTGAGTAAGGTGCTACAGCATCAGAACCGTAAATACCTTCGCCGTTAATTTTTATCCAATCGCCAATTTGTTTTAAGCGACTGTAAGCTACCGGGTCCCAATCGCCATCGGGGCCGGGGCCAATATTCATTAACAGGTTACCGCCGCGCGATACAATCTTAACCAACAAGGTAACAATTTCATTTGCCGATTTATAATGGTCGCTGGGAACATAACTCCAGGAATTGCCCATGGTGATACAGCTTTCCCAGGGATGATCAAGCGGTTCATTAGGTACCTGCTGCTCTGGCGTAGTATAATTTTCATATTGGCCGGCAACGGTACGGTCAACTACAATTAAACCGGGTTGCTTTACCCTGGCGGCAGTGGCAATTTTAGCCATATCTATATCCTGGTCATAAGGGATAGTTTTTTGCCAATCAACACTTGGGTCGATGGTACTTTTGGGGCGTACCCAGCCGCCATCTAACCATAATATATCAATATTGCCATAACCGGTCATTAATTCCTGTATCTGGTTAAAGGTAAAATCCTTAAATTTTTGCCAGCGTTCGGGGTATTTGGCCGGATCATAATTTACATTTCTATCCTTTGGCGGAAAATATGGCCACCAGTAATTTTCGGTATGCCAGTCGGGTTTAGAAAAATAAGCGCCGATCATGAAATTTTCTTTACCGAACGCGCTGAAAATCTCTTTGGCCACGTTGCTCCTGGGATTGGTTGAAAATGGCGTTTTGGGACTGGTTATCTTATAATCCGACTGTTTGGTATCAAACATGGCAAAACCATCGTGATGCTTGGTAGTGAACACCACGTACTTCATACCGGCATATTTAGCAGCGGCCACCCATTTTTCGGGATTGAATTTTGTAGGGTTAAAGGTAGTTTGTAAATTTTCATAGGCTTTTTTATAGGTATAGTAATCTGCACCGTAAAGACCGCGGCGTTGTGTCCAACCTTCATCTTCGGGACAAATGCTCCAGCTTTCAACTACACCCCATTCACTGTAGGTTCCCCAGTGCATAAACAACCCAAATTTTAGTTGCTGCCACTTATGAAGCTTCTTTTGCACCAAAGAATCCTGCGGAACAATGTAATCTTTCGACATATTATGTTCCTGAGCAGCTATTTTACCGGCGAGCAAGATGCACGCTAAAAAAAACGTTAGTTTTTTCATTTATATGTTTTTTAGAGTAAGATTTTTTAATTATTGTGTCAAAAAGACATATTAAAGCCTTTTTTGGATAATTTTCGTTAATCAAAAGATAAAATACTGAAAATATTTATGGCAAAATTTTCATAAATAGGATACTTAGTGTACACATTACATAAACTACCTGAGAATTGAATTAAACCTACAATCAAAAAAATTCAACTATTTTGGCGTAATCATAAGCAATAATGACATTAAAAATGTCTACTTTACACTTTTGCAGCACCAAAATCAGCGTTCAGATACCCTAATGACAACTTTTTTATCGGTTTTGCCTACACACTAAGTAAATAAATTTCAAGAAGCATGAGGTTTGGATTAAAAAGTTGACAACTTTAAAATAAATGCTTCTTTTTGTTATCAAATTGTTAGATTGCATTATATTATTGTTTCGACAACACTTAACTAAAAACTATTGAAAATTTCTAAAACGGATACTTCGGGTTTATGGATGCAGGTATGTTTTAATGACGATATTAAAGCATTTGAAATGCTTTTTCATACATTAAATACCCGCCTTATTAAGTTTTGCGTTTTTTACATCCGCAATAAAGAAGCAGCCGAAGAAATTGTATCGGATGTGTTTATTAAGTGCTGGGAATCCCGCAAAAACCTTACAGAAATTGCCAACCTGGAAACTTACCTTTTTGTTGCCGTAAAAAATCAATCGTTCAATTACCTCAAAAAATTCTCCAATATCCATCTTGTACAAATAGAAGCTTCGGACGAAGTGGAATTTGTAAACACCTTTGATCCCGAAAAAGAAATGGAGCGTAAAGAACTTCATTTTTTATTAGATAAGGCCATAGCATCACTCCCTCAACAAGCATGTATCATTTTTAAACTTATTAAAGAAGATGGCATGAAATACAAAGAGGTTGCCGAGATATTAAACATATCCCCACGCACTGTACAAACCCAGTTGTTCAGGGCTATGAAAAAATTAAGTATCATTCTATCCGCTCATCAGCTGGCTTCAAAATCAGCCGAAAAAGCATCTTCTGGTCAACAGATTATAGGGCTTCCGTTGTTATAGACTTTCTTTTTAAATTTTTTTTCAAAGATTACGAGCTATTTTAAAAAAGCGCGTTTACTAAGTATTAAAAACGGCTTAAAACTCTTTTAAACTTTCTATACTGAAATCCTTTCCTCACCAACGGGTTTCAAAATGTTCAAAGCAGCGTATTTTGATCTACGGATCACAACATTTTAAGTTTGATAGAAATTTCTTTTACTTTTTTTAAAACGTTGTAGGCAATTTTCAAAAAAATGTTGTCCTACCTAAAAAGAAGCTCTATTTACGCTTATAAATGGTTACGGAAAGATTTACTGAACTGCTTACTAAAAAACTCGCTGACGAGATCGATGCACAGGAATTGGAGGAATTCAATTTTTTGATAGCAAACGATGAGGATTGCAGGCAGCAAAATAATTTCTTTAAAGCCTACTGGATAAAAAACGAAGAGCAGTACTCAAACTCCGATTTGATGTTTCAACGAATAAGGAGTAAAATCATTGTTCCGGAGGCTGATGAACCGGCAGAAATTGAAACTACCTTTTTCAAGCGCAGCAGTGTTGCTTTATGGTGTAGCATAGCCGCGTTGTTAATAGTTGGCATAGGCTTATTTGCAGGATATTATTTGATCAACAACGAGGCAAAAAAAAATGAAACCGCGCTATTGCAGCAAAAAGAAACGCCAAGCAGGGTAAAATCAAAGATCTATTTAAGCGATGGATCAATTGTTACTTTAAATTCAGAGACAACTTTGAAATATCCGCCATCTTTTAAAGGCCCCACACGCGAAGTTTACCTTACCGGTGAAGCCTTTTTTGATGTGGCTAAAGATCACCAGCATCCTTTTATAGTACACGCGGGTAATATGAGCATTAAAGTTTTAGGTACCGCATTTAACGTAAAATCGTACAAAAACGATATAGCCAGCGAAACTACGCTAATCAGGGGAGCTATTGAAGTAACCCTGGCCGACAGACCATCTGACAGGATTATTCTTAAACCCAATGAAAAGCTCATTTTAAAAAGCTCAACATTTAAAAGACATACCCTGTATCGCCATTTAGTGGCTCAAACGCCAGATAGCGCTAAAACCAGCTATGCCTTAACCAATTTAACTTATTTACGATCAAACGATACCACTGTTGTTGAAACTTCGTGGGTGAATAACCGGCTGGTATTTAAAGACGAGGACTTTACCGAGATAGCCAACAAAATGGAGCGTTGGTACGGCGTTAAAATAAAATTTAAAAACTCGGCCGCCAAAGACTTTCATTTTACCGGGGTTTTTGAGCGGGAAAGCGTTACACAGGCGCTAAGCGCCCTGCAACTCATCGAATCATTTTCATATAAGTACAAAAACGAAACCGTATATATTTATTAACCAAACGCAGCTATTAAACAAGCCTATGACATAAAGAAAGCTTTACATACCCCAAAACAAAACGGGAATTACCAGTGGTAACTCCCGCGAAGATGAAGATCTGTTAGTTAATCATGCAATGCGCTCTCGAACAGCACATTGCCATTTAATCAAGTCACCTTTAATAAGTAAAAGTATGAAATATTTTAAACACCCCAAGGGTGTAAGAGATAACTATTGGCTATTTAAGTCCATAATAATAATGAAATTGACATTTATTTTAACGGTATTCTTTAGCCTGCAAACCATGGCAAAAGTGTACTCACAACAAAAAGTCACCTTTGACATGAAATCTGCTGATTTCAAGAAAGTTATCTCTGCTATTCAAAAGCAGACTAACTATCACTTTGTTTTCAGCGAGCGCAAAATCCCTTCAACACAAAAGATAACTTTAAGTGTACAAAACGAAGAAGTTACCTCTGTATTGAACAAGGTATTGGCAAACACCGATTTCACTTATACCCAACTTGAAAACAACCTGATAGTCATTACCGGCAAAAACGAAGCTCCGGTAGCGGCTACCACTGTTAAAGGTAAAGTGTCTGACGAAACCGGTGCCCCTGCTCCGGGCGTTTCTGTAAGGGTAAAAGGCAGCACCACTGGTACTGTAACAGATTCAAATGGCAATTTCTCATTAACTGTTCCTGATAATGCAGTATTGGTTTTCTCATTTTTAGGTTACGAAAACCAGGAAGTTGCAGTGGCTGGTAAAACTACCTTAAACATCAGAATGACTGTTTCGGCAAAAAGCCTTAATGAAGTTGTGGTAACAGCTTTGGGTATCAAAAAAGATGAAAAGAAATTAGGCTACTCTGTAACCACAGTAGGCGGTGGCGCTTTGGACAAAGCAAAAGAAAGTAACGTTGCTTACTCATTAGAAGGCCGTGTTGCTGGTTTAAGTATCAGTGGTACAAACGGTGGCGCGGGTTCATCTGCACGTATCTTACTACGTGGTGTAACCAGTACAACTGCCGGCGGTCCGTTATTTGTTATCAACGGTGTACCGATGGATAACACACAACGTGGTCAATCGGGCGAATGGGGCGGTGCCGATTACGGTGATGGTATCTCAAACATCAACCCAGATGATATTGAAACCATGACTGTTTTGAAAGGTCAATCAGCATCTGCATTATACGGTACACGTGCGGTTAACGGTGTAATTTTGATCACTACCAAATCTGGTAAAAAGAACTCTGGCTTTGGCGTTGAGTATAACACCAACTACCAAGCAGATAAAGTTGTAAACAATACAGATTTCCAAACCCAATATGGTCAGGGCGAAAATGGTGTTAAACCTAATAATGCCGCCGACGCGTTAAGTTCTGGTAGCCTTGCATGGGGTGCTAAACTTGATGGCTCACAAGTGCCGCAATTTGATGGTAAAAGCTATGCTTATTCAAAAACCAGTGATGACTGGACAAAATTCTATAAAACCGGCAATACCTTTACAAACACAGTTGCTTTAACTGGCGGTAATGAAACAGGTGCTTTCCGTTTGTCATTATCAGATATGAATAACCATGCTGTCACTCCAAACAGTGGTCTTAACAGAAAAACCTTCAACTTTAACGGTTCACAAACTGTAATTAAAAACCTGGACATTAACCTGGTTGCCAATTACATTTTGGATAACGAGAAAAACCGTTCTGGCTTGAGCGATGGACCAGGTAATCCTAACAACGTTCAGTTCTTAGCGCCAAATGAGGCCCAAAGCATCCTGGCCCCAGGAACAAAAGCAGATGGTACCGAGCAATCATTTACTAATGATACTTATGTAACTAACCCTTACTTTGCTGCTTACAACTTTGTAACCAATACTAACAGGGAGCGTTTAATATCATCAATTTCGGCAAAATACGCTATTACACCGTGGGCTTATATCCAGGGCCGCATAGGTTATGATAAAATACATGATAACCGCTTAAGCATCACCCCTACCGGTACAGCTTATAACAGCAGCAACGGTAGCATGCAAACGCAAACTACCCAGATCACCGAGTTCAATACAGACGTGTTAGCAGGTGCTAAACATGATATCATCAAAGATTTCTTAAATTTAGATTTATCTGTTGGTGGTAACATCCGTAAAAGCAACGCTTCCGGTACCTTTATTAATGCTAACAATTTTATCATCCCTTATTTCTATGACCTATCTAACGGTTTAACAAGAGATAGCGGTAACCAGGGCATAACTGCTTTACAAGTTAACTCAGCGTACTACACCGCAGATTTTTCAATTAAAGACTTCCTTGTTTTAGGTACAACCGGTCGTTATGACTACTATAGCACAATTTCAAGCAAATTAGGCCCAGGTATATTTACACCATCAGTATCTGCAAGTTTCATCTTTTCAGATTTAACTCATATTGAGGGCCTTGATCTTGGTAAATTACGCTTGTCATACGCCAGAACAAGTAACGGTGCACAACCATATAAGAATGCTGTTTATTACAGTGTTGCAAATTCTGTTAACAGCGTAAGTGCAGGAACATTTGATGGCACACTTGCAAACTTATTCCTTAAACCATATTTACTAAGCGAATTTGAAATTGGTACATCATTGAAATTTTTTAATGACCGTTTAGGATTAGATGTTTCTTATTTCACTAAGAAAACTAAAAACGAGATTGTTCAGGCTACCCTCGATCAATCAAGTGGTTATACTTCAAACTACATTCCCACCGCGCAAGTACAAAACAACGGCATTGAGGTTGAAATTCACGGAACACCTATTAAAACCAGTACTTTTAGCTGGAATCCATCGTTCAACTTTACCTACGTTAAAAACAAAGTTCTTTCAACAGATAATTCTGGAGGTAACTTAGGTTTGGGTACTTACCGCCCATTAAATGCAACTACTGCATTTGTTAAAGGCATGTCTGGTCCGCAAATTTTAGCTAACGATTACAAACGCGATGCAAGCGGCAACATCATTTTTGATGCAAGCGGTAATGCAGAGGCAACCGGTCGTATAGCAATGGGTAGCGTAACTCCTAAGTTTTATGGTGGCTTTAACAACGAGTTTAACTTCAAGAACTTTAACCTTGCGTTCCTTATCGATTACCGTTTTGGCAACAAAGTATTATCAGCAACTAACTATTATAGCATCTTCCGTGGTTTAAACAAAATGACTTTGGTTGGCCGCGAAACTGGTGTAGTTGGTGTTGGTGTTACTGAAGCCGGTACTACAAACACTACCAACGTACCAGCCGAAACCTACTACCAGAATTTAGCACGTAACGTGTCTGCCCTTAACGTATTGGATGGCAGCTTTATCAAACTTCGCCAAGTAACTTTTGGATACTCAATTCCAAAAACTACTATCGCGAACACTCCATTCAATTCAATTACAGTTTCATTGGTAGCACGTAACCTGTGGACTATCATGAAACATACTGACAACATTGATCCGGAATCAAACTTTGCTCCAGGCATTAATTATGCCGGTATTGAAGGTACCAGCGTACCTGCAGTAAGGACTTATGGTTTAAACGTGAACTTTAAATTAAAAAAATAACAAAGATGAAAAAACGACTTATATATAGTTGCCTAATTGCAGGTACCACCTTTATGTTGGGTTGTACTAAAAACTTTGACAAGATAAACACCGATCCTACTAAAGTTAATGCTACCCTATTTAACCCTAACTTTTTGTTAGCACAGGCACAAATAAAGTTCTCTAATACTGGTTATGATCAATTGCTTTACCAAAGCATGTGGTCGCAGTCATTAGCTTCAACTTATGATTACTACGGCAATGGTGATAAATACATTTACGCCGGTAGCGGCAGGGATTATTATTCAAGAACATGGAATACAAGCTACGGCTCATCTACCTTAATTGATGAGATGAAAAACCTTGTAAAAGGTAATGCTTCGTATACTAACCTTGATAATGTTGGCACTATCTTCCGTATGATGATTTTGCAACGTATTACAGATGCTTACGGCGATTGTCCTTTTTCACAAGAAGGGCAGGCAAAATCTGGTGTTACTACACCAGTATTTGATAGCCAGCAAAGCATTTACACGTCTATGCTTGATCTGTTAGATAAAGCTACAGCGGCTTTAGACGTATCAAAGGATAAACCAACATCTGATCTTTTTTATAGCGGTGATATCACCAAATGGAAAAAATTAGGTTATTCTTTAATGTTACGTGCGGCTATGCGCCTTACCAAAGTTGACGCTGCTACAGCTAAAACTTATGCAGAAAAAGCATATGCAGGTGGTACTATGGCATCAATTGACGATAACGCTAAAGTAAAAGCAGATAATGCCAATGGTAACGGTAACAGCGATGCAGCTGCACTATTGGTTACGGATGATTTCAGAGAAGTTAGATGGTCAAAAACCCTTATGGACTTCATGCAATCAAGCAACGATCCAAGGATCAGCGCAATTGGCGAGATTTCTGCCGGAACTGGTAAAAAAGCTAACGAAACTCAGATAGCCGGTGTTAACACTGCTTCATTGCAAATTGGTATGCCAAACGGCTACGACCAAAAAGGTGGCGCCACTGATATCTCAAAAGCATCAAACTACCCAGGCACAAGCCCTGCTAACCCAGCTGTTGATAAAGATGCGGCTGCACCAGATGGTAAATACTCACGCCCGCAATTTGCAGTTTATGACGATCGTAACCGCTACAACTTCCTGTTAACTTATGGCGAAACAGAATTATTATTGGCCGAAGCAGCGGTTAACGGCTGGGCTACCGGCGTTGCGGCTACCCACTATGCTAATGCCTTAGCAGCAGATATGCAAACGCTGAGCCAGTTTGGCACTACATCAGTGCCTGCTGCAAGCATTACAGCGTATGTTGCATTACATCCATTAGTTGCTGCAACCGCTTTACAGCAAATTAACATGGAGTATTATGTTGAAACATCGTCAACATTTAACTTCAATGAAACATGGGCTAATTGGAGAAGATCAGGCTACCCTGTAATAACAGCGGTTGTTTATCCAAACCAGTTTGATACTTCAATTCCAAGAAGAATCCCTTATCCATTGGGTCTTCCGGCAACCAACGGTGCTAATTACACTGCTGCTGTTGCTAAACTTAGCGGTGGTGATACCTTTGCCGCCAAAGTTTGGTGGGATAAATAGTATCCATTTTATATTAACAAACAGGGAGACAATATTGTCTCCCTGTTTGTTTTATTCTATTTATAAAGTTTATTTTTAATAAACCGCGTGCCCCCGATCATGAGTTTTTATTTAAAGTGCTTATGTCCATTTTTACTTTCTCTTTTTTTAAACGCGCAGCCAGTCCATCTGCTATAATAGTAGCGGCATTTTCCTTTATTGCGCTTCCCTCCTATGCGCAGCAACCGCTGTTTAAGCTGCTGAACAGTAAAGAAACCAACGTTAAATTCAGTAACGATATCAACGAGACAGAATCGCTCAACGTGTTATCATATGAGTATTTTTACAATGGTGGTGGTGTAGCTGTGGGCGATATCAACAATGACGGCCTGCCCGATTTAATGTTTACCGGTAACATGAAGCCTAATAAACTTTACCTAAACATGGGCCACATGAAGTTTAAGGACATTACCGATAGCGCGAACCCCGAGCTTGGCGGCCGGCCAGATTCATGGAAAACCGGCGTTACCATGGCCGATGTTAATGGCGATGGCTTATTGGATATTTACGTTTGCTACTCGGGCAAAACTGATAACGCCACCCGCAGCAACCAGCTATTTATAAACCAGGGAAATAATAAATTTAAAGAAGAAGCTAAACAATACGGTTTAGCCGACCCGGGATATAGCACCCAGGCTGTATTTTTTGATTATGACAATGATGGCGATCTGGATATGTTTTTGTTAAACCATAACATTAAAAAGATCGACAACATGGAGCTGGCCCGTTACAAGGATCAAACAGACGATTTGGCCAGCAATAAATTATTCAGGAACGATGGCGGCCATTTTACCGATGTATCAAAAGCCGCCGGGATAGTACAAAACCCACTCACCTTTGGTTTGGGAGTGGCCATTGCCGATATCAATAAAGATGGCTGGCCCGATATTTACGTTACCAACGATTACAACGAACCAGATTATATCTACATCAATAATCACGACGGTACTTTTAAAGAGAAATCAAAAGATATGCTGAGGCATATGTCGCACTTTTCAATGGGTGTTGATATTGCCGATTTTAATAATGACGGCCTGCCCGATATTATGACCCTTGATATGTTGCCCGAGGATAACCACAGGCAAAAATCACTACAATTAGAAGAAAACTATGAGTCCTTCGCGTTAATGCAAAACCAGGGGCTTTACAAACAATATATGCGCAATATGCTGCAGCTAAACAATGGCGACGGTACATTCAGCGAAATCGCACAGCTTGCAGGTTTATCCAACACCGACTGGAGCTGGTGCCCGCTCATTGCCGATTTTGATAATGACGGCTATAAAGACATTTTTATCAGTAACGGCTACTTAAGAGATTACACCAATAAGGATTTTTTACGCTACTGGGGCGATTACAAGATCAAAAAAGCCATGGCTGCCGAACCTTTCCGCCTGATGGATTTGGTTATGGCGATGCCATCAACAGCCGTACCCGACTATATTTTCAGAAATAACCACGACCTTACCTTTAGCAATAAACAGGTAGAATGGGGCTTAAACCAACAAAATATTTCAAGCGGCGCCGTATATGTAGATCTGGACAATGACGGCGACCTTGACCTGGTGGTAAATAATATCAATCAACCGGCATCCATCTATCAGAACACCAGCCGCGAAATAAACAATACTTCCTACATCGCCTTAAAACTCAAAGGTACCGGCAAAAACACTAACGCAATTGGTGCTAAAGTGACGATATATAATGGTAAAAACATCCAATACCAGGAAGTGAATCCTAATCGCGGCTATCTGTCATGTGTATCAACCACCTTAAACTTTGGTTTGGGAGATGCTAAAGCTGTTGACTCAGTACGCATAATTTGGCCGGATAACTCATCGCAATTAATGAAAGATGTTAAAGCGAACCAATTACTCACCATCAAATACCAGCCGACCGAAAAAACATTCATGCAGGCCGCTGTAACCAGCAAGCCTGTTTTTAAACGCGCAAATCCAATCATCGATTTTAAACCGGAGGAAATCATCTTAAATGATTTTAAACGCCAATTGTTGATGTTGTTTATGTATTCAAAAACAGCGCCTGTAATTGTAAAGGCTGATGTTAATGGTGATGGCCTGGAAGATTTGTTTGTAAGCGGAGAAAAAGATAGTCCCGGTAAAATTTACCAGCAACAGGCCGATGGCAAATATGTAGCTAAAGATATCGTTCGTGGCAGCACAGATAATATCGGTACTACATCAGCAGCAGCTTTTTTTGATGCCAATGGCGATGGCAAACCCGATTTATACGTTGCTAAGGGTGGTTATTCGTTATACGAGCCTAATACGCCCGATTTGCAGGATGAACTTTACTTAAACGAAGGCAATGGCCGCTTTGTGCTCGCTCCTACTGCCCTCCCGGTGTTAAACGCCAACAGCAAATCGGTTGTAAAACCTTTTGACTTTGACGGCGATGGCGACATGGATATTTTTGTTGGCGGCAGGGTAATTCCTGGTCAATACCCGGTTGCGCCACAAAGCTACCTGTTGGTTAATGATGGTAAAGGCAAATTCACAGCGGCAACTATTCCATTTAACAAAATTGGTATTGTAACCGATGCCCAATGGATTGACCTGAATAGCGATGGCCGTAAAGATTTGGTTTTATGTGGCGAACTAATGCCGATAACCATCTTCATTAACGATAAAGATGGCTTTAAAGATAAGACTACCGATTACTTTGGTACGCTTCAGAAAGGTTTCTGGAATAGGATCACATTTGCCGATGTTAACGGCGATGGCAAACCTGACCTGATTGCAGGTAACCTTGGATTAAACACCCAGATTCGTGCTACTGATAAAGAGCCGGGCGAAATGTACTTTGCCGATATTGACGGCAATGGCTCTATCGATCCATTCTTTAACTTTTATATCCAGGGCAAAAGCTATCCTTTTGTAAGCCGCGACGAATTGAATGAGCAGATTTACCCGATGCGCCGACGCTTTAATTCTTACAAAGCCTATGCGGATGCAACAATCAATGAAGTTTTAACACCCGAAGAATTAGGCAAAACACACAAACTATCGGTAAACACTACCAAAACCACGCTTTACATTAACCAAAATGGCAAGTTTGTTGAGGCAGCCCTGCCTACCGAAGCCCAGTTTGCCCCCGCCACGCAAATTTTAACCGGTGATTACGACCACGACGGACATGTAGATATTTTGTTATTGGGTAACCACTCTGATAACCGCTTAAAAATTGGCAGTATTGATGCTAATTATGGCTGCCTGTTGAAAGGCGACGGTAAAGGTGGGTTTGTGTATGTTCCTCAGCCAGCATCCGGCCTATCGGTTATCGGCGACGTAAAATCGGCCGTTGAGGTTAACATCAACAAAACCCCTTATTTATTGATTGGCGTAAGCGATGGCCCGCTACAATTTTACCAGGAACAATGAACTATTTTAAAAGATCATTTATAATACTTTGCGTATTAAGCATAAACCACTGCTTTGCGCAAACCAATACTAACAGCTACCCGGATTATTTACAACCAGATCATGCGGTAAACGCTGTAACCATGGTAATGGTACATGATGTGGTTAGTCCGCCGGTTGCTGCGCGTTACTATGCTTATACCATGATGGGCGCTTATAATATTGTTGCGGCCAATAACAAAAGCATTCCACAGCTACAAAAGTTTGTAAAGGATTACAAGGCGAACACCACTTTAGATACCATCACCTTTAAATACGATTATAAGATTGCGGCTTTTTACAGCATTTTAGAGACAGCCAAACTGATGTTGCCATCGGGCTTTATGTTAAAGGATGATGAAGACGCTTTTGTGCAACTGCTGCAAAAAACCAATGTAGATAAAACCATTATTGCCAATTCTGTCAAAGTAGGCGAAATGGCATCCAAAATAGCAGTTGGGTTTTCAAAAACGGATCATTATAGCCAGCTTAGCGCGCTAAAACGATATACGCCTATAAAAGACGAAAGCAAATGGTACCCTACCCCTCCCGGCTATTTTGAAGCGGTTGAACCCAACTGGCGTACCATTCGCACTATGGTTATTGATTCGGCTACACAGTATAAACCGGCAGCACTGATTCCTTTTAGCAAGGATACTACGTCGGCATTTTACGCGCAGGTAAAGGCGGTATACAATATCTCAAAACACCTTACTACCGACCAGTTAAACACAGCCTTGTTTTGGGATTGTAATCCTTTTGCAATCACCACATCGGGGCACATGGCTATAGGCTATAAAAAGATAAGCCCCGGCGGGCATTGGATGCATATCGCAGGGCTGGTGACCAAACAAGCCGGACTTGATTTTGATCATTCAACAGAGGTGATAACCCTGGAAAGCTTAACCCTTATGGATGCCTTTATCAGCTGCTGGGAAGAAAAATTCACCAGTAACCGCATCCGGCCAGAAACTTATATTAACCGTTATATGGATGTGAAATGGCAGCCCGTGTTGCAAACTCCCCCATTCCCGGAGTATACCAGCGGCCACGCGGTAATTTCCAATGCATCAGCCGAGATACTTACGTATTTATTGGGTGATAACTTTGCCTACACGGATAATACCGAGATTCCGTTTGGCAGCAGCCAGCGCGATTTTAAATCGTTTAAGCAGGCAGCTGCAGAGGCCTCCATGTCAAGGTTTTACGGTGGTATCCACTACATGCAAAGCATTGAAAATGGCAACGTACAAGGCCAAAATGTAGGCAAAGGCGTAATAGCAAAAATTAAAAAAGCGGGGGTTATGCCCCTTGTTAAATAAGTATCGTTTATTTGCATAATACTATCACCACATATTAATGAAACACATTGCACAAAAAATGATAAAAGCAAGCGCGACCTTCCTGTTGGGTGGCGTTTGCTTTTTTACAAGCCAGCCTGCTGCAGCGCAGGATAAACCTCTTTTCCGTGACAATTCGCAATCGATTGAGCTAAGATTAAAGGACCTGATTTCAAAGCTTACTTTGGAAGAAAAGGTATCCCTTTTAGGTTATCGCAGCAAAGCCGTTGACCGCCTTGGCATCCCTGCTTATAACTGGTGGAACGAGGGTTTACACGGTGTGGCCCGTGCCGGCGAGGCTACCATATTTCCGCAGGCTATCGGCTTATCGGCTACATTTAATGAAGCGCTGGTGGATTCTGTGGCCGATGCCATCTCTACAGAGGCCCGTGCAAAGTATAACCTGTCTACAGGCATGGGCAGGCATTTACAATATATGGGGTTAACCTTTTGGACGCCCAACATTAATATCTTCCGCGATCCACGCTGGGGCCGCGGACAGGAAACTTACGGCGAAGACCCGTTTTTAACAGCTCACATCGGTTCGGCATTTGTTAAGGGGATGCAGGGGACCAATCCCCGTTATTTAAAGGCATCGGCCACCGCCAAGCACTTTGCAGCACATAGCGGTCCCGAAGCTACCCGCGATTATTTTGACGCCATTGTTGATGAAAAAGATATGCGCGAGACGTACCTGTACGCTTTTCACGCGCTGGTGAACAATGGTGTTGAATCGGTAATGACGGCGTATAACAGTATCAACGGCGTGCCCAATTCCGTTAATAAAAACCTGGTTACCGATATTTTAAGGAACGAATGGGGATTTAAAGGGCACGTAGTAACCGACTGCGGCGCTTTGGATGACGTATTTTTAACCCATAAAACCATCCCTACCGCTCCTGAGGCTGCCGCCGCAGCAATTAAGGCTGGGATAGATTTGGATTGTTCGTCTGTTTTCCAGAACGATATTATCAAGGCCATCCAACTTAAGCTTTTAACAGAGAAAGAAGTTGATGTAGCGCTGAACCATTTATTAAAAACCCAATTTAAACTGGGCTTTTTTGACGATGCCGCTGCAAGTCCATTTAAAACTTATGGAGCCGATAGCCTGCACAATGCAACGCACATTAACCTTGCGCGTAAAGCAGCCCAACAAAGCATGGTATTGTTAAAAAACGAGGGTAATATCCTTCCGTTTAAACAAGGCCAATACTCCAGCTTTATGGTTTTAGGACCAAATGCCGCGGCTTTAGATCCTATGATTGGCAGCTATCATGGTGTAAGCAGCAAAGTGGTAAACTTTGTTGAAGGTATTACAGCTGCCGTTGACCCTGCCACACGTGTAGAATATGATTTGGGTTGCGACTATCGCGACACTACACACTTCGGCGGTATCTGGGGTGCCGGCAATGCCGATGTTACCATAGCGGTATTGGGCTTATCGCCGGTATTAGAAGGCGAAGCAGGCGATGCATTTCTTGCCGAATCGGGCGGTGATAAAAAGAACCTTAGCCTGCCTGCAAGCGAAATTGCTTTTATGCGGGAATTGCGTAAAAGCGTTAAAAAACCAATTATAGCGGTAATTACTGCCGGTAGCGATGTAGATGTATCGGCCATTTCACCGTATGCAGATGCCATCATATATGCCTGGTACCCCGGCGAACAAGGTGGCAACGCTTTGGCCGATATTGTTTTTGGTAAGGTAAGTCCATCGGGGCACCTCCCACTTACGTTTTACAATTCGGTTAACGATTTGCCTAAATATGAAAGCTACAGCATGAAAGGCCGCACCTACCGTTATTTTGGTGGTGCTGTGCAATATCCGTTTGGCTTCGGTATGAGCTACAGCAGTTTTGGTTACGATGCGGTATCTGCTCCATCAAAACAATACGCCGCCAAAGATACCGTCACTGTACAGATAAAAGTTAAAAATACCGGCAACATGAACGCCGATGACGTTGTACAGGCTTACATCAAATACCCCAATGTAGACAGGATGCCGCTGAAAGAGCTCAAAGGCTTTAAACGAGTATCTGTTGCAAAAGGTGGAGAGCAATTGATCACCATAAAAGTCCCTGTTAAAGAACTTCAAAAATGGGATTTAATCAAACATAACTGGAAACTTTATCCAGGCGACTACAAGTTAATTATCGGAGAGAACTCTTCCGATGAGAAACTTGCCTTTGGCTTTAAGCTGAGCGGCAAATAAAATTATTTAACAGAATAGCTGTCGATTTAATAAATAGAGATAGCTATTCTGTTTTTTTCTTCCTCATCATTTTCCGGATCAAAATTCGAACGAGACCTTTCTCTATCCTTCTCCTGAATGCCTTATTTAAAAACGCGATTAATAGGTAAAGCAAGGTTATACATCCAAAACCAGCCCAGCTTGATCTAAACAACTTACCCAGAAAAAAGCCCAGGGTTAGCGTCAAGAACACAAAAGCCACAATAAATATCAAAACCACAGCTAAATCCGCAGCGGTACTGGCAACGGCAGTACTACCCTTTGCTATCGCTTCTAACTTAAACAGCTTGTAGCGGGTTTCAAAATACCGTTTTAATTGCTTTACAATAGGTTGATAAGTATCGTTTGTTTCCATAAGCAGGTATAGATTTACTTAAGAAACAGCTGACTATAAAAATGGTTTAATAAATTAATTAAAAGGAAACAAAATTGTTTTTCATTGAGGGGTGTATCAGGACCGAAAAACTTGCGAAGTTTTGAAAACTTCGCAAGTTTGCAATGCTACATCACTTCCTTAAGTATTCTTATAACCGCATCGCTCAATTCTGTTTGCTGATACTTACCGCTTTCAAACACAGCCTTAACCCATTGCAATACCTTATCGTTGGGATATTGCTTTAATTCGTCATTAAGCCAGTTGGCCGCCGCTGCCCTATTCTGCAGTTTTTCAATAGCCCAGGCCGTTACCAAATCATTGGCGGGAAGAAAATTGCTGACTGTATTTTCTATTTTAGGTTTAAAGGCGATGATCTTTTGCAAATACCGATTGGCTTCGCTGGTGTTGCCTTGTTTTAAATAACACTGATAGCTCATCCAGTCCTCCAGGCGCTCGTCAACATTTTCGGCATAAGGCTTGCCTGCGCCAAGATTGGCGGGCCATTTTTTTGCTTCGGCTATGAAACTTAAAGCTGCTGCGTAGTTTTTGGCTTTTAGTTTTTGTACGGCCTGCATCAGTTCTGTTTCTCTATACAATTCCCGGCCAATAGTAGCCCCCTCAAACGGAAGGATGTTGATACCGGCTAACAGTTTACCACAATTGTTATAATGCTTATTAAGCAACAGCGTTTTGGCATACAATATGCCGATAATATAGTTATCGCGGTGAGCCTTGTAAAATGGTTCAACCGTAGTCAGCGCCTCTTTGTATTGTTGATGCGTTAAATAATATTCGCCAAGGAGTTTATTGTAACGCCAGCCATTATCCAATTTAACAGCCATCGTTAAGTCGGCCAAATCTGTTGTTGCCATTTGCATGGCGGCACGTGCGGCATAAAATGGGGCAAAATCCGGCTCATTACCACATTGAGTAAATAGTTTCTTACTTTCTTCAACACGGTTTCTATCCCGATATAATAATGCCAGTAAATATTTAGGTTTCCAACTGTTACTTTGCTTCATTGCCCATTGCAATACCTCTTCGTCGTTGTTTCGGAAAGGAAATACAAACGCAGGAGTTAAAGTATTTGCCTGGTTCAACAAATCCTGGTATGGTTTACCCTGCAAATGCCGCAAAAACGCCAGTTTATAATCAACCAATACATTACCCGGCGATAACCGCAATACCTCTTCACTTTCTGCTACACAGCCATTCTTGTAATAACTATCAGCCAGCTCCAGATAACTTTCAATCGGTTGCTCATTACGAATCATCGAGCTGAAAGCTATTTTATTTGCATCAGTAGGATTTAACAAATAGCGCTCAAACGCCGCGAAATGGCTAAGCGGCTCAAAATTTACTATTGCATTCAAAATCTCGCCTGCGCTTTTATCGTCCTTTAGCATCCGGTAAGCAATCGCCTGCACCTGCAAAGCGCCAATATCAAACCTGTTAAAATCAAGTGCCCTTGAAGCAAATTCCAACGCTTTATTGTAATCCTTTTGCTTTAAATACAAACTACCCAATGCCGAATATGCAGCATTCCTATATTCCACCGATAAGGAAGCGATATCAAAGCCATCTTTAGCATCGGTGGCGTTGCCTAACTGCGCGTTGATCACCCCATAATAATAATTGGCAGCCCCATCATTGGTATTGATGCTCAGCGCGGTTTTAGCGTAGCTTAAGGCTTCGGGATAACGCATATTGCGGTACATGAGCATTGCGCTTTGTACCAACGCAGGCAAGTAGTAGGGATCTTTATTTAACGCGTCCTTCAGCTTGGTTTCCGCTTCGGGGTACATTTTCTGATCCATCAATTCCTTACCCTGGGTATACAAGCCGTAGGCGCTGTTCCAATCAAAATCTTTTGGTAAATCAAGCGGGCGACTTAAATTATCCGCATATGGTTTTGAGTTATAAATAAGCTTATTTACTCCTAAAGTTACTATCACATCCTTAGCGTCGGCTTTTATCGAATCCGCAAAGATCTGCAAGGGATTCAGGCTTAATTTTTTACTATAAATAACATGATCGCCTTGCTTAACCTCCAACACATCGTCTGTTTTTTGAACCGGGCTAAAATACAGTTTAAGCCAGCCATCGGTTGCCTTTACGTTTAAAGCGCCGTAGTTATTGGCCTGCACAAAACCTTTTGTTTTCATTACCGGGTACCAGTACTCCGTCCAGGTATCAGATGCGCCCGGCGCAAAGCTTTTGTGTTTAAACGGTGTTAAGGTACTTTGTGGCGATGTTTGATTAAATAACCTGCCCGATTGAATCTCTGAATACTGCCCGTCGTTATCGGTAAGCAGTTTTTCCCATATCATGCCCTGGTCTGATAATCCCCATATCCATATCTTTTTGCCGGCTTTATCTTCATGACCACCGTATCGGGCCATGCCAAAATCATCATCGTGCCAATAGGCGCCAAAAAAATCGGTGTACTTACCAAACACGTGGTATGATTTGTAACCACCAAAGTTGTTGTTGTCATAAAACGAGATATCTTTCCCATTTTGCTTGTTAACAGGCCAATCACTGTACTCGCCCTGATGACCGAGATAGCTTGTTCCCGGAAAAATGTATTGCAGGTTACCTTTTGTTTTTATACCGGTATTCATCCAATGGTAATAGGGTTCTTCTATCGGGGTTGAGTTATACCAGAATGACTTGGTGGTAAAGTATGCTTTATCTACTGGCAGGTTAACCTCCATTGTCCAGGTGGTGCTGGTAAGCAAATCGAGCACACTGATAATACAGCTTACACTGCCATCGGCATTTTTACGGGTAAGGTAATCAACCGGGGTTACAGAGTTTGGGGTATGCCCGATGATGCCGTAATTGGGTTCGATACCACCGCTCGTCCAGGGACCGCGCATGGCAATATCCCTGAATTTGATCACATGGTTTTCATAAACAATAGGCTTACCTGTTGATTTTTCGATAGCCGACCAGATTTTGCCCCCTATCTGCGGCATAATAGTAAACCTGATGTACTGATTTTCCAGCTCAACTATCTTCCACTCCTTTTGTACCGGCTTATCCGTAAATCCATCATAACGGAAATACGGATAAACATTGGTAAAATTGGGGATGGGGTTTGGATCAGAGAAAGGGTAACTAACAATTGTTTTGTTATACTCCTTTATACTTGCCTCCTGTTGGGCAAAAGCACTCCCCGCTCCCATGCAAATGCACAGGGCTATCAGCCATTGTTTCTTCATCAGTTAACTTATTTAATGATCAACAACCAGCCCTTACCTTTTTCAACCGGGATACGATCATTTAAACCAAAAGTTTTACCGGGCTGAAAGCTTTTGATCTCGGGAGCCGTGATGGTGGCTTTTGCCGGATCGATGCCTAATTTTTTCCAGTCTATAGTCAATTTAAAATCGGTATCTGCATCTTCCCAGCTTGCTATGGCAACCATCATCGCGCCTGCCTTTTTGTAAACCGTAGCAATTACTTTCGCTTTATCGGTTTTTACAGGGTTATCATCAACCCAATAGCCAATCATTTTGGTTCCTTTCATTCCAAAGTTATCCCAGGCTTTCCAGATTGGACGCGGATCGGCACCGTCGCTCCATGGCATGCGGTTAGTCATGCCGTAAACCATACCACGCCATTTATTGCCACCGCCCTGAAGCATTTCGCCCATTAAACCAAATGGGATACCGCTTACCTCGGTCAGGAAAAAATCGGGGTCATTTTTTTCGTAATCAAAATACTCGCCAAACCACAAGCGGTTCAGGTACGGAAAATGCTCCATGTACAGGTTAGCGCTGTTATTAAAACCATCGCTTTTGTTGTATTGATTGGCCGAGTGCAAATCGATAATACCGGGGTGACCATCTTTAGTCAACACACGTTTAACACGTTTCATGGTTACACGGTCAAATGCCACATCATCTAAGTAAATGCCATCAATGCCTACGTTTTGGGTAAGCCAGTTCATGCCTTCCACATAGTAGTTATGCCAACGGTTCATGCCGCTGTTAATGATGGCCGCGTCTTTAATTTCGGGAACAAACCAGGCGGCAATATAATCGTCGCCAACGTGCTCTTGTAACCAGCTAAAGCCACCGCCTTTACCCGGCGAATAAATTTCGTGCCCTAAACTCCTTAAAGCAAAGGTTTCATAAGCATGGTTTGATAACTCGCGGATGGTATTATAAATTTTCACCTTTAAACCCGCCGCATGAGCCGAATCATCATAAGCCTTCATTTTATGCCAGGCGATAAACGGATAGTTTATTGTGGGATTGATAGCTGTAGCATGGTGAATATTGATTAACGTAGCGCCAGCTTCTTTAATGGTATCAATAGGTTTGTACGCGTGATAAAAGCGGGTAGCCCACTGAAAATCGGTATTGATGGTGTGGAATGGTGTAACAAGCAACGTAAAGTTGTAATACAACTCCTCGCCTTTTTTCAAATCCCGGGCACCGCTGTAATTATTTACCAATACAGCTTTGCCGTCATCGGCTATTTTGATGCCGCCTTTATTGTCGTTACCCCATGATGATGGCAATATCAAAGGTTTTTGCAAATAGAAATTAGTATTCAGCGGACGAACGTATTTTTCATCCCGAAGCGAATACTGCAAACCACCATTTACATTACCAACCCATGCACCATCTTGATTTTTATGGGCAACGTCCCATTTCCACTCAAAATTCTCAGGACGGTAGCCGCCTTTCTGACCAAGGCCCATCATGTATTTGGCATAGTCCTTTTTGAAGGGGATATGCATGGTAATATCTTTTAAGCTTATGTCCTGTAAAGCTTTTACTTTCACAGTGTAAGCTATAAAACCATCAAACTCCAACGATGCGCTCACCGTCATTTGCAGGGAATCATTCGCGCTAATGGCTGTCCACTGTACGGTTCCTGCTTCTTTTTTAGTAAACTGAACACCCTGACTTTTCAGGCTGATTTTATTACCGGCGGCATTCAGGAAATGAAAGTGAATACCCTCGGTTAACAGGTTGTTTGGCGTAGTTGCATACTCCGCCATTTCGGGCGTGAAGTAAGTTTGGATTTGCTTGGGGAAACCATCATTGTTAACTTCTACTTTCCGACCTAATAAACTCACGGTATTGCCGCTTACAGCCAATGGCGTATAGGGTGCAATAACAGTATTTTGTTGCGCCATGGTTGAGTTTAACCATCCCAACCTGGTCATTTTATACGGTTCGCTTACGCCGCCATCTTTTGATATTTTGCTATCTACCTTAATTGAAATTGATATTACTTTTGGTGCCTGGCCTGCCACGCTGATGGTAGCTTTACCTGTATAAGTTGATGGTAAAGCCGTCGCCGGCACATCAACACCACACCATAACGCCTGAATTTCTCCTTGTGCTACGTTTACTGTTTTGGTTAACGGTTTAGCATCATACGTAGTACCACCTGTGTTGATACAAAATAAAGCAGATGCAGGTATAGCTTTGCCTGCGGGAGATGTAAGATTGCTAAAAGTAACTTTTACATCCTGAATATTTTGCAAAGCGTAAATACCCAATTGAAATGCAAAGTTTTCACCACGGGCCGCGATACCTGTGTATTTATTTTGCGGACCAAGCTCTATCCAACGTTGCGGCAAATCCTTGGTCATGCGGATGGAGTTTAACCTATCTTCCGGGAAAACCAGAAAGGCAGCAGAGCGATTTTTTTTGATCAACGCGTCGGTTTCTTCTTTTGTGGCGATAACTTCCATAGGGTAAAAGCTATTGAAGGCATCTATAGATTGAAATTCCTTAACCGTAGCCGTGGTAACAACATCAAGACTTGCTCTTTTTTGCAACCATTCGGCCGAGGCTGTATTTTCTGGCTTTAAGTATACGCCCTTCGGGTAATTTGACCTACCCTCGTTTTTATAGGGCATATAGTACACATAGTAAGTACCCGTACCAGATGTTGGCTGAAAGGTGATCCTTCCACTTTCACGAGTAATGTCATCAAAGGCTACATTGGTTATCTTCTTATTGGTAGTGCCATCTACCAAAATAATGCGTTTATTTTGCGGGTTTTCATCGCGCCTTCTCCAGGGAATATTAGCCACCGCTATATTAGCCGATGAACCTTTAAAGGTTAACACCACACGGTGGTTACCCAATGAATCGGGCAGCCAGCATTTTTCGCAGTTGGTGTACGGTATTTTTTGTGCCGAAGCAGTAAAACCGGCTAACAGGAAAATGGCGGCAAAAAATTGTTTTTTCATGGTATAAATTTAATCAGTACTTCTGTAATATTATCCGATTGGTTTAAATCCTTAGCGTTCGAAAAATCAAATTCCCTTCCAACGGGAGGGGTGCGGCTGGTATGAGCGCAAACGCAGGGAGGGGTTTCTGTAAGCGATTACAACCACATTGACGAACGCCTAATTAAACCCCTACCTCCTCCTTCCCCAAGGAAGGAATCGCACACGCCTCGCGCTTTTTCTATTCAAATACATCAGCTTGAAACGCATCATTATGCCTAAATCGTCGGCGTTATCCCTTTCCCTTCCCAGTAATCAATAATGGGTTTGTATGGGCCATATTTATGTTGTTGCTCTGAGAAAGGATCTTTAAAAGGGCCTTTATCATAATCTATCGCTTTTTCTTCGTGATTGGGGTAATCCTCTTCTTTGGTTGTTTTGGCGGCAGGGCGCTGATGGATCTTATCATCATTTACAAAAGCTGCTATATCCAAAGCCTCCGCATCGGTAAGAAATGGTTTGCCCGGTGTTGTTTTATCGTAAGGCATATTACTTTTTAGCCACTGTGCCAATTTAACCACCCGGTGCATGCTTGAGCCTGGTCTGTAAGCCAATAAACCCCATACCGGTGGATATTCGTAGGTTACTTTATCAAACCTCATTTTGCCTTCGCCGTTGGCCGCATGACAGCGCTGGCAATGGGTGGCATACAGCTTTTCGCCATTCTCCGGCGAAGCAGCATGATCCGGCAGTTCTACTGCCATATTTTTAAGTCCTTTTGTTTTCTCGCTGATTTGGGTAGAATCGCTCAAAAACTTCAGGTAAGCCATAATCGAGATCATCTCCTTACCATCCAAAGGTAACGGTCTTCCTAAATTAGGCCGCATCACGCAATTATTAATGCGCTCGGCTAAGGATAATATCCGGCCTTCACGGGCGCGGTATTGCGGATAATCTTTAAATGATCTTACCAGGTTAAAAGCGTAGGGCCTTGTACCTGCATCACGGTGGCAATTGGTACAATTCATTTTATTACCGGTATAATGGCCGTTGATCCCTTCGGGGCCAATATAATACGCCGTGTGCAGCATCAACTCGCGACCGTATTTAACAGCCGCGCCATATTTGCCACCGGGCATTTTGGTGGTATCTACATTAACCACACTATCCGCATGGGTAGCTAATGAATCTGTTGCTGCTCCTTCTGCTTTACCTGCGTTGCAGGAGGTAAGTAACTGCGTGGCATTGGCAAGTATCAATATCCCGAACAGGAAAAATATATAAGTATATGTCTTTTTCATCCGTTAATTAGCTAAGGGTTTTAAATAAGGATTGAGCTGGGCGTACCTGATAAAACCGGCACGGTAAGTTGGCACGGAGGTTTCCATCGTCCACTGCAAAACGCCTTTATTATTGGCCAGTACAATGATGTGCCTTTTGGAACAGCAAACCAGTGTTGTAGTATCGTTAATTAAATAAGCGCTACCCATACGGCCGTTAAAAATTTGCTTGGGGAGTTGAAAGTGCATGTCTATTGCAGCGCTTTTAGCCGCTTCATTTATTTTCATGGCAAATACACCACTTTGGTGCTTTTCAACACCGTTATCAAAAAACATAAGGTCGCCATGCTGATTGATGTGCGCGGCATGAGCCTGGGTAAAATTACATTCGGCAGGCAGAGTAATGTCGCCGCCTTTGCCAAATTTGTAGATTACTTTGCCCGTAGCAGCGTTAATTTTCCAAATCTGGCCGTTGTTGTAAAACGACATGAGGTAGTTACCGTCAGTATCATAGTTAAGGCTGTTGGCATGCATCCAGTCTTTTTTTGTTTTAAGTAGATGCGGATCTTTTAACGGATCGAGCACATTAAACACGCTCCATCTATAAATTTCTTTACCGGTTTTATCCATCACCAGGATGCCATCGCCATTAACAGTATCTTTTTTACCGCCACCAACTGAAGTTAAATCCATTATTTTTTGATCAACAAATAGTGTTACCAATTGACCTTTATTATTTTTCGAAATTTCGTGATGGATGGTTTGTTTAAAATCACCATCACCCTTTTTTAGGTGCAGTAAAGTATCGCCTGCCAAATTAATTTCTAATATCTCGCTGCCATAGCTGGTAGGTTCATCGTTACGCCCAAGGATGGATAGCAACGTGTTATCTTTTGTAAAATTGATTACCTTAAAGCCCAACCTGTCAATCATATGATACCACCTGATGCGACCCTTATAGTCAACCAGGTAGGCAACACCAGGGGCGTACCGTTTATTGATAAGCATTAAACCATCTTTAAAAACAGCCGGTAATATGGCTTTATCTGCTGTTTTAGCATTAAACTGATCTTGCAAAAACAGCGGTAGCTCGTGCGATTTAAAAGTGTAGATCTTACTTACCGTTTTTTTACCACCGGTAACCGTTACAATATTATAAGAGTAGGAAGTATTTGGGGTGATATTGCATAACACAAGTGAATGAGCATCTGCATCTTTAGATACTACAGAAATATATTTTGTATTTGCGCTGCTATCAGCCCAATACTCGGCATAAACATCGGCCTTTTCGGTGGTGGTAACATTAATCTCAATCTTCAGATCATTATTTTTATGCAAGCCTAAATGAATTTCCTTGACCGCTACCGGGCCGCTGCAGCCTGCTAATACAACGGCTGTAATCAACGTTATAAAATAACTATAATAATATCTCATTTTTAACTCGTTGTAAATCTTAATCTATCCGTCGTTTTACTTTTAATGTCATGCCGAACTTGTTTCGGCACCCCACTTGCCGGATGTGCTTCATGTAGGCTACCTGTCTTATGGGTTCCCGAAACAAGTTCGGGATGACCTTCATTTGCCAGGAAATACCTTTCTTTCCCAAAAATAGCGATGGGCCTAAACCCATCGCTAAAAACAACTCAATCAATCAAAAAAAGCTTATTGTTGCCTGCCCGCGTTGCTCAAATTAGGATTAATTTGAGTTTGGCTAAGCGGGTAAGGGAAAAACTCATCGCGCGGCAATTGTACGGTTTGCGTTTGGCCGGTACGTTTTAGGTAGCCATTTACAACAACATCATATTTGCCAAATCTTTTTAAATCGGCCCGTCTTTTGCCCTCATAATATAACTCCCAGCCACGTTCCTGTAACAGCGCGTCGCGGAAGGTAGATTGGGTAAGTGCCGATGCTACCAATTGTTTGGCATGTGAACGGGCTTTTACCATGTTTACCAATGCAACAGCCTCTGCAGTTGGGCCACCTAATTCGTTCAGTGCCTCTGCCCTGCTTAATAGCACATCGGCATAGCGTAAAATATCAACACTGTGCCCATCGTAATACGTATTAGCTCCATTTGGATCAGCATACTTCATGGTAGCCACATCCGGCATATATAAAACACCAGCCGGCGCGGTAGCACCCTGTGTAGGCGCTTGTTTATGGGTTAAACCATCAACACCATCGTACTGGGTAAAAAACATTTTTTTACGGTCATCTTCATCCCCATAACTGTTATAAAAATCCCAGGTTACGGCGTAGTACTGCCATCTATCGGTAAGTACCGGATGGCTCAACGGACCAAAGTGATTCAATAACTCAGTACCATTCACATTAGCGTCGCTCAATACCGAAAAGATATTTTCAGAACACCAGGTATTAGCCTCTTTAAATAAGCCGGCATAGCTTGGATAAAGCTGGTAAATGTTTAAATCCATTACCTGCTTAGTTAAATCGGCGGCTTTTTGCCATTGGTGCTCACGCAGGTATATTTTTGCTAACAAAAACATGGCGGCCCCTTTGGTGGCACGGCCAACATCATTGGTAGTATAAATGTCGCTTTTGCTGTAATCTATTGGCAATACAGTGATGGCATTTTGTAAATCGGCAATCATCATGGCATCAACATCGGCAATAGGCGATGGTGCTGTTTTAGCCTTATAATCAGGGTTAGCAATATCCTTTTCTGTATTTAAAATTACCGGGCCCCATGAATCTGTTAAATCAGAATAGGCGATGGCACGCAAAAATTTCATTTCGGCCAGGAACTGGCTTTTTTGAGCCGCGCTGATAGATGTCATTGCCGAAATGTTATAGATGGCATTGTTAGCATTAGCAACCAATTTGTAAATCTGCCTGTAATCTTCACCTATCAATCCGTTAGCAGAGTTCCATTGAACCAGTGAAAGCTGACCAGGGTCGCCGGTGTAACTGCAATGGCCAACATCGGTAGTTAAATCTGTAAGTGCGAAGTGTCGCACGGTCCAATAGTCAAAATTATCGCCAACAGCCGGTCCTTTTAAACGGGCATAAACCGCGTTAACTGCCGCAATAGCGTCTGATTTGGTTAAAAACGCGTTTTGGCTGGTTAAACTGCTATAGATCTTTGGCTCCAGGCTGGATTTATTGCAGGAAAAAGTGCCGAACACCGCTGCTGCCAGGAGAATTATATAATGTTTTTTCATTTGAATTATCTTTATGTTGATCCGTAAAATGGATTATTATCATTAATGAACAGAAACTTTAATACCGAATGTTACCGTTTTAAATGCCGGGAAAGAGTTAAAGTCCAAACCGCCGCTGGTTGCGCCCGAGTGAACGTTTACCTCTGGGTCGGTTCCTTTATAACCGGTAATAGTAAACAGGTTTTGCGCTTCGCCATATATCCTTATACCCTGGATAATTTTCATATGCTGAAACAATGCCGACGGGAAGTTATAAGCCAACGTTAGCGATTTTAGGCGCACATACGAAGCATTTTCAACAAAGCGCGAGTTTACATAGCTGCCGTAGGTACTTAAATAATAACCTTCGCGGGGTATAGATGTATTTTCGTTTTTACCGGCTACAAACCTGTTTAACGCAGCAACACCGGTTGTTGATTCCAATACCATGGCGTTCATGTTATACAGGTAATAATCAAACGCTCCCTGGAAAAAGATGCCCAGATCAATGCCTTTGTAATGAAAATCATTACCGAAGCCAGCCATGTAATGCGGATTTGAATTACCGAGGTAAGTACGGTCGGCCGGAGTAATTACGCCATCGCCATTAACATCCTTATATTTTGGATCGCCTGGTTTTGATTTTGGTTGCGGGCCATAAGTTTCGCCGGTTTTAATAACACCTTCGTAAACGTAACCGTAAAGTTCGCCTAATTCAATGCCTGGTACCACTCTTGCAAATTCCTGTGCCGATACGGTACCGCTTGGGTTAGCTGTATTTGAGCTGATAACGCTTACACCCGGACCTAAATCCAAAGGTTTTTGTTTGTTAAAAGCAAAAGTTACATTACTGTTCCATGAAAAATCTTTTGTACGAACATTGGTGGTGTTTACCGATAGCTCAATACCCTTGTTTTGGATAGAGCCACCATTTACATACTGGCTGCTAAAGCCCCACTCCTGACCTATCGGAATCTGGATCAACAAGTCGGTGGTTTTTTTGCTGTAAAAGTCAATGCTGGTATTAATGCGCCCGTTTGCAAAGCCCATATCTAAACCGGCATCAAACTGCGCGGTGCTTTCCCATTTAAGGTTAGGATTAGCCAAAGTTTTAGGTTCGATGCCTGGTTGTAACTGTCCGCTGCCATTGATCACTGTGTTATAAGGGCCAAAGGTTGAAAGGTACAAGCTGGCCGGAATACGGTCGTTACCGGTAACACCATAACTTACCCTTAGTTTTAAGTTTGAAAAGGTGTTAAGATTTTTAATAAAATCCTCATCGGTAAATTTATAAGCTACTGCACCCGCCGGGAAAAAGCCCGAACGTTTTTTTGAACCAAAATTTGAAGACCTGTCATCCCTGTATGAAAAAGATGCCAGCAGCTTATCTTTGTAAGCGTAGTTAAGCCTGGTATAGTATGAGGTTAGCAAAGCTTCTGTTTTACTGCTGCCATACCCGTTGGTTAACGAGCCCGCTCCTAAATTGTAGTACAGGAACGCGTCTGTTGAAAAGCCTTTAGCGCTGGCACTCAATCCATCGGTAACATCTTTTTGGTTTGAATTACCCAATAAAACGGTAAAGTCGTGATCTTTATTGATGTTAAACTTATAGGTAAAATAATTTTCAACTATCCACCTAAAAGCCGATGAGTTTTGCTCACTCGCAACACCGCCCTGTTTTGCACCGGCGATAGTTGTTGTAGGCAAATATTGCCCGGCAGTATTTTGGCTATACTCGCTACCTGCTGTAAGATGGTAGGTTAAGCCTTTTACCAGTTTATAATCTAAACCGATGTTGGCGTTTACCAATTTGGTACCGCTATTATTAGTAGGTTCTAATAAACCTGCCAACGCATTGCTCTTGGTACCTTGTATAACGTAGTAATTATAAGTGCCATCGGCGTTGTAAGGCGCATAGTTTGGTGGTGCTGTTAACAAGCTAAACAATGGCGCGGTAATATCGCCACTGTACGATTGCAGGGTTGAGTTTGAACTTGCACCATAAAAATTAGCGCTCAGTTTTAAATTCTCATTCAATGTTTTTTCGGCCCCTATTCTTGCAGTATATCTTTCATAACCGGTATGTTGTAAAACACCTACCTGTTTAATATAATTACCAGACGCGTAAATTTTTGAGTTTTGATCGCCGCCGCTTAAGCTAACACTACGATTTTGTACTGTAGCATTCTGAGTTGCCAGTTTTAACCAATTGGTATTGGCGGGTACAAAGCTGGTTGGGAACGGTTGCGGTTTGCCGTCTTCAATTGCCGTGGCATTTTGGATATCGGTATATTGCTGACCTGTTAGCAAACCCGGTTTATAAGTTAAGTACTGCGTACCGCCAGATATATCCGCATCAAGTGAAACAGTACCATTTTTACCTTTTTTGGTAGTGATTAAAACTACGCCATTACCGCCCCTTGCACCGTAAATGGCCGTGGCCGATGCATCTTTCAAAACCTGGATATCTTCCACGTCGTTAGGATTCACCTGGTTACCATTATCACTGATAAAACCATCAACCACATATAATGGCGATGTAGAAGTATTGATAGAGTTACCACCCCTTACAGTGATATTAATACCAGAGCCTGGTGCAAAGCTTGATTGCTGCACCTGTACACCGGCCGCTTTACCTTGTATGGCCTGGCCGATATTGGTGGTAGTACCACCAAGCGTAAGGTTATCGCTTTTAATAGAACTTACAGAGCCGGTAAGGTCGCCTTTTTTAACAGAACCGTAACCTACTACTACTACTTCGTTTAGCTTGTTAAGGTCTTCCTGTAAAACTATGGCTACTTCGCTGCCTGTAACGTTAACTTCCTGTGGTTTATATCCTATATATGATACAACCAATACATGGGCATTACCTTTAAGCGTAAGTTTGAATTTGCCGTTCAAATCTGTCGAGGTTGTATTTTTGATGCCTTTTTCTGTTACCGTAGCGCCAATAATTGCCCCGTCTTTATCCTTTACGGTACCGGTTACTATTGTTTGCGCGCTTGCCAGTGCAGGCAACAATAAAAACAGGAAACAGCAAGCCACCTTAAAAAGAGAATTGCCAAATCCTCCCTTTTTTGAAGTACTTCTGAAACCTGGGTCGAGGTGTGAGTAAACTTTAATCATACATTTCTTGTTTTAGTACCAATTAATTAATTGTTAGATTTTTGTTAGTTCTGTGCTTGTTTCGAATATTGGAAGTTAGATATACAACCTTAAAAAAGCTTGTTTTTACACAGCGCAAACGTTTGCTTAAGGGTAAACTAACATCACGCAAACGTTTGATAAATAACATTTTGCGCTTTTAATACTCACCCAAACCGGGTGGTTTGATGCTACTTACAGATGATTTAACAGCCTGTTAACATGGATAATCAGAAGATTCTGCGCGTTTTTAGGTGATGGCTGATTTTTTTGATTTACAGGGTATTAGAAAGTGAGTTGGCACAATATGTAAACATTGTACTCCCGCGAGCTTTCAGTTCGTTGGATGCCATGGTTGCAGCTTTCAGTTGCCGGGATGTAGCTGATAAATGGGCCTAAATTCCGGCTTTTACATAATTAAAGTTGGAAACTTAAATTATGCAAGCCACGAGTTACGCTGCGCTAAACTCGCGGCAGCAGCGAGAGCAGAGGTACATAAAAACAACAAGCCCTGTGCAACAATTGCTACACAGGGCTCAATATTAGATTAATGGAGTATTAAAACCCGCTATCGTCTAAAGCAAAAGCATTCTTCCTATCCCTCCATTTACCTTTGGTAAAATCAGGAAACTCAATTGAGGCATTGCCTTTTTTAAGCGATTGGGTTGATAGCGGCGTGATCACGCTCATGGTAACAGAATCATATACGTCAATTGGTGTTTGTTTCTTTTGCTTTACCGATTCAATGAAAGCATTAAACACAAACCAATCCATCCCGCCATGACCGTCGCCCTGAGCAAGTTTTTCGTATTTTTTCCATAACGGATGGTCGTATTTATCAAACCATTGCTGTGCCGGCTCCCAGGAGTCGTCCTCTTTTGATTTATGGTCGATGTAAACGCTTTTGTTCACATCCATCCACAGGCCTTTGGTGCCTTGCACCCTAAAACCCAGGGAATATGGGCGCGGCAAATGCGTATCATGGCTCAGTATTACTGTTTCGCCGTTTGCGCAGTTAATCATGGTGGTGGTTACATCACCGTTCTTATAATTGATCTTAGCATTCGGGTGACCGGGCGATAGTTCTTCAATGTAAGCCCCCAAACCACGTGCCTTCGAGCTAAATGATACAAGGTTGGTAAAACGGTTACCGGCATTGATATTGGCATAATGCATACATGGCCCGGCACCGTGAGTAGGGTAAATATCACCATCCACATCAATATTAAACTGGGTGCGCCATTGTGCTTCACTTAAAGCCTTAGCACCAAACTCAACACCTGTGTTGCCATAGCTACCTTTACCATCGTTAAACAACACTCCTCTTAAATTATGCTGATAGCCGCCTTCAAGGTGAATAATTTCACCAAAAAGGTCCTGCCTTGCCATATTAAGCGCGGCCATTACGTCCCGGCGATAACAAACATTCTCCAGGGTCATGTAAGGCATGCCCGTTTTTTCAGACGTGTGTACAATATCCCAGTGATCTTCTACCGTGAGGCCCGCAATAACTTCGCAGCCTACGTATTTACCGGCCTTCATGGCATCAATAGCCTGCGGATGGTGAAACTGCCACGGAGTAGCGATAATTACGGCGTCGATATCTTTATGATCTAACAGCTTTTTATAGGCATCCAATCCGCCGGTGTATTCTTTTACCGGGGCATGACCTTTTTTGGCGATGTATTCCCGGCAAATCTTCAACGAATGTTCCTGTGTATCGCAAATAGCTACAACCTCTACATCATCGCGCAGCAAACCTTCGGCAATATGGCTCATACCGCGGGCACCTACACCAATGTAACCCAACCTTACTTTGGCCTGGGCCGATGCAAAAAGGCTACCCGTTGGCAAAATACTAAACCCCGCGGCTGCAATAGCGCCGTTTTTTATAAATTCTCTTCTTTCCATATATGTTTTTATGATTGGCGGCAATTATATGCCTATGGTTTATTTTAAGGGTAACTTATCAAAATCGATAACGGGTTTTACACCAAGTGGCTTTCTGTCTATAATGGTGCGTAAAGGCTTATAGTTGTCAAAAAAGCCGCCGTTTTTCAAATAAAAATCCGTCGCGTCCGCGCCACCGGCATAATCTTTCCTGTAGTTGGCGTTCGCGGTAGCATCGCCGGTATACATGGCTTTAGTCAGTTCAATCCAGTTGTTATCTGTATCAGCTATCCACTGGTTGGTGAAAAATGCTTTACGGGTCTTATCACCATA
Source organism: Mucilaginibacter flavus (assembly GCF_030409315.1). Taxonomy (GTDB): domain Bacteria; phylum Bacteroidota; class Bacteroidia; order Sphingobacteriales; family Sphingobacteriaceae; genus Mucilaginibacter; species Mucilaginibacter flavus. Next base: position 155,990 of record NZ_JAUFPS010000041.1, on the reverse strand, counting down.
ATCGGGGTCAAAATTTTCAACAAACGAATATAAATCGCTTAAATAGGTGGCTACTTTTGGGCGGTTAAAGCTGGCTATCAGCATCCATTTATTGGCGCTTACATCTTTAAACCATGCCGTAAAAGTGGTTGAATTTGTGGCCGCATCTGGTTCTGCTTTTAACAAAAAGGCGTAGCTTTGGCCGGCAACCCAGGGGTAGTTCATATAGCTTTGACCACCTGAACCCTCATCACCAAATTCACCAATGTGTACGCCTTCTCCACGGAGTAAAGGCTTGATGCGCATATTTTCGGGGATGCTTTTAGGATCTTGCGTATCATACGGGCTCCATACTGAAAACAGCACCCTCCTTTCGGTAGGCGAGTTTACCTGCATACCAAAGTAACCCTGCCCAAAACCATCGGCCATAAAATATGAACCTAAAATATCGCCTCCTTTAGGTACATGAATCTCGTTGTAAAACCATTTTACCTTTCCCTGAACATTCCGCGGAACATCAAACCTTAAATGTACAGAAGGACCTCTTTTGCCGAAATAAAACGAACTGCCCTGCTTTACGTAGGCCATATCATTATCAGCTTTATTGGTTTTAATAATTACGTCGGTTACATCAGCATATACATCGCCCGCTTTGGCAATGCCCTGCAGGTTTACCTTAACGTGGCCCGGCCGCGCCACATTTATTTTACCAATGGCGATGGTATCAAATACTGTATTGTTTATTTTTTTGTCGATAATTTTGTTACCAAACGTCACCCTGATGGTACTTTCGCCCTGATGTACCCTCAATCTTAAAAACAACTGAATGGGTTGCTTTACCGAAACCCTAAAGTAAATAGTGCTTACCGATGCAGCGCTTGTCCAATGAGTAAGGCCCTCGTCGGTAATTATGGCCGGCGCGCTTGTCCAGGCGTTACCACCCACCGGGATAATTTTGCGCAGGGTAGTATCGGCAGATGCCCGCGTTTTAGCCCCTGCCGCGTTACTAAAAAGTAACACACATATAACCGGTATATAAATATTGATTACTTTTTTCATGCTTGAGTTTTAGGTGTAGCGAATTTGTTTGGTTTTATAAATGTATTAGCAATTAAGCGCTTTAGCGAAAAAAGGGCGATTCAATTTAACGCAAACGTTTGAAAACTGGTCATTTTTATCCCTTAAATGGCGTTTGTTGTAAACTCAAAAATGGTTTTGCTTTTAAAAACCGCTCCGGGTTTTAACACCGTTGATGGAAAATGCTCGTGGTTTGGCGCATCAGGATAATGTTGTGTTTCTAAACAAAAGCCGCTGCGGTGCATATACTGAGCGCCGTTTTTACCCGGCGAGTTATTTTCAATAAAATTGCCGGTGTATAAATGGACCGACGGCTCGGTAGTATATACATTCATTACCCTGCCGCTTACCGGCTCGGTTACGCTGGCGGCCATCAGCAAGCCCTCAAAATCTTCGGCTTTGATTACAAAGGAATGGTCATACCCTCTGCTTAAAATTAGCTGTTCATCTTGGTTTTCTATCCGTTCGCCAATCCGTGTGGCTTGCCTGAAATCAAAAGGAGTTCCGTCAACCGGTGCAAGCTCACCTATTGGCACTTGCTTCGCGCTTACGGGTAAATAACTTTGCAGGGGCATCATCAATTCATGGCCCAAAATGGAGCTACCAGCCTGCCCCGATAAATTAAAGTAGGCATGCTGAGTTAAGTTAACCAGGGTTGTTTTAGTGGTGATTGCCTTAAAATCAACAATCAATTGATTTTTGTTATTCAAGGTATAAGTAACCGTAGTAGTCAGTTCTCCCGGGAAGCCTTCTTCGCCATCCAGACTAACATACACCAGCGTTACCCCTGTTTTACCATCCTGCGCAAAATGCTTTGCCGACCATATTTTTTTATTAAACCCAATCGCCCCACCGTGATGATGAAAACCACCTGGCTTTATAGTTAACTGATATTGTTCGCCATCCAGCGTCACCAGGCCGCCATCAATACGGTTTGCAAACCGGCCCACAATGGCACCGGTAAAATATGGATCATTAATGTAGCCTTCCACATCATCGTACCCCAAAACAACATCGGCCATATTACCATCCTTATCGGCCGTGGTGATGGCCTGTATAGATGCACCGTAATTGGTTATGCAAACCATCATTCCGTTTGCGTTACAAAGCTGGTAAAGCAAAATATCTTTTCCGTCTGCTTCGCCCCAGTTTTTCACTGTAATAGTATTGGCATTCATATTTAAGGCTTATTGAGGTTTTAATTTAATAAATTGTGGCAAAGTTTTGTTGCCGTTATGAAAGTAGCTATTAAGCCCTGTAAACCGATGATTTATATGCAAAAACAACACGCAAACGTTTGCAATACCTTGCCTGCAAAGCGTAATTACATAATAATGTCCTAACTTTAAATTTATAATCAATACCCTACAGGTTCCATGCAATCAAAACCAACTACAATAAAAGAGATAGCGCAGCTGCTTGGTATTTCGGTATCTACGGTATCAAGGGCATTGCATGATCACCCCAGTATTGGCTTAACCACAAGGGCAAAAGTCAAAAAACTGGCAGGCGAGCTTAATTACGAACCCAACCAAACCGCTATATTTTTACAGAAAGGTAAAACCCATACCATAGGCGTTATTTTACCCGAACTTTCAGAAGCTTTCTTTTCATCAGCGATAAGCGCTATTGAGGATACCGCTTATAAAAAGAACTATACTGTTTTGCTGGCCCAATCGCACGATGATGAGTTGAAGGAAAAACAATTGGTGGAGAAAATGAAAAATCACAGGGTAGATGGTTTGCTGGTATCCGTTGGCAAAAACACGTCATCCTTTCAGCATTTCGAAAATCTCAAAAAATACAATATCCCGGTTGTTTATTTTGACCGCATCCCTAATATTCCCAATATTCATTATGTAGCCTGCAATATGGAAATTGGCACCATTGAGGCCGTAAGCTTTTTGCTAAAAAAAGGCCACCGGGCAATTGGTATGATTAACGGCCCCCAAACCATGGTTGCAACCGGCGAACGCAAAGAGGGTTATATTAAAGCCATGACAAAAAACAGGCTCAAATATGATCCATCGCTTATTGTATCCTGCGATTTGACCGAAGAGGGCACAAAAAAAGCGTTAGACGAATTATTGGCCAACAAACGCAAGCCAACCGCAATTGTAACCTTTAATGATTACGTGGCACTTTTCGCCATCAAATATGCCCAGAAACTTAATATAAAATTAAACCAGGAGCTTGAATTTGTAAGCTACGCTAACCTACCTTTGATCAATTATATGGAAAATATCCCCGCGGCTTCTGTTGAGCAATTCCCCTACCTGCAAGGGCAAAAAGCTACTGATATTTTGATGGATTTGCTGCATCACCAGGATAAAGGCAGCAACGAGCAAAGCGCTTATTACAAAATCATCATTGAATCGCAACTCATCGAAAACAAAAAATAAACCAATATAAAAAACGGTCAAACGTTTGCGCATGGGTTTCATTAACCTATTAAGTATGTTTGATACTGTTAACCACGATAATATGTTTGATGATATACTAAAACGCTTTGGACTAAATGTTGCCGAGTACCAAACCAGCCCTTTTGGCTCCGGTTTAATAAACCATACCTATAAGGTTACCGGTAATAACGAAGCCTATATTCTTCAGCAAATTAATACGGCGGTTTTTACACACCCGGAAAATATTGCTGATAATTTAGCTGCGGTAAAGCGATATCTTGGTAAAAACAACCCGGATTACCTTTTTGTAGCTCCCTTGCAAACAACTGATGGTGAATTGATAGTTAAATCATCGGATGGAGCTTTTTACCGGCTATTTCCATTCATTGAAGGATCACATACTGTAAATTTTTTGCAGGATAAAAATGAGGCTTTTGAAGCAGCCGTGCAGTTTGGCAGGTTTACCCTTTTGCTAAACCACTTTGATATTAAACAACTTAAATATACCTTATCAGATTTTCACAATCTTCAACTAAGGTTTGATCAGTTTAAAACGGCATCGCAAAATGCTGATGCTGCTAAATTGGCCCAGGCGGGTGCCGAAATCAAGGAGGTTTATAATCATTTTGATATTCTGCAAACCTATAACCAGGCGGTAAATAATAACGAAATACCGCTAAGGGCAGTTCATCACGATACCAAGATCAACAACGTGTTGTTTGATGATAACCACAAGGCCCTTTGCCTGGTTGATTTAGATACCGTTATGCCAGGTTATTATTTAAGCGATGTAGGCGATATGATGCGCACCTATCTTTCGCCGGCTAATGAAGAAGAGAAGGATTTGAATAAGATACATATTCGTGAAGATTTTTTCAGGGCGATATACAAGGGCTACATGGCCGAAATGGGTGATATTTTAACGGAAACCGAAAAGCAGCTTTTCATTTTTTCGGGCAAGCTGATGATTTATATGCAGGGGCTTCGCTTTTTAACCGATTTTTTAAATAACGATGTCTATTATGGTGCCCAATATCCCGGTCATAATTTAACCAGGGCTAAAAACCAGTTTAAACTACTTACCGAATATGTAAATGCCGAACCGGTATTTAAAAATATGATTGGCAGCGTAAACCGTGAGATTTTAGCCGCTGCCAATCAAAAATAGTTACCGTTTCTTTTCGGCAGGTACAAATTCGTTCATTACCGCTTCCCTGATCAAGGCGGGCGGCAATAAACCTTGCGACAGGATAAAATCATGAAAGCGTAAAGCGCTAAATTTATCGCCTAAAGCAGTTTCCGCATCTTTGCGCAAGGCCAGCATTTTGATGTAGCCATAAAAGTAGCTGTTAGCCTGGCCTGGAGACTTCAATGAATAGCGATCGACCTCCTGTTGGGCAAAAGCTTTCGATTGTACCACGTCGGTCATTAAAATATCAAGCGCCTGTTGTTGCGTAACTTTACCGGCCTGCAATTCAGGATCTAAAAAAGCGCGGGCTGCTCTTAACAACCTGTAATCTAAAGAAACCAGTTGCCCTTCAAGCGGCATATACGGGCGAACAATGTATTCCGAGTATAATCCCCAACCTTCGGCATTGGTAGAGTTAAAGGCATATAAAGCACGCGCCTTTGAAACCCCTTCTTCCACCATTTTATCAAACTGTAACTCGTGACCCGGACGGGCTTCGTGGGCGGTGATAGTCCATGAAGCGGCATCGAAAGTAAAATCGTCATACTTGGCACCACTTTTTTCGCCTGGCGCCGGTGGCATATTCAGCGGCAATACAAATACACCACGCTGACCGGTATTATTCAAAAACGGCGGCGGCACCATGTGCGGTGCAGGACCCTGCGCGGTTTCGGCAGCAGTTGCTAAACGAATAATTGCCGGGCGGTTAGGCAAAGTCACCAACTGATGTTCGCGAATAATACCCTCTATATCTTTCAAGTGCTTTTCATAAAGCGGGATAATTGAATCGCCATGAATCTGCTCTTTCTTCAGTTCCTTAATCACGTCACGATAATCTGCCGAAGCAAGGTGCCTGTTTTGAGCCACCTGCGTCGCGATAGGCTGCATTTGGGCCTGTATATCGGTAAACGCGGCATGAGCAAGTTTTGCTAATTCGGCAGGTGGTAAATCAACGCCGTAATCTTCCAGGTTTAAGGCGTACTCTTCCGGGGGCAACCTAAAATCGGTACGGGCTTTTACCAAAACGTTATCGCGAGTCCATTGGTTATAATCTTCAACCTGTTTTTTAAGCTTGGCGTAGGGTTCTTCCCAGCCTGTCAGGTTAAACTTTTTGCAAAGCTCAGGGATACCATCCATGATACTGGCACTACGGGATAGGTCAAGCTCCATTTGTTGTTTAGATGGATAAATCATATCTCCCTTGGCAATCTGGGCGGCAACACGCTCCTGGTAAATGGCAGTAAGGGGTCTGTAGCCAGGTTCGATACCGGCGTATTTGCGTAAACGGGCAATGGTAGCTGGCCTACGTTCGGCAGGTGTTTGATCATCAAGCAAAATTTCCAGTCCACTGTAAACCGCGTCTGCGGCGTTGTAAAAAGGCACTTCGCGTTTTATTCCAAAATCCTGCTGACGGAAACCTAATTTCAAATGCGCTATCAGAATTTTAAGATCCTGCGCAACCCTGGCATCCTTTTCTGTTTTAAGCGCCGCCGTAAATCTGGCCACTAAAGTTTCCTCTTCTTTACGTTCGGCTAACTGGTTTGCCAAAGTAGGTACACCTATTTGGGTATCATAAATAGTAACACCTTCTGTTGAGCCAAACTCTGGCGAGTATTTCTCATCAAGATCTATAAGCAACTGGGTAAAACTATCCGACCGTTTAACCCATTCTTTACCGCTACCTGCCTGATCTTGCGCTTTGCCAGCAAGCGGTAACAACCCGATGCCGGCAAACAACACGCAGGGTATCCATTTTTTCTTCATATCAACTTAAAAATTTTATAGCGGCAATTTAGCTATATGTTTTCATTTTCAGCTGATCACTCCTGGTTAATCATTCGGCAAGTTGGCCAGTTTATCGGGTTGGATACTCCCGATAGGTATTGGTATAGCTTTATTAATTGGGTGTTGTGGCAATAAGCGGCACAAATTCGGTGATAAAAACCTTGCAAAAAAACATCACATTGCGTTTGGGCTTGTTACAAGCATTAAGACTGCTAAAATGCTGCTGAAAAGTTTTAAGCAAATACAAACGATCTTCTAAATTCATAGTGCTCCAGGCAATCCAGGCCTGCCGGTACTCATAAAAATTAGTATTTTCCTGCACCGCCGTAAGCTTTAACAATTCGTCGAAACAGCTTTGTTCGTCGTTTGAGGCTGGTATCTGCTCATCTAAAAAAGCTTCATAACCATTTGCGTAAAGTTCGGTAAGTTTTGTTTCCAACCGGTCCCGCAATAAACATGATACCAGGTTATTATCAATTATGAATGATCTACTTAACTTTTCAGGATACATCGGCCGCGGTATTAAGTTTACAAACCAATGTGGCTATTTTGGCGGTTAATAAAATACCTTTTTGCCCGCAACCTGTATCAATTGTATGGAGGTATTTAAAAGAGTGGCTTAGGTTATCATACCCCTGATCTATCAACCTAACCAACACATTATCAAAGTTAAACAGCCGGTTATCCTGAAGGCATAGTAAATCCTTTTGCCCTTGTAACTGAAAATCATGATCGTAACCGGTGTTGTGCAATTCAATCACTTTGTTTGTTAGTGAACTGTTTAGCTTACGTACGTTGAATACATGTTTGATTGTTTTCATAGCCTGATCTTTTAAAGTTTAAATACCTCATTTTAAAACCATTGTAAATTGTACAAGCCATATAGTAAACATTATGCCAAACCAATAAAGTATTGATTCACAACACATTAACACAAATTAACTTTAAATAAACTCAACGATATTTCGTTTATTAATGATTATTTCATTAAATATCGCAAGCTGTTAATGGGGAAAATTATTGAAGGGTAATACTGTAGAAACTGGTAATAAGTTGTTTAAAAACATATAAAAGGTGTCATAACGAGATACGAAACAATCCCTAAGAGGTAGATTGGCTAAGCAAATCCGCCCTGTACAATCGGGGATTGCTTCGTACCTCACAATGACGTATTCGTTTTAGCCTAATGCCGTGGGTTTGAACGCTGACGACGACTCACCCCGGCTACGCTTCGCTGGCCGACCCTCTCTGCGGTTAAAACCGCAAAGAGGGTAAAAACATTCCTTTTGTTTCCCCGCCCCTCTATGCGGCTTTAGCCGGAGGAGGGGCAGAACAAGCGTAGCGATGTTCGGGGTGAGTCGTCTGCGCCATGCAATATACGTCATTTCCACTTTCACAGTCCGCCGGATTTTACAACCCGCAATGACGTTGAGGATATAGTAGTTTTATTTGATCTTTTTTAAACAGCTTCTAACAAGAAAAGTTTTATTGCACAAATTCTTGAACAGTCTATTTGAACCAGATAGTTTGCGTAAATGCCCCGTCGACAGCGGCGTCCCAAACTTCCAATCGGGCCCATTTACGGCCTTTCATATTTTCAGTTAAAGAGATTAATTGCTCACCAAAGGCTTTGGTGTAATCAAGGTTGATACGTTTGCGGTAAACGTTATTACCATCGCCAGAAATGATCTCCGCAAAATTGAGCGGGAATGTCCAGTTAAGTTTTACATTAATTTTGCATTCGCCGTTTGCCGGTAAAGTAATTGTTTCGCCGGATGCGTGATTGTTGATCTTAAAATCCTCAATCAACACCTCGCCGGTGGTGGAGAAGAATTTGCCCTGCTGCAATACATCTAAAACAGGTTGCCAACCAGCATTAAATTCCGGCTGTTTATCAAGTTTTAAATAGTTGATATTCATGTGAGCATACATTTCGTTTTCCGGCTCTATGCTAAACAGATCGGCCTCGGATAAAACTTTTTTATGGAGCCCCCAATTGTTCATATCGTCCATCAGGTCGAACGCGCGTTTGCCCAATCGCTCTTGCGATAAGTCGGCAGGTAAAGCTTTCCAGGCAGCACCTAAAAAACTGTCGGACAGGTAAAAGTCTTCCGTTTTATAAGCGTCAGGGAAACCTGTTGAACCTTTAGTACGGGCATGCGCAGTCCATGCTAAACCGTTTTCGGCTTTGAGCAGGGCCAGCATATCATTTTTATCGCCAATGTGATAAATCTTCCCGTGTTTGGCGTCCGTGGTTTCAAATGGAGTACCGGGCTTACGTGCCATGATCCAGTAAACCGGTTTAGGAAAAAATCCCAGCCAGTGACCGCCAAAAAACTCGTTAGGCTCTTCGCCGGGCAACAGTAAAAAATTGGAGTTGGATAAACGGCTGCATTGTTCAAACAAGGTTTTAAGTTCCAGCAACCGCTGCTCATCCGGTCCTTTGGGGTGGGCGGTGTAATGAAATTCGGCCAGGTGAACAATGTTCACGCCCAATCTTTTGAAAACTTTTACAAAGTTAGGGCTATCTGGCACAGCTTTGCCTTTGAGCACCACACTCATAATAAACTCATTATGAAAATGACTGGCCATGGTTTTATAACCGGGCAAGAATTTGTAACTATCGTTATGCGTAAACCGCTTTACATTACTCAATAAAGCCGGTGCATCGCCGGTGCTCAATAAGCAGAAAAAATTGAGTCGCTGTTTGGTGCCCGGTGGGGCGTTGTACCATGGCACATATCGGTTATCGCCGTTTAACTCCTGCCTTATGCCCAGGCCATAGCCATCAAACATATAACGGTAGTTGTTCCCGTACCAAACAAATTTAAGGTTAAAGGCCTCATCAAGCGGGTAAAAATATTGGTGTGGTGCCGGGAATACGGCGATGCTTCCCTTGTCATTGCTACCGATAATGGTACGGTATTTTACGGCAATATTTTTAGCTGTATCTGCGATACTGATGTTGTCGGTTTGTATTTTCTCATAAACATCACTGTAGCTAATACTTTTTACAGGTTGCTGTTTACTTACCAAGCCGGCATCGTACAATATTGCCGTTGAATCTTTTTGGGTTGATACAACAGCGGCTATATTAAAAAGTGGCTGCCCGTTATACAAGGTAATTTGCAAGTCGCCTTTAAAATCGGGGGCTTCTATCCCACTCATTGTAATGATTGTTCTGGAACCGGAACCCCTCACGTTGATATCGCTTTTATGAAAATCAACTTTGTAAGATTGATGGGGCTTTAACGGTACCTTATCAAAAAAGATATTCCAGCCATTTTGGGAGATGAGATCGCGTTTGCCTTCGGTAAGTATAAACTGCGGATCGACATTTTCGATAACCGTTTGATAAACTCCGTTTTTACTTAGCCCTATACTATTGAATAACGCCTCACCATTTTTTAAATTCAATACCAACCTGCCTTTATTATTTAATCCCGCAGGCCATGTTATGGTAAACTTTGTACCTGTTAAACCGGCTTCGACGCCTGGTTTAGTGTTAAACTTTTTATTGATAACAATATTTTGCGCAAGCGCCATATTTCTGCCTGCAAACGTTGCGGCAATGGTAAATACAATTGCTAAAAAGTTCCACTTCTTTACCATTTTATTACAATTTTATTTAACAACCTGTGGCCAACCGTTTATATACCGAATGGGGCTGATACACATCACACGTCCCTTCTCTTTATGCGCTATTTCGATGGCATGATAAGCGATAAACTTATTGCCTTTATCGTCCATAAATATAGAATTGTGACCAGGCGCGGTATAAATGCTATCTTTTACAAGGATGGCACTATTTAATGAATTGTTGCTTTCGCCCAATCTTACAAACGGCCCAAAAGCATCGGTTGCCTTGGCTATCATCACCGCATAATTAGCATTATCGCCACAGCAGTTATCACCCGAGTAATAGAGATAATAAGTACCATCCTGATAATCAAGCCATGAACCTTCTATAAGATTGCTATAGCTTTTGTCCTTGCCGGGAAAAACAACCGCGGTTGCCGCAGATCCGGCCTTAAAATCCGACCAGTCGTCATTCATTTCCCTAACCCTTAATGGTTGAAAATCAGAACCCCAATACAATAAATGTTTGCCGGTTTTAGGATCTACAAAACCTTTGGGATCGATACAGTGAAAATCAGGGCCTTTCATTAAGGGGCTGCCTTTATCTATAAAGGGGCCGAGTGGGTTATCGGCGTAAGCAACTCCCATCCATTTTCCTGTAAGCTCATTCGGATCGGCAGAAAAAATCATCACAAACTTATTCATCCGGGCATCAAAGAACACATCCGGTGCCCAAAAACTCTGTGTATTAGAAGCCCAGGCTGGTTTTTGTGGCAGGGCCTCACCTTCATAAGTCCAATGAATATGATCTGTTGACGATGCCACCTGGATATTAACCATTTGATTACCATTTGGCGATTGGGTGGCATAGGCATAATATTTCGATCCGACTTTAATTACAGTTGGGTCAGGAAAATCACGATCAAGCACCACGTTGATAACACCCTTAACAGCTGGTGGCCGAGCGGCAGGTTTTGGCTGCGCATTGCCACAGGCCGCCAAAAATAAAGCCGGTGCAAGCAATAAATATCTATAGGCCTTTTTCATACTTTTTATGATATTTTTCTGAACTTCTCAAAGAAAACAGCTTAAAACGCTGATAATCAAAACAAGATGGCGTTTCATGCAAATCCGCTCTAAAAACCCATAATTCACTCACTATCAACAACAAATACGTACCGGATGTTCCACCGTTCCAGTGGAACACCGGGTACTAATGCTATATTTTACCAGAACAAACACATTCAAAAATTGCGCATTTTGAGTGTATTCCCTGCAAACTACTTCCCTCTTGCGGTCAGGCTTTTTATCAAATCAGTTTCTTCTGATTTGTAAGGCGTACCATCTTTATGAAAAATATCGTGGAACCACAATTTAGGTTCGCTGCCATCGGGCATTGGGGTGTCCCAGGCGTAAATGGTATTGGTTTTACCGGTCACAAATCCCCAGTTAATAGCACCAACATTTTCCTTTTTTAGCATAGGCAATACGGTTGCAAACGTACTGTTACGCGGACGGGCCATGTATTCGGTACAAATTAACGGGCGGCCTGTTATTTTCAGAAACTGAACTGTTTTTAAATGATCATTAACCGGCGAGTAATCATGGTAGGTAATCACATCTGAGTTTGTCGCCTGGAAACGGTTAAGATCCTCCAGGTTCCAATCCCATAATCCCGCGCTTATAGGCTGGCCCGGATTTACCTCCCTTGCCCATTTAAAAGTATTTTTTAACAAGGGTAATGATTTATTGCCTTTGCCAGAGTTACCTGGTTCGTTATACAAATCCCAAAGCAGGATGCGTTTATCAGTTTTAAAATGAGTTAATACATCTTTAACATATTTTTGCAGCACAGGTGAGTTAGCCATTTCTTCGGATGCCGGCTGACCTGGATCTTGCGCCCAGCCAGAATTGTGGATACCCGGTTTTGGCTCAGGCTGTTTACCTGTTTTAGGTACTTTGTTCCAGCAATCGTCAAAAAATACAAACATGGTTTTAATACCGTGTTTGCTTGATATAGCCAGGTACTGATCCATACGTTTTTTAAAGCCCTCGGGGTCTTGCTGCCAGGCCAGGTGATGTAAAAACACACGCATCACATTCATTCCTATACCCTGAGCGTATCCTAATTCGGTATCAATAGTTTTAGGATCAAAGGTATCGGCCTGCCACATTTCCAACTGATTGATGGCCGTACTTGGTATAAAATCGGCACCCACCAGCCATTGGTTTTGGGCGTACCATGTTTTGGCTTTTTCCTGGCTCCATACTTTGGCTGGGGCCTTTTGCTGCGCCGCCAGTTTCATGCTCAATGGCATCAAACAGGCCACGGCTAATATTTTAAATTTTGATTGCATGTATAAGTGTTTAATAGTTTAATTCAATTTTTAAGTTTCAAATGGCCCTTTATCATCCAGATAGCATTGCTTCCATACGCGTTGGTTGACGTAAGCGCGATGATGGTATCATCATTAAGTACACATAACGAGTTCCATAACCCGTGTTTATTTAGCGGCATTGTAAAGGGCTGGCTCACGTTTACAAAATTTTTGCCCTCGTTATCTCCTACCGCCACTTGCATACAAGCCAGGTCGCCGTTATTGATTCTGTTTTGTGTACTTTGGTACGATAACAAAGTTTGCCCGCTATGCAATTGGCGTAAATATGGCGCGCCGGCGTAAACTGTATCCGGCAACTTCGGTATTAGCGCGTAATTGCGTTCGGTATCATTAGGGCCGACTGCTTTTGCCCAATTTTGTTTAAGGCTGTTACGAATGATGGATGGTTTAAACTGCCCGCCAACGTTATCTTCAATAGCGTACAAAACTTCGCTTGTACCAGCAAGGAGAATCGGCACCGGCATACCATCACGATGGCCGGGAGTAAATGAGGTTATCTGTGGCTTTAACGTCCAGGTTAAACCGCCATCTGTTGATCTGAAGATGGATATATTTTGCTCGTTACTATGCGTGTAAACGCCTTCATCAGAGTAAAATAATTGGATTTCGCCAGATGGTAATTGCAATTGTGCCGGCTCCCAGCAGCCATTTTCAAACCGGTAATCTGCCTGGTATATCACTCTTTCATCTTTCCAGGTTTTGCCTTCATTGTAGCTTTTTTTAGTGACGATAGCAAAGCGTTTGGTAGTGTCCCACACGCCGTTTATTTTATGCGGACGAGGATTATAGGACACCAGCAAAGAATGATCTTTCAGCTCCAAAATTTCGGGTACAGCCATGTTAACCCCGGTGATTGATGAAGCTACCTCCACGGGTGCAAACCAGTTTTTCCCTAAATCGGTACTGATTGTACATTGTACTCCGCTATGATTTTCATAAACGCAAAGTAAATGACCATTATGCAACTGTATCATCCGGGCATAATTGCCACCACCTACTGATACCTGTTTTAATGACGATTGATCCCAATATATATCAACCGGAGCATCAGCCTTTGCCGGAGTATTTTTTTGCGCGCAAACACAAAACGGAATAAATAACACCACACAAAACAACTTCAGCACTTGCTTTATCATCCCCACAATCAGTTTAAAATATCATCAAGCCAAAAGTTGAACGGCTTATCCCTGTCACAAACCAAAGTACCATCGGCAAATTCCAGTTCGGCAGCATGGATTGAGGTACGTTTGGTTGAATAAGAATATGCGCCATCTTTATCCAACCCGCCATCTTCTCCATGAGTTTTGCGGCCGGGATGGGTAAAGTAAATGATGTAAGCATGATCGCCATTCACCACCACATCTGCGTGGGCGCCGGTTGGGGTATCTTCGGGGCGGTGACCGGGTTTATCTAAAACCAAACCCTGGTGCTCCCAGGTTTTGGCATCTTTTGAACGATATACCCGCTGGCCCTGCCATTCGTCGGTAATCATCCAGTAATAGTTTTTAAACCAGAATATCTTTGGCCCTTCATGAGCCCGACCAGCAATAGCAGGCTTATCATCGGCTTGCCAGTTAACCAGGTCTGTGCTTTGGGCAGTCATGGTTATGCTGTTTAGTTTTTGATCCTTATACCACATATGCCATTTGCCATCGGGCAGTTTCATCAATGTAGGGTCGATGATATTATGATCGGGCAAATTCAACAGCCCCTCATATTTCCAATCCCATAGGTTTTTACTGGTATAATGTACCAGGTGCGAATCGCCGCCCCATTGGCTGTAAACACCTTTAATGTAAACTACAAACATGTGATATATGCCTTTTTCATAAACTACATCTGGTGCCCAAAAGGTGTTTTGCCCCTGCTCATGCTCCAGGTTAAGCGCGCCTTTATAAACCCAGGTGTGCCCATGATCTTTTGACGTAGCTACCCCTATAGCTGTACCGTAACAAAAAGCCACACCCGGCGATTGCACATTGGCCCTGCGCTGGGTATACATCATCGTCCACTCTTTTTCGCCGCGGTTATAAACAAGTACCGGGTCTGCAGCACCGTCATATATAGGGTCACGGTAAAGGGGCGATGGTGGTGGCGAACCTTTACCACCGTCTTTAGTTTGGGCTACAGCGCCCAAACTTAGCAGTATTAATCCCAAACAAATATTTCTAATCTTTATCACACTTATCAATTTTTAATTTGATACAAAAGCATCATATTGCTGTTGCGTTCGCAACAGGAGAAACAATATAAAAATCACATCTATTTAACAATCAACAAATTGCAATTTGTCATAAAATACAAAACGCAACAAAACCGCAACAGCTTCTTTTAACAGGTTGACTACAGTGCCGCAAGCAAAACTTATTCTGCTACCGGGAACGATGAAATCCTTAGCCTTGCGCCGCCCATAGGAACCAATGTCAAATTGGCCAAAGGCGCTTCCGTTTTAACGGGGCTTTGAGGTAGCACACCGCAAAGACCATATTGATCAATTGTCCAACCAGCTATCTGCTTTCCTTTAGCTTTAAGTTCTATTGGCGCACCAGCGTTGGTAAATGGATTATTGTCCTTTGGCCAGGCACGGCGAATTACTTCTATAGATTTTTCGGGATGCTCCTTATCTATCACTAAACCGTAATTCCAATCAGATGCAGGATGAATTTCATACGAAGGCCACTTTTGCGGATCGGCAGTTGCCTGCCAGTGCGAATCGCCCTGGGTAGTGGTGCGGCTATCTTCCTTGGTATACTTTTCATCAATTTTCAGGGAGTAAGTTAACGGACCATAATTTACACTCACGCTGTTTTTATTTTGCTCCCACTCGCGCACCTTCAATTGCATAGGTAAATGCAGGGTTATTTTATCGCCATTTTTCCAGCTTTTAGCTAATTTGATATAATCGCCGGTTGATGTGTTCAATTTAACGGAAATACCGTTAACTTTTACCGATGCATCTTTACACCACTCCGGTATGCGTAAGTAAAGCGGAAACGCTACAGTTTTTGAGGTATTTACCACAAAGCTAATCTGATCCTGGAAAGGGTATTGCGTTGTTTCTACAATGCTTACCGCCGCGCCATTACCAACCTTGGCTGATACCTGTCCTTGCGTGTACAACTGTGCTGCTAAACCGTTATCCGGTGTAGCCATCCAGCTGTTCTCGGCATAGTAAACCCAGCCGGCGGCATGGTTATGCTGGCAGCAACGGCTGCTGAAAGGGTTCATCATTAAAAAGGGACCTTCATTGGCAATACCGGGACTATGGTTTTTACCATCGCTTACCACCATGTTAGGGGCAGTTAAATAACGTAGTGAACGGTAATCGGGCATAAAAGCTGCCGAGAAGGTATTGAAGGCAACATCTTCGCAGTTTTCGGCCCAAAGGCGGTCGCCGGTATCGCCTAATAGCAATTGGTCTGAGGTCATTTGCTCCACCATGCCACAGGTTTCCACAGCCTGGCGCGGATCATCATAACCTTTACGTGCGTTTTCATCGGCACCAAACATACCACCCGGCACCTGGCCGTAAATTTTACGGATGAGGTTAAAATCGTTATAAGTGGCAGCCAGATCTTTAGGGTCATGACTTTGCAGGTAAAACGTAGCCGGCTCCCTAAAACACTGGGCAACGTTTACGTTATGCCAGTTAGGCAGGTTATTAGCCTGCCGCCAGTTAGCCGTGTTTTTATCCAGTTTGGCAGCCAGATCAAGCAAAAACTTATCGCCGGTACGGTTGTACAACCAGTAAACACTCAGCATATTATCACCACCGCGACTGTTTTCCCAATAATCTTCTAAGAATTTATCATCCGGCACCGAAAGCTCATACCTGAAATATTTAGTCATGAAGGGGATTACCCTTGGGTCTTTTGAATACTCGTAGTACGATTGCAGGCACCACAGCATTGGCATATTAGTCCACAAATCGCGGTTGCCCTTATTAGTACGGGCAGGACCAAAATCGCCATTATCACGTTGGTTGTTCAATACTGCATCAATCCAAAATTTTGCTTCTTTGATAATCTTTTGATCGCCCAACATGTAGCCAATGTTGGCGTAGCCTTTAAGCCAGTACGGCAATTCTTCCCAGCCGTATTCGCCGGTACCCTCTTTATTTAACCAGGCGTTGTTGGTTTTGGATAGCCACACGCTGATCTCGCCCAGGTTGCCGGTAAGGCCATCGCGTTGCAATTCCAGGGCTTTTTTTAACCATCCACCGGCTTTTATGCTACCTACGGGAAGTTTTTCAAAATACTCCCGTTGTAATGGCGCACGGTTATTAATATAATTAGCATTTAAGGGTTGATTGTTAACTTTTGTAACTGTTGTAGCTTTTACAGCCTGTGCCGATGCTGCATAAACACCAGAGCATACCAGCGCGGCTGTTAAACAAATCCCCTTCCCTATCCTGTTTAAATTATTCATCATGTTAAATATTAGCCTCACCCTCCAATGGAGAGGGTTCTTAAATATCAAATTTGCAAATTAAAGTCCTCTCCTTTGGCGAGGATTTAGGTGAAGCGGTTATTATTTTACTAACGCCTCGTTATACAGTTTCACATTCTCTTTATGTAACAATTCTACCGGCATTTTAATCACCTTGCGATCATAAGTCATAAAACCGTTCACCTCGCCCTCTACATCGGTGGTTTGGGTATAAACAGCGGCCGAAAGACCGACTTTGATCAACTCCTGCAACCTATCGGTAAAAGTGGTATAGCGTTTTAGCAAATCTTCGCCGTTTTTAAAATTCTGGTAGCCCCAGTTTTTATTAGCCTGCCAGGTGTGGCCATCTACAGGCCAACCCAAACCACCAAACTCGCCCAAAACAACGGCCTTGGTTTTGCCAAAAATTTCTGGCCGCGGCATGGCCGGGTGCGGGTAATTATGCAGATCGACAATGTTACCAGTATCGTAAAAGTTACCACCGCTTGCGCTGTTCACCAATCTTGAGGGGTCTTTTTTCATCGTCCACTCGGTAATCTCCACAGTTTTAAACTGTCCCCAGGCTTCGTTAAATGGCGTCCACACTACAATACAAGGGTAGTTATATAACGAGTTGATAATAGCGTTCCATTCCTTACGGTAATAACCTTCAGACTCCGGCGTACGCTGCTGATCGGTAGCTTTATCTAATACACCGGGGCGGTTTTCCCAGTGATTACCTAAATCGCCGCTCGGCATGTCCTGCCATAGCAACATTCCTGTTTTATCACAATAATTATAGTAACGTGCCGGTTCAACTTTAATGTGTTTACGGATCATGTTAAAGCCCATCGCTTTCAACTGGTCAATATCATAAGCCATCGCTTCATAGGTTGGCGGGGTGTACAAACCATCCGGCCACCAACCCTGGTCAAGCGGGCCGTATTCAAAAACAAATTTGTTATTCAACAACATACGTTGTATGCCATTGGCATCGGCACCAAGCGAAATTTTGCGCATGGCAAAATAACTTTTCACCACATCAACAGGTTTGCTGTTACGTAACAGGGTTATCTCCAAATCATAAAGAAAAGGATCGGTTGTCGACCATAATTTTTCGTCTTTGATGTTTAAAACCGCTGTGCCACCGGCATCAACCGTTTTTTCATCAACCTGGGTTTTACCATCCCAGGCGGTTATCATTAATTTATCGCCAGGCTGGCTATTGCTAACTTCGGCCGAAACCGTAAGTGTGTGATCGTCAATATTGGGGGTTTGTTTGGTGGCTTCAATATGGGTTTTGGTAACACCTTCTAACCATACTGTTTGCCATATACCGGTTACAGGTGTGTACCAGATCCCTTCGGGATTTTTTACCTGTTTACCACGTGGCTGCGGGCCGTCATTTGTTGGGTCCCACACGCTCACTTTAATTTCTTGTTTAGCACCACTTTTTAGATAAGGGGTGATATTAAATGTAAACGGGTCAAAGCCACCTTCGTGTTTACCGGCGCTAACACCATTTACAAAAACTTCGGTACGCCAGTCAACAGCGCCAAAGTGTAGCAGTACATCTTTACCTTTTAAGGTTTTATTGAGGGTGATGGTAGTTTTATACCATAGTATGCTATCCTTACCTACAGTTTTTCCAACACCCGATAAGGCCGATTCAACGGCGAAGGGTACCAGGATTTTACCGGCATAAGCAGTAGGTTCTTTTTCATTTTTGGGTACGATGGCGTAATTCCAAAGACCATTTAAGTTTTGCCAGTTGCCCCTAACCAATTGCGGACGCGGATATTCAGGCAACGGTGCTTTAGGGTCAACCTTATCGGCCCATGGGGTAGTTATATGTGTTTTGATAAGATGCCAATCGCTTTGTTGCGCATTAGCTGATAAGGATGCAGCAAACAAAACTGCCAGGCAAAAATTAGTTTTTTTCATTAGTTTTTATAAACAGATCAATAGAGGGCAATATAAAATTAATACAGGATAGGAAGAAAAAAAGGGGCCATACCACCACAGTACGGCCCCAACCAATTATTAACTTAGAAGGTCACTTTAACCAATGGCGAGAATATCATATCCTCCACCCCGGCTATACGGATACCCACACGGGCATAAACATAGTTTTGCGTAATGGCAAACGTTGGTTTTGCAACGCTTAACGAAATGTTTGACATATCGGTAATTGCCGAACCATCCAAATCGGCTTCGGCAGCATGATCTGCAGGTGATACAAACTGGGTTTTATTTACAAATAAACTTACGGTTTGTATATTTTTAGCCGTAGCATCGGTAATGATTTTTTGGATGCCAAACTTAGCAGCAACATTATTTCCGGAAGCAGTTATAGCCGAATTGGTAATCATGTAATAAGGAGTAACTTCGATATTTACTGTTTGATTTCCTGTAAGCGCGATTGCTATTGTATCCCTGCCACCAGATGGAAGCTCTTTCCATTGGAAAGGTCCCTGGCCGCCTGGAATTGTAAATTTATAGTTGCCGTTAAAGGTTAATACCGAATAATTTCCTTCCTGGTCAAACGTACCAGTTATGGGCGTGTTACCAGCGTAACCTGTTTGATACAGCCTGAAAGGCACCTGGTTATATTCAACGCCTATGGGAGTTCCCTTATACATTAGCTGCCCTTTTAATGTTGTTGACGGTGGCTTAATATTATCCAGCTTGCTGCAAGACGAACCTGCAAGCATGGCGGCTAATATGATGATGTGATGAAATTTGATTTTCATGTGATTCAATTTTTTATTAAACTTATTGATTTGGTTGCCTTACAATTTTAGGGTTGGCTGTTATTATTCCATCGTTAATTTGTGAATAATAGTTTCCTAATCTAAAATTAAGCACACCTGTTACGTTTGATGGCAATACCTCTCTAAATACCCATTTACCATTATTCGCATTACCCGGGTTGTAGTATTTGTAAGGATATAAACCCCATGGCTGCGTGTTTCTTTTTGTTGCAGCACCAATGTTGCTGGTTAAATCGGCCAATGATTCGGTATTACCATCCCAAACTTTGGTCGCTATCCTCCAACGTTTCATATCAAACAGGTTAAGGCCTTCAAATGAAAGCTCGGCACGGCGTTCATGCACAATACGATCAAAATAGTTAGCGCCCGTTAACACCAAAGGTGTTGTAAGGCCGGCCCTTGAACGTACCTGGTTGATATAAGTGGTTGCTGTTGCGTAATCACCTAATTCGGCAGAAGCTTCGGCGGCGTTCAGCAATACTTCGGCATAACGGTAACGGATAAAGTTAACATCGCTACCACGGCCACGGCGACCAGAACCTGTAGTTGGATCAATGTATTTACGGATGTAAAAGCCTGTTTGTGTGCGCAATGGCTCGCCTGTTGGTGTCGGGCCATCTTTACCTACTACTTGTACTAAAGCGTCTGTACCTGGTAGTTTTGCAAGGTGGGTTGCATCATCACTTGATAAAATTGAGCCATCGGCTAAAAGGTAGCCACCCCAAATATCAATAAAGGCTGTTTTAAAGAAAGAGTGTGGCAACATTACTGTACCACCCAAACGCGCGTCGCGGCCGGCAAAAGGATCTTGCTGATCTGTATAATAAATTGGATTGCCGGCGCCATCTTTTGTAGGGATAGGTGCAAATGTATTATCCAGTTTTTCAAAAGATTCAACTAAGTTCAAAGAAGGATCTAAACGACCTGCGTCAGAAGCCTCATCAGATACTGAATATGGCTGATCGCTGGTTGTAAAACCATGGGTTTTACCTGCAAGCGCTTTAAAATCCTCCACCCAGATAGACTCCTGGTTAACAGAACTTTTATCTAAGAAAACAGCTGCAAAATTATCTGAAAGATTTGGCAATACTTTATACAATTTATAAGCACCGGCAGCACCATTGATAATTGCCTGTGCCGCGGTGAGCGCCTTAGTATAATAACCAGCTGCCATGCTTGCCGGGATACCTACTTCGCCGCCGGTTAATGACACCTGCGGAGTAGTAGCGCCGTATTTAGCAATTGAGCCTGCATATAAAGCTGCACGGGCTTCCATAGCAAGCGCGGCGGCTTGTGTAGCTCTTGATTTTTCGCTCGGATCTGTCGGTAATGAGCCTTTAATAGCTTCAGCCTCACTGATCACAAAATCATAAACCTCAGATTCTTTAGCACGTGGTATTTGTAACCCTACTACGTTACCGCTGTTATCATAAGTAAGGGTTTTGGTAATAAGCGGTACACCGCCCATACGTTTAACCATTTCAAAGTAGTAGTTGGCACGTAAAAAACGACCTTCGGCTAAAAACCTGGCTTTATCGGCCGCTAATAATTGGGTGGAGGCATTAAGGTTATCAATAAAAAGGTTAAGGTCGCGGATGTAACCATAATCCCATATTGCCCATGTACCGTAATTCCAGTTACGATTTTGAACAAAATAATACGCGCCGTTGTCTGAAGGGAACGATTCGCCAAAATCGGCAAATGTTGCCCAACCATCGTCGAGGCTCGAAAAGTCTTTTTGCCTGTTATATAAATCGCCTATCACAGATAATACCAACGCCGGATCTGAAAAGGCAGTTTGCGTTGTGATTACCGATTTTGGGGGGACAGTTAAAAAATCGCTATCCTTTTTGCATGATCCTGTAGTTAGCAGGGCTGCAAAACCCATTATTCCTAATATCTTTTTCATGAATATCTGACTTAAAATTTTTATTAAAAGGTTAAGTTAACTCCAAAGTTATAAACCCTGTTTTGCGGAGTCTGCAAACCGTTATCGTCGGCAGTTTCCGGATCAACACCATACTGATGCAGGTTATCAATTGAAAACAAGTTGTAAACGTTGGCGTAAAACCTTGCTCTTTTAATTTTAACCTTTGCTAATAATGATGTTGGTAGTGAGTAACCTAACTCAATTGTTCTGGCTCTTATGTATTTTACGTTATGCAGCCAAAAGGTTGAGTTAACGTTATAATCATAATGGTTGGTGCCTATGTTATTCCTGTTCACAGGGTATTTTCCCGGAATCCAAGTGCTGTTTAAATCGGTAGGATTACTTAGGTGCCAGCTATCGTTAAAAATGGTATTTAAGTTACCATTGTTCTGGAATGCCCATCTTGATTCCCAGTTTTGGTTCCATGAGTAGCCAGACGCGCCAGAAAAATCGGCGTGGAAATCAAACCCTTTATAAGATGCGCCTAAAGTTAAGCCAAAGTTAATGTTTGGCTGAGCGCCTAAACCATACCCAATTGGGCGCGCGTCATTGCCATCAATTTTACCATCGCCGTTTATATCTTTATAAATCAAATCGCCGGGTAAAACGCTGCTGTTGCCTTTGCCATCCTCATTTACTTTATAAGCATTAATCTGCGCTATTGACTGAAACTGCCCGATAACTTCATAACCCCAGGTTTCATTAGCGGTTCTGTTAACCTGCGAGTTTGCGTACTCATCTAACGAGTTACCGAAAGGGTTACTTTTGTTAATGATCGTTTTTTTACGGCTGTAAGAAAAGTTACCACCTACGTTATAACTAACATCACCCACTTTATTAAAGTAAGCTAATGAAATTTCTCCACCGCGCTGCTGATCGCTGTTTTCATTGATACTTGGCAGGCTATAACCTGTTTCCTGTGGCAAAACTACCGCGTAGTTTGTGCCTACCAGACCGGTACGTGCCCTGTTAAAGTAATCGACAGTACCGGTTAAATGGCTGTTAAATAAGCTGAAATCGGCACCAATGTCAAGTATCTTACTTTTAAGCCATGATACGGTATTAACAGGTACGCCTTTGCTTTGTGATGTTGAAACCGCATTACCATCTAATATGGCTATGCTGCCCGCCGCACCTGTATTGTAGTTGTAACCAGATAGGTAACCATAAGGCGCGGTAATTGGGTTATTAGGATTGTTTGGATCACGGTCATCCCCTAAAACACCGTATGACCCCCTGAATTTCAAATCATTAAGCACACTATTATCACCCAATAATTTTTTCATGAAACCTTCCTGGGTAATTCTCCATCCGATAGAGCCGCCTGGGAAATAACCTACACGGTGGGCCGGATCAAATAAATAAGAAGCATCTCTTCTGGCTGATCCTTCAAAATAGTATTTGTTATCGTAGTTGTAGTTTAAACGTGCTACGTAACCTATACGAGCTTCAGAGTCATCACTATCCTGGTAAGTATCTACCGTTGGCAAATAAATTAAAGGCAGGTTGTTTGAAATAGGGCTGGCGTGTAACCAGTTCCTTAAATGCTCAAGGTGGGTGCGTTCTGCAACAAAAGTACCGCCAACAGTGCTTTTACCAAAAGTATTGTTATAGCTTAACTGGAACTGAGTGGTAGTATTCAGTTCTTTACGTTGCTCACGCTCTCTCCATGGATTAGTCACCGCGTGGGTGATGTCGTAATTTTTGGTAGTTTCGTTATAAGTATAAGCATTATAAGTATACTCGTGGTTGTTTAAAAGCTCATCGGCTATGTAATACGAGTAATCATATTTTGCTACCAGGCCTTTCAGGAACGGAGCCGCGTATTCAACGCCAAAGTTGGTTTGCAATACCCTCCAGTCCTGATGGTAAACACCCGATAATTTATCATTTAAGAAAGCATAGTTAGCTTCTGTATGTGGGCCATTATCTCTTAAGTAAGCTGGATTGTCATTAGCATATGGCCTGTCTAACGGGGTGTTTTCAAGGATACCTAATTTAGCCAGAAAATAATCATCGCCGCCCGGTACACCTGGGTTTTCGCGGGTTTCAATACGACCGTTAATGTTTAAGCTAACAGAGAGACCTGAAGCCACTCTTGCTTTAACGTTCGACTGAATGTTTGTTCTTCTGAAATAATATTCAGAACCAGCCTGATCATTCTGGTATAGAGTAGTACCAGCAACATAATAAGTAACCCTGTCATTACCACCAGTCATGTCGCCGTGGAATGAATTTAAAGGAGCACCGTTGTTTTGCAAAATAAACGGTTTCCAGTTAAAGCTTTGGTAACCCGGTTCGGTACCTGCTTTGTACTTAGCCAATTCGGCATCGGTAATAGAAGTGCTTCCGTTGGTTACAACCTGTGCTGCCTGCAGGGCTTTCATATAATCATATGAATTGGTTAACACGTTGGGGAACCTATCCCAATATTGGAAACCTAAGTAAGAGTCAACGTTAATTCTGCTTTCACCCTGTCCTTTTTTTGTGGTTACTACCACAACACCATTACCTGCACGTACACCATATATAGCGGCCGATGCGTCTTTCAACACGGTAACGCTTTCAACGTCGTTTGGTGCAAGATTGTTAAACTGGCCTTCGTCCTGCTGTATACCGTCAATTACGTATAGCGGTGTACCCATGTTACGAATTTGGATACTGGCGCTTGCTCCGGGCCTGCCTTCTGCCTGCCTGAAAGTTACACCAGGAATTTTACCCGCCAAACCAGTACTCACCGTTGAACCGCCGTGAACACGACCAAGATCTTTGCTGGTAACGCTGGAAATGGCACCCGTAATTGATTCCTTTTTTTGCGAGCCGTAACCCGTAACAACAACTTCCTGTAAAGCCGAGTTGCTTGATTTTAAACGCACCCTAATGTTGGTTTGTCCGTTTAGCGGATACTCCAATGCATTAAAGCCAATGTAGGTGAATACCAGTACAGCGTTTGCGTTTGGTACGCTAATGCTAAAATTACCTTTTACATCAGTTGTAGTACCGCCCTGGGTACCACGTATCCTGATAGCTACACC
The DNA here is from genome assembly GCF_030409315.1 of Mucilaginibacter flavus. Taxonomy (GTDB): domain Bacteria; phylum Bacteroidota; class Bacteroidia; order Sphingobacteriales; family Sphingobacteriaceae; genus Mucilaginibacter; species Mucilaginibacter flavus. Next base: position 131,413 of record NZ_JAUFPS010000041.1, on the reverse strand, counting down.
GGTAAGTACCTCACCGGTAGTATCAGAAACGGTACCACTTACTTTCACTTGTGCCGATGCACTAAATGAAACCAGCAGACATGTCATGATAGAAAATAAGATTAGCGTTACTTTTTGGCCCCACTTACTGGGCGGCCATTGCATGCGGGAAGGCCCCCCATGCCTGAGTAGTAAAAATTTTCTCATAAATGATTTATTATTGGTTAATTGTTAATTTTAAAAATGTAAGATTGACATATCTAAAATCACGTTGTAAAGAAAGAGGATTTTGGGGGCTCTTAATTAACCAAAAAGTATCAATAATTAGTCAAAACGTATCATTTTTGATTGTGACGAAAACACCGTTAAGGAATGGCTATATTTGTTTTAAGCTAACCGTTTTGAAACCGATATACTTCATTCTTTTACTATTCATTATTCCCTGTACCCTATGTAATGCGCAGCCTTATTACTTCAGGCATTACCAGGTTGAGCAGGGCTTATCAAACAATACTGTATATAGTAGTATACAGGATAAACAGGGTTTTTTATGGTTTGGCACGCGCGATGGCCTAAACCGTTTTGACGGATACACTTTCAGGGTTTTCAGGCATAACCCCAAAAACAATAAAAGCATCTGCAACAACATGGTGCATGCTCTTGCACTTGATAACGATGGTAATTTATGGGTGGGTACAGATGAGGGGATTGATAAATTTGACAGTAAAACCGAAAGCTTTTCGCAGATTAACCCCCTAAACAAAAATGGTGTAAGGGCCATAACTTTTGATAAATACAACAATTGCTGGTACGTAGCCGGAGCATCGCTCATCAAGTACGATCAAAAAACGCTTAAAATTACCGATTACTATAACCAGCAGCATTTTGATGCCACGGGAATCACTCAAAACAATAATGGTTATTTATGGATTTCATCGGCAAACGGCACCATCGAGCGCCTGGACACCGCTTCCAACCGGTTTAGAAGCTATAGTGTTATTAACCATTCAAACTGGGCCCCTACAAACTTTATCGAAAAACTGTTTAGTCCGGCCAGCAATAAAATATTTATAGCAACATCGGGCCAGGGGTTTAAAATTTTTGACTGTACCACCGGCACTTATACCGACGCGCTTACCTATAACCCCAATAAAACCGGGGTATATGTAAGGGATATTGCAAAATATAACGACAACGAATTTTGGCTGGCGACAGAGTCAGGTATATTTATATATGATGCCCAACATGGCACATTTACCAATTTAAAGAAAAAGTATAACGATCCTTATAGCATATCAGACAATGCCGTTTATACCCTTTGCCGTGATGTTGAAGGAGGCATATGGGCCGGTACTTATTTTGGCGGCGTAAATTATTATCCCAAACAATACTCCACCTTTAACAAAATTTATCCCGGCGATGAAAAAAACTCGCTTAAAGGCAACGTTGTGCGGGAAATTTGTAAAGACGATTACGGAAACCTTTGGATGGGTACCGAAGATAACGGCTTGAATAAACTAAGCGCCGATAAACGTACCTGGACGCATTACCTACCCGGCGGCGAAACCGATATTTCAAACACCAACATTCATGGCCTGATGCCCGACGGTAAAGATTTGTTCATAGGCACATTTGAACGCGGGCTTGATGTTATGGATATACCAACCGGCAAAGTTGTTAAGGTTTATCTTGCCGGTAAAGACAATAAAACGCTCAAGAGTAATTTTGTGATCTGCTTTCGTAAAACGCGCAACGGAGATATTTATGTAGGGGCTACCAGGGGCTTTTACCTGTACAACCGCAAAGCGCATGATTTTATACCGATTGACAAAATTCCCCCATACGATTTTATCTATGATATTATTGAAGACCACGCCGGTAAAATTTGGGTGGCCACCGTACGCGATGGAATTTATACTTATGATCCTGTAAAAAACACCAGTATCCATTTGCAGGATACTTACCCTGTTAAAAATGCCATAAATGGATCTACCGTAAATGGCGCGTTTGAAGATAGTAACCATACCCTTTGGTTTGCAACAGACGGGCTTGGCTTGTGGCGCTATAACCCGGCAAAAAAGGTGTTTAAATTTTACGATCTGGATAATGGCTTGCCAAGTAACTACATCTTCCGGATGTTGGAAGACGACAACAAAAACCTGTGGATCAGCACTTCCCGCGGATTGGTTTGTTTTAACATCGTTACCGATGCCATTAAAGTTTACACCAAGGCAAACGGCTTGTTAAGTGATCAGTTTAATTACAACTCGGCATTTAAAGATACCGATGGCACCATGTATTTTGGCTGTGTTAAAGGCATGATTAGTTTTAACCCTTCATCCTTTAGCGTTAATAATTACATAGCACCGGTGCTTATTACCGGTTTTCAAGTATATAACCAGGAAATTTTGGTAAATGGTGCCGACTCCCTACTGAGTAAATCAATCATCTACACTTCAAAAATTAACTTAAATCATAACCAATCCTCCTTCAGTATTGATTTTGCCGCGTTGAGCTTTCCTTCGCCCGAAATGACGCAATATAAATACATGATGAAGGGGCTTGATAAAGGCTGGACAGATTTAAAACGAAACCGGAAAGTGTACTTTACGCAACTACAACCGGGCCATTATACCTTTATTGTTAAAGCGGCCAGCAACAATGGCATCTGGACATCAAAAGAAACTTCGCTCGAAATAGATATCGCGCCACCATTTTGGGCAAGTACACTGGCTTATATGCTCTATTCTTTGCTCCTGGCATCAATAATTTATTACCTGCTCAGGGAATACCATCACCGGAATAAGCTTAAAAACGACCGACTTATTGAAATTTTAGAAAGCGATAAGGAAAAACAAATTTACAATGCCAAAATTGAGTTTTTTACCAACGTAGCCCACGAGATACGCACACCGTTGACTTTGATAAAAGGGCCAATGGAAAAGGTGATCAAAAAATCTGAGCACGTACCGGATATTCAAAACAATTTGAAGATCATGGAAAAAAATACCAACAGGCTGCTCGATTTAACTAACCAACTGTTGGATTTCAGAAAAACGGAAACCAATGGCTTCAGCCTTAATTTTGTAAAATCGAACATAGCCGAGCTGCTTGACGATGCCTTTTTAAGGTTTAAGCCAATGGCCGAGCAGCGAAATCAAAGCTATACATTGCAACTACCTGTGAAATGTCTTTACGCCTATGTAGATATTGAAGCTTTTACCAAGATCATAAGCAACCTTATCAACAATGCCATAAAATACGGCAATTCTATTATTGAAATTGAGTTGTTAAAAGCCGAAGATACCGATAACACCTTTACCATTGAAATACGGAACAATGGCTACATAGTGCCTTATGAAATGCGAGAGAAGATTTTTGAACCGTTTTTCAGGATGAAGGAATCTGAGAAACAAATAGGCACAGGTATTGGTCTTTCACTATCCCGATCGCTGGCCGAATTACACAAAGGGCTGTTGGTGTTGAATAAATCTATTAACAATTTTAATATATTTAACTTAACATTGCCGATACACCAGGAAGAGGAGTTTGATCTTAACAACACTCCGGATGATTACGAACCGATTGATACCGTTAAAGAGGAGAATTTTGACTTTATGAAACCGATTATACTTTTAGTTGACGATAACCCCGAAATATTGGATTTTATTGCCGATGACCTGAGTGATAAATATGCAATTATAAAGGCGGTTAATGGCCAGGAAGCCCTGGATATGATTGAAATAGAAAATATTCAACTCATCATCAGCGATGTGATGATGCCGGGTATTGATGGATTTGAACTATGTAAACGCATCAAAACCAATTTTGATTACAGCCACATCCCTATCATACTGTTAACCGCAAAAAATACGTTGCAAAGCAAAATTGAAGGTTTGGAAGTTGGTGCAGATGCTTATATAGAAAAGCCGTTTTCGCCAGAGCATTTACAGGTGCAGATAGCCAACCTGCTTATTAATCGTAATAAAATAAAAGATCATTTCGCGAGTTCGCCGCTGGCCAATATTAAAACCATGGCCTACTCCAAGCCCGATGAAAGCTTTTTAGACAGGCTGAATGCGGTTATTAACCACAATATTCAAAACCCCGATCTGGATGTTGAGCATATCGCCAATCTCATGAACATGAGCAAGCCAACGCTTTACAGAAAGGTAAAGGCTATATCAAACCTTAGTATTAACGAATTAATCAACATAACCCGCTTAAAAGCCGCCGCTAAACTTTTGGAAGATGGAGACTATAAGGTTTACGAAGTAGCCAACATGGTGGGTTACAGCTCTCAATCGCACCTGGGCCGTAACTTTTTAAAACAGTTTGGCACCACCCCTACCGAGTATCAGCAAAACAAAAAGAATCAAAAGATTAAAACTTACTAAGAGAGACTGTTTAAGCCCTCATGAAATACCGATAGTGGTCAGGAATATAAAGCGATGAGAGACTTACGAAGTTTTAAAAACTTCGTAAGTCTGTTTTTTTTAAAACTTCGCTTATACGCTAAATTGCGGCATATCTTCTACTTACGTGTTTTCAGCTTTGTAAGCGCAAACTCCCCTATCCTGTTACCTTCGTCAACGCCGTTTGTTATAGATGGCATGTAGTGTATACCGCCATAAAACCTGCTGATAGAAGCTTCCGCCGCGGCATCTTTAAAAGATTTGAACTTGCGTGGCGGGATACTAAATTCAACCTCTGTAGAATCGGTAAAGGCAAAATTATCGCCAAACAATTTGGTCAACACCACTGCCGACGCGTTTGAAACCACGCTATGCCCGCTGGTATACTCCGGGAAAGGCGGAGTTTGCAGTAAGGGCATCCAGTTTTGATCAATATATTGGTTAATATAAGTTTCGGGGCGAATTACACGGCTTTTATATTTTTCGTCCCAGCAATTGATAAAACTATCTGCAATAACAGCCGACATGAAGGCATATATTTGGGCTGTGCGCACATAATCGGCTTTGGCTTTGCGGCAAACTATACCCGTAATGTTGATCCAATGCCCCCCCGGCGAAATCTTTTTGGTGGCGAACATGGTGTGCCCGTTGTTATTAACTTTAAATGGGTTATCATCCCAATATGTTGCAATAGTTGATTGCTGTTCTGTTAAATGCAAGCCGGTATCGTGTACAGCCATGGCCAGTTTATAAAAATAGCTCTCGGGCTTCATTGAAAAATCAACCGCTTTGGCAGGCTTAAACTGCTGCGCCGAATCGAGCAAAAAAGGACGAATCTCGTTCCAGTGCGGCTCAACGCCCTTCATATAGGCGGGCGGCGTCGGTTTCCAACTGGCATCATCGGTTTGCACATCGTATTTTGATAACGAACGGGTGTGCTTGTAGTTATCTTTAGCAGCCCATTTTAAAATTCTATCGGCTATTAATTTACCGTAGGTTATGGAATTATCATAAACATCGCCTGGCATGCCCGTATTTTTAAATTCCTGCATTAAGCCATCGTGAAATGTCTCAATGCGGCCTTCAGACATAACCAGTATTTTGCCCACCGTTAAAATAGCGTGAGCCGCCGCCAAGGTATAACAATATTTTTTGCCCGGCTCTGGTTGGGGAATAGAATCCAGCCCTTTTAGCTGTCCGGCTAAAGAGAGGTAGCTTTTATCACCGTTCCTGGCCGCCTCATAACCGGCAACGGTAATATACGCGTAAATACGGCTGGCCACCGGCGGCGAATAAATATCGTGCAACATCACCTCGGTAACCTCCTTAACCGAGCGATGGATATACTCGGCACTCTCCGCCGGTTTTTTCCATTGATTATTGGAATTACATGAACTGGTTAATAATAAAACAGTAGTACAAACTGCAAGGTAAAGTTTCTTCATATGTTGGGTAACAATGTTTTAAATCAAGGTTAATTGGCCCCGAATGGGGTAGCTGTCAAAGCTAATAGTAAATCTATAAACAAATATTAAGCGATACAATTTGACGAAGTTTTGATACCATTTGCAGAATGGATAAATTTAAAATCAGTTTTCTTTACGTACGCTTACTGTATAACGTTCAGTAAGTTAAAGCTTAACCAAAGCATAAAACCAATTTAAACCATTACGGCATTTATATGGATAAAACTTTACCAAACAAGTTTAAACTTTTTGTCACATCGTTACTTTTTTTAGCATCGGGTTGTTCGCATCAGCAAGACGGCAATACCCTTTTTAAACTGCTCCCCGCATCAGAAACCGGCATCGATTTTAAAAATACTTTAACACCAAGTGATAGTATCAATATTCTTAATCACCCCTATTTATACAACGGTGCAGGCGTAGGCATAGGCGACTTTAACCACGATGGCTTGCCCGATGTTTATTTCGCGGGCAATATGGTGGCCAACAAATTATTCCTCAACAAAGGCGATCTGAAATTTAAAGATGTTACCGACATAGCCGGTGTAGACGGCGAAGGCAAATGGAGCGCTGGCGTATCTGTTATAGATATAAATAACGACGGTTGGCCGGATATTTATGTTTGCGCCTCGTTTAAATCGGACCCCGAAAAAAGGCGCAACATGCTGTACATAAACCAGGGGAATAACAAAGATGGTGTACCCACATTTAAAGACGAAGCTAAGGCCTACGGACTTGATGACGACGGTTATAGCACCCAGGCCATATTTTTTGACTATGACCATGACGGCGACCTGGATATGTACCTGCTTACCAACTTTTTGGGCAAAACCACCCCTGTTGCCTATCGCCCTAAGCTCGTTGATGGCAGTGCAGAAAATAACGACAGGCTTTACCGCAACAATGGCAACGGCACCTTTACCAATGTAACCAAGGAGGCCGGCATTTTAATAGAAGGCTTTGGCAATTCAGTATCGGTAACGGACATTAACAACGATGGCTGGCCGGATATTTATGTGGGTAACGATTTTATATCAAACGACTTACTTTACATCAACAATAAAAACGGAACTTTTACCAACCGTGCCGGCGAATATTTTAAACACACCGGATGGAGTGTTATGGGTAGCGACATTGTGGATATTAACAATGACGGCTTGCCAGATTTGGTTTCGTTAGAGATGCTGCCCGAAGAAAATGTACGCAAGAAAACTATGCTGATGGGTGATAATTACATCACCTACATCGACAATGAAAAATATAAATATGAACACCAATACATTCGTAACGTATTGCAGTTAAACCAGGGACAAACGCCCATGGGACATACCCAATTTAGCGAAATTGCCTACATGGCCGGCATTTACCAAACAGATTGGAGCTGGACGCCTCTTGTTGCCGATTTTGATAACGATGGTTTCCGCGATATGGTGATTACTAATGGCTATCCGCGTGATGTGACTGACCTTGACCACGCCCTTTACAGTAACGACCAAGGGCGTACGGTTAAAGAAAATCGCAATCTTGCAGCAGCAGACTCTTTCCCGGTTGTAAAAACGGCCAGCTATGCTTTTAAAAACCAAGGTGGTTACATGTTTGCCGATCAATCTAAAAACTGGGGTATTGTTAAACCCACATTCTCAACCGGTGGTGTTTATGCCGATCTGGACAATGATGGCGACTTAGACCTGGTAATCAATAATATAGACGATGATGCTTTTGTGTACGAAAACACCGCTAACAACAAAAAACAGGTTGCCAAGGATCATAATTACCTTACGGTTAACTTACAGGGCGATAGTAAAAACATTGGCGGCATAGGTGCAACTATACGCGTTTATTACCAGGGCAAACAACAGTTTTATGACCAGCAGCCTTGTCGTGGTTATATGAGTACCGATGATGCCAAAGGGCACTTTGGAATTGGCGCGGCTACAAACGTTGATTCATTGCGCGTTCGCTGGGCCGATGGCAAAACGCAGTTACTTCAAAATATTAAAGCCAATCAAACCATAACGCTGCAATATAAAAACAGCGCGGGGAATTATCCGGTAATAAACATGGTAAAAGAAAAACCGGTGTTTCAGCAGGCATCAAACCAGCTGGGTATTAAATATGTACACCAGGAAAAGGATGCCATAGATTATAATATTCAGCCTACCCTACCCCACAAGTTAAGCCAATACGGGCCGTGTATTGCCGTGGGCGACATTGACAACAACGGCTACGACGACTTTTTTGTAGGCGGTGCGGCCGGTAAAAAAGGCGTATTTTTTATGCAAAGTGCCGATGGTAAATTTACCATGGATACCAAACGCTTCATCAACGAAGATTTGAAGGAAGAAGAAGATATGGGTGCTTTACTGTTTGACGCCAACAATGACGGTTTTCTTGACCTATACGTGGTAAGCGGCAGCTACGAGTTCCCTAAAGACCATACCACCGCCCAGGATCGTTTGTATATCAACAATGGTAAAGGAATGTTCAAAAAAGATTTCAGTGCTGTACCTGTTGAGTATGACAATGGTTCATGCGTTCGCGCTGCTGATTTTGATCGCGATGGTAAGCTTGATCTGTTTGTTGGCGGTCGTTCTGTCTCCGGTGCTTATCCTTCATCGCCTGTAAGCCATATACTACACAACGAAGGAGGCAAATTCACCGACGTTACCGCGCAGCTTTGTCCCGATCTGGTTCATGGCGGTATGATTACCGATGCTTTATGGTCGGATTTTGATAAAGACGGCCTGGTTGATTTAATTGTGGTTGGTGAGTGGATGCCCATGACTTTTTACAAAAATACGGGGCATGGCTTCACCAAAATACAATCGGGTATTGATGACCACGTAGGCTGGTGGAACAGCATCGTTGCCGGCGATTTTAACAATGACGGCAATATTGATTACGTAGCCGGCAACCTTGGGCAAAACTCCAACTACAAAGCCTCGTTTACCCAACCTATGACTATTTTGGGTAAAGATGTTGATGGCAACGGCTCATTTGATGCCATGATATTTTGCTACATGAAAGCAGACGATGGTTCTCAAAAACCTTTCCCGATGCATACCAGGGACGATTTGATCAGTCAGCTTATCTCTATCCGTAAAAAATACCCCACCTACCGTGGCTTTGGCCAGGCTACCATGGATGATTTATGGAGCGCGACTGATAAAGAGGGGGCCGTAATTTTAAAAGCTACCGATATGAATACCAGCTTTATTGAAAATAAAGGCAACGGTAAATTCAGCATCAAAGCTATGCCGCTGGCAACCCAAATGGCTCCTGTATACGGCATGGTAGCAAAAGATATCGACCACGATGGCAACCTCGACCTGGTAATGGTTGGTAACGATTTTGGGATGGAACCCTTTACCGGGCGCCATGACGCATTTATGGGTTTAATGATGAAAGGCAACGGTAAAGGTGGTTTCGCGCCGCTGTCCATAGCCCAAAGCGGTTTATTTGTTAATGGCGATGCCAAAGGACTGGCAACCATTCAATCGGCAAACGGAGGTGATATTTTTGTAGCCACCCAAAACCAGGATAGCCTAAAGGTTTACAAGCCTGTAAATAACACCCGTAAAAGATCAATTAAACTTAAGCCAGATGATTTTTATGCCGATATCGTTTATAAAAACAACAGCAAAAAAAGGATTGAATTTTATTATGGTTCAGGCTACCTGTCACAGTCATCACGAAGTTTTGAAATTGATGCTGACGTGGCGAAGATTACCATAACAGGATATAGCGGAAAGAAAAGAGAAGTAAATTATTAATACCGTAGGGTACTGTGGCTAAAGACTTACGAAGTTTTGAAAACTTCGTAAGTCTGGCTATACAGCTTTACACCGCATTCAATTATTTCACCTGCGACGAATAGCTTGGTTTTACCTCGAAGCTAAAGGCTTGGCTACCAGCTTCGCCCGTTGGTGTGATTCCCTGTACTACTCCTATGTACTTCCCCGGTTGATCTGATGTATAAAACGAAATTTGCTTTTTCCCGTCCGCGCCTGTATTAATTGAAGGCGACCAATATAGCACATTCCTAAAATCGGGCATGTGGCTGGCGGCTTGCTCATCGGTAGCATATACCGGCGAATAAAACTGGCGTTGCTGTTGTAATCCTTCATAATCCAATACAACGGCATGCGGATCAATTTCGGCACCGGCCAAATCCCCTTTGTAACTGGTTAAACTAAAGATGCCGTGTTCATAAGAAGCTCCAAGCGAATAATTATAAGGAACATCTTCTAACTTGCGAATCTTAAGGGGATCGATCGCGAAAACCTTGTTCAGGTTGAAAAATGGTACACCATCCACCAGCATCATGGGGTCCTCATCAGATAAATAGCCGATACCTACGCCGGTAACTGTATGTACGTGAAACTGTTTGCCGGTATGTACCACATTGGCTTCCCTGATGTATTCCCGCATCACTTCTTCCATGGTGGTAAACCGTGTATAATTATCTAAAAGGTAAGTTTTATAAGGATGACCATAAAAAGCCGCGCTATCAACTTTTGGAGTGTCAAACTGCTTCATTCTGGTGCCGTTATAAATATTTTGTACCTGCATAGCTAATGCCTGATCTTCAAAAGTATTTTGCATGGCGGGCGTAATATTTAAACGGGGCACTATCAATTTAACGTACTGCTCAGAAAATGGCGTCAGGATTTCTATACGATAGTTGGTATCTACATTAGTATTAGTTTCGGCTACAATTTCATTTTGCCCGTAAAACTTTTTGATATTAAATACCAGCTTGCCACGGGCATCGCTTTTTGCTGCAGTAAGTTGTACATGTTTGCCAGGAATACCGAGATAGGCAATGATATCTTTTGCGGGCTGATTGGTTATTTTATCTGTTAGTTTTCCTGTAATAATTGGCCCATTAAACTCGGGTAAAAAATTAAATACGGGCATCTTACCAGCCAAAACATCATCCCATGCAAAACTACGCCATCCTTGTGTAAGCATCAGGTTATCGGCGGCTTCGTCTGTTACAGCATTCGCATTGCTGAAATAATACCCTGGCGATTCAATACTGCCTCTCAAATCGGCCCTTAACCATAAATAGCTTAAAATATCTTCCTGATCATTACGCTGTAGCGAATCGAGCTTATAAACCGAGAAAGAGAGATCGGCAAGAGCGGGTTTGCCACCCGGTGCTCTTGTATCTAAAGTAACATTTACTTTTTTACGAATAGCGTAATCAGGGGCATTGCTAACCGCGTTGATGGTTAGCTTTTTTGCCGGACGTTTAAAAAACAAACGCTCGCAAACGGGCTTTTTGTCTGCATTAAAAATAGTGATCTGCGAAATTCCTTCGCCAAGTTTGCTCTTATCTATTAAAAAACTGGCAACACCATTTGATACCGCGGCGCTTTCAACCCTTTTAATTAGGTTATGGGTTTGTGCAAACAGGTAAACATTTTGATCCGGCAAATTTGTATTCACGGTAACAGTTAGTTGACCGTTTCCACTATCTTTCAAGCCCATTACGTAACCTGTTGAATTAATAGCAGGGAAATCTTCGTTTATTTTTTTGCCGTCTATAAAAACCACCGCATGGTAAACAGCATTGCTTTCGGGCTTAAAAATAAAGTGCCCTATACCAAATTTAAGCGGTACAAAACGCGCCACGGTATCATTCTTTTGATTTAAAACGGCTCCTCTAAAAGCTACGCTTTTGCCGTATTGATCCGTGGCCTTTACACCTACCACACTGCTAATGCCGCTAACAAGCTTACCGCCTTCGGGGAAAAACTGGATATCAAAAGAACTTTCAACTGGTTTTCCGGCAGCATCCGGACTTTTGAGTGGGTTGATGATAGCCAGTTGTTTGGAAAAATAACAATCGGCACTAAAATTTTTCATCAAACTGGTATATGCCCTTAGCGTAAAATTCCCTGTTGATAGATTAACAGGTATATAAACCGAGCCACTGCCCGTTCCGGCTTCTAAAGCTACCTTAGTTTGCAATACGGGGTTCTGTTTATCATCAAGCAGCTCAACATAGGCAACTTTGCTTAAATCGAGCGGTTTCATAAAAATCCCGTCAACATCATATATTTTAAACCAAAGTACCTCGCCTGCTGTATAGCCATTTTTATCTGTGTGCAGGTAAAGCTTTTCCTGCAAAACATCCGCATTGTAATTATTAAAACCTTGCTGCACATCGGTAAGCACCTGCGCATGAAGTTTTATAGCAGTTAACAATACAAAAGCGAGAAAAAGAAGGTTATTTTTCTTCATAACTATTCATTTCTTTTATTTCCAATACAACGGTTTCTTATTAGTGCCTCTTAAGGTGCAATCAACACAATAAGGTTTTGCCGATTTCATGGCATAGGGCTTGGTAATGGTATCGATGGGCGTTTCTATGCCTGTATATATAAACTCCTTTACCTGTTTTTCGATATAGGGTGGAAAGCCACCTGGCAAGGGGTTGTCGTATAGTTCAACAATAATAGCGCAGCCGTCATAAAAACTTAAATCGGGGAGCCAGCTTGCAGGTAAATTTTTATTGTAAATAAAAATACGTTTTTGCGTTACAGCACCTATGGTTACATAGCCAATAACAGGCTCTGCAGAGTTAGTAACACTATGAATATTACCCGTTAACTCCGAGGGTTGCGGGTCAAAAACCCCACCTACCTGTCCCGAGTTTTTCTTTAAAAGGTCATAGTAATTGAAGGCATCGCTGGTTAAAGCATATTGTTTAACCAAGACGCTTAACTCAATCCGTAGTTTTTCTGAGCTTGGCAGGATAAAAGCCACCTCCTGGTTACTTATCTTATCTTCAGATAGTTTTGCCGATGATCCTAAAATAATAGTACTCGATGAATCTGTTACCCAGCAGTTATAAACCTGCTGCTCCGGCGTGCGTAATGCCGAGGTATCCGGCTGAACAACAATATATTTAGATTCGTATTTTGACTGAACCTGGTAAGTGTTAATATAATCCCAGCGGTAATATTTTGTATTATTGGCGGCATCATGCGTATTAACTTTAATACTTAAACCACTACCTTCTATTTGATAATTTACGCTATCAACCGGCGGAGAATTTTTTACAGGCACGTAATCTGACAGGTACTGTTTACCACTGCTGGTAATAATTTTTAACCTATAGGTTTGACTACCTGATAAATTCAGCGGAGCGCATACATAGCTACCCTTATCTTTGGCTGTTAAGGCATAACTACTTCCGTCCTTGCCCTCAACCGATACCTTTGCACCAAGTTCGGGGCTTGCCTTTGCATTGCCGGTTAAGCTTACCGTACGGCTAAGGGTGATAAAAGTACTATCGCCTACAGCAATATGCCCGTCAAAAACCAAATAACTTGTAGATGTTACCGCAACCGGTACAGGAATTTGTTTTTTGCAGGCTGTAATAATTGTTATACCTATTAATATATATAATGCCTTCTTCATAACTTAACTGTTATCCCTTCAATTTTCATATCCATAACTTAAAACCTGATATTATAATTTATAAACGGTATTGGCCTGGCAAAAATGGACAGCTGGTATGAATTGATAGCTCCGCCCTGCTGCTGATAAAAAGTTGAATAAGCATTTTGCCTGCCTGTTAAATTGTACACGCCTACCGTCCACGAGTTATGGAATTTTTGGTGCACCTTGTGGTTACCATCTATATTGATCGAAAAATCCGACCTGAAGTAATCTGGTATCCGGTATTCGTTCCTGTCTGAATAAAAAACCCGCTCGGCGCCGTTTGAGTAGTATTTTGCTATAGGCAGGGTTATCGGTCGCCCGGTGCTGTATGTTACATCAAGCGAAACACTGTAACGGTGCGTTATGCGGTAATTACCTGTAAAATTAAAGCTATGAGGTTTATCGTAGTTAGCCGGGTAATAAGCGCCACCGTTGATAAGCTGGCCCGCTGTAGGATCATCCTGCCTTAAAAACGTGCGCGAATAGGTGTAATTGATCCAGCCGTTAAGTTTACCCGTGGTTTTCTTGACAGATAACTCTACACCATAAGCCTTGCCCTGTGTATTTAATACTTCCTGCTCAATGGCTTGACTCATAATTAACTTAGCGCCGCTTTTATAATCAAGATAGTTATCAATGCGTTTGTAATAAACTTCTACCGAGGTTTCTATAGCATTTTGCATTGCATTTTTAAATATCCCGAATGATACCTGGCTGCCATATTGCGGTTTGATATTGGGGTCGCTTAATTTATAGATATCAATGGGCGATATGGCAGTAGTGTTTGATAGCAGGTGGATGTACTGCGCAAGCGTATTGTAACTTGCTTTCAGTGAAAGGTCGTCGGTAATATTATAACGGGCGGATACCCTGATCTCGGGCCGCGTATAGGTTTTAATAGTTTTACCACCGCTATAAGTGGTGCTATCAATTACATTAAGCGGTGTGCGTGGCAAACCAGGCGCGTAATTGCGAATGGTTTGCGCGCCAAGGTAGTTAAACATAGAATACCTGATACCGGCGCTGATGCTAAAATCGGGCGTAATATCAAATTTATCCCCAAGATACAGCGCGCTCTCAAGCCCTTGTTCGTTATCAACTTTATCAGGCACAATTAATGATGTTGCACTGTTTGGTGTTTCGCTGCCAGGATTCAGTTTATAATAAATTGCACTTAGACCAAAATCGAGCGTGTTGTTACGATTGAGATAGTAAGTAAAATCTGTTTTAAAATTACTTTGGTTAATACCGAATTTAAGTTTGTAGGCATTTACCGGGTTTGCGCTGCTTGATATATCATAATTATAGCCATCATACCCAAAGCTTATGAGGCTGAATAGTTTACTGTTAAAATTATGTTTCCACTTAATATTGGCGTTTTTATTACTGTAGTTATAGGTGGTATCGCTGTTTAACCTAAAATTATCTTTACTTAAATAACTGGTTACATAAATATTATTATCCTTATCAATTTGATGGCTTATATCAATGTTAAAATCATAGAACGAGGCGTGACTATGCTTATACTCTTCGGGCAGAAGTTTCAGCAGCCAGTCTGAATAACTGGTTCGACCGCCAAAAATAAACGACGTTTTATCTTTAACAATGGGGCCTTCAATATTTAACCTACTGGTAAGCAGCCCAATACCTGCAGATCCGGCAAAGTTTTTCTTATTGCCTTCCCTATCCGTAACTTCCAATACTGATGACAGGCGGCCACCAAATTTTTCGGGAATGGTACTTTTGTAAAGTTCAATTCCCTTTACAATATCTGGGTTAAAGGCCGAAAAGAAACCGAAAAAATGCGCAGGGTTATAAATTGTTTTATCATCCAACAATATCAGGTTTTGATCGGCAGCGCCTCCACGTACGTTAAAACCGGTTGTGGCCTCTCCTACGCTTTGTACGCCCGGCAAGGTTAATACAATACGTAGCACATCTGCCTCACCAAAAACAGCTGGCACCTGCTTAATACTCTTAATATCAAGCCGGCTTACCGCCATTTCGGTACTGCGAACATTGGCTACCTTTTCGGCAGATATTTTAACTTCCTTTAGGGTAGTTACCTGTTCTTGTAACTCAATGTTCAAATCGCCATCAGTATATAACATAACCTGCCGGCGGGCATCTTTCATACCTACACCTTTAACTATTAAAAGCTGTTTACCCCTCGGTAAGGATAAGGTATAATAGCCAAACTGATCTGTAGTTACGCCAACGCCAGAATTGGCTACATAAATTCCCGCCCCCGCTACGCCTACACCCGATTTAGCGCTTTTTACGTAGCCCGATATAGATGCTTTACCAGCCTTAAGCTCATTGGTTTTTATACCAACCTCATACAATTTATTTTCAACGGTTGATTCAATAACCGGCGCTTTAACTGGTGCTACAGTAAAATCAATTACCGGCGTGGCGCTTGCCGCAGGTGGCGCCTGCCCCGGCTTAACGTTAAAATAACCTGCCGCGGGCTGCGTTCGAATTTCTTTATCACGGGTTAAAAAAACCTGCATTTTAGATTCAAACAAAGCGTAATGATAAGCGGTATTATGAAATGCCTGGCTAAGCACACTTTCTAAAGGCTGGTTATTAACCTGTACGCTTATCTTCAGGCTATCAAATTGCGCGCGGTCATAATAAATATGATAACCGCTTTTTGACTCCAATTCAGCAACAAATTGTTCAATGGTAGCTTGCTTAAAGTTTACGCTGATATTTTTTGATACCTGAGCGTGCAATAATTTAACCGCGAAAAAAAGAATAAGGGTAAAGTAGATTTTTTTCATATCAATTGGTTAAACTATCATAATAACTTACAACGGATGACAAAGCCTGTTCAAATAAGCCATCAAACTGAATATGTTTATCCTTTATATATTGTTTAAGTTCCTTTTTCTTATCTGGAAATACATCTAACACCGTCCCCTGGCTTGTTACTTTATAATAGGTACCGTTTTTTTTGATATAGTAATCGGGCACTTCATGTACAAGTACAAAAAAACGCTCACGGCCTGTTGATGCCGAAGTTGATTTGAGTGTTTTTTCCACTTTTTTAATCGCCTGCGAGTGGCCGGCGTAAAGCTGTTCATAAAAACCAGCTTTTACACCGCCATTATTAGCGTTAATCCTAATAAAATGCCGGTCGTGAAGATCAAAGCTGGCTACCTTTTCAGGTACCAAAGCGATGGGCGAGGCGTGATTAAAAAGCATAACCACCAATTGATCTGTATACAAATCGTAAATCATCGAAACATTCTCAAAATCTTCGCCATCGTAAACAACCGAACCGGTTCGCCAGGCATCGATATCATCAAGGTAGGCGCTGCCTTTTATAGAAGAATCATAAGAATCATAAACATATCCATTATACAGGCGGGATTGTTCTGCTACGCCCTGGTAAAAATGATTCACAACACCGTTTATCGCGGCATCATAGCGGGCGCTATCAGTAGCAGATTGTGCAGATGCTGTTTTGCACGCAAGCGCGATTACAAAACAGCATAATATTTTGCTGTAGCAACGTTTAGGCATCAGTTAATAGTTAATTATGTAATTAACCAAATATTAACCATTTAAACAATTTTTTAAAAGGTTAATATTATACCCGGCACCCAATATCATAAATTTGTTACAACATCTAATAATTTAAGCTGATAGATTCATATGGCCGCCATTATTTTGACGAGGGCGCCTGCAATAAATCTGTTTCTTTTAACGGAACACCAAAGTTTGGCGAGCCATCCTTATTCCAGCTAAACTTTTGGGCTCTTGGTGATCGTTCATTACCACACCCCTGCCCCGGCTGTGAATTGGCGTGATATAAAATCCAATCTTCCGTTCCATCCGGCGATTTGAAGAATGAATTATGGCCGGGAGCGTAAACACTGTTCTGTGGCGATTGCTTAAACACAGGTTGCGTTGATTTTTTCCATGAAGTCGGATCGAGCAGATTGCTATTTTTTGATGCAGTTAACATCCCCAGGGCATAATAATCTGTCCAACAGCCACTGGCCGAGTAAATGAGGAAAAGTTTATCCTTGTGTACCAAAATCTCGGGGCCCTCATTTACGTTAACATGCGGTGGATTTGATTGCGCGCCAAGGTCGCCGTATTTTTCCCAATCGTATTGTGGGCTTGATACTTTTACCCTTTGCCCATCAATAGTAAATGGATCTTTCATTTTAGCGATGTAGATATTTTGCTGCACATTAACATCACCTTCCCAGCCGGCCCAAAGCATGTATAACTGGCCCTTGTTTTCAAATACCGATACATCGATGGCCCATTTATTGGTTTCATCACCCACTTGGCCTTTAAAAGTCCAGTCGCCTTCCAGGGGATCGGCAGATGGGTTTTCAATTACGTAAATTCGGTGATTGTTATTATTGCCATCATCAGCGGCAAAATACATATACCATTTACCTTTTATAAAATGCAATTCGGGCGCCCAAAGTTCTTTAGAATAGTTGGTGCCGGCAGGTGGCGTCCATATTGTTTTTTTTACAGCGGTTTTTAGCTGTGTAATATCCTTAGTTTTCCAAAGCACAAGATTATGTCCCGTTGAATTGGTATAATAGTAAAATCCATCTTTATAAATAACCCAGGGATCGGCACCGGATGGCAGCAACGGGTTAGTAAAAGTTTTTTGCTGAGCGAAGCCGCTCTTAGCCAGCAGCAACAGCATTATAATGCTTGTTGTTTTAAATAAATTCCTGATCATAACACGGTTTTCAAATAGGTTTCGAGAAGTTAAATATAGCATACATCCACATCATAATAAATGTTAAACGCACATTTTATTAAAAAATCCATTCTTCCTGCTTGTTCCCGGGCTTATAGAGTAAAAAAAATAGCCTGCATCAGTCACTGCAAATTTTGCAGCAACCAATACAGGCTAACACAAATTAACCAATTATTAAACTAAATCTCGAGTTTAATATCTTTCTACCCGGACATCGGATTTTACTCCTACGCCTGCCTTTTTTTATTTTTTATCAGATACCAGGAATACCACTCCCCTGGCAGGCACTGTTACCAAAATACCACCACTGGTAGCCGATGAACTTGCCGCTATAGTGGCATAACCCGATGGGCCACCAACATCGCCAGCCGGACCATTACCGTTTACGGTTACCTTACCAGAGAATGACCCGTTATCGGTACCGCCTTTTAAGGTGTAATAGTAATAGTTACTGCCGGTATAATAATTTTTAAAGTTCACGTTCACCACTTTATCGGTGCTGCCCTTATTTACCAAGGTAACGCCAGCTTCGCCCGAACTATAGGATGACGCATAGCTTACAATATCTGTACTCCCGCTCACTGTGGAACTGATCATCCTATCGCCAAAGTATTTTTGAAAGTAGTACAGGTAATAAAAGGCCGGTCGTGGTGTAAAATCGGTTACGCCGGTTTGCTGGTAGGTAAATAAGCCATGGTCATTGCCATCGCTGCCGCCATTGGCTAAATCCCAACGGCAGGCCATACTTACCTGGTTTTTAATCAGCTCGCCAAGCACTAAAACGGCGTGTACACCCGCTACATAAGATACCTGCTGCCTTGAGCCGGAGGCAAAAATATTCCATTCATCCATAGCAATAGGTTTTTGCGTAACTCCGGCAGTTTGTACAGAAGTATTAACCCAGTCGAGCATAGGCGAAGTAACCGACGAAGCTGTAGCCAGAATAGCATCGGGCGTTGAGTTTTGATTAAATGGGGTGTAATAATTGTGTACCACAAAAAAATCGGGTGATGCACCGGCTGCAGCCAATACTCCGGCATTCCAATTTTGTACACCTTCAGAATTACTTTGATCGTTTATTTCGGTAAGTACTATACCAATTTTAATGGTGGCACCAATATCGCTGGCCGCTTTACGCATCGAATCGGCAAATACTTTAAAATGTGTGCCATATAGCTGTCCAGTTAAAATTTCGGGTTGACCATCTTTGTTTTTTGATACATCAATGCGGTAACCGGCCTCCCAATTGCCATAATTCTCGTTGCCTACTTCCCATAGTTTAGTGCGGCCTTTATCGTTACGCACCCACTGCGCCGCATAGTGCGCAGCTGTTTGTACCGGATGCTCGCTCAAGCCGTAACGCGCATAACCGTAATTAACGGTAATAATACCTGTACTATTGGTTTTTTGGAGCAATGAATAATAGTTAGCCAGGCTAATAGACCAATTATCAGTAACCATGCCGCTCCAATATCCTGTAGTTGGGTCAGGGGTACCATCGGCTTTTATTAGTTGTGATGGTACATCGGCAGGTTTACCTCCGGATGGAAGATCATAAAAGTAAACATCTGATAAACTGCCACCCGGTGCCCTGATAATATTGGGCGAAAGATTGGTTAAATTTTGTACAAGGCCTGCATCCGTGTACTGGCCGGTAAAAGGGTTCATATTATTACCAAACAAATTTGGGGATACTTTTGACACCACCTGGGCAAAATCGGCAGTTACGGTTACTGCCCCCGAGGCGGCAGGTTTAGTGGCGCTTTGTACAGCTGGCTTGCTAAACGTTTTAGCTTGCCAGTTGTCAAGAAAAAAACCCTGCGACACTGCCACAGATGGATCTGTTGGTGAGCTAATTGGCCCGGTTGCGCCTCCGTTACCTGTATCAACGGTAGTTGTACCGGAGTTATCGGGTTGTTTATCTTTTTTGCACGCCGCTAAACCGATTAAGCTTAGCATTATCAAGGACACACTTTTTATCATCAATTTCATTTTGTTGTTTTTCAATATTATAGTTTTAAGCAAATCCCTGGATTTGTATATTTTCATAATTATGGTTACGAAGCCTTCAATTCTACACGCGCATCCAATGCAAAGCCCGCAAGCATATAGGTTGATCTGAACTCATTTGGGGTCGACCGCTTTTTGCGTTTAAAAATCCTGTTGAAATTAGAGATATTGTTAAATCCACATTCGTAGGCGATTTCGGCAACTGTGGTTGTAGAGTCGATAAGCATCCGGGAGGCATGTCCCAACCTTATCTCATTCAAACTATCGGTAAAGGTTTTGCCGGTACGTTTCTTAATAAACCTGCTGAACGATGCTTCGGGCATATGCACAACACGGGCTACCTCGGCAAGCGTAACTTTGCGCTGATAGTTGTTGTTCATGTGCTCAAAAACTTTTTCAACGCGGCGACTATTGTGATTAAATTTCTCGTTGATGAAAGCCGGATCTGAAAGCGTTTTCATATTAACCGATGTTGACAGCTCATGCAATATGGATAATAACTCCAAAACCGATGTAAAGCCGCTTTGCTTATTTAAAGCCAGGATGCGTTCTTTAACGGCCGAAATCGTTTCGGGCGAAAACGCGATGCCTAATGGTGCACGCTGCAACATTCCCTTTAAAAAGCTTAGCTGGTTGCGGCGTAAAAATTTTTCGTCAAACAAATCTTTATGAAACTGGATAACTATTTCGGTTATTTCCTCGCTTTCACATTCGTGGGTAAACCATCCGTGATATAAGTCGGGGCCGATAAGTAACAGCTCCAGGTCGTCAATCAGCTCAATATGGCCGCCCACAACGCGTTTTGCTCCTTTTGCATTCAAAATCAAATGAAGCTCATAATCATCATGGTAATGCAAGGGCAATTCCAGTTTGTTATCTGTTTTGGCGAAAACGGTGAAGCAATCACCAGCCGTAAGCGGGGTTGTTTCGCGCATTACATTGCTTGTCATCATAAATAATTTTATAAGTACAACAATTGGAAAATGATAGTCATCGGCTCAAAAAAAAGAATGAGCAATGCCATCCGGCAAAAAATTACAGGTTATTATTTTAGCTAAGAGAAAGTACCGCCGCCGTTTAACTGGCGGCGGTATTACTTTTATTTAACATTTACTAATCCAACATCATCAATGCTAAAAGTAGAAGCATTACCGCTAAACTCCTGGAAAACCAGGGCGGTGATAGATGATGGAAGCGGATTGGCCGAATCAACCCAGTTAGCAATTGGAATTTGATAATCTGTCCATTTGCCTTCGGTAAGTGTTATTTGAACAGCGGTTTTAAAATTATAGTTGAGTACCAAGTGAATGTTTTTACCAGTAGTACCCTTGCCACCAAATATGGAAAACTTAAGCGCGGTGTTGGCACCAACGCTGTTGCCGCTACCTGGTTGTATCACATAACCATCATATCCGCCGGTATAGCTATAGGTTCTTGACGATGTTCCCCTTCTAAAATTGATACTATCTTTTTTGGGCACGCCACCCCAGCCATAATCGCTCCAGCCGTTTTCATAGCTATCTTCATAAATAGCCGTATTAAAGCCAAATACTGAACTGGTTTGTTTGGTGGATGAAACGTTATTGCTTAACAAGCTTGTTCCCGAAGTTACAACCGGTCCTGTACCTACCCCGCCACCTTTGGTAGCAGCTGTTGTAACCAAAAGCCGCGCAGCTGTAACACCTGTTGGTACTGTTACAGTTATTACGGTAGGCGTTTTTTTGATTACCGTGGCTGGTGTAGTGCCAAATGATACACCAGTCAATCCGTTGAACGTTGTACCTGTTATGGTAATAACATCGCCGGCATTGCCTGCAAGCTGGCTAACCGAAGTTATGCCAGGTACAGGTTGTTCAATGATAAAAGGGGTACTAACTTTTCCATGGGCAGTAACAACAGTAAGTACGTTGCTGGTAGTGTCGTTACTATAAGCAACAGTTGCAGGCACCGAAAACTGCAGACTGGTATTTGACGAGAAAGCCGTATTGAAATAAATAGATGTACCATTGATATAAATAGCTTTAGCAGTACTCAGGTTTTTACCTATAACCGCGTAGGTGGTGCCAATTTTGCCATCGGTTGTTGTTGAATCAAAAGCAACAACCGTTTGCGAAGTTTGGCTGCTTTGAAAAACAGTACGTATCCTGGTGATAGCAGGGGGGCCATCACCACCGCTGATGCCGTTATCATTCTTCTTACATGAACTTATAATTGATACCGCCACAAATGAAAGCAGACAGTAAAAAAATATTGGTTTTAAAACTTTCATAGCTGTTTTTATTTAAATGTGTATGGTACTGCCGGTTCTAATAATTTAGGGTCGGCTGTGGTTTCATTGATAGGAATAGGCAACAAAAAGTCGGTGCTTTTTGGCGTAACCGCGGTATGGTAAACAGTTTTACGGTCATTAGCATAAGTACCCCGCTCCTGCTGACTGATAAATTGAGTAGCCAGCGGATGCGAATTGTTTAATATGCCATTCCACCCGTCTATGCGGCAAAGGTCAAACCAGTAATCGTTTTCAATAGCAAACTCGTGCCTTCTCTCTGTTAATATATCATCCTGTATAATAGTGGTAGGTACAGCATTGTTATAGGTGGCATCATAGTTAGGGTTAGGAACTGTATGATGACGGTTTATAACGATTAACTTGGCTAAGTTTGCTCTTTGGCGTATCGTATTGATATAAGCTAAAGCCTGCGCATCTGTTGATGTAGTGTTTTTGCCCACAATCGCTTCGGCCGCTATTAAATAAACTTCGGCATAACGCATCAGGTATGTATTGTTGGCTGCAGATTGCGCTGAACCGATACCGCCATTATCGGCAGGTGTACCTACTACATATTTCTTAATTGCCGCTCCTGTACCTTGCGAATTGATATTGTCAGGCACTGTATATCCTCCGGATGCGGCATCAATTTCGGGATACACATCCTTAGCTTGCATAATAGTGGCATGCAGACGCAAATCGCCGCCTTCATATGAGTTTTGTAAATCAATTGTGGGGCCTAATACGCTGTAACCGTCGCCGGTGCCTGTGATAATACCACTGGCAGCCAATGAGGCCTGTTGCGGGTTACCGTGACCGTAAGATGCACCGCCAGCCCATTGTATCTGGCAAATGCTTTCTTCGTTATTGTTATTGGCTGTTTTAAACAAATCATTATACGTTTTGCTGGCTATATCTATACCATATAGTTTAAACTCGCCGCTGTTGATTACCTTTTGGGCTTCTTTAAGCGCGTTAGGATAATCCTGCATATACAAATACAGCTTGGCCAGCATAGCCGATGCTGAACCGCTTGAAACGTGCCCCTGGGTAACCGCGCCTGTTCTTACCATGGCGGTACAATTGGCTTCGGCAAACTTCATATCGTTAACCATAAAGGTGTAGATGTCCTCTATGCGATTGGTATTCACCTGAAAGTTGGTTAAAAAGTTGCTGGCATTTTCAATAATAGGTACAGCTCCCCATAACCTTACAATGTGAAAATAAGCCATCGCCCTAAAAAAGTGGGCTTCGCCTAAAGCATTGTTTAAAACGGCCGGCGTTACACCTGCGCCCGCCCTCGAAGGCATGAGGTTGATCAACGCGTTTGATTGTGCTACAACTGTCCACAATGAACTCCAGGCAGCGTCATTTTGCGAATTGAGGTTGGTTACCGCGCCATTCAGGTTACCAAAGTCGGTAACATCTGATGAGTAACTACGGCCGTTACCACCGGTCATTTCACACACCGCCCATCCTGGTTTGGCTACATAGTTAAACCAAAGTGAATTATAAAGGTTAATGGTACTTGCCGCTACCTGGGCATCGGTTTTATAAAAATTATCAATGGCTATCGCGTTTTCGGGCGGCCTGTTAAAAAAGTCTTTTTTACAGCCTGTTACGGTAACTAAACCAATAACTGCAGCGCTGAATATATATTTAATATTTGCTTTCATTTTAAATCTTTTATGGTCAAATTAAAATTCTGCGTTTACACCAAACGTATATACCCTTGGCGAAGGATACCTTCCCAAATCAACGTTGGTTAAAAACACGTTTTGGTTTTGCTGGCCAACCTCGGGGTCTAAACCTTTGTAACCTGTTATTACAAACAAGTTTTGCCCGCTGAAATACAGTTTTAAGCGGCTAAGCGCAATATGTTTAGCCCATGACGATGGCAGGTTGTAACCTAACCGCACGTTTTGGAATCTCAAAAAAGAGGCGCTTTGCAAAAACCTGGTAGACATGTTAAGATTTGGGTTAACACCACCTTTAGGAGCCGGGATATTGGAATTAATATTTGTAGGAGTCCAGTAATTTCCGGCTTCGGCCAGTTGATTAGTGTATAAACCGTTCAACCCTTCAATACTATAATCCAAGTAGTTAAGCACTTTACCACCGTAAGAACCATATAAGAATATGGAAAGATCAAAGTTTTTATAGGTAAAGTTGTTGGTGAAACTGTAAGTAAACGTAGGGTTAGGATTGCCGATAGCGCTCATGTCGCTGGCGTCAATTTTGCCATCGTGATTGGTGTCAACATATTGTATATCGCCTAAAGTTGTAGCTCCTGTAGCACCCAGGGTAGTACTTGTTGGCTGGCCAAATTGTATCGGCGCGTTCGCTAATTGATCGGCAGTTTTAAATATGCCTTTAACAGTGTAGCCATAAAATTCGCCAATGGGACCACCTACTTTAGTTTGGGTAACCGGAATTTGTAAAAATCCCGAAGTAATGCTGGCATTAATAATACTGTTGTTGTATGTAGAAACAACTTTATTTACATAATGGGTAAACGTTACCGATGTACTCCAGTTAAAGTTTTTGGCTACTATGTTTTTTGAGTTGATGCTAAACTCAATACCCTTATTGCTAACCTCGCCGCCATTTACATAAGGCGCGCTGATGCCGCCCAGGTAATTAGGACCACCGGTTAAAAACTCTGGTAACGGTGCCTGGAAAAGGAAATTCTTTGAAGTTTTGTTATACCAGTCAACAGCGGCGTTAACCCTGCCAAATAAAGTAAAATCCAATCCGATATCTGTTTGTATAGATGTTTGCCAGGTTAAGTTAGGGTTATTGTAATTTGACACATTGAAACCTGTACCAAGGCCTGTAATGGTTGGGTTAAGTGCAGAGCCGTATTGGTAACCCGGAATGTTTTGATTACCTACCTGGCCATACCCTACCCTTAATTTAACATTATCGGCGACGCTTTTAATGCCGCTCATAAATGATTCGTTTGAAATTGTCCAACCGATGGCTGCAGATGGGAAATAACCAGTTTGATGTCCTTGCGCAAAATTTGATGATCTATCTGAACGGATAGTAGCAGTTAAACTATACCTGTTATCATAATCATAAATAGCACGGGCGTAAAAAGACTGCAAGGTATTTGATGATTTGTTTTCGCCAATGGTAGGTATTTTTGCACCACCAAGGTTAAGCGTAGGCAAATCATTACTTAAAAAAGTATTGGTACCGGCGCTCATGCTGTTGTAGTTACCTTCATTCAGCTCATAACCTGCTGCCGCGGTTATATTGTGCTTTTTTGCAAAGGTATGATTGTAAGTAAGGTATTCTTTCCAGTTCCAGCCCAATGCCTGATCTGAATATTCGCTTAAGCTGGCAACAGGGTTGCCGTAAATAAGAGAGGGATTAGTTGGTGACGCTACCGTAAATGATGGAAAAAACAGCGTACTTTTCGAGAAATTATCGTAACCGCCAATTTCTGATCTTAAGGTTAAATCCTTGGTAAAACGTATATCGGCATAAAAGTTCGCGTTAATTTGACTGCGTACCAGGTTATTGGTATTTAATTTTGCCAAAGCTATAGGGCTTATAAACGCGCCGCTGCCATAAGATGCAGTAGATACAGTGTAGCTACCATCCGGGTTACTGGCCGCCTGATCCGGCGGGTTCAGCAAAGCCTGGTAAACAATACCGCCATTATCGCTCGCGCCAATGTTTTGGTCGGTGCGGTTCAGCGTCATATTCGAGCCAAGTTTAAACCAGTCTTTCAGCTTACCTTCTACATTGGTACGGAAAGAATAGCGTTTAAAGTTCGACGCGATGATGGTACCGTTTTGTTTTAAGAAACCACCAGATATATAATAGTTCACATTATCATTACCACCATTCATAGATAGGTTATGGCTTTGCATTGGCGCATTTTGGAACACCTCTTTTTGCCAGTTGGTACCAGGGCCAAGTAAAGTAGGATCTGCAAATTCGCCCCGCCTACCTACGCCGGTAATATCAGCGATAGCGTTTTGAATATTTGCATATTGCGGCAGATCCATCATTTTTAGGAAACGTCCCTGCTGCTGAACACCGTAATAGCCATCATAATTTAAATGGGCTGTGCTATTTTTACCTTTTTTTGTGGTAATAATAACTACACCATTTGAACCACGGCTACCATAAATAGCCGTAGCCGATGCATCTTTTAAGATATCTATCGATTCAATATCATTAGGATTGATATAGCTTAAGGGGCTAACTGTGTTTTCGCCATTGTTTTGATTCTGTGTGGTGTAAGCCGAACCATCAATGTACACACCATCAACTACGTATAAAGGCTCATTTGAACCAGAAAGTGATGTTATACCCCTGATGTGAATAGAGGCCGAACTGCCCGGCGCGCCTGTACCGTTAGTAACCGTTACACCGGCGGCTTTACCTTGCAATAATTGGTCAACACTTGTTTGGGGGATATTCTGGATGTCTTTAGCGGTTACCGATGATATGGCGCCGTTTACATCCTGCCTTTTTTGTTGACCGTAACCAATTACCACCACATCTGCCAGGGCTGTTGATGAATTGGCCAATACCACGTTGATGATAGTTTTTTTACCGATAACTACATCCTGGGATTTCATACCGATGAATGAAAATGTAATTTCGGTAGCGCCCGCCGGTACCGTAATGCTGTAATTGCCATCTCTATCGGTAACTACACCCGATTGATTGTTTTTTACTCTGACAGATACCCCGGGAAGGGTTAGCCCTGCCTCGTCTGTTACTGTTCCTTTGATCACTGTTGCCTGGTTTTGCGCTCCTGCCCGGAAGCATACAAAAAGAGACAGAAACAGCAATGCCATTCGTAGAATTCTTCGCATAATAATTGGGTTAATTGATAATTGATTTATTGTTGATTTTTGGTTTTATAATTGTTTTTTTAACACACATCAAAATTAGCACAAAGCATTTTGGCGTATAACAGCTTATGTTGCAAGCCGTGTTTGCAACATAACCGACTGTAAAAAGCGGGTTAAATTCTCCAATAAAATTTGTTTACTAATTCTTCAGGTTTAATAACGGGCAGATGTACTTCAAAGCAATTGCCGGTTATCGTTTTGTTGAGGGTAAAATTATATGCGAAACCAAATCCGGTTGTGGCTAAATAGGGGTACAAATGTCAACCTGAATTAAACAACTGATTATCAATTATTTAATTAAATAAAAATCTTAAAAATTAAAAATACAAGCCTCAAAAGGTTACAAATGTGTACCTACATAAGCCTATCAATACTTTTTAAACTGAGATAATAGTATTGCTTTTGGCGTGATAAAATGATGATTTTGGAAGAGGTATTTTATTCTTAGATGAGGTAAATGCAAAATTATTGAAGAACCTAAAACCCGATTACTGTTAAACTACTCTGAAAATGGTATTGAGTACTTAGATATATACTATTTTTCATAAATTTGAGTATATGATACGTACAATATTAAAATCTGATAAAAACAACCTGATTTTAAATTTGCCCGATGAACTGGTTGGAAAGATGATTGAAGTAATAGCTTTTTCCATCGAAGAGGATAATACGATCCTAAATAGCGCATCTTCTAAAGAAACAAGAATAAAGGAACTGGCAATAAAACTAAAGCCTTTTACATTTAACAGTGGCGGGTATAAGTTCGATCGGGATGAGGCGAACGACTATGAATAAAATTGCTGTTGATACCAATATACTTCTTTATGCATTAGACGATTTTTATCCCGAGAAACAAATTATTTCGATTGAAATAATTGCAGATAACCCTTCTTTTTGTTCCCAAAGTCTCAGTGAATTTACGAATGTATGTCTTCGTCGGTGGAGATTCTCAAAAGTAAAGGTTGCACAAATAATAAAAACCTATTTGCAACAATGTACTTATGTACCTGTCACTGAAGCTATGATGCTAAAAGCAATCGAAATCATGACAATCTATGATTTCCAATTGTTTGATTCTGTTATAATTGCCTCTGCATTAGAAACGGGATGCACAATCTTCTATTCGGAAGATATGAGTGATGGGCAGATTATAGAACAACAACTAAAAATTATAAACCCGTTTAAGGCATAGTTATAAGTTAAATAATACTGAATCAACTTTGCTAACCCCGGATTCAGGTATACCAGTACACAACTAATCGCGGTTCAGGCAAATAATCTGCACATCTAAAATCCGCATATCTGCACATCTTACTATTCCACTTCTTCAGCCGCTTCGGCATATTTAGATGGTATAGTATTGTACTCGGCTTTAAACATTTTAACAAAATACTTTTGGCTTTTAAACCCTACTTTATGGCAAATTTGTGAAATGGTTAAATGCCCGGTTTCCAGAAGTTGGGCAGCCCGTTTTAAGCGCATGGAGCGCACCAACTCGTTAGGGGTTTTACCGGTCATGGCCAGTATTTTTTTATAGAGCGTGTACCGGCTTACAAATACCTCGTTGCTTAATTCCTCTACCGAGAAATTGGGGTTGGAGATATTGTTATCTATCAATATCAATACCTTTTTAATAAAGGCCTCATCCGGCGATTCAACCTGCATTTCGGTTGGATTTACTTCTACCTGTTTGGTATAGGTTTTACGCATACTTTCCTGTTGACTCAGGATGTTGCGGATTTTTGATTGTAAAATTTCGAAGTTAAACGGCTTAGTCAAGTAATCGGTAGCGCCGGTTTCAAGCCCTTTCAACTGCTGATCTTCGCCGGTCATGGCGGTAAGCAAAATAACGGGAATATGCGATGTGCGCTTGTCGTTCTTGATTTTCAAACACAGATCTATGCCATTCATTTCGGGCATATTTACATCGCTCACTATCAAATTGGGATGTTGGGCCAATGCTTTCTGCCAGCCTTTCTTGCCATTTTCTGCCTCTATAATGTTGAATGCTGTTTTTAAGTTATCTTTAATATAAAACCTAAAATCGTCATTATCTTCTACCAGCAAAACGGTTGGCCTTTTGCCATCACGTGGTTCTTTACAGGTTTCGGTTTTAGGAACTCCACTCTCCTGCAAAAATTCGGTATAATGATTAAATGGCAAAAGTGTATCTGTAAACACATTGCTATTTAACTGAGTAAGTGGCAATAACACGGTAAAGCAACTCCCCTGATTAAATTCGCTCTCTACATAAATTTCGCCCTCGTGCAGTTTTACAAATTCTTTGGTGATAGATAAACCAATGCCACTACCCTGGTTAAGCATTGATCCGGGCAAGTCATTTTGAAAAAAAGGATCGAAGATCTTGTCCAGTTTATCGCCTGCGATACCTATACCAGTATCTACTACCCTAATCTCCAAAAACTGTTCGTCTGTATCCCGTTTATCAATAAGATTTACTAAAACGCTTACCTGCCCGCCTTCATGCGTAAATTTATAAGCGTTAGAGAGTAGATTGAACATGATGCGCTCAATTTTGTCATGATCAAAACTGGTGTAAAAGTTTTCAATTTCGGTATCAAAAACAAAGCGGATATTTTTTTGATCGGCCACGTCAGTAAACGCGAAGGAAAGCTCTTTAATAAAGCCTATAATATCGCCATTCATCTTATGCAGCTTTAACTCCTGGTACTCCATTTTCCTAAAATCGAGCAATTGGTTTACCAGGTTAAGCAGGCGCTTCGCATTACGGTTAACCAGTAACAATTGGCGCTGTACCTCTGGTTCGGTAACCTGTTTCAGAATTTTATCAACCGGGGCCATAATAAGCGATAGCGGGGTACGAAACTCGTGGCTTACGTTAGTGAAGAATTTTATCTTCATCAAATCAAGCTCATGCATACGCTGGGCTTCCTCCCGTTCCTTTTCAATAGAAAACTGGGCACGTATTTTTTGGATGCCGCTTCTGCGCATATATAATAAGCCACCAAGTATCATTATTGAGTACAGGATATAGGCCCAGGTGGTTTTCCAATATGGCGGCGATATTTTAATGTTTAACGCAAGCTCTCTACTGTTCCATCCCTCGTTATTACCGGCGCGTACTCTAAACACGTAGTCGCCGGCATCAAGGTTGGTGTAAGTGGCTTTGCGTACCTTGTTATCGGCATCTATCCAATCCTTATCAAAGCCCTGCATGCGGTATTGGTACTTTGTTTTATCAGGGTTAAAATAATTAAGCGCCGCAAATTCAATGGCAAATACGTTATCGTTATATTTTAGGTTGAGGTTTTTTAAACCTACTATGGAGCTATTTAAAATAACCGATCCGTTTACCTTATCGCCAGGCTTTACGGTTTGGTTAAAAATTTGCAGATCGGTAAATACCAGGTTAGGCTGGCTTTTATTACTCAGGATATTGGTTGGTTTAAAAACATTAAAGCCGTTACCTCCGCCAAACAGCAACTCACCTTCACGGGTATGGAATGAGGAGTTTTCGGTAAATTCCCTGCCCTGCAACCCCTCTGTTTCGTTATAATTTACAAAATGAAACTTCAGTTTAGCTGATGATCTATCAACAAAAATACTCGACAGTCCGTTAGGTGTACTTGCCCATATGTTGTTACGGCTGTATTGCTGTAAATCAATAATGGTGTTATCCGGCAAACCGTCGGCTTTGTTAATGTTGGTAAATTTGCCGGTTTTATAATCAAATATGCTGATCCCTTCGCGGGTACTTATCCAAATAAGCCCGTCTTTATCTTCGAGGATATTATTGGTGTTGTTATTGATGAGGCTGTTGGGGTTATTATCATCATGCAGGTAGTGCAAAAACCGGTGGTTCTTTTTAAGTAAAAGATCAACGCCATAAGCGGTTACTATCCATAAATTTTTACGCCTGTCTTCAACTAATGAACTGATGTAATTGGAGTGTATAGAGTTTTTACTCATATCACCATCAAAGCGGTAAGTGTTTACTACATTACGGTTCTTATCCAATATGTTTAACCCTGCCGATAGTGTGCCCACCAGTAAATTATGGTCGCTGTCTTCGGTAATGGAACAAACCCGGTCTTCAGATATGCTGGATGCTACACCGTCAACGTGCCTGTAATGCTTAAAAGTTTGGCCATCATAACAATCCAAACCGCCATAATAGGTGCCTATCCAAAGTTTTTGCTCATGATCAATAAACAGGCAAACCACCACATTATTGGTAAGGCTGTTTTTATCGGCTGCATTATGCAGGTATTGCTTAAAACTATTGGTTTTTCTGTCCCAATAAATAAGTCCGCCGCCGTTGGTACCAATCCAGATGTTGCCGGCTTTGTCTTCGGCAAAATTGTTAATATCACTAAAGGGCAAACTGCTTTTATCAGACAGGTGATGTGTATAGCCGGCAAACTTTATAATATTCTGGTGGTAGTAATTAACACCGCGTTTATAGGTACCGCACCAGATAATGCCGCTATCATCTTTATAAATACAAGGGATACTATTTTGGCCAATGGTTTTGTTATCGTCCTCACGGTTGGTTAAATACTGGGCCGTGAAAGTTTTTTTGTTGAGCAGGTTGATGCCCCCATGATCTGTACAAATCCATATGCGGTTTTGATCGTCCTGGGTAACATCAGATATTACATCGGTATTTATAGTGCCTGTGCTTTTTGTAAAGTGCTTAAACACTTTATTGGCCATGCTAAGGTAAAATACACCGGCCGAGTAACTGGGTACAAAAGCCCATATATCATCCTGTTTATCAATAAAAACCCTATAGCTTGAGCTTAAGGCCTGAGGCAAATTACCCAGTTTTACCCGGTAATTTACTTTATAAGTTTTAGGATCAAGTCGTTCCAATACGCCGGAGTTTGATACCAGCCAGATGTTACCCTTTGAATCGACCGACAGATCGGTAACCATGTTTGAGGATATGGATGTGGTATCAGCATCTTTATGTGTTAAGTTGATGGTATTATTGGTTACAGGATCATATTTAAATACCCCTTGCGACTTATTATGCTGCAGAAACCAAAAATTGCCAAACCTGTCTTTTTTAATAGCTAAAATATAAGTATCATAAACCTTTATTTTATACATAAAGGTTTTGAGGTTATGGGAAAACCGTTCGGTTGCCGGGTCGTAAATATTAAAGCCGGTACGGGTTTCTATCCATAATTTATTTTCGGGGCCGGGGTTGATGCTTACAATGTAGTCATCATCAAGTGTGGTGGTATCGCCGGCAATGTGTTTAAAAGTTTTAAAGCTATAACCATCGTACTTATTTAAGCCCGATAGTGTGCCGAACCACATAAAGCCCTTATTATCTTTATAAATACAGTTTACCTGGTTATGGGATAAGCCTGCATTAATATCAAGGTGCGAAAACTGGAACTGGTTATTTTGCGCGTTTACAAACCGCACCGTAAAGAGCAGCAAAAAAAGCAGCAAAAATGCCCTAAACTTCATGCAGATACCTTTTGGACTATAAATTGGTTTATAACTAACCTTAAAGGTAACATTAAAACCAATTGATATTAAAATAAATTGAAGTTTATGGCGATATTATTAATACCTACCTGCCCAGTTCATGTGCTACGGAAAGCAGTTCTTGGTCGGTTGTAAAACCTTCCAGCTTTTTGACTACACTACCATCTGCGTTAAAGAAAAACAATGTTGGTGTGGCCCTGATAGGGTGCAATTCATTCAGTTTTTTACCTTCAGGACTATCAACATCAATGGCAACGTTAACCAACTGATTATTATAGATTTGGCCCAAGTCCTTTTTTACCAATACTTCCTGTTCCATTTTTTTACAGGTTGGACACCAGGAAGCGTGTGCAAATACAAACAAGGGTTTATTTTGAGTTTTTGCGAGTTGCAGTGCCTGCGCCAACGAAGTAACCTTAAAGTTTATGCCCTGCTGCGAGGTTAGCCGCGGCTTAAATTTGTTGCTGCATGCAGCTAATGTTACACATAAACCAATCACAGCGAAAAGCATTAATGCCGCGCTTATGTTCTTTTTCAAATTAATCATCATAAAAAATTGTAGCGAACCTTTATCGATTCAGGAGATTAGTCGGGATGTTGACGCGTTCCTTACATTTTTTTGGCATAAAAAAACACCGCCTACGGGTTAACCATAACGCGGTGTATACTAACGGAGGGGAATAAATTATTTTACAGCCAACAGATCAACTTTTTTAATAACAGGTGCTTCGGCCAATAGTTCTGGTGCTTTGGCCATTAGTGCCTGGGCTATAAGACCGCCAAGGTGAGCATCACGGCCGGCTTCATCTTCAAAAGTATCAAATATGCCAAATGTTGACGTGCCTAACTGCAAGGCATACCAACTTACCGTGCCTGGCTCCTGCTCTGCCAATGGCAATGCGCTTTTAATAAAGTCGGCTACTTCTTGTTCTTTACCGGGTTTGGCCTCAAGGGTGGCCAGTAATGCTAATTTTACCATTGTGCTTTGATTTTTACAGGTGATTTGGGCAATCGCTTTTTAACAACCGCCACTTATTCAAACTTTGACGATACTGATTTAGATTCCTTACAAGGAATCTGAAAATTTGTTTGAGGTTACTACAAAACGGGGTAAGCAAAATTATGTCGCAAGAAATTGTTGCCGCTGGTTGGTTCAATCAGGGACCGTTACTTTCCCAAAAACGTGCTTTGATAAAAAGAGTTTGATCAATTGTTATATCAGATATTAACTAAAAATTGCTTTGCTGTATAGTAACCGGCCCTATCAATCCCGACTTTAGCAAAGGCGAATCTTTGGTATAAAACTCATAAGTAGTGAAAGTGAACCTTTTACTTGGGCGGGCTTCGTCTTTCAACAGCCATTGGGGCCAAAGATTATCGTCTTTTATGCCATCGCCTCGTATTCTGGCATCACCTATAAGCCTGTTGGCCCATAAATTTACCACTTCTATCTCCAGTTGGTTATGTGTTTTTAAACCTGCTGCGCTGATATCAATCTTCCAGGGTGCGGTCCAGATTACGCCGAGACTTTTACCGTTTACTTTAACCCTCACCATGTTGCTTACCTCGCCAAGATCGAGGCTGATTTTTTTATTTTTTTTGGAGATTACGCTTTTAGGCAGATCGAACTTTTTACGATAGACGGCTGTACCAGAGTAGTATTTAATACCATCCTCCGACCGTTGCGTCCAGTCTTTTAGTTCATTAAATTGAATGTGTTTAGGCCCACCCCATTTAGGATCAAAGGACACCTGCCATGGACCCGCAAGTGTTTTTACTATTTTGGTTTGCGTAAAGTTTTTGACATTGGTAGTTACTACTGCGTTTTTAGCAAACACAATAAAATAACTTTGATAAGCCGCAAACTTTAAAGGTATTGATGTAACAGCGCCTTTTACCAAATACTCCGGCAGGTTTCTCACTGCGGTATTTATAGGGTCCCACAGTTGAGGTTTACCGGCTATGCTTCTGAACGATGCCGTGGTTTCTACGGCTTCCTCCGTTCTGTTCGATATAAAATAGATATCTTCATTGCCTACCATGCGGTGTGTATAACGTAATTTACCGTTGGCTACAAAATCCTCGTTTACATTCATAGATTTTAGCAAAGTGGCGGTAAGGTCATACTCGGGGTAAAGGTCATTGATCTGTTCATCCAATTCACCGCCCCAAATCACTTTCCCTTTGCCGTAAGCATGTTCGGTTTGTTGCGCGGGCTCCTGTAAAGACCCCCAAAGTGTTTTAGCCATGGTGGCAAGTTGAACGTCGCAAAGCGGATAACCCGATAAACCCGGCGATTTTGAAGGTGGCGCGCCAACAATTACGGCACCATCATTTACCAAAGCGGTTATTTTTTGCAGTAACGCGGGCGTCATTGTCTTTACAGCCGGTAAAACCAACAGCTTATAACTGGCACCACCCGGAAACACAATCAAACCGTTTTGAACACTTGCTTTATAAAGCTGCGTTGGTGAGCAACCATCAAAATTATAACCCTTTCTATCGGGCATTACCAAATCGCCATCCATGGCCAAAGACGGTGGTCTGAAAACGTGCGGCGATCCTTCAGGTGTTAAATACAATACATCGGCAACCGTATGACCTTGCTGTAAAATGTACTGGCAACGGGATATGTAGTCATGATAGCTGCCCACCATCGGCCACCAGGTTTGGTTCCTGTCCCAATGTACACCGTAGGGCCCCATGGTTGCACCCGGACGTAAAGAATCGGGCAGAAACTGATTTTGAAAGGTGTGGTAAACAAAGCGGTTAATACCGGTAGCAAACGCCCAATCACCCTGGTTTTTCATTGATCCGGGGTATTGTTTCCAAACTTCATCCTGGGCGGTAAATGCTTCAGCCGGGATCAGCGATTTTCCATTCACGTGCCCAATTGATGTAGATTCGATACAGCTAAAGGAAGAATTAAAGCCAAAACCTTTGCTCCAAAACTCGCACATAGGCACATCAGCAATATTACCCAGTTCCAGATCGGCGGTCGGGTTCATATCATAGGGTTCGATAGAAAGTTGCAGGCCTAATTTATGGCTGTACTCTTTCACATGCCCCGCGTGGTTTTCCAGTACTAACTCCTGCGATGTTTGGCGCAGATCCCATAAAAAGCGTTCGCTGATTTCTTTACTCTCAACAATTTCGCCGGCATAAACAGGATAATACGGCAAGGGATCATACCCTCTTCTTTTTTTAAATTCCTCTCGGAAACGGGCCGTCCAGTTTTGAGAGCCCATTTCCCAGCTATCAATATGTAAGCGTTTTAAGCCGCCCTGTGAAGTTGGATCAGGCTTGCCGGTTTTACGCAACAGCCTGCCAACATAATTATCCAAATGGGCGTTCAAGGCCAGGGTATCAAATTTATCAGCTTCAAAGCCTAAGCCGGGTACCGGTGCCGGGCGGGTAATAGCCCCGTTGTTCCGTTTTCCAAAACGAATGATAGTCCAGTTGTCCGCTGGGGCTTGCCAATTGATTGTACCATCGGCCTGTAATTTACCGGTAAGGTCAATTATTTTGTTTTTATCGATAACGGCATCCTTCGCAGGTTCTACGTAATCCACCACATAAGGCAAATATTGCTTAACATCAGCTACAGATGAATATGGCGCGCGGTAGTAAAGCGCCTTTTCATCAATATCTGTTATTTTAGGCGACGTAGCTGTTGGTGTTGGATAAGCTAACACGGCTACGTCCTCGTAGAAATCATCCCATTGTTCCTTTAATTCGGGTGTAAAGGCTCCCTCACCAAAGTATGGGCGCTTAGGTAATGGCTTTGGCAAAACAATAGGCAGTTTGGTACCACCTGTTACATTTACCGTGCTGCTTACCAAATGCTGCATGGATTGCGCTATGGGTACCCATGGGCCGCCACTGCCTGTCCACCCAGGTCCGATGCCCAGAGTAATTTCGATACCCAGCCGTTTTGATTCTTTCACAGCATGGGCGAAAAGGTTTTGCCATTCCTCGCTCAAAAAATCAACCGGTCCGCGTGGGATACCTACGTTTACCTCTAAGAAGATAAGATTGCCGATACCCGCCTTTTTCATAGATTCCAAATCGGCGGTGATAGATTTGGCCGACATATTACCATCCATAAAATACCAGTAAACACCGGGTTTGGCACTATCCGGCGGATGCACAAAACCAGCTTTCAGTTTACTTACCTGCGCAAAAGATGCCGTTTGGCAGCACACCAAGGTTACAAGGAAAAAGAGAAGGGAGCGGTACATTGTATAATAGTATTAGTACGATACT
The DNA here is from genome assembly GCF_030409315.1 of Mucilaginibacter flavus. Classification (GTDB taxonomy): domain Bacteria; phylum Bacteroidota; class Bacteroidia; order Sphingobacteriales; family Sphingobacteriaceae; genus Mucilaginibacter; species Mucilaginibacter flavus. The sequence continues at coordinate 94,442 of NZ_JAUFPS010000041.1, read as the reverse complement.
GTTCAAAATTAATCAAATATGATCCGTTCTTTTTGCATTGACGAATAAACACCTGTTATACAAGTAAATATACCTTACTATGCAAAAATATTAACTCGCGGCACGTACCACAAAGAGGCATTATTCGTCTCTAAAAAACCAAATCAAATTGCAAACTTTTACAAACAACCAAATCTATTTTAATTCCGCCTACAAGATGTTAACTATTTGATATTGTGTTTATACTTTTTGATTTATTTTAACTGGCTTGTTAAGCGTTAACCTTGCCTTATCTAATTTTGTGGGATGCCATCCGCTCCCTCCAGGAAAAACCACCAAAGGATATGGTACCTTATTAAAACTCAGCCTGTCTTTTCGAAATGCTTAATAAACAACTGGTGCCGGCTGATTAGCCCCAAGGTTTATTACCGCCGGTTTTTTAGATGGGAACAATATAATCACCAATATCATAGCCAATAAAACCCAGCTAATTACCTGGTAATAATCTACAGCAAAGCGCAGCTGGCTTTGAACCCCGATATTTTTGTTCAACAACCCGTTAGCAATTTTTATAGCCTGATCGGGAGCTACTCCTTTACCTGTCAAAGCCTGTTTGTACAAGGTTAATTTTTGAACAGCCACCGGATTTAAAACACTTAGTTGTTCATGGAAACGACTTGCATGATCGGCCTGCCTGTAAAGCTGAAAATAATTGATAAGCGATATACTGCTACAAAAACCGGTAAAACGCATAAAGATCCCCACTGCCGAACCCGTGTTACCATATTTTACAGGCGACGACGAAATGATGAACAATATAATAGGGGTCATACACATCCCTGCCCCCAAACCTTGCAATATCACCGGCAGGATTAAACTTTCGGTATCAACCTGCGCCGAAAACACAAAGCACATATATACATGAAAAGCCAGCAAAAAGGTGAATCCATAAATAAGGATATGCCTTAATGGTTTTTTCCTGAGCATGTATCTTGATGCAATAGTAACGCTTGCAACAATAGCTGCCAGGTTATAAATGAGCAAATACCCCTGATTTATCGGGTCGATACCCAAAACGCTACCCATATACGAGGTTGTTATACCAAACGAGCCGCGGCAAATGTAAAATACAAACAGCAACAAGGCGGCCAATACAAAACTGCGGGATTTAAAAGCCTGGATATAAAAGTAAGGCCGCTTAGAAAAAAGTTGCCTTACTACAAAAATACTTAGCAATAACACGATAGCAGCAACGCTCAGGCTAATACGATTATCATCAAACCAATCATATTGCTGGCCGTATATCATCACATAACCAATAAGACACAGGCTTGCAGAATAGATTACAAAGCCGGCCCAATCTAACCTGTACAAAGGCAATTTACGATCAAGGCGCACATTGTTCATGATAATACACATCAATATCGCGCCCGGTAAAAAGGAATAAATGGCGCATTTATAAATCACATTAAAATTAAAACTATCAATAATAGAAGCGGTAAACAATACCGATAATGGCGACACGCACAACAGTACGCAATAAACAACCGAGTAGCCAATTTCCTTTGACCGCTCGCTATGTAACCTACTGAACATGAGTGTAAGCGTAATACTGAGGCTGGTACAGGTTAGCATGCCCTGGATATACCTGAAAATTAAAAGCAGGAAAAACGTATGGGTATTATAACAGATGTAGCAGGTAGTTACCATTAATAATACGCTGATAAGCAGATATACTTTACTGGCAAAGTTTCTAAAAAATCTTTTCTCCAGCACCACAAAACTCGCGGTAGCAGCATACAATATAATCATTGAAAACTGCGCGTCATTAGGGCTGATACCGTAGTAACCGGCAGACGCGCTTACGTTACTGATGGATAGCGAAAACAAAATGATCCCCGGCAAAATCACCAACAGTAAACTCAGCCTGATCAGCCACTCGGGTACCCAGGGTTTAAAAACAGGAATTACACGGCTCATTGTTTTACTAATTTTTGGGTACGGCAACGCTGGCATTCATACCGGCGCTTAAAAAAGCAACGTCGGCAGCTTTGTTGTCTATTTTAATTTTTACGGGGATACGTTGTGCTATCTTCACAAAGTTACCGGTGGAGTTATCTGGCGGCAGCAACGAAAAGCGCGATCCAGTAGCTGGCGACAATGAAAGAATTTGCCCCTTTATTTTCCTATCGGGATAAGCATCCGTAGTGATATCAACCGACTGGCCAATACGCATATCATGCAACTGCGTTTCCTTAAAATTGGCCACCACCCAAAGGCCGGTTTCCTTATCGACAATATAAGTCAACGTTTGCCCAACCTGTATTTGCTGACCGGGCTGTATGGTACGCTTGCCCATTTTACCATTGTAAGGAGCGGTAATTACCGTGTAAGAAACATCGAGGTTGTTGCGCTGCAGAACAAGTTCCCGGCGTTTGATTTCTGACAGCACCGGTGTAATTTGCGACCGACTATCATTCACTTTTGATAACGATGCCTGGTAGGTATTTAAAGCCGCCTGGTAATCAGACCGGGCAACATCCAGTGCGCTCTGTACATTTTCTAACTGCTGCTTAGTGGCCGATTCGGCATCGTACAATTTGCTAAATCGTTCAAACTCCTGCTGTTGTTTAACCAGTTTCGCTTTGGCCGCAGCTATTTGTACATTGTTTACTTCGGCAATTTTGGCGGCGGTTTGTACATTGCTTTCTAACACACGCACCTGCTCTTTGGCATTTTGCAAACCTGCTCCTGCTTCTTCCTGTTGTAGCTGGTATTCGCGGTTATCAATAATGAGTAAGGTATCTCCTTTTTTTACGTCCTGGTTTTCATCGTACCTAATTTCTTTTACAAAACCACTTACACGTGCTGTAATGGGATTGATGTAGGCTTCTACCTGCGCATCGTCGGTTTCCTCATAGCTATATAAGTGTATCAGCGTGATGATACCCCAAACCAGTAGCGCGATGGCAACTATGCCGGCTATCCAGGTGGTTATTTGGGTTATTACCCTATCTGTTTTTGTATGGGTGGTTATTTGCTTGTTCATGATTAAAGTTTGCCGGTTACGTTTTGTAATTGATAATATTGAAGCTGTGCCGCTATTTTGGCCGCGGCGAGATCAAAGCGGGTTTGTAATAACTGCGTATCTGCATCTAACAAATCGGTTATTAACGATAGCTGGTTAAAATAGGTATTGCTTACTATGCGCCTGTTTTCGGTAGCCTGTTTTACATTGGTTTGGGTTACATCTACCCTATTCAATGCTTCCCGGTAGCGCAGCCAGGCTTCGTTTACCTGTTGGCGTACCACATCTTCAGTTTGGGCATGTTCAATTTCCTGGCTTTCCAATTCCAACCGGGCTACTTTGGTTTTATGGTTATTATGGTAAAATGATGATGGCGAAAATGAAGCCTTCACCCCGGCAAAACCCAAACCATAAATACTGCCCGAGTATGGGTAAAACAGGATTTGCGGATAGCTGTAATTATAAGCCGCAAATAAGCCTACTTTAGGTAATACATTTGCTTTAATACTTTTTAGCTTCAATTCCTTTAAAGCAGTTTCCTGTTCAGATATTTTTACCTGGTAAGCACCATTGGCAGCATCGGCCATGTATGTGCTATATGGTTTTAGCTGAACGGAATCTAACTGAACTTCTTCCACAGGGTCAATACGCTGTTCGTCGGGCAAGCCTATCAAAATGTTTAGCTTTTGGTTAGCAATTGCTAAATCGTTATCTAACTGGGTTAAGGAAAGCTTTTGTTTGGATAGTTTAAGCTCGGCACGCAGTACATCGCTTTTTAGCACTACACCGTTCTTTTGCAGGGTTTTAATTTGCAGGAGTTGTTTTTCCTGCGCCGCAATATCTTTCAACAAAAGATCTTTAAAGATCAGGCTGCGCTGCATATCCAGGTAGTAGGCCGCGGCATGCAGCTTTGTTTCAGATACGGTAAGCTTCTTTTGCTCGCCGGCAATATTGCTTTCGTTTTTGCGGGCATCAATTTCCAGGTTTACCTTATTGCCGTTGTAAACGTTTAAATAAGCTTCGGCACCAACGGTATAAGTGGTATGCAGCACCGGAAATTGCGATGGCGAGCTGAATAAGCCGTTTTCATAAACAGGCATATTGCTTACGCGGGCATATTCGCCATTGATGTTAACTTCGGGCAAACGTTCGGCTTTGGCGTCTTTTATGGCTTCCTGGCTGCTGGTTATGTGCAGCTGTTTAATTTGTACAGCTTTACTGTTAACCTCGGCCTTTTGCCAAACCTGGGCAATTGTTAAGGGGAGGCTTTTACTGGTGTCGGTCGGGAATTGTTTTGCGCTTAGCGGCAAAACTATCATCAAGGCTGGCAACAGGGTTAGGTGATATTTACTATTAAAGTTCATGGTATTTCAATAGCACAAAGGTGAGGTCTTTTTAAAAGCTTATTTTATTTAAATTTGCCATATGTTTATTCATTCCAGCCAAAATATAGATACGGAGACCGCCAACAATTTCTTCAGGGATATTGATCAGCATCCCGATTCAGTATATGTAATTAACTGGAAAACAGAACGAAACTTCCCGCAGCATACCCACAAAAAGGGACAGTTGATTTATATTGAAGGCGGTATAGCATACATTCACCTTACCCATAAAACATTGGTGATCCCGGCCCGGCATTATGTTTGGATTCCGGCGGGGATGGTACATTTTGTGGAGATGCACCGGTCGGCTATTACCCGCACCATCTACTTTTACTCGCACGATGATGGCAGTAATCCCTTTTATACCAAAGGCGGTATCTACCCTATAAATACGTTGCTATTACAAATGCTCATCTACTCTGAAAGGTGGACCGGCGATGTAAGGCCCGACGAACCTGCTTTTAACTTTTTGGCCGGCATTAAAAGCATTTTGCCCGAGATTAGCCAAAAAGCGCTCCCCGTGGCTTTACCCACTACAGAAAATACCCGCATGCACCCTGTGCTGAATTATATGAATGCCAACCTTTATGAACCGCTTACCCTCACATCGGTAAGCAACAAAACAGGTTTTAGCGAGCGTACTTTATCGCGGCTGTTTCAATCAACGCTGCATATTTCTTTTCTGCAATATTTTAAGCTATTGAAAATGGTTAAAGCCATTGAGCTGATGCTGCAAACAGATCTGTCCATGAGCGAGATAGCTTATAAATTGGGATATAACAGTCTATCGGCATTCAGCGCTATATTTTATCAGCTAACCAATACCAGGCCGTCGGAGTTTGCGAAACAACTGAAATAGGAAATTTAGCGCATTACGGCCGGATCAAGCACTCTTGTTTTGAACCGTTCAGTAGCTCTTTTAATAGAAAATTGTTTAAAATGGGTAAGTTTTCTGATCTCATTAATGCGTTGATAGCCTGTTTTCTCTTTAGCAAGTTTGTTAAGTACCTGGTAGTCGTCTTTCAACAGGTCATCTTTTTGAAGCAGGCCGCCTTCCAATCCTTGCTTTAATAAATCGGCCATCAGGGTATTGGCGTATACATGTTCGGGCTTTTTAAAATAGGCATTGTTCAGTTGTTTGAACTGGTCGCTGATCCACTGGCCTGCGGTTTCGGATTTTACAACCATCCGGCCATGTTGTAGCGTAAGCTGGGGTAAAAAGAGGCGCACATCTTTCAAGCTAATCATATCGGCCTGGAACAAATCGCGCAGTGTATAATCAACCCTATCGGCACAAAGCAATGGCAAGGGTTGTTCTAATATTGGATAATCATGTCCAAATAAAATACCGGCGTCGAAACCAAATCTGTTTAAAATTTCAGGAATTTCTGATTTGTTGATCACCTCTTCAAATATACTTTCGTGGTAGTCCTCGTTAACATAGCCAAAAACATAATCGGCTACGTGCGAGAAAGCAGTGTGCGATACATCATGCGTTAAAGCAGCTATCTGCTCTTCCATGCTGCCACCCAGGTACTTTACCAAAAACAATACCCCTAATGAGTGCGCGTACCGGGTATGATTAATAGCAGAATCAACCAAAAAGATAGCACCACCCTGGTGAACCCGCTTTAAACGTTGCATTGGTTCAGAGCGGATTAGTTGTGCCAAAACCGATTCTACTTCAAAAACGCCGTATAGTTTGTCCTCTATTCTCATGGCTACATCAATTATAAAAGCATTAATATTTAGCTATCCCGGAATTTTGTGTCCCTGCGGATGGCATCACAAATATAATAAAATACTAATATTTTTAGTATTTTACATATAATTTAGCTTTTAAATTAAATGAAGTAAGTTGCTACGATCTCGTTTCGCCTCTTAGCACTATCTTTATCAATTCATGAATAACAAACTGCCGCAAATTATTACCGAAATACAGGCCGATATACTGCTTATTGAACAAGATATTACTTTGTATAAAGAGGATAGTTTCAACTCCCGTACAAACGCCATCGACTTAATTGATTTTCATATTATTGACCGCATAGAAAGCTTACAACAACAGCTTGGGCAGCATGAGCAATTGTATGTGCTAAACAAACACGCGGATGAACTCAAAAACAAACTTGAAACAATAAACACCCAACTATTCGCCCGCTTAAAAGAGCAGATCAAAACCGGTAACCTTGTACAATCATCATTTCAAACAATGATCTGTAAATATTTTGGAGCGGATTTTTTTGATGGTAAACAAGCCAATGAAGTTGGATATGATAATCTGGATATTTTCATCAATGGCCTATTGATAGATGAGGCCGTCCCTATGCCAACCATCGAACAACAGCCGGAGATGGTATTTTATCAGCAAACGCCCGCGAAAGTAATTTTTGAATTGATAAGATTAGCCAAATTAAAACAGGATGATGTATTTTATGACCTGGGATCGGGCTTAGGGCAGGTTGGCATGCTTGTAAACGTAATGACCGGGGCAACTTGTAAAGGGATAGAATACGAACCGGCGTATTCCAACTATGCCCGGGGCAGCGCTTTAAAACTAAACTTATCCGATGTTGATTTTATTAACTCAGATGCCCGCGATGCCGACTATAGCCGGGGAACCATATTTTTTATGTATACTCCTTTTGAAGGAAGCATCATGCAACAAGTACTTAAAATCCTGCAAAACGAGGCATACAAAAGACCTATACGAATTTTCACTTATGGCCCCTGTTCCCCAGTTATAGCCAATGAAAATTGGCTCACCTGTGTGAACGGACCAGCTACTGACTTTTACAGGCTGTATGAGTTTAAAAGCAATATAAATTAACTGCAATTTGATTTAGCCTCTCGATTTAGAGCAATTTTTAGTTTTTAAACTGAAGCTGACCAGATTGTATTATTGTTTGGATTTCATTTGCAGATAAGGCCGATTCAAACACTTTTACCTCATTAATATGCCCATGAAACACCCGCTCTGAAGGAAACTCCTCATTGCGGCCCAACACCCATTTGTTATTTACAGATAGATTGACGGTTACGTCGAGCGTCGCTGTTCCGGCCAAAACTCCATCGATATACAGATAGAGGCCATTGCCCGTACATACGCCGGCTATATGATGCCAATGGTTTGCCCAATTAGCAGGCACATTTACGGTAACATCGCCCCGGCCCCAGCCACCGGCAAAAAAGGTGATCGTTTTATTATCCATGGTTTGCAAAACATGGTTATCCCCTTTGGTAATGATATCCACAAGGCCTTTTTCTTTACCGGTTGGACAAACCCAGCCCATCATGGTAATGGTTTCGCCCATCCTATCTAAAACAGGTGTATTGGGTATTTCTACATAGGTATGATCGCCAAAAAGTAATTTATCCTGGTTGGTATTACCTATAATAATCGCGCTGTTGTTAAAGCCGGATTTATCAGACACTGTTGCGCCATTTATATCCACATCCAGTATTAAAGATTCTAAATTGCTGTTGTAAACCTTGCAAATGGCACTTGCAGTATCTACAATTACTTTCTTAAATCCTTTACTGGCTACTGCCGTGGTATGGCTAATCGTTCGGGTTTGGCCGGCTTCAAGTTTTATTTTATCGGCAAATATGATGGTATCATTCAGCTTTACAGGTATATCGAACAACTTCGCTACACCTCCGGTATTCTTGATGGTGTATTTAATTTCCTGTTTTTGGTTTAGCTTCACCATTGGTTTAACATCAAGATTCCATATTTTGTAAGAATGAACCTGTGCCCTGGCCGCAAGTTTCACTTCTACTATAAAAGGCTTACTATCTGCCAGTTTTAATGTTGTTTTACCTACGGGGTAAAGTTGGCATAATACAGAGTCATTAAGGATATGCCCGGCTTCTACCAGGCAATTCTTGCTGCCATTTGGTTTACCATTAGCCATTAACTCAAGGGTTTTAATGCCGGTGCTTCCGGTATTGCTCAAGGTGAATTTAATCCAAAAAACTTCATCAGGCCTTACCGTTTTCTTAGTGGCCGATACATTGCTGATTTTAAAATCAGCTTTATCCTTTGTCTCCGATAATTCAACCGGAGTTTTGTTTGCCGGCCAGTTGCTTTTGTTATGGCCCATTGTAAAGGTCATGTTTCCGCCTTTTACAAGTAGTGTATGCGGCAAACTCAATTTTTCCCACCGCTTGCCGTTAACCTGTAAACCTTGTACATAGTTATTTTGAGGCGATGAATTATTGCTATTAATAACAAAGTTTTTCCCGTTAGGCAAATGAAGCGTCACCGACTTAAACAACGGCGCGCCAATGGCATACAATGGCCTGCCGGGGCAAACCGGGTAGATGCCCATAGCGCTAAACACATACCAGCTGGAAGTAGAACCCAAATCGTCATTACCTGGTAAACCACCCGGGGCAGCGCTAAAACGGTTAAGCATAAATTGCCTTAACCATTTTTGGGTTAATTGTGGCTTGCCAGCCTGGTTAAACAGGTATGGCAGGTGAAATACGGTTTCATTATCAAACAAAACTACATTGTTGCTAAACAACGAGTCCAGGCGTTTTGCAAACTGATCGTCGCCGCCCATCTGGTTAATCAGGTCGCGACCGTTTTGTGGGACGAAGTAGGAATAAACCCATTGATCACCTTCTTTATAGCCCGATGTACCCGGTTCTAATTTAAAGTCTTCGCCATTGCGCGGCAGCATCAGCAGCTTTTGCGTATTTAAAAGGTTGCGGTAATTATAACCACGGGCTGATAGCAGTTGCTGATCTGCGGGATTATGCATCACTTCGCCTGCAAATTGAGCCAGAGCCCAGTCATCATAAGCGTATTCAACCGTGCGGGTTACAGATTCCGGGCGGGTATAAGGTATATAGCCTTGCTGATTGTACACCTCCATATCTTTTTGAACAAACGGGCCATCCACAATACTTTTCTTCATGGCCTTGTATAACAAACCTTTGTCAAAACCGGTAATGCCCTTCAAATAAGAATCTACAATGATGGGGATAGCATGATTGCCTGTCATACTTTCGGTTGGCAAATGACCGCTTTGCTTATAAACATCCAACATGGAAAGGATTACATCTTTTTGTTGTTGCGGGTAAAGCAGTGTAAGCAAAGGATGTAACGACCGAAAAGTATCCCAGGGCGAAAAAAAGTCATATTGCGCATCACCTGTTTTTTGGTGGATTAGGCTATCGACACCTTTGTACCGGCCATCAGCATCATTAATTACCCACGGAACCAATAATGAATGGTATAAAGCGGTATAGAACACTGTTTTATTTTGTTCGTTGCTATCGGATACATCAATAACGGCAAGCTTTTTTTGCCAATCCAAGCTTGTTTGGTTGCGGACTTCATCAAAACTACGTTTACCAATTTCCTGATCTATATTATTTTGCGCTCCGGCATAACTAACTGTAGATGTACTTATTTTAACCAATAAACTCTTTTGCACCGGCAAAAAGGTAAACATCCAGCCGCCTTCAACCTGTTTTTTATCGATATAACTTTCGCTAAAGTTGATAACCGTATTGTTGTTTGATGCATAGATTATGGTAGAAGATGAAGCCGTCAACTCTCCACAATCGCCGATAAAAAGCATTTGTTTGCTTCCAGGAGCAAAAGTAAAACGGAACATGCCAGTACGCTTAGTGGCCGTGGCTTCAGCAGTAATATTCTCTTTGTTGAAATGTACTTTATAATAACCTGCGGATGCCTGCTCATTAGGATGCGAAAACCTCGCGGAGTATTTACGCGCTGTAAACTCAGTCTTTTCCCCTACCGGCATCATAAAAAAGCGACCCGACGAACCTTCAGGATAGCCACTGGCATGACCAAAACAGCTGAAATAGTAAACCGAGGTATCAACATAGTTATATCCCCTTGCCCCGGTAACCCTCGTTTCGGGACTTAGTTGAATAACACCCGACGGTGCCACTGCGCCCGGATAAGTACCGCCGTTATTGCCCCATTTGGTTGGTACCTTACTTACTGTTGTGCCAATAAAGGGATCAACATATTTTAAGTGGTTTGATTGCTGGGCAAATGCCCTGCCTAAAGGCCCACATGATATTATTAAAACTCCAAAAAGAATAACTAACTTAAACCTATCTAACCGCATCCTTAATATTTTTGAATCTCCTACCCTTTGCGTCTCCTGCATGCAAATCCGTCATGCATACTCGTGTTACAAATTCGCTCTGTATAGTTGGAGACGCAAAATATTGCGTCTCTACAAGAAAACACTTCCTCTATATTTTTATATAAATCTTCCTTTTATCCAACACATACGCCACCAGCCAGCACAGCATCGTGTAACAAATGGCAAATACCAGTGTACCAAAGGCACCCGGGAAAACGCGCTGGTAAAACACCTGGTTAATCCAATCGTAAAAGCTGAGCTTTGGGGCTACCCAAATGGTTTGAAAAATGGTTAGTAATAATTCCGACAGCAGATAAATGGCCAGCGAGTTCCTACCGAAAGTGAGGAAGAAACCGGTGCCGCGCTGTATCTTTTTAATTTCAATAGCAAATACCAGGAAACCCAGCAGTAACAGATCGATGCCTATGGTAAGCAGGGAAAACGAGCTTGTCCACAATTTTTTGGCTATCGGGAAAAATTGCGCCCAAAACAAAGCGGTGGCTATCAGCAACACACCGGCCATAAACAACGTTGCTACCGATTCGTAGTTTTTGCCCTTACGCTGTATAAACGCACCCGCCAAAAAGCCTCCTACTACGTTTACAATCCCGGTAAGAGTGCTTAGCAAGCCTTCGGGATCAAACGCGATGGGGCCACCTTTATCGTGGTATAGGTGATCGTTGCCCATCAACACAATATCCAGTTTGGTGCCGGCATTTCCCAGCATGGTGTACTCTTTACCGGCTTCGCCAAATACCAGCAGGAATGCCCAGTAACCTATTAAAAGTACTACAGATATGATAACAGCCGTTTTTTGCGAGCAATAATGCACAATCAAAGCGCCGAAGAAATAGCACAACGCGATGCGCTGCAATACGCCCATAATGCGGGTATGGCTTAGCGGATTAAACGCCCAGCCACCGGCTTCCCGGTGAAAAAACGGGAACCAGTACATCAGGTAGCCCAGCAAAAATATAATCACCGTTCTTTTAAAGATCTTGCCGATAAAGGCGGCATCAGTTTCAAACTTCTTTTTAGAGAAGCTGAGCGCGTTACCTACCGCGAATAAAAACGAGGGGAACACCAGGTCGGTTGGCGTAAAGCCGATCCATGGGGCATGGTCGAGCGGAGTCCACACATCCGCGCCCGAGCCTGGGGCGTTTACAATGATCATAAAACAGATGGTCATCCCGCGGAATACGTCCAGCGCCGTAAATCTTTCAGTTGTTAGTGCCATATTTTTCAGTTCAATCTTTAACAGTGGCGGTTAGGGTTTTAATAACACGACCGGCAGCAGGCTCGGCTACAATGCTTACATCAAGGGGTTGTTTACCATCCTCGTCATAAATGACAACCTGGTTCAGGCCGTTCTTCAGCCAGCATTCAGGAATATACAGGCTTTTCATATCCAGTTTTTCGGGGTAGCGCCCCAGGTTGTGCCCATTAACCCAGATAGAACCATGGCCCAGGTTTTTAGGATCGATGCGCCAGATGCAAGTTCTCCCGGCTGACAAATCAATATTAAAGCAACTACGGTAAAAGCAAGGTACCGAAGAGGCTTTACCTGCAAGCTTAGTCCAGCCTTTGGCTTCAAACGGGTTTCCCGGACCACCCTTTAACTGCCAGTTTTTTACGGCCTGCGCATCTCCGATTGCATTAATTTTTACCGGCTGATCAATACCGCCCTCGTTAGAGTAGTTTTCTATAAAAATCGATAAGTCGATCGGTTTTTTCAGCGTTGCAGCATCAGTAAGCGCCACCTCAAAAGGCTGGTTCCAGCCATCATGATGGGCTACCTGTTTGCCATTAATGAACACGGTAGCATTTTCATCTACACTTCTAAATAGCAGTTGAATTTTTGAAGTGCCGGCCGCCTGTTGAGGTATTATGGTATGGAACCAGGCAAAACCTTCCTTTTGGTTAAACACATCGTTACCAATTTTATACTTTTTGTAGGTAATGGTATCAAATGCCGGGGGACCATTTTTTACATCTTCTTTTTTTACTGCTTTTGTAAAATACCAGTTGCTCAGTTCGGTAATGAAGGGGCCGCCTTTTTTTATCATCGCATCGCCAAAAATGCCTTTGCTATCCACCTTATCAATTGGCCCAAGGTAAGCAGCAAGCTTATCCCTCCCATCGTGCGCCGCAAAAACGGTAAAAGTATGCCTGCCCTTTTTTAAATCGAACGATACTTCATTGGTGTTCAGTTCCCATTTTATGGCCGGTTTACCATCTACATAAGCCTGCCCACGGCCACCACCATTTACCTGTAAAGTATATTTACCGGTAGATGGAATGTTCAGCACTGTTTTATACCAGGCATCGGGTGATGTATCGCCATCGGCACCCATGGGTTGCGGGTTTATTGATTTAAGCCAACCTATAGTGCTATTGCCTGCGGGCGAGGGCTTTGCTCCCCAGTTATTTAAGGCTATGCTTTCGTCCTGGCCTTTTATTTTAATGGCAGGTACGTTTACAGCTATTGTTTCTTTATCTGTATAAACCAATACTTTACCGGCTTTTGCCCCTACAAGCGGATCTTCTATTGTCAATTTAAGCTGATTACCTTGCTTGCTCAAACCAGCCACATAGTTAGCGCCGCTGATAATAAATTGTTCGCCGTTAGCTTCGGTAATAAAGGTTTTATCTGTCCACTCCCGGTTCATGGCTAAAACGCGGATGGTTTGATTGCCATCAGTAAAACTAAATTCTAAAGGTTTTTCTATCGCAGGCATCGCCATATCAAGATCCACCTTATTGCCGCTAATTTTCAATCCCGGTGATTGGGTTGATGCAACGTTTCCATTGGTTGTAAAATGTAGCGACAAAGGCTCGTCTTGCTCGGCATCTAAGATGATCGTGGTTGTATTGTGCTGTTCTGCAATAGCGAACACTCTTGTGTTGGTCACATCAAGCGTAACACCAGGGCGTAATTTATAATTGCGAACTAATGGATAGATCTCGCCCGGTAAAACGCTCAAAGTATTCTGGGCATTATTCAGTTTAACTTTTACATGCTTCGATCCCGGATTATCTAAAAATACTAAATCGCCGGCTGGGCTGGTACGAGCCGATACTTTGATTGCTGTATCTATTACGACACTGTTGTATTTCGCCGTCGCGTCGGTACTATTCTCCAATACTTCCTGAAAGCTTCGTCCAAACAAAGCCGCGCGTTTAAAAGCATAATAAATTGGCCGCAGATCACCGGTCTGTCCTATGGCTGCGCCATAATCATAAGATGCGGCATCCTCATCATTATTGGTGTAACCAAAGTTCGATCCGCCATGTACCATGTAATAGTTATAGCCGTTTCCACCATGTGCTATAATTTTCCAGGTACGCCTGTCGTACAATTCCGCATCGCCCGGTTTGGCACCATACTGCGAATACCATACACTCCAAAACTCGGTAGAAAACCAAGGGTTGGGGCGTTTGGCATCATCAAGCTTACCGTCGCCTGCCGGGTCGCTGGCATGGTGTAAGCCGCTAAAAAAGTATGGCACCTGTAAACCCATTTTCAGCGCTTTACTTTGCAGGTGGGTAAAGTAACCATCGGGCATAGCGGTGCCCCAGCCTTTGGGATGTTCGTTCTCTAACTGAACCAGCACAACCGCCCCGCCTTTATTAATTTGCCTGCTGAACACAACAGGTAAAAGATGATCAAAAAACCTATCTACATATTGTTCAAAAGGCTTATTATCTTCCCGTACACTCAGTCCTTTTTTAAATTTAAGCCATATAGGATAGCCGCCGTTATCCCACTCGGCACAGTAATAAGGGCCAACGCGCACAATAGCATACATGTTTAACTGTTTAACCAGGTCTAAAAAATGGCCCAGATCCCGGTCGCCGGTAAAATTGAATTGGCCTTCCTTTTCCTCGTGAAAATTCCAGATAGTATAAATTTCGATGCAGTTAAAACCCGCACGTTTAATGCGCAAAAGCCTATCATACCAAAGTTCATGCGGTATACGGGCATACTCCAACCCGGCCGATACCAGGAAAGTGCGTTTGCCTTCAACTATAAAACCTTTACTATCAAAATTGATATAAGGTTTAGCCGCTGTCGATGCCGGGAAGATGTGGTCATTACTGCCCTGGCTGCGGGCAGTGGTGATGGTGAATAGTAAGATGATTAACAGGTAGTGGTATTTCATTTTTTTCATTGTAAATATGTCATCGCGGGGCATTTTTCAAATTCCCTCTCGAGTTCTGTTTTATTCTCTGTCAAATAGCGATGGGCTCGAAAGTTTTTTTCATTCCCTCCCAACGGGCTACTGTGTGTACACATCTTTTGTTATTTAACACATAAATAAAAAAACGTTGTCATTTCGAACGAACCGGGGGGGGATTGGGCGCTGGAGGTGAGGAGAAATCTTCTAAAAACGGACATTCGGCCATGCAAATCGTATAAGATTTCTCCTCGCGCCTCACGTTTCCCTACGCCCGCTCGTTCGAAATGACATTTTTCTTTATTATAAAAAGATGTGTACACACAGTAGCCCAACGGGAGGGGTGCAGTTGGGAATGAGCGCAAATGCAGGGAGGGGTTTCTAAAAGCGACCAGAAATTCGGTAGTGAATAGCTGATCAAACCCCTTCCTCCTCCTTCCCCTAGGAAGGAATCACACGTTCCCCCGTTCTTTTCAATATTTTGAACACTCATGCGACCCACCACTATTTCGCATAGAATGCAACAGCCCTGCTCTCGAGAGGGGGCGCGCTGGAATGAGCGTTGGCTGGGGTGTGTTTGCCAGCGTTCTTATCCGCACGTATAAACACATCCCTCCGCCCCTCTCAAGAGGGGATTCGCACACGCCCTCGCTTTTTTCTTATTTATATGCCTCCCCAATTACCGCGTTATACTTAGCAAACAGAGCCTTCGCCTTTTCAACAGCATCGCCTTTGGCAGCATCGGTGTAGGCATTATCATGTTTGTTAACCCAACTCCACTCCCAATCTTTTACCTGCTTATCAAATGCAGCGGCATCAAACTGAGCGCCGCTGGCCATCGCCTTACCTATCTGGTTAAAAAACAGTTCCCAGCGTGGTTTGTAATAGCCTTTTATTAAACCGGCCCATTGGCGGTTGGAGTATTCACGCAGGCCGCTTTCTTTATCGCCCCAAAGGGTAACCAGGTCGCGGGCGTTAAACTCGTACAGGTTCTTTTCTTTGTCGGTAATGCCGTTAGCACGGGCTTCGTTAATCCATTTGCCTAATAAAAAGTCCTTACGGGTGCTTAGCAGCGCATCCATATCGTCCATCAGTTCTAAAAACCGGCTGCTGTATAATTTAAACTGCTGCAAATCTTTACGCTGATAGGCATCCGCCATTTTCTGTTGCAGCGGACTGGCATAGTTAGCCAGCACCTGGCGGGTAACATCCACAATATCATAGTTAAAACCGTCGCTTTGTTTCAGGCTATCTGCAGCGTTGATGAGCAGGCCCCAGGCTTTTACCAGTTTAGCAGGATCATAGTCCAGTTTGGTTAACACCCTGTCGATAGATTTTTTAAAAGTTGGCCGGGCTACAATGATGGATTCCTGGCCGCCCTCGGTAAGGCCGCCGGCATAAACGGTATTCAATAATATATTCCAGGCGATTTTGGCATTTTGGTTATCAGCACCATAACGACGATGGGCGTAATCAGCCACCCAAGCATCGGCATCTATAGGGGTATCGCGCCAAACGTTTTCCAGCATCAGCTCAAACAGTGCCGGGTTTTGCTCAATACCTTCGGGCGTAACGCCTATGCCGCGCATGTTTTTTGATTCGGGATCATGCAGGGCAATTGCCGGGTCGGCAGCTACATGGCGCATCCGGCCAAACAGCGCTATGTTACCACCAAAGTTTTGCAACATACTCCATATCCATGGTTTGCCGTAATAGGCTTCGGTGCGGTTCCAAACCGGGTGGGCATCGCTGTACAGATCCAACACAATCATTTGCTCATTTGGCACCGCGTTTAACAGCGCCTTGATTTGCTGTGGCTGCCAGAATTTGTTGTTATAATGAAACATCCAGCCCTGCATTACCCAAACGGCTTTCGGATCGGCAGCGGCCATGGAGTTGAACACTTTTTTGCTCATTCCATCCAGATAGGTGGAATCATTGGTTGGCGGTACATTTTCGTTAAAGGTATCGGCCGAATACAGGTGATCGGTACCGAAAGCTTTAGTCTGAGCCTCTATATATTTTTTACCGATGGTTTCAAACATCGGATCATCGGGATCAAGAATATATACATCCGGAAAACCGGCATCCCAGTTGGTCTTTTTAACTTTTGCACCCGGAAATTTATCTTTAAACGATGCCGGTACGTGGCCTGTAAATGACGATAGCACCGGCGTCATCCCGAATGACCGCTCGCGCTCCAATATCTTTTTCTGCAAGTCTTTATGGCTATCTTTCCAATGCTGCGGCAGCGGACCACCCCAGGCATCTATATTGCCCATCCAAAACCACGAAAAATAAGCCGGTCCGCTAAAAAACTCGTCTAACTGTTTATCGGTAAAGCCCATGTCTTTATAAACATCCTGCCAAATGGCTTCTTCGCCGGTAATGGCCAGCGGCATATTGATACCGTTGAGGGCCATCCAGTCAATTTCTTTTTGCCAGCGGGCCCAATCCCACCAGGCCATGGTGTAATTAAAAGTGCAATAGTTAAGATAGTAGCGATATTGATAAGGCGTATTTTTGTGTATAGTGCCGCTTACCATAGGCAAAGTGGCAGGCAGGTTTAGGTTTGTACCATTCCAGCCGATATCGCAAAGGCAATAAGTTTTAAGGTAATAGTTTAATGCCGATGCTATGGAAAGGCCATTGTTGCCACGCAAAACAATCTTCCCATCTTTGCTGCTCAGCTCAAAAACATCTTTACCGTTTTCCTGCGGGATAGCTTCAATTACAAAAGCCCCTGCCTTACCCGGTATTACCCGGTTTATAAAGCTTATTGAAGCCTGCTGATCAACCTGCGCGCTTGCTTTAAAGCCAAACGCCGCTACCATAAAAATAAACAACCACTTTCTCATCAATGTATATTTGCTTAGATCTTCACTTTTAATATTTCATCGTAAAACGATCAATCTCTTTTAATTCCAATACCTATCATAGTCCAGAATAGGTAGCCGCTACGCGGCATTTTGCGTAGATGGTAATATTCTTTCTACAAATAGGTAGCCGCTATGCGGCAGACTACTATTTTTATAAATAACTTATTACACGCTTTAAACCAATCCTTTACAAAAAAGGGCACTTGAACCCAAACCAGATAGCTAACGCGCCGCAGCCAATTATTTAAAATGGCTTTCTGCCGCATAGCGGCTACCTATTTGTAGAAAAAATCATCCAAACGCTTTTTTGCTCCATAGGAGCTACCTATCTTCTATATAAGCTTTAAAAGAAATTTCGAGATAACAATAAAAGCCGGTAAACCAAATAGACTATTCATTAATAGGGGCTATTTGGTCACCGGCAAATTATCTATTTATAATTAAAAATTAGGGTTTTGAACCAATACGCCTTTACTCTTATCAATTTCCACCTGTGGCAGTGGGAAATAATAGTTTTTAGGGCGTTGGAAGGTTACTGTTTTTGATTGATCGATAGGAGCTTTTGAAACGGGCAGCGCGTATATAGCGGCTATATCAACAATTTTAACTTTATCCCAGCGCATCAAATCCTGGTGACGCTCGCCTTCACCGGCCAATTCAACACGGCGTTCGTGAATCAGCTCTTTCATACCTGCGCCAACAACCGGTTTCAATAATGGAGAGGCACGGTGACGGATCTGGTTTATTAAAGCATCACCTGCGCCGGCACCTTGTGTACGGATCAACGCTTCGGCTACCAACAGGTAAATATCTGCCGAACGCATTAATGGTACCGCGAAAGAGTGATCTACACCACCACCGGCAGCTGCCGTATTAAACACCGCGTATTTTTTAAAGGCAAAGCCTGTGGCCGACAGATCGGCGGTGAAAGTGGTTAAACCATTGCCATCGCCCAGGTCAACTTTATCGCCTACGCTTAGCAAGGTTGCTGCTTTGCGAGGGTCGTTTGCTTCAAACTCGTTGGCTAAACCTTGTAACGGTTGACTAAAACCATAGCCACCCCATGGCCTTGGGATATAGTAAACCGTAAAATCGTTTTGAACAACGTTTTGTACCGCCTGGATAGAAAACAATAACTCGGTGCTGGTTTCATTGGCACGGGTAAAGTTGTCAGTATAATTAGGAGCCAGGGCATAGGCCGGGTTTGCAATCAGTTTTTGCCCGGTAGCTATAGCTTCAGGAAGTTTCTCCCAATACATGTACAGTTTGGTTAATAAACCAAGCGCAGTGCCTTTACTTACACGACCATGTTCTGTTGCAGCATAAGTTTCAGGTAACAGGTCAACCGCTTTTAACAAATCAGATTCAATTTGTTTACGTACTTCTTCAATAGGCGATTTGGGTACGTTAAACAATTGTTTGCTGTAATCATCCTCGGTAATAATAGGGCAATCGCCATGAATAAGCATCATGCGCCAGTATCCAAATGCTCTTAAAAAATACGCCTCGCCCATGCTGCGGTTTTTAATATCGGCAGATATGGCGGTAATTTTAGGAATATTGATGATACAGTTGGTAGAGCGGTTAATTTCTTCGTAACGCCATTTGTACGGGTAACGGATAGCCGCGTTTGAGGCATCATAAGTTAAATTTTCAATAGCCTCATCTTCGCCGTGGTCTCCAGAACGCCAGTAATCGTCAGATGGAGTATCAAATGTAGCCTCGGCGTGGCCAATGTAATCTTCTTCTTCTAAAAGACTGTAAATACCGTTTACGGCCGTTACCGCGTCGGTTTCGTTACGAAAATAGTTGTCTGACGTATAAATACCCTGCTGTTTTAAATCGAGCGCCTTTTTACAAGCACTACCGCACAACACCACACCCAGGCCTATATATAATGATATTTTTAATTTCATGATTGTTTACAGTTTAACAGTTAAACCAAAAGTGATTGTCCTAACAGATGGGTATTGGGCCACATCAACACCACGCTGCAGGTTGCCGTTGGTATAACCCAACTCTGGCGTGTAGCCTTTGTATTTGGTGATGTAGAACAGGTTTTGCCCGGTTGCATATAACCTTACACCTTTAAGCGCCGCTTTTTTAGTCCAGGTTATAGGCAGGTTATAGCCCAGCGTGGCGTTTTTAAGACTTACATAGTTGCCGCTTTCCACAAACAGGTCTGATGTGCGGTAGTTATTGTTAGTAGGGTCGAGCGATAAGCGTGGAATAGAGTTGCTTGTACCTGGTCCTGTCCAGCGTTTTAAATCTTCGGCATACAGGTTAAACGGATAAGTCGGATCTAAGCCCTGCATCCTATCGGCATTGTAAAGGCTTACACCAAATACACCGGTAAAGTTTAAAGCCAAATCAAAACCTTTGTAGGATATGCTTCCCTGCAAACCAGCGGTAACATTCGGGTTAGGATTGCCCAGTGTGGTACGGTCATTACCGTCAATCAATCCATCGCCGTTTAAATCGCGAAAACGTACATCGCCGGGGCGGATGTTAGCTTTATTAGGGTCATTTTTCAATCCCGGATCGGCATCAATCTCTGCCTGGGTTTGATACAAGCCATTGGTTTTCCATCCGTAGAAAGAAGCGATTGGCTGCCCCTGGTAGGTTCTTGAAATTTCCTGGTTTGAACGACCGTAAAACGTTGATTGAATGAAAGTACCCACACCGTTAAGCTGCGTTACCTTATTTTTAATGAACGACGCGTTTGCACCAATAGAGTATTTTACTTTATTGTTACCGCCCTGGTAGTTTACATCAACCTCAACACCTTTATTGTTCATGGTACCGATGTTTTGGTTAGGGATAGATACCGAACCGTAGGTACTTACCAACGGAGGCGAGATCAACATATCCTTGGTGTTTTTGTTAAACCAGGTAATAGTTGTACTTAACTGATTATTTAAAAAGCCTGCATCCAAAGTAATGTTGGTCATGGCGGCGCGCTCCCAGGTAATATTTGAGTTGGCAATGCTGCTTACAGCCGCGCCACTTACGCCGGTACCACCAAAGGTATAGCCGTTGTTTTCATAAGTGCTGCCGATTTTTATCAGGCTTAAGTACTGGAACGGATCAACGTTTTGGTTACCCAATTCGCCGTAACCGCCGGTTAACTTAAGATTGCTTATCCAGCTGATGTTTTTGATAAACTGTTCGTTTGATAACCTCCAGCCTACAGAGAATGCAGGGAAGTATCCCCATTGTTTACCAGGGGCAAATTTTGATGAACCATCTGCACGGAAGGTTACAGTTGCCAAAAAGCGGCTATCGAAATCATAAAACAACCTTGCGAAACCCGATTGTAACGACGATGGCCTTACCAACAGGTTTGAGTTGTATTGCAAGTTACCCTGGTTAAGCACACGCTGGTCAGCATCGGTATCGCTATAGCCTATACGCTGGGCGTTAAAACCAAAATCATTAAAGTTTTGGTATGAGTAACCACCGGTAAAGGTTACATGGCTTTTACCAAATACTTTATCGTAGGTAAGGAACGACTCTAACAATTGTGAAGAAACTTCCTCTTCGGCCTGGGTTAAGGTAGATGTAGGGTTTTGCCTGATCTGGTTAACATCAGCAATGCTAAAGTTATAATTGCGGATCAGCGAACCATCAAACGCGTAGTTCACCCTTAATTTCAGTTCCTTTAAAAACGAAATTTCGGCAAAGGCGTTGGCAAGCGCGCGGTATTTTTTGGTGTATTTATCAGTTTCCTGAATAGTAGCATACGGGCTGTTGATATCACCTAATTGCGAGTTGGCCCTGGCTGTACCATAAGTACCATCAGGATTAACCAAAGGGATAGCGGGATTAAAACGTAAAGCCGAGAAGATTAAACCGGTTTGCGAATCGTTGTTATTAAAGCCGTTTTGATTGCCGTATGATAACTGGATGTTTTCGCCCAGTTTAAACCACGAGGTAACCTTATGTTCGGAGTTGATACGGGTTACGTAACGTTTAAAGTTACTTTTATCAATAATCCCATCCTCGTTGTAAATAGAACTTGAAAAGTAATAGCTCGATTGCTCGTTACCACCGTTAATGCTTACATCGCCATTGGTTACATGCCCTGTACCCATAATGGCACGTTGCCAATCGGTACGCTGGGTGGCGTAATACGTATCATTCCATGGGGCACCTATCGGCTGTCCGTCATTGGTATAGCGCTCCCTTTTCAATTTATACAAATCGGGCGCGGTAAGTACATCAATATATTTGGTTGTATTTGAAAAGCCGTTGTAAAAGTTAACCGAAGTGGCTAATTTTTGGTTGTAAGTACCTTTTTTGGTAGTTACCAGCACTACACCATTAGCAGCACGGGTACCGTAAATGGCACTTGATGAAGCGTCTTTCAAAATGTCGACAGATGCAATATCATTCGGGTTGATATCGCTCAACGCGTCGGGGTTGCTGGTTGGCACACCGTCAATTACTATCAGCGGATCGGCGTTATTAACGGTACCTGTACCACGGATGCGGATACTTGGCGCTGCACCCGGTGAACCATCATTACGCACAATGTTTACACCACTTGCACGGCCATCTAAAGCTTGCGCGGCAGATGCTACCGGCAGGTTTTGAATATCGGCACCTTTAACGCTGGCTACGGCACCTGTTACATCAATCTTTTTGCTGGTACCATAACCAACCACAACAACTTCTGTTAAGGCCGATGGCAGGGCAGCAAGGGTAATTGATAAAGGCTGATCGCCGGTTACGGTAACTGTTTTTTTCTCAAACCCGATGTAACTAAACTCCAGCACGCCATTTACAGGCGCGTTGATTACAAAGTTACCGTTGATATCCGTGGTAACGCCAAGGTTGGTACCCTGCAGCCTGATGTTTACGCCAATAAGCGCTTCGCCCTTGGCATCAACAACCTTACCTTTTACCAATAACAGCGCGTTTGCATTATCGGGGGTTGATATGATCACTACATGATCTTCGCCCATTTTATAGGGCAGCTTATTATCCATAAGCTCGGCAAGCACCTGCTCAATGGTGGCGTCTTTTACATCAAGGTTAACCTTGCCCAGTTTTTTGATAGAAGCGTAGTTGTAAAAGAAGCGGTAATCGCTTTGTTTTTGAATTTTGGTAAGAATACTGCTTACATCGGTCTGTTTTACGTTGAGTGTAAATTTTTGCTGCGAGAAAACGCTGGCCGAAACCTGCAAACACGAAACCAGGACGATAAAGAAAATTGCTTTCATGAGCAAGACAACTTTAAGGCATAAAGAGGCACCAGGACGAGCAAATGCCGTTCTTGTTTTTTTCATTACATTTGTTTTGAAAATTAATGGATGGAGTAAACGGCCCTTGGAAAGTAGCTTACTCCTGTTGATAAATCCTATTTTTACAGGGAAGAGTTTGCAGCTCTTCCTTTGTTATTTAATATTGATTTTCAAGAATCTGGCAAGTAATTGTTTAAAATCATAAGCTGTTATTTAGGGTTAATTAATTTGTTATTATCATTTACGGGCCAGGTATACTACACTCCCCTCAAACCTGTATTTAAAAGGCGTGGTTTGCGCCATAATTTGCATGGCGGTTTGCAGGCTTTCTTTATCCAACAAGCCACTTATCTGCTCATTCTTTAAATCGGCGCTTTCAAACACCACCTGTACATTGTACTTACGTTCTATTTGTTTGGCAACATCCTCAAACGGATCATTGGTAAACAAAATGCGGTTGTCTAACCACGCCGTTTCTTTAACCTCTTCGGGCTTTACATCGGGCAGGGCCGACACCTGGTATTCAATTTTATTTTGTTTTGGATTATTCGCCGCTAAAATTTTAGCAGGCTGATTTATTACCACCAATTTTTCATTTGGTACCAACACAATAGTTTTCTCGGGACTGTTGGCAAGCTGTACCTGTACTTTACCCTGCAACAAGGTGGTTTCGGTGGTTTTATCGTTATTGTAAGCTTTTACATTAAATACTGTACCTAATACCCTAACGGTAAGTTTATTGGTATGCACTAAAAAAGGATGTTTAGGATTCTTTGTCACTTCAAAAAAGCCTTCGCCTACAAGGCTCACATCGCGGGTTGTTTGGGTAAAATTATTGGGGTAAGTAAATGTACTGCCGGCATTTAACGTAACCTTTGTGCCATCACCCAAAACCAAATGACGCGTAGCGCCATACGGCACCTTAATTTGCTGCATCACCGCGCCTATTAATTCTGTTTCCTTTTTCTTGCTCAGTATATAAAACACGCCGGCGAAGGCAAATAGTAAAATAGCGGCGGCAGCAGCCCAGCCCCACCTGAAACCGGTAATCACTTTTGGCTCGGGGTACTCTTCAACGGAATCATCGGCTGCTTTAATCTTTGTCCAGATGTTGTTTAAATTTTTGTTTAGTCCATCTTCGGCTACCGGGCCTGTAGCGGGGATATCACTTTTCAGTTCATCAGTTAACTGCGGAAGTCTGTTATATTCGGGGAATTTTTCAAGAAATAGCTCCAGTTCGGCCAGCTCGGCATCTGTTGCCGTTTTGCCCATGCTTTTAACCATAAGGTCAATAAATCTGGATTTGCTCATGCGGATAATTGGTTGTTAATATCATAAGGACACAACAAGCAACCGTTTTTCTCAAAAGAAATTAAAATATTTTTTCGGGGAGATAAATTGTAACAGATCAGCCTACCGGGAATCCAGCGCCTCATCCAGTTTTTCGAGCGCGATACGCAACTGACCGAATACCGTTTTGTTGGAAAGACCAAGAATATCGGCAACCTCATTGCATGACAGATCATCCTCCTTTACCATTTTGAAGACGAGCTTGCAGCGCGGCGGGAGGTTATTTACGGCAGTTAGTATCCTTGCGGTTAGTTCCTTGCCAATAAGTAATTGTGATGGATCGGGAGATTGGATAGTGTAGTGGATGTCGGTTAGCTCTTCCTTTCGTTTCTCGAAAGTATTATTGCCGCGGCCGTGGTTAAGACAAGCATTTTTTACGCTCACGTATAAATAAACCTTGGGGTTATAAACCCTATCTAACTTGTGCCTGCCGAGCCACAGGTTTACAAATATATCGTTCACTATTTCTTCGCATATCGCCTTATCATCCAGAAACGAAAAAGCGAACTGCACCAGTTTTTTAACCAGCAATCTGTAGAGTTTATTAAACGCGTCTTCATCGTTATTGCAGATGAATGATACAAGCTTCTTAATCTCTAAGTCTTTCAATTAAAATTTTGTCAGTGTGAATCAACTGCCCAAATATAAGACAATTTAGGGTTGGGAAATGAATGAGTGTTAAGACCGATTTACACTATGTATTCGCACTTATACCACAACCAGCCTTCTTTTATTTTTTTGATTTTGAGTTAACAGTGTTGGGAACGAGAATAAGCCTGCCGGTGGTATCTTTGCCGGCGGCGTACCATAGCCGGTTCGCAAAAAAATAATCATATACGCCGAGTTTTATCCGGGGATATACTCCTTTCATCGGATACTTTTTTGTATTTCCAATACCGTCATACATTGCGGCAACGGTATCCATTATCTTAGTTTCATTATAAAATATATGCTGAGTTTTATCAAATTTCAGCAACGTGTAACTGCTCTTGTCAAAACTCTTTTTCGGTTTGTTTGATTTTACCAGATCTCTGATGTGCAATGCCAGCTGATAATTATCAGCGGTTTTACCAGATAATTTTAAATGAAGTTGATACAAACCGTATTCGCCTGGCATTTCATATTCATTAACAGATAATATCTCCATCAATACACAAAATTTACCCTTATCAACTCCGAGCAATAGCACATTGTCATACCCTTGGTCTGAACCACCCCGTGGACTATAAACAATTTCTAAAATATCATTGCTAAGGTGATGTACTTTCGCCAGGCCAGAGAAATCCCCTATAACTAAATGATCGCCCGGAATATCGATATGAAATACGTGTCCATTAAAAGGCTTTTCCCACAGGCTGATCTTTGCGGGATGTCCGTCAAATGAGTTGATAGTATAAATCCTGGTGTCGTAAGAAAATGTATCTCCATATGCAATCGACTTCCGGGTAATTACCGACGACGCTTCTTTACTTAGTTCCTTTTCAAACGCTTTTTCTTTTTCGGGTGTATCGCCAATATACTTCCATAGCTGCGCATGTGCTTTATTATTTCCGACATAAAAAATCAATAAGCATAAGATAATTGAAATTCGGTTTATGGGTATCATTGGTTCATCTCTGGGATATAAATTTAACTATTAAAACTGCAACAAAAAAGCCGCTCTACTTTCCGTAAAGCGACTTTTTTTCAAATTTTCATATTACAGCCAACCACGTTGCTCGTTGCGAAACCTCTCTTAATTTAGAATATTTCAACGCTCCGTTAACCAATTATAAAAATCCGGCCAGTCGGCGTTCCATTGCTTTTCATTATGGCTGGCTCCTTTTATAATCGTTACCGGCGAGTTTTTAAGTTTAATACCTTTTTGCTGCACAAAATTAGCCATCTTTTTCATGTCGCTTACCATCTGGTCGCTTTCTGCATCGCCGCATACAAAGTAGAAGCGGGATTTTTTATTGATTGACGTTTGTTTAGCCAGGTCATAAATTTGCGGCGCTATCCAAAAAGCCGGCGAAAATATCCCTGCATTGCCAAAAACATTGGGATATTTTATGGCGGCATACATCGATATCAACCCTCCCATGGAACTGCCCGCTACGGTTGTATATTTTGCCTGCTTTTTTGTGCGGTAATTTACATCGATATAAGGTTTTAGCGTTTTTACCAGAAACTCCGTATAATCTACGCCTCGTCCTTTTCCATACCGGGAATCGTAGGGATCGTACTCCGAAATCCGTTCGCTGCCGCCGTGGTCTATCCCTACAACTATGCATTCTTTACCCGGAGCAACTTTATCCAAAAACTCATCTATCCCCCACTCACCGTAGCCACTGCTATAAGTATCAAACAGGTTTTGGCCATCGTGCATGTAAATAACCGGGTATTTATTGGTCGACGATGTATAACCGGCCGGCAGATAAATCCAAACCCGGCGCTGCCTGCCCAGCTGCGGTATTTCAAATTTATCGCTGATGATATGTACCTGAGCCGTTGCTGTATGTTTCTTTTCGGCAACAGCAAAATTATCCTGCCAGCCGGCAACATCCACTATAACAGTAGTATCATTTGTAAGCGAAAGTGTTCGGTTATCAACGCTGCCTCCAGTGCTGGAACATTCAACAGCACCCCAGCTGCCGCGGGTTATTTTGTAGTTGTAAATTCCCTTTGCCAACGCCTTTAAAAGCATAAATCCTCCATTGCCATCAGCGCTCATTTTCCAGGCTGTATCCGCCGGGTTCCAGTTATTAAAACTCCCCGCCAGAAACAGCTGGTCGGACGCTGTTTTGAGCGGGGCGATTTTGCCCGATTTAAAAGAGATTTTCACCTGGCCTAAAAGCAAAAAACTTTGGCCGAAAACCAAAAACGCGCAGAAAAATATTTTTTTTATCATTATTAATTGTTTATCGAACAGTTATTTTCCGGGAACGTTCCCGGAAAATCGTTACATATTAGTAAAATTGCCTATTGTGTAATTTTGACACTCAGTTTGATGCAAATCTTTGTCAATTTGCAAATTTCCCATAAAAAACACTAAAAAATCATAAAAAATAGCACCTGGCAATAGTTTCGTTAAAGTTAACTATCACTTAATTATTTTAGTCAAAATTATCCTTTATATAAAATTTGCATTTATTATTTCTAAATGTAAATTAGTCACGTGCTGATAAAGCAAAAATACAAGACCAATTAATACCGGCTAATTAAGCCTTTTTTAATCACACAAACCCAAAAAGTAAATGAGAAAAAATTACTCTAAAAAGTACGTTCTTCTTTGTGCTTTCCTAATGATGTCTGTAATGGCATTTGCCCAAACCGGAAGCATAAAAGGTAAGGTATTAGACGAAACAAATCAGCCCCTACCAGGCGCAGCTGTGAGCGTTGATGGTACAACTACAGGTGCTACAACCGACGCAAACGGTAACTTTACTATTTCTGGCATAAAGACCGGGAACGTTACCGTAACTGCAAAATTCTTAGGCTATTTAGCACTAAAGAAAACAGTAACCGTAGCAAGTGGTACTGTTGAATTAAACTTTAGCCTGAAACCAGATAACCAAAACCTTAACGAAGTTGTAGTTGTTGGTTACGGAACACAGAAAAAGAAAGACCTTACCGGATCTGTTACCACCATTTCTTCTAAGGATTTCAACCAGGGACCGGTAACTACACCAGAGCAATTGATAACCGGTAAAGTATCGGGCGTACAAATTACTTCAAACAGCGGGCAACCGGGTTCTGGAAGTACAATCCGTATTCGCGGCGGTGCTTCGCTAAACGCCTCAAATGATCCTTTGATTGTTGTTGATGGTATCCCGCTTAGTAATAGTGGCATCAGCGGTGTATCAAATCCGTTAAGCTTAATCAATCCTAATGATATTGAATCATACAATATCCTTAAAGATGCCTCGGCTACCGCCATTTATGGTTCACGCGCGTCAAATGGTGTAATCATTATTACCACTAAAAAAGGCAAAGGTGACAGCAAAGTAACCATCAATTTTGATTCAAAAACAGCACTTTCAAAAGTGACCAAAGAAGTGAGTGTTTTATCGGCCGATCAGTTTCGTGCTGCGGTAAAGGCTCAAAGCCCAAGTCAGGCAAATTTGCTTGGTACAGCTAATACCGATTGGCAAAGCCTTATTTATCGTCCGGCATATACCTACGATAATAACTTAAGCATATCTGGCGGCGTTAAAGGTTTACCATATCGTTTGTCAATTGGTTACTTAGATCAGGATGGTATTGTTAAAACCGATAACTTAAAAAGAACCACAGCTACTTTTAACGTAAGTCACGATTTTTTACATAACAGCTTAAAAGTTGACCTTACATTAAAAGGTAGCTTTACTAAAAGTAATTTTGCAGCCGGCGCTATTGGCAATGCTATCGGTTTTGATCCAACCCAGTCAGTTTATTCAAACGACAAAACCAAATATGGTGGCTATTTTGAATGGCTTGACAGCAGCGGCAACCCAAATACGCTTGCACCGCGCAACCCTGTTGGTTTGCTTAATGAACAAAGTGCAGTTGGCAAAAGCTCAAGAGGTATTGGAACTTTAAATGTTAATTATGTATTCCCGTTTTTAAAAGAGTTACAATTTAACGCAACAGCCGGTGGCGATCTTGCAGATGGTCATGGTGATACATTTATCCCGGCTACCGCGGCATCTAACTTTTTACAAGGCGGTTCATATTCTGCTTACACAAGCGAAATATACACTTACAATACCGATTATTACTTGAAGTATACTAAAGACCTTAGAGATATCAATAGCCATATTGAATTACAGGGTGGTTACTCATACCAGTACTTCAATACCTATTATAAAACTTTTCAGGGTTACAAGGCTGATAAAACCACACCTGTGGGTACGCCTCCTACCCCATCATTTGGTCAATACTATATCGAATCGCCTTTCGCGCGTTTAAATTACTCCTTTAACGATAAATATTTGCTAACCGCAACCATCAGGGATGACCGTTCATCACGCTTCTCTGATTTACACAGAAACGGTTATTTCCCCTCTGTAGCTTTTGCATGGCGTGCAAAGGAAGAATCATTTCTTAAAAGTGTTGATTTCTTATCTGATTTAAAATTCAGGGCCAGCTACGGTATTACCGGCCAGCAGGATATTGGCAGCTACTTCCCTTACCTTGCTGTTTATGAGCCAAGCAATAGCGCAGCGCAATACCAGTTTGGAAACACTTTTTATAACACCCTAAGATCTGACGCCTATAACGCCAACCTGAAGTGGGAATCAACTGCTACCACCAATATTGGTTTGGATTTTGGTTTCCTAAACGGACGAGTTAACGGAACCATTGATGTTTATAACAAGAAAACCAAAGATCTGTTAATATACACTCCAATACCTGCCGGTACCAATCTAAGCAATTATATTAATGCAAACATTGGTAACCTAACTACAAAAGGTATTGATTTTAACATCAATTACGTTGCTATCACCACAAAAGATATCAACTGGACTTTAGGTTATAACATTTCACTTAACCAAAGAAAAATCACCAATATATCTTTAACCGGCGATCCTAACCAAACCATAGCTGTAACAGGCATTCCGGGTGGCGTAGGTAATACTATTGGTTTATATAAAGCTGGTCAAAATCCAGGTGTATTTTACGTTTATCAACAAGTTTATGACCAAAACGGCCAGCCACTTGAAGGTGTATATGTTGACAGGAACAAAAATGGCAGCACGGTTGATGATAAGTACCTATACAAACAATCAGACCCTAAAGTATTTATGGGCTTTAACTCAAACTTTAGCTACAAACAATGGAATTTAGGTTTCAGCGCACGTGCCAATCTGGGTAACTACCTGTACAATGCTCAAGCAGCCGCAAACGGTGCTTACGCAGGTTTAAAATTCTCTGGCTACCTGGGTAATTTGCCATCAAGCGTGTTACAAACTCAATTTCAGCAATATCAGCTATACTCTGATTATTATGTAGAGAACGCATCATTTGTGCGTATGGATTATGCAACATTAGGCTATACCTTCCCTATCAAGGGCGCGCACAACTTAAGGGCATCGTTCAACGTAAATAATGTTTTTGTAATAACCAAGTATAAAGGCCTTGATCCTGAAATTAATGGCGGCGTAGATAATAATTTTTACCCACGTCCAAGAGTGTATACCCTCGGTTTAAACCTGAGTTTATAATTTCATAAAATATTTAGATATGAGAAAGAGAAACTTAATTAAGGTGATTGCCATCGCAACGATAGGCCTGTCAATTAATTTAACATCATGTAAGAAAGATCTTACGCCCCGTAATGCAGTAACTACAGATAAAGTTTATACAGACTTTTCAAACTATAAACCAATTCTTGCCAAATTATATACTTCATTTGCGTTAAGTGGTCAGCAAGGCCCCGCGGGTAACCCCGATATCGCCGGCATTGACGAAGGCTTTAGCAACTATTTGCGCGAGTATTATAATATGCAGGAACTAACTACCGACGAAGCCGCCATAGTTTGGAATGATGGTACCATCCACAACTTGCATAACATGACCTGGAACTCACAAAATGAGTTCATTACAGCCATGTATAATCGTATTTTTTATTCAATTTCGGTTTGTAATGAATTTATCCGCCAAACAACTGATGCTAAATTAGCAAGTAACGGTATTACAGGCAATAACCTTACACTGGCCAAGCAATACCGCGCTGAAGCTCGTTTTTTAAGAGCCTTGGCTTACTGGCACGGCATCGACCTTTATGGCTCAATTCCATTTGTAACCGAAAACGATGTTGTTGGTGTATTTTTCCCAAAACAAAAAACACGTACAGAGATATTTACCTATATCGAAAGCGAGCTAAAATCTGCCGAGACAGATATGGGCGCACCACGCTTTGAGTATGGCCGTGCAGATAAAGGTGCTGCCGACATGCTTTTGGCAAAATTGTACCTGAATGCCAAAGTTTACACCGGTACAGACAGAAGTACAGATGCCATAACTTATTCAAGCAAAGTTATAGCCGACGGCTACTCGTTGGAACCCAACTTTAAAAATCTTTTCCTGGCTGATAATAACAAATCAAACGAGATTATTTTCCCAATTACGTTTGATGGTTTACACACTACCGGTTACGGAGGTATTACTTACCTTATCCATGCTCCTGTTGGCGGTAAAATGAAAGCAGCCGACTTTGGTATCAATGGCGGTTGGGCAGGTATCCGTACTACCAAACAATACGTAAGCTTGTTTGCAGATCCAAGTGGCAATACCGACAAAAGAGCGGTATTCTTTACCGATGGCCAAAATCTTGAAATTAATGACGAGTACGCGTTTACCGATGGCTATGCTATTCAGAAATTCAGAAACATCACTTCAACGGGTGCAGCAGGTTCTGATGTAACCGGTAACTTCCCTGATACCGACTTCCCTATGTTCCGCTTAGCTGATGCTTACCTTATTTACGCCGAGGCCGTTTTACGTGGTGGTACCGGAGGTAATTTAGCTACGGCTTTACAATATGTAAACCTTGTGCGTACAAGGGCTTACGGCGGCAGCACAGCGGGAAACATTATCGCAAACCAGCTTGATTTGCCGTTCATTTTAAATGAAAGAGGTCGCGAATTCCTGTTTGAAATGCATAGAAGAACAGACTTGATCCGCTTTGGCAAATTTACCGGTGCCGATTATATCTGGGCCTGGAAAGGTGGCGTAAAAGCTGGCGTAAGTGTTGATGCACATTTCAACCTAATGCCAATTCCATCTGCCGATATTGTAAATAACCCTACTTTAAAACAAAACGACGGTTATAAATAAAAATTTATCCCCAGGGTGTTTCCTGCACCCTGGGATACTAATAAAATATTTTATTAAACAGATTAAAAGATCGAAATGAAAAAACTTTTAACCAAAATTTTGGCAATAAGCAGCATCGGTTTGCTATTGCTGCCATCCTGTAAAAAGGATGAAACCCGGGTTGTGAGCAATGTGGGCAAAGCAGGTACGCTAACTGCATCATCAACAACCCCTGTACTAACCAGAGAAACAGCCGCTAATGTTGCTGTAACCTTTAGCTGGCCAGCAACTTCGGTTACAGGTTATGCTGCACCGGTTAGCTACACCTTACAAATAGACACTAAGGGATCGAGCTTTAAATCAACTAAATTGGTTGAAGTAGCATTAACCGGCCAAACCCAAACTTATACTGTGGGGGCTTTAAACGCTATTTTATTAGGCATGAATTTATCGTACGATAATACCACCGATTTAGAAGCACGGGTAAGATCCACGGTAGCCGCCAATTCAATTAGTTACACCAATGTACTCACCTTAACAGTAAAACCTTACAAGCTGGCAAGCTACGTTTATGTACCGGGCGCCTACCAGGGCTGGAGCCCATCTACCGCCGATAGCTTAAAATCGCCAAACAGCGATGGCCTTTTCGATGGTTATATAGCATTTACTCCAGGGAATCTTGAGTTTAAAATAACTCCCAAAAAAGTTTGGGACGTTGCCTATGGCGATGCTGGCAGCGGTAAAGTAAGTACAAGTGGTGGCAATTTGTCTGTTCCCTCTGCCGGTTTATATGAATTACATCTTGATTTAAATGCATTAACGTTTACGGCAACCAAACAAATATGGGCCGTTATTGGCGATGCTACACCGGGTGGATGGAGCGACGATACCGATATGACCTACGATGCATCAACAAAAACTTACAGCGTTACTGTAGCTTTAATTGGCGGTAAACAATTTAAATTTAGGTTTAATCATGCATGGGATGTAAACCTTGGTGGGTCAACATCAAGCTTAACCCAAAACGGATCAAACATTGATGTGGCGGTAAGCGGTACTTACAAAATAGTACTTGATGCAAACGCCAATACCTTCAGCATCACCAAGCAATAGAAAATACTTGTACAGTTGATTGATTTGAAAGGGCCCGCCTGGTGAAAACCAGCGGGTTTTTTTATTCATTGGATTGACGGCGTTCGGGCAATTGTACCTTCAAACGCGACCATTTACCGAGCGGTTTATCTTTTACCAGGCCCTTCAAACAAAAAAGCCGGACAAAGCCGGCTTTTTTGTTAATTTATAATAGCATTGGTTGCAGTTTAAACAACCCTGTTTCCGTCCCATTTTTCAAGGTAATCTGCTACCCTACGTACAAAAGAGCCTCCTAACGCGCCATCCACTACCCTATGGTCATAAGATAAAGACAGGAACATCATATGACGTATCGCGATAACATCGCCTTCGGCAGTTTCTATTACGGCAGGCTTCTTTTTGATAGCGCCTACAGCCAGTATAGCTACCTGTGGCTGATTAATGATAGGTGTACCCATTACGTTGCCAAAAGAACCAACATTAGTTATAGTAAATGTACCTTCTTTTACATCATCTGGTAACAGTTTACCGTTACGGGCGCGGCTGGCCAGGTCATTAACCGCTTTGGTGATACCAAGCAAGTTTAACTCATCGGCTTTCTTAATTACAGGCACAATAAGGTTACCGCTTGGCAAGGCTGTTGCCATGCTAATGTTGATAGCGGCTTTTTTGATGATCTGCGTACCGTTAACGGTCACGTTAATCATCGGGAAGTCTTTGATAGCCTTAACTACCGCCTCGATAAATATCGGTGTGAAAGTGATCTTTTCACCTTCACGTTTTTCAAAGCTGTTTTTGATCTTTTCGCGCCACATTACCAGGCTGGTTACGTCGGCTTCAACAAAAGAGGTTACATGCGGCGAGGTTTGCTTACTCATCACCATGTGATCGGCAATCAGGCGGCGCATCCTATCCATTTCAATGATCTCATCCGCGCCGGATACCGAACTTAAAGGAGTAACAGGTTTAGTTTCAACCGGCTTTTCTTTAACAGGCTCAGGTATATTTTCAGGCTCTGGAGTCGCAGCAGGCTCGGCGGCAACTACAGGTTCAGCAACAACCGCTGGTTCGGTAACAACTACAGGCTCAGCAATTGGTGTTGCCACAGGCTCCTCATCCGGTACGGCTACTACTGTTGGCTCAACCGTTTGGGTTTCGGCAGTAACAGATGCTGTAGTAACAGGTGCTGTAGTAACCTCACCCGGTGCTTCTGTTTTTTGCACAGCAGCCGGCGAGTGTTTATATTGAATGTAACTTAAAAGATCATCTTTTGTTAAACGCCCTTCTGATCCTGTACCGGGAATGGTATCAAGTTCGTTGATACTAATTCCTTCCTGACTTGCAATGTTGCGCACCAACGGCGAATAGAATCGTCCCTCGCCTTTAAAAGATTGACTATAAGGTGATGGAACTTGCTGCTCCAGCTGGCTTATGCCTGGTATATCAAGAGGTGCTGGTGTATCTGGTTCTTGTTCAGTTACCACAGGAGCTGTAAACGATGGTGTTTCCACAACCGGCAACGGCTGCTCTTCAACCGCAGGGGCCACCGGCTCGTTAAATGGCACGTGTTCAATAACGGGAGTGTGTTCGGTAAAAGTTTCTGGCTCTGGTGCGACAATAACAGGGCTGTTTGATACCTCTGCTTCGGCAGTTTCAATGATGGCTATAACAGCCCCTACCTGCACTACATCATTCTCCTGGTAAAACTGTTCAACTAATTTACCAGCCACTGGCGAGGGTACATCAGAATCGACTTTATCGGTAGCTATTTCCATTACCGCCTCGTCCGCGTCAACATGATCTCCTGGCTTTTTGTTCCATTTAATCACCGTTGCTTCGGCAACGCTTTCACCCATTTTTGGCAGTAACAGTTGGTATTTGGCCATACGTAGAAATTATACTTTGACCCCAAAAATATGTATTTTAAGCCTTAATCCGCAACATCTGTTAGTAAAGTATTCAACATTGATAATGCCGTTACAGCGCTCCTTTCGATGTTTTGTTGCCGTTTGTTACCAAATGTGTATTTCTTTATCAACTGCTTTCCGTGGCCCGCCACCGCAATCCACACAGTGCCAACAAGTTTGTCTGCAGTGCCTCCATCAGGCCCGGCAATACCAGTTACGGCAATGGCAAAATCCGATTTAAAATTAAAAAGCGCGCCCTCTATCATTTCTTTTACAGTTTGCTCGCTCACCGCGCCAAATTGCTCAAGCGTTTCATGCTTTACGCCCAAAATATGCTCCTTAAGATCGTACGAATAAACAATACCACCGCCTAAAAACGTTTTTGACGAGCCGGGATGCTGCGTAAACAAATGGGAAATATACCCACCGGTGCAACTCTCGGCAACGGCTACGGTTAAGCCCATATCTTCCATCTTATTCATGATGGCTTTTTCGAGCGGGATATCCTCATCAACTACAAAAAACCTGCCTATCCGCTTAATTAATTTAGCGGCAAACGCATCCACTTCTTTTGTCAGCAACTCAACGTTATCGCCAAAGGCACTTAAACGTAACCTAACCTGGCCAAGTTTTGGCAGGTAAGCCAGCTTAATGTGGGCAGGAAGCGAATCCTCTATATCGGCAATTCGTTCGGCTAAAAACGATTCGCCCTCACCTACTGTTAATAAAGTTTTGTGAACAATGGATGGCAGTTTTACAGTGGCCTGTAACTTGGGTATCACCTCTCCCTCCATCATATACATCATCTCAAACGGCACACCTGGCATCGATACATAAATAACGCCTTCGTGGTTAAACCACATGCCAGGGGCTGTTCCGTTTTTATTGGGTACAACCTCGCAATTTGATGGAACTAAGGCCTGCTGCCTGTTCACTTCCAATAAAGGCCGATTGTACTTTGCAAAAATTTGAGCTACATTTTCAAGGGCTTCCTTATTTTCAATCAGCCCTACGCCAAAATACTCTGCCAGTGTTTTCTTGGTAATATCATCCTTAGTTGGCCCCAGGCCGCCTGTAATAAAAATTATTTTTGCACGGCCAGCGGCTTCAGCAAGTGCCTTTAAAATATGATCTTTATCATCAGATACCGACGAAATCTGTTTAACCCGAATGCCTACTTTATTCAACTCTTTGGCCATCCAGGCCGAGTTGGTATCAACAATTTGCCCTATAAGTATTTCGTCGCCAATGGTAATAATTTCTGCCAGCATAGTGATTAATAAAAAGTCCTGTTACTTGAATAATCGTTCCTTTTGCTCAGTTTCAAATCCTGCAAAATGGTTGATTTAACTTTCAAGGTAACGTTATACGATTTTAAGTAACCGAAAGGTACCCATTGAAATGAAAGATCCCAACAATGTAAGTCGCGATAAATAGAAAATGACGTTGCGCTGCTCAATTTAGCCGCCTTAAAGTCATAGTTGGTTGAGTACTGAATCTTCCACTTTTGGGTGATACTTACGTCACCGCTTATCATAATGGTATTGCTGGTTGATATTTGGTTAAGATAATTACTATAGCTATAGCTATAGTTAAGGGAGATATTCCAGGGCACATTAAAATCCACATAGGAATTTGGATCGCTGTTAATGAGTGCCAGTCGCTGAGCTTGTTGGGCACCGATACTTTGCAATGTGTTAACAGCCGGAGTACCGGGCGCTTTAGCCGTAGTAGAATTTAAACTCCCACTTGCCGAAATACTGGCCTGACTTAACTGCGGAAACTGGCCATTTGACCATCGGTATTTATTGATAAGCTGACTTGTACGTACGATGGTATTATTGGCGATAGAATCATGCACGCTGGTAACATATGGGTTAAACGCCCCACTAAAGCTGATATTTACCTTTTGCTTAAATATAGCCGTATGACCCGAAAACTGGATGTTTGCCAGTTTCATAGAATCCGCCGCGAAGTTGTAAAAGGTTGAAAATGATAAACCCTGTAGCAATGTTATTTTCCTGTCGGTACCAGATGTATCGGTACTTTTGGCTTTTAACTTAGCTTCGATTGTATTATCCAAAGCAAAACTGATACCCGCCTGTTTACCGCTTGAAGGATAGCCATAAACACCGTTTTCAAAAATAGAATATTTGGTATGCGTGTAAGGGTAAGGCACACTTGCCGTACTTACGGCAGTTTTATAGTAGCCGTAAGTTGGGTCCGAGTAATCGGGGGTGTAACCAAAACCCAATGATGGCGTCATCACGTGCCTGATGGCTTTTAGGTTACCGTGTTTAAAATTCCAGGTGCCATATACTTTGGTTGATAAACCGGTGCTAAGGCTGTAGTTACCGGCGCGTTTAAAGCCCTGTAAAGTATCGGTAATTAAAGCGTCGGTACTGGATATACTTCCGCGTTCAAAATGTTTGTTGATGCTTTGAAAATACCAGCGTTCGGTGTAGTTCACGCTGCTGTTAAATTGAAAGTATTTAAGCACATTAAGGCCCAAACTTACCGGAATCTGGTGCTGAAAACCGTTTTGCAGGCGCCTGGTAACGGAGCTTTTAAATAGTTCCGATTCCGGAATGTTGTTTACCTTATTGGTGGCATTAAGGTTATAACTAATGGTAATTTTTTGATACCATTTTTGCTCGCCTACCCTATCCTTTGAATCGAAGGGATTGATGGACGACATACCAAACGCTACAGTGGGCAACTCAATGGTGATGGTTTTATTGGCAATATCCTGACTATGCCCAATACCCACACTTAAGTTAAACGGCGTACCGGCCCAGGTTTTACCATAGGATATACTTGAACGCAAGCTACTTTGCGCAGCTGTTACCACGTTATAATTTGAAGTTGATGGGTTACGCGAAAAGTAACCGGATGTACCCGCGTTTACCGAAGCACTGAACGTTGAACCAGGGTTGGCACTTGGATCTTGCGAGTGCGTCCAGTCGATGTGAATATCCTTTACCGGTGGGTCGCCCGGCAACTGGTAATTATGCGAACCATAACTTAAAGATAAGTTACCGCTGTATTTATAACGCACTAAATACCTCGATGTAGCATTTACTTCATATGATCCTTTAGAATATATGGTACCCGTAGTGGTTAAATCCATGTAATCGCTAAAACCAAGGTAATAGCCAAAACCGGCCAGCTTAAAGCCCAGTTTGGCATCCTCGCCAAAGGTTGGCAATATCACCCCGGATGTTCGCTGGTTGGGCTTAGGGAAAAAGCCGAACGGAATAGCCAGTGGTAAAGGAACGCCCTCAATTTCAAGGTAAGCCGGGCCGGATATGATCCTGTTTTTTTCGCCAATCCCTTTGGTGATCACGATACCAAAGTGGGTATCAGGATACGGCAAATCGCAGGTACTAAAAATTACGTTGCGATAAGCAACCTCAGTTTCGTTCAATTTTTTGGCCTGGCCGCCAGATATAAAGTTACCCTCCTGCTCAGATGCAGGATTGTATAGTTTACCTTTTTTGGTATTGTAGTTAAATAATAAGGAATCTGAAGCGATTGGCTTTTCGTTTTTGGATTTTGAAATCGGTCGACCTATATAGCGTTTTGTCCGTGGGTCGATGCTGCCGCTGGCAAAAATGAGGTGATTTTTTTGGTCAACCCTAATGTAATCGGCATCCAGCTCAAAATCTTCATAAGTTACCCTTGCCCTGCCGTATAGGTACAATACGTTATGATCATTGTCAACAATGGTCGAATCTTCGGCAACAGCCTTTACTTCAGATTGTATGGCACCTTTATCTTTGGTAGTATCTACTTCGGTAGCAGCTTTTTTACCAGGAATAACAGGCACAGGACTAATCTTTTTATTTTTCCCGGTGTCTATCTTTTTAGTAATAGTATCGTTTAAGGGAGCGATATTCAGGTTTTTTCCGGCCTGCCCATCATTATTAAGCGATGAACTTTGAGTAGATTTATTAATTTTAAGAAGTTTACGATCCTTCTTCTTGTTGGTGTCAAGTTTTATAATAGTATCGGCAACAACCTTGCGGCTATAGCGCTTATGTGTACCTTTGCTTTGCGTAACATATACACTCACCGTTAAAATAATTGCAAGTAGAAAAAAAGGTGTTATGAATTTCAAAATTGATTATGAATAGTATTTTTGCAGATATAGTTAACAGCGTTCAAAAATAATGAAAAATAGGGCATTGAAAAGATTGATTTATAGTTTATCGGTATTAGTGATACTCCTTTCATATTTCCCGGGTACATCTTATGGTTCCATAAAAACAGACACTATTTTAAATAACGGTGGTTTTAAAATCAAAACTATCATTGTCGACCCTGGTCACGGTGGTAAACCTACCGGTACGGGTCACTTTTCTCATGGAGCTTCGGGCAGCTTTTCACAGGAAAGAAATGTAACGCTTGCCATCGCACTAAAATTGCAAAAAGCCATAGAAAAAGATATGGCCGGTGTAAACGCGGTTTTAACACGTAGTACCGAAGACGATGTATCATTTGAACGCCGTGCCGAAATAGCGAACGAGAACAAGGGAAACGTATTTGTATCTATCCACTGCAATTCATTATCAGACAGGCGCGTGCGCGAGCAGGTGGGCACCAAACATCATAAAGCTGTTTATCGTACGGTTACCGTACCAGATCGTTCTGGCCGAGGGGTGTTGCTGCTTATTTATGGTTTACACAGATCAAAAGAAGAAGAAAAAACAATTGTTCACAACCAGGTTGAAGAAGACTCTGGCATGGATGCCGGCTTGGACCCCGATGATCCTGTTACTGTTATTTTAACTAACGAGTATAAAAGAAAATTCAGACAGCAAAGTATTAAACTGGCTACGCTGATTAATAACGAGTTTACCGAAACAGATGGCCGTCAAAGTGAAGGTTTAAGGGAACAGGGTATTTATGTATTATGCCATACCGCCATGCCTTCGGTATTGGTTGAAACAGGATATATTAACAATCCTAAAGATGAAGAATACCTAAACTCAGAAGACGGACAAAACGAGATTGTAAACTCAATAGTACGTGCTTTATTAAACTATAAAGCAGCCGTTGAGCAGGTTGCCCAGTAATAAAAACAAGCACTTAGCGTTTACTGCCAAACTTAATGCCCTGCTCAAACGTATATTAAAAAGTAAATACATTACCTATAGCACTATGGTGCTTTAAAGCAAAAACATATAATCACACATACTACTTACTCTGCTTAATGAAAATTTCAAACGAAACCAAAATAGGTGCGCTTACCGTAATAGCTATAACTATACTTGTATTAGGCTATAGCTTTTTAAAAGGCAACGACGTTTTTTCGGGATCAAATAAATTTTATGCTGTTTACAATAGCGTAGAAGGACTTGGCGTATCCAAACCGGTATTAGTAAATGGTTTCCAGATTGGTCGTATTTCCAAAATGGAGCTTCAGCCCGACGGCCGTACTATTGTTGAGTTTAATATTGAAGAAAAGTACGATGTACCTAACAACACACTGGCTAAATTAGAAAGTACCGACCTTTTGGGCAGTAAAGCCATTGTTTTTGAACTGGGTAACAGCAAAGTGCTTGCCGAAAATAAAGATACTCTTAAAGCTGATATTCAAGGCAGCCTTGCAGAAAGTCTGCAACCTATCCAGAAAAAGGCCGAGCAATTAATCAACAAGCTCGATTCATCGCTTGCGGCTATCAACAAAATTTTGAACCCCAACTTTCAAAAAAATGTTGACCGTAGCTTCATGAGCATTGCCAACTCATTGCAAACATTAGAAGGTGTTACCAAAAAAATTGACAACCTGGTGGGCAGCCAAACCAAACACATTGATGGTATCCTTTCAAATGCCGAAGTAGTATCTGGTAACCTGAAAACCAGCACAGTACATGTTAACGGCATTACCGCCAACTTTGAAAAAGTAAGCAATGATCTTGCTGCATCAAACATCAAAAACACCTTAGATAACGCCAATAAAGCCATGGCCGACCTTCAAGCTACCATAGCCAGTATGAACTCGACCAAAGGTACCTTAGGCTTACTGATTAACGATGATAAAGTTTACCGCAACATGGATAACGCAACCAACAGCCTCAACAACCTGTTGATCGATCTTAAAGCCCACCCTAAACGCTATGTAAGCTTCTCCGTATTCGGCGGCAAAAAAGACTGAGAAAAGAATAAAGAGGTTAGAGTCAAGAATCAAGACAGAAAAATAGCAAACAAAAAGGCCTGCAATCGCTTTGATTACAGGCCTTTTTATTTGTAAAAGAATCCTGATTGAAAATCAAAATCCAAAAAATCTGAGAAATCTCCTTAATCCCGGTTCAGAAAAAATCATTTTCAAATCAAAAAATCTGCACATCTGAAATTTGCACATTTGCACATCAGTCTATATAAAACGTCCTGCCTTCTATAGCCAGATCTGTGTTGGGAAAAACAGAACGTGCTTCTTCTAACAGTTCGTTGAGCGTTTTATAACGCGCCGAAAAGTGCCCAATAAGTAAGCGCCTCGCATTCGTTTTTAATGCCACCTCGCCAGCCTGTAAGGCTGTGGTGTGATTTGTTTCCCTGGCCCTATCCAACATATCATTCAAGAATGTGGATTCGTGATATAGCAGTGTAGCGTCGGTGATCTGCTCAAAATAAGCTTCTGAGTAAATAGTATCAGAGCAATAAGCATATGATTTGGGCTCGGCCGAATCTGTAGTTAAGTCTTCGTTTTTAATTACGTCGCCGTTAGGCGCTGTATAATCAAATCCTTTTTTTAATGAGGTGAAATATGGTACCGGGATTTCTAATTGTTCAATCACTTCTTTACGAAGTTTACGCAAGCGTTTCTTCTCCCTGAAAATAAATCCGGTACAAGCTATACGGTGAAAAAGCGGGATTGTTTCAATGATAATATCATTGTTGCTTACTATCACCTCGGGTTTTTCTGTATTGGTTTCTTTAAACTCCAGCGGAAAATGAAGTTCTGTTTCTGAATATTTTAATTGCAGATTAATAATCTCCATTAAATGTGGCGGACCGAAAAGATAAAGCGGCTTTTTGCGCCCGTTAAGATGCATGGATGATAGTAAACCTACCAGGCCCAGGTAATGATCGCCGTGAAGGTGGCTGATAAAAATATAGTCTATCCGGCTGGCTTTAACATCAAAACGAAGCATTTGTTGCTGGGTGCCTTCGCCGCAATCTATTAAGTACAGGTGCTCATTGATGTTGA
Source organism: Mucilaginibacter flavus (assembly GCF_030409315.1). Lineage (GTDB taxonomy): Bacteria > Bacteroidota > Bacteroidia > Sphingobacteriales > Sphingobacteriaceae > Mucilaginibacter > Mucilaginibacter flavus. Next base: position 52,269 of record NZ_JAUFPS010000041.1, on the reverse strand, counting down.
GCACCTGCGCTGTAGGATTTCTGTTAAATATGGGAGTTGCAGAGCTGCTACCGAGTATTGTTACCTCAAATTTCATAATGGGATAACAATAAATAATTTATCTTGATTCTTTTTTCAATTCCTTTTCGATCTCTTCCATAAAGATCAAATCAACACCTTCTTCTGCTGTAGGTACAATGGTAAGTACGTTATCCAACTGCGAAATGGTGATTAAACGTGCAACAGCATCGTTTAAACCGGCAAGAATAAATACGCCCGAAGCGTTTTTACATAAACGATGACCAACCAACAGGCTACTTAAACCAGATGAATCGGCAAACTTTACGTTAGAAAGATCGAGAATGATATTCCTTTGTCCCTCCGTATTGATCAGAATCAGTTCGGATTTTAGTTGAGGTGTAACTAATGAATTCAGCTTTGATTCATTCAATTTCACCAAAATATACTTCTCGTGTTTATCGACAGCAAATTTCATTCTTATTAAAATTTATAAGCTAAGATATGATTTATTTATGTGGAATTAAAAATTACATCACACTAAGTGCGTTGTTAATCGCTCCTTCTACCCTGTTTAATACGCTTTCGGTATCCGATTTTACAAACGGTTCGCCAATTATCTTTTCGTAAAGCTCAATATAGCGTTCAGAAATCGACTCCACAATTTCGGGTGTCATCACCGGCACTACCTGTCCGTCTTTACCCTGAAAACCGTTTTCAATCAACCACCTTCTTACAAACTCTTTTGATAATTGCTTTTGAGGCTCCTCCTTTTGCTGGCGCTCCTCGTAACCTTCTTTATAAAAATAGCGTGATGAATCGGGCGTGTGAATTTCATCTATCAGGAAAATCTCACCATCAACTTTACCAAACTCGTATTTGGTATCAACCAAAATTAGTCCTTGCTTAGCGGCAATTTCGGTACCACGTTTAAATAAGGCCTGGGTGTAGGCTTCCAATTGAGCATAGTCTTCGGCAGATACAATGCCACGTGCAAGGATATCTTCTTTTGATATATCCTCATCATGCCCTACCGATGCTTTGGTGGTTGGCGTAATGATGGGTTGTGGTAAAATGTCGTTCTCTTTTAAACCCTCGGGTAAGCTAACACCACAAACCTGCCTGCGGCCGGCAGCGTATTCACGCGCCGCATGACCAGCCAGATAACCGCGTATTACCATCTCTACCTTAAATGGCTCGCAGATACGGCCAATGGTAACGCTTGGATCTGGCACCGAAATAACCCAGTTGGGTACAATATCGGCAGTAGCCTCTAAAAAGCGGGCAGCTATCTGGTTTAACACCTGTCCTTTGTAAGGAATAGCTTCGGGCAATACCACGTCAAAAGCCGATATCCTGTCAGATACCACCATAGCCAGGTATTTATTATGTATGGTGTAAACATCGCGTACCTTACCCTTATAATAGCCCGTTTGTCCCGGGAAGTTAAAATGTGTTTCTTTTATTGCGTTCATTCTTTTAGTATCAAGTAGTAAGTATCAAGTAGTAAGACAAAGGTTGGCACTTCTTATCACGTATCAAAAATCAACTCTTAAAGTCAAAATCTTGATACTTGATACTTACTACTTGCTACTCCTTTATTGTATATCCCCGTAAGCTGCTAATATTTTGCGTACCAGTTTGTGGCGTACAACGTCTTCTCCGCTTAGGTATACTATTTCAATTCCTTTAATATCTGTTAATATGCGCAGGGCTGTGTGCAGGCCCGATTGTTGTTTTTTTGGTAAATCTATCTGGGTAACATCGCCGGTAACAATAAACTTAGCCGATGGACCCATACGTGTTAAAAACATTTTTAACTGCATATCGGTAGCGTTTTGGGCTTCGTCCAAAATCACAAAGCAATTATCCAACGTACGGCCGCGCATAAAGGCTAATGGTGCAATTTCAATGGTACGGTTCTCCAGGTAAAACTTCAGTTTTTCTGCCGGGATCATATCATCTAAAGCATCATATAACGGCCTCAGGTACGGATCAATCTTTTCCTTCAAATCGCCGGGTAAAAAACCAAGGTTCTCTCCTGCTTCAACCGCTGGGCGAGTAAGGATAATACGCTTGATCTCTTTGTTTTTGAGTGCACGTACAGCAAGTGCTACCGCGGTGTAGGTTTTACCTGTACCGGCGGGGCCAATGGCAAAAAGGATATCGCTTTTGTTAATACTATCAACCATTTTACGCTGGTTGGCAGTACGCGCCTTTACCATTACACCATTCGGACCGAAAACAATCACCTCGCCGCTGGCAAACTTATCGGTTACCTGCTCGGCAGATGGCGCTGTAGTTGCTTTTGACCCTAAAATACGTTCAAGGTCGGTAATGTTCAGGTTCTCAAATTTCTCAACGTGACTAAGCAGGTGCGAAAATTTCTCCTGGAAAACATTCAGTTCGTGATCATCACCCAAAACTTTTACTTCGCTGCCCCGTGCAACTATTTTAAGCTTGGGATACTGTTTCTTAATGATCTCAAAATGATCATTATTAGGCCCCCACAATACGGCTGGATTTACGTTTTCAATTGATAGCTTTAGTTCGTTCAATACTAATTTGATTTTTAGTTACGGATTTTTATGAATTAAAAATTGAATATTTGTAGCTTCAAATGCTATTACAAGATTAGCAATAAATATTTATAAAATTAATGGCAATAATAACATTAACTACTGACCTGGGCGATAAAGACATTTATCAGGCTGCTTTAAAAGGAAGCATCTATAAATTACTCCCCACAGTGAATATTGTTGATATTACCAACAGTGTGGCGGCCTTCAATGTGCAGCAGGCCGCGTTTATATTAAAGAACAGCTTTTATTACTTTCCCGAGGATACCGTGCACCTTATAGGTATTGATACCGTTTACAGCGATCATACAAAGTACCTGGCGGTAAGGTACAAAAAACATTATTTTGTAGGTGCCGATAATGGAATTTTTTCGTTGATGTTTGATACCGAGCCCGAGGAAATTGTGGAGATAAATATTATGCAGGATTTGAAGTTTTTACACTTCCCTCTTGCCGATATTTTTGTAAAAGCCGCCTGCCATTTGGCTAAAGGCGGTAAGCTAAATGAAATTGGTTTACCGGTGCAGGATATAGAAAACAAAATGAACCTGCAGCCTGTTATCGAAAAAAACCTGATCAAAGGCGTGGTGATTTATATTGATTCGTTTCAAAATGTAATAACCAATATTACCAAGGAGTTTTTTAACAGCGTACAGCAAGGCCGTAAGTTTGTGTTGAATTTTAAACGCAATGAAACCATAAACCACCTAAGCTGGCATTACAACGAGGTGCCCGTTGGCGAAAAACTTTGCCTGTTTGGCATAAGCGATCATTTAGAAATTGCCATTAACAAAGGTAACGCCAGTGGCTTATTGGGCTTAAACCTTAATGATAAGGTGATTATTGAATTTCAGTAGTTTTAGGATATGAAAAAATTGATACTACTTGGTTTACTGTGCCTTTTTGCCATGGGCGATGTTTTCGCGCAAACTCAAATTGATGCCGATTCTGTTGCCTACCAAAATCAGCGTAAAAAAATAAACCAGATGCTGGCCGACCGTAAACTTAAATTTGGGCAATACAGCCAAAGTTTAAGTCAGCATACCGGTATTTTTGGTTTTCAAACCAAAGATGATATTCGCCGGTCGAGCGCTATTTTGATGGATATAGCCAAAACGGACGATAACATTTTTAAAGAATTAAAAATTCTGTTTGAATACAGCGCTTTTCAGCAACGCCGCATACAGGATCACGGGAAAGAAGCTGAAACTATCAGTCAAAATTACGCGGCCGCTTTAAATAAACTAAAGCAACGCGACGCGCAGTTAAAGGTCGATTTAGAACACAAAAGTACCCTTAGCACGGTTTATATTACCATCATCGTATTCATGTTTGCGTCAATTTTGTATTTGTTATACCAGAGAAACAAACTTAAGGCTTAAATTTGCCGGCTTAACTACTAAAACTATAAATGGCAAGAGGACGACTGAACAGTGGCGCGAAGACTGAAACCGAACTACCAAAAGCAAAAATAAACAGGCAGAGCATCCAAAACATCCGTAAACTGCTCAATTACATTAAACCTTACAGCGGCAAATTTATAGCAGGTATGCTATTTTTGTTTATATCAAGCCTGGTTGGTTTAGCGTTTCCTAAAATTTTAGGTTCGTTAATTGACGCGGCGCAAGGCAAGTATGTAAGCAAATACCTACCGCATAGCCTCAATGGCATCGCCGTTTTTGGATTTCTGCTGCTTTTTGGACAGGCCTTTGTGTCGTTTTTCAGGGTAGTGTGGTTTGTACAGGTTGCCGAACGTTCATTGGCCGATATTAGGCGCGATACCTATTTTAAGCTCATCACGCTTCCGATGAACTTTTTTGCCAACCGCCGTGTTGGTGAACTAAACAGCCGCATTTCTGCCGATCTTTCTCAAATTCAGGATACTTTAACAACCACCATAGCCGAGATTATTCGTCAACTGGTTATTATGGTAGGTAGCGTTATTTTATTGGCCATAGTATCCATAAAATTGACCCTCGCCCTTTTAGCTATCCTACCTTTCCTTGTTGCTTTCGCCGTATTTTTCGGAAAGTTTATCCGCAAGCTATCGCGCCAGGCGCAGGATAAATTGGCCGAGTCGAACACTATTGTTGAAGAAACTTTGCAAGGTATAGCCAACGTTAAGGCTTTTGTTAATGAGGCTTATGAGGCAACCCGTTACGATAAAATTTTACGCAACGTGGTTGATATAGCTGTTAAAGGGGCCAAATTCCGTGGCATTTTTGCATCATTCATCGTATTTTGCTTGTTTGGTACATTTGTGGGTGTTATTTGGTATGGATCTGTTTTGGTAAGCCACAATGAGATCTTAGTAGGCGATTTAACCACTTTTATCATGTACTCCATATTTGTGGGTGCAGCTATGGGTAGTTTTCCAGACTTGTATGCTAACCTGCAAAAAGCGGTTGGCGCAAGTGAACGTGTGTTAGAGATATTGGCCGAGAAAGGTGAAGATATCTCCATGATTGAAAGCAACAACAAAATAGACCAACCTATAAAAGGCGACCTGGCTTTTGATAACGTAGTATTTGCCTACCCGTCCCGTTCCGAGTTAACCATTTTAAAAGGAATTTCTTTTGAGGCATCAGCAGGGCAAAAAGTGGCTATTGTGGGGCCAAGCGGCTCTGGTAAATCAACCATGGCTTCGTTGATATTGCAATTTTATCACCCGCAAAACGGCAGCATTTTATTTGACGGTCGTGAGGCATCGGCATATTCAATTACCGATATCCGTAACCAGGTAGCCATAGTACCGCAGGACGTTTTGCTATTTGGCGGATCGATATTAGAGAACATAGCTTACGGCAGGCTTAATGCATCTAAAGAGGATATTATACAGGCTGCTAAACGTGCGAATGCGCACCAGTTCATTAGTTCGTTTCCCGAAGCTTATGAAACCATTGTAGGCGAGCGCGGAGTGAAACTTTCAGGAGGGCAGCGCCAGCGTATCGCTATAGCGCGGGCATTACTTAAAAACCCGTCAATCCTTATCCTTGATGAAGCCACTTCATCTTTAGATTCAGAATCCGAGCGTTTGGTACAGGAGGCTTTGGAGGAATTGATGAAAGATCGCACATCCATCATCATCGCTCACCGCCTTTCAACCATCCGTGAGGCTGACAAAATCATCGTTTTAGAAAAAGGCGAGATCATTGAAAGCGGTAACCATGCCGAATTGATTGGCAACGAACAGGGCTTGTATCGCTATTTAAGTCAGTTACAGTTTGAAACGCAAGCCGGGTAGTTTAGGTTATACGTTGAGCGTTTTACGTGATACGTTTTGAAAAGCCCTGAATAAACTATTATATTCACCAAATAAGATGTGATTGCCTTGCATCGCAGTCACACAACACATAAGCGTACAACGTAATACGTATAACGTTCAACGTAACAAATGAAATTAACTATTCACGGGGCAGCCCGACAGGTAACCGGCAGCATGCATTTGCTTGAGGTTGACCAATATAAGATATTAGTGGATTGCGGGTTAGATTATGAGAAGGACCGCAGCATACAATCAAACGAAAACTTCCCTTTCAGGCCCGAGGAAATCGACCTGGTAATACTTACACACGCGCACATTGATCATTCGGGCAATTTGCCAACACTGGTTAGGCTTGGCTTTAACGGCCAGATCCTGTGCACCCCTCCTACTGCCGATCTTACAGAGTTACTTTTGTTAGATTCGGTGAGTATTTTCATGAATAAAGCCGGCAAGGGTAATCGTAAAAAAGGCAAAGGAAAATTCAATTCCGGCGGCGGCGCTCAGCCGCTATACCTGCAAAAACACGTGATGGATACGGTGGATAGGTTTGTAACCATTGGCTTTAACCGCCCGTTTAGGATTAATGGTAATATCGAATTAACCTTTATCCCGGTTGGTCATCTTTTAGGCGCGGCAGCAGCGGTTTTAAGGGTGACAGAACACGGCGAAGAAAAATCAATCGCCTTTACCGGCGATATCGGCCGGAAAAACTACCCGGTGCTAAATGATCCGCAGGAATTGCCTCCGGTAGATTTTATCGTATCAGAATCAACTTACGGCGGCCGATACCATACCAAAGGTAAATCTGTAGAGGATGCTTTAATTGAGGTTATTGAAAAGGCTTGTATAAAAGAGCAGGGGCGTTTAATTATCCCGGCTTTTAGTATTGGTCGTACACAATCTTTAGTGTATTCTCTAAACAAGATTTTCACCGAGGGTAAGCTTCCGCAGGTAAAAGTTTTTGTTGATAGCCCAATGGCTACCATGGCCACCGGGATTTTTCGCAAATACCACAGCCACGTAAACCAGGAAGCACAGGATTTTTATAAAGACAAAGGTGATGAGTTTGAATTTGATAACCTCACCTATGTAGAAACCTTGAAGGATAGCCGTCAGATATCTAATTACTGGGAACCTTGCATTATTATTTCATCGGCAGGTATGTTAGAGGGTGGCCGTATCCAGGATCACCTGTTTTACAATATCCAGAATTACTATTGCACCATTCTATTCATAGGCTATTGCGCCAAAGGAACTTTAGGTCACCGGTTATTAAGGGGCGATCCTATCGTTCGTATTAAAGACCGTGAGCTATCCGTTTACGCCACCATACAACAAACCGATGTACTAAGCGCTCACGGCGACCACCAGGATTTAATGGATAACATTAAACACCAGGATAAAGCCAAACTTAAAAACGTTTTCCTGGTACATGGCGAAGACTCATCTATGCAGCTATTGGCTGATGATCTGGAAAAGGAAGGTTATAATGTTACCGTACCGGAGAAGGATGTGACTTATAGTCTTTAGCTCCAAGTTAAAGTCATGCCGAATTTATTTCGGCAACCCACAGGACATTTTGCTCGCATGAAGTATACTTAGCAAGTGGGGGGTGTTGAAACAAGTTCAACATGACAGATCATAAAGCTAAGGCGGCCGGTCATCCTGAGCTTGTCGAAGGGCGCGCGCAGAGGCCTTCGCCCGCGTGCTTCGACAGGCTACCCATGACATCTTTAATTAGACAGGGACTAACTCCCTATTCAACTCAAAGGCGAGTTTTACTAATCGCCTTTCTTTCTGTTCTTTAAGGATATTTTCGTAGGCTTGCAAACCATTTTCAACAAATTCGCTTCCTTTCACAATCAGACGCCAATACTGGGCTGCTAATTTCCTGGCAGTTGCTTTAATTGCTATTGCAAGGCCTTTCCTCCCCCTTAGCCTTCTTGCAAAAGCGCCCCATCCGATATATTTACTGTTTAACAGACCGTGGGCCATCTGTTTGAAGATTTGTCCTACAGTGGGTTTTCCCTTGCTTTTATTTTTATTCTTCTTTCCCGACCTGTCTTGTCCCGGGGCTAACCCAAGCCAACTCGTAAAATGTTTTTCACTCGGCCAGTTACTTAGGTCTGATCCTACTTCAGCATACAATTGCAACCAATTGTAATCGGTGAAGCCCGGAAGTTTGGTTGCATCCCTGCCGCCAAATATCTTCAGCAGATGGTCACCAAGGCCTTTGATAGTGGGTTTATTATGCCGGATCGTTTTTCTCTTTCCTCCTCCTGTACCCGGCGGCAGCTGTTTATCTTTATTGATCTTTTGCAATGTAGCGTCTATCTGCCGGTCGCAATCTAAGATTTGCCCCTGGTAAAACTGATAAGCTTTCAAAGCCTGTTCTAATGCAAAAAGTCCTTGAGGGGTGTAATGACCCTGCAAAGCCTTCAGCAGTTCTTCCTCTTTCTTTTCTCTGATACTTTTGTGGCACAATGAAACCAACTTACGTAAGTCTCTTTCACCACCCAGTATGGCAGTGATCAGGGCCATACCACTTGCTCCATGAACCTGGCTTAAGACTTCCGGTAGCCGGATATTCATTTCTATCAACGCTTTTTGCATATGCTGGACATGCATCGCAGCACTCCTTAAATGATCTTCCCGAAGGCGTTGATAGCTACGCAGTTCCTTGATCAATCCTTCCGATACATAACAACGGTTTAATAAACCATAACTATGCAGCTGCTGTATCCACTGGCAATCTTTTACATCTGTTTTTCTACCCGGTAACTGGCGTGTTTGCCGGCCGTCTACAAGCCACACATCAAGGCCTGCATCCACCAGGATATCATAAAGAACATACCAGTAAACACCCGTCGCCTCCATCGCAACAGTCGTTACTTTATTATCCAATAAATAATCACCGAGAGAAACCAGATCGCTTGTGAACGTCTCAAAGCACCGTACCGGACTATTTTCAACACCTACAAATACTTTACGGGAGCCGATATCAATACCGGCTGCATGAAAATGCATCTTTTCCATTCTTTGACTTAGTTTAATAAGCCGTGCCCGAAGGAGTGTAAAAAAAGACAGGCTACCCATCGGACAAATCACTCTTAGAAAGGATCGTACCACACTTTCAGACTCTGTTCTTCGGAACCATACTCAGCAACAGGCAATTTCGCACTATAACTTGAACGGCCACACTGCACAGCAAAACAAAGATATGTCATTTCCACTTTCACAGGCCCCGGATTTTATAACTCAGACTGACCCCGTTTCTTTTCTAATCCGATCATTCTGATTTTTAGAGGTTTCGGATTTTGCAACTCTCAACGAGATAGCATTTAAACCAAAATGGCACGAACTCCAAAGGAATCCGTGCCATTTGTTTTTATGGGCAAATTTCGCGCAAAATCAAATTCGTGAAATTCGATTCAATTCGCAAAATTAGTGTTACGCTTTCTTAAAATGATCAATGATCAGGTTAGCAAGTTCAACACCAATACGCTCCTGTGCCTCGTTGGTAGCAGCACCAATGTGCGGGGTAAGCGAAATTTTAGGGTGTTTTAATATTTCTTCGCGAGGGGTTGGCTCGTTGTCAAATACATCTAAAGCAGCAAATGAAACCTGACCGCTGTTTAAAGCGTCAACCAGGGCCAGCTCGTCAATTAAACCACCACGTGAAATGTTTACCAGGCCAACTCCTTTTTTAGTTTGCGCCAATTCTTCGGCACCTAAAAGGGCTTTGTCGCTAAATGGCGTGTGCAGGGTAATAAAATCGGCTGTTTTGATGATATCCTCTAAGGTTGAAGTTTTAACAGCTACTTTAACTGTAGTACCGCCACCTAAAACAATATCCAGCTCCGGGTTAAAAGGGAACAGGTCGTAAGCTAAAACTTCCATCCCTACACCAATAGCTATTTTAGCTACCTCTTTACCTATACGGCCAAAACCTACAATACCTAAAGTTTTACCGCGTAATTCGATACCTTTAGCGTAAGCTTTTTTCAGATCGTTGAATTTAGTACCGCCATCAACAGGCATTTTACGGTTGCTATCTGGCAAAAACCTAACCGCGCCAAATAGGCTCGCGAAAACAAGTTCGGCAACAGATAATGATGAAGATGCGGGCGTATTGTAAACGCTAAGGCCTTTTTCCCTTGCGTATTCAACATCAATGTTATCCATACCTACACCACCACGACCGATTACCTTCAAATTAGGGCAAGCGTCAATTAGCGCTTTACGCACTTTGGTAGCACTGCGCACAGTAATGGCATCGTACTCTTGTAATTTTACAGATAGTTCATCCTGTGGGATGTTATTAGTATCAACAAAGAAACCAGCTTCTTCTAAAAGTTGTTTCCCAATCGGGTCGATACCATCATTAGCTAATATTTTGATCATCTTGTTAGTTCATTGGTTCATTAGTTCATTGGTTCATTGGTTTGCTTCGTTAAATACTTAACGGGCTAATGAACGGCTAACTAATAAACAGTTTCTATTCCATTTATTTAGTCCGATAATTCGCTGATTCATCCGCCAAATACTAATGAACGAATGAACCAGTGAACTAATGAACATTTATTTGTTTGATTCAGCAAATTCCTGCATTACGTCTATCAGGGCGTAAACGCTGGTGATAGGCAAGGCGTTGTAAATTGATGCGCGGAAACCGCCTACACTTCTGTGGCCTTTAATACCTACTATGCCTCTTTCGTCACATAGTTTAAGGAATGGTTTCTCTAATTCCGCATTTTCCATTACAAAGGTAACGTTCATGTTTGAACGATCTTCAACGGCGCAAACAGGCTTAAATAATGGGTTACGCTCTATTTCTTCGTATAATACCCTTGCTTTGGTTATGTTTTCCTGCTCAATTACTTCAACACCACCTTTGGCTTTTAACCATTGCAGGGTAAGCATTGATACGTAAATAGCAAAACATGGAGGGGTGTTGTACATTGAACCACCTTCAATTTGAGTTTGGTAGTTAAACATGGCAGGGATTTTCCTGTCAACTTTACCTAACAAATCATCTTTAACAATTACCAGGGTTACACCTGCAGGGCCCATATTTTTTTGAGCACCAGCGTAAATCAAACCAAAATCGGCAACGTTTACTTTGCGGCTGAAAATATCAGACGACATATCGCAAACAACCGGTACGGGTGATTTAGGGAATTCCTGTAACTGTGTACCATAAATGGTGTTGTTTGAAGTGATGTGGAAATAAGCCGCATCGGCAGGAATTGTATAATCTTTAGGGATGTAAGTAAAGTTGGCATCTTTCGAAGAAGCGATAACTTCTACTTCGCCAAAATATTTAGCTTCTTTTAAGGCTTTGTTGGCCCATACACCTGTTTCAAGGTAAGCAGCTTTGCCTGTTGACGGTAACAGGTTGTAAGGAGCCAAAGCAAACTGAGTGCTGGCACCGCCCTGTAAAAACAATACCGAGTAACCTCCTGGTACAGCAAATAATTCTTTCACTAATGCAACAGCTTCATCTAAAACTGCTTCAAATTCTTTTGATCTGTGCGAGATCTCCAGTAATGATAATCCTGTACCATTAAAATCAATAACCGCCTCAGAGGCTTGTTTTAAAACCTCCTGAGGTAAAATGCCTGGTCCGGCACCAAAATTATGTTTCATAAATTAACGAATTGTAGGTTCTGAATACTGATTAGGAACTTTGTATTTAGTTGGGCCGAAGTTAATCAATTTAATAAAATACATAGCGTTTATTTACATTTTTTGAAAAAATAAACAATTAATCAACAAAAGCCTTTTTGATTGCAAATATCAAATTTATCCTATAAGGTTGGTAGTAATTATTACAATTGTAATAACTTTTAGGGGTGTTTTAGATTATATATCGCGGCCGCCGGATTGGCCGACGAGAATACAGAACTACCGGCAACAAGCACATTTGCACCTGCATCCAATAAATTTTGAATATTGTTTTGATCAACGCCACCATCAACCTCAATTAACAAGCCCGGATTTTTCTTCTGGCTCAGTTCTTTTAAGTCGTTTAGTTTTTTGTAGGTATTGGCGATAAATTTTTGGCCACCAAAGCCAGGATTAACAGACATGATAAGCACCATATCCAAATCGGCAATAATATCCTCCAATAAGGCAACAGGCGTATGCGGGTTAAGCGCTACTCCTGCCCTGCACCCAAGCTCCTTAATGGCCTGGATGGTTCTGTGCAAATGCGGACAAGCTTCGTAATGTACCGTCATACCATCCGCTCCGGCGTCTTTAAAGGCTTTTAAATAACGATCCGGGTCAACAATCATCAGGTGAACATCCAGCGGCTTGGTGGCGTGCTTTTTAGTGGCAGCAACAACGGGAAAACCAAAAGAGATATTAGGCACAAACATACCGTCCATAATATCAACATGCACCCAGTCGGCATCGCTTTGATTGATCATTTCCAGATCGCGTTGCAGATTGGCAAAATCGGCAGCTAATATTGATGGTGCTATCAGGTGGTTCATATGCAAATATATAAATCCCTATCATTGTGAGCAGCACATTTTTGTAAAGTTTTGCTTTGAAACTAATCGGATATCATCTGCACATTTGAAATTTGCATATCCGCACATCCGAAGTTTAATCGCAATTAAGCAGCAAATCGTAGTATTTTTTCATTAGTATGGTATCGTAGTTTACTAATGAACTATAGGCCTCAGATACCAGCTCATTCAAAATTGATGAGCCAAGCTGACCACCTCCATTGGGAATGGAGTCATAATATAATATCAATTCTTTTACGCGGATAATTTCATACAATAGCAATTGCACCAAATCTGTTTGCGCACCAGATTGTATTCCCTGCGGACTATTATTAAGAAAACCTAAAGGATCGTTGGTAGCAGGGGTCATGTTTTTTTCAAGCAGGATCGGATAAAAGGGTTTAATCAACTATCTTTCAACTTATATAAAGTTTAAACATGTGATTTTTGTTTTAATTTTTTAATAAAAATTAAAACTTTTTTAGCCTAAAATAGCAAAACCCTCATAAAGAGGGTTTTGCATATATAATAACGATCAATTATTTTGCTTCCGGACGAGGCAATAACGCCTTACGCGATAACTTAAGTTTACCTTGTTTATCAACGTCAAGCAATTTAACCCTCACTTCGTCGCCAATCTGGAAAATGCCATCCATCGTTTCAATACGGCGGTGGTCAATTTCAGATATGTGCAGCAAGCCATCTTTACCCGGCATGATCTCAACAAATGCACCAAATGGCATAATTGATTTTACTTTACCTTCGTAAATTTCACCAACTTCTGGTTTAGAGGCAATAGCGCGGATGCGTGACACAGCGGCATCAATTGATGCTTTGTTATCGGCAAATACCTGAACAATACCCTGGTTGTCTTTCTCTTCGATAGAGATAGTTGCACCTGTTTCGCGTTGCATTTCCTGGATGATTTTACCACCGGGACCAATAACCGCACCAATAAACTCTTTGTCGATTCTAAGAGTAACAATACGCGGAGCGTGTGGTTTGTAATCCTCACGTGGAGCGGTAATGGTTTTAGCCATTTCGCCAAGGATATGTAAACGGCCATCTTTAGCCTGGTTTAAAGCGTTGGTTAACACTTCGTATGAAAGGCCATTGATTTTCAAGTCCATTTGTACAGCAACAATCCCATTAACGGTACCTGTTACTTTAAAGTCCATATCACCTAAGTGATCCTCGTCGCCAAGGATATCAGATAAGATAGCATATTTAGTACCCATTTCGTTGGTGATCAAACCCATAGCGATACCAGATACCGGGTTGGTAATTTTAATACCGGCATCCATCAAAGCCAATGTACCGGCACAAACCGTAGCCATTGATGATGAACCATTTGATTCCAAAATATCAGATACTACACGGATAGTGTAAGGATTTGCATCCTCGGCAGGTAATACTTGTTTCAATGAACGCATAGCCAGGTTACCATGGCCAATTTCACGACGACCAGCACCCCTGTTTGGACGAACCTCGCCGGTTGAAAAGCCAGGGAAGTTGTAGTGTAACAGGAATTTTTGGTAACCGTTGATGAACGCGCCATCAATCATTTGCTCATCATCCTTAGCACCTAAGGTAACGGTAGTTAATGATTGAGTTTCGCCACGGGTAAATACAGCAGAACCGTGTGCAGATGGTAAATAACCAACTTCGCTCCAGATAGGGCGAATCTGGGTAGTTGTACGGCCGTCTAAACGTTTGCCTTCATCTAATACAAGGTTACGGATAGCGTCATACTCCACATCGTGGTAATATTTCTTAGCAAGACCTTTAGTGATGTCATCAATTTCGCCCAAAGTAGCGATGTAAGTATCACGTACTTCTTTGAACTTAGCACCACGTTCGTCTTTTGCAGATGCAGAAGATGCGATAGCGTAAACCTGGTCATAAGTAGCAGCGTAGATAGCCTTTTTCAAGTCCTCGTTGCTGTGCTCATGGCTGTAAACGCGTTTTTCGGTTTTACCGGTTTCAATGGTTAACTCTTTTTGAGCTAAACACTGTAATTTAATAGCAGTGTGTGCAAATTTAATAGCTTCAACCAACTCAGCTTCCTGAATCTCTTTCGATTCACCTTCCACCATGTTGATGTCATGCTCGCTACCTGCAACAATAAACTCTAAAGTAGCTTTTTCAAGCTGGCTTAAAGTTGGGTTAATTACTAACTGACCATCAATTTTAGCAACACGAACTTCAGAGATCGGGCCGTTAAAAGGGATGTTTGATACAGATAATGCAGCAGAAGCGGCTAAACCTGCCAATGCATCGGGCATGATATCTTTATCTGCCGAAATTAGAGAGATCATCACCTGCGTATCAGCATGATAATCATCAGGGAATAAAGGGCGTAAAGCGCGGTCAACCAAACGGGAGATTAAAACCTCATAGTCTGATAAACGAGCCTCGCGGCGTAAAAAACCACCCGGTATACGACCGGTGGCAGCGTATTTTTCCTGGTAATCAACAGAAAGGGGTAAAAAATCAACTCCTTCTTTTGCCTCTGGCGATGATACTACGGTAGCCAATAACATGGTATCACCCATTTTTACTACTACTGCGCCATCAGCTTGTTTGGCCAGTTTACCGGTTTCGATTTCGATGGTACGGCCATCGCCTAAATCAATAACCTTTTTAATTACGTTTAAACTCATTTTTTTTTGTTTGTGGCACGCTTTTCATCTTTCGGAGCGCGCCGGATTTTATGTGTGTAATATTTGTTTTTCTATCTAAAAAACAGATGCTTTTTATTGGCATCGAAGCTACCATAAGTTTTTATATTTTTTTTTGAAAACTTATAGTGGTTAAAGTAAAAAAGCCACCCCCTAAATCGGGATGGCTTCTTAATAAAAAGTATGAGAATTATTTAATGATATCCCTTAGCTGTAAAGCTTTGATGATAGCACGATATCTTTCAATGTCTTTTTTGTACAGGTAAGCCAACAATCCGCGGCGTTTACCTACTAATTTTTGCAGTGATAACTGGGTAGAAAAATCGTGTTTGTTTTTCTTAAGGTGACCAGTTAAGTGTGCGATGCGGTGAGTGAATAAAGCTACCTGACCTTCAGTTGAACCAGTGTCTGTAGCACCCTTACCGTGTTTTGCAAAGATCTCTGCCTTTGTCTCTTTACCTAAATACATTACTTGAATAATATTAAAGCGTTAAATACTTTTGTTAATTGTGGGTGCAAAGATAGTGTTTTAAGTGAAAATTCAAAAGTAAAAATTCAAAAGGATTTAAGTGCTGTATAAGCAATTACTGTACACTATTAAATTATGAAACAACATTACGTTCCTTACTTACATTCTTAAAAATAAGCCCCTCCTAACTATCCAATTTTTGTATATTCATCCCGATAAAATACCAATAGATGAGCCTGATAAACCTTAGTATTAAAGATGAAACCGCCGGAGGAAAAATCCTCAATGAAATCATTATCTCGCTTGAGAATGAACTGGTAACCATTAGGGATATTATTGAAGCCCGGGTTAATGCAGAGGTGGAAGCTTACAACAAAAAACAACCCCAAATTTATCACGGTTTGGTACAACCTACTGAAGCGGAGCTTACTTTAAACGGTTCTAAAATAAAATCTTTAAAAAAGATTGACGCAGAGAAGCAGGTTTATATAGCGCTGGCAGCTTTTCAGCAAAACGGCTTCTTCGTATTGATTGATAATCAACAGGCCGAATCATTGGAAGAAAATGTAATACTTACCAATAAATCAACCGTAAGCTTCATAAAACTAACCCCATTAATTGGAGGATAATCAGATGCGTATCACTACGTTTTTAAAAAATATTTTTGCCCAGGAAGCTGCCGAACAAAAACCTGAAACTACGCAAGACCCCATTATTGAGGAGGCAATAACACAAATGAGTACCATGCGTTATTGGTACAATGTTAAAGCAAATGATGTAAGCATATACCAGGATAAAATTGTACCGCTAACCGATAGCGAAAAAATCGCCTTTATACTGCGCCAGGTATCCAACCTGATAGAGTGGAACTGGGCTAACGGCAAAAAACAATATGATGAAGGCATATCTAAACGAACCCATATCAGCAAGGCCTTTATCGATCAGCTTTTTCGCTCAAAGCTTGATTTAATTGAACAGGAAGTTGAGCAGCTTACTACCGCTTTCATCAAAAATAAAGTTTATGACCACGGCCATTTAATGGACTGGCCGGTGAAAAGTCTGGTAGGTATTATCCAGAAAAAATATAAAAACAAGCCTATCCCGGCTTTGGTTGAAACAAGCCTGTCGGCTATCCGTACCCAACTTGCAACAACCAAGAGCTATACCCACGAAAAAGCATCCATTAAATTAGTAGAACAAATTGATGCAATGCTTTTTAAAGGCGATGAACAACTTGACGAACGTCCTGTACTATTTTTAGGCAAGGACGATTTTGCTGATTACGCCAATAAACTATTGGCAGAGCTACCCGCTGAGGGAAAACCGCAATGGAATAAACTAATGGAGTTGTGCCAAAAATCGGGCACTGCAACCACTCCTACTCAAAAATTTATAACTACAGGGAAAACTATTATTGACACCGTTGGCCCGGATAAATTTATCCGCTTAATCAGCGACTGGTTTACGTTTATCAGCCGAATGAAGGAAAAGGTAGTAGCGAAAGATTATTACCAGCAACTTACTTTTCTTGAAGCTGTAAACGTTGACTGCCTGAAAGGCTTTGTGTGGTTAAGCAGCATCTACTCCAGTAATGGTTTACTACAATTGATAGCAGCAGTTGCCGATCGTTGTTATCGTAAAGTGCCCGGTATAGGGCAAACTTGTACCGCGTTAGGCAACGCCTGTTTGTTTGCCTTGTTTAAAAGCCCCGGCTTAGATGGCATCAGTCATCTATCACGGTTAAAATTGCGGGTTAAACAGGCAAACACGCAAGGCATTATTGAAAAGTACCTTACCACGGCTGCTACCGAGCGCGGAGTTTCTGTGGCAGATATAGAGGACCTTGCCGTAGATGATTTTGACCTGATCAATGGCAAAATTCAGCAAGAGCTGGAAGGCTTTACAGCGCAGATCACCATTGAAAAAGTTGGCAAAGTGAACCTGGTGTGGCAAAAGGCGGACGGCACGACACAAGCTTCAGATCCGGCGGTAGTAAAAGAAAAGCAACCTGCCACGCTCAAACAGCTTAAGGCCACCTGTAAAGCTATCGAGGCCTCGTTAAGTACCCAACGCGACCGGTTTGATCAGCGGTTCCGCTCCTCCGCTAAAATATCATGGGATCATTTCAATATTAATTATTTCAACCACGGGCTTGTATCCTTCATAAGTTACAAACTAATCTGGCGTTTTGAAAAACCAGGGGATGCATTTGACGCTATTTATTGGAATGGTAGTTGGCAAAATCATTCCGGATTAAGCTTCAGTCCTGGCGATGGTTATGAAATATCGCTGTGGCACCCCGCTTTGGATACCTTGGAAAATGTAAAGCTATGGCGCGCGTTTTTCATAAAAAATGAATTACAACAACCTTTGAAACAGGCATTTAGGGAAATTTATCTATTGACCGACGCTGAAATGAATACACGCAGCTACAGCAACCGAATGGCCGGGCATATTTTAAAACAGCACCAATTCAACTCCTTAGCTAAAGGGCGTGGCTGGCGTTACAGCTTGCAAGGTGCGTTCGATGGCGGCTCGAACGGCTCTGCACAGCTAAATTTACTTGAACATAATTTAATTGCCCAATATTTTACCGCGATAGTAGATGCCGAACAAGGCGTCACCGAAAGTGGTATTTATAAATATGTGGCTACCGACCAGGTGCGGTTTAAAAACGCCGAAACCAACGCTACTATCAACCTGGTTGATGTGCCTATTGTGGTATTATCGGAAGTAATGCGGGATACCGACCTGTTTGTTGGCGTGGCCAGTGTAGGTAACGACCCAACGTGGCGTGACAACGGCGATTTGCCAGGCTATCATGGTTACTGGCAGGCTTACTCTTTTGGCGACCTTAGCGAAGTGGCAAAAAATCGGAGGGAAACGTTGGAACGACTGTTACCACGACTTAAAATTGCCAAAGTAACCGAGCTTAAAGACCGCTTCCTGATTGTTAAAGGCAAAAAACGTACTTACAAAATACATTTGGGCAGCACCAATATATTGATGGAGCCAAACGACCAGTATCTATGTATAGTTCCGGACCGTTCACCAAAAGAGGTTCAGACTAATATTTTTCTGCCCTTTGAGGGCGATAACGGACTTTCTATCATTTTGAGCAAAGCCTTTCTGTTGGCTGATGATGATAAGATAAAAGACGAAACCATAACCCGGCAAATTGACAGGTAGCGCATTATCATCTTTAATTTAGGTCCTCAATACCAACCTTTTCGTTTAATCCGGTTTTAGTGCGGCCAAATGAAAGATTGCCTTGCACATCTGTTTTTGCTTTTTGTGTTATTTTACCATTTACTATCACCGAATAAACTGCATTGGGCTTTAACTGCCTAAGCATATAATTAATCAATTTCCCTGAACGCTTTTCAGCCGTTTGCTCCCACTCCATTTGTTCGGTGGTCCATTTATTCATTCTTATTGCTAATGATGCACCAGTTGTGATCTGTAAGCCAGCTACATCGCTGCTGCCATCAAAATAGGATAATTGGTTACCTGTAGCATTAAAACCAAAATTCTTATTGCAGATAACCTTAAACCTACCATTTGATATCGCATAGTTATCATTGTTTAGGCTGATGTTTAAACGCTGTCCCCTGAAATTGTATTTCAATTCGGTACCTGCCAGCTCTGGTGTGATATGCGGGTTAAGGTAAAACCTATTGTACAATGGGTTAATTCCATAAATGGCCTGGTACAAACCAACTATTGACAGGCTATTGCCCGATAAAATATCATCGCCCCTCCCATCCTGCTTTAGCCTGCCATAGCGTTGGTAGGCAAGCCCATCTTTGCTGTATTGCTCCAGCACGTTTTTAACGTACTTAACCGCCAATGCCGGATTATAACTGGCATAAGCAGCCACGCCGATAGATCCCCAGGATAAAAAAAGGTCGCCATTTTCATATTCGGGGAAGGGATATTGATATTCCTTGCCTTCTGCCGGCTCATAAGTGGTCATGGCTAAAGGCCAGAAGAACAATTTTTCGCGCTGCATCTGGGTCTCAATGTTATCAAGTACCAGTTTTTGCCGGGTAGTATCATCACAAATTCCGTAGGCTATAGCCATAAAGTTAACGGGGGTTACCATATTGCGGCCATGAATGGTATTATCCTTATCGCGCCAGTGTACGTAGCACTTTTTTTCTTCGTCCCAAAAACCACCTTCGGTTGTTGGCTTATTAAAACTTGTTTTTAATTTAATCGCGTAGTTTTTATAATGAGCTGCTTTAGCATCGTTATGGAGCTGGCTTTCAATGGCGGCCCATTTTACCAGGGCATGATATAGCTTGGCATTTACAAAAGCGTTTTCGTACGATGCCCAGATGATGTCAATCCAATCGCTGCTTCTTTTTTGAGCGGTGAGGTCGGTCATCATTTCCACCAGGCCGTTGTTGTTGGTGTCACGGTTTAAGATCCAGTCCAACGCCTTCTCACACGATAACTGGTGAGTTTTAACCCATTTTTGATCGCCGGTCATATCGTATAGCTCGGCAACGTTAGCCACAAAATCGGGGTTCGAGTCCATGAGTATCCCCCATTGCGCTTCGTAAAAACCTTCCTTGTTAAACTTGCCGGGCATCGCATCTTCATTGGTGTAAGCCCAGCGAGGGTAAACCCTGCCATCGGGTTTTATGGCATTATCGCGATAATAATCCAGGCAGCTTTGATATCCTCTCAAATAATTAGGGTCATTAATGCCCAAACCCATCTGCCCAATATATTGCTCATGCAGGCAAATAGGTCCGTAAGGCGTTGCCCAGCTATTTCCGCCAAAGTGCAGGGAATCAATTACGCCGATACGTGCTATGGTACCCAATACGGCACTTACCTGCTGCTGGTTTACGCCCACCAGCTTGCCCCTGCCATATTTTTCATTATAATCAAAATAGCTAAAGGTAATGCTTTGCGAGCTTTTGCCGGCAGCAACGGTAAACGGCGCCCAAACATCAGCTTCCTTCCTGATAAACCTGCGCCTGTTGGTGCCGCTATCGGCTTTAGGCAGCATTTCCTGGCTGGCAACGGTCACGATATAAGCTAACTTATCATCGTTGGTACGGGTGTATTTCATGGCTACCTCTTTACCCGGTGCATTAACGGTGATGTTTAAGCCATTACCTGTTTTGCTGTTCCAAAAATTTGACGAACGGGTATGAACGCCGTAAGTGCATAGTTTTTCGTTAAACAGGTAAAACCAGGCCAGGCCGCCATAGCCCTGGTAAGCGCCTTCCCAGGTTTTGATATCATCAAAGTTAATTACCGGCATAGCGGCCTCATCAACTTTCACAGCTTTTGAAAAGCTGCGTTCTATATCCCATTTTATGGTACCGTTTTTTTGAGTAAAAATCCAATTTTCGCTAATAGTAAAAGTTTTATCGCCGTAAGCGATATTTTTAAGCATAATCCCTGTAACAGTTTTTAACATTACGGGGCTTGTTTTCAAATGCAATGAAGAATAGGTAACTCCTCCTACCTTTACAGATGTATAAATGCCATCGGTGTTACTTACCACTTTTTGGCCGTTTATGGTCATTATTGTAATGCTAACACCATCGCCGTAATTGAGCACCATATTGATTTTGGGTGTATTAAAAGCAATGGTTTTGCTATTTGGGGTTGATCCTTTTGCCGCCCCAGCGAAAGGTATTATAACGGCAAGCAGGCAAACTGCGATAATGATATATCTTTTTATAAGCATGAATTGGTTTATTTCAATTAATAATGGCAGCTACAGTTACAACAAATGAGTCCACTACCACAAAACAATGATAATTAATCCATTTAGCAACCAACAATATTACCTGGTTACAAACAACTAAAAGCATCCTTAATAGTTTCTACGCAAATAACAGGTTTAGCGCTTTGCGTATCAATATAACAACATTCTAATCGCCTTATAATCTGATTCTAACCCACTTCTAATATGGCTGTTTTAACTTTGGTACAAACCTAAAACAAACCATTATGAAACTGTCATTAACTGTCTTTTGCGTGTTTTTAACTACCGGTTGCTTTGCGCAGCTCAACGCCGATGGTTTTAGCAACAATATGTTTATTGTATCATTAGGCGTTGATAAGCCTTTTATAAACAACAAAGCGTTCAATAACTGGTCGCAATTAAATTATAACAACCATCAAAACTGTACTGTGGGCGGCACTTTTAATTTAGATGCCATTACCAGGCACTATAATTTTGGAATGAGTGCGGCTATTGGCAACCCGTATGCATTGGCCGGCATATACGCCGGGCGCCGATTAACCGCTCCCCAAAGTGCCATCTCTTCATTTTTAAATTTACAATTGGGTTTATTTGCCTTTCATGGCGCTAATGGCGACGGCCCGCTTAATTACACCCCAACGGCAGATGAGGCCGGCAAAAAGCTTTACCTTGAATATTCGGCGCTATATATTGGCTTATCCAGCAGAAATTATGTTAACAAGTTTCATTTCAGCACGGGGAAGGGCAAAAACAAAATTTCATTTAACTCAGGCTTTTTTTGTAGCATAAATGTAGAACCCTGGGAAAGCGACTGGCGTTATGGCTATAATAAGGCTTCGGGCAGGTATAGCCATTTCATCAGCAACAGGGTGTACGGCATACCAAAACCCAATCAGCTTTTTTTTGAGACTGGGATTTTTATGGGTTTGGGAAATTAGGCAAATGTCCCTAACCCATCCACCAATCACTATATTTGCCTTATGGACAAGCCTACTTACTCCACTTTTGAAAGCGAATTTCGTGTTCGTCCCGATGATATCGATATGTTTCAGCACGTGCATAACAGCAAGTATTTTGATTATGTACTTGCAGCACGTTATGACCAGATGGAACGCTGCTATGGCATGGCCATGGAAAAGTTTATGGAACGCGGCTTTGGTTGGGTGGTGCGTGTGGCCCATGTTGATTACAAGCGCGCCCTCACCATGGGCGACTATTTTATTGTAAAAACCGGCATCGAAACCATCGACGATAAAGGCTGCCGCGTAAAATTCACCTTAACCAACAAAGCCACCGGCAAAGTTTGCTGCGACGGGTATTTTGATTATGTGATGATTGATATGGCCACCGGCCGGGGCGCTAAAGTGCCAGGCGATGTGGTGGCGCATTATTCTATTTAGTCATTAGTCATTAGTCATTAGTCATTAGTAGAAATTGCGTTAAGGGAACGTTTGTTTTTTTTCTGAACCGGAATTTTCAGAATTTAAGAATTAACGAAATTTTAAATTCATTATATTTCCCCAATCTTCTGTCTTGATACTTGATACTAACTACTTGATACTTCTCCGTAGTAATTAAAATATCAAAAACGCTACCCCCAAATTCAGCGGAATTAACACCCAAAGCAGGTGAAACATAATTACCCAAAACAGTACCATAAAAAGGGCAAGGATATATTGAATATATTTATCCATATTAAGGTCGAACCTGTATAACAAGCTGTGGAATAACATGACGGTACTTAGGCCGGTAAGTAGCAAACCTATAGCCATTACCGGGCTAAACCGGCTAAATAGCCAAACCGCTTCTGGCAGCAGCAACAGGGAATAAACACCTATAAAATTGCCAAATAGTTTACCCCTGCTGTAAGGCAGGTTACGCGAAAAGCTTAGCCGTGTTTCTTCAAACCGGCGTTGTTCAAATACTACTACCACGTGGGCGGTAATAACCGCAAGAATGGCTATGCCTGCAACCCTGATGTCGGTTTTAACATCGGCAAAAAGGTAAAATACACCAGTTATAATAAGCCAGGATAGTCCTTTGGTTATAAAATATTGAACTTTCAGATTATCGAACACATTATAAATGTACAAGCTAAAATAGGGCTTGCGCCATTTACTGCTTAGCTTTAGCAATAATGATTGTTTACTACCATCAACCAAACGGTTTAAAATACTGGTGTATAATAAAGCGCTACCGTACACAGTGATAATTAAGAAAGCAGCGATAATACCCGGCAACAGGTAGTAATGATGCTTAATACCTACCCCAATAGCTAACAACGCGTATATCAAAATGGGGCTAATGATAGCAATATGTGTGTAACACCAGCTTATGATTTGTTTTTTACCCTCAAACGCATTTGCGCTGTAAAACAGGAATTGCTTTTCGGGCTTTTGCAGTTGCGTGGCTATGTAATGCCAGCTTTTTATAATATAAATAAGCCATCCCGCGCATACCAGCATCAGCATAACCGGACTGCTGCACATGGCGATCATTAATGATTCATGGTAGCTGATGAGCATATTGCCTGGCACACAGCCTACCATCACAAAAAACACAAAAAACAATATGGGTATATGTACCTGGTAAAAACCGGCGGCAAATACCTTAATGAGCACATTGGTTAATGCCCTGTGCATCAGGATATAAATTTGAGGGTTTGGTTTTCTACCAGTAACTCATGAGCGGTAGGTAATTCATCGTGCTCAAGGCTTTGATGCGATGATAGCAGGAAAGTGGTAGCATGGGTATTATATCTTTCGGCAATCCAGCTATTGAGTACTTTTAACGATGCGGTATCAATGGTAATCAGCGGTTCATCCAATAAGATCAGCTTTGGGTTACCCATAAAAGCTAACACTAACGACAGCTTTTTAAGCATCCCGCTGGAGTAGGTGCCCACCGGCTGCCCTACATAGCTTTGCATTTGCATGCTTTCTAAATAATGCTGCTCCTGCCCTGCCGGCGCGTCTTTAGCTTGTGCAAATAAAGCTATCAGTTCCTTGCCTGTTAAAAATTCAGGAAACAAAGGTTCGGCCTCGGCAAAGTTCACCAGTTTGCGGTAAGCCACGGGTTGTTTTTTTATGCTGATGTTGTTATCCAGTAAAATGTCGCCCTCAAAAGCTAAAATCCCGGCTATGGATTTTAACAGCGTACTTTTGCCAGATCCGTTTACCCCCCTTATCCAATAAATACCGGTACCGATGTTGAGGTCATCAACCTGCATAGCCGGGAAACCACCGTACAACTTTTTATATTTTATGAATTGCAGCATTGGTAATTGGATGATGTTCAATAAACCTTGTTACACGCTCAAACAAAAAAGACGCATATAATGCGTCTCTACAAAAATTTCAAATTCCTCAAAAAAATCCGATATCGAAAATCCGACATCCGAAATCCTTATATCGCTCCCTCTATCAACTTCCCATAAAACTCGCCAACATTCATACCCGCTGCCCTTACCTGCTGCGGGATTAAGCTATTGGCCGATTGACCTGGCGTGGTATTAATTTCGATAAAATAAAAATCGCCGGTGCCTTCCAATAAAATAAAGTCAACCCGTACCATGCCTTTACAATTGAGGCGAATGTACACCTCCGTTACAATTTCTGATATCAGGGCTACCTTTTCGGCGGGCAAATCGGCAGGCGTTACTTCTTTAGTTACACCGGGGGTATATTTAGCCTCGTAATCAAAAAAGTCTTTACTGCTGATGATCTCTGTGGCAGGCAATACGGTTATTTTACCATCTAAACGGGCAATACCGATGCTAAACTCGCGACCTTTAATAAATTCCTCAACCAAAATCTGCTCATCTTCATGGAAAGCTTTTTTCAAAGCATCGGGCAGGCCTGCTACGTTGTAAACCTTGCTCATGCCCACGCTGCTACCACCATTGTTGGGTTTAATAAATAGCGGAAATTTAAGCGTAGCAGCTATAATAGCCACATCGTGCATATCCTTTTCAAATAAACGCAGGGAATGGGCAGTATGTAAGCCGTGAATACCATTTACAATGGTTTTGGTGTACGCCTTGTTCATGGTAAGGGCCGATGTTGTTGCATCGCAGGTGTTATACGGAATGCCCAGCATATCAAGGTAGCCTTGCAATTTGCCGTCTTCGCCAGGCGTACCGTGTACAGTTATAAAGGCGAAATCAAATTTTACTTTGTCGCCATTAACTGTAATGCTGAAGTCGTTTTTATCTACATCAACAGTAACGCCGTCAGTTTCATAAAACCACCTATCACGGGTAATTAATATGGTATATACCTTGTAGTTATCGGCATTAAGACTGGTAGCTATATTTTTAGCACTGTTTATTGATACATCATATTCACCGGTAAAACCACCGGCTAAAAGGGCTATGTTTTTCATATTTTTAGTTGAAAAAAGTCTAGAAGTCCGAAAAGTCGGAAAGTCCGAAAGATAGCTTCAAATCTAATGATTAAATTATTCCGTCGTTCATTTACGGAAGTTTAATTATGG
The DNA here is from genome assembly GCF_030409315.1 of Mucilaginibacter flavus. GTDB lineage: Bacteria > Bacteroidota > Bacteroidia > Sphingobacteriales > Sphingobacteriaceae > Mucilaginibacter > Mucilaginibacter flavus. Next base: position 26,532 of record NZ_JAUFPS010000041.1, on the reverse strand, counting down.
AAAAATCCGAAAGAGTTTTGAGTAGCGAAGCAATCGATACGAGGCAAAAAGGGAACTCCAATACCGATTAATTTCCGGCACGTGTGCGATCCCCCAATTTCATCCCCGCGCTTTACTGACTTTCGGACTATCCTGACTATCCGACTTTACTGACTTCCGGACTTTTCCGACTTTCCGTCTATCCAAATCCGAAATTATCACTATGTTTGATACTTATTTTACTGTAAATATTTTTACATATACCAATGAGCAAATTTGGGGCTTACTTAAAAACAAAATCATTCAGATATAACCTTATAGGCGCTATAGCCACCGTAATAGTTGTTGTTTTAATAGCCTTTTACAGCCTGGGATCATACACCCATCATGGTGATGGTATCCCGGTACCGAAGCTGAAAGGCGAAAAAATTGATCATGCCATGGCTTTGTTAAAAGAGCAGGGTTTTGGCTATAAAATAGATTCGGTTTATGTACAAGATGTTGAACCGGGCACCATTGTGGAGCAAGATCCTGACGCTGGTACCAATGTTAAAGAAGGCAGGGTGATATACCTTACTATGGTTACCCTTCAGGCTCCAAACGTAGCTTTGCCAGATTTGGACCAAAGCACTTACCGCGAAGCTTTTGCAACGCTTTCAAACTATGGCCTTAAAGTTGGTGATACTACTTACCGAAGTGACATCGCCCGCGACCGTATACTGGAGATACGCTACGGTGGCGTTGTGATTAAAACGGGTTATAAATTACCTAAGGGTTCAAAAGTTGATCTTGTGTTAGGCGATGGTGAAGGAGCCAGCGAGGTGGCTATACCGGAATTACTTAATCTTGATTTGGATGCAGCCCGCTTTGCTATTAAAGGTGCCGGCTTATCTATTGGAACTATTACTTACCAGGGCAGCATTACCGATTCGACCAACGTAGTGGTTACAGCGCAATACCCAATGCATACAGATTCGACCAGTAAAACCAGCATCGGCACACGTATTAACTTAACAGTTTCGCAGGGAGCAAAAACAAATGCAGCGCCAACAAATTAACGCGACACAGCTGCTTGAAAGAATTAACAGCGGCGAGGCTTTAAATATGATTGACGTTCGCGGTGCTATAGAGTATCATACCTATAATATTGGCGGTGTAAATATCCCATTAGACAAATTGACCGAAAGCATTGACGACTGGGATTATAACAAAACAGATGAACTGATCGTTATTTGCAAAGTTGGCCTGCGGAGCGCGACAGCGCAAACACTATTGCTGCAAAACGGTTATCAAAACGTAAAAAACTTAGCCGGCGGATTGATGGCTATTCAAAAACTAAAATAATTACCTCTCATACCATTTTATCATGACTGAAAAGAAGTCACAATCAGGCGTATTTAAAAAATTCATTATAGCCCTTGTTATAGTGGGCTTGATATTACTTGCCTTTACAGGTTTTAATTATTACCACAAATATTTTGGTCCAAACGTAACGGCCAAGCAGGAATACCTTTATATACATACCGGCGCCACTTATGCCGATGTGATAAAAACCATCCAGGAACAGGATATGGTAAATGATACCGTAACCTTTAACTGGGCTGCAACCAACATGAATTACCCCCACAGGGTAAAACCGGGGCGCTATCATCTTAAAGAAGGTATGAGCAACCGTGCCTTAATCAACATGCTGGCATCGGGCACGCAGCAACCTGTATCATTGCAGTTTCACGATTTGAGGCAAAAAGAACAATTCGCGGGTTTTGTAGCTAAAAAAATCGAACCCGATTCTGCTTCCATTATCAACCTGTTAGATTCGGCAAGTTTTGTTGCTAAATATGGTTTTACTACCGATAACGTGTACACCATGTTTATGCCAAACTCGTACCAGTTATACTGGAATACATCGCCCGAAAAATTCTTTAAAAAGATGTATGCCAGCTATGAAAAATTCTGGACGCCGGAACGTAAACAAAAAGCCGCCGCGCTTAACCTTACCCCACAGGAAGTATCTGTTTTAGCATCAATAGTTGATGCCGAGGCGCTGCACGATGCCGAAATGCCCGCTGTAGCCGGCTTGTATCTTAACCGCCTTAAAAAAGGCATGAAACTGGAGGCCGACCCTACCGTAATTTTCGCGCTGAATGATTTTACCATTAAAAGGGTATTAAACAAATACCTGTCATACAATTCGCCTTACAACACTTACCTGCATACAGGTTTGCCTCCGGGCCCTATCATGATGCCATCTGTAAACGCGGTTAACGCGGTATTGGATTACCAACATAACGATTACCTGTACATGTGCGCCAAAGCCGATTTTAGCGGTAACCACGCTTTTGCCAGCAACATGGCCGATCACCTGGTAAATGCCCATAAATATCAGCAGGCACTTAACGAGCGTAACATCAAAAGGTAATGTTTGAAAATACCACCAAAATTAGGGTGCGGTATGGCGAAACCGACCAGATGGGCTATATGTACTACGGCAACTATGCCGAATTTTATGAAGTTGGCCGGGTAGAAATGCTGCGCAGCCTGGGTTTAACCTACGCCGGCATGGAGCAATCGGGTATTATGATGCCCGTATTGGAGCTGAAATGTAAATACCTTAAGCCGGCTTTATACGATGAGGAGATCAGCGTTAAAGTTATCATGGATAAAATGCCGGGCATACGCATTCATTTCAGGTATGAGCTGAGCAACCCCAAAGGCGAGCTTATTAATACCGGCGAAACATTGCTGGTTTTTATTAACATGAAAACCAGCCGCCCCTGCCTGCCGCCGCAGGATTTTATAGATAAATTATTACCTTTTTTTGAGTAAGTTTGGGTAGATGAGATGGCTACACCGCTTTTTACTGCGCTTTACATTTTACCAATACATTGTTGAGTGGACCAAGTACATCATTATCCCGGGTTTTAGGCCGCTGCCTTTATATACGGTAATTGTATTCTTCATATCGGAGATCTCTAAAAGTTCGCTCATTAACAGGGCATATTCGTTGGCCTATAGCTTTATGATGGCCATTTTCCCGGCCACCATATTTTTGTGTACGCTTATCCCCTATGTACCTATTAAACACTTCCAGGGGTCGCTATTAAACATCCTGGCCTCCATAATGCCTACCAACGCTTATCTGGCGCTCAGGAGTACCATTATTGACATTATTAAAAATCAAAACGGTAAATTATTATCCTTTGGCTTTTTGCTTACCATATACTTTGCCACTAATGGGGTTATAAACCTTATGAAGGCCTTTAATAAATCGTCGCTGATTGTTGATCGCCGCAGCTGGATAAAGAGGCGTATGGTAGCCGTAAGCATCACCGTGGCACTATGCCTGGTTTTCTTGTTATCGGTATCCATATTTGTAACCGGGCAAGCTATAATAAGCTTTATACAGGCGCACGTAATCAGTACAAGCCATTTCTGGATTTATCCCATTATGCTTTTCCGCTGGGTGATGATTATTGTGATATTTTTTGTCACCATCTCCTGCCTGTACCGGTACGCCCCCGCCCATAAAAAAAAGTGGAAGTTTGTAAATCCTGGTTCTGTATTGGCAACAGGATTAGCATTGCTATTATCACTGGGATTCTCTTACTATATCAACAACTTTTCATCGTATAATAAAGTTTACGGCTCATTAGGAACGGTGATTGTGGCGATGCTTTGGATGTACCTAAACTCGTTAATTTTACTCATCGGGTTTGAATTAAACGCGTCCGTCGAGCTTTCAAAACGGAGTTTAAGAGTTGTAAAACCGCGTCACAACAGCTTCAGACAGAAAAAAACGGAGCAAATTAAAAACTAAAAGTCTGTTTATCAGTTAATTAAAACTCAATGTTAAGAAAATGAAAAAAAATCATTTCCATACTTGTCAATTCGGCCGGGATTTGTACTTTTGTCCCCGGAGAGCTGGCAGAGTGGTCGATTGCGGCAGTCTTGAAAACTGTTGAACTGTGAAAGGTTCCTGGGGTTCGAATCCCTAGCTCTCCGCAAGAAAAAAAAGCAATCCCGCAAATAGCGGGATTTTTGCTTTTATAGCCATTTTTCTATTTTATTTCCCGGAGCGAGAGACAACATGGGCCATAAAAAAAGGCTAAAATCATAAGATGTTTAGCCTTTATTATACTCTAAATAAATCGCATTTAATTCTTTACAATTTTATAAACACTTCCATTTTTACTGCCCGGGCCGGTATCCTGGTTGGTTAACATGTATAATTCGCCGATAGCGTCTTCGCCAAAACCGGTTATTTTCAGGCTTGGCGGGATATTTTGTAATACAACTTTTCCCCTCACCCACTGTGCGCCTGTTTTTTGCAAATAAAACACAGGGCCTGCCCAATCGGCAAAAAAGTATTTGTTTTTTAAGCTTGCTATTTGCGCGCCGTGGTAAACGTACCCGCCTATCACACTCACGCCTTCCTTGTGGCTGTATTCGGTTATGGGCATGGTGATACCTTTGGTATCAGAACCGCTTGCCGGGTTGTAGGGATGGGTACCTTCAAACAAACGCCAGCCGTAGTTGGCTCCTTTGGTTACTATGTCCACTTCTTCCCATAAATCCTGGCCAACATCGCCGGCAAATAGTTTGCCCGTTGCGCTATCAAAAGTAAAACGGTATGGGTTGCGGAAACCGTAAGCCCATATTTCGCCTTTGGCATCGGCACGGCCAACAAATGGGTTGGTTTTGGGTACAAGGTAGCCTTTAGGCGTATTGATATCTATGCGCAGTATTTTACCTAATAAAATATCCATCTTTTGTCCGTTACCTATTTCGCCATGCTTATCGCCCTGGCCACCACCATCGCCAAAAGAAACGTATAAATAACCATCCGGACCAAATTGTAAACAGCCGCCGTCATGATTACCGTCCGGTTTTTCCTGGGTTAATATAATGCGGCCGCTATTAGGATCAATCGGGGCCGAATTTACTGGTAATTTATACTCGGCCACTACATCCATATGGTCGGATTTGTTGGCCGATGGCGCGCTGTAAAAAACGTAAAACTTCCTGTTGGTTTTAAATTTGGGGTGCAAAGCTATGCCCAGTAAACCACGCTCTTCATAGCCATTATTCACCTTTATCATTTTGCTTTTTAAATCAAGCAAAGGGCCATCAAGCAATTTCCCGTTCCTTACAATGCGAATCTGTCCTTTTTGCTCCAATACCCAGGTATCGCCATTTCCAGGGAATATGATTGCGGTCGGCGCTTCCAGTTTATCGGTAATCAATTGAACTTTTACTGTTATGGGAGCCGGATCGGCGTTAGCCTTGGCTTGCTTTAGTTTAGGAAAGCTATAGGATGAACATACAAACATGGTAACACCCAAAGCCGCCAAAACCAACGCGCCTTTGCCCATTGGCAAATAAGCCTGATGTATTTTATTAGTGACTACTTTTTTCATATTGCTTTAAAATCGGTTTAGTTAATTGGTTAATAAAGCATAAATACCGTTACGCCTTTTTGTAATAAAAGGGAGCAACATATAGTTGCTCCCTACGCATCGGCAATTTATAAATTAATCAGGTTCTTATTTTTTATCTAACAGTTCAATGCTGTAACTAAAAGCGGTGGTTTGCGCATGCACCCTATACTGCTCTAACGGCCGCGGACCGCAACCATATGAACCAACACCCAATGTTTTATGGCTGATGCACAACACTGTTCCTTTGCTTTTTGGCAAATCAATTTTATACTCCACATCCGTCATTTCCTCATCGCTGTAAGGTAAAGCGGTTACCTGGAACAGGTCGCCCTCTTTTTTTACAGATAGGCCCAAACCTTTTGCAGATGTTACATTTGCCCACCTAACATCCTCATGGTTACCGCAATCCATCGGTTTTTCATAAGGGGTAAGCTGCTGGGCTATGCTGCTAAAGTAATGCCCAACATCAAAACCGCTTTTCCTGTCACCATAGTTTTCCATCGGGCCACGGCCAAAGTATTCAAACTTATTAAGGTCTTCCTTCAAAAACATGCGTACGCCTAACCTTGCTAAAACCAATTTAGCGTTACCGTCAAAGCTCATATTATTGTCTGCCTTAATGGTGCCGTTGCTATTAATAGTATATGTTACCTGGTGATGAACAACAAAGCCATTTTTACCTGTACCGGTAAGGTTGGCTTTAATTTTCACATCACCGGTGGCAAGCTGGGTAGCTTTTACATCGTCGGCTTTCCAGGCTATTTCTTTTAAACCGTATTTAACCCAATCATCATAAGCCCACATATCATCTTTACGGTGCGGCGCGCGCCATAAATGCAAAATAGGGCCACCGTTGTCTCTCAATATGTTTTCGCCATCTTTTTCCATTTTTGAGAAAGTACCTTTCTCCTTATCAAACTCCAGGCTAAAACCGCTGCCTTTTACTTTGATATCATCTTTTGAATCGGTTAAGGTTAGCTTGCCGGTACCCGGTTGTACCGTAGCAGCAAGGATAGCAATTGGCAATTCCAATTGCTGGGCAGCAACTTCAAATCCTTTTTTGGCCCAAAGTTTATCGGTAGCCAAATCAAATGATACCCTTAAAAAATATTCGGCACCTGGTTTTGGTGTAATGTTATAGGGGATTTTTACATTCTGTTCCTGGCCTGGTTTAATTTCGTTTAAGGCCAAATTGCCAGATGATATGGTGGTACCATTTTCGGTTACTTCCCATTTAGCTGTTAAACCATTAAGGTTGATAAACTGGTAACGGTTTTTGATGGTAACTTCGCCATTTTTTAAATCTTTGGCGTGAATGCTTATCCACTGATAGGCGTGTTTCAGTTCGGGGTAATGAGGTTTCAAAGAACGATCTGAAAACACAACACCTTTATGAATAAAGTATTGATCATTTGGATACTCACCAAAGCCGCCGCCAAAAGCGGTGATCGGGTGTTTAGGATCGCGGTTGTTATAGATACCCTGATCCTGCCACTCCCATATCGCGCCGCCCAATAGCTGCGGATATTTATCAAACAAATCATTATAAATATCTACCGAACCCATGGAGTTAAACATAGCGTGCGCATATTCGCACAGGTAAAACGGCTTGGTTAGCGTTTTATCGTTGGCATGTTTTTCAAGATTTTCTACATCGGTATACATTTCGCTGTCCATATCGGCAGGATTATTATTGCCGATACCGAAACCCTGATAATGCGTTGGGCGGGTTGAGTCGATACCTTTAATCACCTTTAATATGGCACGGAAATTTGAGCCACCGCTGCCGCACTCGTTACCTAACGACCAGATGATAACCGACGGATGATTTTTAAAATTCTCCACGTTGGCAACGTTCCTGTCAATAAGCGCCGCTTTAATCCTTGGTTCTTCGTTAAACTCGTCCCATGCGCCATGGCTCTCCAGGTTAGCTTCGGCAACCAGGTAAATACCATATTGGTCGCAAAGTTCATACCAGCGCGGATCGTCGGAATAGTGGCAGGTACGTACATGGTTACAGTTAGCCTGTTTAATAAGCACAATATCCTGTATCATTTGCTCCTCGGTAACCGCATGGCCATCATTTGGCCAGTTTTCATGGCGGTTAACGCCTTTTAGTTTAATAGGCACGCCATTAACCAAAAACAAACGTCCTTTAATCTCAATGGTTCTGAAACCGGTGCGTGATGATATGGTTTCTACCGCCTGCCCTCCATCGGCAATTTTAACAACAGTGGTGTAAAGCTTTGGCGTTTCTGCAGTCCATTTTTGTGGATTACTGACGTGGAAGGTAGCATCAACTACCACTTCTTCGCCGGGTTTTAATGCTGGGATAGCTTTTTTGGTGGTTGCACCGGGCACAGGTACCAAACCATTGTATAAGGCTACATCCAATAACCTGGCTTTAACCAGTGCGGCACCATAGTTTTTTACTTTGGCCGATACCACTACATCAGCATCTTTGTATTGATTATCAAGGTTGGTTTTTACAAAGTAATCCCTGATATGCTCCTGCGGGGTACTCCAAAGGGTTACGTTTCTGAAAATGCCGCTTAAGCGCCACATATCCTGATCTTCCAGGTAGCTACCGGTAGTAAATCGATAAACTTCTACTGCTAAAACGTTCTTGCCGGGTTTTACATATTTTGTTAAATCAAATTCGGCGGCGTTGCGGCTGTTAACACTGTATCCAACTTTCTTGCCGTTTACCCAAATGAAGAAACCCGCGTCGACACCATCAAAGGTGATAAATACGCGTCGTCCGTTCCATTCTGCCGGAAGTGTAAAATCACGACGGTAGCTGCCTACCGGATTTCTTTCTTTAAAGGCGGTATATTTTTCGGGCGGGGTGCTCATCACCCTCGGGAAATCCTTTTGAAAGATGTAGGTAAAGTTACTGTAGTATGGTGTACCGTAGCCCTCTACCTGCCAGTTTGATGGCACTTTAATATCTTTCCAGCCCGATACATCATAACTGGTTTTGTAAAAGTTAACCGGGCGCTTTTGAGGCCAGTCAACCCAGTTAAATTTCCACAAACCATTAAGGCTCCTGCTGAATGATGATGCATGCCTGTTTGCCGCCAGTGCCTCCTTTAAAGACGCGTAGGGCATTAATGTTGCATGGCTGGCTTCTTTGTTGATACCGATATTTTCGGGATCTTCAATTTCTTTTGGCACAAACGCGGTATCTGTTTTTGACAGTCCATCATTTGCCTGCTGCTGAAAACCAAAACTTACAGCATAGTTAAAAACAAAAGCCATGGCTAAAAAGCCTTTAACAATTTGTTTATTAAATTGGGATTGGTACATAGGTATTAAAAATAATTGATTAGTTTAAAAAGGTTAGCAGTAGATACGAAGGCAAAGAAATTAAAAATACCGAAGCGATAATTGTCATCTTGTACATATTTATTAACCTGGTGTGCATTTCAATTACCGTTTATCAGATTATCCGGCATATAAATCCATTTTTGTGAATTGGTACTTTTTTGTAGCTAAAACCATGGTAAACACCTTAATTTGGCTGTTTAAACAAACCCAATTATCAACCTGGGAAACCCTTTTCATGCAGGCCAGAAAAAAAATGAACTTTTAAAATTTAACACAAAAACAGTAGTATACATGATTAGGCAAAACCTGTGCGTAAAAGATAGAAATATGGTTATAAGAATCCTGTTCTTTATTTTAATTTGCTGCTTCTCACCATACAAAACCCTTGCACAAGCATACCCTTATAAATTCAACTACCTTACGGTTGATGATGGCTTATCGCACACCGATGCCAACGACATTGCCCAGGATAAACAAGGCTATATTTGGGTAGCTACTTTTTTTGGACTGGATAGGTTTGATGGATACACCATAAAAAAATATTACAACAGCAATACTCCACTCAACAACGCCTTTAAAAACAGGATAAGATGTATTTACCCTGATGACGAGGGTAACATATGGCTTGGTACCGAAGATGGTCTGCAATATTTTGATCCGCGGTTAGAAAAATATACCGATTTTGATGAAGCCGGTAACAAGTACGCCCCCATGTTACAAAAAATTTACAAGCCGGCTGGCAACCTGCTATATGGTTTTACGGGCGATCGTGTTATCGTGTACCTCATTAAAGGCCACACCATAACCATTCAAAAACTGCGAGTACCACAAGGACTAAGTTTTTCTGATATGGTAACCGATAAAAATGGCCTTATTTACCTTACCAGTAACAAGGGGCTTTGGACGCTTGATAAAAACCATCAATTTAAAAACGTGGTTATAAACGCGCTGCCCAGCCAAAACTTAAGTCGCGTTTATTTTGATAACAGGAATAATTTACTGCTGGCCGCGGGTAATAAATTATTTCTGCTGGGCCGGGAAAGCGCGGCAGAAAATAACACCCCTACAGGCTCATTTACCTTTATTAAAGCGTATACTACCGCCGATAACCGGGAAATAAGAAACATTACCGAGGCGGGCAGTTCTGATTATTGGTTAAGTACAGGCTTAAATTTAATAAGATTAAATGTGGGCCTTAACTTTGTGCAGTTAGTAAATAATAAAAGCTCGCAGAGGAGTTTAAATTCAAATTCGATATCAAAAATATTCATCGACCGTTCGTGTTGTTTATGGGCAGGCACTTTTGGCGGCGGCTTAAACTATTGCGATTTAAACGAAAAGCTTTTCTACACCTTACAACATAACCCCGAAGACGGAAACTCTTTAGCTGGTAATCATATCCGGTCGGTAATAGCCAATGGCGATGAAATTTGGATAGGCACTACCGCAAATGGGCTTAATCGGTATAATTTAAAAACTCAAAAGTTTACTTTTTATAACACCTATAATTCGCCGGTAAGGCTGAAGAATGATGTGATCTCCGCTTTAACGTTTGATAACGATCATAATTTGTGGATCGGTAGCGCTCATGGTATCGAAATTTTAAAATCTAATGGCCAGGAACTTTGGCGCCCCCCTGGTTATGATCAGTTTCCGGGTTATGTGATAGATACTTTTACTAAGGATTATTACGGAAACATCTGGTTTGGCAATCACCAGGATAAGTTTGGCGTAATATGGCCCGACGATAAAAATTATTATCATGTAAAATATTACGGCGAAGGTTTTTTCATTTTTGCCGATACCAATAAGCCACAACTGTTAATTTCAAGCACGCATGGCTTAAAAAGACTATTGATAGATAAAGAAGGCAACGTAACTAAAAGCTTTACTTACCGGGCATCGGCCAATGCCAATTCTTTAAGTTCTGATTATACCTATCCTATTTGCAAGCAAAACGATAATACTTATTGGATAGGTACTATTGGTGGCGGGCTTGACAAGCTTACGCTGAAACCTAACAGCGACGATTATTCCATCAAATCATACATGGGCGCTTATGGTGTTTTTAATGATGTGGAAAGCATGGAGATTGACAACGCCGGCAACATCTGGATGGGTGGCAACGGGTTAGAATATTTTGATCCTTTAACAGAGAAATTAATCCGTTACGATAAAAATGATGGCCTACAAGGCAATAGCTTTAAAGTGGGCTCATCTTTTAAAGGTGCAGACGGAAGGCTGTATTTTGGGGGTATCAACGGGCTCAATTATTTTTATCCCGACCAGATCAGGTCAAATAAAATTGAAGCCCGGCCGGTATTAACCGATATTTTGATCAACAACCAAAAACCTGTTTACGGCAACCCCGACTCCATGGCAAATGCCATCTCCCAAACCATAGGGCATAATGAAAAACTAACGCTCAATCACCTGCAAAACAATTTCGTTATCTTTTTTTCGTCGATGCATTTTGCCAATCCCTTAAAGTGTAAGTACCGGTATAAACTTACCAGGTACGATAAAGACTGGAAATATACCGATGGCAAAAACCCCAGCGCCGCCTACAGTAACCTCGACTATAGTAGCTACCAGTTTATTGTAGAAGCCACCAACAATGACGGTATCTGGAGTAAACATCGTGCCGAAACCGCCATAATTATTACCCCGCCGTGGTGGAAATCGGGCTTTGCCAAAGCAATTTACCTATTGCTCATTCTCTCGGCCCTTACCGGTATTTACATTTACCAGGCCCGGTGGTACCGTTTAAAAAGAGAAATTGAAGTAAGCGGCATTAATGAAAAGAAACGCGAGGAAATGCACAAACAACGCGAGGACCTGTACCAGCAGCAACTCATGTTTTTTACCAACGTATCGCACGAGTTCCGGACGCCGCTAACGCTGATACTTGGTCCGCTTGAAAGCCTCATCAGCCAAAACAAAAACCCGGCGCTTGATTACTCCTACCAGTTAATGTTCAGGAATGCCAAACGGCTTATTAACCTCATCAGCGAATTGATGAACTTTAAAAAGGTAGCGGATAGTATTATTAAGCTACAGGTACAGCCCCTGGGTGTGAACCAGTTTTGCAAAGATATGGCATGGGAGTTTCAAAACCTATCGGTTAATAAAGGTATCAGCTTTGAAATGACCGACCATACCGTTAACCAAACCCAGCCTGTAACTGGCTATTTTGATGTGCAGGTATTGGAAAAAATTCTTTTTAACCTTTTAAATAACGCTTTTAAATACACCAATACCGGCGGCAAGGTATCGTTTGATATCTTTTTTGACATGGATAAGTTTACGCCCGCCTTTAATACAGGCTTTGAACTGCTAAACAACGATCATCGTGCAAAAAGATACATCTATTTCCGTGTAGCGGATACCGGCATAGGCATCTCCGGCGAATCCATCACCCGTATTTTTGACCGCTATTACCGCATCAGCAAAAATCATTTAGGCTCAGGTGTGGGCCTGGCGCTGGTTAAAAGCCTTACCCAACTACATAAAGGCGATATTTATGTTTACAGCGAGCGCTATCAGGGCACCGAAATTATTATTGGCATACCATGGGGAGAAGAAAATTACAATGAAGCCGAAAAAGGCGCATCGCGCACGGAAGTGGAAACACAGCTTGAGGTTATTGATAATGCCATACTACTCCCCCTACCCAACCAGGATGATAACGGCGCACAGCAAACTTCAAAAAACCGCAAACATATTTTACTGGTTGAGGACAACCAGGAGTTGCGTACCTTTTTGAAAAAAGCGTTTGAAAACTATTATACCATTTATGAAGCGGAAGACGGAAACGCGGGAATTGAAATAGCTATAGCCAAGGTGCCGGATATGATTATCAGCGATGTAATGATGCCGGGTATGAATGGTATTGAACTTTGCAGGCTGGTGAAAGATACATTTGAAACCAGCCATATTCCTTTTATCATCCTATCGGCCAAAGACGCCTTAGATACCAAAATTGAGGGCATGGAATCGGGAGCGGATTTTTACTTTGCCAAACCTTTGAGTGTTGATCTTTTACTGCTAACCGTTAACAATATATTTGAGCAAAGCGAAAAGCTAAAACAACGGCATACCAAAGATTACCTGGCAGACGCTACGGAATTGGTTCACTCCGAAAAAGATAAAGAGTTTTTCCTGAAACTGGTAACGCTGATTGAAACCAATATGCAGGACCCTGATCTTGACGTCGATTTTTTATGCAAACACCTGTATTTGAGCCGTACCAAGCTTTATCAAAAAATAAAGAGCATTTCAGATCAGTCGGTAGGCGATTTTATACGCACCATCAGGCTCAAAAAAGCCATCCAGATTATGACTCATGAGGATATTGCCATGAACGAAGTAGCCGATAGGATTGGCTTGCAAAGCAATTCAAACTTTTCAAGAGCGTTTAAAAAGGAATACGGAAAATCGCCGATGCAGTTTATGCAATCTCTTAAAAAAAATTAGTGGCAGCGCTTGTTAATTAATAACAGTGCTGCCACTAATCTATTTTTAACCTGCTATTTTGTTGTACTAATCAACAACTCTTTGCCTTCCTTCAGCGCCTTATCGGTTATATAATAGTCGCTAATTTTGGCCCCGTCGTAATTGATAGAACTTATCTTTTTCCCTGAGTTTTTCTTGAGGATGGTAAACTTTTTATTGTTATCCAAGGTAAATTCCACCTTATCAAACAGCGGTACCGATACAATGTACTTAGGATCGGCCGGAGAGAATGGATAAAAGCCCATGGCATTAAACACATACCATGACGACATTTCGCCGGCATCATCCATACCCGCGTACGCCAGTTTATCTTTACCCATATCGTAAAAATGGTTCATGATGCTATCCAGCAGCACCTGCGATTTTTGCTGTTTGCCAACAAAATAATACAGAAAGGGGTAACTATGATCTGGCTGGTTGCCCTGGGTGTACTGCCCTATAAAGCCCGAGATATTATAAACCTCGTATCCTTTCCAGGGAATGCTAAACAATGAATCGAGTTTTTTTTCAAAAGCGTTATTGCTCTTATACAAGCCAATGAGGCCTTTCACATCATGCGGAGCAAAAAAAGACGACTGCCATGCGTTGGCTTCACGGTACATATATTCATAGTAAGGATAATATGGATCAAAATTTTTAACCCAGCTTCCATCTGCCAGCCTGCCCCGCATAAAACCGGTAGACGCGTCAAATACGTTTTTGAAATTGCAGGTGCGCTTCATCAGCATTTTATAGTTGGCGGTATCATCAAGCGCTTTGGCAAGCTGCGCAACGGCATAATCATCATAAGCATACTCCAATGTTTTGGTTACCGCGGCTTTGGTTACCGTTTCGGTAACTGGTTTAGGCACATCAAGCTCGGCTATGTAACCTTTGGTATTGTACTCATCAACATATTTGCGGGTGCCTTCAACAGTAGCGTTCTTTAACATCATGGCATAAGCGGTTTTTACATCAAATCCCCGCAACCCGCGCAGGTATGAGCCGGCTATAAATACCGATGCGTGATCACCATGGAAAAATGTGGGCATAAAGCCGCTCCTGGCCCCTTTATCAATTAACGACTGAATTACATCGGCAGTAACCTTTGGCGATACCAGGCCTAACAAAATCAGCTTATTGCGATAATCGTCCCAAAGGGATGGTTCGGTATAATAATTGAACCCCTTGTTTACCACGTTGCCGCTTTGATCGGTAAAATCGCCGTTAATATCGCTGCGCAAGGCAGGCCAAAGGAACGAGCGGTATAAGCAAGAATAAAATATCCCTTTTTGTCTTTCGGTACCACCGGTAACGGTAATTTTTGATAAAAGCTTAGTCCATGTTTCGGTAGCCTCGGTCCTAACCTGGGTGAAACTTTTGCCCAGCATTTCTTTTTCCAGGTTTTCCTTCGCGTTTTTTACGCTCACAAATGAAAAACCTATCTGAATTTCCAGCGGTTTGGCCTCATCCGTAAAATTTACCACCGGAACAATCTTAGCGTCTTTTTTCAAAGAATCTATTTTTTTAATCTCATGATTGGCAACAGCGTAGAAATACATTTTCTCGCCGCATTGCTGAAATCCGGTGAAAACGTTTTTGCCCTCCTGGCTAATGTTCCAGCTATGTACCCTTTCATTAGCCATACCCAGGTCCGCTATCAGCTTTTTGCTTTCACCGGGTTTAAAGGTGTATTTATGAAAAGCGCAACGCAGGGTTGATGTTAATTCGGCGTTAATGCCATAGCGGTTCAGATAAACCTGGTAATACCCCGGATGTGCCGATTCATTTTTATGACTGTAGCCAGACTTATAATCATCTGCCGCGAGGTTGCCAGTGGCAGGCAACAAAGGAATGTTACATAAATTCCAGTGCCCCTTGCTAGTATGGGCAAAACCATAAATAACGGTATCTTCATACTGATAACCCGAGCCACTGTGAAATTGCGTTACCGGGGTTAACTGCACCATAGCGTTAGGCAGGGACGAACCCGGAAAAACCTCGGCGCCCCAAACGCGGTGCGTTGGCGTAAACCCAGCGTCCTTAGCATCCCACACCGTAGCCGTACCCAGCAATGGGTTTACATATTTAACCGGCGATTGCTGCGCCCTGGTTACGCCTATGGAACATAAAAACGAGGAAATAATAAGAACATGTTTCTTCATAGAATAGAATTGTAGGTAGTGTATATTGGTTTGATAAAGTAGTTTAAGATAAATGTTACGCTTTTGCGGTTGCGCAAATAAGCAATAATAACATTTTGGGGTGTTATGTAATTATGCATATTTTTTGACGCAACGTACATTTGTAAACAATCATACTGTACTACTTGCAGTAAAGGCACCATCTATTGCAAATTGCTCCTCAAGATATGAACCGATACCTGCAACAGCAACCCCTACAATCCTGAACGTCGCTACCCCTATTACCACCCGGCTAAAATCATCGACACCGATGTGCCAAGATTTGTCGACCGAAACTTTTTTTTGAGCAAAATGATCTTGATTTATCATAAAAACCGCAATCGATTGCGAAAAATATTGCAAAAGCCTGTTTTTACCCCGTTTTATAGCCGTAATTAATCTATTATTTATCTTTTATTAATACCGGCCTCTTCTTTTGTACACCAGTATTATTAACCAATTATTACGTCTGCGGGGCAGCCTTAGCCCTTTAGACGGTGTACACCAAACCAATTAACCAATGTATAACAACAAGCTTCATCCGCCTTGAGCGTGGTGCATTAACGCATCATTAATTACCCTTACCCAGGGTAACAAATTCCAATTAACCCTAACCATTAACAGAGAGACAATATGAAAAAAATTAAATACTTACTTCTACTTCTCCTCCTTTCGCCGCTTGGTTTGTTAGCCCAGCAAATCTCCATCAGCGGGAAAGTGATCGACTTAACTGATGGGTCGACACTGCCGGGGGTGAGTGTAAAAATTAAGGGCACAACAGCCGGAGCCGTTACAGATATAAGCGGCAAATTCTTGATTGTAGTGCCCAACTCGGATGCCGTTTTACAATTATCATACATAGGCTATGTAACCCAGGAAATAGCGGTTAAAAATATCAAGGATGGTGTTATAGCTTTAACGGCAACTAACAAAAGCCTTGATGAGGTAGTGGTTGTAGGCTACGGCGTACAAAAAAGAGCCACTGTAACCGGCTCCATTGCAACGCTGCAAAGCAAAGAAATCATCACCACCAAAAACGAGAGTGTTGTAAACATGCTAACCGGTAAAATACCGGGCATACGCGTTGTCCAAACCACTGCCGAGCCAGGATCTTTTGCCAACAAGCTAAACATCAGGGGCTACCAGGGCTTGCCGCCATTGGTTGTTATTGATGGGGTAATTGCCGGCAACGACCAGGCCATTATTGCCAAAATGGACCCGAACGAAATTGAAAACATGTCGGTACTGAAAGACGCCGCCGCTTCAATTTACGGTATGCGTGCCGCCGGCGGTGCTATTTTGGTTACCACTAAAAAAGGTGGCAAAAACGGCAAGATCAATGTAAACTATTCGGTTAACAACTCCATCCAAACATTTTTGGGTATGCCCGAAGGTGTAAACGCTGTTGATTACATGATGCTTACCAATGAGAAAGTTAAACGCGATTTTGCCAATAACTTTGTAGCCAATGTAACGCCGCAATATTCATATGCCGATATCCAGCCGTATTTGAACGGCACACGTAAATCGGCAGATTGGTCGAGCCTGGTTTTCAGGAAAACAGCCAACCAGATTGAGCACAACCTGAATATTGATGGTGGCAACGATAAAATAAGCTACTTTTTCAACTTTGGTTACCAAAAGCAGGATGGTGTTTTTAAAACCGGCGATTTAAATTACAACAAGTATAATTTCCGCTCCAACGTTACGGCTACCATAACCAAAGGCTTAAAGGCACAGGTGTTAACATCGGCCTATATGGATCAAAAAAATCAGCCATATACCGATGAGTGGACGGTATACAAATACACCTGGAACCAGATTCCTATTCACCAGATCTATGCCAATGACAACCCGTTGTACCCGGCTGTGATGGACGATAACATGAACCCATCCATCATTACCGACGATAGCAAAGTAGGTTTTAAAACGAGTAAAAATAAAAGCATCACCAGCCAGTTAAACTTTACTTACGATATCCCAGGCATACAAGGACTTACTGCCAAGGCTTTATTTAACGTTGATTACGGCGTTAATGATTTTAACCAGATCAAAAGAGCATACTCACTGTATACCTACAGCGCGGCCGATAATACTTATATCCCCAGCCTTGTAAACTCGCCATCGGGCATTACCCGTGCTTATTACACGCACTTTAATACCCTTAGCCAGTTAACATTAAGCTACCTGCACACTTTTGGGCAGGATCATAATGTGAATGCTACCATTGGCTATGAGCAAAGCCACGAAACTGCCGATAACTTTAATGCCTACAGGGATATTGAAATTCCGGTAAACTACTTGTTTGGCGGGTTGCAAAACTCCAACATGTCGGGCGGGATGGATGCCGGCGCTTTATCAGATCGTGCCCACCGGAGCATCATCGGCAGGGCTAATTATGATTACAAGGGTAAATACCTTGCAGAGTTCAGCTTCCGCAGAGATGGTAACAACCTTTACAAACCCGGTGCCGATCAATGGGGTTTCTTCCCCGGTGGCTCTGTGGGTTGGGTTATCACCAAGGAAAAGTTTTTCAGTAACCTTGTTTCAGACCGTATCCTATCCAACCTGAAAATAAGGGCATCTTACGGCCAGGTGGGCGATGAAAGTAACGCGCAGGCTTTTAACTACGTTAACGGCTACACCTACCCCGTAAACACCTACATTTTTGGCGCCAGCGCCGTAAACGGATCGGCCCCCAAATTGGGGAATCCTGGGTTAACCTGGTCTGTAAGTACCATCAAAAACATCGCGTTGGATTTTGGACTGTTTGGTGGCAAAGTGGATGGTACAGTTGAGGTTTTCAGAAACGACAGGACAGGATTACCAGCAACACCCGCGGTAGCCTTACCGGGTACAGTAGGTGCCGATGTACCGCAAATAAATTACAACAGCGACAGGGTGCAAGGTTTAGATTTTAGCCTATCATACCGTAATACCTTTGGCGCTTTGGGCGTAAATGTTACCGGTAATATTGGTACCACCCGGTTGGAACGTATTAAAGTTTTAGAAGGCGGCGCGGGCAACGAGTACCTGGCCTGGAAAAACAGCCAGACAAACCGTTACCAGAACATTTGGTGGGGACCGGAATATGCCGGCCAATTTACCAACTATAAACAAATTTATAACTACGGCATAAATACCGGCGGTGGCAACAACAACGTAGTACCCGGCGATTATTATTATAAAGACTGGAATAACGACGGTGTTATTGATGATAAAGACAGCCACCCTATTGCAACCAATGATATCCCGTTGTACAATTATGGCCTTAACATTGGCTTAAGCTACAAAGGTTTTGACATGACGCTGCTTTTGGCAGGTGCTGCCGGTGTTTATGTACAATACGGCGAGCAGTTTGCCTCACCGCTAATGTATGGCCGAAGCGCGTTAACCCGTTTCCTGGATAGCTGGCACACAGCCGATCCGAACGCTAACGTGTTTGATCCTAATACGCAATGGGTACCCGGCTTTTACCCGGCTATGGGATCACCGGATGCGCAGGGCACCAAGGCCATTCAAAACGCCAGTTATTTGCGCATAAAAACGCTTGAGTTTGGTTACTCGTTATCTCCTGCAACATTAAAAACCATAGGGATCAAAAAGCTGAGAGTTTATGTAAACAGCTACAACCTGCTAACATTTACCGGCCTTAAAAATTACGATCCGGAGCACCAGGGACCAAACCCAACCGATGGCGGCAACTTTGGCGTAGCCCTTGGCGGTTACACCTACCCAATGAACAGGACTTTTAATGTGGGAGCTAACGTTTCCTTTTAAACCATTTTACACATGAAAATTATAAACAAATTAGTTATAGCAATAGCTGTTACCGTTGGCGTTTCGGTAACATCCTGCCAAAGGCTGGATATACCGCCAACCAATATAGTTACCCCCGATATTATATATAGCAGCGAAGCGGGCGTTAAGTCGTTTTTAGCTACTATATATCAAAACCTGCCTATTGAGGATTTTAAATTCAGACCCGATGCGGGCGGCGGTATCAGAACTGGATCAAACGATTGGGAAAACTTTTATAACGAGGCATCATGTATCGGTGAGGAAGTTGGCCCCTTTGGTGGCATGGATATAGCAGGTGGCTTTGGCTACTGGCCATACGGCGATATCAGGAACGTAAACACCCTGATTGCCGAACTGCCTAAGCATGTTTCAACCCTAAGTCAGCCTACTGTCGACGCGCTTTTAGGCGAAGCGCACTTTTTAAGGGCCTACTATTATTTTGCCATGGCAAAACGTTATGGTGGTATACCTATCATCACTACGCCACAAGATCCCGCCGCTCCCCTATCCCAACTGCAGGTGCACCGCGATAAAGAGCAGGCTACCTGGGATTTTATTGCTACCGAACTTGATTTAGGTTATAAAATGATGCCCGAAACAAGCGATGCCGGCAGGGCAAACAAATATGTTGCCGCTGCACTAAAATCGAGGGCCATGTTGTATGCTGCCTGTGTGGCTAAATATGGCTCGGTAAACTTTGTAGACGGCCAGGCACGCTCATTAGGACTGGTTGGTATCCCCGCAGACCAGGCAAGTAAATATTTCCAGGCCGCTTATGATGCAGCCAAACTGCTTGATGGTAAATACAGTCTTTATAACGCCAACTCAGATAAAGTACAAAACTATGTGGATCTGTTTTTGAAAAGCGGCAGCCCCGAAAACATTTTCATAAAACAGTACTCCATAGCCAACCATACAGCTCATAGCTGGGATGCCACTATGTCGCCACGCTATTTTACAGCCAACGCGCTTTCGCGCTCATACCCGACTTATGATTTTGTTAGCCTTTGGGGTGATTTACAGGTGACCAATGCCGATGGTACACCCAAACGTTTTGATAACCGCGCGCAATTGCAACAAGGCCTTGAGCCAAGATTGCTGGCTACGGTTTATTTCCCTGGCGCAACTTTAAGAGGTTTAACCTTTGATATGCAACGCGGCATTTACCCGTCATTTAGCGGTACAGCAGCTGCCGAAGTGGCCAAACAGCCAAACTCACGCTCATATATACTTGCCGGCGATACTAAAACACTGTACAACGGTAAACAGGTAATTGGCTTTACCGGCCCGTGGACAGGCGGCGACGAGTTAACCCGCACCGGTTTTTACGTACGCAAATATGTTGATTACAACAAACCACAGGCCGCGGTTGACCTTAACCGCAGCGAACAACCTTGGATTGACTTGCGCTACGGCGAAATATTGCTGAACCGTGCCGAAGCAGCGATGGAATTAGGCAACACAGGGGATGCGTTAACCAGCGTAAACCTGATCAGGACCCGCGCCGGTGCAACCCCTTACGCTTCTATCGACCTGGATAAAGTACGTAAAGAAAGACGTATGGAGCTTGCTTTTGAAAACCAGTACTACTGGGATTTAAAAAGGTGGCGCACTGCCGATGTAGTACTTGACCGTGCCCACTTTAAAGGCCTGATGCCCTACTATGTATTTAATGAAAACAAATACATTTTTATGGTAGAGCCAGAATTATTTAACCGCGAATACACCTTTCAGAAGCAATTTTATTATGAAGGAATACCAGGCGACCAAATTGGCAAGAACCCCAATTTGCTCCCTAACAATCCTAATTACTAAGACTTAAAAATTTAAGATATGAAAAAACTAATTAATATAATTTTGGCGGGCGTAGCTATAATGGCAATTTCTGCCTGCACAAAAATTGATAATTACGATGGGCCGAATGCTTCATTCCAGGGTAACATCATTTCATCCGAAGGCGGCAATCTGCTTACTTCGGGCGGTAGTGTTACCATCAAATTACAGCAAATTGGATGGACAACGCCGCAAACCATCCCAAGCAAATTTGATGGTACGTTTGAGGATAGCAAGCTTTTTCAAAGTAACTACAAGGTTATCCCTACAGGTGGCGCTTTTTGGCCTATATATGATACCGTTGTAGTAAAAATTGGCAAAGATACCCGGCACGATTTTACTGTTACGCCATACATCGTTATCAAAAACTTTAAAACGGCTTTAAATGGTACAACGCTTACGTTAACCTTTAATATTGTTGCGCCTATTGCTGCAGGCCTACCAACTATTAAGGATATCCAGCCTTATGTTAACACTACCAAACTGGTGGGCGCAGGCGCATCCATCCGCGATTTTTCGGACGTAAACGCCATCACCATCAACAAGGAGTATACCGATATGAGCGATGCTGATAAGGCCATCACCCTAACTATTCCAAACCTCATTAAAGGCCGTACATTTTTTGTGCGAGCGGGCGTGCGCTTAAGTGATAGTTACAATAGCTCCAATTTTTCGGAAATAATACAGGTAGATGTTCCTAAATAATTTAACCTAAAACCAACAGGAAAATGAAATTTATTAAAGCAATGATGGTTTGTTCCATCTTTATAGCAGCCTTTGCACTCGGCAGCTGTAAAAAAGAGAAATACATATCAAGGGATACATCTGGCTTAAAACCACCGCCACCGGTTGATACCACCAAACCACCGGTTGTTGATACATCCGTTGTAATTGACAACGCCGATAAACTCGATGGCTGGTCGAGCGCCGGTGATCCTTCATTGGCAACAACCGGGCAAAAAGAGGGAACCGGCTATATCAAAAACAGCATTAAAGCCGGAAGCGACTTTATGCAATTTATTAAAACCCTACCCGCCCCGGTTAATACCAAAGTAAGCCTTACCACAGGCGAGCTGGAGTTTTGGTTTTATGTTCAGGATGTATCGCTATTGAAGTTGGATGGGCAGATACAGTTTAGCAGCTCCGGCGACCCAGATAAAAACCGTATTGGCTGGGCCATGGACAAAATTATCCCAACCCTCAAAAACGGCTGGAACCACCTGGAACTTAAATTTATTGACGGACAAACAACAAGCGACGGTGGTCCGGATTTAAAAGCGATGAACTTCTTCAAGATGTTCTTCTGGAGCGCGGCCAAGGCAACTGCAGATCAGCAATACGGCATTGACGATATCAGGGTGGCAGCCGTACCGCCGCCTGCTGATGTTGTAATAGATAACTGCGATAGCAAAGATGGTTGGTCGAGCGCCGGCGATCCTATGCTGGCCACATCGGGACAAAAAGAAGGAACCGGTTATATCAAAAACAACATTACAAGCGGCAATGATTTTATGCAGTTTATTAAACCCCTTGCCGCGCCGATTAATACCAACGAAACCATTGCCACAGGCGAATTAAAATTCTGGTTTTATGTTCAGGATGTTTCCCTGCTAAAATTGGATGGTCAAATACAGTTCAGCAGTTCGGGCGATCCTGATAAAAACCGTATTGGCTGGGCCATGGATAAAATTATACCAACGCTCAAAAATGGCTGGAACCACTTAGAGTTAAAATTCTCTGACGGGCAAATAACCGGCGATGGTGGCCCTGATTTAACGGCGATGAACTATTTTAAAATGTTTTTCTGGTCGGCAGCAAAAGCCACAAGCGATCAAACTTACGGGATTGACGATGTGCGGGTTGGAGCCAAACCATAACGTTAAACATCCCCTAAAATCAATACAATTAATTTACAATAACACCAGGGAGAAGCTATTCTTTCTGGTGTTTTAACTAAAACCAATGAAAATCAAACAGTTATTGAATATCCACCGGAAAGACCAACCAACACGCTTTTTTAGCATTATAATTACAGGCCTGGCCATGATGGTTTCATCACACGGCATTGCCCAGGAACAGCAGGCAACATCAGTTGGCAATCCATTTGTTACCGATATGTTTACCGCCGATCCATCGGCACATGTTTGGAAAGACGGGCGGTTGTATGTTTACCCTTCGCATGATATTGCCCCGGCGCGCGGCTGTGATTTGATGGACCGCTATCACGTTTATTCAACCGCAGATATGGTACACTGGAAAGATCATGGCGAAATCCTAAACGCCAGCCAGGTTGAATGGGGACGCCCCGAAGGCGGCTTTATGTGGGCACCGGATTGTGCTTATAAAAACGGTACTTACTACTTCTATTTTCCGCATCCAAGCGGTACAGCCTGGAACAGTACCTGGAAAATTGGCGTGGCCACCAGCAAAAGTCCCGCAAGCGGCTTTAAATCACAAGGCTATATTAAAGGCCTCGAATCGATGATTGACCCCTGCGTGTTTATTGACGATGACGGCCAGGCGTACTTTTACTACGGCGGCGGCGGTACCTGCAAAGGCGGCAAGCTTAAAGCCAACATGACCGAGATTGACGGCGAAATGAGCAAAATGGAAGGTTTGGAAGATTTTCATGAAGCCAGCTGGGTACATAAACGCAATGGCATCTATTATTTATCCTACTCCAATAACCACGATGTTAATGGGAAACATAATCAGATGTGTTACGCCACCAGCAACAACCCGCTTGGCCCCTGGACTTATAAAGGCATCTATATGGATGCTACCGATAGCTATACCAACCATGGCTCTATAGTAAAATTTAAAGGCCAGTGGTACGCGTTTTATCACAATAGCTCCATCTCGCACCAGGATTGGCTGCGTTCCATTTGTGTAGATAAGCTTTATTATAATGCCGATGGTACTATCAAAAAAGTTATACCGGGCGGCCCCATTAAAGGTAAATAACTATGAAATACAGAGCATTTCATAAGTTACTGATAGTGTGTTTGCTGATTGCCGCGACAAGCTGTTCTAAAAAAAGCAATAACGCAAAAGATACTCCTCCGGTAGTTATTGAAGATCCCAATGGTGATGGTTTTAAAAACCCGTTTGTCACCAGCATTTACACTGCCGATCCATCGGCACATGTTTGGGCCGATGGCAGGTTGTACGTTTATGCATCTCACGATATCGACCCGCCAAGAGGTTGCGATTTAATGGATAAATACCACGTTTTTTCTACCGACGATATGGTGCATTGGACAGATCATGGCCAGATATTGCAAGCCAGCGATGTGGATTGGGGTCGCCCGGAAGGCGGCTTTATGTGGGCGCCCGATTGCGCTTACAAAAACGGCACCTACTACTTCTACTTTCCGCACCCAAGCGGTACCGAATGGAACACCACCTGGAAAATTGGCGTGGCAACCAGTAAAAGCCCTGCAAGCGGCTTTAAATCGCAAGGTTATATCAAAGGGCTGGAGTCGCTGATTGACCCCTGCATATTTGTTGACGATGACGGGCAGGCATATTTGTACTACGGTGGCGGCAACGTTTGTAAAGGTGGCAAGCTTAAAGACAATATGATGGAGCTTGACGGCGATATGAAAACCATGACTGGCCTTACCGATTTTCACGAAGCCAGCTGGGTGCATAAGCGCAACGGTGTTTACTACTTATCATATGCGGATAATTTTAACGAAGCCGGTAAGTATAACCGCATGCGTTATGCCACCAGCAACAGTCCGCTTGGCCCGTGGGAGTATAAAGGCGTTTACATCGACCCAACAGATAGCTTTACAGATCATGGCTCTATTGTTGAGTTTAAAAATCAATGGTATGCCTTTTATCATAACAGTTCGCTTTCACATAACGATTGGCTGCGCTCCATCTGTGTAAACAAATTGTATTACAACGCCGATGGCACCATTCGCAAAATTATCCAGACAGATTTAAACGGCACTAAAAAATAAATACATCAAAAAACAACGCAATGAGGACAAGATTTAATGTATTACTAATTACAGCAGTTGTAGCAGCAAGCTACGGATGCTCCAAAAAGAACAGCGGCGGCGATCAAACACCGGTAACGCCTGTGGATACAACCACCAAACATACGCCATCGCCGGTTGGTGATGTGGTGGGTAAAGTGGTAGTTGGTTACCAGGGTTGGTTTGCCGCCATAGGCGATGGATCGCCGATTAACAGGTACTGGCATTGGTCGCAAACCTGGGAACAGCAGCCCTCACCTACCAATAAAGCGATTTCGGCATGGCCCGATGTGCGCGATTATACTACTACCTTTCCTACCCAGTTTGCCAATTTGGGCAACGGGCAACCTGCCAATGTTTATTCGTCCTTCAGCGATCAAACCATTGATGTGCAGTTTAAATGGATGAAGGATTATGGTATAGATGGCGCGGCCCTGCAGCGCTTTAACCCAAGCGGGTTAGAAGGCCCGGTACGTGATGCCATGGCAGCCAAAGTAAAAACCGCCGCCGAAAAAAATGGCGTTAAGTTTTACATTATGTACGATGTGAGCGGTTGGACCAATATGCAAACCGAACTTAAAACCGACTGGACCAACAAAATGTCGGCTTACACCTCATCAACCGCTTATGCAAAACAAAACGGTAAACCCGTAGTGTGTATATGGGGTTTTGGTTTTGCCGATGATAACCACAACTTTACCGCCGATGCCTGTATTGATGTAATCAATTGGTTTAAAAGCAAAGGCTGTTATGTAATTGGCGGCGTACCTACCAACTGGCTTAACCAGGTTAGCGATTCGAGGCCCGATTTTTTGAAGGCGTATAAAACGCTTAATATGATTTCGCCCTGGATGGTTGGTCGTATTGGTAATGCCAATCAATCAGATGGATTTTATGTGAACACCAACAAGGCCGATCAGGCTTATTGTAACGCCAATGGTATTGATTACCAACCCTGCGTATTACCGGGCGATATATCGGCTCATCAGCGTGCCCATGGCGACTTTATGTGGCGTCAGTTTTACAACATGACCAGGGTTGGCGCCCAGGGACTTTATATATCGATGTTTGATGAATATAACGAAGGTAACCAGATAGCCAAAACGGCCGAAAGCATGGATTTTATCCCTGCCGGATCGGGTTTTGTACCGCTTAATGAGGATGGTACCGCTTGCTCATCTGACTATTACCTGCGCTTAACCGGCGACGGTGCCAAAATGTTCAAAAAGATAATACCCCTTACCGCAACACGCCCTACCAAGCCGACACTTTAATTTTTTTAGCTGCTATAAAAAAGCCGCCAGATCAGTTGATTTGGTGGCTTTTTTGTGGCTGTTATTTAAATCGCTATTCTTTCGCGGGTTCCCCTGCCTAATGTTGATCGAAGTCTCCCGACTTCGATCTGTCTCGTCCTAAAAAAAGTTTACAGTTTTTAGATTAATCCTGTAATGAGTTTACAGGTTGATTTGTGTCCTGAATTAGCTT
>NZ_JAUFPS010000040.1 GCF_030409315.1 Mucilaginibacter flavus | reverse complement strand
CCTCAAAATCAGGGTTGGAATTAATTGGTTCGTTCATCAAACAAAAGTCCAACTTTTTCGCAACTTGTGTACACACAGTAGCTCCCAAGGGAGGGAATTAAAAATAAATCTCAAAAATTACTTTTATCACCCCGCCATCTCAATTACCAGCATCACCGCGTTATTACTCAGCGCTTCCATATCTGCTTCCTGCAAATCCCATAGCGCAAGGCCATCACGTTCATGTAATAACCTGCCTTGTAATTCAAAGGCACCGGCAATTACAAAGGCATAAAATAATGAGTCGCTGTTTTTAAGTTGATAAAGCGTATCTGCCCGACCTGCAAACTGGCCCATGTGTATGCTGAAGGGCAAATTGCTATAACCCGGTATCACGGCAATCAAATCATCCTTTCTGCCGGTAAAATCAAAACTAAAAGTTTGCTCAAAAAACGGGAATGCATCGGGTTTGGCTTTTACCTGTATATACAAAAAGTTTATCCAATCGGTAGGGTAGGTGTTGGTGAGTTCAAATGTTTCGCCGGCCTGGGCGTAATGGATAAAAACTTCGCCGACATCGGTAACTGTGGTTTTATGCCGTGCATCGGTAGTTAATAGCGCCCCGGTTATAGGAATGATAACCAGGTAGCAACTATTCTGGATAGTTACATTAATGGATTTTCCCGCCGCGAGAATTTCGTCATTAAAAACTTCCAGCGGACCAAAAGGCTTACGGCTCTCATTCACGTAATGCCCGTAATTAAAGCTGCTAAAGCGCCGCGAAGTTTCATTTTCAACAATTCCCCGCTGATCGGCAAGGAATATTTGACCCGGTGAAAGCTTTTCCATTTTATCGTATGTTTTTTATAGTGTGAATGTTTACGTAAGGCTGTAGCTGAAACAGGTTGCTCAGTAATTCATCATCAGTATTTGACGCTGGCTTTTGATCTGATACTAACAGGAAATTTTCTACCGTATCATGCCAAACCAAAGGCTCGGAGTAAAAGTTAATTGCCACCTGGTGTTTGGTTTTATCAAGGATATCCGAATTGATGATTTCAAACTGAAAGCGGTGGAACTTTAAAAAACGTTTGCCAACATTGTTTAATAAATCGGGTACAATGTTATTTAACTGCTGTACGTAACCGCTTACAGCCGGCGTAACCATGCCCACTATAGCCTGCGCGTTGTTTACATGCCTAAGCAAATCGGCATAATTGGTAAAAGTGGTACCGGTAGTATAGTTTTGCGCCTGCATTTTAAACTCCATGTACGATGCCTCAAACACCAGTTTGTCCCAGAGTTTGGTGGCATTTGCGTCGATGATCTTTCGGTAACACAGGGTGATAGCGCGCATATTTATTCTTGATATATTAAACTTTTTTCAATTCCCTCCCGTGGGAGGGGCGTTGCGGAAATGAGCCCAAAGGCAGGGAGGGGTTTCAAAAAGCGACGAAGCTTAAATATCTTAACTACCTGATTTAACC
Organism: Mucilaginibacter flavus; assembly: GCF_030409315.1. Taxonomy (GTDB): domain Bacteria; phylum Bacteroidota; class Bacteroidia; order Sphingobacteriales; family Sphingobacteriaceae; genus Mucilaginibacter; species Mucilaginibacter flavus. The sequence goes on along the minus strand of NZ_JAUFPS010000040.1, from coordinate 183,193 downwards.
CCTACCTCCCCTTTCCCAAGGAAGGAATCGCACAATCCCATGCTTTTTTCTCTGTCAGCCCTCAGATTACGCCGGCACACTCATGCTTATGGCCAACACGAAGCCCGCAGTGGTACTGCCTGTTATGGTAGCCAGTTCAAGTGCATAGCCATCGCTAAATACGCCATCGGTAGCGTTGTAAGTATAGCCGCTCATCCCTTTGGTGTAACCCGCAACCGCTGCCAGCGCGGTGCCCGTCCCTTCTGGAAAAGCTATTTGCGTAACTTTTAAAGATGTACCTGCCGAATTATAAACATGCACGTGTATATGCGTAGCCCTGCCGGTATACCAACCCGGAAAAATAGAAGTATAGGTAACCAGCCCATTAGCGTTGGTAGTTTGCCTGCCACGTAAAAAATGAACTGTGGTATAATTGGTTGCCTGGCTGCCACTGCCGCCATATTCAGAATAATTGCCTTCGGCATCGCAATGCCATATATCAACTAAAGCACCCGATAGGGCGTTGCAGCTATTATTACTATTGTTAACGGTAATATTAACGGTTAGCTTGTAGCCGGTGCGGCCATCGGTAATGTCGCTGCGCACGTATGATGCTGGGGTATGTGTTGGGTACGGACCTTCAGTTTCCGTTTCAATAACACTACAGCCGCTTGTTGTGCCTGTGCTTGTTGAAGTACTGGTGCTTGTAGTAGTTGTAGGGCTTGTGGTGTCTTTTTTGCAGGCATCTACCAAAACCGATGTTGATACAGCGCCAACCATGAGGCTTTTTAAAAAGTTTTTACGTTCCATGATCTTTGTCTCCTTTTAGTTTATATTGAGTGATGTGGGTTAATGATTCAAAAGTATCCGACTCCCGTAGCAGAAAAGAATATGTGTCGTTAAGTGGTAGGTTTGTGTCGACGAACATACATTTGGCCGAAAAACGGAAGCTTAACATCAAACCAAACAATTCGGCACAAAAAATATTTATATTGGGCATAGCAATCTGTTTACCTTGAGTGCATCTATGAAACAACTTTTCCGTGCAAAATTTCTGCTGATAATCATTCCTTTACAGGTATTCCTGAGCTTGCAGGTTAATACAGCAAGCGCCCAGTTGCGTACCCCAAGGTTTGATGATGACATCATGATTGATCTGCAGGATCACCGCACACCCCAGCAAACCGGCTTTTTCCTGTTTGTAAGTAATCATTTGATGTATGGCAATGTTGGTGTGCCCGTGGGTTTATTAGCCGGTGGTATCATCACCAATGATAAAGCCATGCGTCAAAACGCGCTTTACGTAGCAGGTAGTACGGCGATATCAGCCGGTCTTACAGAAATTATCAAACACCTGGTAAAGCGCCCCCGGCCATTTTTGCAAAACGTTCATATTACGCCCATTTACCGCCCGGGTAATTACTCATTCCCATCAGGGCATAGTTCATCATCATTTGCTACAGCCACAGCGCTGTCAATAGCTTATCCTAAATGGTATGTGATACTACCTGCCTATCTCTGGGCTGGTTCTACAGCTTACTCACGTATGTACCTTGGGGTTCATTACCCAACAGATGTAGCCGCCGGGGCAGGGTTGGGGGCGGCCAGTGCTTTGCCGTTGTTGTTTTTGAAAAAATAGAGTAATCAAACCCTCATCTGCACATTTGTAATCTGAAATCTGCACATTTTTCCCCATCTTTACCGCCAATAAAGTTCTTTACTTTTTTTCTGCAGAGTGGTTCCCGGTGTTTAAAGCACAGGGATTAATAAGGAACCGTGTGTAAATCACGGGCTGTCGCGCAACTGTAAGTAACACAAAAAAGTTGTTGCCTTTAACAATATGTCCATTGTTCGCCCCCGCGCGGATGAGAAGGACGGCAACAATGTTACAAGCCAGGATACTTGCCTCTATGTATAAAGACAATGCTTTCGCGTTATGAAGCAGTAGTCAAAGAAAAAAGAATAGTTGTACGGGCATTCGCGTGCCTGTATGTTATGCTTTTGCCTTTTATTACCATTTTTCTCCGAAAGCATACCGAAAACCGTAAGGATCATTAAGTCAAATTAATGTTTAACCAAAAAAGTTTTAGCGTATGCTCAAAAACAACCTCGGGTATCCTCGTGTAGGCGCCCACCGTGAACTTAAAAAGGCCAGTGAACAGTACTGGGCCGGTAAAATTACCAGGGACGAGCTATTTGCCGCCGCCCGCCAAATCCGTTTGCAAAACTGGCAAACCCAGGCCGATGCCGGTATCGACCTTATCCCATGTAACGATTTTAGCTTTTATGACCAGGTGCTGGATGCCTCGTTAATGCTGGGTAACATCCCCGCCCGTTACGCACCGGTATTAACTCAAAACAAGGCTAATACAGAAATTGACCTTTACTTTGCCATGGCCCGCGGCTATCAAAAAGATGGTTTGGATGTTACCGCCATGGAAATGACCAAGTGGTTTGATACCAACTACCACTACATTGTGCCCGAGTTTGTGAAAGACCAGCAATTTAAACTTTTTAGCGAAAAGGTATTTGACGAATTTATCCTGGCCAAACAATCCATCGGCACAACGCCAAAACCGGTATTAATTGGCCCGATAACTTACCTGCTGCTTGGTAAAGAAAAGGAAGCCGGTTTTGATAAAATCGACCTCATCAAAAAACTGGTACCTGTTTACATTGAGGTACTAAAAAGGCTTAAAGGCTACGGTGCCGAGTGGGTACAAATTGATGAACCTTTCCTGGCGCTTGACCTTACCGGTAAAGAGAAAGCCGCTTTCGCCTATGCCTATACCGAAATAAGTAAAAACTGCCCGGGTATCAAAGTGCTGCTTACAAGCTATTTTGAAAGCCTGCACGAAAATACCGAGCTGGCTGTAACCCTGCCTGTAAGCGCCATTCATGTAGATTTAGTGCGAGCGCCAGATCAGCTTTATAAAGTACTCACCATTTTACCCGCCAGTATCAGCCTTTCGTTAGGCGTAGTTGATGGCCGTAACATATGGAAAAATGATTACGTGCGCTCATTAAGTCATATCAAAAAGGCCATTGCAGTGTTGGGTACGGATAGGGTAATGATAGCGCCAAGCTGCTCATTGCTGCACACACCTTTTGACCTCGACCTGGAAACCGCTATTAACCCCGAGATTAAAAACTGGATGGCCTTTGCTAAACAAAAGCTAAACGAAATAAATGAGCTTGCCCAGATCATTGATGGCAATAATGAGTTGCTGCAAAATAATTTGCGGGCGTTAACCAGCCGCGGCCTGTCAAAGCTTATTCACAAGCAGCAAATAAAACAACGTGTTTTAGCTATTACCGATGAGGACGCGCAACGCGAAAGCGCTTTCATCACCAGGCAAAAAATACAGCAAAAGCATTTTAACTTACCGCTGTACCCTACAACTACCATAGGATCTTTCCCACAAACTGATGATATCCGCTCGTTGCGGGCAAGGCTTAAAAAAGGCGAACTAACCGAAGCTGAGTATGATGCCGAAATTGAAAAAGCAACCATTGAAGCCATTCGCTGGCAGGAAGAAATTGGCCTGGACGTATTGGTGCATGGCGAATTTGAACGTAACGACATGGTGGAGTACTTTGGCGAACGTTTAGATGGTTTTCTGTTTACTAAAAACGGTTGGGTACAAAGCTATGGCAGCCGCTGCGTTAAGCCGCCGGTTATTTATGGCGATGTTAGTCGCCCTGCTGATATGACGGTTAGGTGGACCAGCTTTGCCCAGCAAAACACGCAAAAGCTCATGAAAGGTATGCTTACCGGTCCGGTAACCATATTACAATGGTCGTTTGTGCGGGATGATCAACCACGCTCCGAAACCACCAACCAGATAGCCTTAGCCATTCGCGATGAAGTGGTAGCGTTAGAGGCCGCGGGTATTAAGGTGATACAGATTGACGAACCCGCTATACGTGAAGGCTTGCCTTTGCGCAAAAAGGACTGGCAAACTTACCTGGATTGGGCAGTACGGGCCTTCCGGATTTCGGCCAGTGGTGTACGCGATGAAACGCAGATTCATACCCACATGTGCTACAGCGAGTTTAATGATATTATTGGCAATATTGCCGATATGGATGCCGATGTGATCACCATTGAAACCTCGCGCTCGCAAATGGAACTATTGGCGGCCTTCTCCGATTTTAAATATCCAAATGAAATTGGGCCTGGTGTTTATGATATCCACTCGCCACGTGTACCTACCGTTGATGAGATGGTGAGCCTGTTGGAAAAGGCATCATTACTGCTGCCGGCCGGCAATTTATGGGTTAACCCCGACTGTGGTTTAAAGACCCGTAAATGGCCCGAAACCCGTATTGCTTTGGTCAATATGGTGGAGGCAGCCAAACAACTTCGTCAGTTAGTTGTAGAAACAACAGTATCCTGACAGTTAAAAAACAGGCAATTTCCGTATACTTGCCTGTTTTTTCAGAATTTTGGCACATATGAGATTAAAAAGTAACGCGGTTATAACGGGGGTTGGAGGTTTTGTTCCTGGTAATATATTGAATAATAGCGATTTAGAGAAGTTGGTTGATACCAACAGCGACTGGATTGTTTCAAGAACAGGAATTAAAGAAAGGCGGATTTTAACAGACCCGCTGCTGGCCACCTCAGATATGGCTGTTGCTGCTGTAAGAAATTTACTGGATACAACCGGGGTTGCTGCATCAGAAATTGACTGTTTAATTATTGCTACTTCAACGCCAGATCATCTGCTTTTATCAACCGCCAGCATTGTTTGCGATAAGTTGGGTTTAAGCGGCGCCTGGGCTACTGATGTTAACGCCGCCTGCAGTGGTTTTTTATATGCTTATACACTTGGTGCCAGTTTGGTTGAAAGTAACCGCTACAAAAAAGTGATTGTAGTGGGTGCCGATCAAAACAGCGCTATCATTAATTATAAAGACCGAAATACCTGCATCCTTTTTGGCGATGGAGCCGGCGCGGTGCTGTTGGAGCCTACAACTGAAGAGGTTGGCCTGGTTGACAGCGTTTTTAAAACAGACGGTCATGGTCGCGAATATCTTTTGGTGCCTGGTGGTGGTTCAAAAATCCCTGCTACGGTTGATTCGGTTACCGCCAATCAGCACTTTATAAGGCAGGAGGGAAGGGTTGTATTTAAAGCCGCTATTAAAGGGATGACAGAAACCTGTACTGAAGTTTTAAAACGCAACGATATGACGATTGATGATGTTAACTGGCTGATACCACACCAGGCTAACTACCGCATCATTCACGCTGTTGGCGAAAACTTAGGCTTGCCGGAAGATCGCGTTAAAGTAAATATTGAAAGATACGGCAATACTACTGCTGCAACCATACCCCTTTGTCTTTGGGACTTTAAAGACGACTTTAAACACAACGATAACGTAATCTTCACCGCCTTTGGTGCCGGTTTTTCATGGGGTGCAACCCTGCTGAAATGGGGCACATTGAGGAAGGCGTAAGTAATATCTTATTAATCAAAAAATAGTGACGGGCCTGTCATCCTGAGCCTGTCGAAGGACGCGCGGAGAGGCCTTTGCCCGCTATGCTTCGACAGGCTCGGCATGACAGGCCTTTTTAATCATCCCCTACACAAAGTCCATGACTACCGACGAAAGAAAACAAGCTGCCGAAACACGCATATTTAAAACCGTGTTTCCTAATAATACCAACCATTACGATACGCTGTTTGGCGGCTCGGCTATGGCAATGATGGATGAGGTAGCCTTTATAACCGCAACCCGTTTTACCCGCAAAAGAATGGTAACCGTATCATCAGACAGGATTGATTTTAAACGCCCCATCCCGGCAGGTACTATCATTGAACTGGTAGGCACCATATCGCACGTTGGCAACACAAGTTTAAAAGTATTGGTAGAGATTTTTATTGAAGAAATGTACTCTTTTGTGCGTGAAAAGGCCATTACAGGTACTTTTACTTTTGTAGCTATAGATGAGCATAAGCACCCGGTGAGTGTGGTTTAAAGCGAATATTATTTGCTAATAAAGCATCATAGATTGCAAATTTTAAGCCAATTAAGTTTTATACTTTAGTTGCGTATAAATCTGCACATCCCGGCTTTATGATTAAAAAATTAGCAACCTTATTGATTTGCCTGGCACCGCTAAGCGGTTTTTGCCAGCAAAATTTAAAACTTTGGTATAAACAGCCTGCGAAGGTTTGGACAGAGGCTTTACCCGTAGGCAACGGTCGCCTTGGTGCCATGATATTTGGCCGGGTGGGGCAGGAGCTCATTCAGCTTAACGAGGCTACTTTATGGACTGGTGGCCCGGTGCGCACCAACGTTAACCCGCAAGCCTACGCCAACTTGCTGCTGGCAAGGGAGGCGCTCCTTAAAAATGAGGATTATGCCCAGGCAAATGAGTATGCAAAAAAAATGCAGGGCTATTATTCAGAATCATACCTGCCGTTGGGTGATCTTACCCTTACACAAAAGCTGAAAGATACTGTGCCAACGGCCTACTACCGTGATTTGGACATTAAAAACGCGATTGCTACCACCCGTTACACAATCGATGGCGTAGAATACACCCGGCAAATTATCAGTTCGGCACCAGACCAGGTGATCGCTATTCATTTAACGGCAAGCAAGGCCGGGAAACTCAACTTTGCTATTGGTGTCAAAAATCAATTGAGGTATCAAAATGTAGTGATATCCAATAACCAGGTGGCGATGACAGGCAAAGCGCCATCACATATCCAGCCCAATTATATCGATTCGAAAGATCCGATTCAATGGGCAGATAGCGCGGGTTGCCGTGGCATGCGTTACGAGTTGCAGGTAAAAGCGGTAAATAAAGATGGCGTAGTAAGTGCCGATACCAGCGGCATCACCGTAAAAAACGCTACCGATGTAACCATCTTTTTATCGGCAGCAACCAGCTTTAATGGCTTTGATAAATGCCCCGACTCGGAAGGTAAAGACGAGCATAAATTGGCTACAGAATATTTAAATAAAGCGGTAAAATGCAGCTGGTCTACTTTGTTGGCCCATCACTATGCCGACTATCATCAATATTTTAACCGTGTTTCATTTGGCCTGGCCGAGCCAGCTGATAACAGGAACGCTTTATTGCCTACCGACGAACGTTTATTCAATTACTCGGAAGGCGCTAAAGATCCGGATTTTGAAACTTTGTATTTTCAGTTTAGCAGGTATTTGCTTATCTCATGTTCGCGCCCGGGTGGCCCACCGGCCAATTTGCAGGGGATTTGGAATAAGGAGATCCGCCCGCCATGGAGTTCAAACTATACCACCAATATCAACGTGCAGATGAATTACTGGCCGGCAGAAGTAGCTAATCTTTCTGAAATGCAATTGCCGCTGATTGATTTTATCAAACACGCTGCTGTTACCGGCGAAGTTACCGCTACTCAATTTTACCATACCCGCGGCTGGGCCGTACACCATAACAGCGATATATGGGCACTATCAAACCCGGTAGGCGACATCGGTCACGGCGACCCGATGTGGGCCAACTGGACAATGGGATCGCCATGGCTATCACAGCATTTGTGGTGGCATTATCAGTTTACAAAAGATAAAACCTACTTACAGGAAACAGCCTACCCGTTAATGAAGGGTGCGGCGCACTTCTGTATGGACTTTTTGGTGCCATACAAAGGCTACCTGGTAACCGCGCCATCCCTATCGCCCGAGAATAGTTTTATTGATGATAAAGGCAAACAGGGTGTGGTTTCTGTAGCTACCACCATGGATATGGCGATTATATGGGATTTGTTTACCAATGTAATTGATGCATCAGAGCAATTAGGCACCGATAAAGCCTTCCGCGATTCTGTCATTGCTTACCGCAAGCAGCTGTATCCGCTACACATCGGCAAAAAAGGAAACCTGCAGGAGTGGTATAAGGATTGGGAAGATACTGATCCGCACCATCGCCATGTATCGCACCTGTTTACCGTATTTCCGGGTCATGAAATTTCGCCAATAGAAACCCCTGAATTAGCAGCTGCTGCAAAGAAAACCCTGGAATTAAGGGGAGATGCAGGTACCGGCTGGAGCCTGGCCTGGAAAATCAATTTTTGGGCAAGATTGCTTGATGGTAACCACGCCTATAAAATGATCCATTACTTGTTAAAGCTTACCGGATCATCACATACCAATTACTCCAACGGCGGCGGCTCATACGCCAACCTGTTTGACGCGCACCCGCCATTTCAGATTGATGGCAACTTTGGCGCGCTATCGGGTATGTCTGAAATGTTGCTGCAAAGCCAATCTGGCGAGATCAGCCTGCTGCCGGCCATCCCCGATGCCTGGGCCGAAGGTAAAATCTCGGGCCTGAAGGCAAGGGGCAATTTTGAAATAGCCATGAACTGGAAAAATAAACAAATCACCACCGCGTCTATTTTATCAGTAACAGGCGGTCTGTGTAAATTACGCACCGTTGCACCGGTGAAAATAACAGGATTGCAGGCGCGGTCGGTTAAAACGGCAAATGGTTACGTCACCAGTTTCAATACTCAAAAAGGAGTGTTGTATAAAATAACCGGTTCAAAAATTTAATCAACGGTAACCAGGCCGCCTAAACCGGCCTGGTTACCGTTTGTTGTTTCAATTAATACACTCAATTCGCGTTTACCTTCGCCCGCAGGCATGTTAATGCTGATATCGCCGGTATCACTGCTGGTTTTAGTAGTTAATAGCTTTTTATCCAGCCATACTTCTGCTTTGCCGCTAACTCCTTTTAAAACTATTTTTACACCGCCGCTACGTCGCCCTGCATATGGGGTGAAGGTTGTACGGAATATGGCGAAGTTGTTACCGTTACCAAAATTTTGCAGCTGACCAGGTTTTACGGGTTGCCAGCTATTCATATCATTTTCGGCGATGGTTTTGTTAGGGTCGGGTTTGGTGCTGCTGCCCGGCGATAGCAGCCATTTATCCAATACCATATAGGAGCGTAATACTGCTACGCCCGGAATGGCCTCTGTTTTTTGGATGTTGATGGTTATAGTTGCAGGCTTTAATCCCGGTGAGGTAGCGGTTAAGGTTAACTTGCCTTCGCCGACTGCTTTGCTTTGTAAAATAACCTGTGCAAGCCCGTTAAATAAACTTCTTTTATTTCCTTTTTCAGGCTCGTGCGAGTTTGGATCGCCATTGCCTAATCCTATAATTTCGCCGGTACCTTTTAATTCGAATTCAATAGGAAGGTTAGCGGTTTGCACTGGTCGGCCTTTGGCATCCAATACATCAACGGTTACGGGGGCGGCATCCAGCCCATCACCATTTAAACTGGTGCGGTATGGCGTTAGGCGTACACTTACCGGCTGGCCGGTAGTTTCAACCTTAAAACGCGAAACTTCTTTGCCACCCACGTACCCAATAGCTTCAAGTGTGCCAGGTTCATAAGGAACCTGCCAGGTATTCATTTCGTATTTGTCGACAGTTTGCTCGCCAATTACTTTGCCGTTTAATATCAGTTTTACCTTTTCGGCGTTGCTCATGGCCATTACCTTAATGGGCTTGCCTTCGCTGCCGGCCCAGTTCCAGTGTGGTACAAGCTGCAATACGGGTTTATCTTTTACCCATTGAGCCTGGTGAATATAAAACGCCGTTTTAGGGAAGCCGCAAAGGTCCATAATGCCAAAATTTGAGCCTGCGGTTGGCCAGTCATAAGGAGTAGGTTCGCCGTGGTAATCAAAGCCTGTCCATACAAAGCAGCCGGCCAGGAATGGCCGTTCGGCAATGGCTTTCCAGGCTTCGCGGTGGGTAGCTCCCCAATCGGGCTTTTGGGTATCGTAGGCATCAAGGGTATGTTTATCTTTATCTGTAACATAATTGCCACGTACCATAATTGCAGATGCATCTTCCGAGCTGGTTAGCAACATGGTAGGATGCTCCTTGTGAAAACGGTCATAATTTTCTATCTGGTAATTAAAACCAACTACATCAACAGCCTGCGATACGTTAACAGGTTCAAACAAACCGCCATTGGCAGCGGCGGTAACAGGGCGGGTAGTATCCAGTTTTTTAACTTCGCTGCTCATGCGGCGCACCATTTCATAACCAATTTCGGTACCCTGCATGGGCTCCTCGTTAAATACCGACCAAAGCATAATGCTTGGGTGGTTCCTGTCGCGGCGTACCATCCAGGTTAGCTGGCGGATATACTCTGGTGATGAGTTGAAATTGCGGTTCTCGTCCATTACCAAAATGCCATTCCGGTCGCAGGCATCCAAAAACTCGGCCGATGGTGGGTTGTGCGCGCAGCGGTAAGCATTGGCACCCATTTCTTTAAGCTTTTTTATACGGAAATCCCAAAGCGCGTTGGGCACTGCCACGCCTACACCGGCATGATCCTGGTGATTACAAACGCCATATAATTTTACATGCTTATCATTCAGGTAAAATCCAGAGTCGGCAGTAAAACGGATGGTACGGAAACCGCATGAGGTAACTGACGTATCTGTTATTTTGCCGTTTTGGCTTACCTCGGTTTTTACTTTATAAAGGGTAGGGGTATCCAGCGTCCATAATACAGGGTTATTTACCGGTATGGATAAGCGGGCTACCGCTTGCTGAAGCGGCAATACGCTTGCGGCAGCTGTCGCGCTGCCAATTTTATTGCCTTTGTTATCAATTAGGGTTGAGGTTACGGTGGCATCGGCAATTAATTTGCCCGTGTTGGCTAATGTGGCCTCAACCGGTATTTCCCAATTACCTGCCGCTTTTTTCACCGGTTGGGCAAATACACCATCGGTAATAATGTGTACCGGCGAACGCTTTACCAGCCAGGTATGGCGGTAAATACCAGCGCCTTCATACCACCAGCCTTCCTGGTCAACGGCATCTACACGGATAGCAACGGTATTTAATTCGTCGCCATATTTGGCCATGGCGGTCATATCTATATAAAAAGAGGTATAGCCCGACCAGTTGCGGTGCACTGCGATACCATTTAGCCAAACGGTACAATGGGTAGCTATACCATCAAACTGTAATTCCAGGTTTTTGCCACGGTCTTTAGCGTCTATTTTAAAGCTGCGGCGGTACCAGCCAATGCCCCTGTTGCGGTAACCCTGGGATAGATTGGCATTTTGATCAAAGCCACCTTCAATAGCCCAATCATGCGGCAGGTTGAGTAAACGCCAGTCGGTATCATCGAAATCCGGTGCGGCCGCGCCGCCTGCTTTTCCTGCTTTGGCGTTATTATAGCTGGCACCATGCCCACGTACTACAGGGAAGGGGATATCGCCCAAATGAAAGCGCCAGCCATTATCAAGCGATAGTTTTTCGCGGGCGCTGTAGGCGTTGTCATTTTGTTGGGCAGAAGCAGATAAACTAAAAAAAGCAAGAACAGTAAGGAAATAGATAATTGGTTTCACCGGGATAATAATTTAATTGTAAATATAACACTTTAAATAAAAGGCCTATATTTATTCCTGTTCATGAATGATCAAAAAAATAAAGAACGAGTTCAATGACTGTAGATAAAACAAATAAAAGGCGCAATTTTATTAAACAAGTTGGTTTAACCGCGTTGGGTACCATTGCCGCGTCACATGCTTTTGCCGCTCCTTTATCAAAAGTGTTTGATGATGGTAGTGCTAAAACCATCCTTTTCCAGGGCGATTCGATAACGGATGGCGGACGGTCATATGATAAGGATTGGAACCATATTATGGGGCAAAGTTTCCCATACCTTATATCGGGAAGGTTATGGTTTGATCATCCCGATAAGCAGATGATGTTTTTAAACCGGGGCATCAGCGGGCATACCGTCACCGATTTGCAGGCGCGTTGGCAAAAAGACACTTTAGATTTAAAGCCTGATATCCTGAATATATTGGTTGGCGTAAATGATGTTTACCATGTAATTCATAACATCAGCCCAAATACAACCGAACAGTTTAAAACGGATTACGACGCATTATTGAGCCAAACCAAGGCTGCGCTCCCGGATGTTAAACTGGTAATTTGCGAACCATTCATACTGCCCGTTGGCCAGGTAAATAATGACCTTAAACGTTGGCAGGATGAAATAACGCCCAGGCAAGCGGTAGTGAAAGAGCTGGCGCAAAAATATAATGCCGTTTTTATCCCCCTGCAAAGCATTTTTAACGCCGCACTAAAAAAGGCCCCTGCTGACTTTTGGATATGGGACGGTATACATCCCATGCCGGCCGGTCATGAACTGATAGCGCGTGAATGGGTTAAAGCGGTAAAAAAGAATTACGGTTTTCCCGGTTGATTAATTAAACCGCGAACAGCTGCCCGATATCTTTAAAAGCTTTAAACTCCAGCGCATTGCCCGATGGATCTAAAAAGAACATGGTGGCTTGTTCGCCGGGAAGGCCTTTAAAGCGGATGTAGGGCTCTATTACAAATTTAATATGGTGGCTTTTGAGTTTGGCTTCCAAGGCCGTCCAGTCTTCCCATTCCAACACCACACCAAAGTGCGGCACGGGTACATCATGGCCATCTACCGGGTTAAAGTGGTGTTTTGCTTCTTCTGCAGGTTTGGGTTTCAGGTGAATCACAAACTGGTGACCGTATAGGTTAAAATCTGTCCAATGGGTATCGCTGCGGCCTTCGCTGCAACCTAACACTTCGCGGTAAAACCTGCGGGCTTCTTCCAGATCGTAAACCGGTACTGCAACATGAAACGGTGTTATTTTGCTCATGGTATTAATGTAATCCTTTACGTTTTAAAAGTCCGCCGGTAGTATCATCAACACTTTGTTGTACAATAAATGCCTTGGGATCTATCCGTAATATGGTTTGTTTTAATGAGGGAATTTCCAGCCGGGTTGCCACGGTGAAAACAATATCGCGCGGGTCATTCACATGCCCATCTTTCCCATAGCCGCTTTTGCCCTGGTAAATAGTTACCCCGCGGCCAAGCGTAATGGTAATAGCCTTGCGGATGGCCTCGCTATGCATGGATACCACCGTAATGCCCGAATACTGTTCAATACCATTCAATATAAAGTCGATCATTTTGGCGGCTGCCATATACGTTAAAATGGAATACATTGCAGGCTCTACACCCAGAAAAAATGCAGCCAGCCCGAAGATCAAAACGTTTAACAACAATATAAAATCGCTTACTTTTAAGAGTTGGGTTTTACGACTGATCAACACTGCCGCTACTTCGGTGCCATCAAGCACTGCACCCCCACGGATAGCGAGGCCGCTGCCTGTACCGATAAAAACGCCGCCAAATACCGCGGTAAGCAGTTTATCGTGTGTTACATCCGGGAAATGGATTATTACCAGGCTTACCGATAACAAACCTATGGCTATGGTGCTTTTAATAGCGAAATATAAGCCCAATTTTTTATAGCCCAGCCAAAGAAAAGGTACGTTGATGATAAAAATAAGTACCGAGATGGGAATTACCGAAAGATCGGCTATCAGCATGGAAATACCCGTAACACCGCCATCAATAAAATGGCTCGATAACAGGAAGCCCTTCAAACCAAACCCCGCGGATAAAATTCCCAGCCCTATAGAAATGGAGTCTTTTACTATCTTCATTACCTTCATGCCCAAATATAGGGGATAAGGGGAGAAGTAGGGAATTGAAAATCGTTTAGATAAGCTTGAAAATTAACTTTAAGTCATCCTAAACTTGTTTCAGGACCCCATAAGATAGGTTTTCTGCATGGTGTACACTTAGCAAATGGGGTGCCGAAACAAGTTCGGCATGACGTTAGTAGTCTTTTACCTCACCACCACCTGAGCTGTATTCCTGCTGATTTGTTCCAGTAACACAAACTTACCCGCAGTTAATTCTTTTAATGAGCTATCTCCATAATGTCTAATGGTTATTAAACTTAAGCCATTGTTGTATTTTACTTTAAAATCCTGTTTCAAATCGGCAAGCAGCTTTTCAAAACGTTCTTCGTAATAATCGAAACATACTGAGAAACTTAATGCAGAGGTTTGCATTACGTTAACCTTTACCTGGTTTTTAGCCAAAAGGCCAAAAATATCGCTTAAATGATCTTCGGTGATAAATGAATAATCCTTAGCCGAAATAGATACCAATACCTGGTTTTGCTTAAGGATGATAACCGGTTTTTCAAATTTATTAATGCCATCTTCCTTAATAATAGTTCCCGAGGCGGCAGGATCTGTAAAGGATTTTACCAGCAAAGGGATTTTAGCGTTTTGTAAAGGTTTGATGGTTTTAGGGTGGATAACGCTTGCACCGTAATAAGTCATTTCAATAGCTTCGGTGTAGGATAACTCATCAAACTTTACGGTATCGTTAAAAAATTTGGGATCAGCATTCAGGATACCCGGAACATCTTTCCAGGTAGTAACCGACTCGGCACTTAAACAGGCCGCGAAGATTGAAGCTGTATAATCCGACCCCTCTCGTCCTAAGGTGGTAGTGAAGTTTTCAGATGTGCCGCCTAAAAAGCCCTGCGTTACAACGGGGCCTTTAGTGAGCATATTAGGTAAATCTTTATTGATGCTTTCGCGGGTTTTATCCCATTGTACGGTGCCTTCGCGGTAAGTATTATCGGTATGGATATAACCACGTACATCAAGCCACTGACTTTTTATGCCTGCTTTGTTTAAATAGGCTGATACGATGCGGGTAGATACTAACTCGCCGATAGATACAATCTGGTCGTAAATAAAATCGTAGCTATCGTGTGGTTCATCTTCGATGGCCCAGTCAATTTCTACAAAGGCATTCGCTACGTCATCAAAAACAGGGTGGCCGTTTTCAAAAAGCTGGTGCAATATATCAAAGTGATATTTTTTAATTTCTTCAAAAATATCGTGCATATCATCGGCCTGGTTAACGTAGGCCCTGGTCAGTTTTTCAAGCGCGTTGGTAGTTTTGCCCATGGCAGATACCACGATGAGCAACTGTTGATCTGTATATTGATTTACAACACTGGCCAGGTTAATGATGCCATCTGCATCTTTAACCGATGCGCCTCCGAATTTAAAAACAAGCATTTATTTAGCGAATTTAGCCACCACCGAATTTGGTTGCAGCAATGATTTGAGTTGTGTATAGGGGATAAACAGCTCGGTTTGACCGGCTGCATAGGGCTTAATTTCGTACTGGTTATAAATAAACTTCAGCCCGATCGGGGTTATCAAAAAGTTATCGTTCAGCGCGAATTTATTATCTTTAAAAAAGTAATCGCGCGCTAATGACGCGGTATCGCTTAGCTTTTCTTCTTTCCTGAAAATACTCTCGGCAATGATTTTAAGCTTACCGGCGTAACCGGCAGTAAAAAGATCATTTAGCGTGATGCTTTTATTGGCCTTGGTATTCCAGTTGATAAAGGTGGTGATTGATGCGCCGTGAGCGCCACCGGTATAGTTATAGCCGCCAATTTCTAAGGTGGTAATGCTTGAATCCTGCATCAATATCTTGGCGTAACTGTTAAGTTCATAAAACATACCAAGCCTTGGGTCGCTCTTTTTGGCATCGGCGTAGGCTTTCAAAAAGTTCTTGCTCATTTGTTCAACGTTGGTATCGGCTTTACCATCCATGGCAAATAAGCTGGTAAGTTTGCGGGCTACCGTATCATTCAGCTTTTGTTGACCGGTAAAAACCGGGTATTTAATATTGGGCACCGTGCAGGCACTATCGGGCTTATTGCCACAGTCGGCAGCGCGTTCATGTACGGTTTTGTACGTGTAAGTTAGTGTGTCTTTTACCGTGCCGTCATCCTTTTGACCCGAACCATTCCAATTACAGGATGTAGCTGAAAGCGCGACCCCAATAATCAATAACCTGCCGATGATTTTCATAATTTAAAGATTTTCCAGTTGCTCTTTTGAAATGGATACGTTGATCCAACCCGCATCAAAATCAGCTTTATATTTTTTGTAAAAATTGATGGCGGGTTCGTTCCAGTCCAAAACCTGCCAAACCATGCCGCTAAAGCCTTGCTCTTTAACTTCTTCAAACAATTGGGCAAACAAAAGTTTTCCCAGCCCCATGCCTCTGCTTTCGTCGGTAACTATTAAATCTTCCAGGTAAAGGCGGCTGCCCTTCCATGTCGAGTATCGCACATAGTAAAGCGCAAAACCCAAAATGCGACCGTCAACCTCAGCCACAAAAGCCTTCCAAACAGGTTTAGGCCCAAAGCCAGCCTCCTCAAATTCCTGTAAGGTAACAGTAACCTGCTCCGGCGCTTTTTCATATAAAGCCAGCTCATGAATCAGTTCCATCATGCGTGGGCAATCATCAATAGTGGCAACACGGATTTTTTTGTTCATTAGTTTATTAATTCATCAGTTCATTGGTGAGTTGCAGGTAACTTAATTAACCCAGTTAACCACTCACTCAATCAACTCCTTTTTCAATTCTGTAAATTCTTAAATTCTGTAAATTCTGATTCAGACAACCCAATCACCCCAATCAACCATTCACTTAATCAACTAACGGCTAATTATTCTTCCAATGCTTAATCACCCTTTTGCCAAATATGGTACTGCCCAGGCGTACCAGGTTACTGCCCTGTTCAATGGCCAGTTTATAATCGGCAGACATGCCCATCGATAAAATGCTAAAACTATCATCTTTTCTGAAATAGCTCACCTTAATGCCGTCAAAAAATGTCTTCAGCTCGTAATATTCCTCTTTAATTTGCTTTTCATTATCGGTATTGGTGGCAATGCCCATTAAACCGCAAATCCGTATGTTTTTAAGCAAGGCAAATTCTTCAGATCGTAGCAGTTCTATCGCTTCGTCAAAACCCAGCCCAAACTTGGTCTCCTCATCGGCAATGTAAATTTGCAGCAGGCAATCAATCACACGGTTGGCTTTTAGTGCCTGTTTGTTAATTTCCTGCAAAAGCTTCAGGCTATCAACAGATTGTATCATGCTCACAAAAGGGGCTATGTATTTTACCTTGTTGCTTTGCAGGTGCCCTATCAGGTGCCACACAATATCTTTAGGCAATTGCTCGTATTTTTCAACCAACTCCTGCACGTGGTTTTCGCCAAATAAACGTTGCCCGGCATCATAAGCCTCCTGTACTTCGGCGGCTGGTTTTGTTTTTGATACGGCCAACAATATTACCTTATCGGCCTCCGTTTCTTTTTTTAAGCCTTTGATGTTATCTGCAATGCTCATTTATCCTTAAATTTGCTTAATTAATTCAGCCGCTAAATTACAGAATGCATAAATATATAATCTTGTTTTTTTCAGTTACACTTTTTTGGTGCGGTTGTAAAAGTGATAGTGTGCCCGGTAAATTTATTCAGCCCGATGCAATGACGGGTTTATTAGTGCAAATTCATCTTATTGATGGCTCATTGTATAACGGTACGCAAGCACCCGATAGCCTGTACAAATACGGCATGGGCAAGTACCTGGATGCTTTCCGTAAATTTCATACAGATTCGGCCCAGTTTAGGAAAAGTATGAACTACTATTCGGGTGAACCTGATAAGTTGACGGCTATTTATGATAAAGTTGATAAGCAGATAAAAGCACTTAGCGATTCACTTAATGCCGAGCAGGCTAAAGAACGTACCCGGCAATTGAAAAAAGATTCGCTTAAAACCGATTCAACAAAAAAGGCAAACTTGCTGCATAAAATACCCGCGCAAAAAGCCGACTCTGTTAAGCAGGCCAAAACCAAAAAGGCGATGGATGCAAAAATAGATTCAATGAAAAAAATTAAACACACAACAAAACCTAATGCTGTACCCATTAAATAGTGTAGATAAGCTTGGGTTTACCGAAGTAAAAGAACTGATAAAAGCACATTGCCTGAGCGATATGGGTCGACAAATGGTCGACAAGATCCAGGTGATGAGCAATTTTGATTTGATAGCCAAGTTTTTAAGCCAGGCCAACGAGTTTAAAAATATTTTGGTAAACGATGCCGCACTACCCATTCACCATTTTTTTGATATAAAATCCCTGGCTAATAAAGCACGTATTGAAGGTGTTTTTTTGAGCGAGGAAGAGTTTTACCAGGTGCAGGCCTCCCTGCAAACCGTATTTGCCGTTATAGCTTACTTTAGTGAGCGCGAGGGCTTATACCCTAATCTGGAAGCCTTATTTGAACACCTGCCTATTGAAAAGGCTATCCTTAAAAAGATAGATGCCGTTATTGACCCGAAGGGAAAGATAAGGCCAAACGCATCGCGCGAGCTACAGGAAATTACAGCCGGTATTGCGAAGGCCGAGCAGGAAGCACGCAAAAAGATTGACATGATCTTTAAAAACGCGTCATCAAGCGGCTGGACGGCTGATGGATCGCTTACCGTGCGCGATGGCCGTTTATGTATCCCTTTGCTTGCCGAAAACAAACGAAAACTGAAAGGTTTTATTCATGATGAATCGGCATCGGGCCAAACCGTTTACATGGAACCCGAGGAGGTATTTACGCTCAATAACCGTGTGCGCGATCTGGAATTTGAACGTCGCCGCGAAATTGTAAAAATACTTACTGCCTTAACAAATGAATTAAGGCCTTATACGCCGCTTTTGCTATCGTACCATAGTTTGCTCACCAAGTTGGATTTTGTGCGCGCTAAGGCCTTGTTTGCCATAGATATTGAAGGCGATATGCCCCAGGTGGTAAACGAGCCAAAGCTTAAGTTATTCAATGCCCGCCATCCGTTGTTGTTCCTCAATTTTAAAAAAGAGCAAAAAACGGTGGTGCCACTTAATGTGCAGATAGATGAAGGTACACGCATTATTGTGGTGTCGGGGCCTAACGCAGGCGGTAAATCGGTTTGTATGAAAACCGTTGGTTTACTGCAAATGATGGTGCAGGCGGGGCTATTGATCCCTGCCGCCGAGGCCAGTGTGGTTGGGGTGTTTAAGCAGATGTTTGTTGATATTGGCGATGATCAATCCATTGAAAGCGATTTGAGTACCTACAGCGCCCACCTATCCAAAATGAAAAACTTTGTGGAGCAGGCCAATGGCAAAACGCTGATCCTGATTGATGAATTTGGTACAGGTACCGATCCGCAATTTGGCGGTCCAATTGCCGAGGCAGTGCTGGAATCGCTTAACCATAAAAAAGTGCGTGGCATGGTAACCACCCACTACAGTAACCTCAAAATATTTGCCAGCAATACTGAGGGGATTGAAAATGCCTCGATGCTGTTCAACAACGTGGAGATGAAGCCACTTTACCGGCTGGAAGTTGGTAAACCCGGTAGTTCCTATGCGTTTGAAATAGCGCAAAAAATCGGTTTACCACCAAACGTGCTTAACCTGGCAAAAAACAAGATAAGCGAAGGGCAAAAAAAGGTAGATACTTTACTGGTTGATTTGGAACGAGAGAAGCGCGAAATTTTTGAAACCAAGCAAAAACTGGATAAACAGCAACGCCGCGTTAACGAGCTGCAGGCCGAAAATGAAAAGCTGAAAAGCTACCTGGAAGAAAATAAAAAGGTACTCATTAAAGATGCTAAAGACCAGGCCAAAAACATTATCCTGAACGCCAACAAATTGGTTGAAAACACCATTGCCGAAATTAAAAGCAACAATGCCGATAAAGAGAAAACCCGTAACCTGCGTGAAAACTTAAACATCGAACTAAAAAAGAACACCGTTAAAGTTGAAGCGCCGAAGCCCAACCCGGCTGCTGTAGATGAAGAGTTGAAAGCAGGCGACTGGGTAAAATTAGTCGACTCTGAAACCACGGGCCAGGTGATTGAAATCATCAGAGATAACGTGGTGATTGCCATTGGCGATTTACGCACGGTAGCCAAAAAGAAAAAGGTTGAAAGGGTAAGCAAATCATCGGTCCCTAAGGAAATCAGGCGGAGTATGAACTCGCACACCAGCGATTTTGCCAGTTTTAGTCCGGAGATTGATGTACGCGGGCAGCGTACCGAGGATGCGTTGCATAATATTGAAAAACTGTTTGACCGTGCGCTGATGATGGGTTTTAACAACCTGAAAATTCTTCATGGCAAAGGCGATGGCATATTACGCAAAATGATACGCCAATATCTCAAAAAATACGACCAGGTTGACCGCATGGAAGATGAACACGCGGATAGGGGCGGCGATGGCATAACTTATGTTTATTTGAAATAAGTTAGTATATTTTCAAAATATTATAGAACCAATGGCCTTAAAGAACATTACCCCCATGTTATACACCCGTGAAGTACGGGCGACAGTCGATTTTTATATCAATAACCTGGGCTTTACCTGCGTGGGTTATGCAGATGATTGGAGCTGGGCCACGGTGAGCAGGGATGAAGTTGAGGTAATGTTTTCTTTACCTATTGAGCATGAGCCATTCAACATGCCTAAGTTTACAGGGTCATTGTATATCCGTACCGATAAGGTTGATGCCATTTGGAACGAACTTAAAGACAATGCCGTCATCTGTTATCCTATAGAAACCTTTGATTACGGCATGCGCGAGTTTGCCGTATATGATTATAACGGTTACCTATTGCAGTTTGGCACCCCGATGGATTTGGATTAGTTCATTGCTTCGCAGTCATTGGTCATTTGCTTCGCGTCATTGGCCATTGGTGAAAAAGTATAGTTAATTTAATAATATAGTCCTTTATCTTTAAGTCTTTACTCTTTTGTCTAACAGTCCAACTGTCCAACAGTCTAATAGTCCTAAAATATGCGTAAGATATACCTCATAGTTTTGTTCCTGGTTACCACTGGTGCGCTTTCAGACTGTAGGGCCCAAAGCCTGGTGCTTAAAAGTAAGGATGCCCACATTCGGTATACCGGCCGGATAAATCAAACTGACGAAGCGGCCGAGTTTTATTGGACTGGGTCTTCAGCTATGATTAATTTTAATGGTACCGGCGCATCGGTACTTTTGCAGGATGAGCGGGGGGATAACTATTTTACGGTAATAGTTGATGGTAAAGTAACCAACACTATTCATCTGGATAATACCAAAAGAACATACACCCTTGCCGAAGGCTTATCCAACGGTCCTCATAGCGTCGAAATTTTTAAGCGCAGTGAGTGGGAGATGGGCAAAACCATTTTTTACCAGTTTATTTTAGATAAAGGAGCCTCGGTATTAGCACCGCCGCCGGTAAAGAAACGCAAAGTTGAATTTTTTGGCGATTCCATTACCTGTGGTTACGCCGATGAGGATACCACCGGCAAGGATAGGGGTAGCGCTCCTTATGAAAACGGCTATATCAGCTATGCCGCCATCACCGCCCGCCATTACGATGCCTCTTACGTATGCACAGCTAAAAGTGGTATAGGTGTACTGGTGAGCTGGTTCCCGCTTATTATGCCCGAGCTTTACAACCGCTTAGATCCTACTGACCCAACCAGCATGTGGGATTTTAGCAAATACACGCCGGATGTGGTTGTGATCAACCTGTTCCAAAACGACTCGTGGATAACTAAAATGCCGGATAATCCGCAATTTAAGGAGCGTTTTGGCACCAAGGCTCCCGAGCCGGATCAGATTGTAAAGGCCTACCGCGAACTGGTTAAAAACATCCGCAAAAAGTATCCTAAGGCGCAAATACTTTGCATACTTGGAGCCATGGATGGTACTAAAGAAGGTTCGCCATGGCCGGGATATATTGAAAAAGCAGTCGCCGGCTTAAATGATAAAGCCATTTACACCCACATGATCCCCTATAAAAATACCCCCGGCCACCCCAGCGCCAAAGAACAACAGGCCATGGCCGATGATTTGATTGGGTATATGGATAAGAACATTAAATGGTGAGATTAAATGTGCAGATTTCAGATGTGCAGATTTCAGATGAAAAAATGATTTAAAAATCGGAATCTGTTTTAAATTCATCTTCATGTTTGAAATCTGCATATCTGCACATCATACCCTTCATCTGCACATCGCTCAAAATCACTCCCCCACCTTTTGCTGGTCCGGTACCTCGTTTGGCCCGGGGATGTTAGGTTGGTCGTCGCTTGTTTTTCCATCGTCATCGGCGGTGCCTTCCTGGTAAGGTTGCTGAGTTTGCGGATCGGGCTGTTTTTCGTCGTCGCTTGCTGTAGTTTCTCCGCTGTCTTCGTCCGATCTGCCGTTTTGCGATGCAGTCATTGTTCCGCTATAATTTGATTGCCCTAACTGTTTGGGGTCTTTAAAGTTATTATTTTCCGGATGTTCTTCAGCCGGTTGGGTTCGTCTAAAATATTCATTGTTATCCCCCGCCATTTGTGATGGATTTGCCGGGTCATTACCCGATGGCGTCAGGTTATTTTCGCCGAAATTTTGGCCCCCCATCCCATGTCCTTCCATCCCCGGTGCATCCTGTTTTTTCATATCCTCTTTTGAGGTGAAAAAACCGCGCTGCAAATCTTCTTCGGTAAGGTTGCTGTCGTCATCTATCTGGTAAGCATTAGGTTTACCCTGTGTTTGCTCGTTTTGAAGAACTTTCTCCTCACGGGTCTCGTCATCTCTTAATTCCATTGGTTTTTATAGTGTTGATGTAATAATTATAAGGCCTGAATTTTCTAATTGTTTTATTTATTTAATTACGGCGACATAAATACAATTGAGAATCAAGAATTAGGACAGCTTCGGCACGGTAAATCGTTGCTGTTAAATCAAATGCATTGTAAATACAAAATTTCCTGGTTACCCCATAAAATCTTAATTCTTGACTCTTGATTCCTGATTCTATTCACGTAGCTTTGATATAACCAATTATAAAACATGAATAAAGTAGTTAGTGGTGCCGATGAGGCCATCCGCGACATTGAGGATGGTATGACTTTGATGTTGGGCGGTTTTGGCATGTGCGGATTACCCGAAAACTGTATAGCCGCCCTGGTAAAAAAAGGTGTAAAGCAACTCACCTGTATCAGCAACAATGCCGGCGTTGATGACTTCGGTATCGGACTGATGCTGAAACAGCGGCAGGTAAAAAAAATGATCTCCTCCTACGTAGGCGAAAACGCCGAATTTGAACGGCAACTGTTAAGCGGTGAATTGGAAGTGGACCTGATTCCCCAAGGAACCCTTGCTACCCGTTGTATGGCAGCCGGCTACGGCATGCCAGCTATATTTACCCCCGCCGGCGTAGGCACCGAAGTAGCCATCGGCAAAGAAGTAAGAAACTTTAACGGCAAAGATTACCTGATGGAAATGGCCTTTGATGCCGATTTCGCTATTGTAAAAGCCTGGAAAGGCGATACCATGGGCAACCTTATCTATAAGTCGACAGCCCGCAATTTTAATCCGGTAATGGCCATGGCCGGCAAAATCACCATTGCCGAAGTGGAAGAGTTAGTTGAACCTGGCGAGTTAGACCCCGATCATATTCATACACCGGGTATTTATGTGCATAGGATTTTTAAGGGAGTGAATTATGAAAAGAGGATTGAACAGAGGACGGTGAGAAAGAAGGAGTAAGGACAAAGGAACAAGGACAACTACCCTGTTATTGATGAAAAGTGTAAGTCATGCCGAACTTGTTTCGGGACCCCACGGAACAGGTAATTAGCATGAAGTACATTTAGCAAGTGGGTTGCCGAAACAAGTTCGGCATAACTTCATCAACAATTCAAATTAAAAGATTTATGTTAGACAAACAAGGCATAGCTAAACGCATCGCCAAAGAGATAAAAGACGGGTACTATGTAAACCTGGGTATTGGCATTCCCACACTGGTGGCTAATTACATTCCCGAAACTATGGATGTGGTTTTACAATCAGAAAACGGGTTGCTGGGTATGGGGCCTTTTCCGTTTGAGGGGGAGGAAGACCCTGATTTGATTAACGCTGGTAAACAAACCATTACCATGCTGCCCGGCTCGGCTACTTTTGATTCTGCCATGAGCTTTGGCATGATCAGGGCCAGGAAAGTTAACCTTACTATTTTGGGGGCCATGGAGGTGTCAGAAAACGGCGATATAGCCAATTGGAAAATTCCCGGAAAAATGGTGAAAGGAATGGGCGGCGCTATGGATTTGGTGGCCTCGGCCGAAAATATCATTGTAGCCATGCAGCATGTAAATAAAGCCGGAGAATCTAAATTACTCCCCAATTGCACCCTGCCGCTTACAGGAGTACACTGTGTTAAAAAGATTGTGACCGAATTGGGTGTATTTGATGTACTGCCGCAGGGAGGTTTTAAGTTATTAGAACGTGCCCCGGGCGTCAGCGTGGAAGAAATTATTAATGCAACTGCCGGGAAATTGCTGGTAGAGGGGGAGATACCCGAAATTTTAATTTGATAAAAAATAAATTTTAAATCAAATCATATCTTAAAATTGTTAACTTGCGTATAAGTACAAAAGTTTACATTGATATGATAGGATCTTCTGAATTGATACTACTGTTTGTATTTCTGGTAATTATAACACCGATTTACTTTTTGCCGTCGATTTTGGCGTGCGAAAAATGTAACTACAGGACTGTTTTGCTATTGAACATCTTTTTAGGGTGGACTATCATCGGCTGGGTAATTTCGCTGGTATGGGGCCTCAATACCGATAAAGATCCACTTAGAGCATACCGCTCAAACACCGCCGATTGCTGTCCCAAAGTAGAAGCCGAACTCATCCGTCTCAGGGATATGTTCAACACTGGTGCCATCAACAAAGAAGACTACCACAACCAAACACGGGAATTGATTGGGAACAGGATTTAATTTTTGAATTTGAGGATTTGAAAATAGTTTTGATATAACAGTATTCACCACAAAATTATTCGATAGAAATGTCCCGTAGGGACAAAAGCTTTGTAGAAATAATGTAAGCCTCATTTTGGAGTCCCGTAGGGCCTCGACCTAATCGCCATTTCGACATATATTTTAATTAAACCCTCGTGCCATTTCAACCTTATGCCTAACACCTTTTCCCAACTTTATATTCATTTCGTATTTGCCGCTAAATACCGTGCTTCATTATTAAATACCGATTGGGATGAGCGACTGCGCTTATACATCACTGCTATCACCCAAAATCACGGGCATAAAATGCTTGCCATTAACAATATGCCCGATCATCTGCATATGTTCGTCGGCCTAAACCCAAATCAATCCATTTCAGATCTGATGCGAAAGGTTAAAGGCGATTCCTCCGAATGGATCAATAAAGAAAAATTAACATTGGGGAAATTTCAATGGCAGGAAGGCTACGGCGCTTTTAGTCATAGCAGGTCGCAAATAGACCAGGTGGTGAAATACATATTAAGTCAGCAGGAACATCATCAAAAGAAAACCTTTTTAGACGAATACCGGGAAATGTTAAAGAATTTCGATATCCCTTTTGAAGAACAATACATTTTCAGATTGCCCGAATAGTTTGTCAGGTTTTGCACCTACGGAGCAAAATTCTTGTGGTTTTGTTTGCTACAAAGCTTTTGCTCCTATGGAGCAGGAGAAACTGGTGGTTTAATATTTTGGCATATACCGTCGAAACTCTTATTGATATTAAACTAATGAATATCCACCTGAAAAATCATTTTCAAATTCTAAAATCCTCAAATTCTTTTAAAATAGCCTCTTCCTCAAATCTGCTGAAATCTCTTCCGTTACCGCGATGATATCATCGGCAACGTGGGTATTGTTGGTGATTATTTTATCACACTCGTATTTATAAGGCAACAGGAACTCTTTGTAGGCCGGTACAACATGGTTTTCCCATTTATACATCACATCATCGTGCGAATAGCCGCGCTCTATTAAATCACGTTTAAGGCGACGTTGAAGGGCTACCTCATCATCAGCTTCAATAAATATTTTCATATCCAGCATGCCGGCAATTTCCTTAAAGTGAAGGATAAACAATCCTTCAACAATGAGTATCGGCGCAGGCTTTATTTCAAGCACCTTGGGTATAGCATCGGGATTATTGAAGGTATACTCATGTTTGATGATTGGCTCTTTGTTTAAAAGCTTACCAATATCATCATGAAAATGCCGGTCGTCTATAGTTGATGGCAAATCGAAGTTGTACAGCTTATTTTCCTCCTTGGTCATGTTATGGGCCACGGGGATGTAATAATCATCCTGCGAAACAAGTGATACTTCTTCGGCAGTAAAATGCTCCAAAAAACACTTCAAAAAAAAAGTTTTGCCAGACCCGCTTCCGCCGGCAATCCCAATAATATATGGTTTATTCATTCGGACTACCGTAGCTGATATTTACGTTAATGCGTTTATCTAAAGCGCCTAATGCATCGGCGGTATTTTTGGTCATTACAATGAGTACGTTTTTGGTAGCCTCGCTATCCGTAAACCGGCCTACTACTTTTGCGTAAGTGGTATGGTTATTCATGGGGTTGGTAATTTTAATTACCGTGCCAATAGGAGCGGTGCGGTGTAAAACCAATTCTTTTTTAGGGTCAAGACTGGTATCATCAATCCAGGTAGCTACGCCTTTTTCATTCTTTTCATATAAGCCAAAACGATTGGCTTTAAATTTGGCATCAGCACCAGCGGTATCCGTAGCCATGGTATTTGAATCCGGTTTTAAAGCATCCTGTTTTGCTACCGGGCGATCTTCTGGCGGCATACCGGTACGCACTTTAATAATCTGATCGGCTTTTAGGTCGTCGTTAGGCAAATTATTAAGCGTACGAATGTCATCAACAGAAGTATTGAAACGTTTGGCAATAGAAAACACAGTTTCGCCGGCCGATACTTTGTACTGTTGAACGTTATCTAAATTAACAGCCGCAGTTGTTTGCTGTGCTGGAGTGGATGCTGGTGTAACCGGTTTTGGAGCAACGGCAACCGGCTGTTGTACAGCAGGAGCTGGTTGTTGGGTAACCGGCGGCGTTTGTACCTGCGGTTTGGTAACCGCTGGCTGTACCTGTGGTTTTTGCTGAACTACAGTTTGTTGCACAGCGGCTTTAGTTTGTTGTACCTGCTCTGCAACCTGGGCTGTCGAACCATCAAATGGCAAATCGGTAGGTACTTTAACGGTACCGCCAATTTTAAGTGGCGCGTTGTTGTTGAACTGAATAATGGCTTTCGGGCTCACTTTATAGCGGCGACCTATCGAGTAATAATTGTCTTTAGGATCAAGTTTGTGAAGGATAACTTTTTTGCCGTTTTGATTTTCAACACCGATAGAATCTTTGGCGGTGTGGGCGAAAAGTGACGCAGAGATGGTTAATAAAGGAGCGATCAATAAAAGGATCTTTAATTTCATAATATGTTACAATACAGTATTTTATAAATTTAAAATTATTAATTCCGATCTGTTTTTGAGGTAGATCAGCTTATTCTTATGTACTACAAACGCCTCGGGTTGTAATTTTTGTATACCGCTTTGCAATAAATCGTGGTAAACAACATTGCCTTCGCCATTAAAAATGTAAAGGTGCTGTTCAAGCTGTTCGGCCAAAAACGTGTGCAAAGATACAATTCTATAACTATTGTACTCCATGTAATGCACCGTATTTCCGTAAGGTTTGGCAGGGAGTTCAACCGTGTTTAAAAAGGCTGTGGGAAGTAGCTGGGCGGCAAATATTTGGTTGTGTAAAAGCGTATCGATTACAGGCTCATAGGCCCTTAAAGTAGTTCCATTTTTAATATCGACTAACGCCGGCCTTTTAGGCTGGATCTGGGAATTATAAACCACCGGACCGTTTACCGATAGCTGATCAAAGCCCAGGGTGTAATTGCTCCATAAGGTTTGCCCAGTGATGCCATCAATGGCTGTTAAGCCCTTGTGCACAGGTCCGTTTTCTGATTGATAATTATGGATGAGCAGTACGCCATCATAAGCGGCTTCAATGCCTGTAAGCCAACGCTCGGGCATGCTTATATCTTCAAAATTAACTGTTCCATTATTCAATTCTATCGACGTAAAGCTTACCTGCTTATTTGCGGTATCCCTTATTTCAAGAAAAATAAGATTGCTTATTTCGTCAATTTCTAACCGCCAGATAGGTAGTTTGCATTGATGTTGTATGGTTGGTAGCAGCTTTGTCATAAAGTTTGCAAATATGCTTACTTATGTTCAAAACTGTTTATTTTTACCAAACATTGATACCCAACCTGTGTTTAAAAACTAAAATCACTAATAACATGAATGCCGAAGAAATCAGCCTCGAAGAAGTAAAAGTAAAACCCGTTGTAGATCACCTGAATGATCTGTTAGCCAACTACCATATTCACTACCAGAAATTGCGCGGATGCCACTGGAATGTAAAAGGCCCAAGCTTTTTTACCCTGCACCTTAAATTTGAAGAGCTGTACACTGCTGCTCTTTTAACTATTGATGAACTTGCCGAAAGGATTTTATCATTAGGTAAAGCCCCTTACAGTACTTTTAACGATTACATTAAAACTGCCGAAATTAAAGAGATCCAAACCATTGGCTTAAAGGATACTTTAATGGTTAAAGCCATTATTGACGATCTTGCATTTTTGATTGCAAAAGAGCGCGAAATTCTAAACATTACCGCTGATGCAGGCGATGACGGTACCAATGATATGGTAAACCGCTTTATGCAGTTCAACGAAAAAAATACCTGGATGCTACGCTCATTTGTAAATGAGGACTAAGTAACGTGTGGTTGAAAATATAAAGCCGCTTGTGATGAACAGGCGGCTTTTTTTGTTGAAGGTGATTACTTTTGAGCTTTACTCAACTTAGATGTCGTATTTATCTAAAAGCGTTTGCAGAAAATCGTTCGAAATACGGAAGTTGGTACTCTTTATTTTTTCAAAATATGGTAGTAGCAGGGGGATAACTTTTCGTTGGCGTGCAAGTACCAACACCCCTATTGTTCCGGTAAATTCAAGATTCAATTGCTGTGCTAATTTTCGCCCCTTAAGATCATCAAGGATAAGTGATGGCGAGGTTACTTCTTGCGCTAACGCGATAGCGCTGGCTTCTCCTATATCTACTAATTCTGCATAGGTATAAAGCAAGTCTCTATTATTTACCGCATTAACATTTACCCAAAGGGGAAGCCTTTTCCCATATTCAGCAGCAATTTCTGGTGTAGTGGTAACCGTGCCGTAAAGTTTTTCAAGTATATCAAGGCCGTTTATTTTTTCCAGTAAGATAAAACAACTGGCATCGGTGATGATGGTATTAATATTTTGATACTCTCTCGACATCGGCAATAACATCTTCGGCAGTATATTGAAAGTAATTTACTTCAAATTGAGCTAACACGGCCGGGAAGTCCCATTTTTTTATACCGCACATGTCAGCCGCTTGCCCTAAGGACAGTTTGCCGGCTTCATATAGCTTAGCTGCAAGGAAACGTACGGTTTCATCGTGCTCTTTTTCAAGCGCGTCAGGAACCTGAAGTGTCATTGTAGTCATAATGGTAATAGTTATTGATTAGTTAAAGATACAAATAAATCGTAAAGTTAAATGTGCGATGTATTTTGGGTATAAGAGGATCGTTTTTAAAACCTAATACTACAATTTTGGGCTAAAGCCACCTTTGTGGTTACTCTCCTTAACCGTTGGCTAAAGCCAAAACGGCAATGAACTTTAAAAATCAGACTTGAAAGCAATTTGAAAATTCATTGCCGTCCCATTTATGGGGCGGAAAAAAGGAATAAGCAAAGTGGCTTTAGCCTAAATGAGCTATGAAATTCTAAAAACTTCCCTGCCTTTGGTGCAAGTCAATTATTGCGGCTCCAACAAATGAAAACTATACGGTTCCATAATCAGATAATCGTCATTATAGCCAACGGGGAGCATCATTCCTGTCCAGTAATCATACATGATGGTTGAGTTCATGCCTTGTTCTTTAAAGGCCGCCCAGTCAAGGTACGATACCGAATTGCTGAAGTTGAAAACGCAGTAAAGCTCCTGTTTACCATATTTTCTTAAATAGCCCGCTACATGGATGTTGTAAGGATTTAACCAGGTAATGTTTTTATGATCGGCTATTACGGGCAGTTTTTTGCGGATGGCGATAAGCTTTTGCGTGTCCGAAAAAATGCGGTTTTCTATTGTCCCTGCTTCGTTGATCAGTTCATTTTTTTGCCAGTTGATAACCGGGCGATGCATCCAGCGGTTATCATAACTTTTACCGGGATCGGTTAAATAGGAGTAATCGTTAGTATAACCAGCCTCATCGCCATAAAAAATCATGGGTACGCCGCCCAGGAAAAAGCTGTGGGCTTGCATCAGCAAAATCTTTCTGATAGAAATTTCAATAGCATCCGCATCATTTTCATTAATCGCCTTTTCCAACCCGCAAAGTGATGCCAGCGAGCCACTGATGCGGGCGTCGCCTGTTTTGGGGTTGGATGAAAATAAGGCGCCTGTCGCGGGGCTTGAAGGGTAACTGCCAGAATAATAATCTTGCAAAAACTTGCGATGCTGATATGGGTTATAGCCGGCGCTTTCAATCATATCATCGCCATAGCCTAAGCCAATATCATCATGGCAGCGGGTATACGTAAGCCATGTAGTACCGTATGGTTTTTGCAAAATATCGTTTTGTGCGGCCAGCATTACCCGGGTATCGCCGGTAGCCAGCATATCCCATTGCAGGGCCATTTGGGTGGCGTTATAGGCAAAATCGCATTCTTTTGCTGTGTAAGCTCCCGTGCCAAAGTATTTCATGATCTCTTTCGGGGCTACAATAGCCTCGCCTAACAAGGCCATACCGGGTGCAGCCACCAGGATGCATTGTTTAATAAGCTGCAAAAGCGTGTGGGCCTGCGGCAGGTTTTGGCTGCTTGTGCCTAATTGCTTCCATATAAATGCGGGCGCATCAATCCTCAGGATATCCACGCCAAGGTTGGCGTAAAAGAAGATAACATCCAGCATCTCCAAAAAAACAGCTGGATTGGTGTAGTTTAAATCCCACTGGTAATCATGAAAAACGCTCATGACCCATTTATTGCATTCGGGCACGTAGCTAAAATTACCGGGCGAACTTTCCGGGAAAATATCGGGCATGGTTTTGTCGTACTCGTCGGGAAGCCGGCGGTCGTCAAACATGTAAAAATAATCCTGGTATTGCTTATCGCCTTGTTTGGCTTTTGTGGCCCACTCGTGTACGTAGGATGTATGGTTAAGCACAATATCAATCATCAGGTACATATCCTGCTGGTCCATGTGCTGCCTTAGTTTTTTAAGATCATCTAATGTTCCAAAGCGCTCATCAACTTTTCTGAAATTTGATACCGCGTAACCGCCATCACTTTTACCCTCGGGGCTTTCAAACAGTGGCATCAAATGCAAAAAGCTTACACCAAGGCGTTCAAAATAGCCTAATTTATCACTTAGGTTGTTAATGGAACCACAAAAGCGATCAACATATAAACTCATGCCTGTGATGGTGTTGCTTAAAAACCAATCGCCTTTTTGGGCTTTATCCGAGTCTTTTTTTCTGAAGTTTTCTGAACGATTTACATAGGCCCGAATGACGCTTTCTATGAGGTTGCTAAACAGTTCCGTCGCTTTTGGATGGTCGCCGTAGATCTCATTGTAAAGATCCTGAATAGCATCGGCGTTGGCAATCATCCGGACATAAAACAGGTTATCATCGCCTGCTATGGCTATGTTATGCTTGCTTAATAAAGCGTTGATATGCTGATGTAAGGAATAATTATACACGTGAATTTTATACTTATTATTTAACAATTAATGCCCGGCCCCGGCGGGCATTAATACATCTTCATCTGTTACACTATCTTTTTTAATGCGGGTGGTAGCGGTGGCAGCCAATAACAGCAACACACCTGCAAAGGTTATGGCATTTGATGGGTTATCGCCCAAAAAGTGCTTATAAATATAACCGAAGCTTACCGTTTGCAGTATCATAGGCACCACTATCATCATATTAATAATGCCCATATAAACCCCGTAACGTTCTTTGGGTATACTGCCAATAACCATTATGTAGGGCACACCCATCATGCTGGCCCAGGCAATGCCAAAGCCAACCATCGGCGCAAATAACAAATCCTTATCGGCAAGGTGGGGGAAGATAAGTAAGGCTATACCCGCCATAGCCAAGCAGCCAATATGCACATACTTGGCGCTAAATTTACGGGCCAGCCAAACCAGGCCAAAGGCCGATAAAAAGGTAACAATATTATAAAATCCATTCACTTTGCCGGCCCAAACCACAGCCTGTTCATAAAGTTCCTTATTGCCATCGGGCGTGGTATGGAATACCGATTTGGCGATACTTAACGATACAAATTGCCAGTAGCAAAACATGGCGTACCATTGAAACAGGTAAACCAGCGCCAGTTTCCACATAATGCCGGGCATATTATTGATGGCGGCAAAAATTTCTTTTATGGGTTCAAATAGTCCCTTTTTGCGAGCGCGGAGTTCGGCCAGTTCCTCGGGCGTAGGCGGGATTTCGGGCGTGGTGGTTATTGACCATACTACCGAAACAATAGAACAAACCCCGCCAACAAAAAACGACCCGAATACCCAATATGGAATACCCGATTGCCCATCCGATGTATGGGTTTCGCCGGTTATGATGTTTTTGAAAAAACCTAATGATAAGTTAGCGAGCGTAATGCCCAACCCCGTAAAAAAGCTTTGGGTTAAAAAGCCAAATGCCCTTTGCTTTTCGGGCAGTTTATCGGCAATAAAGGCGCGGTAAGGTTCCATGGCGGTATTGTTGGCGGCATCCAAAATCCAGAGTAAACCAACGGCCATCCACAATGCCCTGCTAAACGGGAACGCGAACAGGCAGATACTGCAAAAGATAGCCCCGATTAAAAAGAAGGGTTTACGCCGCCCCCAACGCGGGTGCCAGGTACGATCGCTTAGCGCGCCTATTAGTGGCTGGATGAGTAAACCCGTCATGGGGCCGGCCAGGTTAAGCAGGGGCAAATCTTCCGGCCGGGCATGCAGGAACGTGTAAAGCGGGTTAATGGCGGTTTGCTGCAGCCCAAAGCTGTACTGAATGCCAAAAAAGCCCACATTCATGTTAATGATTTGCCAAAAACTTAGCCGCGGTTTTGAAAACGCCATATGTATAGGTTATAAGGTTATTTGGGCAACATGGTGCCCATCAATTGGTTGTATAATATAGGGGTATTTAATTAATTATGCCGATTTAATGTACAATAGAGGCGGCTCCTCAAAAGTTGTCGCTTTTATTGATTTGATGGTTTGATCAAAAGCATCGCCCTCAATAATCGACTTGGCTTTGATACGCATTTTATATACATATATGGTATTTGACGAATATTCAAGTATACCGGCAATAGTTTCGCAATCAGTAATGCCCAATCGCATCAAGGCAAAAATTCGGAGTTCGGTATTTAAACCTTCATTCTTTTTGGGCCATATTTTATCCTCCGGTTTAAGCATGGCATTAAACTCAGTTATAAAATTGGGAAAGATTTTTAAAAAAGTATCATCAAAATTCTGGTAAAGCGCCCTGCGCTCTTCTTTGATATCTATTTCATTAAAAGGCAACAGGATATCCTCATACTTTTTGGTGGCTACCTTTCGCTCTGTCACCCTTTTTAACCTTTCCAATTTGGAAATATAGGTAGATATCATGCTCACAAAGTATCCAATGTATTCTTCGTTAATCAGCGCGTTGGTGGTTAGCTTTTCGTTTAAGCCTTCTAACTGGTTTATTTTATCTTCAATAATTAAATCCTTTTGCTTTAGTCTTTTCAATAAGCCCCTAATGATTACAGCGATTAACACCATCATCACCACAATGGCAAAGATCAATGACATGGCCATCGTGCGGTTGAAAATTAATGATGCATAATTGACGGTTTTTGGCGTGATAGCAAACACTGGGATACCGGATAACACAGCAAATACGCAGGTAAGGAAACGTTTCATTTCTTATAATTTTTGCAGCAGTTAAAAAGGTGTAAATGGCTTACAATTGGTATTGTCCCTAAAATTAATACTTGGTTTTGATGTTTTTATTGGCAGAAAAGGCTTCGTATGTAAATAATTCACCGCAAACGATTGCGGTAATGTTTGCGGTGGAAAAATAGTTTGGGTTATATTGCGATTTGACTCCGTACGTGTCTCCTTTATAAACCCCAATCGTCTGCAAGGGTGATCCCCTTATCCATTACCAAAATAATCCTATATTTAATTGCCGATTATAAAAAACAGATGTCAGAAGTTACGTTGAAAAAGCTTGCTGATATGCTTAACTTAAGTGTATCCACAGTGTCAAGGGCCTTAAAAGACCATCCCGATATTTCTGCAGAAACAAGGCTTAAGGTTAAAGAGCTGGCTTTGATATTGGACTATGAGCCTAATACTTATGCAATAAACCTGCGCACCAATCACAGTAAAGAATTTGGGGTGATAGTGCCTGCTATTGTCAGCGATTTTTACCAGTCGTTCATCAGTTCGTTGGAGGAGGAGGCCCGGCTCAATGGGTATTCGCTCATTATCCTGCAATCGGGCGATGATCCGCTTATTGAACTTCAAAACCTTAAGCGCTGCAAGCAAAACAGGGTATCGGGTATTTTTATCTCTGTAACAGCAAAAACCAATGATGTAAGCAGTTATTTGAAACTGGGCGAACCTCCCATACCCATAGTTTTTTTTGACAAGGTGCCTGCTTATGAGGCTTGCAATAAAATTTGTGTTGATGATATACATGCCGCAACGCTTGCTGCCGAAGCATTAATACTTAAAAAGAAGAAAAATATACTCGCCGTTTTTGGCAACGATCAACTATCCATCACCCAAAAACGACTAAAGGCGTTCGATGAAACCTTTATTAAATACAACTCAGAGGCTGCTATTGCCATTTACCATGCAAGCTCGACCAACGAAGCCTTTGATGTAGCGATGAAGGGCTTAGATGGAGCTGATGCTGTTTTTTGTATGAGCGATGAAATCCTGATAGGGGTGATGAAGGCTATACAAACACTTGGTTTAAAAATTCCTAATCAAGTAGGCGTAATAGCAATTAGCGGTGGATTGATCCCGACTTTTTACTACCCACAAATTACCTACATAGAAACCAGCGGTTTTAAACTGGCAAAAATGGCTTTTTCAAAAATGCTGGCCTGCGTGGCCGGGAGCGCCTATATACAGGAGTTGAAAATTGAATCGGTAATGGTTGAAGGGGGATCGTTGTAGGTTGTTAAGCCGGCAGCGTTGAAATTTTACCGGGGAATAAACCGGTCAAATGATTGCCAATACTTATCCTTATAAATATCGTAATCTATCTTAAGCCTGTCAGCATATTGCCGCTTTACATTAAATAACACTTTTGATGGTTTCCTGAAATCGTTGCAGGCAAAATAAATTTCCCTTACGCTATCGGCTGTTTGTCGGCCAATGTTCAAGTAACCATCATGGTCTTTTAATTCCTCCCTCATTTTGTCTTCAATTTCATCCAATAATTGGTAGGTAGCATTATCAGGCATGCCATTGTTCTTTTCGCCATTGTATTTGATTTCCACAGTTAAAATCCATGGGTGCGAAGCTTTGCTATCCCAGTTAAGTAAGGCCGTGTTAACAATAGCTATCAATTTATTACCGCTTTTTAAATCGGCAGTCAGGCTTGCATATTCGTCTTCATCGGTGTTATGTCTTACATCCTCATATTTTTCAATAAATTCTTTTTCCCTCCAAATTAAAAAATCCTTAAGCTTTACTATCGGTACCAGTTCCTTTTCGGCATCGCTTTTGATGACGATTCTAATGTGATCAATAGCAGTAGCAAAGTTGAGTTCGCCTAAATAATTATCCAAAAAAATGTAAATGCCGTTGGTAATTGCTGCTTCATTTTGCTCATCAAGGTCATCATGTATCAGCGTTATATCTATTTCATCAGGAGCACCTACGGTATCGTTTGCGTAAAAGTGGATGTTCTCAGCATTGAACTGGTAGCCTGCCATCTTGATACCCACATCCGTAATATCCAGTGCCGGTTTAAGGGCGGTAAACTTCCAACTATTAATTTGTGGGGCGGCAGCTACGAACTCTTCAATAAAAGGGATGTTTTTGATGGCGCCATCGGCAGTGAAAACTAATTCGGCAGTATCCGGGCTAAGCATGCCCGTTAAATAAAAGTAGCCGTCTTTAAGCTCATTTAGTTTGGGCGAAAGTTTATTGAAAAAAAGCTCCTCAATGTTGCCCTGGGCTTTCACTACCTTAAAAAAATCTTGTTCATTTTTTTGAAACCAGTTCCAAAAATCGGCATATGATTTTATCGGTTCTTCTTTTCTTTTAAATAAGGTATTTAGTAGTCCCATTGATTTTAGATGTTTGTTAGCGGGTAAGAATTAGAATTACGTCCGCTTGCCAAATATAAGCGCCATACTGATATTTATGGCTATTGTAAGTGATTTTTCCCACCCCATAATTGTCGCATTCACCCATGTTTATTTTAAAAATATTGCCCTAATTTTATCATCATAAAACCAACTCATATTATAATGGAAACTGCAAACAAAAACACCATAACAGTTGAAGCTACTGTTGACGCGCCTATTGAAAAAGTTTGGGAATGCTGGACAAACCCCGAACATATTACCCAGTGGGCCTTTGCATCTGACGATTGGCATGCTCCTTACGCCGACAACGACCCGCAAACCGGTGGCAAGTTTAAAACAACCATGGCCGCTAAAGATGGCAGCTTTAGCTTTGATTTTGAGGGTGTTTACAGCAAGGTTATTGAAAATAGCTATATAGAATACGGTTTGGGCGATGGCCGCGAAGTAAAAATTA
The DNA here is from genome assembly GCF_030409315.1 of Mucilaginibacter flavus. GTDB lineage: Bacteria > Bacteroidota > Bacteroidia > Sphingobacteriales > Sphingobacteriaceae > Mucilaginibacter > Mucilaginibacter flavus. The sequence goes on along the minus strand of NZ_JAUFPS010000040.1, from coordinate 146,658 downwards.
ATTTTGAAAGCCTGGGTGATACTACTAAAGTAACCGAAAGCTTTGATCCCGAAACTATTAACCCCATTGAAATGCAGCGCGGCGGATGGCAGGCTATTTTAAATAACTTTAAAAAACATACAGAAGCAAGTATTTAAAATTTATTATTTAAGTTACTCATCAATAAAAGCCTGGTGTATATTTATAAACCGGGCTTTTAATTTAAATAAGGAGCCGCCGATATGAAAAACGAAATTGTTACCGAATACAAAGGCAGCCTAAAAATGCTTATAGATACGGTACATAAATGCCCCGATGATTTGTGGGAAAGCGCAGCTTATGAAAATCCTTACTGGCGCATTGTTTACCATACGCTTTTTTACACCGCGTTTTATCTTTCAGCAGGGCCGGACGGGTTTATTCCCTGGGATAAACATCAGCCTAATTACCATGTTTTGGGCTCTACAGCGCATGATGGGCAGCCTTTGGTAATCAAACACCGTTATTCAAAAGCCGACTTACTTGGTTACGCCGATGTCATTTTTAATAGCCTGGAAGATAAGGTTAACAACGCCAATTTTACTGATGCAACCGGGTTTGAATGGATAGCGCTTAATCGTTTTGGTCTGCATTTATACAACATAAGGCATGTGCAACACCATACGGGGCAGCTTACGGAGCGCTTGCACCAGGTGGGAATCAGGGGTATCAACTGGGAGCGGTAGCCTAAAATAATTTTGCCAAATGAGGCATCCATGCTATATTTGCACTATTCCGGGTGTTATAATCCAGTTTTGTTATTTTCCTATGGTGTAATGGTAGCACTTCTGATTCTGGTTCAGACAATCGTGGTTCGAGTCCATGTGGGAAAACAAAAAGCCTTTGCAAATGCAAGGGCTTTTTTGTTTTACAGGCCTTTTGAAAATCAGGCTATTCCACGTAATCACACCTTCTTTAACACTGCAATAGTCTATTCAAAATGATCGATTAGCCGCGCAGCTATTGTCAACACACCGTCACAAAATATTAAAACAAAATTTAAACATCTGATGTTTAAATTAAAAGTATGATGTTTGTATTGTAATTAAACACGATGGAAAAGGAAAAACTTTCTGACCGGGTAGCAGCCAAAATCCGGCAGGATATCAAAGAGAAAAAATACCAGCCTGGCGAGAAGATTCCCGCCGAGCCTGAACTGATGAAAATATACGCCGTTGGTCGGTCGTCGGTAAGAGAAGCGATAAAAAGCCTGGCCATGACGGGGATATTGGAGGTAAGGCAGGGCGATGGTACTTACATCAGGGAAGCCGGCCCGGATATCACCATGGATCAGCGCATCCGTAATGCCGATTTTGATGAGATTAACGCCGTAAGGATTTTGCTGGAAGAAGAAATTGTGCGCCTTGCCACCGTAAACCACACCCCAAAAGACCTGGAAGAAATAGCCCTCCACCTTGCCGACCGCAAGCAAGCCATCCTGGCCGAAGACAGGGAGGCTTGTACCAATGCAGATATCGCTTTTCACCTCGCCATAGCTAATGCATCCGGCAATAGCGTTTTATGCGGCTTGTATCAAACTTTCACCCAAACCATACGGGCTTTTTTTGCAAAAAGAGAATTACTGGGGCTGGGCAACTTTGCCATGAGCCACCACCTGCATGAAGATTTATACAACGCCATCCGCACTAAGAAAAAGAACCTTGCCCTGGAAATTACCAGGCACATTTTAAACAATAACTATTAATATCATGACTATACTCACATTTACACTTTTGCTGTTGGCCGGCGCATACCTTGCTGGGCTTGTAGGCTCGCTTACCGGTTTAGGTGGCGGGGTGGTAATTATCCCCTTGCTTACGCTGGTTTTTCATGTTGATATCCGTTACGCAATCGGCGCGGCATTGCTGGCATCTATAGCTAATTCATCAGGCGCGGCCAGCGCCTACGTTAAGGAGGGGATCACCAATATTCGTTTAGGAATGTTTTTAGAAATTGCCACCACGGTGGGCGCGGTTATCGGGGCCTTAATAGCAGTTTATACGCCCACCAATACCATAGCCATATTGTTTGGTAGTATCCTGCTCTTCTCTGCCGCCATGACGCTTAGAAAAAAGAACCAGGACGCATTGGCCGTTGGCAGTAAAGCGGCAGCAGTACTACAGCTCAATAATAACTATCCAGCTAAAGATGGTTTGGTAAATTACCAACTGAAAAACGTTGGAGCGGGCTTTTCTATCATGACGCTTGCCGGTGTATTTTCGGGTCTGCTGGGCATTGGTTCGGGCGCGCTTAAAGTATTGGCCATGGATTCTACCATGCACATCCCTTTTAAGGTAAGTACAACCACCAGCAATTTTATGATTGGGGTAACCGCGGCAGCCAGCGCGGTGGTTTACCTGCAACGCGGGTACATGGATGCCGGTATCGCTTTCCCGGTAGTGTTGGGTGTGCTTGCTGGCGCGTTTACCGGTTCGAAGTTATTAAGCCGTATTGATGCCAAAGTGCTCAAATACATCTTTTGTACAGCAATAGTATTCGTTGCTGTCGAGATGATCTTTAACGGCTATAACCACAAATTTTAATAATCAGTTATGAAAAATGTAAGTTCCAAACATCGCTTTGCCGATCATGATATTGAACAATTTATTGGCCTGCAATTGAGGTATGGCGTTATAATAGCCAGTCTTACGGTACTTGCGGGCGGCGTGTTATACCTCATCAATACCGGTAGCCAGGGCCTGCCGGATTATGCAAAGTTTATTGGCGAACAAGCCGGGTTTACTACCGGCAAACAATTATGGCAAGGGGTATTGAGCCTTAACCCTAAAGGTATTATTGAGTTTGGTGTAGTTATTTTGATTGCTACCCCTATTTTAAGGATCTTCTTTTCGCTCATAGGTTTCATTATGGAAAAAGATAAAATGTATATCGCCATAACTATTGTTGTGCTTTCTGTAATGATGTTTAGTGTGTTTGGTGGTTTAAAAGTTTAAAAATTAATATTATCTACCATGAAAAATGTAAATAAAACGATCATCAATATAATGATGGGGCTTAGCTTATCTTTTGGTTTTATTTTTAGTTCGGCAGTCGCTAATGCGCAGGGGGCAGTTCCGGTTAACAATATTGTGTTGGTGCATGGCGCTTTTGTTGATGGTTCCGGCTGGCAGCCTGTTTATGATATCCTGATTAAAAAGGGCTATCACGTTACCGTTGTACAACAGCCCTTAACTTCATTTCAGGATGATTTGGCGGCAGTGCAGCGCGTGCTTGATATGCAAACCGGTCCTTGTATTTTAGTGGGGCACAGCTATGGTGGCGGCCTGATTACCGAAGCCGGTAATGATAGCCATGTAGCCGGACTGGTTTATATAGCGGCTCACGCGCCGGATAAAGGCGAAAGCGAAGCCGATAATGGCAAGCGCTATCCACCTGCCTACAAATCATTACAGAAGCCTGTCAACGGCTTCGACTATATTGATCCTACCCGCTTTTATCCTGATTTCGCAGCAGATTTGCCCCGCGAAAAAGCTGAATTTATGGCCAACGCCCAAATGCCAACAGCTGATGGCGTGTTCCACAGCATTATTCAGCATCCGGCCTGGCGTACCAAGCCAAGCTGGTACATGGTGGCCGGAGCAGATAGGATCATCAATCCAGAACTGGAACGTATGTATGCCAAAAGAGCCAATAGTACTACCGTTGAGGTAAAGGGCGCCAGCCATTCTGTTTTTGAATCACAGCCTAAAAAGGTGGCTGGGCTTATTATCATGGCATCGCACCATGTTGAGATAAAATGATCTTTAGCTGGTAATTGTAGCTGAATATATTCAACTTTAATTGAACAGAAAGCCTTTGCAAAAGCATGGGCTTTTTGTTTTGCGTTTATTTTTTCAGGTTTTATTTATTTGTATATTTACGATATGACTACGATTACATTAGAGGTACCTGATAGCCTTGGAGAGTATGAAAAAGATACCGTCCGCTTTATTGCTGCCAAGCTTTATGAATCGGGTAAATTATCTCTTGGGCAGGCCGCTGTAATGTCTGGCCTTACTAAACGCACATTTGCTGAATTGCTTAACGATTACGGCGTTTCCTACATCAATTACTCAGTTGAAGATTTGAAAGATGAACTCAACGGAATCTCAGGAATATAATCACCCTCAATAATAATTATTCCCAGTCGTAATAACATTTAAGAAAAATACTTTTAAAAATCTAACCAGTAAGATTTGGGCTAAAGCCGCTTGTTTGATTGTTGTTATGAACCGTTGGCTGAAGCCAAAACGGCAATGAAATAAAAGAGTCTGAACCAAAGCCTGCTGAAAATTCATTGCCGTCCCATTTATGGGGCGAAAAAATAGCAATAAGTAGGGTGGCTTTAGCCCAATTAGGCTCTGCGTTTATTAAAGAGATTTCCTTACAATAACATCCGCTTTTTTGCTAATTTACCGGGGCATTGTAATACATCTTTATGTCTGATCAACCCCTTATTCAAATTAGTAATTTAACTAAATCGTACGGCTCCAAATTGGTATTAAAGGGGCTTTCCCTTGATATTTATCCGGGGCAGGTAATTGGTTATATAGGCCCTAATGGTGCCGGTAAATCAACCACGGTAAAAATCCTCACCGGTTTAATTCCCGATTTTGAGGGCGAGGTTATTGTGGATGGCTTTAATATGGCCACGAATGCCCTCGATATTAAAAAACTAATAGGCTACGTACCCGAAAACGCCGAGATCTACGATGTACTTACCCCAATGGAATACCTGGATTTTATAGGTAAACTATACGGCATGGAAGAGAACGTACTAAACGACCGGGCACGCAGACTACTCATGGCCTTTGGCCTGGGCTCCAATGGTGATGACCGGATGGATACCTTCTCAAAAGGGATGAAACAAAAGGTGTTGCTTATCTCGGGCATTATCCATAACCCAAAGATCATCATCCTGGATGAGCCGTTATCCGGTCTTGATGCTAACGCGGTGATTATGATTAAAGAATTGATCATGCGCTTATCGCAGGAGGGGAAAACCATATTTTATTGTTCGCATATGATGGATGTGGTTGAAAAGGTATCAGATCGTATCCTGCTCATTAACAAAGGCGAAATTATTGCCGATGGCACATTTGAATCATTAAAACAAAACCATAGCGATACGCTGGAACGCATTTTTTCTAAGCTTACCGGCCGCGACGATTCCCATACCGAAACTGATGCCATCATTAACGCATTTGATTAATCAAGCTGCTATCTGCTACAATGAACGATATTCTTTTAATGTTTTTATCAATGGATAAACTGCTTTTACGTTTGGTTTCTCTTTTTTACCCGGTATTAGCAAAAACAGGTGTTGATACCGAACAGCTGGATCAAATACTGCGGGTAAAAATACTGATGGATAACCGCCGCCCCAAAGCCATGTTCGCGGTACGTAAGGGCGCTAAAAAAGACGGACAGCAATCACCCTGGCTTGTCAGCATTCTTACCCTGCTCATGGGTTTTTTTATCGGCTTGCTGCTTATGTTAAACCAAAAGCCTTACGTAGGCGAAACTTACTATTTCCTGGTATTTATGGTGCTTATGGCGCTTACCCTTATATCAGATTTTACCACCGTATTAATAGATACCCGCGATCAATTTATATTATTACCGCGCCCGGCTAGTGACCGTACTGTGGCGGTATCGCGAATCCTGCACATTAGTATCTATGTGTTGAGGATAGCGTTGATCCAGGGTTTCCCGGCCCTGGTTATCGTGGGCTTTGTTGATGGGGGCTTTGCTGTGCCTTTGTTCTTTTTCCAGATACTGGAAGCTACTTTCCTCAGCATCTTTTTGGTGAATATTATTTACCTGTTGTTGATGAAATCGGTAAGTCCGCAGCGTTTTAAGGATGTGATCAGCTATTTCCAAATCGCGTTTTCGGTGATGATCTTCGCGGCTTATTACCTGCTGCCAAGGCTGATCAACGTATCAGTTTTGGGCAACGTAGAACTGCTGAGCCACTGGTGGGCCTATTTGCTGCCGCCGGTTTGGATAGCCGCCTTGAATGAATCACTTATACATGCTGCCCATGCAAATTACATTACCCGCATATTGGCCATTATTGGCTTTACCGTACCTTTTTTAGGCTTATGGTTTGTAGCTAAGGTATTAGCCCCCGGTTTCAACAGGCGACTGGCGGTTATCGCAACTTCTGATGGTAACGCCAACGCCAATACTGAAGTTAAAAAGGCCGGAAAATTCAGCCTGATATCGAAATTGGCAAACATCGTAGCGCCAGATCCTATTGAGAATGCCGGCTTCCGCATCACCTGGAAATTAGCTGCCCGTATGCGCGAGTTCAAAATGAAAGTGTACCCTGCTTTTGCTTATGTGCCTATTTACTTTTTATACTTTGCTTTAAACGGGAAGGGTGATAACCTTAGCGATAGATGGAATAAACTCCAAAACGGGCATTACTATGTCTTTTTGATCTATCTGTGTACGTTTATACTTTCGGCTATGTTGATGAATATTTCCATGACTGAAAAATATAAGTCGGCCTGGGTGTATTACGCCTTGCCAATTGATAAGCCTGGTAAAATATTATCGGGCATGTATAAAGCCATCATCACGCTTTATTTTTTACCTTACTGCCTGGTTTTAAGTATCGGCATAGCGGTTGTATGGGGGCCGCAGGCCATTAACGATATTATCCTCGCTTTTTTTGTGAGCCTTATTTATGGTATGCTGATGGCTTTGTTTATGGTAAAAGGTTTGCCTTTTTCAAAGCCGGTAGTTGTAAAACAGGGGGGCGGCAAATTGATAACCTCGCTGTTGATGTTATTGTTTATTGGCGGGATAGGTTTTGGACATTATTTGTTAATGCGTTGGGAAATGGTGGTATGGATAGCCATTGTGCCGGCATTGCTCATTTACTGGATTATGCTTAGGTATTACAAGAAACAAACCTGGGATAATATCGAACTGGAGGAAATTTAAACGGAGACTAATCGTCAACTTTTCTCCTAAAAATGAATAACACGAACAACGTTAAAATAAACAAAAAAACTCACCTTTAACCATCTATTAATTAGTTGTTTATCTCTGTTCATTTTTTTGACAAGGGATAAAATGTTTACCGCCTGCTTTTTCACCGTTGCACCAATAGAAAGACCTCCATATACCTTGGTTAAGCTTATGAAAGGGCTTGCCTTAACGGTGGGGCTTTTGTTGTGTTTGGCAGCACCGGCAAACGCGCAAGCCCCGGTAATAACCCCCAAAAATCATCTTGTTTTTACGTTGGATAGCACTGGCTCGCGGGTGTTGCAGCCTTCGGATGTGGTAACGGTGGCAGGTGGCGCCAATGCATTACCGTTTGTAAAAATTAGCCCCAATACGTTTGACTGCTCATCGCTGGGTAAGCAAACCATAACAGTTACTGCCAGCAACGTAAGCTCCTATCCTAATGACGCCGGCAACACATCTACCCAAAAAATTGATATTACCATTGCCAGTACGCCCATATTTGCCATTTACGATGATGTAATAATAACCGCCGATGACGATTGCAAGGCTGTTATACCCGATTACGCGTCGACCGCGCAGGTAACAGATTTATGCCCCAACGTTTTGCTTACCGTTACCCAGGAGCCGGCGGCAGGCACTGCCCTAACTGTAAACAAGCCGGCAACGGTAAGCCTTACCGCCCGTGATAAATACGGTGGTGCTACTACTATCTTTTTTACGGTTACGTCATTCAGTAAACCGGTGATTGATCCTGTAAAAACGCCCATTACTTTTAAGCTTGATGAAAATGGCAAGTACGATATTAAGCTAAGCGACCTTGCCGGCGTAAGTACCTGCGATGACGGAACCATCACCACAACCATAAGTCCGCCAGATGTAACCTGTGCCGATGTGGGCAAAACCAGTATAACGCTTACGGCAAGCACTTCGCGGCCCAACCCCAAGGCGGTTACCTTTAGCGTGCCTACAGATGTGGTTACCGATGGGCAGGGCAATTTGTACATAGCCGATGGCTACAGTTGTAAAATAAGAAAAATTGCTACGGATGGCACCGTTACAACCTTTGCAGGGGGCGATTGTGGCTTTGCCGATGGCATAGCGCCCGTAGCAAAATTTGGCGTTTTAAACGGACTTACCATTGATGCCGCCGGCAATTTATATGTTGTGGATAAAAACAGCCGTATCCGTAAAGTAACCACTGATGGAACAGTGAGCACCCTTGCCGGTAACGGCATGGATAAATCTGTTGATGGTATTGGAACGGCAGCCAGCTTTCGAGACCCGCGGGGAATAACCATTGATGCCGCCGGCAATTTATTTGTAACCCAGGGCACCGATTACCTGATACGCAAAGTATCGCCTTTTGGTGTGGTTACTACGGTAACGCCGCCTGCTTCGGCGGCCAAGCTGTCAATACCTACGGGTATAACTGTTGATGCTGCCGGTAATTTGTATGTGACTGATTTTAGCAGCGCGATAAAAAAGATAAGTCCCCAGGGAGATGTTACCATTGTTGCCGGCCATAGCGGGAACGGTGCCGATGACGGGAAGGGCACGGCGGCAAGTTTCAATAACCCTAAAGGCATCATATTTGATAAACATGGCGATTTGTACGTTACCGATTCTGAGAACAACGCCATCCGCAAAATTGACCCATTGGGCAATGTAACAACGCTTGATCTGTTCATAGCCGGTACCAATAATAAAGCGCTTTTAAACAACCCGGTAGGGATAAAATTGGACTTGTTTGATAATTTCATCGTGGTTGATTCCTACAACGAGCGGCTGGTGCGTATTACCCCAACCGGCGATTTAACCCTTATTACAGGTAATGGTGTAGTAGGTAACCATAACGGGAACGCTAATACACCGCCAACGGTAGGTATTGAAACCGCTATGTCGTTCCCGGTAACGGTGCTTAACTCGCTGGGTTCAGATTTGCCTGCACAGGTTGTAACGCCCTCGGTTACGGTAACTCCGCAAAATGCTACGGCCTGTGCCGGCGATCCCATTAGCTTTAATGCTACTATACAACCCGCGGATGCCACTATAAAATATCAATGGCTGGTTAATGGCAATAAGGTAGGTACCAATACACCCACGTTTACATCAACAGAGCTTAATGACGGCGATATAGTAACCTGCGTAACTGCCAATAACGTAAGCTGCATCCTCCCCAAAAGCAGCGACCCTATAACGGTACACATCAACACTCTGCCTAAGGTGAGTTTCCCCGATAAATACGTTACCAAACCTGGGAAAAACATTCAGTTGCAACCGGTAATAACGGGCGATATTATGAGTTATCAATGGTCGCCGGCTTTAGGATTAAGTGACGTTACGATAGCCAACCCGGTTGCCAGTCCGCTTATTCCTACTGTTTATCACTTGCTGGTTACATCCACAGCCGGCTGTACAACAGAAGTGCCTGTTACCGTAAACGTGGTGATCCCTATTGATGCGCCAAACAGTTTTAGCCCCAATGGCGATGGCGTTAACGATTTTTGGGAAATCAGCTCGTTGCAATATTATCCTAATTGCCTGGTTGGTGTTTATAATCGATACGGGCAGGCTGTTTTTTACTCCAAAGGTTATCATGTGCCCTGGGATGGGCGTTTTAACGGTGGACCATTAGCCGAAGGCACTTATTACTACATCATAGCGCCTAACAACGGCCAAATGAAACCGGTGAGCGGTTGGGTGATGATTGTGCGTTAATGATATTTAAAACAATGCACTGACGACTGGATAAAAAAGTATAACAAAGGATAAAAAACTATTATAACCGATGACTGGCTTTGTTTAATTTAGTGTGTTTTGTACAATTATTAAAATAGCCCTGAATGCTGCGTAAATTTGTTTTTTACCCGCTATACCTGGTTACCGGTATAGCCTTATTGATATTACCTGGTAAAGCTTTGGCACAAGCTGCTATCCAGTCTTTCAAACTACAGGATGTTAAGCTTTTGCCCGGCGTTTTTAAAGATGCTCAGCAAACTGATCTTAAATACATGCTTGCCTTAGATCCCGACCGTTTGCTGGCGCCTTACCTTAAAGAAGCAGGCTTAAAACCCTTAAAGCCTAATTATGATAACTGGGAAAATACCGGTTTGGATGGCCATATTGGCGGGCATTACCTATCGGCTTTATCATTCATGCATGCCGCCACCCAAAATGCCGAAACAAACAGGCGCCTGGATTACATGCTTGCACAATTGAAAAAATGCCAGGATAAGATAGGGAGCGGTTACCTTGGCGGCATGCCGGGCGGTATTGGCATGTGGAAGGATATCGAGGCCGGCAAAATTGTGGCCGATACCTTCGCGCTCAATAAAAAATGGGTACCGCTTTATAATCTTCATAAATTGATGGCTGGTTTAAGGGATGCCTATGTTATAGCCGGTAAGCCGCAAGCCAAATATATATTGGTGCGACTAACGGATTATATAGACGGCGTATCGCGAAAATTAACTGACGCTCAAATTCAAACCATGTTAATTTCAGAACATGGAGGGTTAAATGAGGTATTTGCCGATGTATCGGTAATTACCCATCAGCAAAAATACCTTACCCTGGCGCGCCGGTTTTCGGACAAGCAAATTTTGAACCCATTAATTGAGCATCAGGATCACCTTAACGGGCTGCATGCCAATATGCAAATTCCCAAGGCCGTGGGTTTTCAACGCATTGCCGAAGTAGGCGGTGATGCGGATTATGGCAATGCTGCCGCGTTTTTCTGGCAAACCGTTGTTAATAACCGTACGGTAGTTATCGGAGGGAATAGCGTAAACGAGCATTTTAATCCTACGGGCAATTTTTCAAAGTTAATTACCGATGTGGCAGGCCCCGAAACCTGTAACTCTTACAATATGCTCAAACTAACCAGGCACCTGTTTGAAGAGGAAGGGGCGGTTAAGTATATGGACTTTTACGAACGGGTTTTATATAACCATATTTTATCGAGCCAGCACCCTGTACATGGCGGCTTTGTTTATTATACCTCAATGCGGCCAAGGCATTACCGGGTATACTCGCAACCGCAGGTAAATATGTGGTGCTGTGTAGGCTCGGGCATGGAGAACCATGGCAAGTATGGCGAGCTGATTTATAGCCATAACGCCACCGATGTATACGTAAACCTGTTTATCCCATCGCGCCTTAAATGGGCTTCACAAGGGTTAAAACTATCGCAAACCACTAAATTTCCGGATGATGAAGCCACTAAAATTTCAATTGATGAGGCAAGGCCAAAACCTTTCGGTATTAAAATAAGATATCCAAATTGGGTATCCGCAGGAGCGCTTCTTGTTAAAATTAACGGCAGGAGCATAGCAGTGAATGCCCAGCCGGGATCATACCTGAATTTATACCGCAAATGGAAAAAGGGCGACTTTATTGAAGTGAAACTACCTATGAAAATAACTACCGAAGTCCTGCCGGATAGCTCACATTACATCGCGTTTTTACACGGACCGATAGTTTTGGCTGCCAAAACAGATACTACCGATTTGGATAATTTAATTGCTGATGGGGATCAGTTTGGCGGATACCGTGCCAGAGGTAAATTATATCCACTGAACGAGGCCCCGGAAGTAGCCGTGAATAACTGGGATCTTTCGCAAGCACTAAAACCCGTTAAAGGAAAGTCGCAAACCTACATAGCGCCCCAATTAATTGTGCAGGATAAATTTAAAAACCTGCAACTTATCCCTTTTTACAAACTGCATGATGCCCGGTATATGATTTACTGGCATCAACAAAGCTCAAAACCTGTCGAAAACTCAAAAGGAGAATAATAAACTTTATTTTTTGTCCGGCGAGACACATGTTGCTGTAGTTGTTTACTTTTGGTAAATACTGCCACCAATTACCTGTGCCTTTATTATGCATTTGCCAAAACAAAAAGTACCCAATAAAATACAAAGGTTTATGCCGGGTATTGTATTGGTTATTTTAATAGGTATAATTGGTTTGGTTGGATGCAATGGCTATCAGCAGGATAATTCAACAGTTGCAACGGGAAATAAATCTATTACCTGGAAGGCTCCCGATACCAGTACAATACCTAAGGGAACAACCGGCGAACTGATTCGGTATGGCAGGGAACTTATAGTGCATACAGCACAATATCTTGGTCCTAAAGGTAGTGTTGCGCAAATAAGTAACGGTATGAATTGCCAAAACTGCCACCTCGATGCGGGGACACGTATGTTTGGAAATGCTTATGTAGCTTTTGTATCAAGCTACCCTAAAATGAGCAGCAGATCTGGAAAGGTTGAGCCCGCCACCCAACGCATTACAGACTGTTTTGAACGAAGCCTTGCGGGTACAGCCCCTGCTGTATCGTCAAAAGAAATGCAGGCTATTATGGCTTACATGGCCTGGATTGGGAAAGATGTTAAAGGACAAAAAATAGCAAGTACAACTTCTCCAAAACTGGCATTTATGAATAGTGCGGCAGATCCTGTTAAGGGGAAAAATGTATTTATAGCTAAATGTGCCGTTTGTCATGGCCGCAATGGTGAAGGTATGCTTGCAGCTAATAAAGCTACATATACCAACCCGCCTTTATGGGGCAGCAATAGTTATAACGATGGCGCGGGGATGTATAGAGTTGGCAGCCTTGCCGGGTTCGTAAAAAACAATATGCCTTTTGGCGCTACCTATCAAAGCCCGCAATTAACTGATGAGGAAGCCTGGAATGTGGCGGCGTTTATCAACTCGCAACCACGTCCCCATAAAGATCAGCACCTGGATTGGCCGGCAACTGACAAAAAACCTATCGACTTTCCTTTTGGTCCTTATGCGGATAAATTTACCGAGCAACAGCATAAATATGGTCCGTTTAAAGCCATTAAGGATGCTCAGAAAATACAATCAAACTTAAAATCATAAACCATGAAAAAGTACACCTTTATTTTAGCCGCCTTTATGCTGATGGGATTCATCGGCAAGGTAAAAGCGCAAACAGACCCCGCCGAATTTACCGGTGCTACCGCTAAGCTTAAACATTATGATGCCCTGTATATCCTCAATTCGGCCGATGAAAAAAAGATTAAAGGTACGTTGCGCAACATGGATAACGCCTTGGAAGACCCTCGTCTGAAAGGAAAGCTGCACATAGAGCTGATTGTTTTTGGCGATGGCGTGGCTGTTTATATGAAATCGGGTATCTACGAACAAACTCTAAAAGATTTGTTGGCAAAGGGCGTTGTAATGGCCCAATGCAGCAATACCGTAAGGGAGCGTAAAATTGACAAAAACGATTTATTCCCCTTTATCTCTTACGTGCCAAGCGGCAATGGCGAGATCATTATAAGGCAGTATGAAGGCTGGGCGGTTGTGCACCCGTAAAATTCGCGATTAGTTATCAATCAATGCTTCTTCAAGTAATTCGCGGCGCGTTTCGGCAGGTAATCCCGATTGCCGCGTATTTACAGCAATTACTTGTTTATCATTCGGGGTGCCATCTTGTACGGTGGCACCAATTACCACACCGGCAGATATCAAAACCAGGTTTTTGATAATATACTGCCCTAATAAGGTGGGTACAAACAAATTGGTGGTCCAGGTTTCATGTGGGAAGAAAAACAATGGCAGTAGGGTGCCCGCCATTTGGAAGTATAGTAATACCAATACAAAGCTAAGCCAGCGTCTGGTTATTAGTCCAATACCTATGGTGCATTCCCAACAAGCCAGTATGGGTAATGATAAACCGGGTTTGATAAGCCCGAAACTCAACTTTAAAATAGTTTTACCGGCAATAACCTCGGCCGGGCTTAAGCCGGGAAAAAATTTGAGTACGCCAAACCAGGTAAATACAATGCCCAGGCAAATTCTAAGCAGGTGAAGGCTGTTCCGGCTTTTCCACGCTACGATGGTGGTTTCGGTATCCTTCACAAACTTTATAAATGCGCTAATCATGTTAGAAATTTTGCTAAAGTTATAAAACTACTACGTTTATAGCTTATATCTATTTTACAAATACTTGTTTATATTGAAGCTAAAAGCAGAATCCACAAAGCCTAAAGCGAATACATTGTTTATCAATACAAAACCACAGCAATAAAAAAGCCCGGCAACATGGCCAGGCTGGTGTTAATATTCAATGCCTTGCAATTTACAATACAACTTTTTACGCAAAGGATATTATAGCTTTTGCTCTTCAACCTTTACCGGCGCGGGAATTTTCTCTTCCTGGTTTTGTGAGTCTTTAAACTCTTTCATGCCCTTGCCAAGGCCCTGCATAAGTTCGGGGATTTTTTTACCGCCAAATAATAATAAAATGGCTACGAGTATTAAAATGATTTCTGGTGCTCCAAGTCCGCCCATAAGTTGATGATTTAATATATGATGATGTAATGAATGAATAAATTAATTATTGTTGATCGTAGTTGTTTGATTGATGACCGCGAGTTCGGGCTGCAAAAGCAATAAGTTTTCGTTTAGCAGATCGGGAACACTTATCTCCAATATCCGGGCTATCTCTATCAGCCTGGCAACGGTAAGTTTAACATAACCTAATTCTATTTTACTGAAGGTGTTTTGCGATATGTTTAGCTTATACGCAACGTAAAATTGTGAATAGTTTTTTGCCTCCCTGATGGTGCGGATCTTTGTTGCAATGATCTGTTCGGTTAGCATAATTGGGTATTGGTTATATTGATAAGTAACGATAAAAAGCAGTGGCCGGTTTTAGTATTAACAACTAATTGTTGTGTTTGTGATTCGGTATTGATTATATTGTTTTGACAAACAGTTATATACATGTTGTTAGGTGTATGTTAGATGCCAGCTGTGATTAATAATGGTGCAAAAAAAGAGGCTATGCTTTACGCACAACCTCTTTATACGCGGATAATTTATTAAGACTATTTTTGTTTGAACTGTACGCGACGGTTTTGTACGCGGCCATCTTCAGTAGAGTTATCAGCAATCGGGTTGTTTTCGCCAAAACCTTTTATTTTAACTTTTTTAGCATCAACACCAGAGTTAACCAGGTAAGTTTTTACTGAGTTAGCACGGTCTTTTGATAATTGTAAGTTGTGAGCAGCAGTACCTTCGGCAGATGCGAAACCATCAACTTCAACTTTTTTACCTGATGAACGTAAATCGGCAGAGGTAGCATCCAATACCGGGTATGATGATGTACGCAATACAGAGCTATCAAATTCAAACTGTATGTTTGAGTAGGCAGTAGCAGGGGCTTTCATTGCCATAGCGGTATCAGGTTTAGGGAACACAATAGCGCAACCAGAACCATCAACTACGGTACCAGCAGCAGTACCCGGGCATTTATCAAACTGATCTGCAACGCCATCACCGTCAGAGTCTTTTTTCAAATCACTCACAGCACCTTCAACAGCGCCAACGCGGGTTTTCAATACTTCAACTTCCTGGCGTAAAGCGGCATCGTATAATTCATCATACATCATTGCTACCGGGTTTACCCACTCAATGTTTTGTTTTGATTTTGAACCTAAGGTAAACTCTAAGCCACCATAGGTATAAGAGTAATGGCTAAAAGTAGGGTAGGTGCTAACACCAGAGAAAGCGTAACCTTGTACAAAGTTTACAGTGTAGCCTAAGTTTAAGGCAACCGCATCTGTTAAACGAAATTTAACACCTGCACCAACCGGGGCAAATACTTTGCGGGTAGTTTCGGCCGGCCCAAATGTGCCGCCACCGCTTGCCGCATCCTGAGTTACGCTTTTGGTCTTATACCAATCCATACCTGCACCGGCAGAACCGTAAAAATTAACGCTGTTTTTGCGGTGTAAAAAGCTTACGCTGGCAATATTAAATACTGCGCTTAATGAGGCCGCGTTGAAATCTGTTTTATATTCGGTAATGCCATACTTGCTGGTTCCGTCTTTGTCAATACCATGAACCTTACCACCGTTGTAATCTAATTGTAAACTAAAGGTATGTGATAGTTGTTGCCTTAACGAAGCGCCATAACCCAAATCAACCTTGAATTTATTGGTAGTGTTAATCGAAAACGGAACAAGTCCATCTGTAATACCGGCATTAATACCAATGCTAAAGGTATTGTACTGGCCTATACCACCAAATGTTTTGGCGGTAGTTGAGCCGGTACTCATGGCGCTCATTGTTTTTGTAGTGTCGGTTTGTGCATTAGCCATGCCTGCTACCAGCAGGGAAGCAAACGATAATGCGAGTGTTTTCTTTAATGTAGAGTTATTCATAGTTGTGGGTTAATTTAACTTTCTGATAAGTTCATATCAATAATATAGCCAAGAACCTTACCATTAGGATAAAAGTTTGCCGATTAAGAAAACTATCTCACGCTAAAATGGAGTGAAGCGGTTGCGGCAATAAATTATAGTATAGCGATAGTATAGGTTTTAATGTTCTAAAAAAATATTAACTACATTAGTACAACCAATTGTAAAACCCTTTTACACCTATTTGTTATGATCAAAAAACACCTCCGGAAAGGCGGCATTGCCTGCGCATTTTTAGTTTTTTTATTGGCTGCAACAAATGCCATGGCACAGAATAATGATGGCTGGCGACAGCTTTTTAACGGGAAGGATTTAAATGGCTGGAAACAGGTAGGCAAAGGCAGCCGTTACGTAAAAGACGGCCTAACCGGCAGCCATGGCGGTATGGGATTACTGTATTGGACAAAAGAAAAGTTTAGCAATTGCACCATTCGTGTAGTTTATAAGATGCAAAAGTTTAACAGTAACGCGGGCGTATTCATCCGCATACCAATAGAGCCGCGCGAGGAATGGATGCCCGTATTTTACGGTTACGAAGTGCAGATAGATAATCATCCCGAAACATCAAAAGAAGACGATTACCATATTACCGGCACTTTGTATTCCTTAACCAAGCCATTGGCTAAACCCGGCAAGCCCGGTCCAGAATGGAATACCATGGAAATTACTTTGGATGGTCCGCGCACTATTGTGTATGTAAACGGCAAAAAAGTTACTGATTATAAAGAAGGTGACCCAACGCCGGCCCGCAAGTTTGATTTTGAACCTTTCAGGGGCGTACGCCCTAATGAAGGTTATATAGGCCTGCAAAATCATGGTGATGATGATATTGTGTTTTTTAAAGAGGTGGCCGTAAAACCATTGCATAAATAATAGCCATGGAAAATACCGAAGAAAATAAATCAACAAACAACATTACCCGTAGCGATTTTATAAAAAAAGCGGCTATTGCAACAGCTGGTTTTTATATAGTGCCCCGGTTTGTGTTAGGCGGCAAAGGCTATACCGCGCCAAGCGATAAATTATATATAGCCGCCATAGGGTGCGGTGGCGAAGCGGAGAATGATATTCACCATTTTGCTACAGCGCCCAAGAAGAACGCTGTCATCGCCTTTTTATGTGATGTTGACGACAGGCAGGCCGCGCCGCGCCGGAAGGAATTTCCGAAAGCCCCTTTTTACCACGACTGGCGCGAACTGTTTGATAAACACCACAAAAACTTTGACGCCGTTACCGTGGCCATTCCAGACCATAACCACGCCTTGGTTGGTTTGAGTGCCATGCAGCTTAAAAAGCACCTGTACCTGCAAAAGCCGCTAACACATGATATTTACGAGGCGCGGATATTAACCGAGGCCTCAAAAAAATATGAAGTAGTAACCCAAATGGGCGATCAGGGTGCATCATGCGATGGTATGCGCACCATGCGCGAATGGTTTGAGGCCGGCCTGATTGGCGATATTGAAAAAGTTTATTGCTGGACGGATAGGCCCGTTTGGCCGCAGGGCATTCAATGGCCCAAAGCAAGTCCGCCAATACCTAAGGGGCTCAAGTGGGATCTTTGGCTGGGTACCGCCAAACCAACTAACTACATTGATAACCTGGTCCCTTTTAACTGGCGTGGCTGGTGGGAATTTGGCACAGGTGCCCTGGGCGATATGGGCTGCCACATTATGGGGCCGCCTTTCAAATTGCTTGGTTTAGGATATCCAACCGAAGTATCGGGCAGTGCCAGCACCGTTTACAGTGGTATTTTTAAAGAAGGGATTTACCCCGAAAGCGGCCCGGTATCCAGCTCTATTAAGTTTAAATTTAAACAACAAAACGGTAAAAATCTGGACCTGCACTGGATGGACGGCGGCATAACCCCCGAACGCCTTACAGAACTTGACCCGGCCTTGAATATGAACGAAGCTTTAGGCGATTTTCCCGGCGAGAATGATTTTGAGGGTTGCACTGTTTTTATAGGCACCAAAGGGAAGGTTTCCTGCGGATGGGGAGGCAGTCACCCAAGGTTGTTGCCGCTTTCATTGAATAAAGATGTGAACGTGCCCGAAAAATATCCACGCATAGCCGGTGGTATGGATGGCCACTGGTGGCAATGGGTTGATGCCAGCATTGCAGGTTACGGTAAAATGGAAGTTGATTCGCCATTTGAGGGGTATGCCGGCCCGCTTACAGAAACCGTGCTGATGGGTAACCTGCTGTTGCGTACATTTAACCTGCGTGAAAAGATAAAACGAAATGACCCGGTGTATGGCAACATGGAAGGGTATAAGTTTAGCGGCAGGTACACCGGCCTGAAATGGGATGGTGAAAATATGAAGATCACCAACTTTGAACCTGCCAACCAATACATCCGCCGGAGTTACCGACAGGGTTGGGGCGAGTTGAAGTTGTAGTTTTCTTTTTTGTAGAGAGGTATAATTGCGTCTCCCGTGTGCAAATTGATCACGTTAACTTCACGTAATTCCGAATTACCTGCGGGAGGCGCAAATATGCGTCTCGCCGTCGGGGGCTTGTGCGGACATTTACTGCCTTTCATTTTTTTCCTGTTTTAATTTTCAGTAATTTCCCCTTATAACAATAATCCATAAATGAAACTGCCTATAACCGCCTTGTTACTGTTTTTGCTTTTTACAAATCCATCCAATGCCCAGGTTGTTGCCTCCAGTTCAAAAACACTTGCGGTTAATCCCGAAAAACTGTTTACTAATCCGCCCGAGTCTGCAAAACCTGGTGTGCTTTGGATGTGGATGGGTGCCAATGTAACCGAAAAAGGGATCACCAAAGATTTGGAAGCTTTAAAGGACGAAGGCTTTAACTCAACCACCATGCTTGGCCTTGCCGATATTACCACACCCTGGGCCAACCAGATAGCTAAAGACCCAACACCAGATGTTATAGCCTGGACGGAACCCTGGTGGAAACTGGTACAGCATGCCGCCCGCGAATCAAAACGACTGAACATGACCATGGGGCTATTCAACGGCGCGGGCTACGCCACCAGCGGCGGCGTTTGGATTACGCCCGAGCTATCTATGCAGGAGCTGTGCTTTTCAAAAAAGAATGTCAGCGGCGGCAAGGGTGTGCAGGTGATTGATTTGGACAGGCCAACAGTAAACCTTAAATCAAACGAAAGGTTCCCGGTTTATGACCCTCAAAGCGGCAAGGTAGAAATTCCGGATGTGCCCGAACGTAAGAGTTATTACAGGGATATTGTGGTGTTGGCTATGCCCGCCAAAGATGTAGTAACTAAACTGGAGGTTATTGATTTATCAACCAAAATGGATGCCTCCGGTAAATTAACCTGGGAGCCACCAACCGGCGATTGGACTATTTATCGTTTTGGGCATACCACCATGGGGGCCAAAGTACAGCCCGCGCAATGGCAGGCCACCGGCTTTGAGTGCGATAAAATGAGCCAGGAAGCTGTCGATTTTCATATTGATCATATAGTTGGCGAATTGAAAAGCCACCTTGGCGAATTTGTAGGCAACACGGTAGACCATGTTTATTTTGATAGCGCCGAAGAAAACGACCCTACCTGGACACCCAAAATGCGCGAGCAGTTTTCACTAAGGCGGGGTTATGACCTTTATCCATACTTGGCCGCTTTTGCTGGTCGCATTATTGAGGGAAGGGAACAAACCTCGCGTTTTAAAGATGATTTTTATGAAACAATACAGGATTTGTATCACGAGGTTTATTTTGCAACCATTGCTAAAAAACTAAAAGCGGCAAATCTTAAATTCTTTTGTGAGCCTTATGGCGGCCCCTGGCGCTCAGATGATGTATTGCCAAACGTTACCAATGTAATGGGCGAATTTTGGACGCACGATGGTGTTTATGCGCCCTATGAATTGGAACCCGTGATTACTTCATTAAGGAGATATGGGCAAAATATACTGGCGGCCGAAGCATTTACCGGTTTACCCCAGGATAGTAAATGGACCGAAACCCCTGCCTGGCTCAAGTCGATTGGCGATGAAGCTTTTTGCGTAGGGGTTAATAAAATTATGATCCATAGGTTTGTACACCAACCCTGGGACGATAAGTATCAGCCCGGCAACAGCATGGGGCAATGGGGTACCCATTTTGATCGTACCCAAACCTGGTGGAAACCGGCCAAAGCTTTTGTAAGCTATTTGCAGCGCTGTGATGGCGTTTTACAATGGGGGCATTATGTGCCTAAATCAATTGAAGATTTTAGCGCTGCAATTGGCAGCAGTAATATGGTGATTAAAGATATCCATCGTAAGGATGACAATGCCGACATCTACTTTGTAGCCAACGTATCGCGCTACAGCGGGCAGGTAAATTGCAGCTTTAACATAACCAGTATGCAACCCGAATTGTGGGACCCCGTAAGCGGTGAAATGCGGGAAATTGCTCAGTTTAAACAGGAAGGGAAACACACTGTTATCAACCTCAGGTTTGTTAATTCGCAAAGTTTTTTTATTGTATTTCGCAAAAAAGTGGCCGCGGTTGTTAGTAAGCGGCCAAACTTTCCATCGGATAAATCATTGCTGGAATTAAACGGGCCCTGGAAAGTGAAATTTGATAGCAAATGGGGCGGCCCTCAATCGCCCGTTACTTTTGCCGCTTTAACCGATTGGACAGATAATACCAACAAAGGCATCAAATACTACAGCGGAACAGCGGTGTATTCCAAGTCATTTAATCTCCCCGATTCTATTTTAAAAAAGACGAACAGGAACCTATACCTGGATCTGGGTATTGTGAACTGTATAGCCAAAGTATTTGTTAACGATAAAGAAGTAGGCGTAGTTTGGACTGCCCCATGGCGTATCAAAGTGCCTGTATCGCAATTAAAAACGGTTAATCAGCTTAAAATAGAAGTAAGCAATGTTTGGGCAAACCGGTTGATAGGCGACGAGCAGGAGCCTGCCGATTGTGAATGGCTCCCCGGTCATCAAAAGGGCGGCGAGTACCTCAAAGAGTTTCCCGATTGGTTTTTGCAAAACAATCCCCGGCCATCTTCCGGCAGGTTTTGCTTTACCACCTGGAAATATTTTGATAAAAAATCTGAGTTAGTGGCTTCGGGATTGCTTGGGCCGGTAAGGTTGGTGGAAGAGAGGTATTGATGAAGACTCTTATTTTGTAAAAGTAAAATAGTACAAAAAGAATCGTAATTGCGAGTTTGTAAATCCAGGAACTCTGAAAGTGGAAATGACAACATCAAAAAAATGGGGTCATGCTGAGCCTGTCGAAGCACGCGGGCGAAGGCCTCTGCGCGCGAGTCTTCGACAGGCTCAGACTGACGGTCCTCTTTGTTTTTTTCAACTTATCATGTATAGGTACGAAGCAATCTCTACACATGCACATCGGCCTCACAGGTTCACTCTGTAATGTTGGGAGATTGCTTCGTGCCTCGTGACAGTTCTATAAATCACGTGATTTCCTTTTTTCAATGGAGCCCTAACGTGATTTTACATTGCCAACACCTACTCGTGCAAAACCAATATCGCTTTAACAGAACGGTTCATTACCTGGTTAACGGTGCTTTTGTTGAAAAGGCGGTAAACGATGTTATGATGATGTTTTACAAGACAAAGCAAATCGGTTTCTTGTTTTTCTACAAACTCCATGATGCCGTTTAGCGGTTTGCTATCGTTAATGTAGTTGAACTCCAGGTCGGCATGGGTTATCAGGTCGCGTAATTTTTCCTCGCGGCTTTTAAGGTAATGACTGCCCGATTTTTCTACCACATATAACACCTGCATTTTTTCAGATCCAAAAGCTCTGACCATTTCGTTAAGCGCTTTTACATCCTCGGCAGATAAGCGGGTTTCGTAATCTGTAGCCAGCGTAATGGTGGGCATTTTGGGAAGCTTGCTCTCCAAAGGGATAATAAGTGTAGGGATCTTCATTTTAGAAACCATAATACTTACGTTGCTGCCCACTATGCCGGCTATCCCGGTTGAGCCGGTAATGCCCATAACCAACAGCTCTACCTTATTTTCTTCGGCATATTTGCCAATTACATTTTTTAGGAAGCCTACGCCACATAGAGTTGTTATCTCAACATCTTTAACCTCTTCTTTATCGGTATGCTCGTCAACCCAGCTTCTAAGGGCCTGGCGTTTGTTATTGTAATAGTCTTCAATAAAAATAGCGTTGTAGATATTATTATCGATGCCTTCGGTAGGGTGAATGGCGTGTATCACACAGATATCCATATGCAATACCTTGGCCAGCCCCAGGGCGTATTCCATGGCATTGGCGGCGCTTTTTGAAAAATCGGAAGCTACAAGAATCTGTTTCATCGTGATATGTTAATATACAATTAATACGGTTTTTAAACAAACAAATGGAAAAGCATAAACAGCAAAAATGATAGCGCTATAGATACCGGTAGGGTAAGTACCCAGGCGATGGCAATGTTTTTTATGGTACCGCTGTTGAGGTTTTTTGTGCCTTCGGATGCTACCATCGCCCCGGCAATACCGCTTGATAAAACATGCGTGGTGCTTACCGGCAAACCAAACCCTGTACTGAGGCCAATGGTTGACGCGGCAACAATTTCGGCAGTGGCACCCTGGGCGTAGTTGAGGTGCTGGTTGCCTATCTTTTCGCCTATGGTTACCACAATACGTTTCCAGCCTATCATGGTACCCAGGCCAAGCGATATGGAGATGGTGGCAATAACCCATATAGGTGCAAAATCGGTTATCTTATCTAAGTCTTTAGCTGCTTTGCTCAATTCAGCTTTATCGTTGTTGTCCAATTTTATCTTTTCATCTTCTGTTACGGCTTTAATGTTTTTCATTACCGCTTGTATCTGTTTACGAAAGCTGTAGCTTTTGGCAGCGTTTTTAGGGTCTTTATTGCTGATCTGCGCTTTGGTTTGTTCGATGGAGGTATTTAGCTTTACAAACAGGCTTTGATCGGGCCGGTTAGTGCCCGTGTATTTTTGAATAACCTGCTCAGTTTGGTTAAGCGATAGCAATATTTTATCGTTAGGGATGGCATGATTAACCGCGAATTTTGCAGGCAGAAAAGCGATCATGATCAGCATCAATAACCCAACCCCCTTTTGCCCGTCGTTACTGCCATGAAAAAAGCTTACCAAGGTACAGGTAGTGATCAGCAGCAGTCGGGTTAACAATGGTGGCTGATCATCATCGCCCTGCGGGATATGAAAAAGGTGTGCCGATTTGAATACGTTTTTAAGCAGGTACATCACCAGCCAGGCAGCGCCGAAACCAATTACCGGCGATAGCACCAGCGACGAACCAATTTCGCCTGCTTTTGCCCAGTTTACACCGCTGCCTCCATAATATAAGGTAAAGGCCAGGCTGCCTCCAATCATGGCACCAATAAGCGTATGTGAGCTGGAGCAGGGAATGCCAAGGTACCAGGTGCCCAGGTTCCAGATAATGGAACCTAATAAAACTGCCAATACCAGGCAGGCACCTACTTTAACCGGCAAACCCATCAGTTCATTTAGGGGTACCAGTTTTAATATGCCCATAGCAACCGCCACACCACCTAAAAAAACGCCAAGAAAATTCCAAAGACCCGACCAGGGAATGGCATACACCGGTTTTAGCGCCCTGGTATAAATAACCGTAGCAACGGCGTTGGCCGTATCATGAAAACCATTAACAAACTCAAAAGCAACTACCGCCAAAAAACAAATGAAAAATACGATAAGTACGGAACCACTCAGGTCAATTTCGCCTATAAAAGGGAGGGTAACCATACTAAACAATGAGATCATAGCCTGCTTTATTTATAATGCTTAATAACTGCTACAAAAAACAGCTAATTATGTAAAATATTTGATTAACAAATTGTTATGTTATTGATTGAGTTGTGTTAAATATGCATAAAGACTTTTGGGCTATAAAAAGCAGCGTCAATTTAAACGATAAAAAATTACCGGATACAACAATTATATCATGTGGATTTAACGATGAGGTATCATAGCCTGGCTATTTTTGTGGCGTTAATAAATACTTGTAAAACGTTCTTTAGTATTAATAATAAGGTCAGTTAATAGTTTAATTGGGATAATGACAAGGTTAGCCCGAAGCTTATATTGCGTAGAGCGCTGGTTGGCAGCATGCTGAAGGTTCGATCCCTTCCTCTACATCAAAAAAATAAACAACCATGAACTATCTGTTGATAGCTTTAATTGTTATAATAGCCCTTGGCATTGTGGTGTTACTTGCAAGGCAAAATATAAAAGACGGGAAACAGGTGATCAAAGAAATGACCCTGGAAGATTTGAAGCCCGAGAAATACCACGAAAAGCATATTAAGATTTAAACCGCGGCTTTCTGTTTATTAGCTGTAAATAAGATCGCCGCCCTGCTTTTGTGAGGCAGGTACTGCAAACTCATCTGCCAGCGTCGCGGTCGACTCGCCATTATTTAAGGTAACTGTATAATATTCTCCTGTGATAGCCAAACCCTCGGCGCGTTTTTCGATACTCATTTTCAGAAAGCCATGTTCGCGGTCGCGGTAGTTTTGTAACACCACATCGTCAAATAAATCGCTTTCATTGCTATACCGATCATCATCGGGCTGGGCAATTAAATTAAGCTCATCAAACCCGCCCGCGCCCGCAACTATAAAAGGCACTACGGTACCATCCGGGTATAATTTGTTAAAACGTTGATAGTTGTGAACATGTCCGCTAAATACCATATCCGGGCGAATACCGGTTTCCTCAAACACGTCGTTCAATAATTCAATCATCAACTGGCTTGAGCCGTGATTAGTATCGGCAGAGTAGGGGGCGTGGTGAAGGCAAAGCAATAACGCTTTATCCGGTCTTTCGGCATCGGCGGTAACCAGTTCATTTACAAACCAGGCCCGTTGCTCGGGCGTTACAGTGCCGTATTTTGGTATGTTGGTATGCAGGCCAATAATGTTGGTCAAAGGCGTTTTTAAGGTAAAGTAAGGGTTGGGCTGTGTCATACTTTTCCTTGTAGCGCCGCCACTAAAGGAAACAGGCTTTGAAACGGTATCGCAAAATACCGCGGTATAAGCCTCCAGACTTTGGTATGGAACGGCGCTTGCCGGATTAACATCGCTATCATGATTACCCGCTATGGCAAATATGGGAGCCGGATATTGTTCAAACGTTTTAAAAAATTGCTTAGCATACCGGTCTGCTTCGCCGTGATGGTAAACAATATCTCCTAAATGGAACAGGAAGCGGGGGCGGTTTGCTTCATTAATTGTATTAAACTGGGCAGCCATCTGTTTAACAATTAAATGCACCTGGCTATCCGGCTTAACATTGCCGGTATCGCCTGCCATATGAAACACCATTTTTTGAGTATCAATACCAGGCACAACCTCCTGTATATCTAAATGGTAGGGATAGTTGCCGGTTGGCAGCGGCAAGGGCAAAAACTTATACTGATCGTTTGGCTGATTTAGTTTAAATACGGGTTTGGTAACCGGGGTGTTGTGTACTTCCATGTAATTACACAAAAATACAACGGCTTTATTAAACCTGCGTTAATTTTTAGCCAGCAAGTCACTCTATAGGCTTTTATGACAGGCATATTACCTAAAAGTCACGAGTACGCCCCGCTTTTGGCCCTCGCTGCATACTCGCGCCGGAGTTAGGTTTAAATATTCATTAAAATGAAGATAAGCTTTTTAAAGTTAGCAAGTTGAACGCTACCAACAGTTGTCCACTTTTTTGTGTGAAGTGTCATTGCAACCTCTTTTCTAAATCCTAAAACGGCATTCTACAGAATTTCTACAGATTCTGGGGCTATCATGTACATACAGCGGGTTAGTTATATGTTAAATGAATGAAAAATTGTTATTAACAAATCCTATCATTGTAAACAGTAAGTAACCTGCAAATATTTACATCCTGTCAATTGAAAAAAGTAATTTACATCCTTATCTGTTTGGTAGCGTTTAAAGCACACGCGCAGCAAACCCCTGCCGATACCGGCAAAAAAGTTAATATTCCTGATACATTAAAAAAAGACCTTTTTACCGCGCCAGATACAGTAAAGCATCTACATAGTAAAACAGGTGCTTTAATACCGCCCGCTATATTGGTTGGTTACGGTGCTGCGTCCTTTGCGCTTCATCCTTTGCGGCGTTTTGACAGCTACATTTATAGCCAGGCCGAGAAGCATAACTTCTCTACTAAAAAACATTATGAAGACTATTTTCAATTTGCTCCCCCCGTATTGGTTTATGGCTTAAACCTGGTTGGCGTACATGGTAAAAATACTTTTGTTGATCGCTCGCTTATTTACCTTATGTCGCAGGGGATGCTGGAGCTTACTACTTTTTCGCTAAAGAAAGTAACGCATCGCGAACGCCCTAATCATGCCGACTATTATTCGTTCCCGTCTGGCCATACCGCAAACGCGTTTGCCGGTGCCGAGTTTATGTCGCAGGAGTTGGGCGATAATTCTATCGTCTACAGTATTATTGGCTATACCTTCGCTACCACAACAGGCGTGTTCAGGATTTATCACCAGGATCACTGGTTTAGTGATGTAGTTGCGGGTGCCGGTTTCGGTATCTTATCTACCAAAGCGGCTTATTTGCTTTACCCTTACATTCGCAACAACCTGTTTAAAGCCGGCCGCGAAAAGGAAAAAAATAAGGATGTGCCCAAAGAGTTAAAAAAGGAAAATCAGACGAGTACTATCTTATTACCCTCTTATAATAACGGGGCAGTGGGATTGCAGTTTGCGATGGAGTTTTAGGTAGGAAGTTGTTTTGTAACAGCCCATCAAGTGATGCTTTTTATTTTAATGCAGGCTAAAGCAAGCGGCTTTAACCCGCATTAAAATGGCTTATAATGTTTGCCTCTCCCAAAAATCAATTACCCGGCTCTCTCTTAGTGTTTTGGTATGTTCGTAATTTACCTCGCGGTGAAAACGAATAAATTGTGGTTCGTCTATCAACGGATGTTTTTTTAATAGTAATGAGGTAGTGTATAATTTAATCAGCTTTAAATTATGGTTATTAGCTAATAGCATCACTATCCTAAATTCATTGGCAATGGTTTCATGATCGTTTCGCGCAATGGCAGTCTTAATTTTAAGAATATGAACAAGCACCTCCATATAAGGAGTAATGGCGTGGGTGCCGGTAATTATTTTTGAAAAATCTTCCTGTATCTCCGAAAGTTTTTCCTGGTTGTTAAGTGCAAAACAAGCATCAGCAGAAAGCATTTTTAAAACAAACGGATATGCTATAGACGAAACCGGCGAAGCCTTATAAGATTTGCTTAATATATTTACCACCCTTTGCAGCTTTCGCGGGTTTTGCCCTATTATTAATGTTGAGGCTATTAATACTCCCGCCATATTATTGGCAGCTTCATCGTATTTGTTGCGTGCAAAAAATACCGGGTTGAAGCTAAAAGTGGTAATCTGGGCTAACACGGCTTTGTTTACAATTCCATATTTTAAAAAATCGAAAATGGCGACAAAACAGTTTATCGGGTTTACGGGGTAGCTTAAAACAATGGCCGGCGGCAGTTCTTTCAGCTCCTCTATTTGCTGCTGCAGTGTTTCTAAATCAAGGGTTATAACAGCAGCTACCGCTTTATAGCAATGCAATAAAAAGGAGCGGTCGGCGCTCAGATCAAATCTAAGAAGAGTGGTTAGCGTTTTTGAGTAGTTTGTGCTTATAAACTCAATTCCCAGGAAATAATCAAGCAAGCTGTTTTCCATGCAAAATTTATGCATGCCCAATCCGTCAACAGAAAGTGTAACATATTCGTATTCCAGTATCTCACATAAAAAGGTTAAAAGATTAGCCTTCAAATTCAGGGGGAATTTAATTTGTGTAAGATGATGAAGCTCATTTTTTTCGCCGTTGTTTACTATATTCCATACCAGCCATTTAACAACACTTAGCCTTAGTTCATTATTCAGGCAATTGTTTAAGTAGTGGATAATTGATTCATTGAACCGGCCCTCATTTATTGATAATAGCCATTGGGTAATGAAGTAATCAAGTGTCTCTTTTAAACAGAATTCAATCTGTATATTTTGGCAAAGCGCCGTGCTTTTATTAATGGTTCTTAAAAGGTGCAAACCTTCTAATGTTTGATAAATTTCCTCGTTTTTGGTGATCAATGCAGAGGCGTTAAGCTGCCCAACAGTGTTGTTTTCCGCTTTTAAATCCATGAGGCCAATAAGCTCATATAGGAACTTGGTGGTTTTTATGCCATTTTTACTAAGGTAAATTTTTTCGAGTATCAAATGGCTGGTCAGTTCATAGCGTGATAAGTGATCAATTTTCTTCCAGTAGCTGTTTTGTGTATTCAATTTGCAGTATAACTCAAAATACAGGGGATGGCAGATGGTTTCTATAACATTTGCGTCTATTTTGAGTTCGGCTTTGGGCTTGGTTAAGCGGCTTATAGCTAAAATCTCATGGGCGCTAAGCAAGGGGATATTAATAGCGTTTTGAGTATCTGTAGCAAAACCATCAAACCATTTTTTGCTGATGAAGCCCAATTTACCCTGGTTATTAGTCCATGTATTTGGCAACGTTGTTAAAATAAGTTTAAAGCACCTGCTTTCCTGATAGATGTTTAATATATCAATAAGCTGATCCAACACCAGCTGAAACATGGAAGCTTTTAATTTTATTTCGTCAAAACCATCAATAATTAAATAGAATTTTTTATCACCGGCATTGTGGATCATGTCATGATACTCACTGTTACTACATCCCAATAGCGATAGCAGCCAACAGTGAATGTTTTGGCCGCCATGTACTACCGACATCAATACCTGGCTGCTAAAAAAAAGAAAAATGTTGTTTGATTTACGGACGGCGTTAAGCTCCAGTTGTTCGTCAACCCAATGCAGCAGGGCCGTTGTTTTTCCGAAACCGGAAGGCGCAATCAGCGCTGTAGCTACCGCGTTAGATTCAATAAAAGTGTTGAGGTGAAATGAAATTGATTTACGATCTATAGTTTGGTTAAACGGGATTCCGGAACGCTTTTTTAGTCCTTTGATAACAAAGTTGGTTACTTTATGGGCGCAATTGGCCATGTTATACCAGCTGGCTAAACCTAAAGCAGGTGTTTCATAATCGCAACTCGCCAAAAACTCTTCAAGGTTTGCAAACCCGCAATATTTTGATAAGGCTTCAATAGTAAACTGCGATGGATTGTGCCTGGTTTGTACTAAACCAAAAACTCTTTTTAATGTTGTTTCGCTTACGCACAGGCTGGTTTTTTTTAAAATAAGACTACTTAGGTTTTTACAATCTGAAGGGGCAACGTTTGGGATGGATGCTGTTTGGGACACGGACTTTTTTAGCAATTCAAAATGGTATTGCTGCATAACTGGAACTGGGCTAATACGTTAAACTTAAAACTACGCCTTGGGCAGCCGTTGCAATAGCTTGGGCCGATTTAGGCATGCGTCGCTTACTTTATATGTAATCGATTGCTAAATCATGGTTTATGAAGTCTGTACCGCCCAATAAATGGTTGTTAATTTAAATGAGGTCAGTCTGTCAAAAATGAGAGTTAAAAAATCAGATTACTAAACCCGTGTTTTACGGGTTTGTAAGCGGCCACATTTTTTCTGACTCCAAATAGAAGGATTTTAATTCTTAATCAACCTCAAAACGGCCTACCCACATCTACCCGGGCTACGAAAAAAAGGATTTCTAACAAAAGGAAGGTTAAGTATCAGCTTTTTTTGATACGTGATTTTGTTTTAAATTGCTGTTAATCAATTAATTATTTTATGTAGAGCTGACAGGTACTCCTATTGGTATTAATTGTAACAACTTATATACATAATGAAAATTAAGGGTTGCAATTGCAGCATATGTATACCAATTATTACTAATATTGAAGCCCAATTAATTAAACTTACATGAAAAGGATAGGTGTAAAACTATCGTTATTGATTTTACTTACCCTTAACACAACGGTTTACGGGCAATACAATAGCAGAAAACAAATTGACAGTATCCTTAAAGTAACCGAAGGAACAAATAATGTTCAACAAGCTATTCTGCTTGGTATTAAGGCAAGCGATTGCGCAAAAAAAATACATTACGACGACGGTGTAACAGAGGGATTTATACTTGCAGCATTGAAGTGTTATAACGCCGGGCGAAATGAGGAAGTGCTTCAATTTGTTTCCCGGGCCGAAAGCGCTGTAACTAATATAAGCAACCGCTCATATCGGGTTCACCTCATGACTCTTAAGGGAATGAGTTATACCAACCTTGGTTTTTACGAACAGGGAAAGCAGGTATTAAATATGGCTTTATCGCTGGCGCCAACTATTCCAGATCCGGATACCCGGCACTCCCGCCAGGGGAATATTTACGCGGCGTTGAGCGAAAATAATGATAAGGCCAAAGGTAAGATGGATGTTTCGCTTGCGCTTGTAAAGAAAAGCTACCAGGAGTTTACCTGGGTTAGCAAAAAAAGTCGTTTTGCGGTGGGGCTTGCATTAGCAACAAATAATGTAGGCACCGGCTTTTTAGAAATCAGAAAATACGATTCGGCCGAGGTGTATTTGAAAAAAGCAATCATTTTGGCTGCCCAATATAAAGATGCTACAGTGCAATCTTTTGCCAACTCCGATCTGGGAGATGTTTATTATCGCGAGGGTAAATACACGCAATCTAAAGACTGTTATTATAAAGCCGCTGCTGCCGCGAAACAGTTAGATAATAATTACGACTTAAAAGATATTTATGCCGGCCTATCAAAGGTTTACACAGCTTTAAAAGATGACAAAAACTCCCGCAAATTATTGGAGGCGAGTATGAAACTGGCCGATAGTTTAAACAAGGTGGATAAAGCCGCCGTTAAAACGCCATTGAATGATATTATAGAAGCGAAGGGGAAAGAAACTTCTGAAAATATCATAGAGTTAGGCATTATATTAAGCGGGGTACTGGGGTTACTTATTGTGGCTGTTGCAGCGTTCATTATCTTTTTTGATAAGTATAAACGACAGCTGAAAATAACCAACGAAAAAATAGAAGCGCTATCCCAAAAACAAGCTGAAAATACCGGCAAAAGCTCCATTGATTGTTTAAACGAAATAGTGGCGCTTGCAATGGATAACAACCCGCTCTTTTTGGCGAAGTTTAATGAGTTGTTTCCCTGCTTTACCCCAAAACTATTAGCTATCGCGCCAAACCTGATAGCTACCGAAATTGAGGTATG
The DNA here is from genome assembly GCF_030409315.1 of Mucilaginibacter flavus. Classification (GTDB taxonomy): domain Bacteria; phylum Bacteroidota; class Bacteroidia; order Sphingobacteriales; family Sphingobacteriaceae; genus Mucilaginibacter; species Mucilaginibacter flavus. The sequence goes on along the minus strand of NZ_JAUFPS010000040.1, from coordinate 115,227 downwards.
TATTTTACTGCGGATAAACTTTGATACTAAAGAAATTGCCCGTTACACCAACAGCACGGTACGCTCTGTTGAAGGTAAAAAACGACGGATCAGGAAAAAACTAAATATCCCCGCCGTAGCGGATACGAATATTTGGATAGCAAATGTGTAGGTTGTTCACCCGTAGCCAGTTATAATTCTTAAGATTTAAACAGTTTCTTAGACCTGCAAGGGCGTCAGGAGTGTGACCGACGCTATTTCGCCTCTATCCCAAAATACTTCAACCCCAAAATCCCGGTCATAATCAACGTCATGAAAAATAGTTCCGTCCAGGAAATTTTTTGGTGAAATAGCAGCATTTCGGTCAGTTTGATGAGCACCAGGGTAACGGCCGTCCAAACGGCGTAGGCCACCGCTGTTGGTACCAGTTTTATGGCCAGCGAAAAAAAGTAAATATTACCGATGCCAAAAAGGATATAGCCGGCAAATGGTAGCCAGGCTGGCAGGCCATGTTGGATGCTTAAAACCGAGTTCCAGCGTAAAGCTTTAAGGTCACTGAATTTCATCCATTTTAATGAAAATGTCCAGGCGGCTTCAAAAGCGGCAGCTATAATGAGGTAAATCCAGGCCAATGTTAGTTTTGTTGTAGTACGTTATCTTCTTGTTTAATTACGGCAGGCTCAATCACAGGGGGCTCAAAATGAATTTCGCGCTCCGGGTTGTTTATGGGCACCAGTTCCTGAATCCTATTCATAATCCTGCTTCTTAAAGTATAATACCACTTAAACCAGGGGTATTTGAGTAAGGCTTTTTCATCAAAGCGTTTTACCGAAAAAGCGTGCTGCAAAAAATAATCTTTGGGGTAATCATAATACAAGCCCCAGTTTTCTGGCTTATCGCCGGGGGCGTGGCCTGGATCATAAACGGTACCAAACAGGTAATCCCAAACAGATAATTTAGTGGCAAAATTAGCGTGAAAAACCTCCTGGTAATTGGCATGGTGCCACAAATGTAACTGGGGCGAATTGATGAAATATTTGAATTTACCCAGGTTTACCTTAACGTTGGCGTGAATGAACATGCCAAACATGGCATCTAACAAAGCTTTGATAGGTATAACCATTGGGTTTGCGCCCAACAATATAATGGGCGCAAACTCTATAGTTTGATTAATAATGATCTCTACAATATGCGACCGCGAGCCGGCCAAAAAATCAACCTCCTTGCCCGAGTGGTGTGCCTCATGAATACGCCAGAACACTTTATTGGAGTGCTGAAAACGATGAAAGAGGTAGATATACAAATCGTGCGTTACAAAAAACAGCACTACCTGCAAAGCTACCGGCCAGTTGCTGATTAAATGAAAATGCGACAAATCAAAGCGCGCTTGCAGCGGCGCTATGATATAATCAAATATCAGGATCTTTAAAAAAAAGCTCTGGATCAGCGTATACCAAACCAAATCAATCCAAAAACCTTCCCTGAAAAAAGCCAGCCCCTTGCGGTAGGGCGAAATCCTTTCCCAGGCAATGATAAACACCACCCAGCAGGCCAGGATAATGGAAGTTATGGTTAATACGTGTTGCTGCGGCATTATTATACCAGTGGTTTTGTTTTATACTCGTCGCTGATGTTTACCCTAAGGCGTTTCATTGGGGCCAGTTCTGAATCGTAAACACGTTTCAAGCCATCGCCGGTTGCGGTTTCCACATCGCGGATGTCGCGCACCAGGCGTTGTAAACCTTGCGGTTCAACAGATGCGGCATGGTCTGATCCCCACATGGCCCTATCAAGCGTAAAATGACGTTCCACAAAAGTAGCCCCCATGGTAACGGCGGCAACAGTTGTAGCCAAACCGGTTTCATGACCAGAGTAGCCAATGGCAATGCCCGGATATTTGGCCTCTAAGGTTTGGATCATTTTAAGATTCAATTCCTGCGGCGCGCAAGGGTAGGCCGATGTAGAGTGAGCTATAAACAACGGATAGTTTGGATCAAAAGCGTTAACGTAATCCATAGTAGTCTCAATCTCTTTCATGGTAGACATGCCGGTTGACAGCATTAAAGGCTTGCCGGTTTCCAATATGCGTTGAATCAACGCGAAATCCGTTAGCGATGCCGAAGCCAGTTTGTATAAAATGGTATCAAAACGCTCCATAAAATCAACAGAAGGCGCATCCCAGGCAGATACAAACCAATCGATACCCAGTTTTTTGCAATATTGATCTATAGTAGCGTACTCTGCAATACCAAATTCGGTCTTACGTTTGTAATCAATATAGGTGATGCGGCCCCAAGGGGTATCGCGCATGAGTTCCCATTGATCTTTAGGTACGCAAATTTCCGGTGTTCTTTTCTGAAATTTAACCGCGTCGGCTTTAGCGGCTACGGCTTCGTCAATCAGCTTTTTGCATATTTCCAAATCGCCATTGTGGTTTATGCCAATTTCGGCAATAATATAAGCGGGGTGGCCTTTACCGATCACGCGACCGTTTTGCAAAGTGATAGTACCATTGCGATTGCCGACTAATTGAGCAGTGCCTTTTGCCTCGATAATAAACTCAGCAAACTCACGGAAACAGCCATGGCCACCATTTAAAGTGCTTATAAAGTTGGCGTGTGATTTTATGAGCGGTAAAGCATCTGCAGGGCAGGCGGTAAGGCCAGCCAGTTTCATTATCTCCAGGTCGTTATAATCATCGCCAATAAAGGCGACTTCGTTTAATGACAGGTTTAAGCGGGTGCAAATTTCCTTTACCGCGGCTACCTTATCCTTAATGCCTAAGTGCAGTTCGGTAATGTTTAGTTTGGCGGCCCTTTTTACCAGTGAAGGAGAAAGTTCGCCGGTAACAATGCCTGTTTCAATCCCCGCAAATTTGCGCAGGCGTTCCACACCCATGCCATCGCGCATGTTGAATTTTTTTAGCAGCTCGCCATCGGTGTTATAATAAACACCTGCATCGGTTAATACGCCGTCGTTGTCGGTCAGCAATAATTTAATGCCTGCCGCTTTTTGTTTTAAAATTTCATTCATTATGTTGTGTGAATTAAATTGCTGTCCATCCGCCATCAACCACCAGGTTTGCGCCGGTCATGTACGCCGAAGCCTCACTGGCCAGGAATACAAGCGCGCCCTGGTAATCAGATGCCGTAGCCATACGGCCTAATAAAGTTTTTGCTGAATAATTACCTATAAAATCTTCGGTTTGCCCGTTCTCGACGCCACCTGGCGAAAGCGTGTTTACTCTTACACCGGTATGCCCCCAGTAAGCTGCCAAAAAGCGGGTGAAGTTGATGATAGCCCCTTTGGTAACCGGGTAAGCTGCCGATTTATAAAAAGTTTGTTCGCCTTTGGCGTTACGGTAAATGCTTTGATCGGGCCCAACCATGCCATAGGTAGATGCGATGTTGATAATGCTGCCGCTGCCCTGTAAGGCCATATGCGTGCCCAGTATCTGTGAGCATAAAAATACCCCGGTAATGTTCACGTTCAATGAACTTTGAAAAGCCTCCAAAGGGTAGTTTTCAAAAGCCGAAAGCTCCTTAGCCATAGCCGGATCTTCAAACTTATCATTGATGGCGGCATTGTTTACCAGCACATCTATCGATTCGTATTTATCCAGGATAATGTTAAGCGCGTCAATTAGTGATTGCTTGCTGGTAACATCAACACCCAGGCCTAAATGATTATCACCTAAGGACCGCGCGAATTTTACAGCTTCATCGGCATTAACGTCGGCAACGATAACATTGGCGCCGGCTGTGGCCAGGGCTTCGCAATGTTTTCGGCCTATTAAGCCAAGGGCACCGGTTACTACCGCCGTTTTTTGATTTAATGAAAACATGTTGTTCATTAGCCGGCTATAACGCTTTTAGGTTTTATGTTGTAGTTGCTCACCTTACGGAAAACAGCTTCCAATACATCACCTTTTAAATAACTTTTAACATCGCCGCTCTCAATGGCTTTTTTTACCAATGGCAATACCTCGCGGTAAGCCGATAGAATGTAGCTGATATCTTCGGTACTATGGCTGTAACACATATTATGGAAGCCGGCCCAAAGCACACCGCGTTTAATCATTTCCTGCTGCATCAAAGTTTTAACCTCTAAAGCGTTACCGGCATCGGGTGTAAAGGTTACCATGCTGCGGCAGTTATAACCTACGCAGCGGGTGTATTTATCCATGCCGGTTTCAATAGCCAAAAGGTTGTAACCTCCTTTTAACAAAGCGCCATGCTCATCAAGGTATTGCGGCACCTTTTTATCGCGCAGCTCATTAATGGTGGCTATACAGGCCGCCAATGATAATGCCTCGCCGCCAAAGGTGGTGTAGCTAAACACTTCGGAGTTAAAAAGCTCCATTACATCGGCACGGCCGGTTAACAATGCTATAGGCATACCGTTGGCACAGGCTTTTGAAAACACGGCCAAATCGGCCTTTACATCAAAATACTCCTGCGCGCCGCCTACCGCTACGCGGAAACCGGTCCACATTTCATCAAAAATCAACAGGGTGCTATTGGCTTTGCAAACTTCGGCCAGTTGCTGCAGATAACCGGGTTTAGGGGCTTCAAAAATGAACGGCTCCAGGATCACCGCGGCAACGGTTTCATCTAAAGCTGCTTTTACAGATTCAATATCATTATATTCAAACGTATAAGTAAGATCCTGGATAGGCTCAGGTACACCGGCGTTTCTGCTGGTAATACCAATATACCAATCATGCCAGCCATGGTAACCACAGCAAAATATTTTATCGCGGCCGGTAAAAGCACGCGCAACGCGTACAGCCGCCGAACACACATCGGCACCCGTTTTACTAATCTTCACGGCTTCGGCATTAGGTACCACCTGTTGCACCAGCTCGGCCAGTTCAACCTCCAACGGGTGCATCAATGAAAAGGTAATGCCATCCTCTAATTGCCGACGAATGGCGTTATCAACAGCAGGGTAGGCGTAACCTAAAGAAATAGGGCCAATGGCCGAATTTAGGTCGATATATTCGTTGCCATCGGCATCCCATACGTGCGATCCTTTGCCTTTTACAATATATTTTGGTGCCACCCCATTGCTAAACTGACCCGGTCCTTTAGCCAAAGTTTGCGTAACCGGTTTTTGAACCTGTAGTGCGCGGGCGTATATTTTGTCTGATTCGGTGATAACCGGAAAATTGTTATCAAGTGCTATTTTGTTAGCCATAATCAATGTTGTTTATTCTGAAAATTCGGGAGTTAATATTTCGGGTTGATGGTGGGCGGTTTTATAACCCAGTATCCGTTCTGCTATTTGTTTGCCGGTAAAACCTTCATGCTGCAATACGTGGGGTAGCAAGGCCGGTTTAAACCATTTATTGTTTAAGGCTATGGGTAATACGTTGGCCGTAGTTTGGTGTTTTAGTAATACTTCGGCCACAATGGTGTATAAGCCACCGGTAACAAAATGATCCTCTAACGTAACCACAAGTTTGCTTTGTGCCGATGCCGTTAATATCGCCTGTTCATCAACCGGTTTAAGGCTGCGCATATTAATAAGGCCTACAGATAAGCCTTCACTTTGTAGTATCTCAAGGGCTACCAATGCCTGCTCAAACAGTAAGCCATAGGTTAAAATAGTAACATCGGTACCTTCGGCTATTACTTCGGCTTTGCCTAAAACAAAGGGGGCATGCGTATATCCCGTTTGGCGGGTATTAATGCGGGTGTACGCTGGTTGGGCTGATTGCCAGATCTGCGGCAGCATTTTTACCAGGTCGTCCTCATCCGCAGGGGCAAAAACAGTTACGTTGGGGATGCCGCGCATAATGGCTACATCCTCAATAGCCTGGTGGGTAGGGCCGTTACCATCAGATAATAAGCCGGGGATAAAGCCGCTTAGCTTGGCCGGTAAACCGGAGATGCCTAAATCGGTACGTACAAATTCAAAGGCGCGCATAGTTAAAAAAGCTGCCAGCGCGTGTACTACCGGGATGCGGCCACGCAGGGCCAGACCGGCTGCAGCGCCTATCATGGTTTGTTCGGTGATGCCGGTATCAATAAATCGCTTGCCTAATATGCCGGGCAGGTTGCGTACCAGGGCGCGGTTTTCGGCAGTCATTACAATAACCTGCTCGTTGGCGAGTGCCGTTTCTGTCAATAGTTGTTCGTAAGTCATTGGTTATCGTACCACTAAAGTTTCTGATGTTAGTTGGGTTGCCTGCTGACTGTGCAGTTCGAGCAATAACTGCTCAATTTCATCCGCGTTAAAATTGCAAAACCAGCGGTCGGCGCGCTCCTGGATGCTTGGCAGACCTTTGCCGCGCACGGTATCGGCAATTACTACGTTTACTTTGCCTTCTTCAAAAGGGTAAGCGTTAAAGGTTTCATGCAAAGCGGTAAAGTCATGTCCGTTAATGCGTTTAACAGCCGCGCCAAAGGCTGCAAACTTATCGGCAAGAGGTTCAAGCGGAATCAGGTCTTCGGTGCGTACATTGGCCTGGAAATGGTTCCTATCAACCACAAAAATCAGGTTATCTAATTTGTAGGCATTGGCTACCAGCATAGCTTCCCAGCAGGTGCCTTCATTCAGCTCGCCATCGCCCAAAATGCAAACCACTTTATTGCTGCCGCCGCTTATTTTAATATCCATGGCAACGCCAATGGCTACCGAGGGTAAATGCCCTAAAGAACCCGAATGAAATTCGATACCCGGAATATGGGTATTAGGGTGCCAGTAAATATGATCTGTTATAGATAGGTGGTTGTTTAACCTGGTTTTATCTAATAAGCCCAGTTCGGCAAAGGTGCCGTACAAAGCCGGTACATCATGTCCCTTGGAAAGGAACAGGTAATCGCGGTTAGGGTCAGTCAGGTTATCGGCATTAACATTTAAAAATTCGCTGTACAGGTATACAATCAAATCCACGGCGGATAACGACGCGCCGGTAAAACAGCCGCCATCTGTTGACATGCGCACAATATGCTCCCTTACATTTAAAGCCGTAGCCCTCAATTCCTGCTCATTAAAAGTATTCATGCCTTAGGCCTCGTTTTGGTGTAAAAGTTCGTTTGGTGCTTTTTTAGTTTGATCGGGCAAAACGGTTTGCAATTCATCAAGGTGATGGCGGTACCAGTTTACGCCTGCATATTGCGAGTTGATCTGGTATATCTCGGGCTTGCGCTCTATCAGGTTCAAAATATCGCGACAGGTAAATTGGTGGCAAACAGGGTACAATTCCTTAAAAACCCGTTCAATAAAATAGTAATCCTCGGGGTAGTCAATCGTAAACCTGTGCGACATGGAATAATCCAGTCCTGTTTTCCAGGTTACGTTACCAACACTAAAAATCAGCGGATTTTCCCATATATAGGGGGTGGTATGCTCCAGCTCCATCGGGCGGCCGGCATTTTCCCAGGCTTGCCTTAAGCAGGCCATGGTCATTACTTCCACGTCGTTGCCATCGGGCCAGGTAGCCGGGTGCAGGTTGCTTACATAATCGTATTTACCACGGTTGGCAAAAAAATACTCCAGTACCTGGTCTACAATCCGCGGATCAATCAGCGGGCAGTCAGATGGGATTTTAAGCACTACATCTGCTTTAAAAAGCTTAGCCGCCTGGTAATGCCTGTCAAGCAAATTGCCAAGGCTACCGCGGTAATACGGAATTTGCAAATTTATAGCCTCTTTTACAATAACATCATCTTCTTCATTTTCTGATGTAGCTATAATGATATCGGCCTTGTGCTGTATCATTTGTAAACGCTCTATCATGCGTGCCAACAGGCTTTTGCCTAATATGGGCAGCATTACTTTGCCCGGTAAACGGCTTGATGCCATACGGGCTTGTACTATAATTACAATTTTTTCTGTCATGGTGGTTAGTTTTACCAGTTTACAATCAGTTCCCCACTTTGCTCCAATTCCGATTCACCAATCATTAGTTTTTGCAGAACATTTTGTACATCAAAGCTATTTTTACCGCCTTTATGATTTAAATACCGCCTGCAAAGTGTGGCAATAGTATTTGCCGATACACCCTGGTTTTGAATTGGTGCCAGTTGCATCAGTTCGTTAATATTAAACCAGGAGTGTACTTTTTTACCCAGCGCAATGCCGGTATAAACTACGGTTGAATACTGGGTTATAAGTTCGCAGCAATTGGCTATCATATGCGCCGTATTGCCCTGTTTATAAATAAGAGTTTGGGCCGGGGTGTATTTGCGAATTTCTTTTTCGGCCCGGGTAAAGTTTTCGTTAGGATGCAGTTTAAAAAGCAGCTGTCGGCCGTTGGCTATTTTTACCGCTTTTTTGATAAAAGCCGCACGGTTTTCTACCCTAAAAGTTTCCCGCATATCTGTAGTGGCTACCATTACATAATTGCGGTGCGGAAAATCATTGTTTAAATGCTGTTGCTGATTATCGTAGTTCGGCATCCCTGTTACTATAATTTTATCAGGGTGAGTGCCTTTGTTTGCAAAGTATTGCTTATACCCGTCAGATGCAGCACAGTAGATATCGCAAATATCAGAAGCCCCATTTAAAGAGGTATTGCCACATAGGGTAGACGGCAACCCCAAAGCTTTTACTATTTTGCTCCAGGTGGTATACCTATCTACCATGCCCTCCTGTACCCAAATGGTTTTGCATTGGCGCATCCGGTGGGGGATGATCATATCGGTGCAATAAACCACCAGATCGTATTGGTTCTTTTTTGCCTGGAAATCAATCTGGAGCCCATGCTGATTAAGATATCTTTCAGACTTTAGCCTGAATTTGCGGGATAGCACGGTGCCGTTGAATAGCGGGGTTTTGTTTAATATATAATTGAGCGATTTATTATCAGTAAACAGCTGACTAAACCAGCAATCAAAATCAGGTAGCTCGTTGGCTATCTGATGCATTTGCGTGGTTTGGTTAATTGAACCTGTAATGAATAATATTTTCTTCATTTTTCCCATTTTCAATTAGAGGTGTGTAATAAATTCAAGACTTAGATAACTTAATTCCTTGTTGAAACTATACCCGCTTGCTATCGCTTGTTTAATATTTTGTTAAAAGTAAACGCGCAACTTTTAAATAAAGCGAAGCCAGTGTTATCAAATTATTAAGCGGGTGTTTTGGGAGGTATATTTGTTAACAAATGACAGTTAATCCACTTTAGCATAGCTTTTTGGGTCGGCTTGCAAAAAGTTTTTCAGTTCCACTAATTTGTCGGTATTGATAAGGTCTACACCGCAGTTCAGCAGCTCGCGCCATACGGTTTCATTTTCTGGCGATGCCCAAAGGCGTACTTTTTTGCCAAAGCGATGCGCCATGATCACGTACGTACGCAGGCGCTGTTTTTCAAATGCCGAGCAATTGCCTTTACCATCCCATTTTAACAGGTGCGAGTATTTGCAGCTGGCAGTTTGATACAGGTTTTTTGAAAGAGTATCCTGTTTTACCTGCATCAAATCCTCATCAATAAAGGCAAGCCTGTTTTTTTGCGCCCTGATCAATTCATAAGGTCTGTGTCCGGTTATTACTACAGTTACCTGGCGTTGTGTAAAAGCACCATCATTGTATCCCGATAATATTGATTTGTATTTATCCAGCAATAATTCCAGCGCCTCGTAAGTTTTATCGGCGTCTGATTTGATGTCGATCATTAATGTAAGCGGATATTGCGGGCATTTAATTTCTTTGTTAGTGCCGGCAATACATTCCGCTATGGGCTTTAGATACAATTTTTCTAAAGTGTGCTGCTTTTTAAATATGGGGAACATATGGGCAACAATCAACTTATTGCCTCTTAGGTAAATATCTGCTTCAATGTGCGTAAAGCCATTATCCAGGGCATCATACAAAGGTCTTTTATGCCAGTAATCATTATGGGCAAAGCCATTATTAAGCGTTAAATTTTGGGGGTGGGCGGTGTAACCGAGAAAGATCAGTAATGTGAGGGATAACAAGAATTTAGGGTGCTTAGGGCAAAAGATTGCTGTTGGCATCGATAATTTTTTTGTTTACCCAAAAGTACTGCTCCAATGTTGCCTAATCATTAGCTTATTATGATGTTAATTTTTAATTCATGTAAAGAAGAGTCAAGAGTCAAGACAAAATTGAATCGCTGTTGCGGTTTTTGTTGTGGTTTGTAAAATAGGAATATTTATAATGTATTGATTATTAATTGTATATAGTTTTTTGGCTGTTTCACCTGTTGCGAACGCAACACTTATTAAAAACGTTTAAAAAGTATTTTTATGGAGACTTTAGGTGTGTTGAATTGAAGAATTAATCTTTACTGATATCTGTACGCTACAAAAGTGTAAGAGTCCCCCATAAAAATTACCCCTTCAGGCAACGTATTGGTAAAAGTTACAGTAATACTGTTAAAGATCATTTACTAAAACCAACACAAATGAAAGTTTTATCAAAATTAATAGCCGTATCATTCGCTGCCTCTGCTATATTTTTCACAACCACGGTAAAAGCGCAAACAGTAGCCGCCAATAAATTTACCTTTAGCCTGGGTGCCGAAACGGGTATTCCTACAGGTGTATCCCGTTTGGGTACTACCTTTGTACTTGGTGCAAGCGGCAAATTTCAATATGGTGTTACCAATAGCTTCGCGGTAACTTTCGCGGCAGGTGGCTACCATTTTTTCCCAAAAACAGACCCATCTACCGGAAAAAAATATGGCAGCTACGGTGAAATTCCGGTTAAAATAGGTGTAAAGGAGTTTGTAATCCCTAACTTTTATGTAGCTGCCGAAGGCGGATTGGCCTGGGAAAAATTAGAGTCGCCCCATGGCTGGGCACCATTCCACAGGCGCGATTTGGCCGGTGGCATTGGTTATGCCGATAAGCACTGGGACCTTGGCGTGCGTTACGAAGACTTTTATATGAAAGATTATCACTCTGGCCTGGTAGCACTGCGCTTAGCTTACGGCTTCGGGTTATAATTCAACTAAGTTTCAAATTAATAAAAAAGTCCGGCGATCATTTGATCGCCGGACTTTTTTGTTGGAAGTATTTTTCTTGTTAAGCTTTGGTAACCGGCACCGTAAGACTGATAGTAAGTTCATCCGGCGAACCGTTGCGTGTGATACCATAGTCTTTAGGTACTACTTTAAAGTCGCCTTTAAAAACGCCTTCGCTGCCTTTATCATCAAAAGTAAAATGAATGGTAACCGGTTTGGTAACGCCTTTCATGGTAAGTTTACCTGCCGCCTGATAAGCATTGCCACTTTTGCTAACGCTGGTTGATACAAAAGTTATAGTTGGATATTTATCAGCATCCAAAGCGTCTTTCGCATGGTTGTTTTTGATGAAGAAACCGGTGGCAATACTCTCGACAGTAATAGTTGCCGAAATTTTTGAGGCTTCAGGATTTTCTTTATCAAACTGGATATTTGCCTTTAGCTCTTCAAAAACGCCGTTAATACGCCCGCCGGCAAATTTAACCTCATAGGGGCTTTTTACTTTATACGTATTGAGTGCCAAAGCAAATGCCGAAATGCTGGCCACAAACAACAGCAACAGGGGAAATAGGGTCTTTTTCATACAACTATTTTTTTTAATATTGATATAATAACCTCGTGTTTATCAGGAGGGTTTTATAAGAAAACGGATGTACGGTTAAAGAGGTTGCTTGTGGGGGAAAGTTAATGGCATTTTACCTCAATTATTAAAGGGCCATACCGCCATCCATCAAAATTTCGGCACCGGTGATAAAGCGAGCGGCATCGCCACAAAAATACGCTACCATGCTGGCAACGTCTTGTGCTGTACCCATGCGGTTTAGCGGTATTTTGCTTAATATATTGGCTTTGGCCGCTTTTAGGGTGTCGTCATCCATGCCCATTTTGTTAAGAATTTCTGTCTCGGTAGGGCCGGGACTTACCGCGTTTACCGTGATATTACGAGAGGCCAGCTCCAATGCCGCTATTTTCATGATGGAGTTTAAAGCCGCCTTGCTGGATGAATATATTGACGAATTAGCCATATTAAAGCTGGCCACGTTTGACGACAGGAACACTACCGAACCGCCATCGGCCAATAATGGTATAAACCTGCTTAGCGTAAAATAAGCACCTCTAAAGTTAATGTTGATGATATCATCAAACATCTGCTCGGTAGCGTGCTCAATAGGGGTAATGCCTACTATGCCTGCATTGATAAAAAGGATATCAACCTTGCCAAAATCCTGCTTTACCTGTGCAACCAGGTTTTCGGTATCAGCTAAGCGTGATTGATCGGCAACGATGCCTGTTACGCCTAATGCTTTCGCCGCTTGCTGTACTGCCTCTTCGCGTCTGCCGGTAATGATCACTTTGGCACCTTGCGCTTTTAATTCTTTAGCGGTAGCGTAACCAATGCCGCTGTTACCGCCTGTAACTACGGCTATTTTATCCTTCAAATTGTTCATAATGAATATATTTTTTGTTAGGATGCAAATGTAAAGCCAATTTGGTATAACTTTGTTACCAGTATCACAGAGTATACCAGTTCAAGAAATGAAAATAGACTTACAAAACCGAGACGCCGCCCGCGAGATTCAGGCTTTACAGGATACTATTTATGTAATTGGCGGCAAATGGAAGTTGCCCATCATTAACTCTATTTGTAATGGCAACAAACGCTTTAGGGAGATAGAACGCAGCATACCGGGTATCACTACCCGCATGCTATCGCGCGAGTTAAAGGAAATGGAAATGAATAAACTGATAATCCGTAAAGTAACGCCAACAAGCCCTGTATTAGTTGAGTATGAATCCACTGAGTATTGTCGCACCTTTAGTCCGGTTATTATTGCCATGATAGAATGGGGCCTTGCGCATAGGGAAAAGATAAGGGAAGGTTGAAAAATTAAAATAAGGACATCCTTGTTTTTGATAGCATATTCTTATGGTTTTTGAAGAGAATGACAAATGTTTAACGCTCTAAAATCTCAAAAAACTTTCTACTTTTGCGCCAGACCTAAAAACGTCTGCAACACTTTGAGCCATGTAATTTCATTAGCATAACAAATGTTTAATGACTTTCCCTACATACTACGGGGAGGGATAGAATAAATATTTCCTTTTATTTAATTTTTTACAACATGGCTATATCACGAAAATATGGTCGTACGTATCATTATCCGTTCTCGCCGGGCACTACCAGCGACGATAGGATACAGCACGACTATTGGGCGCATCTGCAGCAGATTCCCCAATTAATACATACCGAAAAACTGGATGGCGAAAACAATTGCCTGTCTAAATATGGCGTATTTGCCCGTTCGCACGCGGCACCTACCATTTCACCGTGGACGGAAAGTATCCGGCGGTTTTGGCAACTTATTAAAAATGACCTGGGCGATTTGGAAATCTTCCTCGAAAATTTATACGCCGTCCATTCTATAGAATACCGAAACCTGGACAGCCATTTTTACGTGTTTGGCATCAGGGAACATGACAGGTGGCTAAGTTGGGAAGAAACCCAATTTTATGCAGCTATGATAGGTTTGCCTGTAGTGCCGCAACTGGCTGTTATTGAGCAACCAGCTGATAGGCTGGTATTTGAAAATGGGGTGTTAAACTTAACTTCGGGACGAGGCCAATTGGAGCCTCATGATATTATAACCGGTTTACCCATCACCATTGAGAGAATAGTGACGCGTAACGCAAACGGGTACGCTGTAAATGATTTTGCACACAATGTTTTTAAATACGTGCGAAAAGGGCATGTTAAAACAGATGAGCACTGGACCCGCAACTGGAAACGGGCCGCATTAAAAAACGAAGGAGGTAGCTATGTGGACTATTAGCGAAAATAAAGATTGGAACCAACTGGAAAGCGGGTTTGAGTGGGTAAGCCGGATGAAGGATGTACCCCAGGATGCAATTTACCACGCCGAAGGCAATGTAGCCATTTATACGCAAATGGTGCTGGTTGCATTAACTGCCGAACCTGCTTTTCTGTTATTGGACACGCAGGAACAGGAAATTTTATGGGCCGCTGCTTTACTGCACGATGTGGAGAAGTATAACACAACGGTATTGGAAGATGATGGGCGGATTACTTCAAACGGCCATGCACGTAAAGGGGCCATGGCCGCCCGGCAAATTTTATACAGGGATGTGCCTGCGCCGTTGAGCATTAGGGAGCAGGTTGTTGGCCTGGTGCGTTATCATGGTTTGCCGCTTTGGATATTTGAAAAACCCGATCCTGCAAAAGCCCTCATTATGGCCAGCATGGAAGTGAATACCATGTGGCTGGCCTTATTGGCCAGGGCCGATGTATTAGGGCGCATTTGTGTGGATAAGGAAGAGATGCTTTTTAAAATAGATTGCTTTGAAGCCTTTTGCCGCGAACAAAACTGCTGGGGTACGCCGCGCGGCTTTGAAACGGACGACGCATTGATGTACTACATGCAACATGATGATGCCTATCCCGATTATGTGCCATTTGACCAAGCGACCTTTGAGGTAATATTGATGAGTGGCTTGCCTGGGGCAGGTAAAAATACTTTTATTCAAAAGCATTATGCAGATTTGCCTGTTGTATCGTTAGATGATATCAGGAACGAGTGGGGGATTTCGCCCACAGATAAAACCGGCAACGGACGGGTGATTCAGGAGGCTAAAGAGCGCGCGCGTATATTTTTACGCAAACAAATCGGCTTTGTCTGGAACGCCACCAACACAACCAGACAAATGAGGCAGCAATTAACAGATCTGTTTATCACCTATAAAGCCCGGGTAAAAATAGTTTACGTTGAAGCGCCCTACGCGCATCTGCATCGCCAAAATAAAAACCGGGAAGCAGCTGTACCCGATGCGGTGTTGGAAAAACTAATAGATAAATTAGAAGTACCGGCCTTATGGGAGGCGCATGTGGTTGAATATGTTATTTAATGATCAAAACCTGTCTGCATAAAGCTTTGCAGGTTTTGATTTTTTATATAATAATACCTGGCATAATGTGAAAAGTTTCAAAACCTGCTAACTCCCAAACTGTGTAAGGTGATGATCCAAATGTTTATAATACATGTTGTTCCACTCCGTAATGCTCAACGGGCCGAAGGAAAGTGACTCTCTGCCGTCAAGAGCCTTTTCGCCTAATTGTTGTGTTTTTTGGATGTAGGCTATCAACCGACTTTTTTCGGCCTCAAAATCTTTTTCGGTAGTTATTAAAAATGCCGGGGCTGTTGGATTGTTGCGTTTGTAAGGAGTTTCGCTAACTACTACTTTTTTTACCAGCAGTTTAATAATCAGTTTCATAAAAGGATTGGGTTTGGGGTGCTTATCCTCGTAGGTCATTTCATAACTTACGTTGCAATGGGCGAGCATTTGCGCTACATTCATTTTACCCCATTGTGGCTGGGTTTGAGGGGTAAGGGTGTTAATACGTTCAATTACGCCGTTGGCAACAGGTGCGGTAAAAATGTTTGGTAAAGCCATAAGGTTTTTTTCTGAGTGATTTATTGATTGTTTTTGCCGTCGGGATCATCCAAATCAATATGCGACAAAAGATAGGTTATTTTTATTGTTTACCAATATTTCTTATCCATTAACCATGCGGCTATATCTTTATTATAATTAAAAAACGATGCCGGCGGGTGCTTTTTCGAGTTAAGAATGATTAACGGTACATTGATCTCATAAACCGAGCCATGACTACGATAGGTATCCGGTAGTTGCTCGGTGGCCTCTTTTTCCAGGTCGCCAAAAACGGTTGTTGAATCGCCTAAAACTATCAGATCGCCAATGCGGTTAGGTGGCAGGTGGTATTTTTGGGCGGCTTCGGCACGTGTCAATACATTTTCTACACCCTGTATTTGATGCAAGGCGGTTTCAACGGCGGTTACATCACTCGCGTTTTTTAGGTATACGTATGAGGCGCCGCCAAAGCCACGGTGGTGTTTAAAATACTTATCCTTTTCGGGGCTCAGCGCCAGCTTAATAGCTATGTTTTGCAGCTTTAATGCTTTTTGTAGATCAATGCACCTGCTTTTATGGTTTACATCATGATCGGCAGTGATCAGTATCGTCGCGTCCGGCGCTGCCTCGTGAATCTGCCGGATATAGTTATCTATGTTTTTTAAGTGGCTGATAGAGTTGCTATCCGTGGGTGCCCAGGTATGCATTGGATAATCTGTGGTGTGGATGTAAACGCAGCCAATATCCTTGCGGTTTTTGAGGAGGTAAATGCCGGCTCTCATCGACCAGTAATTAATCTCTTTGCTATAAATTTCGGCCGGTTTACCCAGTTTATTGGTCCATGAAGTATCTGCTGTCTCTGGCGATACTACAATATCGGTACCCTCGCAAAGCAGGGTAGTACTTTTCTTTTTGCTTGATATCAATGCCGATTTTACGCCATAGTTTTTTAGCTTTTGGAAAATGGTAGGAGCAAGCACCAGGTGTTTATCCTCCATAAATTCTTCCTGATCTTGTTCATTTAAAAAGAAATTGCCGCTAATGCCATTAACCTCGGGAAAGGTACTGGTACATATGGATGTATTATTGGCATTGGTAACGGTTGGCATCAGCGCGCTTACCTGTTTGAAAAATCCGTTACTGTTAATCATAGATTTTAGATAGGGCATAGGCGCGTTTTTAAAATAGCTCATGCCAAAACCATCAAACATAATGATAACCACTCTTTTGCCGCCGTTAAATTGATCAGCCCTATTTTGGGCATTAACAGCATTAAAGGTTGATAAAAGAACAATCCCAATAAGGCAACGCGATAAAACTTTCATGACATTTTTTTGCCGAAAATATTAAGGAATATGCCGGTTGATTGGTTGTTGAGGATGATTTAACTGAAAGATAACTTTTGGGTAATGCGCTGTTATGGATTTGCCTGCTCCTTAACCTGTTTGCCATATTTTTCCAGCACGCTTACAATTTCGGCAATTTTCATAGGCTTGCTCAGGTAATCATTCATGCCGGCTTGCAGGCAGGCTTCCTTGTCTTCAACCATGGCATTGGCGGTCATGGCTATAATAACAGGCTGCAAGGCAAGTGTTTTTCTTATCTGGCGGGTGGCTTCCAGCCCATCCATTTCGGGCATTTGCACATCCATCAGTATAATATCATATGGTTTGGCAATGGCCGCTTCCAGTGCTTCCAGGCCATTAACGGCAATATCTGCCTGGTAACCCATTTTCTGCAAAATTTGCCGGGCTACTTTTTGGTTGATGAGGTTATCCTCGGCAATTAAAATATGAAGCGGATATTGAGCGCCAAGCTCTGTGGATAAAACGCTTTTTTTTGTTTTTTGCTCAACCACAATTCTGTTATCGTTCTTTAACAGATCAATGATATGTTTAAGCAGCAGGTTATGTTTGGCGGGCTTGGTTAGCACCACATTAAAGAGGTTTACTTCACGTTTACTTTGTTTATCAACAGAACTAAGCAAAATAAGGGGTATGGCTGGATATAACTCTTTTATTTTGCGGGCCAGTTCGGCACCGTCCATCCCGGGCATGTGCATATCAGTTAGTACTAAGTCAATCTGCTCGTTTTGTGATAATATGGTTAAGGCTTCGGGGCCCGATTTTGCGACTAATGGCGTAAATTTCCAGTGCCGTAACAGCGTTTCCATAATGTTTCGGTTGGTGGCATTATCATCAACAACCAGTACCTGTTTATTTTCCAACCCCTTGGTATTCAGGTTTTGATAAACGGGAGCGGTTTTTACGCCTGCCCTGGTTTTAATACTGAAGCTAAATATGGTGCCTATGCCCAATTCACTTTTTATATTGATTTCGCCCCCCATTAAATGAATCAGCTTTTCGCTGATCACTAAACCCAAGCCTGTGCCGCCATACTTACGGGTTGTGCTGGAATCAACCTGTGAAAACGCTTTAAAAAGGCGAGATAATTTATCCTCGGGGATACCAATACCGGTATCGCGCACGGTAAATGAGAGTTCAAACTCGTTGTTATCAACAGCTATGCCGTTTACACCAATAAAAATCTCACCTTCGCTGGTAAACTTTATAGCGTTACCAACCAGGTTTATCAATACTTGCCTTAAACGCATGGCATCGGCAATAATGTGTTCTGGCAGCTCTTCTTCTATCTGATAAATAAGATCTATTTTGAGTTGAGAGGCCTTATCGGCAAAAAGGTCTAATACGCTTTCTACACAATCCCTTAGGTTAAAATCGTGCTCCTCTAACTCCATATTGCCCGACTCTATCTTCGAAAAATCAAGAATATCGTTAATTACGGTTAAAAGGGCATCACCCGATTGTTTGATGGTTTCGGTATACTCGGCTTGTTCGGCAGTAAGTTCGGTATTGGTTAAAAGCGTGGCCATACCAATAACGCCGTTCATAGGGGTGCGTATTTCATGGCTCATGGTAGCCAGGAATATACTTTTGGCCTTGTTGGCATTTTCGGCTTCTTCGCGGGCTTTTTCTGCAGCCTCGCGCGATCTTCTTTCTTCTATCGTGAGCTGCGTTATATTCTCGGTGCGTTCCTTTACCAATTTTTCCAGATTTTCTTTTTGCAGCCTTATGGTACGCATCCTGTATTTAAAAAGGCCGTAAATAGCACCTACAATTGCCAAAAAGGTCAATACATCAAACCACCAGGTGAGCCAGAATGGCGGCACAATAGTTATGGTTAATGGCGTAGCTACCGGCGACCATAAGCCCTGGCTGTTACGGTATTTTAATTTTACGTGGTAGGTGCCCGGCGATAGGTTGGTATAGGAAGCTGAATTATGGCTGCCAATGTAATTCCACTCGGTATCGAAGCCATCTAAATAATAGGCGTATTGTTTTCTGTCGACCGATGAATAATCAAGCGCTGCAAATTCAAAAGAAAATACCGATTGCTTGTAGGATAAGGTAAGGTTACGCGTATCGGTAATGTTGTTTTTTAATGGCGATGGATCATTAGCGCTGGTAGCAATAGCCAAAGGTTTATTAAACAGCTGAAAAGAAGTGATAACCAGCGGTGCAAAGCCATCCTGCCGCAATACTTTATCCGGATCAAAAACATTAAACCCGTTTATACCACCAAAATAGATCTTTTTGTCGCTTGCATTTAAGGCCGAATGGGGTTTATATTCATCACCCTGTAAGCCGTCTTCAACGGTGTAGTTAAAAAAAGTTTTAGTGGCCGTGTCAAATTTCGAGATACCGCCGTTACTGCTAACCCATAGTTTACCATGATCATCCTGCCGCAGGGCATAAATAATATCGCTGGGTAAGCCATCCTTTTTGGTGAAAATTTCAAAGTGTCCGGTTTCGGGGTCAAGTATATCAAGGCCAGATAGCGTTGCCAACCATAGTTTGCCGTTACCATCCTCAAAAATATCGGTTACACCATTGTTGCTGATGCTGTTTATTTTTTCGCTATGTGTGTAGCGTTTAAAAGTGCCGGTTTTAGGTTCAAACAAATTTAAGCCACCATCTGAGGTGCCAACCCATAAGCGGTGTATCTTATCTTCATACATTACATAAGGCCTATCGCTGCTAATGCTTTTGTTATCGCTTGCATTAAACCTGTAATGTTTAAACACCCTGGTGTTTGGATCGTAACAATCTAAACCGTCGTTAAAAGTACTTAACCAGGTCTTTTTATCGCTGGTATGCAACAGGTAATATATGTTATTGCCGCCTATACCATTGGGTTTGGCAGCATCATGCTTATAATTGGTGAAAATATTGGTTTTAGGGTCAAAAACGCTTAAGCCATCGCCCCAGGTACCTATCCATAACTTGCCGTCGCTGTGAGGTTTTACGGTAAGTACATAATTGCCGGTTATCCCGTTTTTACCATCTGGTTGTTGCTTGTAGGCTTTAAAGGTTTTATTTACAGGGTCAAACTTGTTTAAGCCGCCACCATCGGTACCTATCCAAATCTGGTTTTCTTTATCCTCGGCAAAATCAAGTACATAGTTATTTGATAAACTTTCGGGCTTGCTGTTGTGCCTGTACAGGCCAAAGCTGGCTGTCGATTTTTTAGATAGGTTAATACCGCCGCCAAACGCGCCCACCCACATATTGCCGTACCTATCCCGGCAAATACCATATACCGAATTGCCGTTTATGCTATTATTGTCAATCTCGTCATGTTGGTAAACGCTAAATTTTCCGGTCTGTTTTTCCTGTACGCACAAGCCACCATTTTCGGTGCCTACCCATAAATTGCCCTGGTCGTCGGTATTTAAAGCATATACGGTATTTGCAGATATACTGCCGGGAGCGTTTTTATCGTGCAAAAATTGTTTAAAAGTTTTGGTGCCTCTATTAAACAAAAACAAGCCATCGCCCTGGCTACCCAACCATAGCTGTTTTGAGTTGTCCTCAAAAATAGATACTATGTTTTTGCCGGTTACGGTTTTGGTAGCAGCATCGTAATACGGATAGTGGGTAAAGGTGTTTGTTTTGCGGTTATATAAGTTTAACCCGCCGCCACCTGTGCCAACCCAAAGATTGTGGTATGTGTCTATATAAACCGTGCGCACGTTATTGTCGCTTAAGCTATTAGTATCGCTGGCCAAATGCTTATGGTGCTCAAACGTGCCTTTTTTTAAATCGTAACGATCGATACCACCGTTTTGGGTACCTATCCACAGTATACCATTTTCAAAAAATAACCTGTTTATCAAATTGTCAACAAGGCTTTTGGGCTTACTATCGTCATGTAAGTATCTAACAAACCTGCCCGTACTGCGCTGGTACATGTTTAAGCCGCCCTGGGTTGATAGCCACATGTTGCCGTTGGTATCTTCGGCAATATCAGTAACCATGTTATTGCTTAGGGAAGTACTGTCTTTTGAATCGTAATGGTAGGTGGTAAATTTATAGCCATCGTAGCTGTTTAAACCGTTACGGGTGGCTATCCACATAAATCCCCGGCTATCCTGAAAAATGCAGTTAACATTAATTTGTGATAACCCTTCGGCCGTACCAACATGTAAAAATTTAAGGCTTTCATTTTGCGCATAGCTGCTAAGAGGTACCAAAAGGCAACTCCAAAGTAAACTATGAAAAATGGCTTTACAGCTATTATAGCACTTAAACATTCAGCGTGATTTATTTATTACTGCTACCAAGGTAAAGGCTGTTGGAAACAGGGGTTTATATATACCATGGTATACGGTAATATTAACAATTAGTTACTTAAACGTTTAATTATATCGGCGTAAAAAATAAAATTTAGTATTAACAAGCGTACAATATTGTACTGTTTTTGACCCAATTTGTTATTTGGTCAAAAAGTATAAACCGCCTTAGTGGCATAATTCAACCCTTTGATTGGTTGCTGTTTATGAACCAATTATAGCTTTAGGCTCTGAGTAGGCGTTATCAAAGGCATTACTATTGCAAATGTAGTTATGGTTTGCTTCAGAGCTTGCCTAATAATTAAAATAATAATATGAAAACAAATTTAAAAAAAGCCACCATGCTCCTTAGCGGATTAATGGTAGGTAGTAAATTATTCGCACAAACTCCTGATACCTCGGCAGCAGCAAAAGACTATGTAAAACCATTTTCGGGTGGCGGTCAGCTGCGCACATGGTCGGTAGGTGTAAATGGTGGTTTATTAACGCCGTTTACCATTTTTGGAAGCAACAACAGACAAGATTTTTCTCACCCGCAAGAAGCAATAGGTTATGGCGCTTACATTAAAAAGCAAATTTTGCCATCCTTTGGTTTACAGGCCGATTTCCTGCGTGGCAAAGTTAAAGGTACAAACAGTCAGCCCGACAATTTAGGCGCATCGCCTTACACCAGTTATGAAACCAACATCAACTGGTCGGCAAGTTTAAGTGCCAACATTACATTAGCCAACATTAACTGGCGCCATGACAAGCCGTTTATTCAACCGTATTTAACATTGGGTGCAGGTACAATGAACTATACACCTAAAATTACTAATGCGGCAGGCCAAACCTCCAATTATAAAACTACAGGTAACGGATCAATCAATGAAGTATTTATCCCAATTGGTTTAGGTTTTAAATTTGATCTGGCACCGGGTATCAACCTCGATTTAGGTTACCAGGTTAATTTTGTTAACTCTGATAATTTTGACGGTTACAAATACGGAACATCTAACGATAGGTTTTCATATGCCCACATTGGTTTAGAATTTGCCTTGGGTAGCAGCAAAAAGCCGCAAATGGCAACTCATAACCCGGTATCATCAATGCGTACCGAATACTTATGGGAAAACGAACAAACTAAAACCGCTTTGCAGAGAGAAATTGATGCAGAGAAAGCTAAAAACGATGAGTTAAGAAATGACCTGAACACTACTAACGCTAATCTTGCCAAATTAACTACTGATAGCGACGGCGATGGCGTTGTAGATGTAAACGACAAATGCCCTAATACACCTGCCGGTACCAAGGTAGATGGTTCTGGCTGTCCGCTTGCTAAACCGGTTATTTATGTAACCGAAGAAGACAGGAAAGTGGTTAAAGACGCTATTAAAAACCTGGAATTTGATTTAGGTAAATCAACCATCCGCGATCACTCATTGCCAAGCCTTGATAGGGTTGCCCAATTATTGGTTGATAAAAACTTCAGCCTTAAATTGGCAGGCCATACAGATAATACCGGTTCAAGCGAATTGAACATGCGTTTATCAAAAGATCGTGCCGAGTCAATCAAATCATACCTGGTAAGCAAAGGTGCAAATGCATCACGTATTGAAGCAACAGGTTATGGCCAAACACAGCCAATTGCAACCAACAAAACCGCAGCAGGCCGTCAGGCTAACCGCAGGGTTGAGTTCACATTATATTAATAATTGCTAAGCTGTAATACAGTGTAGTAAAAGCCTCCCGGTGTTTCGGGAGGCTTTTTGTGTTTATAGAAAGGTAATTTAGGTTTATCGAAATAATGTTTAAAGGGATACCGATTGATCGTAACTTTACGGTATTTAAATAGATGTGGTCATATAATGAAATACCTTATTATATCTTTTTTAATATTGTGTTGCGGCTTGTGTTACGGGCAATCAGCATTGGATGTTTCTGTTGAACCGCGACCATATGATATTGCGATATATCTGAAAAACAAGCCAGGAACCCACATTAAGCAAATCGTATATTTCAGGGACTTTAATATCGAAGCCAGGAATTTCAAAGATACGATGTCGGTAGAAAATTATGACCTTGCTGGTAACCTGGCAACTTATGTCAGGTATTATGGTGGAAAGAGAACCAATGTAGTCACCTATAAAATATCTGCAGATTCGTTAACCCGGGAATGGCAAAGTAAAGAGTTAACTGGCAGGAAGAATGTGACTGTTGATCATAGTGTTTATGATGCTAAAGGGAAAATGTTATTTTTTAAAAATATTGATCTCAATTTCAAGGGAGAGGTTTTAGGTTGGGATAGCACCCGGTTTTTATATAATGAGAGAGGGAATCTTTTAAAAAGATTGCAGTTTGTAAACGGTAAAACATCGCAATATAAAATCTATAGATACAAAGATATTGATATGATTCAGGCAGAAATCAGGAACCCTTACAGCCCTGGTTTTTATAGCTTGGTTGAATTTACTTATAATGCAATGCATTTGCCGCTTGAAAGAAGAGAATTATATGTGCGCAATAATGTAATTGAACCCTCTGGTTTTGATCGTTATGTGTACGATGGGAAAACGCTTGTTGCTGAAACATATTCAGATTCTTCAAAACCCGGAGTTGAAATTAACGCCAGTTATACTTACGATGCCAATAATAGATTGCGCACAGTCTTGGTTAAGCAGGACACTTTATATCAACTCGTAAACTATGAGTTTGATGCAAAACATCTAAACCGTATAACCGTAAAAACCAATGCCAGGAATAAGTTTTATAAACACAACATTGTTTGGGGTACAAGCTTGATAACGGTGTTGCCAATTCAATACGAAAAGATTTTTGTTTATGACGACAAAGATAACCTGATTGAAACCAGACAGCTTTTAAATGGTGTATTACAAACTGATATATTACAAAAAATCACATACTATTAAACTAAAAAAGCCTGCCATCATTACAACAACAGGCTTTATCATAGGTACAAGTAGGGTATTTTAGTTTGATGGAGGGCATAACTGCATAAAGGTTACTATGCTGCTGGCCTCGTATGATTGGATATCGCCGGTGGGGCAGCTAACCGCGTAATTACGATAGGTAAGGTTGCGTGTCGCGTCTCTGTTTATCCAGCCGGTGTTTACATTGTTTTGTATCCAGGTTAGGTACTGGCTTTGGCCGCCGTCCTGTATCAGCTGCATAATGTACTGGGCAAAAATGGCCTTGAGTACCCCCTGCTCATTAAAGTCACCTTCGGCAGGTAAAATGCTGCTGGTGCAAAGGTTGTTTTTTACATAGTCGGCATACAGCTTGGCATCGTTTAAATAGGTTGTATCACTTGTCGCCTTATATAAGGCCATTGCCGCGCCGATGGCAGTGCCGGAGTTGTAGGTATAATCCTGCCCGCCGGGAGGGTTGTTACCTATTTTATTATCATTGATTTTGCCCGATGCATCTGCTAAATTGGTTTTGCTCCAGGCGTAAATTGATTTAGCTTTATTAAAGTAGCTGGTATCGCCGGTTATGGTGTACAAACGCATGGCTGCAATAACAGTAGGGTAGTTGATGCATGAGTTTTTGCCACTGTGCTGAAAATCCCAAAACATGCCCCCGTTAACCGGGTCATATGATCCTGCCCATACGTGGGCGAAACCGTCTTTGGCTTTTTGAAGGTAAACGGCATTGCCGGTAACCTGGTTGGCACGGGCCAGGGCCATTACCCACCACATCATATCGTCATAAATAAACCAAACGGCAGTGTTGTTCCATTTATAACCATCGTACTGGTTATAGTTACCTTGGTAAATATCGCCAATCATGTTTAATTGCGACGATGATTTGGTGCGCTGATAAACGTTCATGGCCATATCCCAGTAAATAGCCTGGGTCCATATGGCGGCCACGCCATCCTTTTTGGTGGTGCTGTAATACAGTTTGGCGGTGGGGTTATAAAAGTAATTGTTAAAGGCGGTGTAAGCCAGGTCGGCATCGCCGGCGGTAAAGTTTTGGTTAACGGGTTTTACTACCGATGTTTTGTCGGGAGTGGGGGTAGTGCTGCTACTTTTGCCGCAGCTTACCAACGCGATAAACATACTCAGTACTAAAAAACAAGATGATTTTTTCATAGCAGATGTTTTGAAATGAAACATTATCCCAATGGTAGTATTGGCATTGATTAAAAAACAGCAGCAGGAAACCTCCTGCCGCTGTTGTGATAAGGCCGAATTACCAGCCTGGGTTTTGGACTAACTTTTTATCGGTATCCACATCTTTTTGAGGGATTGGGAAAAAGTAGTGCCTTTTGCTGAATACCCTGGTTTCAAACGGAACAACGTTTAAAAAGTCGGGTAAATCGGCGTTGATATTTAAGCCGTAGATGGGGCCGTTATCGGTTTGTTCGGCAATTTTCCAGCGGCGAACGTCAAAGAACCTTACGTTTTCAAACGCCAGTTCAACGCGGCGCTCCTTGCGGATAGCGGTACGCATGGCATCCTGGCCGGCAGGGATAGGCAAATCTGTTGAGCCATAAACCGGCACGCCGGCCCTGTCGCGAATGAGGTTTAAATATTTCAAAATATCCGGATCGCCGGGAGCAGCCTCATTAAGGGCCTCCACATAATCCATATAAATATTAGCCAGGCGTAGCAGCATTAAAGTACGGCCGCCAACATTCCAGTTTCCAAGGCCCTGCATTTTACGTACAATATAACCGGTAGGCGAATAATCGTTACCACCGGTTGCTTTACCAGAGTTGCCATGGTTATAAAGTTGTGTAGTGATGAGGCCTGTGTTGGTATCCAGCCAAATACTGCCGTTGTAGGTAATATCTACATAAAAACGAGGCTCGCGATTTACCCATTGGTTATAGATACCTGCTTTGGTATATTTGGTATCGGTAGTAGAGTTGCCGGTTTTAATATAGCCCGAAGTTGGATCATCTATACTTTTACCGTTGGCTGTAAAAAAAGCATCAACCATGTTTTGAGTAGCACCCAAACCGCCAGAACCACGCACTTCAGACGCATAACCATTATGGTATGGTGTCATTTCGTATTGACGTGAGTTTAAAGAATTATTGGCGCGGGCCAGGATTACTTCCTTGTTCCAATCTGTTAACCAGATATCACGGCATGACAGGTACGGATCATAGTTACCCGATGCATCGTTTTTGCGGAACAGATCATATGTGCCCGGAACAAACTGGGTAATGAAATCTTTATAAGCATCAGCGGCGGTTTTCCATTTGCCTACATCGGCGGTTTGACTGATGAGTTGCTTGCCGTCGGAGTTTTTTAAAGCAGATTCATCTGTGTTACCGTTATAAAGCGGACTTGCGTCCATCAAATACGCCATGGCCCTAAAAGCAAGCGCTATGCCTTTGGTGATACGGCCATAATTGCTATCGTTTGATGGTACTATGGGTAAATTATCAGAAGCGGTTTTTAATTCGGTAGCAACATAGTTAGTACACTCATCAAATGAGCTGCGGGGTAGCTGCACGTCGGCAAAAGATGCGTCGGGCGCTATCGCTACATCCCCCAGTAGTACAACAGGCCCGTAAATACGCATCAAATAATAGTAATACATGGCACGTATGGCTTGTGCTTCGGCCTTGTATTGTACTTTAAGTTGTGGCGTCATATCCTGTACTTTATCAACATTGGCAATAAAGAAACTGGCAGAACGAATGCCTTTATAAAAATTGGTCCAGTAATCAGATACAAAGCCCGAGTTTGCATCCCAGTTGCCAATGTTTACGTTGTTTGATTGTACAAAGCTCCAGTCATAGTCGGCCTCGTCACTTCCGCCGGTCCATAAGCCGGCGTTGCGCGGACCGCCTGGGTTACGCTGCCCAAATTCATCTGGAATATAGCTGTAAACGTTGGCCAAAAACTTTTCGGCACTGGTGCGGCTGTTAAAGGTTTCATCTAATGATAACCTATCGTTAGGTACCTGGTCTAAATACTTTTTACAGGATGTAGCAGCTGTTAAGACCAATATGGTTGCGAATAAAAATATCTTTTTCATGATTATGTCTTGCTATTGGTTAAAATTTAAGGTTAAGGCCAATTGAAATGGTTTTAACACTTGGATATTTGGCACCATCGGCGCGGCCGTTCTGGTCGGTATTTAACTCCGGGTCCCACAATTTAAAGCTGCTGAAGGTTAGTAAGTTGTAACCTATCAGGTAAATGCGCGATCCTTTGATATGAAATTTGCTAAACAAATCGTTGGGCAGATTATAACCCAATTCGGCAGTTTTAAGGCGGATAAAGCCTACATCTTTAACCCACCATGAGCTGGCCTGCGAGTTATTGAAGTTTTCGCTATCGCCATAAGCCAGGCGTGGGTAAAATACATTCTGACTTGGGTTTTGTGGTGTCCACCTGTTAACCGCGTTACTGTAAATATTGGTTTCGCCGCCATCGCCGTTAAACGGAATAATGCCGGCACCACCTAATTCAATATCGGCATGAGCAATGCCCTGGAAAAAGGCGCCCACATAAAAGCCCTTATACTCCACATTAACACCAAAACCATAAACGGTTGATGGCACATCGCCATTACCAATTTTAACCTGGTCATAAGCATTTATCAGGCCGTCGCCGTTAATATCTTTATACTTGATATCGCCGGGTAATACTTTTGATTTATCGCCGGGTACAGCGCTGGCGTCAATTTCGGCCTGGTCTTTAAATAAGCCTAATGCCTGGTAGCCATACCGCGCCAAAATAGGCTGGCCGCGGTGATCAAGCCATGGATAGGCCTGGGTAGGGCGGTCATCTTCAACAACAACAGCTTTATTGTAGGTAAATGTGCCGCGGAAACCAACGTTCACTTTGCCAAAATGGGCATTGTAATCAAGCGTGGCATCGATGCCTTTGTTATTGGCTATACCAAGGTTACCCTCTGGCTGGTTAACCAAACCCACAAAGCCCGGTACCGACTGTCTTTGTAAAAAGATACCTGTACGGTGTTCTTTAAATAAATCAACAATTAAAGATAGGTTGTCGTTAAGGGTTCTTACTTCCATACCTAAATCCTGTTTGTGCGATTTTGCCCAGCTTACACTTACGCCGTAGTCGGTAACATTAATGCCGTTTGAGTTTTCAAAGCCTTTACCAAAAGTGTAGCCTCCGTTGTTCACGTCGGTTAATTCTGATACTATAGTGAGGTAACCAAACCTGCGGCCGGCGCCCAAATCATCGCTACCTACAAATCCATCAGAGTAGCGGAATTTTAAAAAGGTAAGGGTGTTTTTAAGCGGTTCAAAAAAGTGCTCGTTTGATATTACCCAGCCTGCACCAAATGAAGGGAAAAAGCCGTAGCGCCTTTTAGGATCAAAGTTTTCCGATCCGTTGTAACCAAAGTTGGCTTCAAAAAAGTAACGGTCGGCGTATGAGTAGGTGCCCCTGCCTGCTAAACTCAGGTAGCGGTGCGGTATTGACGAAGTAAAATCACCTGCAAAGGCATCTACACCATCCTGGGCATTACCTAATAAAAGACCGGTAACATGGTGCTTACCAAAGCTTCTATCATAATTTACAGCAGCCTCTGTGTACGATTGCCTTCTGCCGCCGTTGCTCCTACTGTAGCTTAGGTAATTACCGTTGCCGGTGTAGGTGCGCACCAGGTTTAAAGTGCCATCGGCGTTGTAAGGGTTATTGGTGTCAGGGAAATAAGTATCCTCGCGTTTTGAACGGTTAATGCTATGATCGCTGTAGTTATCAAAAGAAAACATAGCGGTAGCGCTTAGGCCCGGGGTTATAAATTTCAAATCTTGGGTAACGCGCAGGTTGGTCTGCACGGTGTTGTTAAAATCGGTGTTGTAGCCGCGACGGGTTAAATCGGCATAAGGATTCCTAAAACCACCATTGGCAGATTTGCCCGGTATAAAACCACCCGGATAGGAGATAGGGTACTCAACCGGCGGAACCGATAACGCGTTCACAAAAATATCCTGCGTTGAAAGGGCCGGTCCGTTTGATTGGGCCGCAAAACCTTGCACGCCCAAATCAAGCTTGGTTGTACTGCTTAATTTTAGGTTTAAGTTGGTGGTAAAGTTATAGCGGGTGTAAGTAACATCAGAATTGTACTGCGCAAGGTCGTCGGTTTTTAAAAAGCCGCCTTCGTTGTAATAACCAACAGAAACATAGTATTGGGCATTATCAACACCGCCGCTGGCGTTAAAGTTAGCACGCCTGTTATAGCCTAATTTATTAAAAGTAGCATCAAGCCAGTTTACGTTAGGGTATAACAAAGGATCTGATTTATTGGCGGTTTTGTCAATATAATCCTGTGTGTATTTGGGTTGGCCGCCACGTGTGGTAAGCGCCTCATTCACCAGGTTCATGTAGGTTACGCCATCGGCCAGTTGCGGCCTGCGGGTAAAGGTGGTTACGCCTTCGTTATAATCTAAATAGATTTGCGCCTTACCTACTTTGCCGCGTTTGGTCTGTACCAGCACTACGCCATTGGCACCACGCACACCGTATACCGCGGTGCTTGACGCATCTTTCAAAATGGTAAAAGAGGAAATATCCTGCGGATCGATGTTGCTGATGCTGCGTTCAACACCATCAACTAATACCAGCGGGCTTGATGAGCCGCCGCCAAAGGTAGCAATACCACGAATCCAGATATCGGCAACATCTTTACCTGGTTCGCCAGAACGTTGTACACCTACCACGCCCGAAATACGGCCGGCCAAAGCCGAAGTAATGTTAGAGGTTGGCAGCTTTAATTCCTCCACATTTACTGTTGATTGCGCGCCAATAAGGCTTACTTTTTTCTGTACACCGTAGCCCACTACCGCAACCTCGTTAAGGATGTTGCCGGCATCTTTCATTTTTATGTTGATAGATGTTTGTGTGCCAACAGGAACCTCGGTGTTTTCAAAGCCAACAAAAGTGAATATTAAAACCGACTCTGATGATGGCACCGATATGGTGTATTTACCATTTACATCTGTTGATGTAGCCGAGTAGGTTCCCTTTATGGTAATGGTAACGCCTGGTAAGGGCACTCCCTTCTCATCGGTTACCACACCGGTAACCAAAATAGCCTGGCTTTCTTTTGCCGATGTTTCTTCCTGGGTTTTACGTTTTACCACAATGGTATTGCCATCAATAACATAGGTTAAACGTTTGCCTGCAAAGCAGGTGCTTAGCGCATCCTGTATGGTGACGTTCCTTAAGTTTAAGTTTACGGCCGATGTTTGCTGTAAAATTTCGGCATCGCAAAGAATATTGAATTTGGTTTGTTTATGGATCTCTTTGAATACCTCTTCAAGCGAGATGTTTTTTTGCGACAGGCTTACCCGCTGGCCATAGCTTTTTGCGCTAACCTGCAGTAAAAAACCTATCATGATAACCAAAGTGAGCTTCATTATTAACAAGATCTTTTTATGTACGCCGGTTGGTTTCCGGCATAAATAATGAGGAAAAAAATTCATATGTTTGAATAGTTTGGGTTTATAACAGAATATTGGTTTGTCGAAAAATTATATGACGGGCAACCCAGGCTATTGCCAACAGGCATGTATACTATCCGGGAGTGTTGCAACCACTTTCGGATTTTTTTATGCACTGTGATCATAGCAAGGCAGGGCCCCGGAGGTATGTATAACTATTTCATCACAGTGATCCTCCTTCCTTCAATCTCAAAGTGTGCAACTCCGGTTAACTCAATCATTTTAAGCACTTCAGATACGTTGTCGAATTTTGATACCGTACCCCATATTTGTTTTTTGGGCGCGTTATCCAGGTACACAATATCTACATTATACCAGCGGCTTACTTTTCTTAAAATGCTTTGAACATCCTCTTTGGCAAAATTGAAATTGCCGTTTTTCCAGGCTACGGCATCGTCGGTATCAACTGTGGCCACTTTAAAGCTGCCGCCTTGTTTACCAAGGGTGCCTTGCTGGCCGGGTACTAACATAGCCAGTTCATTGCCGCTGCTTAATTTCACCGAACCTTCAAGCAGGGTAGTTTTTAAATCGGGTTCATCGTTATAGGCATTCACATTAAAGTGTGTACCCAATACCTCAACCTTTACATTGTTGGCCGTTACCTTAAATGGTTTTGCTTTATTTTTGGCTACTTCAAAATACGCTTCGCCGGTAAGTTCTACATCGCGTTCGGTACCGATAAAGGCCGTAGGGAATTTTAATGAGGATGCGGCGTTTAACCAAACCGCGGTACCATCGGGCAATACTACCTGGTATTCGCCGCCTTTGGGCGTTGTTATGGTATTATATTGTACAGCACTGTTTGCCGATGCCAGGGCTTTGTATGATAACAGGCCATTATTAACTTTACTAATAATGGTTTGTCCCTGTTTGGTAACCAGCCCATTTTTGGCCTGGTTAAGTACAATTACCGTTCCGTTGGCAAGTGTAAGTATAGCTTTGTTACTGCCAGGGGCTATATCGTTTTTATATCTTTCCTTGCGGGATAGTAACTGATCGCTGTGTGGTTTGGGCTTAAAAAAAAATAAACCGGCGGTAATAAGGATGATAGCAGCCGCGGCAACAGAAATCCACCTTTTAAATGGATAAACTTTGGCAACGGGTTGCTGTTGGATGTTGGCTTCCAGTTTTTGCCAAACAGCTTCACTTATTTCGGGATTGATAGGCTTAGGCTTATCAATTTGTTCGTTAAAACCCGCTTGCAAATTTTTAAGCAACAGCCTGCCGGCTTCATCTTTTTCAAGGTGATTGAACAGTTCTTCGGCCTCTTCGGGCGTACATTCATTCAATAAATATTTGCTCAGCAGGCGCTGATAATGCTCTTTAGGATTCATAATCATTTGTATATATCCTAAAGTTTAAAGGTCGGGGGGGTAGGGATGAAAATATTTTTTTATTAAGTAAAGATTAAAAAAGATGCAACCTTTTTCTTTGAGGTTACGTCTCATAGACGTCTACCTTATGTTTTGCAGCGAGGGGGTGTACCCTGTTTTGCCTATTGGTAGCACTATTTACCTAAACGTGAAATAACATGAACGATCACATCTGGATGCTTGTTACCCGCAAATTAGCCAATGAGGCCTCGGAAGAGGAATTGGCCGAGTTGGATAACGCGGTTAAGCAAAATCCACACTTTCATAATTCATTAAAGCTATTATTTGATTGGTGGGATGAGGGGGAGCAACAACAAGAAGAGGATAGTAAACGCCAATTTAATAACCTGCTTAAACGGATCAACACTACTTCAACAACTCGATAAGCAACAGGCTAAATACAATATCGGCATTTTGCCTGAAATAGTTTTTAATGTTTTTCATGGCAGCCATCATGTGTTCTTTTACCGTATGTTTTGATATTCCTAATATAAGGGCTGCCTCATCATAAGTTTTACCTTCCTGGCGGCACAGGTTAAAAACCTTTTTACATTGCGGGGGCAATTGGTCAATGGCACCGCCAAGCAGTTGGGCGTATTCATTCCATTGCAGGTTAGCTTCCGCCTCAATGCATTGTTCCTCAATAATGCCTATCACTTTATGGCGTAATTCGGTCTCTACGGAGATTTTCTTGATAAGTTTAAAAACCTGGTTACGGCTTATTTTATAAAGGTAACCAACTATGCTGTACTCGGGCTTTAGCTGTTCCCTAATTTCCCACAACTTCAAAAAAACATCGTGTATAACATCTTCGGCCAGCTCGGGCATTTTTAAAAACCTTAAAGCATAGTAGTACAATTGGCTATGATACCTATCATAGATTTGCCGGTAAGCATCTATGTCGCCGCGTTTAATGCGCTCGCAAAGCTCAATGTCGGTAAGGATCATTTAAATAGGTGAAGAATATTGGTGTACAATTATCGGTCAAAAAAATTGGTTTTCCCGCAGAAAATCTGTAAAAAATCAGGATGCTTATTTATTAATAAATCATAATAAGGCCTGCATTAAGAACAAAATGGTTTAAACTATGGTCTTTGAATATAATGGTTGCGATTTTAAACTGATCACAATTGCGAATTTTAAGTATAAAAAGCCCAATAAATGCTTTGTTCACAACCATAGGTTTTGTTCACTTTTGTTCACAGTGATATTATTTGCTATGTATATTATAAATTTAATAATAAACCAATGCGCAAAAAATAAACCTTATAAAGTTTTATTGATCCCCCTGCGAATTTGATCTGAAACCTGTAAAATTTTATTATACAAATGCTGTCACATCATTTCCAGTTGCTCAAGAAACTTGTACTTACTGTTTCTAATTTAAGCCACGTTGCGCCGTCAGACTGCAAAAAGCTGAGTGAACTCATTTTTCAAAAAACCAGGCTGAAACTCAGCGAAACAACGTTGAAGCGGGTTTACGGATTTGCCAACAGCGAATTTAAGCCCTCGCAATTTACTATTGATACTTTGCTGCAATATTGCGGCTATCATACCTGGACAAGCTTTTTAAAAGATCACGATCAAAAAGACGAATCGGACAAAAGCCTGAACTGGCTTACCCTTACCGAACAGGCGGATAAAATAACCGGGTTCACATTGCGTGCTTTAAAAGGACGATCGGGCATTCCGTATGTTAAAACAGTTAGCCGCAAATTTATCAGCGACCACCTGGATGATTTTGCCCTTTCGGGCGCTGTAGCAACAGCATTGGTAGCGCCGGCGGGTTATGGCAAAACTATAGCTGTGCTGCACTGGATAGAAGAAAAGCAGGAAATTGGAGAGGTAAACGGTGTAAACGACATTATTTTGTTTTTCAGCACTTCAACGCTGCAATCGGCATTGATGAGCGGGCAGGATATTCACATCTGGCTGTTATCCTTACTGGGTTTTAACCGTGCCGACAACATGGTAGCCTTGCTGAACAACAGGGGCAGCGAGAGCGGTAAGTTTTACCTCATTATTGATGGCTTTGATGAGCACACGCTTAAAAACGACCAGTTTTCATTAATTGTTAATCATATTACAGATATCTTATCCCTGTATGATCTGCGTAGCGCTTTCAGGTTATTGGTTACCATGCGTACAAGTACCTGGCTTAATAACAGGCACATGCTTGATAAAGGTGGAAAATGGTATACCGGCTTTACCGGCGAGAGTAATTATATAAATGTGCCCCAATTTAACCTGCCCGAAATAAAAGAAATAGGTCTTAAAATTAATCACCAGGCAAAAGCATTTGTGCATCCGGCAATAATTGAGCTGGTGTGCAATCCCTTATACCTGCAACTTTACTACCGGTTGCGGAAAGACGACTTTTTTTTAAATTATGCAGACTCCCTTTTAAAGTACGACCTGGTATCGGCCTATATGCTGGAGAAAATATTTCTTGATAAACACTCGGCCGAAAGGATGGTACTGCTTTTTGAGCTTGTGCAAATTATGAATCACAAAAACGGGGAGTACTATGTTAATAAGCTAAATGCCAGCCCTATCATAGCTAAACACCAAAATATTTACCAGGAACTTATAAGTCAGGGTTTTTTGCGCGAAATAAACAAGAGCCAGGAAATGGTTTATCACACATTTATTGAATTTGGTGGCGATGAGTTATTGGAGTATGTTGTAGCCCAAAAGCTGCTAACCGACAATAATAACCGTTTAAATGCCGAGCTGATAGTGCAGGTGAACCTGGTAATGAACAGCGATGTAAAGCTAAACGTAATAAAATGGATCATTATTTACGCCGTTAAAACCGAACAACATCACAGCCTTAATTATATTACTAAGGCTGATCTGTCATTAAATCAGCGCATAGTTTTATTGTGCTTTATGGGCGATTTTTTTGAGCGCGAGTTATTAGGTAATGGCCTGCAGGTAATAAACCGGCAATTTTTTAAACTAAACATCGATAATCAATTCTTTTATTACTTTTTTGGATTAGAAAATATCGACTCGGGCTATGAAAAAACGCTCCACGCGTTATTAAGGTTTGATTTGCCGGATGATAAGCGGCTGTTGGTGTTAAGCAGCCTGGCTATCACGGCCATGTTCCGGCTTGATTTGAAAGCCCTGGAAACTTATTTGCTACAGTTTAAAAAGATTTCCCAGGTAGAGCTTTTTAGATTTCCAATCAGTCCGCTGAAATGTATCGACACCGTTTTTCATTATTTAAAATACGGTATCATCAAAAAAGAAGCTTTTGTTGAAATTACTAAATTTTGCTTTAACCCTCCGGGCCAGGGCGAATGGTTTAATGATCACGTAGCCAACGATATCATGTTTATACTTGCAGCATTTACCGTGCAGTTTAGCCGTAGCCCAGGTAAGCAATTGCGTTTTATAAATACGTTAAGATACAATTACAAAAACTTTTCAAAGTACGCCGCCGAATACACCTTCTTTTTAAATATAGTTAGCGCGGATGCCTGTTTTATGCGTAATGATAAAAGCGGTTTTGTTGCATGTTACAGATCTATCGCCAGGCTCTCTAATCATCAGGATCATGCTTTTACTCCGTTTATGCAGGTGCTTTTACACGCTTATAAAATAGAAATGGCCTTAATTGATAACCATTATGAGCAGATAGTGATAGAATATAAATACTTTGATGATATAGCACATAGCCATAAGTATAAACTAATTAAGCTTTACATAGTTACCCTGCTGCTCAAAAAGAGTGATATAACAGCCATGATGGAATACGCCCAGTTTTACAAACAGCTACACTATGAGCATACCCGCCTCATTATTGAAGGTGCCGTTATTGAGTTGTTTGAAAAGCAGGTAATGTGATGGGAGAGAGTGGGGTGGAAAAAAGCTATTCATTAATGAATGGCTTTTTGCGTTGTTTGGGGGCCGGTGTAGTTTGTTGGTTTTTTACTTGCCGCTTACATCTGCAAATTGATTGGTAAAGGCCAGTATTTTTTGGTTTAATACTTCGGCGTCAAATGGTTTGGCTATAAAATCATTCATGCCACAGGCGTAGCATTTTTCCATTACATCGGCGGTGGCATGCGCGGTTATCGCTATGATGGGGATACCGCTTTTTTCGCCCTCAAAATTGCGAATGGCGGTTGTGGCTTCATAGCCGTTTAGCTCGGGCATATCAAGGTCCATCAGTATCATGTCGTAATAGCTTTCACTTAGTTTATCAACGGCCAGCTGGCCATTTTCAACTACGTCCACATCGTAATTGCGTTTTTCGAGCACTTTTCGTATCAGCAGTTGGTTTAGGTGGTTGTCGTCGGCCACCAAAATCCGGATACCTTTTGCACGGGGCAATCCAATCGAAGGTTGACCAATATTTATTTGTGGCGATTTTTGCTCTGGTTTAACATCTTGTTTCTGGAAGGGGAGTATCACCCTAAAATCAGATCCTTTGCTGTTGCTTGCTTTTATAAATATTTTGCCGCCGTGCAAATCAACCAGGTGCTTGGCCATACTCAGCCCTAATCCAATACCCCCTAATTGGTTGTTTTGTTTAATTTGATCAAAGCTTTCAAATATTTTTTCCTGTTTATCGGCAGGGATGCCCATACCGGTATCCTGTACACTAAACTCTATCCAAACTATATCGCCGATATTATTAACCACATAGGCATCGGTAAAAACAGAACCACAGGCAGTGTATTTTATGGCATTGTTTATCAGGTTAAGCAAAATCTGGCTCAACCTTATCCCATCACCCAAAACTAATTTGGGAATCATCCTGTCTATTTTATAGTTAAGGGACAGCGCTTTTTTTACCGCTTCGGGCTTAAGTAATGATACTGCCGTTTTTACAAGGTCATGAATATCAATGGGCTTATGTTCAAGCACAACCTTGCCCGCCTCTATTTTTGAGATATCAAGGATGTTGTTGATCAGTATCTGCAAAAACTCGCCCGACCTCCGAATGGCAGCCATATACTGCTTTTGCTCATCATTCATTTCAGATTCTTCCATGAGCAACGCAAAGCCTAATATGGCGTTCATGGGCGTAAGTATTTCATGGCTCATGTTGGCAATAAATACCCGCTTTATTTTTTCAGAAGCTTCGGCGCGCTCTTTCTCTTTCTTGGCTTTAATTTCTTCGGCTTTAAGGTTGGTGATGGTTAGTTCCAGCTTATCGGTCATTTGGTTAAAGGAAGTAGCCAGCTGGCCAATTTCATCGTGCGAGAATACTTTTACCCTTACAAAGCGTTCTTTTTCAACCATCCTGGCACCCGTCATGATAGCCTTAATCCCGTTTTGGATTCCCTTGCTTATGGAAATGGCTATCAAAATGCCGGTTAGTTCAATTGACAGCGCCAAAAATACCAGCAGTGTAAGTATGCGGTTTTCAAACCAGCGGGAGCCCTCCCCAAGGCTAAAAGAAAAGCTATCAGCAATTGGTGTTAGCTGCGTATTGATCTTTTCAATATAATCCAAATAAAACTTAGTTTCCTCGGCCGACATGGTGCCCGATGTTACCCTTTCATGCAATTGCTGGCTCACCGGGATAATTTTCATCAGGATGTGTTCGGCTTCTTTCCAGTATTGTACCGTTGTTTGAATGTATTTGATGCTGCTAAAGCGATGCAATAATTTAATAGCATCGTCTACATCATCGGGGTGCATGCGGCCGGCTAAAAAGCCTTTGCGTGCCGTTTCATAATCGGGATTTGGTTGCTCAATAGCTCTGCGGGCTATGCCATCGCCCAGGGGCACTTTCATATACTGCAAAAAGGCCTGGTAATCTTTTTCGTTGTGCGAATAGGCATAAATACGCAGGTGCGATAAACCATCTTTCTGGGCTTTTGACCACAATCCCTCGGCACCAATGAGGGTACGGATGGCCGATAGGGTATTTACTGCAAAATTGAGGGTAAGTAGCTCTATAATTATTAAAAAGGCCATGGTGCCAATGGTAAAATGCAGTTTTTTTGCAATGGGGATGTCCCTAAACCATATCACCAAAAAAAATGACCTCATAGTAATGTGTTAATAGTTTTGTGTTTTAATTCATAAAAATAATATAAACCATCCGTGTACTTTTATTCATGTTTTAGCGGGCTGTGCGATTTGTTCAGTGAGAAAACAGGCCAATGTAATGGTGAATGGCAGTCAATAGGTTAATATAGCATTTCATAAAAGTATTTCTACCCAGCCCGATAACGTGGTCCCATTTTTTAAGTCGATGCGGTAGTAATAAGTCCCGGCAGGTAGTTTACCTTTTGCCGTGTTGCCATCCCATGGTTTCGCATAGCCTTTGCTCTGATAAACAATATTACCATAACGGCTAAATACCTGTATTGTAGATTCGGGGAAGGTGTAAAGCGCTTCAATATTCCAGGTATCGTTAAAGCCATCATTATTAGGGCTAAAGCTGTTTGGTACAATTACTTTTTTGTAAACACTCACAAACACCTGGTCGGTTTTTGTTACTACGCAGGGAGCGCCCGATGTAATATGTAAAGTGTAAGTTATATCGCCGGTTGGCGATGCTATGGGATTGATTTTGGTGGGATCATCCAGGTAGTCTGCCGGTGTCCAGTAATAGGCAACGTTACTGCCGCTCGCTGTGCCGTCAAGGCGGGTGCTTTGTCCAAGGGTGATCTGTTTATCGGGACCAGCGTCTGCTATCGGGTCTTTAATCACAGTAACGGTTACGCTGGCCCGGGCTATACAACCATTTGATGTTACCATAACGGTATACGTTGTTGTGGTATCCGGCATGGCAAAAGGAGTTGCAGTGTTAACATCAGATAAACCTGTTGCCGGCGACCATAAAAACTTTGTGCCACCTGTTGCGTGTAAAGTAATGCCTCCGCCGGGGCATATAGATACGTTTTCGCCGGCATTGGGATTTAGTTTTGGGTTCAGTTCAACATCAACGTTGCTGGTTGACGTGCACCCGCCTGTAGTGATAGCAACCTGGTAAGTTCCGGAGAGTACACTCCCCGCCTCTATCACGGGGTTTTGCTGGTTGGATGTATAGCCACCCGGGCCTGTCCAAATATAGCTATCTCCGGCAGATGCAAACAGGTTGAGTTTTTCACCATAGCAAACCGGCGTAGTTGCTGTTGCAATAGCCTGTGGTGGTTGCTTTACGGTTAACGTTAAAGGTTGAGATACCACCCTGCAAGGGCCGGAACCTATATTAATTGCTTCCGCACTGGTAAGCCTGTATTGATAAATGCCTGCCGCAACGGGTTGTGTAGCCAGGTATGATTGTGTTGTAGCGCCGGGAATATCTGCCCAGCCACTGCCATCGTTTATTTGCCATTGGTACGCCGGATTGGTATAACGGTAATCCGAAGCAAGCTGCGCATTTAAACTGAACGTTTTACTGTCGCCCGCACACGCCGTGAAACTGGTTGTATTATTATCGAAAACAGGAGTGAGGGTAGGGCCGTATGGGCTAAACGTGATATCATCCAGCGCGATATCGTTACCATAGCCCCCGCCTGCGTTGTTAGTCATTTTTAAGATGATATCACCGCCGGTTGAGGGAGTGGTAAAAGTGATGCTATATTGCCGCCAGCCCAAGCCATTGTTAATTGGTCCGGTTGGATTAGTAATAGTTCCTCCTGTAGTTGTTACCGAAAATGTAATATCGGGTTTAATACCATCAAACTGCATCAGGTTAAGCAGGTAGGCGCTAAACTGGTATTTGGTGTTTGGGCATAGCCCCCTTATCCGCTGGTTAAAAAATTCATCGGGTATTTCATTTGCACCAACTACCATCATATAACCACCAGGGTTGCCGGTATGGTCGCCGGTAACCAGCCAGGCCCCGGTATACATGCCCTGCGTTGAGTTTGCAATGGTATAAGAACCATCCTGTGGTGTACCAGGATAATAGCTGTAAGTGGTTTTAAAATCCGAATTGTCAATCTGCGGACCTATTCTGTTTGCGCCCGCTCCAAAATCAATAGAAAAAATAGCATCGCCCACCTGCGCTTTTACATCAAAAGCATCAAATGCAAATAAGCATATGAAAACCAGTAGAAAATATAATCTCATACCGGGCAAAAGGCGGTAAAGTCCAACGGATATTAAGCTGTGTTTGGTAACACTTATAATGGTTACGTAAATCTATCATGAAGCAAACGTTATTAAAATGGATAAAAACTAAAGTTTGATGGATAATACTTTTAATTTATCTGCGTTAATGTCGCAATCGCGTTTATGAAAAAGCCTTATCCAAAACTATTATGTATTCAGCAAGTAAATTAATGCAAGGTGTTAGTTATATAATCCATTATCATATACTAATAGTCCATTGCTTTACTTAATTATTGCTTATATTTTTGAGTTGTTAACTGATCTCATTTTTTAATACCATCTAAACTTTTACCTTTTACAAAACCATCGTGATGCTGCCTGTTATAACTTAACGCCGGTTCCCCAATACCCCGTACAACCTTATACCACACAATTACACCTGCCACCTGCATGAAATTTATTCCTGTATTACTGCTTTTTTTAACCTGTTTTACCGTGGGCTATGCCCAAAACCACGTAACTATTAAAGGCCGCGTAACCGATTCACTTGATAAAAAGCCTTTGGAACTAAGTACCATAGCCATTGTTGATGTAAAAGATACCTCCCTTATTGCCTACACCTTGAGTAAAAAGAATGGCGATTTTGAATTGCGCAGCCTGCCCTATGGCAAAAAGATAAAGCTGGTTGTATCCTTTACAGCTTATAAAAGCTATATTAAAATATTCACCTTTAATAAAAACGATGTGCTTGATTTGGGCGATATAGCCCTCAGCAACAAAATGCTTAATGAAGTGGTGATACGGGCCGAACGTGTGCCCATCAGCATAAAAAAAGATACTATTGAATTTAGTGCCGACGCCTTTAAAACCCGCCCAAACGCGGTGGTTGAAGAATTGCTTAAAAAGTTGCCCGGCCTACAGGTAAATGGCGATGGCTCCATTACCGTAAATGGCAAAAGTGTAAGCAAAGTACTGATAGACGGGAAGCAATTTTTTGGTGGCGACCTTAAAATAGCTACCAAAAACCTTGATGCCGCCATTGTAGGCTCCATACAGGTTTATGACGACAGAGAGAACGACCCCGACCACCTGATTAGCGATAACAAAGTACAAAAGGTAATCAACCTTAAGCTTAAAAAGGCCATTAAGCGCAGCATCTTCGGCAAAGTATTTGCCGGCGGCGGCACCCGGGACAGGTATGAAAGCGGCGGACTGTTTAACCTTTTCAGGGATACGCTGCAATTAAGCATCATCGGCCTCAGCAATAATCTTAATAAAACGGCCTTCTCTAATGACGACCTGTATTCCCAGGGCGGTTTTGACAGATCGGGCGGCAATAGCCTCTACAATGGTACGGTAAATACCGGCGGCCAAAACTGGGGTGGTGGCATAGAGAAAATAACATCCGGAGGTTTTAACCTCAATACCGATTATGGCAAAAAACTGAAAGTCAACCTGCTTTATTTTTATAGTCAGAAAAATAACTCCGTAGAAAACTCGGCTTATATTCAACGTTTTTTGAAGGATACAACCTTGCTTAGCAACTCAAAATCAAAGCAGCAATCAGATAAATACGCGCACTCCCTAAGTGGCCTTGTTGACTGGAATCCCGATACGCTTCATACGATACATTATGCGCCCAAGCTGATGTTTAACCGCGAAAACAATAGTTATGATAGTTTTTCTGACA
The DNA here is from genome assembly GCF_030409315.1 of Mucilaginibacter flavus. Lineage (GTDB taxonomy): Bacteria > Bacteroidota > Bacteroidia > Sphingobacteriales > Sphingobacteriaceae > Mucilaginibacter > Mucilaginibacter flavus. Next base: position 73,677 of record NZ_JAUFPS010000040.1, on the reverse strand, counting down.
CCTACAATAATTTTGGCAATCATCTAAATACGGTTAATAGCAGCAGCAGTAATACAAGTAACAGTACCCAGTTTTCGCAGGAGTTTTATTACAATAAGCGTTTTAAACACAAAAAAGGGGCGTCGTTCAATATTGGCCACAGTTTGCAGGTAAACCCAAGCAAAAGCGATAGTTATCAAAATAATGATCTGCAGTCGTTTACTCCGGCACCGCCATCAGATACCATGCGACGCTACAGTGCCGGTAAAAACAATAATATTTCGGCCAATTTAAACGGAAGCATCATATATCCCTTCACTAAAAAAATAAAGGCCGATATATCCGTGAATGGTACTTATGCCCAAAGCGGCAATGAAAGCAACGTGTTTGACAGGAATAAGGCCACGGGCAATTATGATATTTTCCTGGCCAGCCAAAGCGTAAATTTAAAGCGCAACCAGTTTACCGAGAACCTGCGGCCCGGCATTACCTATGATGTAACCAAAAGCATATCTATAGTGGCAAACCTGGGTTTCGACTGGCAACAGGTGCAGGATAAGTTTGTAACCGTTAACCAGTACCATAACTACCTGTTCCTGCTGCCCTCTATCCGTACAGAGCTGGGGCCGGTTACCTTAAGCTATAATCGCTCGGCCAATCAGCCGTCTATCAACTCACTGCAGCCGCAAACCATTGTTTACAACCAGTTATATTCGTTTACGGGCAATCCTTTGCTAAAACCATCTACCGACGATAATTTCGGCTTTAATCTTAACAAATACTTCCAGGCCTCACAGGTAAATATTTACATGTACAGCAGTTTGAGCATGCAACACAATGCTACCATCAATGTACAAACCATTGCCGGTAACGGCGCGCAAAGCACATCTTTTGTAAACCGCGATGGGCAATACAACCTCAACGGATCAATGGGGCTTTATAAACAGTTTAAAAAGATGGGTAAGTTTACCATTAATACCAACACTTCATTAAGCGAGTATCTTATACGCAACCTCAATATTATTAATGAGGTGGAGGGCTGGCAAAAAACGTATTCAACCGGTATTAACCAGGGCATCAACCTTAATTATGATGATAAGGTGGAGCTAAATACCAATACCGGCTATCGTTTTACGAATACCAATTATGATTATGGCGACCATAAAAAAATACGTACCAACAACTTTAACCTAAACAACAACCTGGTGGTGCGCTGGCCCAAAAAAATTATTTGGGAGACTAAACAGGAGTATTCATACAACCCGCAGGTAAGTCCCGGTTTCCAAAAGGGGATTAACGTGATAAGCAGTTCAATAGCGTTACAAATGTTAAAAAAGGATAGGGGTGAGATCAAGGTAACCGGGTACGATCTGTTTAACCAAAACACAAGCGTGTTCAGGTACGCCGGGGATAACATTATTTATGATGTGCAGAACAACACGCTAAAGCGGTACTTTTTGCTCACGTTTACGTATAAGTTTAATAAGCTGAGTACGAAGTAGGATTGCATAACGCAGAAGACTCACCCGCCAGCGCTTTGCGCGGCACCCTCTCTTCGGCTTCGCCGGAAAGAGGGGTTTGAAAAGTTTGCCTTTATTGTGATGATCGATTAATAATTAATTAGTTAATAATCAGCGTTCAAACCCCTCTTTCCACCGCAGGTGAAGAGAGGGTGGCGGGCGTAGCCTCGCCGGGTGAGTCTTCTCCGGCGTTCAAACAAGTGCCATATCAAGGGTAGAAAGCACGAAGTGTACAATTATCTACGTTCACAAAAAACCTATAAATCAGAATAATCCGAAAAATCCCGGTTCAGACAAAACAGCATCCAAATCCTCAAATTATTCCACACCTGCACATCCACTAAAGGTGCGTATTACTCCTGAAAAGTTTTATAGCAATTGCCAGCAGAATAATACCAAACGATTTACGTAAAATGCTTAACCCCACGGGGCCAAGCAGTTTTTCTAACCACTTTACGTTTTTAAGTACCAGGTAGACCACAACGGTATTAAGCACAATACCTACTATGATATTTTGCGTTTGATATTGCGATTTTAAGGAAAGCAACGTAGTCATGGTACCTGCGCCGGCTATGAGCGGGAAAGCGATTGGGACTATTGAAGCCGAAAGCGGCACTTCTTCTTTAAAAAAATCGACACCTAAAACCATTTCCATGGCGATGATGAAGATTACCAGCGAACCGGCTATGGCAAAGGAAGATATATCCAGCCCTATAATGGCCAGCAGCTCATCGCCCACAAATAAAAATACAACCATTAATACCAGCACCGCGATGCTGGCTTTTTCCGATTCGATATGCCCCACACGCTGCCTTACCTGTATAATTACGGGTATAGCGCCCAGGATATCAATAATGGCAAAAAGGATCATGGTAACAGATAGTACCTCCCTGAAAATTAGTGGATGCATGGCTTTAGGGTTTTCATTCTTTTGACTTTAACCGGAAACTTAACAAAAGTGCGAATAAAATATAGCAAGACGATAAAAAGAAAACACTATGTACTGATATCAGTGCGGCAAACCCGGCGGTTACCGGGCCCAATGTTTGCCCTATGGATGCGTACGACTGGTTGATGCCCAAAATCTTCCCCTGTTCATTGTGGTCTATATGATCGGAAATGATGGCGTTGATCATTGGGTTGCGCAAGCCATTAAACAAACCGTAAATGCAAATGCCGATTACAAAGGTGATAAATTCATTGGTAAGGCCCGTAATAAACATAGCCACCATACATAAAACGGTTGATAACAACAGGATGGTTGATTTGGAGGATAACCATTTGGTTAGCACTGGTACCGATAGCTGCATTACAATACCACTAATACCAAAGCCGGCGTACAGGATGCCTATTTGTGTAGGGTTGATTTTAAGTACATCAACGCTAAAGGTTTGAAAACCGATGATCATGGTAAACTGCGCCATGGTGAGCAAAAAGCCTGTGAATACAGCGGTGCCTATAACCGGGCGCTTTAGCGTAGTAACTAACGCTGATAGTTTAAAGTTTACTTTGCTATCGCGGTTTTGAGTTTCGGGCGGATTGGTTTCTTTTAACAGGAAGGCGGTGCAAAGCGTACCAATGAGCGAAATACCCGCCGCGAAGAAGAAGGGAACGGTTGGTCCGAATTTATTGAGCAAACCACCAATTGCAGGTCCTATCACAAATCCAAAACCGAAAGCCGAACCAATGATGCCAAACTTTTTAGCCCTGTTTTGCGGTGTAGCCGTATCAGATACCATGGCTTGCGCTACCGAGACATTGCCGCCGGTTAAACCATCTAAAATTCGGGCAGCAAACAGCATGTAAATACTACTTGCCCAGGCAAATAACAGAAAGGAAAGACAAGTACCTGCAAGGCTGATCACCAGGATAGGTTTACGTCCCCATTTATCAGATAACGAACCTAAAACCGGTGTGGCAAAAAATTGCGCAATGGAAAAAGACGCGGTGAGTACACCCAGTGTTTCACCGGTAACACCGTATTGCTTGCCGTAGGTATAAAGTACAGGTACAATAATGCCAAAGCCCAGCGAGTTGATAACGCAAATAAATACTAATATCCAAAGGTTTTTATCCTGTTTCATGAATTGATGTTATCTACAGGTATCAAAAAGATAAGATAACAAAAAAGGTTCTGAATTTTCAGAACCTTTTTTGTTTGTGTAGATCAGTTTATATTATTCAACAAATTTAGGATTGATAGGATCATTTGCACCATCAACTTTACCATGTCTTACATGCGAGCGTTTAACGCTATAACCAAAGTAAATAACAAAGCCAATAAGCAACCAGCCAATTAAACGTAACCAGTTTTCAAGGCCTTCGCTGGCAATCATACCCAGGCAGATTAACGCGCCCAGCGGACAAACAATCATGTAAGCAGGTGTTTTAAACGGACGCACGATGTTTGGATCGGTACGGCGCAAGATAAAAATACCTAAACAAACCAGCACGAAGGCGAACAGGGTGCCAATACTCACCATGTCGCCCACAATACGATCGGGAATAAAGCCCGCGAATATAGATACGAAGCCAAAAAACAACCATTGCGATTTATATGGCGTACTGTATTTAGGGTGCAGTTGTGAAAACACTTTTGGTATTAAGCCATCTGTACTCATTGTATAAAATACACGGGTTTGGCCTAAAAGCATCACCAGGATAACTGATGAAAAGCCTGCAAGGATAGCTATTGTTACTAATTTAGCCAACCAGCCATAACCATGCATGAAAGTGTTAATAGCGTAAGTCACAGAAGCCTCTTTACCTGCTATAAGGAAATCGCGGTAAGGAGCGATACCAGTTAATACGTGCGAGAACAGGATGTACAAAACAGTACAAAATACCAAAGAGATAAGGATACCCTTCGGCATATCTTTTTGCGGATTTTTAGCTTCCTGCGCGGCAGTTGATACGGCATCAAAACCAATAAAGGCAAAGAATACCACACTTGCGCCACGTAATACACCAAGCCATCCGTGGTTAAAGGTATCAGAGTAATTGATGGTACCTGTACTTGTTACTACCGGTTTCGCATCGGCCGGAATCATGTATGGGATGTGGTTGGCAGGGTTAATAAAGTGCCAGCCCAGGCCAATGATCAACAATACGATGGCAACCTTAACAATAACGATGAAGTTATTTACCGAAGCAGATTCGGCGGTACCACGGATTAGCAGCAGGGTTAACAGGAAGATGATCAGGATAGCCGGAAGGTTAACCAGGCCGTGTACGCCCATCTGATCGGTATACATGCCTGTTGTTGAAATATTGGTTTCCCATGGCGAGTGACACCACTGAAAGGGTATATGGAAACCAAAAAAGGTGTTCAAAAACTCGTTAAAGTATTGCGACCAGCCAATGGCTACCGTTGCGGCACCTAATGCATACTCCAACACCAAATCCCAGCCAATGATCCAGGCAATAAGCTCGCCCATGGTAGCGTAAGAGTAGGTGTAGGCCGAACCGGCGATTGGTATCATACTGGCAAATTCAGAATAACACAAACCGGCCAATGCGCAACCAGATGCAGCTATAATGAATGAAATAGTAACGGCAGGACCCGCGTGTTCACCGGCTGCAGCCGCGGTACGCACAAAAATACCCGCGCCAATAATAGCGCCAATACCCAGTGCAATAAGCGAACTCAAGCCAAGCGTTCGCTTCAGGGTTTTTTCCCCTTCCTTTGACGCCGCCAGTAGTTGTGCGATAGGTTTTTTAATAAATAACTTCATGTTTAATTTTTAAGATCAGTCGTAAAAAAATATAAATTCACATTTCCCCAAACGTACTTAAATTTATTGAAAACATAAAGAGCCAAATGTAACAATGGACGCTTTGAAACTTCCCAAATTAAAGTTTGAAAATCAATGGCTTACATTAAGCGTGTTTTTGGGTTGTAACGAAGTCATAAGCTCATGATTTGTTAACGATGGGTTAATTTGAGCGCTTGCTCATCAAAAAATGAAAAGTATTTTATTGGGGAGGAGCTGCTTGGTCCGGATGCGATAATAAAAATGCAGGTTTTATAGTTACACAACTTGTGTTTAATGTTTTGCCAAAGGTTATTTTGAGGAGTTATTTTTGTACGATAAGTTGCGACCATTATCTGATTTAGGAAACAATATTTTATTGCTAAATTTACTTAATAAATAATTTAGAGCTATGCTTACTTTAGTAAAACCCCAATATATTACAAACGAAGATGGCGAAAAGGTTTCTGTGATTATACCCGTAAGTGAATACGAGCGGATGATAGAAGAATTGGAGGATATTGATGACGTGCGGTTATTTGATGAAGCAAAAAAAAATAATGAGCCGTCGATGTCATTTGATGATTATGTAAAACAACGAAGGGCTAAGTAATGGCTTCTTATAAAATTACCATTGCTAAACCTGCGCAAAAACAACTCGATAAATTGCCTGACAATATAGCTGACCGTATAATTGATGCTATTTACACGCTGTAGATGACCCAAGACCAAGTGGGTGTAAAAAATTAAAAGGTAGAGAGGGTTTCAGAATAAGAGTTGGGGATTATCGTGTAATTTATGAAATATTCGACGATGTTTTGGTGATCGAAGTTGTTTCATTAGGGCATAGAAAAGATATCTATAATTCTTAACCTATAAACATCATTTAAAAATTATTAAGCTGTTTAAGTTTCTTTAAACTATAAGCCTTAAAATTAATGGTTTTCATAGTATCCAATTGCTTGCCATTTTCGACCACGTATTCTTTGCGTTGTGCAATTACGCTATCATTACGAAATATGCAGTCGATATATCCTTTCTCATCGTCATATTGCCCTAAGTTTTGGCTAAAAGTTAAAGAATCTGTCAGGTAGGCTGCTACCGAACTATTGAGAACGCTTGTACGGTAAATTTCAATGTACAGATGGTTGTCTTTGGCGATGGTGTATTTGTAATCGCGTTTGCTTTTGAAGTTGCAGGCGGTTAACGGAAATAGGATGAGCAGATAATAAGCTGTCTTTTGCATTATTTATTTGGCAAAAGTGTGGGGAAGATATATCCTAATATATTAGTCACGGCAATTAAAATAACTATAAACATCACCAACTTGGGTGTATTATGTGTTTTTAATTGAAATGCCGTAAAAAACGTGAGTATGGAGAATGTAATGGAGGTTTTGGCTACTGCGACGATGAAGGTATGAAATGTATTTTCAGGAAAAATACGCCATAAAAATCCTTGGAAAAATACTTCGGTGATTAAACAAACTGTAACTCCATAAAGCGTTAAATGACTAACGGTAAAATCCGGTCGCAGCTTGATCAGTTCTTTAATTAAAAAAATAATTGCTACCATAAATATGCTGAACACAATAAGCCCGTTGGTTTTTACCGGGGTAAACGGAATCTTTTCGGGGATATCGAATGACGACAGGAAGAAAATATAAAAATTACCCAACAAAGCAAAAAAGAGGATCACGATGTATTTAAGGCTAATGCCCTGAGCTGATTTCATGGTTACTAATGTAAATATTCCGCTCGAAACAAAAAAAGCCGCCTTCAACAGGCGGCTTTTATCAATATCCAAAAAGAATAATCATCCTTTCTTCTCATTTTTAGTAATAGGCGACACATAAGCCTGCACAATCACCTGTTTTTTAACCTCGTGTTTCATGGCAGTTGGCGCGGGCGTTGGTTTTGAATTTAAATGCGGCGCGATAACCAATGAAACAATAGACATCAGCTTAATCAAAATATTCATTGACGGGCCCGAAGTGTCTTTGAACGGATCGCCTACGGTATCGCCGGTTACTGATGCTTTGTGTGGTTCTGATTTTTTGTAGTGCATTTCGCCATTGATCATGCAACCTTTTTCGAACGATTTTTTGGCGTTATCCCATGCGCCGCCGGCGTTGCTTTGAAAAATACCCATCAACACGCCCGATACGGTAACACCGGCTAATAAACCACCCAATACTTCTGGTCCGAAAGCGAAACCGATAATGATAGGGGTAATTAGCGCGATCAGGCCAGGAGCAACCATTTCGCGGATGGAAGCTTTAGTAGAGATAGCCACGCATTTTTCGTACTCGGGCTTGGCTTTGTACTCCATAATACCCGGAATTTCGCGGAACTGACGGCGTACTTCCTCAACCATGGCCATGGCGGCGCGACCTACAGCCGAGATACACAAGGCCGAAAAGATGAACGGGATCATGCCGCCTACAAATAAACCGGCCAAAACATCGGCTTTATAAATATCAATATGTTCGATACCGGCAACACCCACAAAAGCCGCGAATAAAGCCAGTGAGGTCAACGCGGCAGACGCGATAGCAAAACCCTTGCCTGTAGCAGCGGTAGTGTTACCTACAGCATCTAAATTGTCTGTACGGTGACGTACTTCCTCGGGTAGACGGCTCATTTCGGCAATGCCACCGGCGTTATCAGCAATAGGGCCAAACGCGTCGATAGCTAACTGCATAGCTGTAGTTGCCATCATACCGGCAGCTGCAATAGCCACGCCATATAAACCGGCAAAGTGATAAGATCCGTAAATACCCGATGCCAATACCAGGATAGGCAACACGGTTGATTCCATACCTACCGATAAACCACCAATAATATTGGTTGCATGACCGGTTGACGACTGGCGGATAATGCTCAATACCGGGCGTTTACCCATAGCTGTATAATATTCTGTGATGATAGACATTAAGGTACCTACCACAAGGCCAACCACTATCGACATGAACACACCATCTTTAGTAAACGGAACAACACCGGCCTTAACAACGCCATTTACCTCATCACGTACCATGTGGAAGCTATCATTTGGCAGCATCCATTGTACTACAAAATAAGTGGCAATGGCTGTAAATATGATAGAGGCCCAGTTGCCTATATTTAAAGCCTTTTGAACGCTGTCGGTTTCGCTTTTAATGCGTACCAGGGCTGCACCTACAATAGAAAATATTAAACCCAAGCCTGCAATTACCATAGGCAACAGGATGGGGGCAATACCGCCAAACGCGTCATGTGATACAATTTCACGACCTAATACCATGGTAGCTAACATGGTAGCTACGTACGATCCGAATAAATCGGCACCCATACCGGCTACGTCGCCTACGTTATCGCCAACATTATCGGCAATGGTAGCAGGGTTACGCACGTCATCCTCGGGGATACCAGCTTCAACTTTACCTACAAGGTCGGCACCTACGTCGGCAGCTTTGGTATAAATACCGCCGCCAACACGGGCAAACAGCGCTATGGATTCGGCACCTAATGAAAAGCCGGCTAAAACATCCAATGCTTTCGCCATGGCTTCGCCGTTTACGCTTCCGCCTGTATTTTTAACATACATGGTATAAAATACAATGAATAATGAACCTAAACCGATGATGGCCAAACCGGCAACACCCAGGCCCATTACGGTTCCTCCTGTAAAAGATACTTTTAAAGCTTGTGCCAAACTAGTACGGGCAGCCTGTGTGGTGCGCACGTTAGCCTTGGTAGCAATACGCATACCCAGGTAACCGGCAAAGGCTGATAAAAACGCGCCAATAATAAATGAAACGGCAATAACCGGGCTTGAAGTGGCTACGGTGGTACCGCTCCAGGCTAATAAGATGCCGGCAACTATTACAAAGTAGCTCAGTACTTTCCACTCGGCACGTAAAAAGGCCATCGCGCCATCGGCAATGTAGCCGGCCAATGTGGCCATGTCGCCATCGCCTGCATCTTGTTTGGTAACCCAGGCGGCTTTAACAGCCATAAAGGCAATGCCTATCAAGCCAAAAACCGGAATTAAATAGATTAAGTAATTGTTCAAAAAATCCATAGTCGCAAATTTGGTTTATAAAGTAAAGTACTGTTAGTGTTAAAGTGTAACACGGTATAATTGGTGGTTGCAAAATAGTAAATTTATTTTCTTTACAATAGCCTGTCAATATTAAAGTTTTTGAATAGTTTAGGGGTTTAAACCCTTTTTAAGTATATGACTAACGACCCCGGACAATCAAAAATGAAACATGAGCTTGGCCTGCTTGATGGCACCATGCTGGTAGCAGGCTCCATGATAGGCTCAGGTATATTTATAGTTGCTGCAGATATTGTGCGCAACGTAGGCTCGGCTGGATGGCTGATAGCCATTTGGTTGATCACCGGTTTCATGACCTTAACCGCCGCTCTTAGTTACGGCGAACTCAGCGGCATGTTCCCCAAAGCAGGCGGGCAATACGTTTACCTTAAAGAAGCTTACAATAAACTTATCGCGTTTTTATATGGCTGGAGCTTTTTCGCCGTAATCCAAACCGGTACCATAGCGGCGGTTGGCGTGGCGTTTTCAAAGTTTACAGCTTATTTGATACCCGCTGTTAGCGAGGATAATATCCTTTTCCAAACGGGCTTTATTAAAATCAGTGCCGCACAGCTGGTATCTATCGGTATAATTTTAATATTAACTTATATCAATACCAAAGGCGTAAAAAGTGGCAAAATCATTCAAACCACTTTTACCTTAACCAAGTTGTTAAGTTTATTCGGATTGATTGCATTTGGTTTCATGGCTTTTAGAGGCGATGTATGGCATGCCAACTGGACCGACGCATGGCATTTACATAATCTGAATAAAGACGGCAGCTTCAAAGAAATAGGCCTGGGCGCAGCGTTGGGGGCCATTGCAGCGGCAATGGTAGGCTCTATATTCAGCAGCGATTCATGGAATAACGTTACCTTTATAGCCGGCGAAATGCGTAACCCTAAACGCGATGTAGCCATGAGCCTTTTCCTGGGCACCATGATTGTAACCATCATTTACGTATCGGCAAATATTGTTTACACCGGTGTGCTACCCCTACATGAAATAGCTACCGCCGAAAAAGACCGTGTTGCCGTAGCTGCATCTCACGTCATTTTTGGCAACATAGGTACCTATGTAATCGCGGTGATGATCATGATCTCTACCTTTGGCTGTAATAATGGTTTGATATTGGCCGGCGCAAGGGTTTATTATACTATGGCTAAAGACGGCCTGTTTTTCAAAAGAACAGGTGAGCTTAACAAAGCATCGGTACCGGAGTTTGGTTTATGGATTCAGGCTTTATTGGCCTCAGTACTTTGCTTAAGCGGTAAGTATGGCGATTTGCTGGATATGATCTCCTTGGTGGTGGTAATTTTTTATGTGCTCACCATTATTGGTATTTATATTTTAAGAGCTAAAATGCCAAATGCCGAACGCCCTTACAAAGCATTTGGCTACCCGGTACTACCTGCTATTTACATTTTAATGGGTATAGCTTTTTGTATTTTATTGCTGATGTACAAAAGCGACTATTCGATATTTGGCCTGGGAATTGTATTGATAGGTATCCCGATTTATTACGTCACCAAGGGCAATGCCAAGAATGAGGATGAAGCGATTAATAACAGTTAGTTTATTTTTATTAGCAGGGCGGCTGCAAGCCCAGGATTTTCAATCAAAATTATCAGCAGCATTTAGCCGGTTACAGGCCGATAGCCAGTGCCGTTACGCCTCGCTATCGCTAACGGTATTGGATGCCAAAACCGGCGAGCGGGTATTTGCCGCCAGTCCGGATATGGGTTTGGCTACGGCATCAACCTTAAAAACAATAACCAGTATTACCGCCTTTTACGTATTGGGGGCCGATTTTAGGTATCAAACCCAATTAGGTTATAGCGGCGAAATTACTGCCGATGGTACGCTCAACGGCGATGTCATCATTAAGGGGGCTGGCGACCCAACCCTGGGCAGCTGGCGCTATGAGCAAACCAAAGAAGCCCATATTCTGGCCCTGATGGCCGACGCGCTTAAAACCGCAGGCATCAAAAAAATAAACGGAAGGGTTATTGGTGATGACAGTATTTTCGGCACACAATCTATCCCAGAGGGCTGGATATGGCAGGATACAGGTAACTATTATGGTGCCGGTACATCGGGCCTTTGCTGGCGCGAAAATCAGTTTGATATCAAGCTGCGTACCGGGGCGGTTGGCAACCCTATCGGCGTTTCTTACACCGTCCCTAATGTACCTTACCTCACTTTTAAAAGCGAGCTTGTTAATGGCCCATCCGGTAGCGGCGATAATGCTTATGCCCTTTTACCCATTGGCAGTAAGGTGATGTACCTGCGTGGCAGCTATGCCATTGATAAAGACAAAAAAAGTATTTCGGCCGCCTTGCCCGATGCGGCTTACGATGCCGCTCTGCGCCTGGAAGATACCTTGAAACGTTTAGGTATTACAGTAAGCAATGATCCCGAATCGGTGGCTACTTTAACCGCCAAAGGGGTACAAACACCGGTGATCGGTAAAACGCTCACCACCATCCAATCGCCGGCTTTGAGTAAGATCATCTACTGGCTCAATCAAAAAAGTATTAACCTGTATGCCGAGCAATTGCTCAAAACCATAGCCTGGAAACAGGGGCGTAAGCCAACTACGGGTAACGGCGTAGAAGAAGTTCAGAAATTTTGGCAGGCCCGCGGTATCGATCCAAACAGTATCAATGTCTATGACGGCAGTGGCCTGTCACCTGGAGATAGGGTAACTACCAACACACTTGCCCGCATCCTGCAATCGGCTAAAAAAGAATCCTGGTTTCCCGGTTTCTACGAAAGCTTACCTGTATACAATGATATAAAAATGAAAAGCGGCAGCATTAACAGCGTGCTGTGCTATGCCGGTTACCAAAACCACAATGGCCGCGAATTGTGCTTTTCCATTATGGTGAATAATTTTAGTGGATCGAGCAGGGGGATTAAGGAGAAGATGTTTAGGGTGCTTGATGTGTTGAAGTAGTAAGGCCTAAACTCTTAAAGGGGGAATGTAAGGTGTCACAAATAACATGTAAAACCATAACTAAAAAAGAGGTTGGATATTAATTCGGCCTCTTTTTTTATGGCTAAGTTTATTTTGATTTTGGTAAACCAACACGTTTTAAAGTTTCCTTTGCTTTATTTACCTTTTTAACAACAAAAGGGTCATTTTCATAACTTTTAATCTCATTGCTAATTATACCGGAAGCTGACGGCATTTGGGTTGATGTATTTTTTGCAATAGCAGACATATTAACTTCTTTCTTAAAATTTATACTCAAATGTAATCAATTACTTTCTTTGTACCAAAAACGCCTCATAATTGATGGTGTTAGGTCTAAAATTATACCATTGATCGTTCTTTAGACCATATACCTCAAAATCAGCGCTAATATATTGCCATAAATTTGATATACTTATTTGATATAACCTGGTTCGTGATGCGGTACTTCCTTCTGCGTATATGTAGTGATTTCCATGATGATTGCAAAAATCAACTATTGTTTGGGCAACTGTAACTAAGACCGTATCTCTGTCTTCATTATTACTAACTACGCTATCATCTAATTGGCCCGAGAGCGGATGGGCATCGCCGAATGCTAAGTTGTACACATGCGGCTCCTCTTCAGAAATTCTTGTGAAAATCACCAGTTTTCTTATTCTGCCCTTCGGTCCGTCACTGTAAAATTCATAATTGTGATAATCGTTACTGTTTAAATAAGAATAATGTTTTAGGTTCATTTAGATATTCATCACATAATTTTGGAACTATGATGTATCAAACTTAATAATTTTCTATTATTGAATGTTATTAACCTACAAGTCAACTATCGTTATGAGTAAACTATTTTTTAATATAATTTTATTATTAGTTGTTTCGATTAGCCTATCAGCCTGCAAACCCAAATCCAACCCGGCCGAGGCTGTAAAATCAATTCAATTTAAATTTACAGAATTAGGTCGCGAAACGCAGTTCAGGATAACCTGCGATAAGTTTGATTTTTATTTCCCTGAAGGGAAGGTTAAAAACTTTACCAAAATACAGGGGATTGATAGTGTGATGCAGCTACTCACAGCCATGAAATTAGCAGAACAGGGCACTCAGCCTGATGTAAGGGGAAAAATCTACATTACCCATGCAAATAACGCTGTAGATACGGTTTGTGTAGGTGTAAAGGTGTTGGATTATAAGGGTACTACTTATGAAACGCCACAAGCGTTGTTGGCCTTGATACAGAAATAGGAAGAGTTAAAGTGATTTGCAAAGCGGAAAGTAAGACTTACGAAGTTTTTAAAACTTCGTAAGTCTGGTATCTGCAACCAATTACGGAAACAGAAAAGATTTATTTACGCATAAGTAACGTTTAAAGTAAACGGTACGCTAAGCGCTTTTGAAATGATGCAATTAGCTTTAGCGTCTTCGGCAATGGCTTTAAATTTAGCTTCGTCAACACCGTCAATAACAGTTGCTTTAAGCTCCAGGTGAATGCCGGTGATGCTTAATGCCTGCATATCCAGATCAAGGATAGCGTCGGTAGTTAAATCGCCGGGAGTAAAACCAGCTTGAGTTAAAGCAGCACCAACGGCCATGGTAAAGCAACCAGCATGGGCGGCAGCAATCAGTTCTTCCGGGTTGGTACCAATACCATCGGCAAAGCGGGTTTTAAATGAATATTGTGTTTTGTTAAGCACGGTGCTTTGAGTAGTGATCTCTCCGGTACCGGTTTGTAAAGTGCCATTCCAATGGGCGTTTGCTGTACGTTTCATAGTTTGTGGTTTTTGTATTTAAAAGTTAATGGTTAATGGTTCATAGTTCATAGCCTCAGAAAGTCCTTGCTCCTTTGTCCCTAAATCCTTACTCTCCTCAACTCCATTTCGCCCGTTCGTACTGAAGCGGCCATTTTACTTCGTGGCCAAGCTCATGCGCGGCACGCAGTGCAAAATGGGGATCGCGCAGCATCTCGCGGGCCATAAATATCAGGTCGGCTTCGCCTTCCTGTATAATTTCGTCGGCCTGGTGGCTTTTGGTTATTAAACCAACCGCACCGGTAAGTATACCGCTTTCTTTTTTAATTTTCTCTGCAAATTCAACCTGATAACCTGGTTTTAACGGTATTTTAACACCGGCTATGTTTCCGCCGGTTGAGCAGTCAATTACATCAACACCTTTTTCTTTTAGTATTTTGGCTAAAGCCACAGAATCGTCTGCCGTCCATGCACCTTCGGTCCATTCAGTTGTTGACAAGCGTACAAACAGCGGGTTTTCTTTTGGCCATGTTTCGTGTACGCTATCAATAACCTCTAACAGGAAACGGATGCGGTTTTCAAAAGGGCCGCCATATTCATCAGTACGTTTATTGCTTGCCGGCGATAAAAATTCATGCAGTAAATAACCGTGCGCGCCGTGCAATTCTATCACGTCAAACCCTGCTTTAACTGCTCTTGCAGCAGCAGCTTTAAAATCGGCTTTTATTTGTTCAATGCCTGCTTTATCCAGTTCAATAGGGGCCTCCTCGCTCTCGGTAAAGGCAACCGCGCTTGGTGCAAAAGTTTTCCAGCCGGTAGGTTCAGTTGACGGGATTTGCTTGCCACCAAGCCAAGGCTGCTGGTGACTTGCCTTACGACCGGCATGCGCCAGCTGCGTACCCGCGTAAGCGCCATGCGCGTGCATAAAATCGGTGATCTGTTTTAGTTTTTCAATGTGCTCATCTTTATAAATACCCAAATCTGCCGGACTGATACGGCCTTCGGGAGATACCGCGATGGCTTCGGTTATAATTAAAGCCGCGCCGCCAACGGCCATGCCACCCAGGTGCACCAGGTGCCAATCGTTAGCGAAGCCGTCTTCACTTGAGTACTCGCACATGGGCGATACCACAATGCGGTTTTTAAGTTCGATGTTTTTTATTTTAAGGGGCGAAAAAAGATGTGCCATAGTTAAGTGTTTGATGCAAATATGGTGACTAACATTGGTTGTACCTTCAATGTTTTGTAAAGTTTATTTGATGTTTGATGTTAGGTGTTAGGTGTTAGGTGTGAGGTGTTAGGTGTTAGGTGTGAGGTGTGAGGTGTGAGGTGTGAGGTGTGAGGTGTGAGGTGTGAGGTGTGAGGTGTGAGGAAAAATGCCCATCAAATTAATTAAAATCCTGATAATCTTATAATCCAACGAATAGAGGTTCAGACAAAAATCCGGAATCGAAAATCCGAAATCCGATATCAAGACGTTGGTTCATCCAGTTCTTCTCCCTCTTCATCATCGTATTGCCCCAAATCAAGGTTACAAAGCCAAACGCCTATGGTAAGTGATAGGGTATAGGGTAATATCATTACAGATAACGTTAAAGGTGAGTTTCCGTTAGGGATAACAGCCCCCACAAATACCAGCACCGTTGTAATGGCAATTGCTATGGTTACCTTTTGTTTAAGCTGCGGCACTTCGGTATAACGACTTAGCCGACTAATGCTAAACGTAAGCAATGCCCCCAGCGGCGCGGTTACTACCAACAGCACACCTACATTTATGGGATAATTTTTTATAAACTCAAATGACAAAATATCGCCCTGATGAAAAAGTATTTGTCCTGCCGATGTTTGCAACAGGGGCGCAAATATGAGCATGGTAAGCCATACTTTAAAGCTGTAAAGTTGTACAGGGTCCATGAAGTGGTTTTAATTGGATAAGTAAATATAACAGATACAGGCTTGCAATTCAAATACCATGTAGTTGGTAGTTTATATAAAATAATGTTTAAGTTGCTGATGAAAATAATACGGCAAGTGCGCAAGTTCCGGGTTTTACGACAGGGACTATCAAGGTACTTTTGTTTATAAATAATTAACAAGGTTATGAACACACAGGAAAATATCAATTATGAGCGTATTGCCGAGGCGATAAATTATATAAAACTCAATTTTAAAACACAACCCAATTTAGATGAAGTAGCCGAGAAGGTAAATTTAAGTCCGTTCCATTTTCAACGTTTATTTACCGATTGGGTAGGCATCAGCCCTAAAAAGTTTTTACAATACTTAAGCCTGGATTATGCCAAGGGGATACTTAAAGATAAGCAGGCAACCTTGTTTGATACCGCTTTTGAAACGGGGCTTTCGGGTACTGGCAGGCTGCATGATCTGTTTATCAATATTGAAGGGATGACGCCCGCCGAATATAAGAACGGCGGCAAGGAACTGAGCATCAATTACAGTTTTGCCCAAAGCCCCTTTGGGAATATCATTGTGGCATCAACCCCTAAAGGCATTTGCTATATGGCTTTTGCCGATGACCATGCCGATGCGCTGGATCAGCTTAAATTACACTTTCCAAACGCGGCCTATACCCAGGTGGTTGATATGTTGCAACAGGATGTTTTGCATATTTTTAAAAAGGATTGGTCGCAATTGCCGGCTATTAAATTACACTTGAAGGGGAGTAGTTTTCAGTTGAAGGTTTGGGAAGCTTTGCTAAAAATACCGATGGGCGGTTTGTGCAGTTATGGCGATATTTCTCAAAATATCCAGTCGCCTAACGCCAGCAGAGCTGTGGGCAGCGCGATAGGGGCCAACCCGGTAGCGTTTTTGATCCCTTGTCACAGGGTAATCAGGTCTACCGGCGAATCGGGGCAATACCATTGGGGATCAACCCGTAAATCGGCCATTATAGGTTGGGAAGCGGCGTTAGTTAATCACTCTGTTTCAATATAATTTATGGCGATGAAGGAAAGAATTGAAAATTTAAATTGGGCAGCTGTTAAAACAGATCTGGATAACAAAGGCTACACAATAGTAAAAAAAGTTTTAACGGCGGATGAGTGCGATAGTTTAACCGCACAGTACCCCGAAGAGCAGCTATACCGCAAAACCGTAGTGATGGAACGCCACAACTACGGCCGCGGCGAATACAAATATTTCAAGTACCCGCTACCGGAGCTCATTCAGCAATTGCGGGAAAGCATATATCCGCACCTGGCACCTGTAGCTAATAACTGGATGGAACTGCTAAATAAGGAAACCCGTTTTGCAGCAACGTTGGATGAGTTGTTACAACATTGCCACAATCATGAGCAATTGCGTCCCACACCTTTGATACTACAATATGCAAAAGGAGGGTATAACGCCATGCACCAGGATTTATATGGCGAGGTGTTTTTCCCTATCCAATCGGTGTTTATTTTGGATGAGCCGGGGCTTGATTATGAAGGCGGAGAGTTTATTTTGATAGAACAAAAACCAAGGGAGCAGTCGCGGGCTATGGTGCTAAAACCGGCCAAGGGCGATATGGTACTATTTACAACCAGCTTTAGACCAGCGCAGGGGAGTAAGGGATATCACCGGGTAAATATGAAGCACGGCATTGGTGAAATTATCGAAGGCAGGAGGCGCAGCATGGGTATTATTTTTCATGATGCCAAATGATAATTATTGCTCAATAATAAATAACCGATGGTGTTCGGGCAGGTGGTAATATCAGTAATTCAGGCAATTGTGAATTAATATTTAAACATTTAGTTAATAATACCTAAATTTAGCCAATGGTATGTTAAGCCTGCTTTTAATATGACCGAAAAAATCGCCCAAAGTGATACAGAATTGGTTGCGCAATTACAATTGGGCAACGAGCTTGCTCTGGCCGCTATTTATCGGAAATACTGGCAGCAGCTTTATCTATCGGCTTACAATGTGTTAAAGGATAAACTGGCCTGCGAGGATATTATCCAGGAACTTTTTATCAAACTGTGGAACAACAGGCACAGCATCGAAATAAATGTTTCCCTGAAGGCCTATTTATATGCCGCAACCCGTTACGAAGTTTACCGGCAGGTAAAAAACGGCAAAGTAACCTCCGATGTTTTTGACAGGCTGTTTGAATCACTGCAAACCCCGGTTGAGTACGAAAATATAGAATACAAAGAATTAATGACCCGGGTAAGCCTGGTGGTAAACACCCTGCCCGATAAATGTCGCGAAGTTTATAAACTAAGCCGCGAAGACTATTTGAGCCACAAACAAATAGCTTCGCGTTTAAATATCTCCACCAAAACTGTCGAAAATCACCTCACCAAGGCCCTCAGGCAGTTACGCACCTCATTAGGTAGTTTCTTTTCATTGCTCATGGCGATTTTACTGCTGTGGTAGTATAAATCAAGTATTTATATTCGCCCTTGATAAAAAAGTGATATTTTTTTAACATCGCTAATAGGGGATACCCACATTTTTTTACTCTCACTTAAAAACCAGGCTGTGCAAAGGCAAAAATTCAAACAATTAATCAATAAGTATCTAAACGGAGAGGCTTCTGTAGAGGAAGAACAACTGTTGTTGGAACTTTTTGATAGTTTGCAGGAAAGCGACACCTGGGATGAAGAGACGATGGGGATAAAGCAACAGTTGGAAGAAAGGATGTTGCAGCGTTTACATTTAGGGATCAGGCAATCACAACAACAGCCAGATCCTAAAGCTCTTTACGGTATTATATACAGGGTTACCGCCGCGGCTGCCGTTATTATGGCAATTATTGGTGCCGGACTTTATTACAGTCTTATGTATCCTGTTAAGTTTCCGGTTACAGCCGTTAACAAAACTCCGGTTATGCATGATGCTGATCCCGGCAAAAACAAAGCAATCCTAACCTTAAATAATGGTGAAAAAGTGGTGCTCGATTCCGCAAGAATCGGCACCCTTGCCAAAAACGGAAATGTAAGCGTAACCAAAGCCCGGGACGGGCAGTTGGTATATACCGTTGAAGATGCAAAATCATCTGATAGCCAGGCAGCCTATACTTACAATACCATCAGCACACCACGCGGAGGCCAATACCAGGTAATATTGCCCGATGGCAGCAAGGTTTGGCTAAACGCGGCATCATCAATCAAATTCCCTACTGCCTTTGCCGCTAACGAGCGTAACGTTCAATTAACCGGCGAAGCTTATTTTGAGGTAACTAAAAACGCTGCAAAGCCCTTTAAAGTGAGTGTTGATGGTTTAAATGTAAAAGTGCTGGGCACCCATTTCAATATCATGGCCTATAATGATGAGGATGCCATCAAAACCACCTTATTGGAAGGGTCGATACAATTAAGCAGTGGTGGTAACAGCAGTATACTAAAGCCAGATCAGCAGGGCATTGTTAAAGGGAATCGCATCAGCGTTATGGATGTGGAGGCCGAAAAGTTTGTAGCCTGGAAAAATGGCTATTTTGAATTTAACCGTTCCAGCATTCTGGATATTATGAAACAACTTTCGCGTTGGTATGATATGCAGGTTGTTTACGAGGGCAAAATAGCCGATGATGAGTTTGTGGGCCGTATTGAACGGAGCGCCAAGCTATCGCGGGTGCTGCACATACTTGAACTTAGCCATGTGCATTTTAAAGTTGAAGATAAAAAGATAACCGTTTCGCCTTAACCATATCCCAGTTTAACAATTAATAATTAACCGGATAAGCATTTACCTATGAAAGAAACCCTACATCTCCTATAATACCATCCTGCAACCTTGCCCATAAAAAAGCCGGAAGTACTGCAATACTTCCGGCCCAAATGTATGGGTAAGGTTTTTTCCTGAATTTCTTAACAGAACGTTAACCCAAACACAACGAAGTTATGCAAATAAACTTTAGGGCTAAAGTATTTTATGTGCCCAAAAACGCAACCTCAAAACTGTTTCTGACAATGAAATTAACGGCACTCCTGATTACTACTGCCTGTTTACAACTTAGTGCTAAGAGTTTTTCTCAAACTATTACGTTAAACGCCAACAATACGGCTATCGAGAAAGTATTTACAGCGATTGAAAAGCAAAGTGGCTACAGCTTTTTTTATAAGTATAAAGAAATTAAACAGGCCAAACCTGTTACCGTATCGCTTAAAAACGCCAGCCTTGAAGAGGCATTACGCGCCTGTTTTCAGGATGAACCTCTTACGTACACAATGGATAACAAAACCATTATTGTAAATAAAAAGGAGGAGAAGGTAATTGTAGCTGATAAAATAACCGTTAGCGGCCAGGTACTTGATGCTAACAACCAGCCTTTGCCCGGTGTAAGCGTTACCATAAAGGGAACCAGCACCGGTGTTATAAGCGACCCAGCCGGTAAATATACCATAGAGGTTGATGATAACGCTGTACTGGTTTTCAGATTTATTGGCTTCAAAACCAAAGAAGAGCCGGTTAACAAGCGCGCTAACATTAATATGGTACTTAATGAAGACAACAAGGAGTTAAGCGAAGTTGTGGTAGTTGGTTATGGTAACCTTGAACGCAAGGATGTTACCGGCGCGGTTGGAACCGTTAAAATGGCAAATATTAAAGAAATTAAAGCCGCCAGTCTTGATCTGAAACTTGCGGGTCAGCTTGCCGGCGTTACTGTAAACCAGGTTACAGGTACACCCGGTGGCGGCGTTGCCATAAACATTCGTGGTGCGGGTTCTGTAGGCGCGGGCGATAATCCATTATATGTTATTGATGGGTTTCCTATCTCGCCGGGCTTCGATCAATATTCAAACCCGTTAAGTACCATTAACCCCGATGATATTGAAACTATCAGCGTATTAAAAGACGCGGCATCAACAGCCATATATGGCTCCCGTGGTGCAAATGGCGTTATTTTGGTAAACACCAAAAGAGCTAAAAAAGGCGAATCAACGGTTACGGTAAATACCTCTACCGGTGTTCAAACTATTTTATCGCAAAGCAAACTAAAAATGATGACGGCGCAGGAGTTTGCACAATGGCGTACCGAAGCCATACAGGATGCAAATGCGATAAATGGTACCAACACACCAATACCAGATGCCTATAAAAATCCAAAATCGCTTGGTAAAGGTACCGACTGGTTTGATGCCATTACCCGTAACGCGCCAATGCAAAATTACGATGTTACAGTTGCCAATGGTACCGATAAGGTAAGATCATTATTTTCATTAGGATACTTTGACCAGGAGGGCACTTTATTAAATACCGGTTTTAAAAGGTACTCGCTTAAAGCCAACATGGATGCCGATATTTTTAAAAATGTAAGTATCGGCCTTAGCGTTGCGCCTACCTATAGCTTACGCAATTTGCAGGAAACTGATGGGCACTTTAACAGTGGTGTACTGAGCCAGGCCTATTTGGAAAGCCCGCTTGTACCGGTAAAGCAACCAGATGGCTCGTATACCAATGTTGTTGGCTCGCCCGGTACCTTTCAAAATGCTAACCCGGTAAGCGAACTGGTAAATACCCGGAATGATCGTACGCAGTTCCGTACGTTGGCCAATACCTTTCTTAACTGGGAAATAATTAAAGGTTTGAACATCAAAACAACCTTCGGCGTTGATTTTCAAACCAATACGCAGGACTATTTCAGGCCATCATACCTTGGCGGTTTTAATGTGCCCAATAAAGATGGTACGCAGCAAAAGGCTATAGGTTCTTTCACATCATCAAACAGTTTAAACTGGCTTAACGAAAATACCATCAACTACAAAAAAAGCTGGGGCGATCATACCTTAACCGTATTGGCAGGTTATACCATACAGCAGGAAACCGGCCATAATCGCCTTACTTTTGGTACGGGTTTCCCGGATGACGTGATACAATCTGTTAACGCGGCCACTATTGTTACCGCAACCGCCGGCGATTATAAGTGGCGTTTGTTATCGCTGTTGAGCCGTGTTAATTACGCGTTTAAAGATAAGTACCTGTTAAGCGCATCTATCCGGCGCGATGGTTCATCAAGGTTTGCGCCGGGGCATCAATGGGGAACTTTCCCTTCGGTATCCGGCGGCTGGCGTATTTCTGATGAATCATTTTTTCCTAAAATAGGGCTTATCGACCAGGTTAAGTTTACCGGCAGCTACGGCCTTGCTGGTAATAACGACGTAGATAATTACGGATCGATCCCATCGGTTGATCAAACCAATTACACCTTTAACGGCACACTGGCACCCGGTGGCTCTTTAACCCAATTAGGTAATTCGGAGTTAGGCTGGGAAACTACAAAACAGCTTGATATTGGCGTAGATATTTCCCTGATTAAAGGGCGCGTTTATTTAATTGCCGAATATTATAACCGTTACACCCAAAGAATGCTGCAATACTTAGGTGTACCACCTGCATCTGGTTATGATGGCGCGTTAACCAATATTGGTAATGTGCGTAACCGGGGCTGGGAGTTTACGGTAACCACAAAAAACATTGTAGGCAAGGGCTTTAACTGGACATCTGATTTTAATATATCCTTTAATCGCAACAAAGTGATTAGCCTGGGGCAAACACCGCAAATTTATGATGCCCCAGCAAATGATAACCCGGCAAGCATTACCAAAGCAGGTTATCCTTTAGGGCAGTTTTATGGTTACATATACCAGGGTATTTTTCAAAACCAGGCCGAGCTTGATAAATACCCTCATTTTGATGGCGAACAGGTGGGCAACATCAGGTATAAGGACGTAAGCGGACCGGACGGTAAACCCGATGGCAAGCTTGATGGCTACGATCAAACCATTGTAGGTAACCCTTTCCCTAAGTTTACTTTCGGTTTTAACAACCACCTGTCGTACAAAAACTTTGATATGAGCATCATTACGGCCGGCTCTGTAGGTGGACATGTGTTTGACTTGTACAAGCAATTCACCACCAATTTGGACGGGGTTTTCAATGTGGAAGAAAGTGTGATGAACAGGTGGCGGTCGGCCAGCAACCCGGGCTCGGGGCAATTGCCAACTACCACGTCCAACACTAACTTCGCCCGTGATTTTTACCCTTCGTATTGGGTCGAGAACAATTCATACCTCATGGTTAAGAATATCGATCTGGGGTACAATTTCAAAACAAAGTTTAGCAAAAACTTCAGGGTATATGTGAGCGCCCAAAACGCCATTTTAATTACCGGTTACAAAGGCGGCAACCCCGAAGTTGGTATAGACGGACAGCAAGGCAACAGGTCGCTTTCGCCCAATGTAAACTTTACCGGCTACCCGGTTTCCGCGGTGTACACGGTTGGCTGTAATGTTACATTTTAACAAAGCCATAGAATTACCGGTTGATTGATAGTTAAACCACAACAAAAGAAAGACATGAAAAAGTATTTATATATTTTTATCCTTACAGTACTTGCCATCTCGGGCTGTAAAAAAGATTTTTTAAATCTTCATAATGAGGATACCCAAAACAAGGATAATTTTTTTAAAACCCAAAAGCAGTTTGTACAAGCCATCAATGGCGCTTATGCCCCGCTGCAAACACTATATAACGGCTATTTTTGGTCGATGGCAGAAATGCGCTCAGATAATACCTCCTATGAGTATGACCCTAATGACCGTTCAACCTCGGTAACCTTTAAAGAAGAGGTTGATGAATTTAGGGAGTTGAATAGCAATGAAATAATCGAGCAGTTTTTTGGCTTAAGCTATACGGATATTGGTAGGTGTAACTTAATATTGTTGAATTTACCTGCGGCTAAACTGAATGCTGCCGTTGCCGATACCATAGCCGGGCAGGCCAGTTTTTTACGGGCCTTTAATTATTTTAACATGGTGCGTTTATATGGCGATGTGCCATTGGTGTTAACAGATATAACTTCCATAAGCGATGCGTTTAATGTTGCCAAAAGAACATCGGCAGCAAATATATACACGCAAATAATAGCCGATGCACAGGACGCCATTAAAAAATTACCGGTAAACTATCCATCGCCAGCCGATAAGGGAAGAGTAACCAAAGGCACCGCCGAAACCATGCTGGCCGAGGTTTACATGACCCAGCATAAATTTGATTTGGCCATACCTTTGTTACGCGCGGTTATAGCGTCTAATCAATATCAGCTGAATGCCAATTATGCCGATAATTTTGACATCCATAAGAAAAACGGCCCCGAATCTATTTTTGAAATTCAATACCAGGAAGGCCCCAATGGTTTAGGTAGCGATTTTGTTGATACATTTATTCCCTGGGATTATTATGATACCGATATAACCGGCTTTGAGATTAACAACGGCCAGGTTAACGGCTGGAACATCCCTACGCAGGATCTTTTAAATGCCTATGAAGACGGCGATAACAGAAGGGAGGCATCAGTAACTGATTTTACCTCAAATGAGTATGGCATAGATTTGCCATTTATCAAAAAATACCAGAGCATAGGCGCTGTTCAGGGTATCACCGCTAATGATTTCCCGGTTTACCGGTATGCCGATGTTTATCTTATGTTGGCCGAGTGTTTAAATGAGCAGGGCTTTGCCGGCGGTGGTGATGCTTTTAAGTATTTAAATCTGGTTCGCCAGCGTGCCGGGCTTGCACCTAAAACAATGGGTAATGCCGATGAAGCACTTAACGTAGCAAGCCAGGATGCTTTTCGTGATGCCATTGCACATGAGCGGCAGATTGAGCTTGCTTTTGAAAATCACCGCTGGTTTGATTTGCTGCGTACCGGCAAAGCTGTTTCGGTTATGACAGCGCATGCCGTTAGGGAAAGGGCATTTAAAAAAGATTCATGGACGATAAATCCCGCAGCCTACACCAACATCCGCCTGCTTTATCCGTATCCGTTAAATGAAGCTAACCTGGAACATTGATAAAGCTGGTTTTAATATTCAAAGCAAAAAACAGGTAGCTCCTATGGAACAAAAAAAGCTTTGATGATCGTAGCCGCTATGCGGCATCTTGTACGCGCAATATCATTTTGTATTGATGATTGGTTTTGAACAAGGTGGTTTTCAAAAAATCTTATGCCGCATCGCGGCTAACGGTTTGTAGAAAATAATAACGGCGGATGGAGATGCCGCATGGCGGCTACCTGTTATGGTTATTAAAGTCTTCTCCTTTAAATTTTAAAACAATTACACGCTTTTTAAAATCGTTACGGGGTGGTATTGCGTTTATATATAATTACCACATCATTTTTACCTGTTTTATAGCTAAAATATATGGGGTAACTAAAACAAAAATCGTTCTTAAGCTATATTTAATGGCATGAATTATATTCAATTAACGGGTGTGCTCAAAAAGGCAGGCTTAAGTATCGTTTTACTGTTTCTTTTAAATAATATAAGCCCGGCGCAGGTTCAGCCTTTGCCCGTTCCGCTCAGGGTCGAAAATCTCATCTGCGAATATAAAACCAATCCCATATCGGTTGATGCCGCCAACCCGCGTCTTAGCTGGAAACTGGTTACCCAGGATAGGGGCATCCAACAAACATCCTACGAGATCAGGGTAGGTAATAACGCCGTATCATTAACCAAAGGTAAGGGCATCATTTGGGGTACAGGGCGCATTTACTCGGCTCAATCCATACAAATTTACTACGGTGGTCCTATGCTTACTTCGCGCCAAAAGGTTTACTGGCAGGTGCGGGTTTGGAACAACAAAAACCAGGTAAGTCCCTGGAGCATGGTCAACTTTTGGAAAATGGGTTTGTTGAAGCAAAGCGACTGGACAGCGCAATGGATTCAGGATACCTATCAATCAGATACCACCGGCGGACCCACGCCCATGTTCCGCAAATCATTTAAGTTAGATAGAAAGATTCGTGCCGCGCACCTGTACATAACAGCTCACGGTGTTTTTGAAGCCCAGATTAATGGCAAACGCGTCGGCGAAGATTATTTTGCACCCGGTTGGACAAGCTACAACAAGCGCCTGCAATACAATGTGTATGACGTTACCACCAGCATTTTAAAAGGCTTTAACGCCATTGGCGTAACTATTGGCGATGGCTGGTATCGTGGGTATACTTATAACCGAAAAAAAGATGTATACGGCAAAAAATTGGCCCTGCTTTGCCAGTTAGAAATTGTTTACACCAACGGGCAGCGCGAAATAATCAACTCTGATAAAACCTGGAAGGTAGCCTATGGGCCAATTCGTTCTTCCTCCTTTTTTGATGGTGAGGAGTACGACGCCCGCAAGGAGAAACCGGGTTGGGCAACCGGCACGTACAAAGATGCCACTTGGGATACGGTTAAAACAGATACTACCATAAAAGCCAACCTGATAGCTACATCGGGACCTACGGTTAAAAAACATGAAAAGTTTAATCCGCTTAAAGTACTCACCACACCGGCGGGCGAACGGGTGGTCGATTTTGGTCAAAACCTGGTAGGCTGGGTTCAGTTTAAGTTAAAGGCTAAAGCCGGCGATACCATAAGGCTGTTCCATGCCGAAGTGCTTGATCAAAAAGGAAATTTTTACACTAAAAACCTGCGTACCGCCAAACAGGAAATTACCTATGTTTTTAAAAGTGATAGTGTAGAGACCTACGAGCCCCATTTTACCTTCCAGGGTTTCAGATTTATGAAAATAGTAGGATATGATGGTCCGCTTGATTCCACAAATGTGGCTGCTTACGCGCTGTATTCAGATATGGCGCAAACCGGCAGTTTTTCTACCTCAAACAAACTCGTAAACCAGCTACAGCATAACATTCAATGGGGACAAAAAGGTAATTTTATTGACGTGCCTACCGATTGCCCACAGCGCGACGAGCGTATGGGCTGGACGGGGGATGCCCAGGCCTTTTGCCGTACAGCTACCTTCAATATGGATGTGGCCGGCTTTTTTACCAAATGGTTAAAAGATCTTCAGGCCGATCAGCATAAAGATGGAGCCGTACCTTATGTAATTCCCAATATGCTGGACAGTACATTATCGGCGGCATCTGGCTGGAGCGATGTTGCCACCATAGCGCCCTGGAATATTTACCTGGCCTATAATGATAAGCAAGTATTGCAGCAGCAATACAACAGCATGAAAGCATGGGTAGGCTATATACAGCGCCATAGCCGCAATTATTTATGGGATACCGGCAATCACTTTGGCGACTGGCTGTTTTACGCCGGCACCAATTACGAAGATGGTGCTGCCCTTACCGATAAAAACCTCATAGCACAGGCCTTTTACGCGCATTCAACCCAATTGCTCATTAACGCCGCCCGTATTTTGGGGCATAGCGATGATGTACAGACTTATACAAAACTGTTATACAATATTAAACAAGCGTTCAATAGCGAATATGTAACACCGAACGGGCGCATGATATCAGGCACGCAAACATCCTATGTGCTTGCCCTTAACTTTGATATGCTGCCAGAAAACCTAAGGGCGAGCGCCGCTAAAAGACTGGTGGGCAACATTGAAGACTATGATGAACACATCACCACCGGTTTTTTGGGTACACCATACATCTGCCACGTTTTAAGCCGTTTTGGGCGTACCGATATTGCTTATGACTTACTAATGAAGGAATCGTACCCATCGTGGCTGTATCCCGTTAAAAACGGTGCTACCACCATTTGGGAGCGCTGGGATGGTATTAAACCTGATGGTAGTTTTGAAGACCCCGAAATGAACTCCTTTAACCACTACGCCTATGGTGCCATTGGCGATTGGTTATACCGGGTAGTTGCCGGTATCAATACTGATGAAGACGACCCCGGTTTCCACAAAATAGTCATCGCCCCGCACCCGGGCGGTAAGCTTACCATGGCACAGGCCGAATTGGAAACCCTGTACGGAAAAGTTAAATCGGCGTGGACGATTGACCAGGGAATATTTACCTTAGATATTGTAGTACCACCCAACACCACCGCCCAGGTTATTTTACCATACGTAACCGACGCGATAACTGAGAATGGCCTCGATATTAACACAGTAAAAGAGATTACCGACATAAAAAAGATTGGAAACGACGAGCAGTTTGCCGTTGTATCTGGCAGCTATCATTTTGTGTATACCCTGAAAGTGCAGGGAAAAAAGAATTAATTTTTTGGATAAAGGATTTTTGGACAAAGGAGCAAGGACAAGGGGCGGCCTTTTGCGATTTTAAGGAGTTAAGGATTTTTGGATAAAAGAGCAAGGACAAAAAGCGGGGTTTGCGCGATTCCCCTCTTGAGAGGGGCGGAGGGGTGTGTTTTGTACGTGCGGCAATTGAACGCTGTAAAACACACCCCTGCTATCGCTCAAATCCATCGCGCCCCCTCTCAAAGAGTGGATTTGAAAAGTGGGCTTTTTTAAAGATGTATAGTAATTGAAGGGGTGGAGTTTTCCTGGTATTTGGTGAGAATTTCGATTTTTACGATAATGTAGAGACGCAATATTTTGCGTCTCCAGCTATACAGGGCGAAATTGCATATCCGATTTGCACACGGGAGACGCAAAATGTTGCATCTCTACAGAAAAATATAAATAGAAAACATCATCCATGACAGATACCGTAGTTGGCGATAAAGCCACCAGCACCAGCAAACCAAGGTTACTTTCACTCGATTTTTTTCGTGGCTTTACCGTCGCGGCCATGATCCTGGTTAATGACCCCGGCGATTGGGGACATATTTACTGGCCGCTGGAACATTCCAAATGGAATGGCTGCACCCCAACCGACCTGGTGTTTCCCTTTTTTCTTTTTATGGTAGGTGTATCCATCGTATACGCTATGCAAGGCAAAAAAGCCGACGGGGCTAACCACAGTAAGGTTATCCTGTCCATTTTGCGCCGTACCGTAATTATTATTGCCCTGGGTATCTGTTTACCTTTAATCAGCGATTTTCAGTTTGCTCACCTGCGCTTTCCGGGTGTGTTGCAGCGCATAGGCTTGGTGTTTGGTATTACAGCTATATTGTACATGAAAACCAATATCCGTACGCAAATCATCATCGCGGTAAGCTGTTTGGTTGGTTACTACCTCATCATGACTTTTGTACCCGTACCCGGTGTGGCACATCCCAACCTCGAAAAAGAAACCAATTTGGGTGCTTACATCGATAGAATGGTTTTTACCACCAACCACCTCTGGCAAGCCTCCAAAACCTGGGACCCTGAAGGGCTTTTAGGTACTATCCCCGCCATTGGTACCTGTTTGCTTGGTGTATTTACCGGCACCTGGCTTAAAAGCGGTAAGGTTAAAAACGGCAATGAGATATTTAAACTCACCGGTGCTGGCTTGCTGCTGGTTGTTTTAGGGCTGATATGGAATACATTTTTCCCAATCAACAAACAATTATGGACAAGCTCATTTGTACTACTCACCGCGGGCTTGGCCGTTATCATCCTGTCTTTATCCTATTGGGTTATTGATATAAAAGGCTACAAAAAATTAATTCCGCCATTTCTCGCTTTTGGGCGTAACGCGATTGCAGCGTATGTTTTGGCTGATGTGATCCCCGAGGTACTGTCGCTTATCCCGGTAACAGATAACGGGCATAAAACCAATATATGGAGTTATATGTATTTTCATATGTTAACGCCAAATTTTTCGCCGGAGAATGCCTCGCTTATTTCGGCAATCATGACTGTTATTATTATTTTTATTCCAGTTTGGATATTGTATATCAAAAAGATCACTGTTAAAATTTAACATCCCCAAGTCAGCATGAACAACTATCATATTCAAAAAGTAAAATCGGCTATTGTATTAGTATTGGCTATCTGTCTGTCGGTATCCGCAAAAGCGCAGTTGCACATTATCCCGCAACCCCTGCATCTGACGGAAGGTAAAGGCGATTTTTTGCTGAGCAGCAAAGCCATGATCGGGGTTGATAAAGAAAGCGAAGCTGTGGGTAAATACCTGCAAAATTATCTTGCTAAATACTATAGGCTCAACTTACAACTCAAGGTATATCCCAAAGTGCCTGCAACAGCCGCTATACAACTTATTACCACCGCCGGCGATAAAGAGGGCTCATATGCTTTGCATGTAAGTACCGCCGCTGTCAGGATTTATGGCAAAGGCGCCGGCGTATTTTATGGCGTGCAGTCTTTAATTCAGTTATTGCCCGAAAAAGCGATTACCCCGCTAAAACTTGCCGTATGTACCGTGGCCGATGAACCGCGTTTTCAATGGCGCGGACTAAGCCTTGATGTATGCCGTCATTTTTTTACGGTAGCGGAGGTAAAGCAATATATTGATGTAATGGCGCATTATAAACTCAATGTATTTCACTGGCACTTAACGGATGATGAGGGCTGGCGTATCCAGATCAATAAATATCCAAAACTGACCGAACTTGGTGCGCGCATTACTTATTACGAAAAGCAAGGCAAATTTCGCAAGTTAGATAACCTGATTGATGGCGGCGGCAAG
Organism: Mucilaginibacter flavus; assembly: GCF_030409315.1. GTDB lineage: Bacteria > Bacteroidota > Bacteroidia > Sphingobacteriales > Sphingobacteriaceae > Mucilaginibacter > Mucilaginibacter flavus. The sequence goes on along the minus strand of NZ_JAUFPS010000040.1, from coordinate 43,315 downwards.
GATGGTTTTTATACCCAGGCCGAAATTAAGGACGTGATCAAATACGCGCAGGACAGATTTATAACCATTTTACCCGAAATTGAAATGCCCGGCCATAGCGAGGCCGCTATTTTTGCCTATCCCGAATTAGGTTGCCAGGATTCGACCGGGGCTAAACACCGTGTGCGCATGTTAGACCCAAGCGAGCATACTTTCAATTTTATGGAGGATGTGCTTACCGAAGTGATAGCGTTGTTCCCTAATCAATACATCCACGTTGGCGGCGACGAGGCCGAAATGGTGGACTGGCTTAAAAGCCCCACCGCGGTAGCCCTGATGAAAAAAGAAGGGCTGAAAAGTGAGAAAGAAGTGCAAAGCTATTTTATTAAACGGATAGAAAAGTTCCTGATCTCTAAAAATAAGAAACTTGTCGGCTGGGACGAGATACTGCAAGGTGGTTTGGCCGAATCGGCAACGGTAATGAGCTGGCAGGGTGAGGCCGGTGGTATAGCTGCTGCCAAAATGCACCATCATGTGGTGATGACACCGCTACCTTACATGTACTTTGATGCCCCGCAAGCCAGCGAAGACCTGGAACCGATAGGATGGAACCCAACGGTAACCTGGCAAATGGTGTACAACTATGAACCGATGTCGAAAGAGTTAAGTCCCGAAGAAGCGGAGTATGTATTAGGCGCGCAGGGGAATATCTGGGCCGAGAAGATCCCTACGGCATCGCACCTGCAATACATGGTTTACCCAAGGGCTTTAGCCGTGGCCGAGTTAACCTGGTCGGCAAAGGAAAATAAAAATCTGGATAGGTTTGATTATAAAATGAAGCAGCAATATGGCTATTTCAAACTATGGAACTGGAACGCCCGCCTGCCCGATATTGTAGGCATGAACAACATTGTAACCAACAGTAACCAATTTGGCCTGGTATTGAAATATCCATTGCTGGGAGCACAGGTACGCTACTCGCTTAACGGCAAAATGCCCGATAGTTCGGCAAAGCCGCAGTTGTTTCCCATCAAGATCAATACCATGCTGAAAGATACTCTCGATATTAAAACCTATACTACCTGGACATTAAACAAACAGCATATTTTACAGGAAGCTACCATACGCCATGTGGATATCAGTCCGGTGGTAATTGACCAGGCCGCGCTTACCCCCGGCTTTAGCTATAAGCTTATCAAAAGCAAGGAATATAATATTGATAAGGTAGATACCACGCAATTGGTTACCACGGCTATCATTAATTCTGCAGCGCCAATGGTGTTGCCGGTTACAGATGGCAACCTAACCTGGGTAAAGCTGAATGGCTTTATCAGGATTAATACAGAGGGTGACTATCAAATTACCTCGGGTTTTTTGGTTAGCCCGGCCTTGTTTATCAACGGCGAGCAAATCATATACCGGGGTAAGGATAAGTATGCCCAGCCTCAAAAAGGGATGCTGCATTTGAAAAAGGGGGCTTACGCTATAACCGGTCATTATATTGCCGATAACATGAATCGTTTAGAGGATTTAGTGGTCATCAAGGCGGCCGATGGTAAGGTGATCGATCCGCAGGCTTACATGTTCCATCAATAAAATATTGCTTATGAAATGGAAGGGACTCGTAAAAAACGGTTTAGCGTTACTTTTTGCTGTTATAGTTTTCAGAGCTGGCGCGCAAAATCTGGGCAGGTATGTTAACCCTTTCATTGGTACATCGGCAACCGGGCATACCTTTCCCGGCGCTGCTGTTCCCTTCGGATTAGTGCAGCTAAGTCCCGAAACCGGTAACTTTGGCTGGAACTACTGCTCGGGCTATCGTTACGAGGATGCCGTGATCACCGGCTTTGCCCATACCCACCTGAGCGGCACCGGCGGTGTTGATTTGGGCGATGTATTATTTTTTCCTTTTCAGGGAAATACTCCCGCGAAGTTTGTGAGTAAATTCTCGCATCAAACAGAAAAAGCTTCGCCAGGCTATTACAAAGTTGATTTAAGCGATAATAAGATCAAAGTTGAGCTAACCGCAACCGCGCATGCGGGTTTGCATCGGTATACTTTTACTAAGGCGGGTAAATCGCACATCCTGATAGATATGCAAAGTGGCCTGGTGGAAGATGCCGAACAATTAAAAGAGCACGTATCCGAAGGCAGCATCAAAATCGACAGTAAAACCAGCCTGAGTGGTTACGCGTTTACCAGCCAATGGGTAGAGAAAAAAGTATTTTTCGCCGCCACGTTCAGCAAGGCATTCACCGGTTCGCATTTTATAGATGGCGAAAACCATCGCCGATTGATTGTTGATTTTGACACCAGTCCCGGCGAAACGATAGAAGCCAAAGTTGGTATTTCTACCGTAAGTGTTGATGGTGCTCGTAAAAACCTCGCCGCCGAAACAACCGGTAAAACATTCACCCAGGTTAAGTCTGGAGCTGCAAAAATATGGGAAAGCTATTTTGCTAAACTCAAAGCGGATGGCGGCCAGGAGCAAAAGATAGCTTTTTATACCAGTGTTTACCATGCCCTTATCCAACCCAATAATATTGCCGATGTGGATGGTAAATACCGCGGTGCCGATGGCCAGGTGCATCAATCGGCAGATAAGGTATATTACTCAACGCTATCACTTTGGGATACTTACCGGGCGGCGCATCCGCTGTACACGCTCATTTGCCCCGATAAGGACGGACAAATGGTTGAAACCATGTTGCAGCATTTCGGCGTAACCCAATTACTGCCGGTGTGGACTTTATTTGGCAAGGAAAGCTACGCCATGATAGGTAACCACGCTATACCGGTTATTGTTGATGCTGCTTTAAAAAGGATTAAAGGCTTTGATAAGGAGCAGGCTTTCGCAGCTATCAAATCGACCTTAACCATAAACAAAAATCCAAAGTATAATTGGGATTTGTATATGAGATACGGCTACCTGCCGTCCGACAGTGTTAAACGCGAAGCCGTTTCCCGCACGCTGGAAGCCGCTTATGACGATTGGTGTGCCGCCCAACTGGCTAAATCGCTCCATAAAACTGCCGATTATAACTACTTCATCAAGCGGTCTGGCTTTTACAACAACCTGTTTGATAAATCAACTAACCTGATGCGGGGCAAACTTGCCGATGGTGATTGGGTGCAGCCCTTTGCCAATTTAGATAGCGGCCAGTTAGCCATTGGCGGCGACTATACCGAAGGTAACGCCTGGCAATACACCTGGCAAGTACAGCAGGATATTCCGGGCTTGATTAAACTAATGGGAGGGAAGAAGCCATTTTTAGCCAAACTCGATTCCCTGTTCACCATGGATTCCAAGGTATTTGGAAAAGGTTCAACACTTGATGTTACCGGTTTGATAGGGCAATACGCGCATGGCAACGAACCTAATCACCACATTGCTTATTTATACACCCTTGCCGGTGATGCCGCTAAAACGCAGCGATTAGTGCGACAAATTTCCGATCAGTTTTATCAGAACAAGCCCGATGGCTTATCGGGCAATGATGATTGCGGACAAATGTCGGCCTGGTATATTTTCACTGCCATGGGCTTTTACCCGGTTAACCCCGCCGATGGGCGATACGTGTTTGGCGCACCACAACTGAGAAAAATCACGCTGGCGCTATCCGGTAACAAAAGCTTTGTGATTGAAGCGGAAGGACTTTCGCTTACCCATAAATATGTGCAAAGTATCAGCCTGAATGGTAAACCTTATTTGAAAAATTATATCAGCCACAGGGATATTACCAAGGGTGGGAAGCTGGTTTTTGTAATGGGGGATAAGCCGGCGAAGGTCATTTAAGCTACCGCGAGTTTAGCATAGCGTAACTCGTGGTAAGTATAATTTAAGTTTTCAACTTAAATTATACTTCTTGGCAAAACAATGCACATAATTTAAGTTGAAAACTTAAATTAATAAGTCACGAGTTACGTTGCACTAAACTCGCGACAGCTGTATTTTAAAATTAAATCCCACTAACCTCATATCCCAAAACCTGCTCTACATTAATACTCGTCACAATTTTCCACTCTTTCAACTCATCAATAAACAGCGGTGCTTCCAGTCCCGATTCAAGAGCAGCCTTGGTGTAAAACTCAGATCTTTTAGGATGCTCCGGTGAACAGCCGTTAAATAGATGTCCAAAAGCCTGCCTGGTTAAAATTGCTTTGCTTAAGCCAATGCAATCATTTAATTGAATGAGGTTAACCGGCGCATTGCCATTCGGTATATTCGATTTGCCAGCAAAAAATCTGCCCGGGTTTCTACCGGGGCCAATTAATCCCGCAAAGCGGACGATGGTGGTTTTAAAGCCTGTTTCTGCCCTGAAAAGTTCTTCGGCCGCAAAGAGCACCTTCCCTGCTTCGGTGTTGGGTTGGGGATCTGTTAGCTCATTTACTTCGGTATTCAGATCGGCATAAACACCCGTCGAGCTGATGAAAACCACATTTTGTACCTTATTGAGTTTAATACAATCTATAATGCTCCTGATCTTATAAATAAAAAGTGCGCCTTCTCCTGATCGGGCTTTAGGCGGAATAGCTATAAAAAGTACATCGCAATCAAAAAAAGCCGGACTGTAAACTTCTTCGTCAGCGCCAAAATTCAGCAGATAGGGGTCTATGCCATCGGTTTTAAGAGTTTCCATTTTTTCGGCCGATGTTGTAGATCCCTTAACATGGATGCCATCGCTGATAAGGGCTTTAGCCAATGCCAGGCCGTACCATCCACAGCCTAAAATACTTACCGTAGTTTTGGGGTTAAATGTTGATGCGTTGTTCAATTTTAATGCTTTGGCGCAAAGGTAATTAAATAATTTACCGCGCCTGGCGCTTAAAATATGTGTTTAAAGCTTAAACTTTTTACTTAGGCCAATCGTTGTTGTTGTATGAAGAAAGAAATTTTAGCCACCTCGGTTGCTTTAGGTTTAACTGCGCTGGCATTACACGCCGCTACAGAAAAGCCGCTAAAAACCGTAAACTTCGTTGATATCAAAAAATATTTGGGCACATGGTTTGAGATAGCCGCCTTTCCACAGCCATTTGAAAAAGGCTGTTCATGTACCTCGGCCACCTATGGCTTAAATGCAGATGGCTCGGTGATTGTTAAAAACCGTTGTATTAAAGATAATAAACTAAAAGTAACCGAAGGCAAAGCCTGGGTTACCGATAAAGGAACCAATTCAAAACTGGCTGTACAGTTTTTTTGGCCTTTTAAAGGTAAATACTGGATCATCGATTTAGCTAAAGATTACAGTTACGCTGTGGTAGGTCACCCCAATCGCAGGTACCTGTGGATATTGAGCAGGCGACCAACGCTTGACGATCAAACGTATAACCAATTGGTGGTACGCGCCGCAAACAAGGGTTTTGATGTGCGCAAACTGGAAAAAACCGAACAGATTGGCGATTTTTCGCTGATATAAAAAAAGCTCCATGGTGAACAAACGCCATGGAGCTTTGTAATTTAATTGGCGGCTACTCTTATTTTAATCACCAGTTTTTTAACTACATCATACCCATCAACCTTAATGTTGGGGCGATGCACATCCGTAGGAAAAAACAGGAAAAATTCTTTTGGGGTGGCGATGTAATATTTCCCGTCTCCGCTATATTTAGCGCCATCTTTAGCTGCATCATAAGGTGATGTAACGGTGGCGTTTTCAATAGGCGTAACGCCAATCTTTTCTTCGCCACGTATCAGATATTGCAGATCAATATAGTTTTTGTGCGATTCCCAGCCCGATTGTTCAAACTCCTTAGAGGGGGTTTCGGTAATCATAGCGTATGCATTATCTCCATCAATAACATATTTGCCGGGTGCTAGTTTTTCCAGATCCTGCTCTTTTAAAAAAGTAAAGGCCTTGTCCCATACAGCTTTATTGGCCTGGTATTGTTTGGCAAATTCAAGATTGTTGGTTGAGGGGTGCAGGTTTAATTTCAGTCCGTTTTTCCAGGCTCCTTCCTTTACCCATTTATGGGCTGTTTTGCTTGTGAAAGCTTCCTGGGCATGGCTTATTTTGCCAAATGCTATAATGGCTATCAGCAATGTTAAACACTTTGTAATTTGAAATTTGCTTTTCATAGGTTATGATAATAGAGGAAGCAATTTAGGGATTTTAATTTTTAGTAGGAGCTAAAAACGGCAAGCCGTTTACAAAAGTTGAGGTATGTTTTAAAGTTATAATAACACATGGTGCCATTAAGCGTGCACGCATAACTCAATTAATATGGCAACATATGGTATAACTATTGACAATATCTTAATAGTATTAGTTGTGATAAATGTTTTGACGGTTACAATAAATTTTGATATTTTTCGGGTAAATTTTTTATCTCAAACTTTATCTAAAATCCTTATCCGAAAATATGCGGAAAATTTACTTCTCGGTATTTTGTTTAATCCTGCTGCTTTTTTCAAAATACACCAATGCCCAGGCACCTGCCATTGCCTATAGCGGCGCTGTAAAGTTTACAGTAAATCAAAAAGCAACTCTTGCTGCACCTAAAAATACAGGAGGCGCCATTCCAACAGAAGTTTATTCAAAAGTGAGCACGCTTGCTGGCAGTGGTTATTATGGCTATAAAGATACCATTGCTCAACTTGCCCGGTTTGAAAACCCGGTTAGCGTAGCGTATGACAGCAAGGGCAATATGTATGTTGCCGATGCCAATTTAAATATGATCCGTAAGATCTCTAAGGCGGGTGTCGTAAGTACGTTTGCCGGCAACCCCAAAAAGGGCGCGAAGAACGGACAAGATACTGCCGCACGATTCAATTACCCAACAGGAGTTACGGTGGATAATAATGATAACGTTTATGTAGCTGATTTTAGCAATAACATGATTCGTAAAATTACGCCAACGGGCCAGGTAAGCACTTTTGCAGGAAGCGTAAATGATGGGCACAAAAACGGGAATGGTGTTTTAGCCAGTTTTAATCATCCTTATAGCTTAGTTTTTAACCCGGTTACCGGTAATATCGTAGTTGCAGATACATATAATAATATGATAAGGCAAATTACGCTAACGGGTGATGTTACAACAATAGCAGGTACCGGCGCGCCCGGACGTAATAATGGCTTTGGGCCATCGGCAACATTCAGAATACCTTATAGTGTTGCAATTGATCAAATAGGCTTTATGTATGTAGCCGATCAGGGGAATAATTGTATTCGGCAAATAGTACCTATAGGTTCTAATGCTTTTGTAAGCACATTTTCTGATACGACTTACACATCCCCTTACGGTATCGCGGTAGATAAATCCAATCGGGTATACCTGTCAACAGTAGAATCTTATGGTATTATTCAGTTTGATGCCAGCGGCAAACAAATTGGCACCACGCCATTTTCGGGCGGTTCATATAAAACCTATAACGATGCTACAGATACGCTAAGCAGCTACCGCGGTAGCATGGGCTTAACTTTTGACGGCAAGGATAATATTATTGTTGCGGATGCCGGTAACGACCGTATCCGCAAAGTGGCGGTGAATGGTTACACGGTACACCCGCGTTTACCACTGGGCTTAAGCATTGATAGTACCGGCGTTATTGGCGGTTTACCTTTAGTGGTAGCGCCCGCTGCAGATTATACGGTTACGGCTTACAACAATACAGGATCATCAAGTGCCAAAGTTAATATCGCGGTAGGTATTGGCTCGCAAACCATTACTTTTAAAAAGTTACCTGCGGTTACCTATGGGGCTATTAAGTTTGATCCGCTGGCTACCAGTACGGATACCGTTATTAAAATTCATTATACCAGCAGCGATTTAACTGTTGCTAAAATTGTTAAGGATAGTATTGTGGTTGTAGGTGCCGGTACCACTACCATAACCGCCAGCCAGGCAGGTAATGCAAATTATACCGCGGCCTTGCCGGTAAGCCAGCTGTTAACAGTAAACAAAGCAGTATTAACGGTTACCGCCGATGATAAAACCAGATTAGTATTAAAAGATAACCCACCCTTTACGGTTACTTATAAAGGTTTTGTAAATAAAGAGGATACTACCGTAGTGACCACAAGGGCAGTGGGTAGTACAACGGCGGTTACCAGTTCTGCTGTTGGTACATATCCCATTACAGCTACCGGGGCTGTTGCCAAAAACTATTCATTTAATTACGTAGCAGGTAAATTAACCGTATTCCCGGTGCCGGTTATTGCCGCGACAGGTTCAACTACTATCGTCGCCGGCGGTAGTGTGTTGCTTTCTGCAACGCCTGCTACAGGGTATGCCTATCAATGGTCGGTTGATGGTAATGTTATTCCGGGGGCCACCAGCAATACTTATACAGCCACTAAAACAGGGGGCTACACCGTGGCTATTACCGCGAATGATTACACTTCATATTCATTATATACAAGTGTATTAGCACAGCTTCAATTGCCTCCCGATAATTTCAACCTGCAAGTTACCAGCGCAACCTGCAAGGGTAGCAATAACGGCTCTATTCACGTTACAACCAAACAGAAGTTAAAATATACACTTACATTTTCTGGCAATGGCTTAAATGATTCTTACGCGTTTACAGATACACTCACCAAGGGCGGTTTATCGCCAGGCAATTATACTTTATGTTTTTCTGTTGATGGCGAAATATTTAACCAATGCTTCCAGGTAAATGTTACCGAGCCTAAAGACCTTTCGGTGTATTCAACCATCAACAAAGATTTGAATAATTTGAATTTACAGTTAGATGGTGGCACCTCCTATAAAATTACGCTGAACAATGTTACCATGAATACTACTGAGCAATCAGTAACTATTCCATTAGCCAAAGGATATAACAAACTTTTGGTAACTACCGATAACCTATGCCAGGGCCTTGTAGAAAAAGTGATTGTTACCAATGATGATATTACCCCGTTCCCTAACCCATTCCAAAACGTATTGAATGTAAACATCGGGAACCAGAATGTAAACAACATAAGCGTAAACATTATCAATACGCTAAGCGGTAAAACGGTATATAATAACAAGTACACCAATCAATCGGGCGTAATGCAGTTTGATATGTCGGCATTGCCCGGTGGCGTTTATTACCTTAACTTAAACCTGGATAACAATAAATCGGGGTATAAAATAATAAAGAAATGAGCAAGCGAATTTTAGGTTTGATAGTTATCCTGTTCATCACCGCCTGCGGTGGCAAAAAGAACGCGCCCGCTGTTCCCGATAAAGCAGACCTTTTGGCTCCTTTAAAGGATCAGCCCTGCCTTACCGGTACGGTGCTATCAGCTACAGAAAGTTCGGTAGTTTTTAACTGGAGCGCGGCACAAAATACAACAAGTTATGATATTACCGTACGCAACCTGTTAACCCAAACCGATGCTACACAAACGGTAAGCACCAACACGGCTACAGTTAAACTGCTGCGTAATACGCCATACTCCTGGTATGTAACCTCAAAATCAAGTAAAGTAAGTACAACGACCAAAAGCGATGTGTGGAAATTTTATAATGCCGGTCCGGGTGTGGTAACTTATGCCCCTTTCCCTGCCGAAATTACCGGGCCTGCATTTGGAACCATCCTGCCATCGGGCACTACAACGGTAAACCTTGCCTGGAAAGGAAGCTCGGTAAGTTCAAACATTGTGGCTTATGATGTATATTTTGGTCCATCGGCCAATCCGGCCCTTTTTAGAAACCACACCACCGATAGTTTTGTGAACAACGTAACCGTAGGCGCAAATACCACTTATTACTGGCGGGTAGTTACGATTGATTCAAATGGGAATATATCGGATTCGGGGACGTTTAACTTTTATGTTAAGGGGTAGGGGCGCTTTTTGTGCTCATGGTTAAGGGATTTAAAGGTAGTACAAGTCAGCAAGACCATTTTAATAGAGATGCGCCAATAAAACAAGGCCGGTAAAGGGCCTTGTTTTATTATAATTCCGGTTTGTAAATTATCATTTATCCGGGCTGCCCTGGCCCAATGCTGCCAGGTTACGAAGGCTTTCGCCCACGTAAAAATTCCACGCGCCCGAGCAGGCTTCATAACACTCCATTGCCGGGGTTAAATTTTGCTGAGTAAAGGTTAGTGTAGTGAAGCCGTTTTGTTCGTCGATGTTGAAAGTAATTGTGTTTCCGGTCCATTCATCCTTTTGCTCCACAAAATTCAATTGACTATCTACGGTAAGCCAAACCACTTTTTTACCTGGTACCATTTCGGTTACTCTGTGTTTACTGTAATGTATATCGGCATGACGGTAAATAAACTCATCGCCAACTTTTTCTGAAGCGCCGTTTACGGGGCCCCACCAGGCTGCTACATTATTGATTGCCTCGTACAGGGCCATTGGTGTTTGGCTGCAGTTGAAAGAAATTGTAAGGCTTTGCATACTATTTAGGAAAATTAGCGTTCGTTTTTACTTCTTCAATCTGTTGGGTATGCCGGTTGCTATGTGCTGCTATGAGCAAAATGTACTGGTAAGTATCATAAGTACCAACAGGTAGTACCACTATATGATTGCGCAAGTCGGTGTCGGTACTTTTTACAAAAGCTATCAGTTTTTCACGATCGGCTTTGAAAGCAGCCAGCGCTTCGGGTACAGTGCTGTACGGAGAATTGGCCGGCTCCAATGCGGCAAAGGTTTTGGATTTATGCGCCCTGTCTTCAACCGCCTTTACAAGTTCATCGTCGTTAAATTTGATATCAACTTTTTTTTCGGGGTTGGGCGGCTGTGACAGGGTCGGCGTAGCCATTGCCCAAAGCTCTTTTTCTGCCGCGGCAATGTGTTTAATACACTCGGCTATGCTCCATTTATCAGCCGCCGGCTTAAAGTTCAATTGTGCGTCGCTTAAGCCTTTAACAGCAGCAAAAACACCGGCCTCGGTTTGCTTTAATAATTGGAACTCTTTTTCACGTTCTTGAGGAGTAATCCCATGAGTTGTTTTTTGTTGTGCTGGGCATTGATATACAGTTAAGATAGAGAATGCCAGGATGATAATTAATTTCATAAAACTTTGTCAAAATAAGGGTGATAGTGATTGTGTTGTGATTAGGTTATTAACAAGCCGATCAAGGTGGTTATAGGTGGAGCGGTACGGTAGTACTGCCATACTGATTCGTTTTATACCTATATTTTCCAATGCAGCTACCGATGCAAGACCGGCATTACCTACTATATTGACGGGCAACGAAACGCCCGAGGTAATTTCTTTGATTGTAGCCGGATCGCCGAGTCCGGTAACAAAAAGGCCGTCTGCGCCGGCTTCGCGGTAACGCTTTGCTCTGCTGATGACTGTTACCAATGGTGAGGGCAATTTTTGCAAAAAAACATCGGTACGGGCATTAATGAAAAGCCGCTGGTTGGTTTTAACGAGATAATTTTTAACGCTTTCCAGTTTTTGTAAATAAACTGTCTCCCCCTCGACATCCTCCAAATTGATGCCTGCCACACCAATATCAAGCAGTTGTTGTACATGATCATTGATAACAGATAGGTTACTACTATACCCTCGTTCAAAATCAACCGACAAGGGAATAGTTGTTGACGCCTTTATTCTTTGAACAATATAAAAAAGCTCTTTAAAGGGAATTTGCTCCCCATCTGCATACCCTAATGAATCGGCAATTGCACCGCTTGAAGTGCCTATGGCAGCGAAGCCGGCTGCTTGTATTAGCCTGGCACTCTTGGCGTTCCATGCATTAGCTAACAAAAACGATCCCGGCCGTTGGTGTAGCTGATAGAATGTTTCATAAGAAGTCATAAAACAAAGCTACCGCAATATTTATACATTATGAGGTGTAATTTAGACATTGTGACGGGTTGATTTAGACATGTTAAATACCTTATCTTTATAGCATGAAACATTTAACCATCCTGGTGCCCAATGGCGAAAACAACCTCAGCAGCATTGTAGGCGCCTATAAAATTCTTAGTAGGGCTAATGGTTACCGTAAAGAGTTATTTAAGATAGAGCTTGCCGGTATTGCTGAGGAGGTAAGCTTTCATGGCGGTTTATTTACCGCCAAACCGCATAAAAACATCTCGGAAATTAAACATAGCGATCTTATCATCGTTCCTTCGCTAAATCATAATTACCATCAAAGTACTGCCGATAATGCCGAACTGATTGACTGGATTGGCTGGCAATACAGGCAAGGGGCCGAAGTTGCCAGTATTTGTACCGGTGCGTATTTACTGGCAGCAGCAGGTTTGTTAGATGGCAAAAGCTGTTCAACACATTGGTCGGCAGCTGATGAGCTTAAACAGCTTTATCCTAAAGTAAACATCAAAACCGATTTGTTGATCACCGATGAAAACGGCATATATACCAACGGCGGTGCTTATTCATTTTTGAACCTTATCCTGTACCTGGTAGAAAAATATTACGGGCGGGAAACGGCTATCTTTTGCGCCAAGGTTTTTCAGATTGAGATTGACCGGCACAGCCAGGCCGATTTTATCATTTTTAAAGGCCAGCGTATGCATAATGATGATCTGGTTAAAAAAGCGCAGGATTACATTGAAAGCCGGTTGGACGAAAAGATTGCTACCGAACACCTGGCCGCCAGCCTGGCTATAGGCCGCCGTAACTTCGATCGTCGTTTTATAAAGGCCACCGGCAATACACCAACCGAATACGCGCAGCGCGTAAAAATAGAGGCTGCTAAACGATCTTTTGAAAGCAGTCGGAAGTCTATTAGTGAGGTGATGTACGAGGTTGGTTACGCCGATCAGAAAGCTTTCCGCGAAGTTTTTCGCCGGGTTACCGGCCTATCGCCGTTAGAGTACCGAAACCGATATAATAAAGACGCAGCTTAAATCACTCCATCATGACAAAAATGACCGTCATTTACCAAACCCCGTCCAACCCTGCATTATTTGACCAGCATTATTGGAATGTACACATTCCGTTGGCTAAGCAATTGCCCGGGCTTATCAAATATGAAGTAAGTCAAGGACCGTTGATATCAACCACAGGCCACAACGACGTCTATCTGATAGGCAATCTTTATTTTGAAAGTATGGACACCCTAAAACAAGCCTTTGCCAGCGAAATTGGCCAACAATGTGCCGCCGACCGGAAAATACTGGCACCCACCAGCAACGATGTACAGATATATTTGTACGAAACCCAGGTTGTGTGAATAATTAGGTAGTGACAGAAATGTTGGGATTATTTGCCGATACAGAAAGCTATTAGTCGTTGATTATAAATAAGTTACGGAATTTCAGCGCCATCTTAGAAATAAACATTTTGACCTAAGTTTAGGTCGTTTTTGATACTGTCTTGTTACCCGATAGGGTGGATAACTTTGTGAAAGTAAGCATTACTTTTTGACACTTGTAATTTTTTTCAAAAAAATGGCTAAGGCAGAATGATGGGTTTAAAATATTTAACTATTCTCAATTTTGTTTTGAAACCAATGTAGATAGCGTTCTGTCTGAGAAGCCAGATAGTAGGGCAAATTAAGCAAATGATATTTTTTTCCCTCAGGAGTTATAGCTTCTGTAATCAATATTTCCCCGGCGTAGAACCGTACAGCCATTTGATGCGAAACTAAATCCATGTATAAATGCAGGGATTTAAGTTTTCCCTCAGCCCCGGATTTTACTTCAATTGGAATGAGTTTGCCTTCAAACGGCCAAATAAAATCCACTTCAGCAGAAGAAGTCGCTTTTTCCCTTACCCAAAAGTTAAGACTGCTTAAAGCGTTGTATTGTGAAGCCAGCAGCTCTTGTCCAACCAGATGTTCGATCATTGTACCCTGATATACTTTATTTAAATCAGTGGTACCTAATATCTCTTTTTGAATACCTGCAAAGTAATTGAGCATCCCAGTATCCAGAATTTGTAATCGTGGTGATTTTTTATGATCGGGTAGTAATGGGAGTTTTGTATCAGTAGATGGGTAAAGCAACTGTATAAGCAACGCATTCTCCAAAGTGCGCAAAGCTTCGCTCATATCCCGGGAACGGTAATAAGAGTTACCGAAACCTTCAAACTTTATACGTTTTCCAGCTTGTGAAAACGATGCTTTGATAGAATGCCGAATGTATTGTACCTGCGAACTTGTTGCTGCATACTTCTCTACATCATCTATATAAGCTACAATGAGAGATTCGTAAATAGTTTGTAATGCAGTTAAATCCTTGCTTAAGCTATAATTATTCACGATTTCGGGCATTCCACCAATCAATGCATAAGTGTGAAAAAGCTGCAACAATTTAGTATGTGTAAATTGCGGGGCTGGCGTAGTTTCTAAATACTCCAACGCAGCACTTTCACCAATGGCATCCAAAAATTCAGGAAATGAGGCAGGTCGCAATACTTTGTATTCCACCCGTCCAACAGGAAAACTTATGTTTTTGTTGAATAAAGTTTCGAGCATACTACCAGCAGCGATTATTGCTATACCAGGTTCCGACTCATAGAAATAGCGTAAAATATTCAATGCTTCCGGCACCTCTTGTATCTCATCAATAAAAATAAGGGTTTTTCCCTTTTTTGATAGCGCTTTATCTTTTATAAAAAATAAGGTTTGTACTAACACCTCGATGTTATTGAAATGCTCAAAGGGTAACCTATCGTTAGCTAGTTCCAAGTTGAGATAAATGTATTGCTCAAATCGCTTTGCGAATTGATTAATCATTGTTGTTTTACCAACTTGCCTTGCACCTCTAATTATCAGCGGCTTACGGTCATGTTTAGTCAACCATTTTTCTAATTCTGCTACGATACTTCTTTTGAACATGTCACAAAATTAGGGTAAATATTTTAATTTTATGGCACAAAATTAGGGTAATATTCAATTGTATTTGGCACAGAATTAGGGTAAAACTATCGATAAATAAATATGCATGTTGTCGAAAATTGCGGGGAAAATGTTTTTCTCCGCAATTTTGCGGATCGATAGTTACAGCGATTTACATGACACTGAAAAATGAGGAACAAAAGGTACTTTGGGAACCAAAAAAGCACCGAAATTACTTTCTAATAGTAACAAAAAGCAAAAATATACCGACTGGCTTTATATATAATTCCTTGATAATATAAAATTTAAGAAATTAAAATGAAGATTTTTACTTTCTGTTTTATTTAATAATTAATTGTCAATTAATTATATTGGCTATTTTCCAATGCAAAACTTACTAAATATATTCTCCAGCAAATCATCCGTAGTAACCACCCCGGTAATCTCGCCAAGATAGTGAAGCGATTGTTTAATATCCATCGACAGAAAATCAGACGTAATGCTTCCATCTATGCCGCCTAATACCCTGATCAATGCTTCCTCTGTTTTTTGGAGGGCTTCCAGATGGCGGATGTTGGTTACCAGGGTTTCGTCGCCGCTGAGCTGATCTTTAATGGCCGAGGTGTAGATGTTTTGTTTGAGTTCGTCTATATATTGTTTTTCTTTGGCAGAGATAGAAATTGTCCGGAAGGCCGGAAGACCGGAAGACCGGAAGAAATCTTTTATATTTTGTAGTTTGCCGGCCTCTAAACTTTCCGACTTTCCAACTTCCGGGCTTCCGGACTTCAACAGATCTATTTTATTGGCTACCAGCAGCATAGTAAGTCCAGGTTTTTCTAAGCTTTCTATGTCACTTTTTAATTCTTCAAGGCTAATCGTAGCTGCATCAAACACATAAACCAACAATGCCGACTGGCTAATCTTTTCCATCGTGCGCTGCACGCCTATCTGCTCAATAGCATCGGTAGCTTCGCGGATGCCGGCGGTATCTATCAGCCTGAAGTTAATGCCTTGTATGTTTAATACTTCTTCAATGGTATCGCGGGTGGTGCCGGGTATGTGGCTTACAATGGCACGCTCTTCATTCAGCAGGGCGTTCAGCAGCGTTGATTTACCGGCATTGGGCCGGCCGGCTATTACGGTGTTGACACCATTTTTGATGGCGTTACCCAACTCGAACGACTGGATCAACCGGCCTACTATTTTGGTGATCTCATGGATGAGGTTTTTCAGCTGATCGCGGTTGGCAAACTCTACATCCTCTTCGGCAAAGTCGAGTTCCAACTCAATTAACGAGGCAAAGTTTACCAGTTGTTCGCGCAGTAACTGCAACTGGGTGCTAAAACCGCCGCGCAGCTGCTGTAAGGCAACTTGTTGCGATGCTTTGGAGTTGGAGGCTATCAAATCGGCAACGGCTTCGGCTTGCGACAAGTCGAGCTGGCCGTTGAGGAACGCGCGTAGGGTAAATTCACCCGGTTTGGCGCTCCTGGCGCCTTTTTTGATAAACAGCTTAATAATCGACTCAATAATGTAGCCCGACGCGTGACAGGAGATCTCTACCACGTTTTCGCGGGTGTATGACCGCGGGGCAACAAATAATGACGCCAACACTTCATCGAGCACCAGGTCGCCATCTACTATATGACCGAAGTGGATGGTATGTGAAGCCTGTTTGCTTAAATCTTTTCCCCGCCAAACACTGTTGGCAATGGCAATAGCATCCAATCCCGAAAGGCGGATCACGGCTATAGCGCCAATCCCGTTAGGAGTAGCAAGGGCGACGATGGTATCATGGTCATTAGTCATTGGTCATTAGTCATTGGTTTTATGTCGGCTCAATGATCTAAAGGCAAAAGTAGCACAAATACGATTAACAACACCCAATAGCAACTATGAACTACTTTTTGATGACTAATGACGATTGCAACAAATGACTAATGACCGGTGACCAATGACTAAAAAAATTACCTTTGCAGTAATTATGGTAAGTTTTTTTGAAGCCTCGCTTAACACTATTTCGGTACATCATGTGGGCAATCCGCTGCAGGATGAAATGTATGCTTTGTCTGACGCTCCGCTGGAATTGAAGGATGAGATCATCCCCAACCTGTTGATGCAGTATTTTTTAAAGCCCTTTGAAAAAGTGAACGAGGTTTACCACCTGATGCACAGCAGCGATCTGGCGCTCAATGAAATCCATCATTTTGCTACTATGGCTTTTGATGATCCCGAGAAATTTCACGAGGCATCTGAAAAGATAGCCAAGCACCTGTTTAAGGTTACTACCCACCCCAATATTAAGGGCGGCGAGCTATATGTGGTGTATTTTGATAAGGTACAAATTGAGGGTAATCCGCTGGATGCTATTGGCATATTTAAGTCGGAAAATAAAGAGACTTATTTAAAGGTTTACCCGGATCAGGGCGGTTTCCAGGTTGATTATGAGCAGGATGCCATCAATATCAATAAACTGGATAAAGGCGTATTGATATTTAACATCGAAAAGGAAAACGGCTATAAAGTGGTTGTGGTTGATAAAACCAATGGCGGCCAGGAAGCGGCTGTTTACTGGAAAGATCAGTTTTTGCAATTAAAAATTCGTAACGATAGTTATAACCAAACCAGTAATACCCTGGGCATCTACAAAAACTTTGTAACCGAAAAGCTGGACGATCAGTTTGAAATGAGCAAGGCAGATAAGATAGATCTGCTAAACCGATCAATGAAGTACTTTAAAGAAAAGGAAACTTTTGATATGGATGAATTTGCAGATGAGGTAATTGGTAATCCCGAGGCAATAGAATCGTTCAAAAACTTCAAAAACCAATACGAGGAGGAATTTGACACCCCCATTGCCAACACTTTCGAAATATCCGGCAACGCCGTGAAAAAACAGGCCCGCGATTATAAGAGTGTATTAAAGCTTGATAAAAACTTTCACATCTATATCCATGGCGATAAAGAGCTGATTGAAAAAGGCTTTGACGATGGTAAGGCTATGAATTTTTATAAGGTATATTTCAAGGAGGAGGCGTAGGTTAAAATCATTGAGTCATTTGGTCATTAAGTCATTGATTTGCATGCTCAACCTGCAAATCAATGACCTAATGACGCGAAGCAAATGACCCAATGACTAAAATCTAAACCGCTTCAACCCGTTTCAGGTGCATATTATTTACCGGCTTAACCACCAGTGGTATTTTTTCTATCCGGGTTTCGCTGGTATCCAGGCCGAAGGCTTTGGCTTCTGACTGGGCCAGTTTTTTGATGGCGAAGTAGCTGTTCAAAATAAAACCTTCGCTTACGCTAAATGAGTTGTTGTAACTCAGGAATTTTTCCATAATCACAAAACGGAAGTCGGCAGGTACGTTGTGTTCCTGTAGCGATGGGTATTTGCTGGTGATATCTATCTCCCCGCGTTTTACCATATCTTCCACCACATTGCGGAACAATATGTTCACTCTCGGTTGTATCCTGAAGCCTAAGCGGTATTCAATGCGGATTACCTTGCCAGGTTCTATCTGGTCGACACTGTACTCCATAGTATAAGGCTCGGCCGTGGTTTCGATGTGTACAAACCAATAGGTATCGGCACGTTTGGGTCTGCGGCTCATGATAGAATACATGATCTTTTCCTCAATTTGCCTGCTGTTGTTGGCTTTGGTTAAATAAATCAGGTGTGTGGCGTATTTATTTACCGTGGTATCGGCGCTGATGGCATTAAGCAGTGGCAGTTTGTCTTTGATATCAATAAAATGCAGGAAACGGTTGTTGATTTTCCTGGCCCTGAACCAGATATACATGGTAAATATCAAACCAACCTCAAACCCTACAAAGAATAACCTTTTCAGGATTTTAACAGCGTTGGCTACAAAAAACGAAAACTCGACTGTTAAAAACACGCAAAGAATAATGGTAACCAACCACACCGGCCAGTGCTTTACGTAACGCATAAAGTAATACATTAAAATGGTGGTACTTAGCATGGCTATGGTGATACTAAAGCCGTACGCAGCCGTCATAGCGCTTGAGGTGCGGAAGTATAACGATACCAGGATGCAGCCTATGCAAAGAATCCAGTTAATGCTGGGGATATAGATTTGCCCGCGAATGTTTGATGGGTATTTAATGGTGATGCGTGGCCAAAAGTTCATGCTCACGGCCTCGCTGATCAAAGTAAATGATCCGCTGATTAAGGCCTGGCTGGCAATAATGGTGGCCAGGGTAGCCAAAGCCACACTCGGCACTAAAAATTGATGAGGTACTATTTCAAAAAACGGGTTAACGCCGGTAAAGTTTTTTGATGGCGATTGAGATAACACCCATGCGCCTTGTCCCAGGTAATTTAATACTAAAGTGGTTTTAACAAAAATCCAGCTTATCTGTATGTTTTTACGTCCGCAATGACCCAGGTCTGAGTATAACGCTTCGGCCCCCGTGGTACACAAAAATACTGCGCCTAACAGCCAGAAACCTTTAGGGTGATCCATCAATAAGCGCGCGCCGTAGTATGGGTTCAGCGCTTTAAAAATGGCCGGATAATGCATCACTTGCATAGTACCCAAAATGCCCAGCATAATAAACCACATTAACATTACCGGCCCAAATGCCGCGCCAACCACCTTGGTGCCAAATTGCTGAAAAAAGAACAGCAAAATAATAATGAGGATTACAATAAGGAGGATAAGGTTATTGCCCGGAATAATGATGTTTGAAAAATAAGGCACCAGGTTTAAGCCCTCAATAGCCGAGGTTACCGAAATAGGAGGAGTGATGATCCCATCGGCCAGTAGCGTACCCGCGCCAATAATAGCCGGGATGGCCAGCCATTTGCCGTAACGCCTTACCAGGGCATAAAGGGAAAAGATACCGCCCTCGCCCTTGTTATCGGCTTGCAGGGTAATTACAATGTACTTGAAAGTGGTTTGCAGGGTAAGTGTCCAAAAGATGCAGGATATGGAACCCAGCACCAAAGCGGTGTTAACCTTACCGCCTTCAACAAGCAGGGTTTGAAAAACATAAAGAGGGGAAGTACCGATATCGCCAAAAATGATACCTAGGGTAACAATTATACCCGCAAAAGTGAGTTGCTTAGAGTGAGTCATTGATTATTTAAAAAAAATTAGGGGATTAGTAGGTGCTGGTAGCGTTGCTCCGGAGGTGTTTAACAGCTTTATTGAATTTTGAGCTGCGGCAACAGGAAATAGTATCAACATAAACTAATTTTAATAACGAAACGCTGTAGGCAAAACATGCTCCAAAAACGAAATTTATTATTTAATGCGTTGTTTATTAAACATTTGTATTTATTCGTTTGCTTTTTTCAGATATTCAAAAACCTATCATTTTGATAGGTTTTATCATAATGATAGTAAAATTGGGACGCGCATATATCCCTTCCAATCGGGCGTAAATAAGCATAACGAAGTAATTTGTTGTACACGAAGAAGGGAGTAAGGCGAAATACTTACGGAGTTTTTAAAACTTCGCAAGTCTGGGAATCTGCAAGAGAATTTTAATTAATGACGATTAAAACTGCACGCCCCAACGCTCTTCAATCCCCAACCCAAACAAGGCGAAATCATATTTAACAGGATCGAGCGGATCAAACTGGCGCAGGCGTTCGGTAAGTTCAACCGCGGTTTGCCAATCAGTTTGTTTACGGTTGATGAGGAGTAGTTTACGTGAAACCCGATCTACATGTAAATCCAACGGGCAAATCAGATCGGCAGGTTTAATACGGTTCCAGATGCCAAAGTCAACCCCTGCGTCATCCTTGCGCACCATCCAGCGCAAAAACATATTTAACCGTTTACAGGTAGATTTTTGTGAGGGAGAGGACACGTGTTTTTTGGTGCGATGCGGATAATCAGGCAACGAAAAGAAATAAGATCGGAAATGATTCAGCGCGATTTCGGCGTTAATTGACTGGTGTGTCTTTAAAAGGGTGGTAGGTAAAAACGCGTCCTCCAAAGAGTCGAAACTCTCATAATGATACCTGAAAAAGCTGATGAAGTACAGCGTGTCAATATCATTAAAAGTGCGGTGTTTAAAATTGAGGAGTTTTTTAAGATCGGGCTCCTGGTGGTTGATGATAAAATCATAAGGCGCGCCGTCCATCAGGGTTATGAGTTCCTTACATTTTTTAATAATGGTAACCCTTTGCCCCCAGGCCAGTGTGGCCGCCCAAAAGCCCATAATCTCGATATCCTGCTTTTTGCTAAACAAATGCGGAATTACAACAGGATCATTCTCAATAAATTCTGGACGATTGTATTGGGCAACTTTAGCGTCGAGGAAGGCTTTTATGTTCTCTACCATTACATATAAAAAACGTCATTGCGAGGAACGAAGCAATCCCCGATAGGCAGAGCAATTTGCAAATTCGCCCTGTATAGTTAGGGATTGCTTCGTTCCTCGCAATGACGGATATTTTTTTAGCTTAAAGCCTGACGAAGGTCTTCCAACAAATCCTCAATGTCTTCTACACCAACACTTAAACGCAGCAGGTTATCAACTACACCGGCTTTTTCGCGCTCGGCTTTGGGGATCGATCCGTGGGTCATGCTTACGGGATGATTGATCAATGATTCTACACCGCCCAATGATTCGGCCAGGGCAAATACTTTGAAAGATGACGCGATGCGGAATGTTTCCTGCAAATCAGCGCCTTTTAACACGATACTGATCATGCCACCAAAATCAAGCATTTGCTTTTTGGCAACGTCGTGATTAGGGTGATCTGTAAAACCCGGCCAGTAAATTTTTTCAACCTTGGGGTGAGTTTTTAAAAACTCCGCTATCTGCCTGCCATTCTCGCAATGGGCTTTCATGCGCAAGTGCAGGGTTTTTATGCCTCTTAATACCAAAAAGCTATCCATAGGGCCGGGTGTGGCACCACAGGCATTGTAAATAAACCAAAGCCTTTTGTACAGCTCTTCGTCATTTAACATCAGCGCGCCCATCACTACGTCGCTATGGCCGCCAATGTATTTGGTTACCGAATGCATCACTACATCCGCACCCAAATCAATTGGGTTTTGCAGGTATGGCGAAGCAAAAGTATTATCAACCACAAAAAGTAAATTTTTCTCTTTAGCTATTTTACCAATGGCTTCAATATCCACAATTTGCATGGTGGGATTGGTAGGCGTTTCTATCCAAACCAGTTTGGTTTTATCGTTGGTATACTCACGGATGATCTCGGGGTTTGAAAGATCCAAAAAATGAAACTTGATACCGTAATTAGCGTAGATCTTAGTGAAAATACGGTAGGAGCCACCGTATAGGTCATTGCCGGTAATCACTTCGTCGCCAGGGGCAAGCAATTTCATTACGGCATCAGTCGCACCCATGCCGCTTGAAAATGCCAGTCCGAATTTGGCGTTTTCCAAAGCTGCTAAACAATCCTCCAGCGCCTTACGGGTAGGGTTGGTGCCACGCGAGTACTCATAACCCTTATTATCACCCGGCGATTTTTGCCAGTAAGTAGATGTCTGGTATATCGGCGTCATGATAGCGCCTGTAGTTGGATCGGGCTCCTGCCCGGCGTGTATTGCTTTAGTTGCGAATTTCATAAGCCCCCTAATCTCCGTTAGCCAACGGAGGAATTTTTGATTGGCTTCATTCCCTAAAAGGAAGCCGTTTGCTTTATTATCCTTTAGGGAAGGATTATTTCATTTTCTATAACAGAAATATTATTTAACAAAATCTCGATACCATTTTGCATTACCATCTTTAGCATATCAAGTTCAGGCGCGTTAAAAATCGGATTAAGTTCGTCTGCCCAATAACCGTCGCTCGCGTTAAACAACTTGTCATATACTGTATTTCTAATATCGTCTTTTACGTCCCCGGTAAACGGGATTTTTGTTGATGTTGATATATCAGTAAACAAGTTCCATAAATTCAAAAACTCATTACAATCAAACTCAGTATCTGGGTTACCTATCCATTGTTGTGCCTTATTTACATGATAAATGGTAACCTCTGTAATTGATTCTTTTATGTGCAGATGCCAATATCTTAATAAAGCAGCCTCCGTTTTAAATGCAATTATTTTACAATTATCATCAACCAATACACAATCTGTTTCATCTCCGATCCAAACAATGTATAACTGGTAAAATTTAAAATCGAGGCTGATAATGTAATGATTATCTACAGTTAAATGCATATTAATTTAATCAACCTAGTCAACCACTCACCAAATCTAATAAGCTCGCGCAAATAACACCCTTTGTTTAGAAGGTGCTCCTGTCAAAATACATTTACCTTCTTCCTGTTTGTTATCCAAAGGTATGCAACGGATTGTCGCTTTAGTTTCCTCTTTTATTTTTTGTTCAGTTTCTGGTGTGCCGTCCCAATGGGCGCTCAGGAAGCCTGGCTGCTCATCCAGCATGCGTTTAAACTCATCGTAAGTGTCTACCTCGGTGGTGTTTTCGGCACGGAAATCAAAGGCCTTTTTGTAGATGTTGTTTTGAATTTCTTCTAACAAGGCTTCAATATGCTGGGCTAAACCTTCCTGGTTAACGGTTTCTTTGGTTTTGGTATCGCGGCGGGCCAGTTCAACAGTTCCGTTGGTCATATCGCGGCTGCCAATGGCAACGCGCAATGGTACGCCTTTCAATTCGTACTCAGCAAACTTTGCTCCCGGGCGGTGAGTATCGCGGTTGTCAAACTTAACCGAAATGCCTTTGGCTTTCAGTTCTTTTTTCAAGCCGTCTACATAGGCGGTTATGTTATCCAGTTCTTCCTGGTGCTTGTATATCGGCACAACAACAACCTGTATAGGGGCCAGTTTGGGTGGCAACACCAGGCCTGCGTCATCGCTGTGCGCCATAATTAAGGCACCGATTAAACGGGTTGATACGCCCCAAGAGGTAGCCCAAACAAAATCCTGTTTGTTATCGCGGGTGGTAAATTTTACATCGAAAGCCTTTGCAAAGTTTTGGCCCAGGAAGTGCGATGTACCTGCCTGTAAGGCTTTACCATCCTGCATTAACGCCTCAATGCAGTAGGTATCCAAAGCACCTGCAAAGCGCTCATTGGCGGTTTTACGGCCTTTAACTACCGGCAACGCCATCCAGTTTTCGGCAAAATCGGCATATACATTCAGCATTTGCTCAGTTTCGGCAATGGCCTCGTCAGACGTAGCGTGGGCTGTGTGCCCCTCTTGCCATAAAAACTCGCTGGTACGTAAAAATAAACGGGTACGCATTTCCCAGCGCATTACGTTGGCCCATTGGTTAACCAAAATAGGCAAATCGCGGTATGATTGTATCCAGCCTTTGTAAGTGTTCCAGATAATGGTTTCTGATGTAGGGCGAATGATGAGTTCTTCTTCTAACTTAGCTTCCTCATCAACAATGATATTACCATCGCCATCGTTTTTTAGGCGATAGTGGGTAACCACAGCGCACTCCTTGGCAAAACCATCAACGTGGCTGGCTTCTTTACTAAAAAAGCTTTTGGGTATTAAAAGCGGAAAATAAGCGTTGCTGTGGCCTGTATCTTTAAACATGCCATCAAGCACAGCCTGTATCTTTTCCCATATAGAATAGCCGTACGGTTTGATGATCATACAGCCCCTAACCGGCGAATATTCGGCCATGTCAGATTTAATTACTAAGTCGTTAAACCATTGCGAATAATCTTCGTCTTTACTAATAACACCTTTGCTCATATTGATTGGAATAGAATTTATGACCCTGCAATTATTGTATATTGCGCCCAAATTTATAAATTTAAAACTTAATCGTATCTGAACTTTTATATAACCTGCATATGAAACGGACTATCACAATAGGAATTTTTCTCGTCGGCGCCCTCGCCATGAGTTCCTGCTCAACCCAAAAGCTTGCCACCGTTGCCAGTAACGATGACGTTTATTTTTCAAACGCCAAAGCTGGTGATGAGCCGGTTTACGCTACGCAACCCGTTTACAACCAAAGTGATGCAAACTACGCGGCGCAGCAGGAAGAAGATGATGACGACTATTTTTATTATGATGATTATGCCTCGCGCATAAACCGTTTCAGCTACTACTCGCCCTTTAGTTATTACGATAATTTATATTACGGCTATAGCAATCCATACTACAACAGTGGTTTTGGTTTAGATTTTAATTACGGCCCTTACGGATATGGTTATTCGCCATACGGTTACGGCGGCTGGGGTTTAGGCAGCTGGGGGCTTGGTTATGGCTACGGCGGCTGGGGCTTAGGCTATTATAACGGCTGGGGTTCTGGCTATGGCTACGGTGGTTATTATGGTGGCGGATACTATGGTGGCGGTGGCCGTGTAGGCTATGTAACTGTTGGTACGCCTCGCCCGGTGCGTGGTACAGGCAGTCCGTTTAGCGGCACTGGCCAGGCAGCGGCTTACACCCGCTCGGTAAGGCCTGGGGTAGCCACCGGTACACCTGCCAGAACAGGCATTGGCTATGTGCCGGGCGGTCGCGGAAACCGCACCAATACGGATAATATAACACGTGGCAACAATAACAACAACGCAAGCTACTCGCGTGATAACCGTCCGGTTAGGCAAGCCGATACCAGGCCAGTATTTCAACCTGTTGAACGTACGCAATCTTCATCACCCGCACCAAGTTCTTCATCAAGTTCGGGAGGCGGCGGTGGCTCAAGCAGCGGAGGCGGTGGTGGCGGCCGACCAGTTAGACCATAATTTTATCTAAGCTTAAATCTAAATCTATGAAGATTAAATATTTACTAACCGTAATTGCTATAGTAGCAATTACCAAAGATAGTTTTGCGCAATATTCGCAGGATGCTATCCGCTTCAGTACTTTTCAAACCGGATCTACATCGCGCATAAAAGGCATTGGTAATGCGGGTACAGCCGTTGGCGGCGACCTGAGTTCAATAAGTGGTAACCCGGCAGGACTGGGCTTTTTTACCCACTCGGAGATAAGTATTACGCCCGAGTACGATGGCTCAAAAGTAAACTCAACTTACCTTGGGCAGTTTGGTACGGCCAGCAAAAACAACATCAACTTTAATAATGCCGGGGTAGTTATTTACCAGCAGCTCAGCACTGCAAAAGGTCGTGATAAAAGTAAAGGATGGTTAAGTATAAACTACGGCGCGGCTTACGCCCGCACCAATAATTTTTATGAAAATATTAATTACGGCGGCAAAAACGCTTCAAACTCCATAGGTGATTATTATGCCAAGCTTGCCAATGGCGATGGTGGCACTATTCCCGATGGTAGCCTTGAATCATGGGCCTATCAGCATAATTTGATAGACAGCTACTCCACAACCGGTGGCGGATCAGAATACCGCCGAAACGCTTTTGGCACGGTAGATCAGCAGAGCAACGCTATACGTACCGGTGGCCAATCGGAAGTTAACCTGGCCTTTGGTGCTAACTATAGCAATAAATTATACATCGGCGTGGGCGTTTCCCTGTCCGATCTTCGTTACAACTCCTACAGCGTATTCAACGAAACAGGTACTGCAAGTATTTTGGTTAATAACAATGATGCTAATGTGGGCTTCAACTCGGGCTATATTCAAAACCAGGTTACCAAAGGTTCGGGCGGTAACATTAAGTTAGGCGTAATTTACAAACCGGTTAACGCGGTTCGTTTAGGCTTTACCTTTACTTCGCCAACTTTTTATAGTATAGATGATTTGTACCAGGAAAGCCTGGGTACCAAATTTAACAATGGCAGCAATTACGCCAACGGTCCGCAAGATTACCAGTTATCATACAACCTGCGTACACCTTTAAAATTAACAGGAGGCGCGGCCATATTTATAGGTAAATACGGTTTTATATCTGGCGATATTGATTACATAGATTATAAAACAACACACCTGAGTACAAACGATAGCTACGACGCTACTTTTGATAACAACAATATCAAAGCGCTGTACCGCTCAACTATAAACGCGCACGTAGGTGCCGAAGCCCGTGTAACCAATATGTTTTATCTGCGCGGTGGTTATAGCTTGCAAGGCAGCCCGCTCAAAGAGAATGGCAGCGATATTAAAACCGTTACCGGTGGTATAGGTGTAAGATTTGGCAGCTATTATGTTGATGCCACTTATGCGCACATTAGCGGCAATCAAACCGTTTACCCTTACGAAATAGGTGCCGCGAGTCCATCTGCAGCGCTTCAGAAAACCAATAACAATGCTTTCTTAACTTTAGGATATACTTTTTAAATAGTACCAATATTAAATACAAAAGGCCTGCGTGTAAATTCATGCAGGCCTTTTGCGTTTTAGCTAAATAAATAGTACAGCTTAATTTCCCGGTTTATTTACAATAAGCCTTAAAGCACAGTTAAAAGTGGGTTGTTGCCTGTAATGGGCATATTGTTTGTCCCACTCGCCCGATTGCAGGTCATCGGCCAGGCGTTTAACCAATTCATCTTCCATCCCGGCAGGCAGAAAGCCCCATGCCGATTGTGCCTGGCGTACTTCTTTGCGTAAAAATGCTTCCGGTCTGCCATAAAAAGCCTCCTGGAAACCATCAACACAATCAAGCGGGATGGGAATTTCTATCACTTCAGAAATTCCACCCAGGGCTTCTGTAATAAAATCTACAGTAGGGTAACGCGCTTTTTCAACCGCTATCAATTCGGGGAAATAGCCGGCGTTCCAGAAGTTGTCCAAAGCTTCGGGATCAAATGTCATAATCAGCACCTGGTTACTGCTCACGCGCTTTAGTTCCTGCAAGCCTTTTTTTATATCGGGCCAATGGTGTACCGTAACCATAGCCATAACGGCATCAAACGAATCATCATCAAAGGGCAAAGCATCGGCTTTGCCTATAATAGCCGGAGTTTTGCCGGTAGCCAACCGTTGCAAACGCATAGCAACTGATGGTTCAACAGCAACAACATATTTATCGACAGGTTCGTAAGAGCCGGCACCGGCACCTACGTTTAATATGGTTTTAGCAGATGCAAGTGCTTCATAAACATAGGCCGCTATCCTTGGATCGGTTTTTCTTTGGCCTGAGTATTCCTGCCCAAACTCATCATAGTTAAAAGCCGGATTGGTAATTTCAATCATCATGGCACCAATGTCGGGCAAAACGAGTTTGAGTTTGTTATTTAAATGATAAGCTTTTGTAAACAATTGGCAATCTAAGGGGGCATAAAACCAGGGAAATCGCTTTTAAAGATTTGTATAGCACAAGGTAGCTCCTATGGAGCAAAAAAGCATATATCTTTCTTCTACAAACAGGTAGCCGCTATGCAGCATTCTTTGACTTGTTAAATTGTTCAATGCCGCGTCGCGGCTACCTATTGTGCTCATTGAATGATGTTACCTTATACCCAAATGTTAAAAGCGATTTCCCTGACTATAAACTAAAAAAAGCGACGAGCCTAAACTCATCGCTTTGAATTATAATACGAGAAGAGAAATCACTAATTCACTAAATCAGTAATTCACTAATTAAACCTACTCTCCGTAGTAAACGTTGTTTTTCAGATTAACATCCGGTAGCTCATGCTCCGGATCAATCACTATTGATTTGATGGTTGCTGTTGATGGGTATTTAAACGTCCAGATGCCGCCGCGTTGCCATACGTTAACCGGCAGGTGCAGCACTTCGGTTTTGCCGTTGGCCTGGGTTATTTTCATATCAACAGGCATAGCCATTTTTTCGTAATTGGTAATGGTTATCAATGAGCCATGGGCTGCATTATCATCAATGTATTTTACGTTGGTAATGCCCTGGTCAAGTTTCCAGGTGGTGGTGAACCATGCTTTCCAAAACCAGTTAAGGTCTTCGCCACTGGCATCGTTCATGGCGCGGAACAAATCATAAGGCAATGGGTGTTTAAATGCCCAGTTTTTGATGTACTCGTGAAAAGCGTAATCAAAACGCTCGGGGCCTAAAACTACATTGCGCAGCATGTTCATGCCCAGAGCGGTTTTATCATAATACTGACCGTAATCATTCAGGCCGATAGCTTCCGGCGCTGTCATCAAAGGGTCTTTACTATGGCGGTAGCTGCCTAAAATGCGTTGCGCGTGTTTGGCGGTATCGCTGTACTCACCATTATTAAACTGTTGCGACGCGTATTCATTGATAAATGTATTGAAACCTTCATCCATCCACATGTATTTACGCTCGTTTGAGCCAACAATCATCGGGAACCAGTTGTGGCCAATCTCATGCGTTACATCGCCCCAAAGCTGACCTTTTTTAAGGTTGTTTAAGCAGAATATAGCACCAGGATATTCCATACCCAAAGCCACACCAGATACGTTTACCGCCGAGTTCCATGGGTATTCAAAATAAGCTTTAGAGTAAATTTCCATGCTGTTTTTCAGATACTCGGTTGAGCGGCCCCAGCTATCAACGCCCGAACTTTCAACCGGGTAAGCCGACATAGCGATGCCTTTACGGCCCGATGGGAAGTTTACCTTAGCGGCATCCCAAATAAACGCGTTTGAAGCGCCCCAGGCAATATCGCGGGTGTTTTGCATTTTGTAGTGCCAGGTTAAAGTACCTTTAAACGGACGGGTAGCAGCTTTGCCAACTTCGCGTTCTGTAATAATGGTAACGGTTTTATCGCTGGCTTTTGCTTCGGCCAGGCGGGCAAGCTGGGCAGGGGTTAAAACCTCTTCGGGGTTTTGTAAATCACCACTGCCTACCACAATCATGTTGGCAGGGGCGGTTATGTAGTAATCAAAATCGCCATACTCGCAATAAAACTCACCAAGGCCCATGTAGGGTAGGGTGTTCCAGCCTTCTACATCGTCATAAACGCACATGCGGGGGTACCACTGGGCAATTTCATATACGTAACCTTGTTTAAATTTTTTACGCCCCATACGGTCGGCACCATAAAAAGGAATCGCGAAATCGTAGTTGATCTTTACAGATATCTTTTCGCCTTTGCCATCCATGGGCGTGTTAAGGCGCAATTGCATGCGGGCATCGGTAATTACCGGGGTAACTTTATAAGTTTCGCCTTTGTAAGTAACCTCAACCGAACCAATATGGTAACCACCACGGCTAAAGCCACGAACATCAAAACGATCACCGCTGTAAGGGGTAACCGCAGCTCCGCGTGAATCGGGGCGAAAAAGGTTTTGATCCAGCTGTAACCAAAGGTAATCTAATTGATCGGGGCTGTTGTTGGTATAAGTAATGTTTACCTCACCGGTAATGGTGGTATCTTTACCTTCGTTAAGGGCCGCTTTAATCTGGTAGTCGGCACGGTTTTGCCAGTAGGTTGGCGAAGGTTTGCCGGCGTTTGAGCGGGTGCCCTGCCCGGTAACCGGCCAGGTGATAGGGCCAAAAAGGTCCTGGTGATCATATTTGATCGAATCGTTTTGTGCCGATGATGGATTTGCCAGTGCAAGCAATCCCACAGCACATAAAATGTAGTTCAGTTTTAAATAGCGCATTGATCAGTCAATAATAAAGGCGCAAATAAAGGCATTTAATTTGTGAAACTGATAATTAAAGCGCTTATAGTGTTATGATTGTGACAGGAAGCGCAATTTTGCTAAACCCTTATTCGCCCCAAATGGTAATCACCAGATCGCGGTTGCCGCCATAGTTACGGTGTTCGCAAAGGTAAATGCCCTGCCAGGTACCAAAAGCCGGGCGACCATTGCGGATAGGTACCGTTACCGAATTTCCCAGCATAGCGGCTTTTAAATGCGCCGGCATATCATCGCTGCCTTCATCATCGTGGCGGTAATCCGGGTCATTCTCGGGTACAGCCTTGTTAAAATACATCTCAAAATCCATCCGTACGGTAGGGTCGGCATTTTCATTAATGGTGAGCGATGCCGAGGTATGCTGAATAAAAACCTGCATCATCCCAACCCGTATCCCCGCAATTTGAGGAATAGCCTGCAACACCTCGGCAGTAATTAAATGAAACCCGCGTTTACGTTCCCTAAGGCGAATGGCTTGTTGGTGAATTTGCATTTGGTAAGAGTAAGGATTTTTGGAGCAAGGAACAAGGATTTTTTATAGAGTAAAGATTTTTGGAGTAAGGAACAAGGATTTTTGAGGTAAGGGTTTATTTAAAATAACATCGGGCGAGTTTAATCTTCTACCCGTCCTTATTCTTTGTTCTGAAAATCATTATTCCAAAAATCCTTGTTCCTTGCTCCAAAAATCCTTCATCCAAAAAATCTTTGATTTTTTTGTAACCATTTAAATTTACGGCAGTCTCCAGTATATAAATTAACAAACAACCGAGCCTTTTTGAACGCACTTAGTGATAATACGATCATGCTCCGGGTAAAAGCCGGGGATTTGGATAGGATGGGCTTGCTGTTTGAACGGCACTACCGGGCGTTGTATGGCTTTTTGTTCCACATGACCTATCAGCGTGAGGCCAGCGAGGATATGGTACAAACCGTGTTTTACAAAATGCTGCGTTACCGTAATAGCTTTACCGGCGATGGTGAGTTTGTTGCCTGGATGTACCAGATAGCCCGCAACGTGATTAAGGACAATGTTAAAAAGAACAAGCCAGGCAATACATATTACGATGCCGGCGAAATAGCCGACAGGCTGCCGGGAGGCACCAGTGCCGATGAGGGGTTTGAAAAAAAACAGGCAAACGCGGGCCTGCACCGTGCTATGGCTAAACTAAGTGATGATAATCGGGAAATCCTGACGTTAAGCCGGTTCCAGGAGTTGAAGTACCAGGAGATAGGCCAGATTCTGGGCATCAGCGAGGGGGCTGTTAAAGTACGCGCCTTTAGGGCGATGCAGGAACTGAAAGATATTTATGCCAAAATGGAACGTTAAAAGGATGAAGATGAATTGCGGACAATACGAGGAAAAATTTAGCGCATGGGTAAATAATGAACTTGGCCCCAGCGAACGCGCCGAATTTGAAAAACACCTGGCCGGCTGCGAGGGCTGTATGCAGGAGTTTACCGCTATGCAACAGGTTTGGGATTTGATGGGGGAGATGGAAACACCGCAGCCATCGGCCAATGTGCAGGTAAAGTTTAATGCCATGCTTGAAACCTTTAAGGAATCGGAAGCGGAAAAGAAGGGGACGTCATTAAAAGAGCAGCTTGCCCGCCTTTGGCAGTGGCAGCCACGGTGGCCGCTGGCTTACAGCCTGGTTATTGTGTTAATTAGTTTTACCTGCGGCTATTTTGCTTTCCGTACCGGTAGCGGCGGTAAACAGGACGAACAGATGAAGGCCTTGAGCGCGCAGGTACATGAGCTAAAGCAAACCATGATGCTGGCCCTGTTAGAGAACCCCAGCGCATCTGAAAGAATAAGGGGGGTAAGTTACACCAGCGAGATTAAGCACGCCGATAAGGAGGTGATTGATGCCTTATTTGCAACGCTGAATAACGACCCGAATGTAAACGTACGCTTAAGCACACTGGATGCATTAACCCACCTGGCATCTCACCCCGAAGTAAGGCAGGGACTCATCCAGTCAATCGTTCAGCAGGATTCGCCATTGATGCAATCGGCCATTGCAGATGTGATGTTGAAGCTGCAGGAAAAACGATCAGTTAACTCGTTTAAACAATTATTGAAACAAAAGAACCTGAATCCGGGCGTAAAAGACAAGATCAGGCAAACCATAACACAACTCATTTAACAACACGAAACAATTTTATGAAAACAACATTACTCACCGTTTTCGCGGCGTTGGGCCTTTGCTTTGCCCAAAACCTTGCCAATGCGCAGGAATATAAAGAGCACGTTACCAAACAATTTACCATGGGGCAGGGCGTGGTAGCGGTATACAACATTTGGGGCAGCATTAATGTGGAAGGCTACGCCGGCGATAAAGTTTTGGTAGAAATTGGTGAAACCATTAAAGGCAAAACAGATGCCGATGTGGATTTGGCCAAAAAGGAATTTAAATTAGGCTTTGATCAAAATGCCGACAGCCTGATAGCCTACACCGCCGAGCCCTACAGCACCAAACCCCACAACTGGAACCACCGCGATGAAGACCATCACCGGGATTATACGGTAAAATTAGAGTACACAATTAAGGTGCCTGCTAACATGAGTATCGCGGTATCCACCGTTAACGATGGGCATATCAGCGTTAAAGATGTTTATGGCTCGCTAAAAGTTAATAACGTGAATGGCGCTATCGAAATTGTTAATGCCAAAGGCACTACCATTGCGCATACCGTGAACGGCCCGGTTACTGTAAACTATCTTTCAACGCCTCCCGGCGAATCATCCTATCACACCATCAACGGGCAAATGAATATTACTTACCCGGCAAGTCTATCGGCCGATCTATCATTTAAAAGCATGAACGGAAAGTTTTTCACCGATTTTGACGATGCTGAAATTATGCCAAGCAAAATAGTAAAAACAGAAGCTAAAAGCGGCGCTGGTACCACGTATAAGCTTAGCTCAAACTCTGATGTGCGCATCGGCTCGGGTGGTAAACTCTTTAAATTTGAAACCCTTAACGGGAATATCTATATCAAAAAACAACAATAACAGAACGATAAAATGAAAGCGATGAAAATTTTAGGTGTATTCACTATAGTACTATTACTTACCGGCCGCTTGCTGGCGCAGGAGCAATTGGCTGTTCCCCTAAGTGACCCGGGTAAGCCCTATAAACTTAATGTTGGTTTAATAGATGGCTCCATTACCATAAGTGGTTACGAGGGTAAAACCATTTTGGTAGAAGGACAACAGGACGAAAGAAGAAAAGAAAAGGAAAAGGACAAAGAAAAACAAACCGGCATGCACCGTTTGAATAGCGGCGGCATGGATATTAATGCCGATGAAAAGGATAACCAGGTAACTATTCACAGCAGTATGGGCCGCCCAATTAACCTCATTATTAAAGTGCCAAAATCTGGTGGCAGCTATAAAATATCAACCGTAAATGGAGGCGATATCAACGGCAGCAATTTGGATGGCGAACTGGAGGTATCAAACGTAAATGGCAGCATTAAACTAACCGATATATCCGGATCGGTGGTGGCCAATACGGTGAACGGACCTGTTATTGTAGTTTTCAAATCTATCGACCCAAAGGCGCCGATGGCTTTTTCGACCCTCAATGGAAAAATTGATGTAACCTTCCCGGCAGGTTTAAAAGCCAACGTAAAGCTAAAATCGGATCGTGGTGATATTTTTACCGATTTTGACGTGGTAACCGATGCGCATAAGCCAACCGTAACCCGCACCAACGAAAACGGCATGCACAGCCTAAAAATTGACGACTGGGTTTACGGCAAAATAGCCGGCGGCGGCCCCGAAATTATGATGAAAACTACCTTTGGCGGAGTTTACATCAGGAAGGCGAAATAACAGTCTGAACCAGGATTAAGCAGATTTATTGGATTAAAAGGATTTGAATTGCAAGTAAAAATCCAAAAAATCTGATGAGTCCGCTTAATCGGGGTTCAGAAATATAATCTGCACATCTGAAATCTGCATATCTGCACATCCAAAACATCATGTTTAAAAACTACATAAAAACTGCCTGGCGCAACCTGGTCAAGAATAAGTTTTATTCGGTGATCAACATTTTTGGCTTAACCGTGGGTTTGGCCATTGGTATCCTGATATTGGTTTGGGTACAGGATGAATTGAGTTTTGATGGCTTCCATAAAAATGCCAAAGATATCTACCGGTTAGAGCTATTTGGCGGCACGGGCAATAGCCGGCAAATTTATAGCTGGGGAGTAGCGCCGATAGGAGTGATGGCCAAACAACAGCTGCCCGAGGTAAAGGAAGCGGTGCGCATTACCGGCAATTATGATTTTTCGTTATACAAATACCAGGATAAGGTGTTTGCCGATCAGCAGAATGCCTACACCGACCCCGCGTTTTTTTCGATGTTTGATTTTCATTTGATCCGTGGTAACCAGGCGCGACCGTTTACCGACGATCATTCGGTGGTCATCACGCAAAAAACGGCGCGGAAATTCTTTGGCGACCAAGACCCGATAGGCAAAGTGATTGTTGCCGATGTTAACAAGGCCAGCTTCGTGGTGAGCGGCGTAATTGCTGATTTTCCTAAAAATTCCAGTCTTAATTTTGATATGCTGATGCCTTTTAGTTTGCATGTAAAAAGAATGCTGGCCGATAAAAATGATGTTAACGCCAACTTTAGCGTTTTAAACTACATCACCTTTTTGCAAATGAAGCCGGGTGCTTCTATCACAGGGCTTACCACCAAAATAAGGCAGATTCACCTTAACCACAAAGCTGATGATACCGATGCCGAATACCTGCTGTTACCGCTCAGCAAAATGCGTTTGTACAATGCAGATATGACGGATAATGGCATTGGCACAGTGCGCATTTTTATCATCATCGCAGTATTGATTTTGGTGATAGCCTGTATCAATTACGTAAATTTATCCACCGCTCGATCGATGTTGCGCTCAAAAGAGATCAGCATGCGTAAAATTATTGGCGCGGCCAAAATTCAACTGTTTATGCAGTTTATTGTAGAAACTGCTTTGCTGTTTTCATTAGCCGCCTTGCTGGCTATTGGGTTGGTGTTTTTGTTGATGCCAGCTTTTAATCACCTGGTAAATAAAGAAATGAATTTAAACCTGGGCGATTATCATATCTGGTTGATATTGCTGGGTGCCATAATGGGTACACTCGCCGCGTCGAGCATATACCCCGCCTTGTTGCTATCATCATTTGAGCCATTGAAGGCTTTAAAAGGAAAAATCTCCGCAGGGATTGGCGATGTATTGTTCCGCAAAATATTGGTGGTTACGCAGTTTGTGTTTTCTATAGTGCTGATTATTGGTACCATGATTATCACAGCGCAGCTTAACTACATCCGCCAGAAAGATTTAGGGTACGATAAAACCAACATACTCAGTTTTTGGATGCGCGATATGGCTTCCCATTACGATGCCGTAAAGGCTGAACTATTGAAACAGCCGGGTGTGCTGGATGTAACCCGATCCAATCAAAACGTGATCAGGTTCCGGGGTTTTAGCGGCGATCTGGATTGGGACGGTAAAGACCCTAAGCAAAACATGATGATCCACACCATAGTGGCCGATAAAGATTTGCCCTCGTTTTTCAAGATGAAGTTTAAAGAGGGTGGGCCATTCACCAGCTCAACATCTGATACCGCTCATTTCATTTTGAACGAGGCGGCTATTAAAGAAATGGGTATCACCAATCCAATAGGCAAACGCTTCAGGATGCAGGGCAATAAGGGCGTAATATCGGGCGTGGTAAAGGATTTTCATTATGCCTCCATGAAGGAGAAAATAGCCCCTGCCATGTTTTGGTATTCGCCTCAAAATTTTGGCACCATCTACATTAAAACAACCGGGCGCGACGCGCAAAAAGCTATTGCCGCAGCTCAAAAACTGTTTAAACAATATAATGGCGAGTATCCTTTTACCTATAGTTTTTTAGATGAAGTGTTTAACAACATGTATCAAAATGAGCAGCAGCAAGGTAAACTGTTTACCTATTTTGCAAGCATAGCTATTTTTATATCCTGCCTTGGTTTGTTGGGCCTGGCAGCCTACACTGCCCAGGTACGTACCCGCGAAATTGGCGTACGCAAAGTATTAGGGGCCAGCGTAAGCGGTATTGTTGGTTTATTAGCTAAAGATTTTATAAAACTGGTATTCATCGCCATCCTGATCGCGTCGCCGTTAGCCTGGTATGCCATGTACAAATGGCTGCAGGATTTTGCCTACAAGATAAACGTAAGCTGGCAGGTGTTTGCGCTTGCGGGTTTATTAGCGATGTTTATTGCTTTTGCTACTATCAGTTTCCAGGCGGTTAAAGCGGCGCTCACAAACCCAGTAAAAAGTTTGAGGAGCGAGTGATTGGTTCATTTGTTCAGTAGTTCATTGGTGGTATGTGGATGATGAACGCCGGATAAAAAACAGTCATGTCGGATTTATTTCGGCACCCCACGGGACGGGCGGCCTGCGTGCTGTATATCGGGCATATGGAGGCTGAAACAAGTTGCCCATGGGGTGTTATAAAAAAACGTTGTCATCCTGAACGCAGTGAAGGATCTTCTTCATTAGAAAAGTAGGCTACATACAGGGCGAAGAAGATCCTTCGTTCCTCAGGATGACAGGGTGGAGAAGATGCTTAAAAGCCCCGGTATATCACTGTGCAATAACATGGGGCGCAGCATTCATCTCCATAAACCATCTCCCTATAAAACCTTTAATCCCTTCCAGCCA
This sequence comes from Mucilaginibacter flavus, assembly GCF_030409315.1. GTDB lineage: Bacteria > Bacteroidota > Bacteroidia > Sphingobacteriales > Sphingobacteriaceae > Mucilaginibacter > Mucilaginibacter flavus. Next base: position 6,469 of record NZ_JAUFPS010000040.1, on the reverse strand, counting down.
GTTGGGTTGTTTGACAGGTGCTATTACGGTTACTTCCTCGGTTAGTTGATCATCTTTTGGGTTATCGCCTTCCTGCATTTCTACAAGGATACTCTCGCGTATGGCGGGGTCGCGGTTTACAATATCGTCCAGTTCGGTAAGCTCGTTAAAGGAGGCAGTGCCGTTTCTTTGGCGTTTAATTAAAATATCAAAACGGTCTTGTAAAAAAGTACGCCGTTCCAGCTGTTTTCGGTGCTTCATGGTGCTATCCCCCTTAATAAAAAGTACAGCGCAAAGTAAATGCCATTGTTGTATTGTATTGATTATCAGTTGTTTGTTTTGTGTCTAACTGTTCGCCCGTTCATTATTGATACACAGGCTGTTCATATGCGGTCATAAAATGAATAGCAATTACTCTTGCTATGCTTAAAATCAGGCATTACATTTACTGCGTATTAAGTGCCCTAACACTTTTTCTGTTTAAACCTGATATGACTACCGCTATTAAACAAAAGAACAATGTTTCTATCGAAGGAAACCTGCAATCGCCGCGTGCTTTAGTTTTTGCTCATGGTTTCGGAACCGACCAAACCGCCTGGAACTGGGTAAAAGATGCCTTTAAAGTCGATTACCGCCTGGTATTATATGATAACGTTGGCGCGGGCGGTGCCGACCCCGAAGTATACAATCCCGAAAGATATAGCCAACTTAACACCTATGCCGATGACATGCTGGATATATTGGTCCATCTGCAACTTGATGATGCCACAATTATTGCCCACTCGGTAAGTTCAATGATTGCTATGCTGGCGGCCAATAAAGCCCCCCGGTATTTCAATAAAATGGTTTTTATCGGCGCATCGCCCAGGTACCTTAATGACGAAAGCGCGAATTATACAGGCGGCTTTACCCAGCCGGCGTTAGATAGCATGTACGAGGCCATGACGGGCAATTACAACGCCTGGGTAGATGGTTTTTCAACCTACGCTATGGAGAATATAGAAAGGCCCGAACTAAGTGAACATTTTGCCTACACGTTATCGGCCATCAGGCCCGATATTGCCTTGGCTGTGGCCCGGGTAATTTTTGAATCGGACGTGCGCTGCGAATTGGCTAAGCTTGATAAAGAAGTATTGCTGCTGCAAGCCAAACATGATATTGCCGTACCCGGCGTTGTAGCCGATTACCTGCACCAGCATATTAAGCACAGTAAATTGAAATTTTTAAACGCTACCGGGCATTTTCCACACATTAGCGCGCCCAGGGAAGTGATTGACGCTATAAAAGCATTTATTTGAGGCTAAGAGGTTGTTATAAAACCGAGGGCCTCAGAAATTGCATGGCGCAGACGACTCACCCCGACGAGGCTACGCCCGTCTTCCCCTCTCTCCGACTGCGTCGCATAGAGGGGTGGGAAATAAAATAAAATAGGGTTCACCCTCTATGTGGCTTTAGCCCAATGTCATTTAGTTAAGAGATTGACAAGTTGCTCCATGGGAGCAAAAGCTTTGTAGTACACGGGAATTAAGATTTTTTGCGTGCCGTAGGTACGCTACTCAGGTTCCGTACCTACGGCACGGAGCGCTATTTCTTGTTTTTTCTACAAAGCTTCATCCCCTACGGAGAAAAAAGCTTAACCTAATGACATTGGGCTTCAGCCGGGGTGAGCCGTCGCCAGCGTTCAAACCCATGGCAAGTTATAAGTCGGTAATTACGTCGCCATTATTTTCACCCTGTCCCTTTTTTGTTACTCAAAAAGCTTAACAATTTAAACGCGTTGTTGTTACCTGTACACAAGCTGCCGCGTTGGTTGCTTAAAAGCAAAACGGTAACAGTATGGTGGTTTCATTTCTTAAGCATCGGTGGCAAAAGATTGTGTTGTGGGTAATCGCGGTACTTGCCATTTTGGTAGTTGCCGTCGCGTTATTTTTGGATAGTTTTTTAACCGGCAAACTTTCGGTAAAACTTAAAGAGGCGGTGCTTAAAGGTACTGACAGCCTGTATCACGTAAATTTTAGCAATGCCGAATTACATGTTTTTAGCGGTACGGTAGTTTTATACAATATCAGTTACATGCCCGATACCGCTGTTTATCATCAGTTGCAAAAGGATGATAAAGCACCAAATAGCTTATACGAATTAAGGGTAAAACGGCTGGAAGTATCGGGCGTACACGCGTTGGATATCTGGCTCAAAAAAGAAATGGAGGTTGATCTGGTATCGCTTAAAGATCCCGAAATCTATATCAGCAGGTATGGCAACAAGCCGCATAAATCTGCCCCGAAAGATAAACGAACGCTTTATCAAAAAATCTCTAAAAGTTTTAAGTTTGTACATGTAAAGGATATTAGGTTGGATGGCATTAGCTTTACCTATCGTAATAAATCTACCTCAAAACCAACGGTTTCCGTTTTAAAGCAGATGGATGTGCAGGCCAATGACCTGCTTATTGATTCGGCCACGCAGGCAGATACCTCCCGCACTTTATATTGCCGTGATATTGTTACCCAGCTGATGAATTACACCGGTAAATCTGCCGGTGGGCTTTATACATATAAAATAAGGTCTATCAAACTAAGTACAAAAACCGAACGGTTAACGGTAACAGGTGTTGATATCATGCCCTTGAACGCGGCTACCTATTTTGAGAAAAGCCAGGACGATAGGTTTACACTGCATTTTGATGATATAATAGCCGATCATTTTGACTACCGCACTTTTCGCCGCCGGCAGGGGATCAATGCGGCAAAAATTACTTTAGGAAAAGGCTTTTTCAATATTTTTACCAATCCTCACGGTAAACTAAAAACTGCCGATAGGCTGGTAACCTTCCCCAACTGGGCAATCCGCCAGTTAAAAACCGACCTGGAAATTGATACCCTGGATATTAAAGATTTAGATGTTAATTACAGCGAGCATAAGGAGGAATCGGGTAAAACAGGCACCGTAAAGTTTATGCATACAAGCGGCCGGTTTTTTAACATCAGCAATAAAAAAGAACTCCTGGCAAAGAATCCTTTGTGCCGGGTAAACCTAAACACCCGTTTCATGGGGGAAGCCAAATTGGAGCTTGGCTTTACGTTTAACCTTGTTGATAAGGCTTACAGCTATAGTTATAAAGGACATTTAGGGCCAATAAATTTAGTTGATGTTAATTCCGCTGTGATGCCTTTAGGTATGGTTAAAATAACATCCGGGCAGTTGAAAAGCCTGGATTTTAATATCAACAGCACGCAAAAAATATCAAAAGGGAAAGTAACCTTTTTATATAACAATTTAAAAGTGGATGTGTTAAAGCGTGATGATGAAAAAGGGTACTCCAAAAAAGGACTTATCTCACTATTGGCAAATACCTTTATCCTTAAAAAAGATAACCCCGATAATGGCAAAGCGCTGCCGCGGATAGCTGATGTGGCGTTTATTCGCCCGGCTAATTTTCCTTTCTTTAAAACGGTGTGGTTTACGCTGTTGAGTGGTTTAAAAGCAGGAGTGGGGGTTGGCAAAGCCGATGAAAAACAGCCCGGCCAGCCCATAACTCCAAAGGAGCAAAAAGAACAGGATAAAGCGATGAAAAAAGCGAAGAAAAATAAGGACAAAGAGGACAAAAAATTCAGGGAAAAAGTACAGGGTAAGGCAAATTGAGTCATTGTATCGAGTTATAGTAAATTGGCATGATTTTGATATTATACCTAACAACAACCCATGAAAATGAATAAAAATATACTAATTGTTGACGATGACTCTGATATGGTAGAGTTAATTTGCCTGATATTGGAAGAAGAAGGTTACAATACCTGGACTTTAACCAGTGGTGAGGTAATTGAAAAAACCATGCAAACCTTTAAACCCGACCTGATATTGATGGACGTAATGCTGGCCGATTTGGACGGGCGCGAACTTTGCAGAAAGCTAAAGGAAAGCGCCGATACCAATCACATCCCGGTAATCCTTATTTCCGGTTCGCATGAGCTCAACCTGCCCGATGAGGGTTTAGGAGCTCCCGATGGATTTATCCATAAACCATTTGATATTAACACCCTGGTGCAAAAAGTGGGGAATAGGCTTGCTGCTTAAATAGGAGTATACTTTTATTTTCCCAAAGCATTAAAGGGGATTTTGTTGCTTTAGTTTTTCATGGTGATGTCATCCATGCTATCGATATTAACCCTTACCATTTCTTCAAGGGCCTTTTTTGAAACCGGTTTTATAACAAAACCCGATATCAATTCTAATTCAGTAGCACGACTATGGTCTGCCGGATCTATTGATGAGCTTACCAGGTAAATAACTACTTTTCTTGAAAGTGTTGGCTGCAATTTGGCAAAACGCTGTATAAAACCCCAGCCATTCATCACTGGCATGTTAATATCCAGCAGAATGAGTTCGGGCAACATTTCAGGTTGGTTTTTAAATTGCTTAAAATAGTCAAGCGCGGCTTTGCCGTGTTCAAAAGTGATGGTTTTTTTAGCGATCTTATAGTTAAAGATCATCACTTCCGACGTAAGGCGCACAATGCTATCGTCGTCAACTATACAAGCCAGGTTAAATTTATACATGTTTAGCGCAAATCAAAATCTACACCAAACTATAATCCGCTGTAGGCGTGTATGTTTTGGGGAATAGGGACGCTTTTAATTTTATGTAATAATTAAATAGCGGGTAATTATTTACCCGTAAAGTAATATGCGCTTAGCTTTCTATAACTAATCTGTTTAAAGGGCTTGCCTGTTATTTCCTGGTCATTTGCAGTAAACCGTTGGCAGTGGTGGCGTAAATGGTACCTTTTGAATCCTGCATCAACTGAAATATTTTATGACCGGGCATCGGCGAATTGGTGTTATGGTAATTTTCCCAGCCATCTTTTAAATCAAACCTCACCAGGCCCGATTGATCTGTTCCCATCCATAAAACATGGTCAAACTTATCATAAAGCATGTTGGTTACGTTGTTCGACGGCATACCCGAGTTTTTATCGTTATAATGCACCCAGCTACCATCGGGCCTAAGTACGGCTATGCCTTCCTTTTCATCGTCGGCTAAGGTTTTATTCCCATAATCCTGTAACGAGAAATAGATATTGCCATTCTCATCCTCGGCCGAGCCGGAGATACATAAGTTTTTTAAAGGTGTTTCGGATGTATTAAATGTGGTTACCCTGGCGTTTTTATCAATCACGATAGTGCCTTTAGTAGTACCTATCCAAATTCGTTTCTGGCTATCGTCAAACGCGTAAATGATATCACCGGATGGTAGTTCGGGCAGATTCTTTTTATTAAGCACCACAACCTTTTCTTTACGCACAACCACCAGGCCGCTTTTGGTGGTAAATAAAAGTTCGCCGTTGCGGCTGTTTAAAATATGGGTAACGCCCGGTGCCAGGAACTTTTTAAAGTCGAAAATTTGCCAGCCCGATTCATCGTGGAATTTGTAGATGCGGTTATTAATATAAATCCATTTGTCGTTCTCCTTATCTACGGCAATATCCTGTACCGCTGTTTCGGCATTAAAAGGGGAGTTGTACTCATTAACCGGGTTAAATGTACGGCCGTTAAAGCGGGTAAGCCCTTTTGATGTGGCGTACCATAGCACATCCAGTTTATCAATAGCGCTGGTTTGGCTAATATTATCGGGGAGTGGCGAATTGTATTTGGTCCACACCTTAAAATCGTAATTTTTTAAAGATGGATTGGTGTAAGTGCTGGTGGTATTGTAAATAACAGGCGCGCCGGCCGGTTTCATCTGGCTCAGATCAAGCCTTGCCATTCTGCCCGATATAGCACCATGCGCGAATTTAAAAGCCACATTTACCGATGACGATACCTCCCGGCCATCAACTATTGCCGGTTTCCAGATACAGCCGTTAAGGTACCTGATTAAATCGGCGGTTAGCGGGCTGTTGGTAGCATCGTCATAACTCAATACGCAGCTAAAGCCCGAAGGTTCAACCAACACCTGGAAGTTTAATGTGCCATTGGCGTCCTTTAAAATATATTTACGATTGATGCGGTCAGAAATCTGGTCGAGCGTAAACGGATCGCAGGTTGCTTTAGGGCTACCACAGTCAACACAAAAGGTTGCGGTGTCGCAAATCTCAATTTTTTGTAAAAAGAGATTTTGTGCCGATGACACCCGCGGAAGGAAGAAAAATAACAAGCCGATATATAACAGCTTTTGAATTTTGGATGGGTATAACAATGCTAACATTAAGCTTCTAAATTAAGGAATGCAAACACAAACCACCAAACGAATTATAGTTAAAATATGTTAAGTACGCTTTGCCTTGATGATTGTTACAATTGAAGGCTATTGTAACCGGTAACCAAATGTTTAAGGTATTTGGCTGTATGTTTGTTACGGGCTGAGGAATTGTGCGTAACGTAGAAGACTCACCTGGCGAGGCTCCGCCCGCCACCCTCCTATGTTTGTTGTCAAAATATAAGCAAATAGATTTGCATTATAAAGTGAGAAGGAATGAGAGCAGACGGTCACC
>NZ_JAUFPS010000004.1 GCF_030409315.1 Mucilaginibacter flavus | reverse complement strand
CCGGAATGCACTGGTCAGTTTCGCCCGGAATGGGTGGTCAGCTTGCGCCGGAATGTGGTGGTCAAGTTCAACAGAATCTCCACTATCTTAGTTAAATCGTCAAACTTAAAGTCGTACAGGAACATCGTAAACCCCTTTTTAATGTGTTGGGTGATTACGTGCCTGATCACAAAATAAGACTTACCCGCGCCTGGAGTTCCAATAACTAAAAGGCCTCTGAAAGGATTAATAAAGTTTATCCAACTTTTATGTGCCTTTCCTTTAAGTTTGTAGATAGCGGGTAGGTTAATCGAATATTCGTTTTCCAATAACCTTTCCTCTTGGGGGAAGGTTTCGTTTTCGGTATTGAATATATCATTGGTGAAGGCCACTTTGATATGCCGCGACAATAAAGTACCACCGGATAGTATGAAAAGGTAGCCAATTGCAGTAAACGCTATGTAGATTATGGTTATAATAGTCGGTAGTGCAGGCAGGTAGAAAGCAATCTGGCTAATAAAATAAAGTAGTAAGCCGCCAAGCAAATAGGTGGCTATTGATCGTTTGTTTATTTTCTCGTCTTTTCTGCCTTTGGCACCCACCAAGGAAATGAATAACATTAATAGAGCTGCCAGCTTCGGTTTCCAAATATTGTTGAAAAATCCTATTTTGGCGATATTGCTAACTATCCGCGTTGTAATATCAGCGGAGAAATGCCATTGCTGAAAAGCTGTAAAACAGGCGATATAAAAATGTACCGCTAATATGAAAATGCTGATCAGCCTTGTAAAATCAATGATCTTGCGTAGTCCCTGTGTATCTTCCCCGGTATTCATAATGGTGTCCTCCTTTAAAATTGTTATGGTGTTATAATCCCTTGCCTCGTTCCTGTTTCTTCTTCTTTTTGCTAGTAGTAAGTGGTGCGCCGCCGTCACCACCTTTCCCCATCAGATTATTAAGCAATCTATCAAATACCGATGGTTGCAAATACTGTTCTGTTGGTTCATCAGCTTTTAGGTAATCCGTCTTTGGTGTGTTTGGCAGATAGGTTGGTTGGTATTGCCCTGTTCTGCCATAGCTATCCTGCTTTTGTTTCGCGAGCTGGTCAATAGGGCCGAATTTTTCATTTAATCCTTTGGCGGTGTAGGCTTTGCCCAGGTCGCTGCCGTTGAAAACGGCCTTGTTATAGTTATCTATAAAAGTTACGCCGTAGGTTATTCCCTGTTCATTCTGCCGGAATACGGCTTGTATATGCTGTTTTTGCAGTTGCTTAATAAAGGCGTCTTTAGTAATCCCTTTATAGTTTATGAATACTTTTTCAATACTGTTTTTTAGGCTTTCCTTAAAAGGTTTGCGCTTTTCTTCATTCTGCGCAAATCTTGCTTCCAAATTATTTAGCGTTGGTTTATCATTCAGGCTGCTTGCTTTAAATGGTATCCCGATCTTGTTACCATTTTCATCAAGTATCGAATAGATCAACCCTTGCTTTTCAAACATTAATGTGCCCTCTTTACCACGGTCGGCTGTAACATTGAATTGCTTCAGGACAGCATTAAATTCGGGAAGCGAGGTGAATTTATATTGGCTGACTACGGCACCTACCACATTGGTAATTGCCCGTTTGGTTGGGGTTTTGCCGTAAACGGCCTTTTCAGGGCTTATCGGTTTAATCCGGTTAGCTTTGTTGATCGCTTTGCTGTCTGCTTTAACTAAACCAAACTCTACCTCCAGTTCTTTCCTTGCGGGTTCCGACAGCGTTTTACCAATGTTATGCAAACTAATCCGGTTGCCGTCCGTTTCAATATTGGTAGTTACAATATGAATATGTGCATGCGCAGCATCATCGTGCTTATATACTAAATAAGGCTGGTCGCCAAAACCGATCTTGTCCATGTATGCAGTTGCGATCTGCTGCATAGTAAGCATGTCCGGTTTTTCGCTTACATCAAAGTTGAGCATGATGTGTACCGAATTGGTTTTAACCCGGTCGTTGAGTTCGGTTAAGTGCAGCAACCGGTTCAGCTTATCGGAAAACTTTAGTTTTTCTACCTCTGTGCCGAACAGGCTTGCCATAATCAGTTGCGCTTGCCCTGCTGTAACTTTGTTCTCGTTATAGTTCAGCAATCCCCGAATACTCTTACTGCTTTTTATTCTTGCAACCATTTTTTTGTAAGTGAGGTAACCAGGCTCATTAGACGGTCTACTTGCACATCAATATCTTTTGAGCGTTCAATTGCTTTCAGTTTGTAAAAGGCTTTGCCGGATTCATCGCGGGAACTATTAAATCCCCTTGTTAATTGATTGACATTAATACCGATGGCTTTAAGTTCTTTTCGGATACGGGTCAATTCTTCCATTGTTCCGCTCATGGTTACATCTTTATATAAGCATAGTATTTTTTCTTTGGAAAGAATCTTTCGGGCGACCTCGCCGACAGAGCGGCAGTTGCTTTCCATCAATAGTTTTTCCATTCTTTCATAGATCGCTTCAGTTACCCTTGTCCGCACTACCTTTGTATAAAGCTGCTTCCTGTTTTCACTCTTTGGCCTGGCCATAATTCATACATTTAATATTCCCTAACCGCCAAGTTCCGCGGCGGTTATCCCCGACTGAAAGGAGTGGGCAAGATCCGTTTGTGTAGACAAACGTACATCTTGCCAAACACTGGTGTGTTTAGTCTGCTCCCTTACGGTCGTTGGTAAAACTTCGTTTTCTGTCTTTGTTTGCTGCCCTTCGGGCCACCTTTAATCCTTCGGATTTCCGGCGATGTGGTTTGCACCTAACGGTGCAAACTGGCGTTTAACTGGGCCGACCTTTCGGCGGTTGTATACGGTTGACTTGTTTACTATCTGGGTAAACTTTTGATAGGCTAATTTCCGGATGACTGTGTTTCGTATCATGCTTGTTGCTTTTGTTAAGCCAAAAGTGAGGAGATGGGGATGGGTAAAGTGGGAGTGTTTTAAATCGGTGAGAGTTTTTAGGTAACGTATTAAAAATGAGACTACTTTTGTAACTGATGCGAAATTAAATCAACATATTTCCAGTAATCCTATTCGATCCATATTATTTTGAAATGCTTTATCATTTACCTATATATCCGAATTAGCTGATTATAAAAACGTTCTGCTCTATATGTCAAAATGCATTTCTGCGCACATTTATTGTACCTCATTGGACTATTTGCATTAGCGGGCAATGGTTATTCCTAACCTATAAAAAAAAGTATTTTCAAACCCATAGCCGAGTTTATTAAGATAAATGGGGCTAGTGGAGCGGGTTGCGGGATTTTGTTTCGCGAGTTGTTAATTGAATTTTCAGAATCCAAATGTACAATTTTCGAATTTCGTCTGAACTCCATTAAACATATTTTTTGAGTTAAAATTATCTGTTTTTATTCTTTACGCGAATCTGCAACAAAAACACCCGGGTGCAACTATACATCAGGATGTTGTATATTCATTGAACGAGACGCATGCGTAGCCAGCCGAGGTAATAGAATATTCTAACAACCTTGATCGCTTTAGTTATAAACTACAAGCATAGCGTTCAAAGACATTCGATCGGCGGAACTCTACGGGCAATGGGGCCGGTTGCCAAAGCGCTCTATCTGTATTCCCCAGGATTTGATCACGCGCTCACGAATTTTTTCGCTTTCTTCAGTCAGTCTGTCTGAAGATAGTTCGCTGAAGTTAACCAGGGTAACTTCACATAAAGGTCAATCCCGTTCAGTAATGGCCGGGAAAGCTTACTCAGTTTTTTTCACAGTTCCCGGCGGCCAGATGCAGTCTTTTTCGGGGTGGTTGTAATAACCGCAGGGGCATCCCTGTCAGAACATTTCTTTCACGGAGCGCATCATTTAAAAAACCGAATGTTCCGCAATATACTAATGATCCAAAGACTATTGGTGAGCATATTAGAAAGAAACGGATACAAAGTAACTGCGCACAAAAAGAGTTAGCTGATAAATTGGGAGTTAGCGAAAATACTATTAACGCCTGGGAACTCGGACACACCAATCCTTCAACCCACTATTACCCTGCTATCATTGCGTACCTCGGGTACTATCCGTTCGAGCATGAAACTGAAAGTTGTGCCGGGAAACTCAAACAAATCCGCCATTGCAAAGGACTCACTTTTGAGCAATGTGCTACACTGTTTTCAATATCAGAAGATGCAGCGATGCGCTGGGAGAAAGGCAAAACAATTGCAAACGAGACATACAAAGAACGCATCCGTTTTGTATGGAGTGAACTGCCGGAGCATTTAGTACAACACCCCTTATAGGGGTGTTTTTATTCCCTTTAAGGTTATCTTTCTTGCTGAATATTCAATGCGTTGACGATTAACTTAATACTGATTTCAATAAATGGACCATCATTAATCAAGGGCGATCAGATTTTTAGCCAGACCCCGGCGCAACTTTGCGGCAACGAGAAATCTACTTTTCTTTAGTTTTATACCTATTAGCCCAGACAGATAGATGACTCATGACATGTTTAAATGACATCCAGTATATTTTTTTTTACTCTCTTTAAAAGGCTATCGGTGATCTAAAGTCGCTATAAAGCGATACTCATCGTTTAATTAACTCCGCTAAAGTCATTTGTATGTCTTCTTTGTCATAAATGAATGGGCTAAACATGTTTTTTATTATTTCTAACTGCGCTGATTCATCGATGTCTTCCCAAGATTCTACCTCTAAAAGATAATTGATAATTTTTTTTCTTTCCCTCTGCCGACACTTAAGTTCCCATTCACTAATTGAGACGGGATTATCATCGAGAGTTTTAATCGCCTTGTAATGGCCAATCATTTCGATAACGGCTTTGTTAAAAATCTGGCTAAAAAATGGACTTCTTAATATTTGATTTAGTTCATCATTATCAATGCCAAATTTCAAGCCGTAAAAAACATCTACCAAAACTTTGAGCTCCGAGATATTATCTATAACCATAATTACTTTGTTTTAGGATTTATACCAATATACACCATATTTCCAGTTCTAATTCTTAACGACCCTGCATTATAATCGTATTCGTAAACATGAGTGGGATTTTTAGTTATATTCGAAGCTTGATCGGGATCAACTTTAAATATTGTCATATATTTCCCAAAACCTTTCTTTGTCGGGTCTCCTATGAATAAAATATTTTCAACTTCCTTTTCTGTTAAAAAAGCTTTGGTGAGGTACACTTTGTTTTTTTTATTTGGGAAAATCACCTGACTCATTGCAATGCCTACAATCCCCTTTCTATTTGAATAGTGAATATAATACTCTTTTCTTTCTTCACTATTGTTTGGTATGTCTACATTGCCTTTGAAGTGCCCTTGACGTGCCATTTCCCCATCAAATCCTGGAGCTGTATCAGTGTTACCTTTTGGCCCTCCATATTCGTTATAAACAGTTTCAGGGTTTTTTGCATCGTTGTTTGATGCGAAAAGTTTTATTACAAAATAAGCGATAACCTCAAGCGCTCCGGGAATTTTAGCACCATCCTCTACAATTAACTCACCGGCTTCATTAACGAAAGATTTACTGAGCGGCGGCTTTGCCGAGGTTCCCGTTGCAGTTCCTGCAGTCGCTGCAGTTTTACAACAATCAGCTCCATCATTTTCTTGTTCTGCTGGTGCATCATTTTCTTGTTCTGCTGGTGCTTGATAAAGGGTTATTAGATCATCGTTGGTAACTCCATGTTCTTGCATCCAACTTTCTGTAGACATTCCGTCCGGATCGACAAAGGCAAGTGGGTTATTGTTCCCATAATTATATGGGCTCCACTTCCTACTACTTTCTGCAAGCGGGTCAATACTAGCCCATCTCCCGACTACTGGATCATATTGCCTTGCGCCGTAATCGTAAAGCCCTGTCTCATCCTGAAGCTCCTTGCCATTATACTTATATTTGTTATCCGGGTTCGGTGCTACCATTCCTCCACGATTCATTTCCATACCGAATGCATAATAATCCGTTTGCTGCGCCACCTGCCCGTCCTGACCGATCAGCACTCGCGTATTGCCGAGGTTGTCCTTCAAAGCGTACTCGTAAAAATAACTCGCCCCGTTCGGTCGGGCCCGCCCTTCCTCTGTTGTAAGAAACAGCAAGTTACCCGCGGCATCATACTCTATCCCGCTCACGTAATCATGGCTACCCCCCGAAATCACCTTGCGCAATTTACGGCCGGTTGCATCGTAAATATAGGTAAGCGCATTGCCGGTGGTAGGTGTTACCGTATAAGGTAGGTTCAAATAATTATAGGTAAAGGTAAGCCCTTTTTTGTTATCAACCCACAAATTACCATTAGGGTCATAAGTATATCCCGTGGTACCATTTAACTGACCCTCGTTGCTGCCACTTACGTCTGTTACCGATAACAGCCTGCTGCTGTTATCGCTGTTGTCGTAGACATAGGTAAGCTGATCGATCGGCGTTGCGGCATTGCTGATATCCCGGTAACGGTTCAGCTTTTTAATGTTGCCGGCCACATCGTAAGTTAAAGATTCATTATACCTCCCCGTGAGGCCAGCCGTGGTGTAGTTGGCCAGTGTAAGCCGGTTTAGCTTGTCGTAACTGTACTCATAACTTTGGGCAATTTGCGCGGCCCCGCCGCTCGGTTGCTTTTTACCCTGCCAGCTTACCGCGCTGATATTCCCGTTGTACTGCTTTAATGCCGTTGTCCCGTAATCGTCATAGGATATCTCTTCGCCAAAAGCGTCGTTGGTGTCATTATTAATCAACGGGTCGGCATTGTTCAACGCCGCGTTGTTGATGCTTTTGAGCCAGCCCCGGCTGTTGTAGCGGTAGTCCATGCTCTGCAGAAAGGTCTGGCCGTTATCAGCCGAGTGGAGGTTTTTTTCGGACACTTGTCCGATTTCATTGTAGACAAATGAATTAAGCAAAACGGTGTTCCCGTTGATGCCTTGTTGCGTGCGCAGCTTGCGCCCCATATGATCGTAGCTGTAGGAAAGGGTCACCGCAACTGACTGCGCTGCGGTATTGCTACTGCTATTTACGTAATTCACCCGATTACTGGTCAGCAGCGTACCCGTAAAGTCATAGGTGCTTTTGACCTCGTCGTAGTTGTTTACACTTACCAGTCCGCCCTTAAAATGCTCGGAGAAGCCACGGATACCCCGGCCAAAGTCATCATAGTAATTCACGCTCCACAGCATGTTATTGCTGCCTGTGCTTCCGTCCAGCACCTTAACAAGGCTTGCTGTCGGTAGCCCCAAGGTCATGGTGCTCATCCCCGTTTCAGTATGTTTGTCAAAAGCGGCCGGAATCGAGGGTGCCGCGTAATTGTCGTAGTAGTTTATGCCGAGGGTCGTGTTAAGTGTTTTGGGATAAGTGGCATAAACGCCCGCCGCGGTGCTGTAGCCGTTCCCGCCGGCNTCAGTATGTTTGTCAAAAGCGGCCGGAATCGAGGGTGCCGCGTAATTGTCGTAGTAGTTTATGCCGAGGGTCGTGTTAAGTGTTGTGGGATAAGAAGCATAGACGCCGCCCGCGGTGCTGTAGCCGTTCCCGCCGGTTACCGTAGCTTCCCAAAGACCGGGATTGCCGGTTACAGAAGCCTGCATGTTTGTCCTTTTTTCGACGCCAGTGGCACTGCCCGCATCGGTGTACAGACCGGTCACGACAACGCGGCCCTGCTGGTCGTACTTGGTTACCGTCCACTGCTGGTTGGCCGTGCCGCGCTGGTTGGCGTCCTGCGCCATCACCGGCAAATCGAGCGTGTTATACACTGTAAAATCCTTGCCTTTGCCAGGCAGTTTCTTCTCTACCAGCCGCCCTCGCTCGTCATACCGGTACTGGTAGCACCAGAAATCGAGGGAGGAGGGGCTGACGGTTCCGCCGTCGGGCACAGCGCCCGGCGGCAGCACAAAGCTCAGGTGACCGTAGTCGTCATACACGTAATAGGTCGAAAGCATCTCGATGCTGTTATCGGGCTTTTTGTTGAACGCCCGCTTTAACACCAC
>NZ_JAUFPS010000039.1 GCF_030409315.1 Mucilaginibacter flavus | reverse complement strand
TGTGGAGAACTATAGAAGAATCGCATAAAAAATGATTCTTTTAAATAAAATTTGGATATGTCGTAGACCTATAATACGAGGAGATACGGCGGAGCAATCTCCTACTTACAGAGCGGCTCTGTATAGTCGGGGATTGCTTGGTGCCTCGCAATGACGCGTTTTATATGTCACTTCCTCCTTCACAGTCCACGGATTTTATAACTCGCAATGACGGGTACTTTTTGTTTTCGGAACTTTATGAAACTACTTTCAGTAGCTTATAAAACAATTACTTACGCTTCCTTTTTAAAGCCCTCTCCTTTGGAGAGGGTTGGGTGAGGCTAAGGCTGAGGCTCTCCGCTATCGCTTTCTCTACCATCGGCTCCATAATCCTGTAGCCTTCAAGCGTGGGGTGCACACCATCTTTTGCCAGATTTGGCGGTAAACCTTTACGCTCATCGGCCATGGCCGAAAAATAATCGAGGTAAACCATATGGTTCTTTTCGGCAAAATCCTTAATCATGGCGTTCAGCACCATAACTTTAGGGGCCGGTTGCATAGTTGGTTTCCATGGAAAAGCAAAGGCGGGCAGGGTAGACGATAACACTACTTTAATACCAGCTTCCCTGGCCAATATCGCCATTGATTTAATATTGCCAAATACATCTTCCAGTTTAATTGGGCCGTTGTTTTCGGCAATATCATTAATGCCCGCCAGGATCACTACTACAGCGGGTTTCAAATCTATCACATCATCCCTAAAGCGGACTAACATTTGGGTGGTAGTTTGGCCGCTAATGCCACGGTCGTAATAAGGTTTTCCGTTCCAAAAAGCAGGGTCGGCACCTAACCAGAAATCGGTAATGGAATCGCCCATATAAACTACTCGTTTTTCACCTGGGGCAGGGGCGGGTACTTTTGCGTTATCGGCCTGGTAACGTTTAACGTTGGCCCAATCTTTATGAAAGCCGGCTTCCCAGTTTTTACGATTGTTTTCGTCGTCAATTGCTCTTTGTTTGGGCGATTTTATTTTAGGATCGATGGGGGTAAGGAAACCTTCAAGATCAAGCCAATCGCCAAAACGTTCCATCCAGGTATCGGTAGGGATATTTTGCGTGCGCGATCCGAAACCATGTCCGCCTTTGGCATACATATGCAGTTCGGCGCTGTGTTTTGATGCTATCCATTTACTGTAAATATCAACGCTATGCGGGGCAAGGCCAAGCTCATCATCAGTAGCCGCAGCCAAAAACATCGGCGGTGCATCGGCGGCAATGGCGGTTTGTAATTTTTCGGGGAAGAAGGGATAAATGGGAGCCGCAAAATCTGGCCTGTTTGCCGCGGTGTAGCCGTAGGCCGTAGCCGCTGCTAAAGTTCCGCCTGCCGAAAAGCCCAATATGCCTACCCTTTGGGCAGATACACCGTATTCTGCAGCATGTTCACGTACGTAAGCTATGGCGTTACGGGCATCGGCAATGCCCAGGTAAATTACTTTGGCTACTTCATCCGGGTAATCCTTTTTAGTTCTCCTTTCGGTCATTTCCTTTACCGGGTTATCGGTAAAGCTGTGCATTACCCTATATTTTAATACAAAAGCGGCAACGCCATGCTGGTTAAGCCATTTGGCTTCGTCGCTGCCCTCCATGGTAACGTTTAAAGTGGTGAAACTCCCTCCCGGGCAAATGATTACCGCGGTACCGGTAGCAATACGCGGATCTGGTAAAAAAGCGGTTAAGGTAGGATGAGTTATGTTGTAGGCTTTTTCGGTATGGTATGAATTTTCAAATGTGGTGGCCTCGGTCCAGTCCCAGTTTTCAGATCCCGGCGCATTGCCCGGGTATAATGGTATTACTTTTTGTTGCGCGCTTGCGCCGGCGGCAAAAAGCGCCAGCAATGTTAAGATAGAGGTGATTTTCATAAACGGAAGTTGTGGGCCTAAAGTAATGCTTAAATGTAAACTGGGTGTATAGTTTCTGTATAAATTGCATTACATTAAGGTATTGAGCCACATATTAAGTATCTTCAGTATTTACGGAATCTAATCGTTTTTGTATTTGATGATGACACGCCAGGACTTGCTGAAAATATTACTTTTCGCTGTATTGCCGGTATTGTTGAGTTGCAGTCCGCACACCAAAACTTTTGTGAGCGATTGTAATGACGATGACTCACCGGTTTATAAGCGCGTCCCCTTTACCGAACTGGTAAACCATTTAAAGAAATACGACAAGCAATATGTAGAGGTTACCGGCAAATATATTGAAGCACCAGAGCAATCGGCCCTGTTTAACGATAGCCTTTTTGCCGATCATTCTATTAAACAAGCCATCTGGATTGACTTTAACCCCGATTGCCCCCTATATTTAAAAGGCACACGGATAGGCTTGTTTCAATACAATAACGGGCAGTTTACGCAAATCAACAATAAATACGTAACTATTAAAGGTCGTGTTGACGCGCACGATACCGGGCATTTAAATCAATACAAAGGCGCTATTGAGCGGATTAGCTATATTGATTTGTAACGCAAAGAATTTGCCCGACTAAGCGCAATCATTTTGTCCAAAAATCTTTTGTCCTTTGTCCAACAGTCTACTCGTCTAACAGTCCCAAAGTCCACTCCTCCCTAATAAGTAAGGTTATTGGCCTTGGCAAATATCTTAAGCATATTTGCGGTAACATGATCATTACTGCCTAAAAAACTCGGATCTATTGGGTTAAGGAAGCCTTCAAAGGCCTGTAAGGTTTCGGCATTTACCGATGCGAAAGCCATCAGCCAATCCGGAAAATTTCTTTGGTTGATAGTCCCGGTCATTAGCTTAATAACATTTTTATGCCTGGTATCCAGTTCAATATTTTTAAAAAGCTGGCTAAGGTTATCTTTTTCGCCCTCAAGTACCTGTATAAAGGTACCCTGGCTGTAAAGAAGCATTCCTGTTATGTGGTGTACTTTGTTTTGAGTGCGGGCTACGGTTAAAATATCTAATAATTCTTCTTCATTCATCAGCCTTTTGGCTGTGCTTACATAAACTAAGTACTCCATTTACAGGTGAGATAGGGGATTTATATTCAAATAACAATTATAATTTTTATAACGTGCAAACACATAAAAAGATTTTGCATTTGTGTAATTATAATGTTATTTGATATTTCTAAAAGTGCTGAAACGGTGATACTTAGATATCAAGCGTTAACCCGTCATAAGAAAGGAAGATGTTTGGAGGGAGTTCTTTTGCAATATCCTCATGTTTACCTAAGCGGTGGCTGATGTGTGTGAAGTAGGTAGTTTCGGCACCAATGTCCTGAGCGAAAGCGATAGCTTCGTCAAGCGTAAAATGCGATATGTGGCTTTCCTTTTGCAAGGCGTTTATCACCAGTATTTTGCTGCCTCTTATCTTTTGCTTTTCGGTTTCTGATACCGTTTTGGCATCGGTGATATAAGTGAAATCATTTATCCGGAAACCGAGCACGGGTAAACGATAATGTAAAACTTCTATCGGGATAAATTCGACACTGCCTATGTTAAAAGGCTCTAAACTTATGTTGTGCACTTTTACCTGGGGTATGCCGGGGTAGCCGGTGCCATCAAAAACGTAGGGAAATTCACGGGTTAAAGCCTTGCGTACCCTGGAGTCGGCATAAATATCAACCGGCCCACCCTGGAAGTAGTTGAAAGCGCGGATATCATCCATCCCCGCAATATGGTCTTTATGCTCGTGGGTATAAACTATGGCATCCAAACGTTTTACGCCGGCTCGCAACATCTGGTACCTGAAATCGGGTCCCGAATCAATGACGATGGTTTTGTCTTCGGCTTCAATTAAAACGGAGGTGCGCAGGCGCTTATCATGCGCATCGGTGGAGGTGCAAATTTCGCAGCCGCAGGCAATAACAGGTACACCCTGCGAAGTTCCGGTTCCTAAAAATGTTATGGTCACAGCTGCAATTTTGTTTGTTTAATATCCTGCAAAAATGCAATCTGTTTATCGTCGAGCAGTTTCTGGTCAACATCCAGCTCGCGTAAAAGTTCAACCAGGGCCAGTATTTTGCTTTCCAGGTTTGAAAAGCGGTTTACGATGATGAGCCGACTGTTAAGCAGCAGGCAGGCACCGGTTTTAAAATTTCCTTTTTCATACCTAACCTTGTAGCCTGCTGTTTTAAGCAGCATTTCCAGTTTTTCGAGGGTATGGTTAGTGGCCGGTAGCATTATTTCAAAAATAGTAAAATTCCTTTAGATGTGCGGATATGCAGATTTCAGATTTTAAATGTGCAGATATGCAGATTTCAGATGTGCAAATTTTAAATGTGCAAATTTGGACTGTACAAGCTCAAATATGAAGTACCGCATATGTTTTTCTATTGGGAGAGCTATAAATTCTTATTTTTCAAGATCTTACAAGCCGTTATATCTCAAATTGAAATAATTAAAACCTCCCATCTAATCTGCACGTCTGGAATTTGCACATCTGCATATCTGCACATTTGAAATCGTCAATCCTTAATCACCTTATATTTTCCCGATTTAATGAGTCTTTGTTGCTCGGCGGTGAATGAGGTTCTGCCACCAAAATCCTGTACCCAGTAGTCATTGTATTGGGCTACGCCAACTTCTTTAAAATCGCGGTTCATGAGGTTTTTGCAATGTCCTTCGCTTTTAAGCCAGCCATCCATTACTTCGGCAATGCTTTGCTGGCCCTGGGCGATGTTTTCGCCTATAGCAAAGCTTTTAAAACCTTTAAACGTGTAACCAGCAAAAACTATCCTATCCTCCATACTGCGCCCATCCTGGCTGGTATGGCTAAAATAGTTGCGTTTAGCCATATCTTTGGCATGACCCATAGCCGCATCAAACAGCTTATCGTTCCAGGTAAGGGGAGGGGCAGGCGGAAAATAGGTATCGCCACAATTGCAACCTTTTGTGCGTGTTGCATTTATGGATGCTAAAAACTCATTTTTAAATTGTGTGCTTTGAGCGTATGCAGTGCCTAAATGAAATAATGATACAACTATAAAAACAACACAAGCAATTGATCTTTTCATACCTGTTCAGACAAATAAAGCAGTCTTGGGTTTAATGATATCAGCGGGGTTTTCTAATCCTGATGCGCCACTTGCTTTTCTTTTTGCGTCGCCTGTAATAAACCATTACGGTTATGGCCATAAGCGAAAGCGCGATGATCAATACTACAAGAAGGTGATATGCCTTGCCGAAGCGAGCATTCGCCCTCTCCTGAAGTTGGTTTTCAAGTTGGAGGTATATACTTTTTTTTTGGCTATTACAGAATCCTGTTTTTTGATCTGGATCGAATCCTGTTTGGCTACCATAGCCAGTTTATCTATTTCGGCCTGGTGAATGCTATCGTCCAAAAACTCATGCCTTTTTATAGCTATGGCAGCTTTTTCATAGTTCTCCATCCGTCTATATAAAGCAGCATAGCCAACCTGTACGGCCGATTCATTTTTAGGGTCTTTATTTTTAACAGCGATGGTTAGTGCTTCATTCAAATCGCCCATGGCAAGGGTATAATCTTTCATATCGCTTTTAATGGCCGATAGCTCTATTAATGAAGCTATAATATTAGGCGCATCGTTTCTCTGGCGCGATATGGTGTTTGATTGTAAAATGAACCACTTTGCCTGTATGTACTTATGCTGCGAGCGGTAAATTTTTGACAGGCTGTTATAAGAAGTTCGTAACCCAAGGGTATCGTTATACACCGAATATACATGAAGCGCCAGCATAGTATAGTTTAGGGCTTCGTTTTGATAATAGTGTCTTAAGTTGCGGTTAGCAACCGTATCGTAGTTTATATACTGAGCTGCAATTTGGGTATAGATAGGACCTTTTAATGAATCGCTTGTGAGCTGTAATTTTTGCTTAAGGCTATCAAGGTCACCAGCATAAGCTGATAGTTTGGGAGCGGCTAAGGCTATGAAGATGAGGCAAATAAGCAGTTTTTTCATATAGGGGCTATCGAATATACCAATATGTTTTGATAATTGATAGTCAAATAATGTGCCTGTTTATCAGCGGGATGAGTGAAAAATGAATAAGATGGCTACATTTTATGCGTTTTTACGCTTTAATGGCGGTTTTTAGCTTTGTTTGCATGTCGAAATTTATTCAACATTGGCTATGGTTTTTTTCCACATATCAACGTGAATAGTAAATAGTACATGATTTTACCTCAAAAGCTGTCAGTTTTACTGAACAATAACACGTTCGTAGCTAACAAGGCGTTGTTGTAGCCAGGTGGATTTGGCAAGCAATAGGTTGAAGAGCGAAATACCCGTGATAGCCGTGGTAATACCCGCCAAAACATCAAGCACATAGTGGTGGCTTGCATACACCGCGGTAAACCAAATGCCCAGCATCACCACGGCAAAGAATACATTAACAATGCCCAACCTGTTTTTAATGCCGTAGTAAACAACTATAACCGGGTACGATGAATGTAAAGAAGGCATAGCCGCGAAAACGTTAGATCCCTTGGCGTATATTGATTTAAAGATGTTGGCATGAAAGTAAGCATCAAACTTGGCCAGGCCCGCTGTGTTGCCCTGGGTTAGGGGGTGGAATAGTAAGCCGTGATACTGCACGTACCATGGCGGTGCAGCCGGAAAGGTATAGTAAACCACAAAACCCAACAAGTTAACCAACACAAAAGTGAGCGAGAACCTAAGGAACTGCGCTTTGTTTTTGAAAAACAAGTAAGCTGCAAAGCCAAGTGGTACGGGAATCCAGCACAGGTAAAAAATGCCAGATACAACATCAATAAAAGTATTGCCATTAACACGCCAGTATTCGTTGGGGGTTAATAGTTGCCCTCGGTAGTGAATGCCGAATAATTGTTTCTCGAAATTATAAATATCGGCTATGTGTACCGGGTTAAAATTATAGTTGGGGAAGGCTTTCATATAATCAAATATGATCCAGTAAACTATAAAAATGGTAAAGCCGAGGATGAATTTACGTGTGGGTACCGATAGATAAAACAGTACATTGAAAATTAATACCAGTGTAAGTTCATCGCTTTTATAGCCTATTAAAAAATACGAAAGTACCAGGTAAGCAATCGATAAGAGCGAAACAACCAGGATACTTTTGCTATTGATGGCAATGCCGGTATTTGGAGTACTGCTACTATCCACCTTATTTTTTTAAGAAACCTGAACGGAATATTTTATCCCACAATGGCGAGCTTACGCCATAACCCCTATCAGGGTCCTGGTAGTGGTGCAGCATGTGGTGTTGTTTTATCTTTTTAAACAGACCGCTTTTAAAGTTAAAATGATGCATTGCGTAGTGCGATATATCATAAAATAAATAACCTAATATAAAGCCCGGGAAAAAGCCAAACACATAGTTAACAGGCAATATGGCTTTAAATAAAAAGAAAAAGCCGGTAGCAAGGGGGATGCTTAACGATGGAGGTAATACCAGACGTTTGGCATCGCTGGGGTAATCATGGTGTACGCCGTGCATAATAAAATGCAGTCTTTTTGCCCATTCCCAGTTTTCGTTTGGTTTAAGGTGAAAAACAAAGCGGTGCATAATGTACTCCGTAATAGTCCAGATGAATAAGCCTAAAATAAAAAGCTCAATGTATTTGATGATATCTATCCCGTTGGTAAAAGCCAGGTAGGTAGAGTAAATGATGACTGGAACAAAAATATATAGAGGCACGGTAAAGTGAACCTTTGATAAACCCTCTAAAAAGTTACTTTTAAACATTCTCACAGATTCCTGTGAGTTAGAAATATAATTCTTTTTTGCCATAGCACATATCAGGTTTAAAATGTTTAACGATCTTTCTGCCTGTTATTTAATCTTTGATTTTTAATTAATTACCGGTAAATATGGTTTGCAGATATTTGCCTGCAATAACCATTAATTTACGGTTACGAAGATATGATATTTTGGTAAGCGGCTTTTAAGTTTTATGTAATGAGCTTTTGCCCACACCATCGAAAACTACAAACCCTCTTCTTCCTGTTTTATCAACGCTTTTTTTGCTTCCCTAAGCCTGTTAAAGGCCGTGATATTGGTAAGCACTGCTAATAATACCAGCGGGAAGGTAAATATCGATATCGGTTCAAAAATATGGAACTTGATACCTGGTACAAATAATTTATAGTTGCCACCAATATACTGGGCAACAATACCACTCGCTAACGCGCAAACACCAATGGTTACTACGCGCTCGGGCCTTTGCATTAAACCACCTTTAACCTCAACGCCTAAACCTTCGGCACGTGCCCTTACATAGCTAACCATCATGGAACCTATTAAGGCTATAAATGCAGCTATCGAGCTTATAAAATAGTGATGGCCAACCAGGTAGTAACAAATACCTAAAAACATGATCAGTTCGCTGTAGCGGTCAAGTACGGAATCGTACAAAGCGCCAAAGGTCGATTTCATGTTACCCAGGCGGGCTACCTGCCCGTCGAGCATATCAAACAAGCCTGCAAACAGGATGAGGCCGCCGGCCCAGCCTACGTAGCGTAAATCGCCACGGTTACCTTCTTCGGCACCTAATATAAAAATGGCAGCAACACCAACGTTAAGTACAAAACCAATAGAGGTAACCGCGTTTGGGGTTAAACCAACTTTGATCAGAATTTTCACTACCGGATCAATTACCCGGTATATACCTAACTGTAGGTTTGTTCTTAGCGATATTTTCTGTTCCATTTGTATTAGTTTGGTGTTACAAAATTAAAAATCAAATTTGATTCTGGTGCGGATACCCCAATTTGCTACATTAGGGTGATCTAAATAATTAAAACGCTCTACAAAATCAACCCTGATGAGCTTAAATATGTTCTCGATACCAACACTTCCTTCAACATACGGTGTACGTCCCAATGTGTAAGTTAAAGGAACACCATTTGCATCAGTTGGTAACTGGTACAGCGATGGGTGGATTGATGGATCATTCTTATCACTCAAGCCGCCGTATAAAACTTTAAGCGATAATGTTTCGCGCCATTTAAGTTTTTTGAACAAAGGTACTTTATTAAAGAAGAAACCCATAAAGTGCTGGTCAATTCTTATTCCTTCGTAGTGATCATACACAAACTCCAAAAAGTTCATTAAGTTGTAGGAGTCAATATCATAAGCATAGGTTTGGTTAGCGTGAGGTATACCCAATAGCGGATAAGGCACAGTACCAAACAATTTACCACCATAAACAGCCACATCCGCATAACCTAACTGCGATTCGTAAACACGTTTATCAATACGGGCATCAAATTTTTGGTAGTTATACTCGCCACCAAATACATTTTTTAAACCAGCTGTGTATTGTAACTGGAAGATAGGGTATTTATTTGGTAATGGGATACGATAAATTTTACCCTGGTAAAATTCTTCATTTGGCGCGTAACGTATGCCGGCTGTAAGCTCGGTGGTAGTTAGGTTATGGATTGTACCAAACTCTGGACTGTTAAAATACAATGAACCTGCCGGCGATTGTGTCCATTTATTGAAGCCCGCTGTGTATGAAAAATGGCTTTCAAACTCATGTACATAATCTATCTTATAGTTATCATTATACAGGTATTTATCGTTTACACCGCGTTTAAATGATAACAGGAAGTTATCCTCCTCCACAAACTGCAGGCTTGCACCAGGGATTTTGGTATCGCGCTGAAAACTCGCCCTGATATAATTTTGCGGGAATTTATAGATAGACTTGTTGTTAAGCGAGTAAGTAGCGCTTAAAAAGCCTTTAAACTTCTCATCTTTAAAACCATAAGCCAGGTAGGTTTCAAAGTAATAACGCTTGCTTAAGTTTGGCGTAGTACGGCCGCCTAACCTCAGTTTAAAACCTTCAACCGGGTTGAAGCTGTAAAATGTATTCGCGGGGCCAATTTCAAACTTATCAAAGCCTTTATATCCTGCAAGTAAAATAGTTGCTATATCAACCGTACGTTTAAAGGATGGCATATCCTTTAAGCTATCAATGTTTTTATAAACTTTTGATTCGGCAGTTGTTAACGTATCCAGGCGATTTTTTTGCCAGAATGCGTCATTCCGGTTTTTAGCCTCGTCAGATGATTCTTCTGATTGCTTGGTGTAAGCGGTATCTGGTCTTGGGTTATTTACCACATAGTTACCATAGGTAATGGTACGCATACCAAACAGGCTGCTTTTGGCATCTTTTTTAGTAGCTCCAAAATCGGCAATGGTGGTGCTTTTGCTCAGGTGGTAACGGTTATCCGGGTTTTGCTGAAACTCCAGGTTAACCTGTATGGAGCGGATAAAGTTGATATTAATGTGTTTGTTCACCAATAAATCGGCTTTTTCAACAGCATAGTTACCATCAAGGGTAATGTAAATACGGCCTTCAAATAATACGTCGTTGGTGTTACGCGGCGTAAAGCTCAGTTCAACTAACTTTTGGTTTTTAGCATCGGTAATGGTATCGGTGATAAAAAACTTGTAGTAGTTTGGCGAGTTATCCGATATCGGGCTTAAAAACTGGCTGGTTATCAGTAATATATTGTTATCGTAAATGTTAACCTTGGTGTATAGGTGTTTGAAATACTGGGCCAAACCCGCGTTATCAACCGCCGGACCGAAATTCACATTCTTTTCACCCAAAACAATCTCCCTGTTTTTTTCAGGATTTTTGCGGTAGTAGGTTTGTAATAACTTCTCGTTCAAAAAGATAGGTAATATTGATTTACCGGGGATAGACGTGCTATCGCGGTTATCTAATATAAACTTATACTTCCTGAAAAATTTACGATCGCTAAACTGGGTAGATACATTGGCCGCGCCAAACATCATTTTATCATATTCCCTGTACTCTACATAGTTATAAGCTTCGGGACGGTTTTTCTCTTTGTTTTCAATAACCTTACGAATCAGCTCCACAGCTGGGTTATCTTTATTACGGTATTTAGGTTTTTTGCCTGCTTTAATGTTAACCTCGGTAAGTTGTTGTGCCGATGGAAAAAGCTTAACGTTAATTACCTGTTCTTTACCGGGCACAACGCTTAAAAACGCATCTTTATAACCTAAAAAAGAAATTTTGATTTGCTTATAAGTTTGATCGGTTGTGGAAATACGGTACTTACCATTGTTATCGGTAGTAACGCCGTTGGTGGTACCCGTAAAGCCAACCACAACAAAAGGTAGAGTTTGTTTATTACCCGCATCAGTTACCGTGCCCGTAATTACTGTTGTTTGAGCAAATAATGCGGTAGCAGAAAAAAAGAATATTGAGAAAAATAAACTTTTGTAAAATTTTTTAAAATCCATGTACTTTATGCAATTATGCAAATACAAACTCTTTTTGATTGATAAATAGTAACGGTAACCTAACCAACTAAACCCCTTTTTGAATGCCGATATTAATTATCAGTTCAAAAAATAACAGACCGATCAACCGCTTTAATCATCTTTCTCCCGTCCGTCTGTTTTGTGCTAAACCTGCTTTAAACACGTTTTAAGCACTTTTACAACCGTAAATGCAAGCCTGTAACTGCGTTTCAAAGGTAAAAAAAATCCCTACAGACTAATGTGGTCAAAAAGTCAAATATTGTCGACATTCTGTATTGAACGGTTACCCGCGCAATAAATTACCTTCAAATTATACAATATTTAAAACAGCCTAAATAAATACCTAACATATGCTTCAATCATAGGTTTTATTTGTACAAGTTACGTAATATATTGATTTTTAGATGTGACGCAATGTTTAGCCGTTACAAGAGTACTAAAAATTATATGCTCGTAGTGTAACAAAATTAAGCGTTTAACAATTATTAACAGTTAACTAATAGGTAAATATTGGGTAAAAAGAAAGCCGCATAAAGTATAAGTTTACGCGGCTGTTCTTTTTATGAGGGATGATTATGCCCGGTCGGCAAACATATCGTCATAGTAATCTAAACCAAGGTGAGTAATCAGGTCTTCGCCCATCAGGTAACGCAGGGTGTTCTCTAACTTAATCAGTTGTTTAAATATGTCATTCTCAGGGTGTAAACCATCGGCAGTTTGCGGCGATTTAAGGTAGAATGATAACCACTCCTGGATACCGCTCATGCCTGCACGTTTAGCCATATCGCTAAAGATAGCCAAGTCAAGCGCGATAGGGGCAGCAAGGATCGAGTCGCGGCAAAGGAAGTTGATTTTGATTTGCATTTTGTAACCCAACCAGCCAAAAATGTCAATGTTGTCCCAGCTTTCTTTGTTATCGCCGTGTGGCGGGTAGTAGTTGATACGGATTTTGTGGTAAATGTTACCATAAAGCTCCTTGTTATCTTCTGGTTTAAAGATATCTTCTAATACGCCCAGTTTTGAAACCTCTTTGGTTTTAAAGTTATCCGGATCATCCAGTACCAAACCATCGCGGTTACCTAAAATATTGGTCGAGAACCAGCCGTGTACACCTAATGAACGTGCAGCAAGGCCTGGTGCCAAAACTGTTTTCATTAAAGTTTGACCGGTTTTGAAATCTTTACCGGCGATAGGGGTTTTTGTTAATTTAGATAGCTCAATTAACGCCGGAATATCAACGGTTAAGTTAGGGGCACCGTTTGAGAAAGGTACACCTAATTTTAAAGCCGCGTAAGCGTAGATCATGCTTGGTGCAATCAAATGATCGTCATCTAACAAAGCCTGCTCAAAAGCGGCTAATGACTGATGTATGGCTGATGCTTCGTAATAGATCTCGGTTGATCCGCACCATACCAATACAACACGGTCCAAACCGTTTTTTTCTTTAAAGTTGGTAATATCTGCCATTACCTGCTGCGCTAACTCATAACGGGTACCGGTTTTAACGTGGGTAGCAGTTAGGTTTTTAGCATAGTTTTGATCAAAAGCGGCCGTCATTGGCACAATGGCTTCTAACTCCGATTTTACCGCGTTTAACAACGATGGCTCCAAAACCTGGGCGTTTATTGCAGATTCGTAAACGTTATCTGTGTAAACATCCCATCCGCCAAAAACAATATCGTTTAATTGGGCTAATGGTACAAATTCATTGATCTTAGGGTTACGGTTTTCGGTACGTTTACCTAAACGGATATGGCCCATTTGTGTAAGGGAACCAATTGGCTGCGAAATGCCTTTTTTTACAGCTTCAACGCCGGCAATAAGCGTGGTAGCCACTGCACCTAAACCTGGGATCAGAATACCCAATTTGCCTTCGGCGGGAGAAATTTTACCTTTCATTGTAATTATTTGTTGTTTTTTAGTTGTTGGGGGTAAGGCCCTTTAACTGGCTTACCGGTTTACCTTTATGGCGGGCCATAAAAGAGTTTGTTTTGTATTAAGTTATTGATTGTTAATTTACTTAAACGTTTAAGTAAATTAAGCTGATTTTATATTTTATTAATTTTTATTGCAAAAAATGTTTAATTATTTGTGTTTTACAGCCAGTCGTTTGCCCGGTACCATTTTAAAGTTTCTATCAGGCCTGTTTTTAAATTATACGCAGGATAAAAGCCAAGTTCGGCTTTTGCTTTCTCAATATCAACACTCCAGTTAACGGCCATAAGCTCATTTAGCTTTTCGGTATTGAGTATAGCGGCTTTATTGCTCAAAGAACTCACTTTTTCTGATATTGACGCTATTATTTTTATAAATATTACAGGTAAATGAAATTTAAAGGTTTTTAAGCTCATGGCTTCCTTTGCTAAGTTACCTAACTCATATTTACTGTAAAAATTGCCATCGCTTAAATTATAGGCTGCAATGTTGCCACTATAAAGCGATTTTATAGCCGCTTTGGCTACATCCTTAACATATATAAAGGTAAGCTTTTGCTCGGCTTTGCCCATGTATGGCTCAATACCGCGTACCAGTTGCTTAAAAAATATAAAGATACCGGTATCGCGCGGGCCATAAATGGCCGTGGGGCGCAATATAATGTAGTTTAAATTTTCAACTGTTTTTAACTGTTCTTCGGCAAGCAGTTTACTGCGGCCGTAGGCAGTTACGGGTTTGGGTTTGCTGCCTTCATTAATGGAACCCACCAGGCTTTTAAGGGGGCCAAGGGCAGCCAGGCTGCTAACCAGCACAAACTTTTTTAAATTAATGCCGGCCTGCACCGCTGCCGAGGCAAGATTAAAAGTATAGGTGGCATTGATCTGATCATACTCGGCCTGTGAACGGGCCGCGGTAACGCCGGCCGCATGGATGATATAGTCGGGTTTAATATCGGCAAGCTGCTGTGTTAAAGCAGGCACATCGCGGTAGCTCAAATTTACAAACTGAACATCAAGGTGTTGCAGATGATTTGTTTTGCTTGTTTTACGCACCGCCGCGTATACTTCAAAATTGTTTTGTAAAGCTTCCTCAATTATATGGAAGCCGGCAAAGCCGCTTGCTCCGGTTATTAAAACCCGTTCCCTCATATCGCTTTCTGGTATAACCTGTATTTTTTGTACGGATCACCTTTTATCGCCTCAATAGCGCGGTTTACCATATCATTATGTTCTAAAGTCCAGCCGGCTTCGGCATGTTTAAAGCCTTTAGCTTTGTACTCACGGATGATGGTGCCATACAAACAGGCTTCAATACCCATTTTACGATAGCCATCTATAACCCCCAACGCGTAAATACGGATACTTTGAATTTTCTTTTTACCCAACAGTAATTTAAATATACCGCTCGGTAATAACCTGCCGCGTTTTATCTTTTGAAATATCTCGTTATAGTTAGGCAGTGCTAAACCAAAGGCAACTATTTTGCCATCCTGCTCGGCAACCAACGCGAAATCCGGATCGAGGATCAGTTTCAAATCTTTGGCCAGGTAATCAAACTCATCATCAGTTAAGGGCACAAAGCCGGTATTTGCATCCCAGGCCGAGTTATATACCTCGCGTAGTTTTGCAGATTCCTCCTTGAACTTTTTTAGGTTGATTTTACGGATGATGATGTTATTGCGTTTTAACCGCTCCTCTAACGAGTTTAGCAACCTTACCGATTTATCGTCATAAGCTTGACCGTCCCAATGCCAGGCAATCAGGTCAACATCTTTATCCAAGCCATAACTTTCTATCAGCTTAGCATAATAGGGCTTGTTGTAGGTTTGCATTAAAAACGGCGCGCTGTCAAAACCCTGTATCAGCAGGCCGCAAGGCTCATTGGTGCTAAAGTTTACCGGACCTAATAGTTTGCCGCTAACGCCCCTGTCCTTAAGCCAGCCGGTAACCACATCAAACAGCAGGTTTGATACTTCGGTATCATCTACACAATCAAAAAAGCCAAAAAAACCATCGTTTTTTTTATTGTACTCGTTGTGGGCATTGTTAAGAATAGCGGCTATGCGGCCAACTACCTTACCATTGCGGTACGCTAAAAACGGCTGTACTTTGTTGTGTTTATGAAAGGGGTGCTTGGTTAACAGATCGCGCTGGGCAATAAACAGTTCGGGAACGTAGTTTGGATCGCCCTCATACAAATCATGCGGAAAATCAATAAATGAGGCCAACTCGCTTTTTGAACTAACCGTTACTATTTTTATCATGAGTAGTGTATCCTAATTGAATGCCCTGAGGGCTATATGAACGTAAAAGTCCGTGTGTATAGGCTTGTTTTATTAAAACAGCAGCCAAATATACACACGGACAGTTTATTAGCTTATTATATTTTTTCTTTAACAGAAGTAACGCCTACTTCTTTAAATACTCTTGATAGTTTTTCAACAGCTTCTTCAATTTGCTCAAAAGTATGGGTTGCCATTAATGAGAAACGCAGTAATGATGAATCTGAAGGTACAGCCGGCGAAACAACCGGGTTAACAAATATACCGGCAGCCTGCAACTGTTTGGTTACCAGGAAGGTTTTCTCGTTATCGCGTACAAAAATAGGCAATATCGGGCTTTCGGTAGGGCCAAGGTCAAAGCCTTCTTCTAACAAAAGTTTCATGGCATAATTGGTATTATCCCAAAGCTTTTGCATTCTTTCCGGCTCCGATTCCATGATATCTAAAGCAGCGATAACACTACCTACAGATCCTGGAGTCATGCTGGCGCTAAACATTAATGAACGGCCGCGGTGTTTAATATAATCAACAGTGTCTTTATCGGCAGCAATAAAACCACCCAATGAAGCCAATGATTTACTAAAAGTACCCATGATCAGATCAACATGCTCGGTAAGGCCAAAATGCGAGGCGGTACCTGCACCTTTATGCCCGATAACACCCAAGCTGTGCGCGTCATCAACCATGATGTTTGCTCCGTACTGATCTGCAAGCTGAACTATTTCCGGTAACTTAACAATGTCACCTTCCATGCTGAAGATACCATCAACGGCAATAACCTTAACAGCTTCTTCGGGCAATAAAGCCAGTTTGCGCTGCAGGTCGTTCATATCATTATGCGCGTATTTTAAAACTTTTGAAAACGACAAACGGCTGCCATCAATGATGCAGGCGTGGTCATACTCGTCTAAAATAATATAGTCATTACGACCGGTGATGCATGAAAGTACGCCCAGGTTTACCTGGTAACCAGTGCTGAATAAAACGGCGGCTTCTTTGCCAACTAAGCTGGCCAGCCTGTTCTCTAACTCAATATGAATATCCAGTGTACCATTTAAAAAGCGCGATCCGGCACAGCCTGTACCGTATTTATCAATCGCTTTTTTTGAAGCTTCTTTAATTTTAGGGTGATTGGTAAGGCCTAAGTAAGAGTTAGAGCCAAACATTAATACCCTCTTGTTATCAATTAATACTTCAGTGTCCTGAGCAGACTCAATAGGCCTGAAATAAGGATACAATCCCCTTTCCCGGAGCATATTTGCAACCTGGAACTCGGCGATTTTCCCATGTAGTTTTTTAACCATGTATTAACTCTGCTTTAATTTTTTGTAAAAGTACCATGAATAAGTAAATAACTTATATGGTGAGTGTAATTTTTTTTAAACAAGCCCTTCCAAAACAATTTTGGAATAAAGCCGTATTAAACCACATGGCAAATTAATTAAAATTTTTATTTATTTGCTATCTCTAATTTTCATTTTTTTATAAAATGGCCTAAAACTGACTTTTTAACCATTTTTTAATAAAGTTTAAGTAAAATTCTTGTGGTTGAATTATATTTGATAATAATAATCACATATTCGCACATCTCCCGTGTAATTGGGCTAAAACTATAAGGCCTTTCTTTTGTAGTTTAGGCTGATAGCATCGACTTCTTTATCTGTCTTATGAAAAAAACAAAGTACTTAACCATCTTCACGATAGTCAATTTAACATTAATTTTACATTCAACAGTATTTGCCCAAACCGCAATGGTAAATGATACCATTAGCGGCGCGATAACACTAAAACAGGCCGTTGAATATGCCCTGCGTAACCAACCCGCGGTAAGGCAGGCCTCAATTGATGAACAGATTAATGAGCGCGATATCAGGATAGGTTTATCAGGATGGTTGCCGCAATTGAATTCATCGGGCTTATATAATTACTACTTTAAGGGGCAGCCACAGGCCGGCTCATCGGGCGCAAATATCCCGTCGAACGCGGGCAGTATCCGTAATTTATCAACCATAGGACTAACTGCATCGCAGGCTATTTATAATGCCGATGTGCTGCTGGCCGCTAAAGCATCTAAATATTCGCGTGAGTACTATAAAGAGAATACCATTAGCAGCCAGATAAGTGTAGTATCTGATGTAAGCAAGGCTTTTTTTGATGTGCTGCTATCGCAAAAACAATTAGATATCACTAATGAGGATATTACCAGGTTGCAACGCAGCTTAAAAGATGCAACCAACAGGTACCAGGCCGGCGTATCTGATAAAACAGATTATAAACAGGCTACCATCGCCCTTAATAATTCTGTAGCTACCCGCAAAGCAACAGAAGAATCTATTAAAAGTAAAACTGCTTATTTAAAACAAATTATGGGCGTTGGCGGCAACAAGCCAATAGCACTGGCTTATGATTCAACCCGCTATGAGCAGGAAGCCGCTATTGATACCAATCAAACATTAGATGTAAATAACCGTATTGAATATCGCCTTTTACAAAGTAATAAAGCGCTTAAAAGCTTAAATATCAATTATTACCTGTACGGGTATTTGCCATCGGTATCGGCGGTGGGCAGTTATAATTACGCTTATTTCGCGCACGATTTTGATAACCTTTACAAGAATGCTTACCCAACGGGTTACGTAGGGTTAACATTAAACATCCCTATTTTTCAGGGGACAAAGCGCCTGCAAAACTTAGCTAAGGCGAGATTGCAGGTTGAACGTGCCGATCTGGATATCATCAATACAACAAATGCCATCAATACCGAATATGTGCAGGCATTGGCTGGTTACAAAAGCAACTACACCAGCTACAAATTAGTGCGCGAAAATGTAGACCTGGCAAAGGATGTATATAAGGTAGTAAGCCTGCAATACCGCGAGGGGGTAAAAACTTACCTTGATGTTATTGTAGCACAATCAGACCTGCGCACTGCCGAACTAAACTATTACAACGCCTTGTTCCAATTGCTGGCCAGCCGTATTGACCTGCAAAAAGCATTGGGTACACTGCCGGTACAGTAACAATATAAAAGGCATCGGCCGGATGCCTGTATAAGTAATAACATAAACGAACAAATCACTATAATGAAAAACAGCTATATATATTGGTTAGCCCCTGCCGCATTGTTAACATGGGCATCATGTGGTAAACATCAGCAAAAATCTGCTGCCCAGCCGCCAACCCCGGTATCGGTAGCCCAGGCCAAAGTAGCCGAAGCCACCTATTATGATAGCTACCAGGGTACGGTTGTATCTATCAACACGGTTGAACTACGCAGCCAGGTACCTGGTTTTGTAACCGGTATATTTTTTAAAGAGGGCGATGTTGTTGAGAAAGGTAAAGTGCTTTATGAAATTGATAAACGTAAATACGAAGCCGCGTATCAACAGGCCCAGGCCAATGTACTAAGCGCACAGGCCAACCTGGTAAAAGCGCAAAAAGATGTTGACCGTTATAATATGTTGTTGAAAAATGACGCTATAGCCCGCCAAACGGTTGATCAGGCTGTGGCTACTTATGAAACCAATAAAAGCGCCGTTGCTGTGGCTAAAGCCGGAGTTGCATCTGCCGCTACCGATCTTTCGTACGCAACTATCAGGGCACCTTTTACGGGCAGGATAGGCATTTCGCAGGTAAGGCTTGGTACACAGGTTGCCGCGGGTACTACACTGATGAATACAATATCTGCCGAGCATCCTATTGGCGTTGATGTGGTAATTAATGAGCAGGATATTAACCGTTTTTACGCGTTGCAAAAAGCAAGCACCGATACCACCTTTAAATTACAGCTGCCCGATGGCACTACTTACAACAAAACAGGTAAGGTGCTGGCAATTGACCGTGGCGTTAGCAGCGGAACAGGTAGTATTAAAGTACGTATCCAGTTCCCTAATGAAGATGATGTTTTGAAAGATGGCATGAGCTGCGTTTTGCAGGTGTTGAACGGTCAATCAGGGAACAGGGTTCAGATCCCAAACAAAGCGGTAACCGAGCAAATGGGCGAGTTTTTTGTGTTTGTTACCCGCGATACCACCGTTAAAGATACTGCCGAAGATAAATCGGTAAAAGACAGGCAGGATACCCTGGCTAAACAGATTAAAGTAAAGCTTGGTCCGCGTGTTAATACCAATATAGTAGTATTGAGTGGTATTAAAGAAGGCGATAAGGTAATTACCGACGGCTTCCAGCGCTTGCGCGATGGGGGTAAGGTTACTTTGGGTACAGGAGCACCTGCACAGGGCGCGGCACCTAAAAAGTAAGTTTATTTATTGAATAGAAGAGGTTTAAACAAGTAGCGGGGCTGCGGCCCCCAAAACTTAATCATAAGTATAATGATTGCAGATGTTTTTATAAAACGACCGGTAACCGCGATAGTGATCTCCTTAGTGATTGTAATTGTTGGTTTACTGGCGATGACAAGCTTACCTATAGGGCAATACCCGGATATTACCCCACCAACGGTTTCTGTTACAGGTACCTATACCGGTGCCGACGCGTTAACAGTTGAGCAAACCGTGGCCACCCCTGTGGAGGTACAGGTGAACGGTGTTCCCGGCATGACCTACCTGCAAAGTAACAGTAGCAGCAACGGCCAGATGAGTATGACCGTTAACTTTGATGTAGGTACCGATATTAATATCGCCGCGCTTGACGTGCAAAACCGTGTAGGTATTGCCTTGCCTACCTTACCGCAGGAAGTACAGCGTTTAGGTATGGTGGTACGTAAACGTAACCCAAGTATTTTGATGCTGGTGGCCATGTTTTCGCCAAAGGGTACGCACGATGTAACTTTTACCGATAACTATACCAACGTATTCATCAAAGACGCGATATTACGTACCAAAGGCGTGGGCGACGTGGTAACCCGTGCCGATGACTTTAGTATGCGTATCTGGCTTAACCCCAGTAAACTTGCCTCGCTGGGCATGACCGCGGCAGATGTTACCGCGGCCCTGGCCGAGCAGAATGCCCAGGTTGCCCCTGGTACCGTAGGTGCCACGCCACAGCAAAAAGCCCAACCTTTTGAGTATTCGGTATTGGTAAAAGGCCGTTTAAGCAAGCCCGAGGAATTTGGTAATGTAATTGTTAAAACCGTACCAAGCACCGGTGCCATTGTGCATTTGAAAGATGTGGCCCGTATTGAGCTGGGTAAATTCAACTACTCTGGCAACTCGTTTGTTGATGGTAAACGCGCCTCATACCTGTTGGTTTACCAGGCACCAAACAGTAACTCCCTTGAAACTGCCGATAACGTTTATGCTACTATGAACGAGCTTAAAAAGAGTTTCCCGGCCGATGTGGATTATGTGGTGCCTTTTGAAGCGATAACTGTTGTTAAGGTTTCTGTAAGCGAGGTGGTTGATACGTTATTAATAGCTTTGGGACTGGTAATTGTAGTGGTATTTTTATTCCTGCAAAACTGGCGCTCAACGCTTATCCCGGTATTAGCTATCCCGGTATCTATCATAGGTACTTTTATATTCTTTATTCCGCTTAACTTCACCATTAACACCCTAACGCTTTTCGGATTCGTACTGGCGATAGGTATTGTGGTGGATGATGCCATTGTAGTAGTAGAGGCTGTACAGCATTACATGGACGAAGAGGGGATGACACCCGTTGAAGCAACCAAGCATGCCATGGCCGATATTTCGGCACCGGTAATCGCTATCGCCCTCATCCTCGCGGCGGTGTTTGTGCCGGTAGGGTTTGTGCCCGGCATAGTAGGGCGGCTTTACCAGCAGTTTGCCATCACCATCGCTATTTCGGTATTGATTTCGGCATTTGTGGCGCTATCATTAACACCTGCGTTGTGTACACTGCTGTTGCGTCCGCATAAAATAGATGAAAAGTCAAAAGGGCTTAACAAGTTTTTCTTTGTGTTTAATGAGTGGTTTACCAGGGTAACAGGCCGGTACAGAAACACGGTTGATAAAGGTATCAAGCATTCCAAATTCATCATTATTATATTGGTGTGTATTATCATCGGTACCATACTTTTATTCAGAAGCAAACCATCGGGCTTTATTCCCTTGGAAGATGACGGACGTGTGTATATTACTTATGATTTGCCAGAGGCTTCCTCAACCGGCAGAACCGTTGATGTATTGCACCAGATGATGGCCACGTTGGATAGCGTGCCCGAAATTGCGCATTATGCTGCCTTAGGTGGTTTGAACGCCATCAGCTTTGCAAGTAAATCAAACAGCGCGACCATGTTTGTGCAGCTTAAGCCATGGGACGAGCGTACAGATAAATCGCAACAGATTACTGCCCTTGTTGGCAAGCTCACTAAAAAGCTGGCACGCTTTAAAGAAGCCAATGTAATTGTAATTCA
This sequence comes from Mucilaginibacter flavus, assembly GCF_030409315.1. Taxonomy (GTDB): domain Bacteria; phylum Bacteroidota; class Bacteroidia; order Sphingobacteriales; family Sphingobacteriaceae; genus Mucilaginibacter; species Mucilaginibacter flavus. The sequence continues at coordinate 48,761 of NZ_JAUFPS010000039.1, read as the reverse complement.
ACCGCCTGCTATACCAGGTTTGGGTAGTACCGGTGGTTTCTCGTTCATTTTGGAAGAGAAAGCAGCCGGTGGCGATATCAAGAACTTTGAAAAGGTGCTTAAAAACTTTGTAGGCGCGGTAAACCAACGCCCCGAAATTGCAAGGGCCTTTACCTTCTTCACCGCCAGTACGCCTGCATACCAGCTGACCATTGATAGGGAAAAGGCCAAAAAATTAGGTGTTGCCATATCTGATGTTAACAGCGCGCTGCAAACCTACTTAGGTAGTACCTATATCAACGACTTTACCATTTATGGCCGAAACTTTAGGGTATTGGCACAGGCCGATACCGCTTACCGCAGTAATATTACCAATATAGGGCAGTATTTTGTACGTAACCAGTTTGGTACTATGGTGCCTTTAAGTACGCTTACCTCTTACACAGTAATTGAAAACTCGCCGTTGATTGCGCACTACAACTTGTTCCGCTCGGCCGAGATTAACGGTAGCACAAAACCCGGTTTTAGCTCGGGCGACGCGATTACGGCCTTGAAAGAGGTAGCTGCCAAAACACTGCCGCAGGGATTTGGGTACGAGTTTTCGGGCTTAAGTCGTGAGGAGTTGTTATCGGGCTCAAAAACGGTGTACATATTTGCCCTTTCTATTGGGTTTGTGTTCCTGTTCCTGGCTGCATTGTATGAAAGCTGGTCGGTGCCGTTCTCGGTACTGCTATCGGTTCCTTTGGGAGCATTCGGCGCTATTTTGTTCTTAACCTTTTGGCCTAACTTAACCAATAACGTATACGCCCAGATAGGTTTGATAACGTTGATAGGTTTGGCGGCGAAGAACGCCATTTTGATTGTGGAGTTTGCCAAGGAACGTGTGGACAAGGGTATGAACCTGGAGAAAGCAACATTAGAAGCTGTAAGACTTAGGTTGCGCCCTATCATCATGACTTCAATGGCCTTTATATTGGGTGTTGTGCCATTGATGATCGCATCCGGTGCAGGTGCCGAGGCCCGTAAAACCATTGGCTGGACCGTGTTTGGCGGGATGCTTACCGCTACATCATTGGCTATTTTTATAGTACCGGTGTTATATTACACCATTACTAAATTTTCATATGGTAAAGAGAAGCTTGCCGAAATGGAAAAAAATTATAAACCCGACGAAGGGCATAGTCACGAGGTTTAATAAAATCTGAAATATTGATAAAATGAAAAATGGCCGGAGAAATTCCGGCCATTTTTGCTAAACGGTCGATTGAAGTTTAGCACCAGCATTAAACCGATTTAGCGGTTGCCTCGCATGGTTAATTTAAAATTCTGGCGGACTTTGAAAGTGGGAATGACAAAAAACGGGGTCATGCTGAGTTTGTAAATCCAGGGACTCTGAAAGTGAAATGACAACATCAAAAAATGGGGTCATGCTGAGCCTGTCGAAGCAGGCGGGCGAAGGCCTCTGCGCACGAGTCTTCGACAGGCTCAGACTGACAGCCTTCTTTAAAAATTACAATTTGTCATAGATAGCTCCCTTGCTTATTTCGTAGCATAGTTGATATAGCCACCATCAACCAGAAATTCTGCACCGTTGATAAAGCTTGCATCATCAGAGGCCAGGAACAAAACAGTTTTGGCAATTTCATCGGCATCGCCTAATCTTTGCAAAGCAGTTGCTGCAGCCAAATACGCTTTGGCTTCCGGCGGTATAACAGACTCCAGCCCCGGCGTTTGCACAGGGCCGGGACTAACAATGTTTACCCTGATCTTTCTATCGGCCAATTCATTAGCCGCTATCTGCGCTATTTTGTTTAACGCCCCTTTGGTAGCCGAGTAAATGCTGGTACCCACGTTGGTAGCGGTAGCCACCGTTGAAGATGTGAAGATAACCGAGGCCCCATTAACCAGGTGAGGGATCAGCTTTTGCAGCGTGAAGTAGTGCCCCTTTACGTTGGTATTAAACTGGGCGTCAAAATCAGCTTCTGTAGCCTGTTCAATCGGTGTGAATGTAGCTATCCCTGCGTTAAGGAAAAGTACATCTACTTTGTTGCCAGCTTGGGTAACAGCTTTTTCTAAAACTGCAATTTCTGGTAGCTGTGCCGTATCGGCCACTACAGTTTGCAAATTGGGGCTGTTGATCTCGGCCGCGGCCTTTTCCAGGTTGCCGGCGCTTCTGCCGGTGATCCATACATTTGCCCCTGCGTTAATGAATGCTTTGGCGGTTGCCAGCCCAATTCCGGTGCTGCCGCCTGTTATAACTACGTTTTTACCTGTAAAATTCATGTTTAAATTTTTATTGTTTACGATGCAAACTTAGTATACACGAATTTATTTTAGTTACTTTGTAACCAAAAGTAACAGTAACTTTTGGGTAACAAGGTAACTTATGGCTGACTATGTATGTGCGGTAGGGCACAAAAAGGAAATTATGGCCGTTCATGACGCGATGGATGTGCTTAACGGTAAATGGAAAATCTCCATCATCTCATCTATCTGCTATTATAACAAACGCCGGTTCTCTGATATTTTGAGCGATGTAAATGGTATATCAAACAAAATGCTGAGTAAGGAACTAAAAGAGTTAGAAGTAAACAAGCTGATAAAACGGACCGTTTTGGATACCCAGCCGGTAACAGTGCAGTATAACCTAACCGAGTATGGCAAAACATTGCAAACCATAATCAACAACCTGGCCGATTGGGGGATCAAACACCGGCAAATGATTATAGATGATATGTAAAAACAAAAAAGGAGAGCCTTAAAACTCTCCTTTTTTGTTTTTGGCAACCGAATATCCTGTTTGCCAATCCCCGCTTTTGGCGCTTTTTCGTTTAAACCAAACAGAATTTAGTCAAATGAATACACTATCCTGAACAGTAGTGTTCCTGTTTTCTGTACATTAATTCCATGTTAAATTACTTTCTTTAAATGATGCTTTTGCTCCCTTTTGGAGCAAATTAGGGCGTTGATTATCAATATTTAAGCAAAGAAATCATGTAACATACCTGTTATAAAAGAGCGTTTTTAAACTGTCATGCCAATATCACAAGCATCAAAAAAGGCTACAATGGCAAAGTATTTGTAAAAGTGGTGTCAACGCGGCGATAAAAACCGCGGACTATTTACTAAAAATTACAACTATGAAAACAATGACAAAAATTATAGCAAGCGCTTTTACAGCAGCAGCTATATTTATCGGAACAAATGTTAAAGCTCAAACTACCCCGGCAAACGCGCTTCGTTTTGGCGTAGGTGTTGAAGGTTTATTACCAGTTGGTAATTTGCATGATGGTTCTAACGTTGGCTTGGGTGGTACCGCCCGTTTACAATATGGGGTTAACAAAAATGTGGCATTAACGCTTACATCTGGTTACTATAACTTTTTTGGAAAGTCGTACAGCTCAAGCGTTAGCGATGCAACATCAACAACTACTGTTACTGTAAAAGGCAGGTCGTTGGGTATAGTACCGGTTAAAGCAGGTATCAAAGCCTTTGTTGCCGATGGTTTCTATTTCTCGGGTGAGGCAGGTGCCGGTTTTGAAGTTCACGAACCAGTTGCTGGTGAAGATAAAAGCACTAAGTTGATCCTTTCACCAGGTTTAGGTTATGCTACCAAATCATGGGATATCGGTGCCCGTTATGAAAACTTCTCAGGAGGTAACAGCGGTAACTACGGTACAATTGGTTTACGTATAGCTTACGGTTTCGGTTTATAAAATGTCTGAATCAGAATTTAAAAATGAACAGAATTAGCTGTTCGCCTTTAAACAAAAAAGGATAATGCAAAAAGGATCGTCACGACGATCCTTTTTGCATTATAATAGATTCTGAAAATTCTTAAATTCTGTAAATTCTGATTCAGAATTTACACCAGTTTCCCCAACGCTTCTTTAATCCTTCTTACCGCTTCAATCAGTTTATCTTCCGCAGCAGCGTATGATAGGCGGATAGATTTAGGATCGCCAAATGAATCGCCGCCTACGGTTGCTACGTGTGCTTCTTCTAACAGGAATATCGAAAGCTCATCTGCATCTTTAATGGTTTGGCCATTGTAGCTTTTACCAAAAAACGAGGTAACATCAGGGAAAAAGTAAAATGCGCCATCGGGCAGGTTTACTTTAAGGCCGTCAATTTCGCTTAGTAATTTGTAAACAATATCGCGGCGTTTTTTGAACGCGGCTTTCATTTCCAATACACTTTCTAACCCGCCCTCGTAAGCGGCCACGCCGGCACGTTGGGTGATAGAGCAGGTACCAGAGGTAACCTGGCCTTGCATTTTATCACAGGCGGTAGCGATCTCTTTGTTTGATGCTGTGTAACCAATTCTCCAACCGGTCATGGCAAATGCTTTTGACCAGCCGTTGATAATCACCACACGATCTTTAATATAATCAAATTGCGCTATCGACTCATGTTTATCCACATAGTTAATGTGCTCATAAATCTCGTCGCTTAAAATATATACATGCGGGTTTTTCTCAAATACCTTGGCCAGACCTTCTAATTCATCTTTGCTGTAAACACTGCCTGTAGGGTTACATGGCGATGAAAACATGAACAGTTTTGTTTTTGGCGTAATTGCTGCCTCTAACTGCTCGGGAGTGATTTTAAAGTTTTGCTCAACAGTGGTATTGATAAATACACTTACACCTTCAGCAAGTTTAACCACTTCGCTATAGGACACCCAGTAAGGGGTAGGGATAATTACTTCTTCGCCCGGGTTAACCAAACATAGTACCGCGTTGGCAATTGCCTGCTTGGCACCTGTAGAAACTACTATCTCGCTAAAATCATAATCAAGTCCGTTTTCGTTCTTCAGCTTGGCAACAACCGCTTTGCGAAGATCCGGATAGCCCGCTACGGGTGTGTAGTAGGTCATGTTTTTATCCATGGCTTGCTTCGCAGCTTCCTTGATGTGTTCGGGAGTATGAAAATCAGGTTCGCCGAAGCTTAAGCTGATCACATCTACGCCTTTTGCGGCAAGTTCACGGCCCAATTTGGCCATTTTGATAGTTGCTGATTCGGACAGGTTATTTATCCGGTTACTTAATGTGCTCATATGAATTGTGTTATCGCGGCAAATATAGAAAATAACTTTACTGCTACTTACGCTTGTTATTTATAAATTTGCGGCCTAATCCAGATTGCTTTGAAGGAACAAAAACGGATCATATTAATTTCGCTGATAACGGGCATAGTGTTGATGATGGCGAAGTTTGGGGCATACTTCATCACTTCATCTAATTTTGTACTTAGCGACGCCGCCGAAAGCATTGTAAACGTAATTGCCAGCTCCTTTGCTTTCTTTAGTATTTACCTTGCATCCCTACCGCGCGACGAGAACCATCCTTACGGACATGGTAAGGTTGAATTTTTCTCCGTTTTTATTGAGGGATCGCTTATTGGTATTGCCGGTATTATCATCATAGCCAAATCTGTACACAGCCTTTTTTACCCCGAACAAATTCACGACCTGCTTACCGGTGCCTTAATTATTGGCAGTACCGGTGCTATAAACGGCGCCCTTGGCTATTATATGATTCGTAAGGGAAAAGAGCTTCGTTCCATGACTTTAGACGCCGACGGGCACCATTTAATAGCCGATATGGTAACCAGCGCGGGCCTTGTTGCCGGTTTGTTGTTAATTCATTTTACGGCTATATTATGGTTAGATAGTGCCTTGTCAATATTAGTAGCAGGCTATTTAATTTATAGTAGCTATAAGTTGGTACGCCGTTCTGTTGCCGGTTTAATGGATGAGGCCGATACCGAGGTGGTTAACCAGGTGATTAAAGTTTTAAGCGATAAGCGACGCGAGGCCTGGATAGATGTACATAACCTGCGCGCTCAAAAATATGGCCATGAGCTACATATTGACTGCCATTTAACGTTGCCAAACTATTTCGACCTCAATAAAGTGCACACTGAGGTTTCGTTGGTTGATAAATTGATTAACGCCAACGTGGGCGTTAAAACAGAGCTTTTTATACACGCCGATCCTTGTTTACCCGATTGCTGTCACTACTGTAGTATGCGTGATTGCCCTATCCGCTCCGAAGCGCAAACAGAAACCATAGAGTGGACCATGGAAATGGTTGTACGCAACAAAAAACATTTTGAATAAATGGAATATTTTAATGTACGTGTTTACGGTCTGCTGCTAAATGATAACGACGAGTTGCTGATAAGCGATGAGCAGGAATACGGGATGCGGTTTACTAAATTTCCAGGCGGTGGCCTTGAATTAGGCGAAGGGCTTATTGACGGCCTTAAACGCGAATTTATGGAGGAGTGCGACGTTGAAATTGAAGTGGTAAACCATTTTTATACCACAGATTTTGTGGTGAAGTCGGCCTTTAACAATTCGCAGATTATTAGTGTTTATTACCTGGTGCGCAACATTACACCGGTTAACGTAACCATAAAAACCGTCCCTTTTGATTTTGATGGAGAAGGGGAAATACTTCAGGCTTTTAGATGGGTACCGATAACGGCTTTAAGTATTGCCGATTTTGAGTTCCCTACCGATAAGCGTGTTGTTGAACTATTATTAAACGAATTATGAGTTTACAGGAACGCGATTTAAAAGTAATATGGCATCCCTATACACAAATGAAAACCGCCGCGCCGCCTATCCCGATTGTAAGGGGCGAGGGAGCGTTACTGTTTGACGAAGCGGGCAAACAATATATCGATGCGGTATCAAGCTGGTGGGTAAATATACATGGCCACGCGCATCCCTATATAGCCCAAAAGGTAGCCGAGCAGCTTACCAAACTGGAGCACGTGATCTTCGCCGGTTTTACGCATGAAGGTGCTGTTGAACTGGCCGAACGTTTGTTAACGCATTTGCCTGATAATCAGCAAAAAGTATTTTACTCTGATAATGGCTCTACCGCTATTGAGGTAGCCATTAAAATGTGCCTGCAATACTGGTTAAACAAAGGTAACCAGCGCACTAAAATACTGGCTTTTAATAATGCGTACCATGGTGATACCTTTGGAGCCATGGCGGTTAGCGGGAGAAGCGCATTCACCAAAGCCTTTGATAGTTTATTATTTGAGGTAGAGTTTATTGATACCCCAAACAAGGATAATATCCAAAATCTCAAATCTCAAATCTCAAATCTCAAATCTGATCTCGCTTGTTTTGTTTTTGAGCCGCTGGTACAGGGATCTGCCGGGATGCTGATGTATGAAGCCGAATACCTGGATGAGTTAATGGCGCATTGCAAGCAGGAAGGTGTGCTGATGATAGATGATGAGATATTTACAGGCTTTGGGCGTACAGGTAAGGAGTTTGCCTGCAACCATGTGCAGGTGCAGCCAGATATCATGTGCTTTTCTAAAGGCCTAACAGGCGGGACTATGGCCCTGGGCGTTACTACCTGTACACAGGATATATACGATGCTTTTTTATCTGACGATAAGCTGAAAACACTGTTCCATGGGCATTCCTTTACTGCTAACCCTATAGCCTGCGCATCGGCATTGGCCAGTCTGGATTTGTTTGAGCGGGCAGAAACAGTGACCAATATAGAACGAATTGTTACTTTGCATGCTCAATTTGCCGAAAAAATAAAACATCACCCTAAAATAAAAACCATCAGGCAAACCGGTACTATTTTGGCAATGGAATGGGAAACCGGCGATAATACTTCTTATTTCAGTTCGCTACGCGATAAGTTGTACCAATACTTTTTGGCCCATGGTATTATTTTACGGCCTCTGGGAAACGTAATTTACATTTTACCCCCGTATTGCATTACTAATGATGAACTGGCTTATGTTTACAGCAAAATAGAACAGGCCCTACAAGAAATTTAACATGTCATTAAACACGCTTTTACCCCGCATAATTGCCGATAACCAATTGCACTCACGCTGGTTAAATACATTATCGCTAATGGAAAACACCGGTGCCCGTAAAATTTCGGCCTGCGAAGATCCGCAAACGGTAACCTATATTATATTGAAACATGCGGCCGAAGAGCATCGCCATGCCTTCTACCTCAAAAAGCAATTAGAAAAAACAGGGGTGGAGCTGCCAACTTACGCGGCCGAATACCTGCTGGCCCCGGGCTCAAGCAAATATTATTTGAATCAGCTGGATATTGATGTTTGCCGCTACCTTAAAACGGAACTAAACCTAAGCGGTGCCGAACTCCGTTTTGCGGCATACCTATTGGTTACCTACTCCATCGAAGTACGTGCCGACGAACTATACCCGATATATCAATCGGCCTTAGATGAAGCAGGCAGCAAGGTAAACGTAAAATCCATCATCCTGGAAGAGGAAGGTCACCTGGAAGAAATGCTAAACCAGCTCCACAAATTTTCGCCCGATTGGGAAAAACACGCCAACAAAGCAGTTGAGTTTGAAACCAGGCTGTTTAATATGTGGGTAGAGCAGTTGGGAAGTGCGTTGAATTAAGTTGCCTGAATCAGAATTTACAGAATTTTAAAATTTACAGAATTTCTTTTTTTATTCTGGTCATTCTAAAATTCTGTAAATTCTGATTCAAACAATATCAATGGTCATAACTCATATAATCCGTAAATACCTGCTGTAAAAAGGCTTTACCATACAATAGCGTTTTATCCGTAGTTTTAGCATCCGCGTTTTTGTTAGAGGTATAAATAATGCGCTGGCCCGAGTTATCGTAGCTTACTGCTTGCTGCGGGGTCATAAAACAAAAGCCGTTATCCCAGTTAAAAAAGGCAAAATCTTTACTGTTGGGATCAAGCAAATTTTTCGACCATTTGAATTGCTGGTGCGCGATGCCTAATTGCGAAAGCAAGGTGGCGGCGATATCTGTTTGTCCGCCTAATTTGCTGATCTTTTTACCACGATATTCCGGCTTAATTACATCGCCAAAAAACAACAGCGGGATGTGATACTTTTTAGGATTATAAGCTTCTGAAATAAAGTGTGGCAGGCGGTGACCGTGATCGGCAACTAAAATGAACAGGGTGTTTTTATACCAGGCTTGCTTTTTAGCTTGCTCAAAGTAGGCGTTAAGGCAGGAATCGGTAAAGTAGGCTGTGCTCCTGAATTTGTTGCTGGCATCACCGGCGGCATCATCCTCTGGGAAATGCCCTTTTACAGGTAGCACAAAAGGCTCGTGATTGGTTGATGTTTGCATGTACGAGAAAAATGGCTGCTTTTGCTGCTGCATGGATTGAATCTGCCTGCTAAAAAGCACATCATCAAACACGCCCCATTGGGTTTTTACCAGGCTTTTATCAAAAGCGGCCTCATCGGTAATATGATCAATGTCATGGCTTTTCATAAATACATCAAAATGCATGTAATTGCTTTTGCCACCATAAAAGTAACTGGTTTGATAGCCCGCGTTTTTAAGCGCCACGGCAATGGCAGGGAGTCTTTTTTGTTTTACGGTATCGGCAACAATGGTACGCACCGCCTGTGCCGGGAAGCCGCTCATGATGGATATGATACCCTTGTCCGTTCTATCGGCAGATGAATAAATATTGTTGAACAGGACGCCGTTTTTGATAAACTTTTCAAAGTTGGGTGCCACACCCGCATCGCCGCCGAGGGATTGGATCACGTCGGCTGTATAGCTTTCTATCTGGATGAGCACCACGTTGGGTCTGTCGGTAGTCAGGATTTTTAAACTGCTATCGGGTTTGGTAGTGTAAGCCTCCTGCACTAATTGCGATGCGCCGGATGGCTCCATAAACAGGAAGGGGTTATAGGGCCTCCGGAAATTTTCAACCACGTTATTGAACAGGTTCCACTCGGTATTAAGTGCCGACTGGTTCAAAAATTCATGGTCCGAAAAATAGGCCGAGTTCTGACTCACCGGATCGGGCTGTAAGCCGCCCCGCATCAGCACAAAATTAAAAAACAGCAATAGCAGAATAGTTACCGCTTTAACGCGCGGATTAACGGCCGGCTTCTTAAAATCATAATTGATAATCCAATTAGATAAAACCACACCCAGCGTTATCAATATCAACACAATAATTACACAACGGGTAACCGGCGATGAACCGCTGGAAGCCATAGCCTCTGAAGGAGCGTCGTACAAGGATTTAAATACCCTGTACACCACTTTGGTACCCCACTCGCGAAAGATGTTAAAATTAAGGCCTGTATCTACAGCAATAAGTAGCAAGCAAAACCAAACGTAAAGCTTAAGCCAGATGGGTTTAATATGAAAATTAGGGAACCACCAGCCTGTAACAAATACCAAAAGTGGCAGGGCGCTGATATAGGCTGTTGCAGATGCATCCAGCCGAAGGCCGTAATAAAAGGTTTGGATGATTTCGCTAAAGCTGGCAACCTTTAGTTTGGGCAGAAAATATAACTCAAATGTTAGCCTGGTTATTGCGAAAAACAACATCCAGAACAAGAAGAATTTGAGCAAACTGAAAAGGTTTCTTAGCATACGGGGCGGTAAAAATAATAATTAACCCCAATGTTAAGAAACCTTTAGTAAATTGTTAATGAATGGGCTTATCGGCCACCGCGCATTGCTTTCAAATCATCCATAGTGATTTTTTCAAAATCAGATGGGATGCCGAAGGTGCCCGCAGGTACTTTTTGCTCGGTTACGGCTTTAACGGTAACCTCGGTTGATTGTCCTTGTGCAAATGAAGTATACTGAACCGGGAAACCGCCAATACCCTGGTAATATTTAGCTACACCGGCTAAAGGCACCTCAATATCATTGGTGATCCAGATATCGTAAGTTTTTTTAGTTTTTGAATCGGTAGCAACTACTTTTTTGCAATTAAAGCCATTGATCACTTTAGTTTCGGTGCCAGGGGCAAAAGTAAGCGTTGGCAATGCCGCCATTGCCTGCTCAATATCATCCGGACTTGCAACCGCTGCTTTTTTAATGTTGGCAACAGGTACATCAACCAAAATTACCATGGAGGTAGCGGCAGCGTTGGTTAAAATTTTGATGTTGGCTGGTCCGTTTGAGAAAGCGAAAGCGTTTGAATCGGCCCTGAAATAGCTTTTCGCGTTAACTTGCTGACCCATCATGCTTGTTGTAAAATCTACAACACCTTCAGCGTATTTTTTTTGCGCGTTTGCACTTAATGTAGTTGCAGTAAGGGCTAAACCCAGGGCAACATTGAATAATTTAATCTTCATAGTTTTAATTTGTTGTACCAAATTACTTGTTTTTTAATTTACAGACAAGTTTGTTGGCTGTTAGTTTAATGTTGTGTTAATTAGATACTGTTGTAAGGGAAATGTTACGTTTTAATATTTTATAATTTGTATGCAAGCTTTTGGCCTCGGCTTCAAGTTTTGCTATGGTTTGCCTGCTGTTGCTGCCTGCGATTACAAGCATTTGATAGTCATAGCTTTTGTTAATAATCTGCAAACTGGTATGCGGGTTATCGGTAATGTATAAGTAGTCGGTTTTTATAACTTTGGGTAGCGGCTGATTTTGTAATTGCTTATCAAATATAATTATCCTTTTATCAAAAAACTGTATCAAAGCGCCTTGTTTTTTAAAAAAAGATAGAGCGAAATTTTGGTTGGGATTGATGTGTTTTACCTGTGCCACCTGCATACTATCCAGGCAGGGCTGTACGGAGTAACTGTAATTTCGATCGGTATCGGCAAGGTTGGTAAGCACCACAGCGGTATTGCCGTTTTTGAAAACTATGCCTGTGTTTTTGCGCAGGTTTAAAAAGGTAATGTCATTGGTGTTTTGCTGCCGGTATCTTTTTAAGCTGATGCTGATACAAAACAAAAGCAGGCTAAGCATGCATAGCCAAATGAGCCATTTCTTTTTATCGTACAAGAAGTAAAACAGGCCAATGATAATGATATACAGCAATAAATATTCTGGAAGGTTGAGCCATATTTTATTGATACTTGCAAATGGCACGTGTTCAATAAAAGCCAACGCCTTATTCATGAGCAGGATGCTTTGCTCCAAGACCCAAGCCAGTCCGGTTGATACAAGTGGCACCCATGAAAAAGCCAAATAGGCAATCCCGCTGTACATGATAATTAGCGTTGGGATGGTAATAAGCAGGTTACTCAGCAAAAAATAAACCGGGAACTGGTGAAAATACCAGGCACTTAAAGGAAAAGTAATTACCTGCGCTGCTATAGATACCGAGCAGGCAGCCCATAGTTTATCAACCCATTTATTTTTAACGGTGATCCATTGATAAACCACCGGCTGCAAAACCAATAGACCCGCAACTGCAAGGTAGGAGAGTTGAAAACCTACATCGGTTATAAAAAACGGGTTATACAGCAAAAGTAAAAATGCCGAAAGCGCCAGCAGGTTAAGCATATTGATATGCCGGGCATAAGTTTTGCCCATGATAACCATACTGATCATCACTGCCGCGCGGCAAACCGCCGGCGAAAAGCCGCTTAGCATGGCATAATACCAAATAAGCGTAATAATAATTGCCGCTTTAATAAGCCTGCCATACTTATACCGGTTTAAAAAGCCCAGCATCCATTGCAGTAACACATAGATAATAGCCACATGCGCACCCGAGACAGATAGCACATGGATGGTACCCGTTTTAGAGTAGGCCTGCAAAATATCATTACTTAAATCGGCCTTGTAACCTAAAATGAGGGTTGATGCTACCGCGATGGCGCCGGCATTGTGCATCTGGCTTTTAAACCTATTCACCATCTGCTGCCTTAACCGCAAGGAGAAAGCGATGAGCGCATTACCCATATTATGCCCTAAAACCCGGTACATGCCCGGATACAAAAATGCCTGGTAATGAATATTCTGGTGAGCCAGGTATTTTTTATAGTTAAACTCGGCGGGGTTAAAAGGAGCATCGATGCTGTTATACTTAGCCGGGATCATCAGCAAATCGCCATATTGCAATGCCGAAGCCGCGCTATCTTTGATGGTGATGAGCAGGTTGCCGCTGACAAGTGTAGCCTGTTTATTATTGATGCTTTGCTGTGCCGATGCTGTAAACCTGATCAACCCGTTTTTTAATTGTGGTTCATTATTGATCTTAACCGTTAAATATTGGGCTTGTGAGCGGGAGAAATGGTCATGATGATTTAATTCATCGTAACTAATAGCGCTGATGATGCCCGCTGTTAACAATATAACAGTCATGAGCAAGCCGCCCAGCCAGCGTATTTTATAAATGCCTAAGCGCTGGTAAGTAAAATTGAGCAGGATAAATGCCACTGCTAAGCCGCCAAAAGCTCCCCACAGTAAAGGCAGAGATGCAGCACTAATGCACCCGATACCTAAAAAGATACCCAGCAAAAACGGAAGCAGCAATACAACAAAAGGGATCTCGCCTTTATGGTTCGCGATCATTTATTTTGATAGAAAGCAATAAAGATATGTTTTAGGCGGATACCTACAACTGATCCCGTACTTCTAACAGGAATTTTTTGATGTTTTCGAGCGAATCGATCACGCGCTGGTTTTCGCGGGTATCGGCCATATTGGTTTTCAGGTGATCTTTAGCACCATTAAGCGTATAGCCTTTATCACGAATGAGGTGGAAGATGATCTTGAAATTTTCAATATCCTCCGGAGTAAAATAGCGGTTGCCTTTTTTATTTTTTTTAGGCTGCAGCACATCAAACTCCTTTTCATAAAAACGGATAAGCGATTGATTCACATCAAACATGGCCGATACCTCGCCCATAGTATAATACATCTTGCTTATTTCGCGGTCTTTATAAGGCATATGCAAAGATATCTTTTTGATTTCGGATTTGGGATTTTCGATTTGGGATTTTTTTTCAATGTAGAGATGCATTATTGGGTGTCCCGCGTGCAAATCCTCCAAACAGGCCAGCGCTTTGTTGGTGTTGTTACCAACAAAATTCGATATGAAAAAAGTCCGGGTGTTTACGAAATACCACTTTCCTTTCGACAGTCGTAGCCCCAGCGCTTTGTTGGTGTTGTCACCAACAAAACTCGATATGGAAAAAAGTATTGGTGATACGAAATGCTATTTTCTATTTGACAATCTTTGGCTTGTTGGTGACAACACCAACAAGGGGCTAATTGAATTAGATTCTGTTAATTCTTTAATTCTGAAAATTCTGATTCAGACAAACTTTCCGACTTCCCGACTAATAATTACATTTGCACCCATGACAGCTACCGAAATACGCCAGGCTTTTCTTGATTTTTTTGTTTCAAAGGGACATACCATCGTTCCTTCGGCACCAATTGTTGTTAAAAACGATCCAACCCTGATGTTTACCAACGCGGGGATGAACCAGTTTAAAGATATATTTTTAGGCGAAGCACCTGCAAAAGCCAGTCGCGTGGCCGATACCCAACGCTGCCTGCGTGTAAGCGGTAAGCATAACGATTTGGAAGAAGTAGGTATCGACACCTATCACCACACCATGTTTGAAATGCTGGGCAACTGGAGCTTTGGCGATTACTTTAAAAAAGAAGCCATTGCCTGGAGCTGGGAGCTGTTAACCGAAGTTTATAAGTTACCCAAAGACCGCCTGTACGTTACCTATTTTGAAGGCGACGAAAAAGAAGGTCTTGAAAAAGATACCGAAACTTTCGAACTGTGGAAACAGTACGTAGACGAAGCTCATATACTGCCCGGGAATAAAAAAGACAATTTTTGGGAAATGGGTGAAACCGGTCCCTGCGGGCCGTGTTCGGAGATTCATTTTGATAGTCGCCCGGATAATGAGCGTGCCGAAGTTAGCGGCGCAACGCTGGTAAACGCCGATCACGACCAGGTGATAGAGATCTGGAACAACGTATTTATGCAGTTTAACCGCTTAAAAGGCGGCGCTTTGCAATCGTTGCCAGCTAAACACGTGGATACGGGCATGGGTTTTGAACGTTTGGTACGTGTGCTGCAAGGCAAAACATCCAATTATGACAGCGACGTTTTTCAGCCGATGATCCAGTTCATTGCTGAGAAAAGCGGTAAAAAATATAACAGCGCCGCCAAACCCGGCGATGCCGATTGGAACGAGGCCGTGGCCATGCGTGTATTGGCAGATCATATCCGTGCCATCAGCTTCGCTATTGCCGATGGACAGCTGCCTGCAAGTAATAAAGCAGGTTACGTGATCCGCAGAATCTTACGCCGGGCTGTGCGTTACAGCTACCAGACTTTAGGCTTTAAAGAGCCTTTCTTTAACCAGTTGGTGCCTTTATTGGCCGAGCAGTTTAAAGGCGTGTTTGATAACCTTTACAGTCAGAAAGATTTTGTTCAGAAGGTGATTTTGGAGGAAGAGGTTTCTTTCTTGAGGACGTTAGAAAAAGGAATTAAGCTTTTTGAACTTAGGACATGGCGTATAAAAGAGGCTAAAAAACAATTTGAGCAATTTAAAGGATATGCTGCTTTTGACAAAGGCCAGTTTGTAGATAGTACAATGGGCTTTTTTGAGAATGATTATTATATTGATGGTCAGAGGCCATACAGTGATGGGGAGCTTAATTCATTTGAGGAGGCATTAAAAAATACCGTTACTGTAGATAAAGCTTTCGACTACGCAAATGATTTTGTTACGGTAATTAACGGTCGCTTTGCATTTGAATTATCGGATACCTACGGATTTCCTTTTGATTTAACCGAGTTGATGGCGAAAGAAAACGGATTGACTGTTGACTTAGATGGTTTTGAAAAAGCACTGCAAGAACAAAAAACTCGTTCCCGTGCAGCTGGCGCAATTGACACCGGCGATTGGATCACCCTCAAAGACGAAGAAACCTCCATCTTCACCGGCTACGATGAAACCGAAACTATTGCTCACGTTGTAAAATACCGCAAGGTAACGGCTAAGGGTAAAGAGCAATACCAGATTGTATTGGATAAAACTCCTTTCTACGCCGAAAGCGGTGGCCAGGTAGGGGATAAAGGTGAATTGGTTTTTCCGGATGGTACCATCATTTTAGTTACCGATACCAAGAAAGAGAATGGCTTAACCGTTCATTTTGTTGATAAACTGCCGGAAGATATTGAGGATGCTTTAACCGCCATTGTTGATCCTGCCTTGCGCGGGCAAACCAATGCTAATCACTCGGCCACGCACCTGTTGCATGCCGCTATGAAGCAGGTATTAGGCAGTCACGTAAATCAAAAAGGCTCGTTGGTGAACGACCAGTATTTGAGGTTCGATTTTTCGCACTTCGCCAAAGTGACCGACGAGGAACTGGCACAGATAGAAGCCATTGTAAATCAAAAGGTACGTCAGAATATTCCGTTGAAAGAAGAGCGCAGCGTACTATATGCCGAGGCCATAACCAGCGGCGTTACCGCCCTGTTTGGTGAAAAGTACGGCGAATACGTTCGCGTAATCACTTTTGATGATGAATTTAGCAAGGAGCTTTGCGGTGGTACACACGTGCAGGCAACCGGTCAAATCGGTTTCTTCAAAATTATTGCCGAAAGCGCTGTAGCCGCGGGTGTACGCCGTATTGAGGCCATCACCGGCGTCGCTGCCGAAATGTACATCAATGCCCAAACCGCATTGGTTAACCAACTAAAAGACTTGCTAAAAAATCCTAAAGACCTTTCAAAAAGCGTTGAAAGCTTACTGGATGAAAATAGCAAGCTGAAGAAAGAGATCGAGAAATCGATCCTCGAAAAATCATCAGGCTTAAAAAATGAACTGGCTCAAAAAGTGGAAGCTATTAACGGCGTCAATTTTATTGCCCAAAAAGTAGCCCTGCCCAACGCCGAAGCCATCAAAAACCTGGCCTACCAGCTTAAAGATATTGTAAGTGATCTGTTCCTGGTATTGGTTGCCGATTTTGACGGCAAACCCAGCATCACCGTAATGATTGCCGAAAACCTGGTGAAAGAAAAAGGCCTGCATGCCGGTAACATCATTAAAGAATTAGCCAAAGAAGTAAAAGGCGGCGGCGGCGGTCAGCCATTTTTCGCGACTGCCGGTGGTAGTGATGTAAGCGGTTTGGATAATGTACTGGTAAAAGCGAAGAGTTTTGTAGCATAAATAATTACCAGACTTACGAAGTTTTCAAAACTTCGTAAGTCTTTCGTATTTTGGATAGCCCCCAAAAAAACGACGTCATCCTGAACTCGTTTCAGGAACCCACTTGCTAAGTCTACAGCATATTGGCGACCCATCCTGTGGGGTGCCGAAACAAGTTCGGCATGACTTAATACTGAAAAGCTTATCTCAATAGGTTGGCTGAATACTCGTGACGCGGCACAACACCCAACGTTACTTTGTAGAAACTAAAACATCGGCCCGCTCATTCGCCGCGGGAAGGGCTTGTTCTTTTTCTTGAAAAAAAGAACCAAGACCGAGCATAGCGAGATAATGAACACCAATAAAAATAAATTACTGGTGAATAATTCAAGTCACCAGAAATGCTTCTTTGCCGCACAGGCCTTTGCCCTGCAAAACGGCCAAAACCTGGGCTGGGATTATTTTGCCCTCGCGCGCTTTGTCCCTACCGCAAAAACTCCCTATGCCCTGCCAACGCACAGCCCCGCATCGTTTTGCCCGTTTTCACCCGAAGCTGTTCTGCCGACACTTTTGGGAAGGCGAGAGCATTCTGATAAATTGTAGTTAAAATCCTGTAATCCTTTAATCTGATAAATCCCGGTTCAGACAACATTCTGCCAATTCTAAAATTCTGGAAATTCTGATTCAGACAACCCGCGTTAGGGATAGAAGTGGATACCGGCCAACGAGCGTAATGCCTGCAGGCGTATGAACGGATAGCCCGGCCGCAGGCAACGCCATGGATACTAACTACTTGATACTGCTAATCCCTACCAAACACATGTACATTATATTTTTTCCGCTGGTTTGCAAACCAAAACTTAGCCATAGTGTATTAACTTTTATATATTTGACCTTACAATCGGTAAATTATAGCCGCATTCTATTTTTATGACAGTTCTCGCAAACGAGGTAGTTGAAAAGTATCAATTGGTTGTAGGCCTTGAGGTACATGCCCAGCTATCCACTTCCAGTAAGGTATTCTCGGCAGATTCTGCTGCTTTTGGTGCCGAACCTAACCAGCACGTAAGCGCAATTTCGTTGGGGCATCCCGGCACTTTGCCTTTTTTAAATAAAAAAGCGGTTGAATATGCCGTAAAAATGGGGCTGGCCTGTAATTGCAGTATCAATCTTAATAATAGTTTTGCCCGTAAAAATTATTTCTACGCCGATTTGCCTAAAGGCTACCAGATTACGCAGGATCATGCTCCCATTTGCCTGGGCGGATATGTACCTGTAAAACTGGCTGATGGTACCTCAAAAAATATAGCCATACACCACATTCACATGGAAGAGGATGCCGGCAAAAGCATGCACGACCAGCACCATGCCGATTCACTCATCGACCTGAACCGTGCCGGTGTGCCCTTATTAGAGATTGTTACCCAGCCCGAAATGCACAGCGCCGAGGAGGCCGGTCAGTTTTTGACCGAAACCCGCCGTATTTTGCGTTACCTTGATATTTGCGATGGCAACATGGAAGAAGGTAGCATGCGCTGCGACGCTAATATTTCTATCAGGTTAAAAGGTGCTACCACCTTTGGTAACCGTTGCGAAGTTAAAAACCTAAACTCTATCCGTAACGTGCAGCGCGCCATTGAGCATGAGTTTGCCCGCCAGGTAGAGATCATTGAAGCCGGTGGTCATATAGATCAAAACACGCTGAACTTTAATGCCGATACCGGCGAAACATCGGTACTGCGCTCCAAAGAAATGGCTAACGATTACCGCTATTTCCCCGAGCCGGATTTGATGCCGCTGATGCTTACCGAGCAATACGTAAACGATATTCGCGAGCGATTGCCTGTTTTACCAGCCCAGCTGCAACAAAAATATGTGACAGAATTGGGGCTATCGGCCTATGATGCATCGGTTATTACTGCCGATAGAGACGTTGCACACTATTTTGAAGAACTGATAAAAGCCACCGATCACTACAAAGCAGCCGCTAACTGGCTGATGGGGGCTGTAAAATCATACCTTAATGATCATAACCAAAGCATTGGTAACTTTGCTGTTACCCCGGCCAACCTTGCCGGCCTCATCAAACTAATTGACGCAGGGGTGATAAATAATTCTGTAGCTTCGCACAAGTTATTCCCGGCTATGGTGAAAGAACCCGGCAAAAATGCCGAGAATTTAGCCAAAGAGCTTAACCTGTTAATCAGCGCGGATAATGATGATGTAAGCCAGTTTATAAAGGCGGCCATTGCCAAATTCCCGGATAAGGTGAAGGAATACCAGAAAGGTAAAAAAGGCGTTTTAGGCCTGTTTATGGGCGAGATTATGAAAACCTCAAAAGGGAAAATTGATCCGCAGAAAACAAACCAGTTATTGATCAAGGAATTAGAATCAAAGTAGAATGAAATTAAAGAATCTGGCAGTTTACAGTTTACTGCTTTTAAGCGCGTTTTTATATTCATGTAAAGATAGTTCGCAGTTTACCATTAACGGTGCCATTAAAAACCCGGGCAGTATTAAGCTGGTTTATTTAATAGAGGCCGATAGCAACCAGGTAAAAGTGGTTGACTCTACCACACTGAGCGAAAATGGCAAGTTTCAGTTTAAACATGTTGCGCCATACGCCAACTTGTATAAATTGCGTATTGGCACTACCGGTAGCGGCGATCCATCTGCCGCGGCTAATAACGTTTACGACCTGATAGCCAAAAACGGAGATGATATTGATTTTGAAACCGATAACAATGATGTAAGCCATAGCTACACCATTAAAGGGTCTGACGATTCGGACAAGATCAAGGAGTTTAACAAGATCAGTAATTTTTACGGCGAAAAAAATTCAAAGCTGGTTGCCGAGTACCAGGAAAAATCTCAAAAACTGGGCAAACAATCAGACTCTTTGCTGAAGATATACATGCCTGTGTTTCAGAAAAACCTTGCCGATTATGGTGCCGCGGTTTTAAAGTTTGTTAACGATAACAAAACATCACTGGCTGGTTTTTACGCTGCTACATCATTAGATGTTTACAAATTTGAACCTCAGTTGGTAGCTTATGCCGATGATATTAAAGGCAACTTCACCGATAACCCTGGTGTAAAAACATTTGTTAAACAAATGGAAAAAA
Organism: Mucilaginibacter flavus; assembly: GCF_030409315.1. Taxonomy (GTDB): domain Bacteria; phylum Bacteroidota; class Bacteroidia; order Sphingobacteriales; family Sphingobacteriaceae; genus Mucilaginibacter; species Mucilaginibacter flavus. The sequence goes on along the minus strand of NZ_JAUFPS010000039.1, from coordinate 28,733 downwards.
TTAAACCGGTATCTATTGGCCACAAAGCGCCCGATTTTACAATTACCGGCATTGATGGTAAGCAGATTAAATTAGCTGATTATAAAGGCAAGTACGTGATGCTTGATTTTTGGGCTTCATGGTGCGCGCCTTGCCGCCAGGAAAATCCTAATGTGGTTAAGCAATACGCAGCCTTCAACTCAAAAGGATTTAATATTTTAGGTATCTCTTTAGATAAAGATAAAGCAGCATGGCAAAAAGCCATCAATGATGATAAACTGGTATGGCAACACGGATCTGACCTGAACAGCTTTGAGGGACCCACAGAAAGGCTTTATAACATTGAAGCTATCCCATCAAATTTCATCATTGATCCGGCAGGAAATATCATTGCCAAAAACATTACCGGTGCAGATTTGGAAGCTTTTTTAACCAAAACGTTCAAATAGGTTCAATTTATCGTTAACATAAAGTAACCTTTAACAATTTGTTAATATTGAGGTAACTTTAATCTTTTGTAAAGTGTATACTTTTATACAAAAAAATTAACGCATCATGAGCACTTCTCCGAAACAGAAAATTCTTATTGTTGATGATGAACCGGATATTTTAGAGTTGATTGAATACAACCTTAAAAAAGAAGGCTACCAGGTGTTTTTGGCCCGTAACGGCCAGGAAGCCGTAGCCGAAGCCAAGAAGTCACTACCCGATCTTATTGTACTTGACATTATGATGCCTAAAATGGATGGCATCGAGGCCTGCCGTATTATGCGCACCATGCCCGAGTTTAAAAATACCTTTATGGTGTTTTTAACCGCCCGCAGCGAAGAGTACTCAGAGATAGCCGGCTTTAACGTTGGTGCCGACGATTATATAGCTAAACCAATTAAGCCACGTGCCCTGGTAAGCCGTATAAATGCCATTTTACGCCGCAACGCCCCTGCCGAAGATACCCCGGATAACAAACTGGAAATTGGCGATCTGGTTATTGACCGCGAAGCTTACCTGGTTTACCAAAAAGGCATTAAAATAGTATTGGCCAAAAAGGAATTTGAATTGCTATACCTGCTGGCTTCAAAACCAGGCAAGGTATACACCCGCGAAGTGATCCTGAAAAACATTTGGGAAGACTCTGTAGTGGTAACCAACCGCACCATTGATGTACACATTCGTAAACTACGCGAAAAGCTTGGCGACGATGTTGTAGCTACCGTTAAAGGGGTTGGTTATAAGTTTGAGGGCTAAGAGGCCCCCTCCGTTCCCTAAAGGGGATACTTTTGATTAAGATATTTGAAATCCCGGTTTTCTTTTGGAAACCGGGATTTTTTTTGGGGTGCAGATGACTGACGTAGAAGACTCACCCCGACATCGCTGCGCTCGTCACCCCTCTCTCCGCTTCGCGCATAGAGGGGAAAGAACGTTTTTGTTTTTTTAAACCCTCTTTGCGGCTTTAGCCGGAGAGAGGGTGGTCCAGCGAAGCGTAGACCGGGTGAGTCGTACCTGCGTTCAATAGCTACAAGATAACCTGCGGAGTACTATCTAAAAATACAATTGCTTCTTAACCCTGCAGCGTTTACCTTTGCCGCATTATGCTGCAACGTGTAACAGCCTATTTATTGATCTTTTCGCTGGTATCAGTTAATTTTTCGCGCTTTTTTGTATACGCGGGATTTGAACTGAACAGGAATTACATTGTGACCAAACTTTGCGAAAACCGGGACAAGCCGGCCGTGCATTGCGATGGTAAATGTTATTTTGCGAAAAAGGTAAAACAGGCTGATGACAAGCAGGCCAGCGACGAAAGGCAGTCGCAAAAGAGCCTCTTTCAGGAAGTGTTTGTAATCAGCTCTACTGATTTTACATTTCACACCAGCCTGTTGCAAGTAATTTCAACCCCTTATGATAGCAGCCTGCCACCAACCCCGGCCGCTGTGATCTTCCAGCCTCCCCAATTAGGATAATATTCCCTTTTTTATTTTCCCGGAAAGAACAGATGTGCAGATTTCAAATTTCAGATGTGCAGATGATGGATTGATTTGAAAATTTGAGAATTTGAAGATTTGAAAATGATTAAATCAAATTAGCCATTTAGGATTCTGCTAATTCTTAAATTCTGAAAATTCTGATTCAGACAAAATTCTGATTCAGACCGTGTGGTCATCTTGTCCGTTAGTTAACGGATCAGGATTCCACAGGACAGGTAAACTGCGTGCGGTATACTCAGCATATGGGGTGCCGAAAAAAGTTCGGCATGACGTTCCTTGAGAAACGTATTGCAAACCGACAACATCCACAAATCTCTCCCCGGGAAACCGAATCCACAAATATTATCCACCGGGATTTATATCCCGTAAGCATTTTACATGAAAAAACTTTTTAGTCTATCTATATTATTTATTGTCTTTTTATCCCGGGCCTATAGCCAAACCAACGTAATAGTAACCGATGCCAATACTCACGAAGCCATTGCAGGCGCTATGATTGGTAATGCCAGTGATGGCGGTAAAATAGGGACTACCAACGCCAAAGGGAGGTACACCATCACTCAGCAAAACATTGCCCAGGTAAAGGTGAGCATGGTTGGCTATACCACGCAAACCATTAACATCAATGGCTCAAAGGCCGATGTAGCTTTAACGCCCTCGACGTTGGATTTGCAGCCTGTGGTGGTAACCGCCAGCAGGGAAGGGCAGGCCCGTCAGGACGCGCCAATCGCCATCAGCAAAATTAACTCTACCCAAATTAAGGATACCAAGGCCACCGCCATTTACCAGCTATTGAACAAGGTAAACGGCGTATACGCGGTAGATTTAGGGAACGAGCAACATACCATGGCCATCCGCCAGCCTATTACATACAACGCTTTGTACTTGTATATGGAGGATGGATTGCCTATCAGGCCTACTGGGATCTTTAATCATAATTCCTTGTACGAGATCAATATGTCGGGCGTAAAGGATATCGAGGTAATTAAAGGTCCGGCTTCATCACTTTATGGGAGTAACTCCATCGGCGGAGCCATAAACTTCATTACCCAGGGACCGCCATCGGGCTATGCAGGCAACGTTTCTATACAGGGCGATAACTATCACTACCGCCGTGTTGATGCCGATGGTGGTTTTACCCAGGGCAAATTCGGTTTATATATTGGCGGCTATATAGCCCGTCAGCGCGATGGCTGGCAGGACTATTCGGACTTTAATAAATACTCGGCCAATTTTAAAACCACTTATGATTTTAACGCTAAAACCCGTTTAACTACATCGGCGGCTTATAATAACCTAAACACGCAAACGCCGGGCAGTTTGGATAGTGCCGGTTTTTATAGTCGTAATTATGGCGCTAACCAGCGATTTACTTATCGTAAGGTAGAATCATTCAGGGCAAGCACCCGTTTAGATCATCAATGGGATGATAACAATGCCACCTTTGTAACGCTGTATTTTAGGCATAACTCTACTGCCCAATTGCCAAGCTATTATATATCAGATGTAAGGGATAATGCCGGCAATTACCTGAGCAGCAACGGGCAGGTGAATGATCAGCGTTTTCAAAGTTATGGCTTGCTGGCCCAGCACCGGGTTAATTTTAATTTCTTGAGCTCCAGGTTGATAGGAGGGGTTTATGTAGATGATAGTCCGAGTTCATATTATGCCCAATATTTGGATATTGATAAAGATGTGCAGAATAACTACTACACGGGCTTTACTAACACAGGTAAGTATATTGATGATTACAAAATCAAACTATTCAATACCGCGGCTTACGTTCAGTATGAAATTAAACCAACCGAAGCCCTGCGCATAGTTGGCGGTTTACGCTACGATAGGGTACATTATGATTTTACCAACGGTTTACCGGCCGGCCAAACCAAATACAAACAGCAGGAAACCAACAATTTCAATATTGTGGCCCCAAAATTAGGTTTAACCTATGATTTTGGAAACAACAAAGGTTTTTATGCAAATTATAGTGTAGGTTTCCAGCCACCAGAAACCGGCGATCTTTACAGCGCAAGGCAGCTTACCCCGTTAAAACAAGCCACGTTTGATAATTACGAAGTTGGTGGCTGGTTTACCGCTTTTGATAAAAAGTTAAGGCTTGAGGTGAGTTTATACGATTTGGAGGGCCATAACGAAATTATTAACCAGCTACTACCCGATAATACCACCCAAAACCAAAACGCTGGTGCAACACGCCACCGTGGCGTGGAGTACGCTTTAACATTGGCACCGGTGCAGGAGTTAAGTTTCAGGTTTAGTGGTACCAATGCAAGGCATACTTATGTAAACTATAGCGAAGTAGTGGCAAATTATAGCACAGGCACCAATACCGTTATTAATTACGATGGCAAGCGCATGAACAATGCCCCCGCCTGGATAGCTAACTCCGAGTTGACCTATAAACCGCTGTACCTGCCAGGCTTCAGGATCGCGGGTGAATGGCAGCACATTAATCAATACTACACCAACCCGGCCAATACCAAAACTTATAGCGGTTATAATATTTATAACCTGCGTGTAGGTTACAACGCGTTGAGCAGCACTTTAAAAGGCATGGGTATTTGGTTTAATGTGTTAAATTTAACCAATAAGCTGTATGCCACCACCGTAACCAGCAACCAGTATGGCGATACGTATAATGCCGCCGCGCCGCGTACCTACACATTGGGAATCAGTTATTCATTTTCAAAATATTGATCAATGGCATCATCAGCATTAAAAAGTAACTTTTATAAATGGCATCGTGTATTGGGGTTAATAGCCCTGATACCGGTAATATTCTGGACGCTGAGCGGCTTGTTTCACCCGTTTATGTCCAACTGGTTCAGGCCATCTATAGCGCAGGAGGTGTTTAAACCTCTTGCGCAAAGTAAAATGAAACCTGCATTGAGTATTCAGCAGGTATTGGATAAAAACCAGGTTACCGCCATCAGGAATTTTAACCTGGTGAACTTTAAAAAGGGAACCTTTTACCAGGTGTTAGGTACCGATAGCGTTTACAAATACTACTCGGCGACCGACGCGGTTTTACTTCCGCATGGCGATACCGAGTACGCCGAATACCTGGCCCGCTATTTTACGCAGGATAGCACATCGGCAGTAAAAAGCATCACACTGCAAACCGGCTTTGATGGGCAATATCAGCCCATCAACCATCTGTTGCCGGTATGGAAGGTAGCTTTCAACCGGCCCGACGGGATGGACATTTACGTAGAAACCGGTCAAAGCCGCATGGCCACTTTTAACAACAATACCCGCAAGGCTTTCCTGTGGATGTTTGCGCAGTTCCATACCTGGCAGTTTTTGGCCGATATTGGCGGCGATACCTTTCGCAACGTGTTACTGGTGATCATCATGGCAGTGATGCTGTTCGCGCTCATCAGTGGTTTAACGGTTTATGGTTTAATGTGGCAAAAGTTTAAAACCATCAAACAAAACCGCAAAATTAAAGGCACGCAGGACAAGCGTTTTGTACACCGCTTTCACCGGCAGATAGGCCTCATTGTATCTTTTGTGATGTTTACGTTTGTGATCAGCGGGTTATTTCACCTGGTGGTAAAGCTTCATAATGATGCTCCTGTTAAGGCCGATTACGCGCAGGTAATCAAACGCGCGGATTTAACCATATCCAACCTTTCGCTGCCTGTTGTCGATAGCCTGATCCATAGAATAGGGGTAGTCAACTTCGGGAACAAAACATTTTACCAGGTTACTGATGATAAAAAACAGGTAGCTTACATCAACACCCAAACCGGTAAGGAGCAAACCAACGCCGATGAGGACTACGCCCGTTTTTTAGCTACTTATTATCACCCTAAATTAGAGGCCGGCAAGTTTTATGGTAGGGTTAAGGTAGATCAGATCCGCCAGTTTGATAACGATTATGGGTTTAACAACAAGCGTTTGCCGGTAGATAGGGTGAGTTATCCCAACGGCGAGAACTGGTACATTGAAACCGCTACATCAAAATTATCGGCCAAAATTGCCAATATTGATAGGGCCGAGGGTTTATCCTTTATTTTTCTGCACAAATACTTCGGCATGAGCTGGGCCGGGAAAGATATCCGCGATTTGGTAAGTATGTTGGCCGCATTAGGCGTGCTGGTTGTATCTTTGTTTGGATTTGCATCCTTTATAAAAAATAAATAAACATGAAAAGATCCCTGGTGATATTGGTTTTAGCCGTTTTAAGTTTAAGTGCCGTTACTGCCTGCAATAGCAACACTACCAAAACCGAAGTTGTAAAAAAGAAAAGTAAATACATGTGCACCATGCACCCCGACCTGAGTTTCGACAAGCCCGGCACCTGCTCAAAATGCGGTATGGAGTTGGTAGAAAGGGATACTACGGCAAAGAAGTAGTTTTGTGGACTGTGGGATTATTGGACTTTGAGACTTTTGGACAAAGGATTTTTGGACAAAGGAGCAAGGACAAAAAGCTTGGCCTTGTGCGAATCCCCTCTTGAGAGGGGCGGAGGGGTGTGTTCATCGCCAGGCAATTGAACGCTGCAGAACACACCCCTGCTACCGCTCAAATCCAACCCGCCCCCTCTCAAGAGGGGAATTTTACTAAACACAAAAAAGCCATCCCAAGGGATGGCTTTTTTGTGTTTTTCGCTTTGCTGTTTTCAATAATGCCGTGCTGTTACGTATACTTAACAACAGCGGCATTTTAATTATTAAAACACAGCAACAGCATTCAAACAATTAAGCTTGTTTAGTAAACTGAACGTTGATTAACAGTTTAATGTCTTCGCCTACTACGATAGAACCTGCTTCGGTAACACCATCCCAGGTTAAACCAAACTCTTTACGGTTAATTTTACCGCTGATTTCGAAACCTGCTTTAGTTTGACCATAAAAATCGGCAGCCGAACCACCAAACTCAACGTCAAGCGTTACCGGTTTAGTTACGTCTTTTATAGTTAAATCGCCTTTTAATGCATACTCTTCGTCGCCGGTTTTGGTGAATGAGCTTGATTTAAAGCTGATTTGTGGGTATTGTGCAGCGTCAAAAAACTCTGCAGATTTTAAGTGCTCGTCGCGTTGTGACTGATTGGTGTCAATGCTATCGATATCTAAAGTGAAGTCGATCTCTGCATTTTCAAAATCATCGTTATCAGTTACCAACTCACCGGCAAAGCTTTTGAAAAAGCCGCTCACGGTTGAAATAACCAGGTGTTTTACTTTAAATTGTACTTCTGAGTGCATTGGGTCAATAACCCATTTTGTTGCTGTTTCTGTTGACATGATTTTTTTATTTTTTTTGTTGATACAAAGGTAATACAAAAATAGATGTTTAAACATCTATTTTATTTTAATTACAATCCGCAGACATTGAGTTACAAGTTTAACTATACACTTGCGCAAATGTTTAGCCAATACGTTACTTTTATAAAATATAACAGGCGGTTTAAACCAATTTAACAATGCCATGAGAAAACTCTTCATTATTTCCTTCTTCATCATCTTCGCGGCACTTACAGCATGGGTTGTTATATGGCCACCGGCTATCTGGGCCTTTTTTATTATGGTACCTATATACGCGCTTGGCTTTTATGACCTGGTGCAAAAAAAGCATAGTATTGTGCGCAACTTCCCGGTGTTTGGTCACCTGCGTTTTTTAATGGAAGATCTTCGCCCTAAAATTTACCAGTATTTTGTAGAGAGCGATACCAACGGCACACCCTTTAACCGCCAAAACCGCAGCGTGGTTTACCAGCGCGCCAAAATGGTTGATGATACCCGCCCCTTTGGTACCGAACTGGATGTTTACGATAATGGTTACGAATGGCTTAATCACAGCATATCGGCCATCGATCACCATAAATTGGATATGAACCCGAGGGTAAAAGTTGGCGGTCCGGATTGTACGCAGCCATATATGGCCAGCGTTTTTAATATTTCGGCCATGAGCTTTGGCTCGTTAAGCGAGAACGCCATATTGGCCTTAAATGGCGGTGCCAAACTGGATAACTTTGCCCACAATACCGGCGAAGGTGGCTTGAGCGATCATCACCTGCAACCCGGCGGTGATATCATTTGGCAAATAGGTACCGGCTATTTTAGCTGCCGCCATAAAGATGGTACTATTGACTATGATGCCTTTGCCGAGCGTGCCGTAAAGCCGCAGGTAAAAATGATCGAGATCAAGCTTTCGCAGGGAGCCAAGCCTGGTCATGGTGGTATTTTACCAGCCGCCAAGGTAACGCCCGAGATTGCCCGCATCCGTTTGGTAGAGATGGGGCAGGATGTTGTTTCGCCGCCATACCATACCGCTTTTAGTGATCCTATAGGGTTAACCACTTTCATCAAAAAACTACGCGAACTATCGGGCGGTAAACCTATCGGTTTTAAACTATGTGTGGGCCATAAGAGCGAGTTCTTAGCCATTTGCAAGGCCATGGTTAAAACGGGCATTTATCCTGATTTTATTACTGTTGATGGGGGAGAAGGCGGCACAGGCGCGGCTCCGCTGGAGTTCTCCAACTCGGTGGGCATGCCGCTGCGCGAAGCATTGGCTTTTGTGTACGATGCGCTAACCGGTTTTGATATTAAAAAACACATCAAGCTCATTGCCTCGGGTAAGGTAGCCACGGGGTTCGACCTGGTGAAGAACTTCGCCCTCGGTGCCGATATGTGCAACAGCGCCCGTGGTATGATGTTCGCCCTGGGCTGTATACAGGCTTTAGAGTGCAATACCAATACCTGCCCAACCGGTGTAGCCACGCAGGATAAAGACCTGATGCGCGGCCTGGTGGTCGACGATAAAAAGGTACGTGTAGCTAACTTTCATAAAGCAACGGTAGGCAGCGCCATCCAAATGATTGGTGCCGCCGGCCTCACCAAACCCTGCGATCTGCACCGCATGTTTATTTACCGCCGCATAAACCACAGCCAGATCCAAACCTACGGCGAACTGTTCCCCTACATCCCTAAAGGCAGTCTGCTTAAAACGCCATACCCGGCAACGTTTGAGTTAGATATGGCCCTAAGCAGCGAGAATACTTTTATACCGGATTATACGGTGGTTACTAATGTGGATTATAGTAATGTGAGTTCGTATTCAGTAGCAAGTAGTTAGTGGGAGTATCAAGTAGTTAGTATCAAGTATCAAGACATTTCGCGTTATAGCGAACGAAAAGGCGAGGGTGTGTGCGAATCCCCTCTTGAGAGGGGCGGAGGGGGGTGTTGTGCATGCGGCAGAACGCTGGCTAAACACACCCCTGCCATCGCTCATTCCAGCGCGCCCCCTCTCAAGAGGGGACTTAAAAAGCGACCGGTTTTATAACTATGTCATTGCGAGCGCAGCGCGGCAATCTCGTAGCCCTACTGAGCGAACTATTACGGTAACGACCTTACTTCGTTGTAATCGAAAACATCGGCCCGCTCTTGGCCGCGGGTGGGCCAAGTCCTTTTTGTCTTGAAACAAAAAGGACCAAAAAATTCAAGTCGGCAGAAATGCTTCTTTGCCGCACGGGCCTTTGCCCCGCAAATCGGACAGAACCTGGGCTGGAATTATTTTGCCCTCAGCCTCGCTGCCCCTCTCCGCAAAAACTTCCTATGCCCTGCCACCGCACCGCCCACCATCGTTCTGCCCGCTTTCGCCCGAAGCTTCACTGCCGACGGGAAAGGGGAATAGAAGCAAGAGTCAAGAATCAAGAGCCAAGACCGGAATTTTCCTTCCGTCGTCGCGAGTTTGTAAATCCAGGGACTCTGAAAGTGAAATGACAACATCAAAAAAATGGGGTCATGCTGAGCCTGTCGAAGCACGCGGGCGAAGGCCTCTGCGCGCGACCCTTCGACAGGCTCAGGGTGACAGGCCGCCTTACTTTAAAACATAACTTGTCATGGGTAGGAACGAAGCAATCTCCCTACTATGCTCCAATCTGTTTAGGGAAATAAAATTATTTAGTAGTAGCCAACTAACATCTACCCACCGGCAGGCTGTTAGTATTAATTTATTAGCCGATATTTGTTTTACATGGAAAAACTAAGAAATTTTTACGCCTTGTTTTGGATTTTAGGTTTAAGCCTGCTGCTTTACGCCTTCTTCAGGATAAAGCAGGAAATCTTTCGGCCTAAAAAAACGGTGGGGGAGATTAAGAAGGTTGCTGTGAGGTAAGGTTCGATCAAAACAAACACAAGTAATCCTTGCTCTCCCCGTTATACAAAACTGCGCCCAAAGGAGCTGATGTTAAACGCCGGCTCTCATATCAAAACGATCGAAAATTCTTCCTGCTTTATCGTCTACCTAAGTTGCGAAAATTCATTAATACATGCCATTCTACTCTTCACTTAAATGATTGGAATATTTTTCAATAAAAAAGTGGAATATTTTTTTGATTTTTGGAGGAATTTTTATCTTTGTTAAAAAAAGAATATGAAAAGAAACCTATTAATCCTATCAGATTATAAGGAGAGCATTGGCAGCGTTCATGATCAAATCGCTTCGATAATTAACCTGTCTGTTATTGACTGGAATATGATACAGGATTATTCTAATACTCTTGGTATTGGATCGGTTACATATAAGCCTCGTACTAAGGCCGGCATGGTTCATGATCATATTTCACACCGCATTTTTAACGAATTTTACGAAAATCCAGATGTTAAAGCGGTAGAGATAAATGGTGTTTTTGGTTTTTTATATAAGGATATTTTCTTTATCAGATTTAAAAAAATGGACCCGAGAAGTTTTAAAATAAGCGGCGCAGATACATTTCAAAGCATAAAATATCGTTATCAAGATAGTAGCATTCCGGGTCTACCTGCAAGACCGACCATTCTTTACGCAGGTTATTCGCTTGATAAAACAGGTTCTCAAGTACAAGGTATTTACACCGCATGCTGGGATGGTGATCGACTTATGTGGATTGATGAGTATGGCGGAGACTCCATGGAACAAATTACTTTCGGCTTTGATGAAGTGGATGAAAAGAAAAAACAACAGGAAATCGAACAAGTAATTAGACGCGTAACTGTTAAGAAAAACGTAAAAAGAAAGAACACAAATACTGGTACTAATAACTGATACAGCTTATGAAATATAATCCTCAAATGTTGAAGCTTGCAAGAGAGCTTAGGGGATATACGCAGATTCAACTTTCTGGAATTATGGGTGTTACGCAAGGCACCATTAGTAAAGTTGAAAAATTTGGCTCCGGTTTCGACGATGACTTGGCTAAGTTGGCATCGCTAACATTAAATATTCCCGTTTCTTTTTTTGAAAATCAAGACATGATTATTCCTATCCAAGGAGAATTCAGAAGGAAATTGTCGACGACAGTTAAGCAATTAAATCAGAATAATGCAAAGATAATTATTGCAGAAAAGCAGTTATTAAAATTGCTTGATGGTATCGAGATAAGTGCAAATGAAATACCAACCTGGGATGTTGATTTTCAGGGCAGCCCCACGATATGTGCTCAGGAAATTAGAAAGAATTGGAAAATGCCGAGAGGGAGAGTTGAAAATCTCGTCACCATAGTCGAAAATAAAGGAGCCATTATTATTCCGTTGTCATTAAATGATATGGATGGTTTTAGTATGTATACTATTAATGGTATTCCTTTAATTTTTATTAATAAAGATATCCCTCCTGATAGAACAAGACTGACAATTGCACATGAATTAGGACATGTTATTATGCATTTATCTTGCACTGTTGATTCTAATCGAGATAAAGAGGCGGAGGCTTTTGAATTTGCCGCAGAATTATTGATGCCAGAAGCGGATATTAAGCCTCAGTTAGTTCGTTTAAATCTTGTTTCCTTGGCTAATCTAAAAAAATACTGGAAGACATCTATGCAGTCTCTCATAAGAAGGGCGAAAACATTAGGTTTACTTACTGATAATCAATCAAAGTATCTTTGGATGCAGATGGGATCAGAGGGATATAGAACTAAAGAACCTGCCTTTTTTTCACATGAACAACCGTCGGTTTTGAAACAGATTATTGATGCTTATTTGCAAGATCTTGATTATAGTATAGAAGAGTTAGCTGAGTTAATCGATAGCTCAATTGAAGATTTCACTGATAATTTTATTCAAAATAGAGTTTCGGTTATGAGGAAAATTTAACGGAGCTTGTCCTTAGTGTAGATTTATTCATGTAGTTCAACAAAATTTCGATAGGACTAATATGCTTAAACTTTAAAGGCAACGATATAAATCTACTAAATTCTATTAATTCTTTTGCGATGGAAATTATCCTTACTCCTGAATATCATGATCTATTTCCTGGCGAGGAAGATAATTTAGAACAGCTTCTAATCGATATCCCATCATTATTGATATTGAAGCTAATTTCAATGATTAATGCAGAATTGTATGCAAATGATAAAGGGCAATTTACTCAAACTAAAATCTTCAATCTGTTGCTTGGAAGGCAGCCAGCTTCAATAAAAGATAAGATTATAAATAATGCACAAGAAAAAGTACGAAGAAACCCAAATGAGCAAACTCATTTTTTTTCGACTCTTTATAATATGAATTTTTTGCATTATGAATTAGTTAATTTTCGAGAGTTGCCGATGAATGAAATTACTCCAGAGCAAGATTTAAGGCTATTTAAAGCTTATTTTCTTGTCGTCGAGGAAGTAAATAAAGTCTACCGTTCAACATTAAAGAAGACACCAGAGTATGACGCTGAATATTTTGGAAAAATGACTTGGCCGACGTTAATTGACCAATTTGAATTAAATTATAAACTAGAACCATATACAATTATGATTCGGGGTTCGGTGTTTTTTAATTACATACAATGCCATTCTCAATACTCCATGTATGTTAAAGAATATCTTGATAAGCATAAAAAGGTAACAGCGCTCAATTATTTGTTAGATATATATAATATTTTAATTTCCGGTTATAACAAAACGAAGGAAAATCAAGAGAGCGGATGGGCATCATTCAAAATATCTCGAACTGATGGCTTTGACACTTTATTCGAACAATTTAACCTCACAGAGAGGGAATATCAACAAGTATTTAAAAATGGAAAGAGTAATTATTCTGGTATAAAATCCAAACCACTTTATGCCTATGATAATAATAATTGGTTGATCCTTAGCTGGCCGTTCCTTATAAATAAGATGTATGAAGGGCTGTTATTTGACTTTTATAATATATCTGGAATCAAAATAGAAAAGAAGTTTAAACAGTTTATTGATTTTAAAAATTTTGTCGGCGAAAAAATCACAGAAGAATATTTATCACGAAAGTTATTACGCTCTTCTTTTCGAAGCAAATACCAGACTATTTTCTTTGATGATAAAAGCAGGCAGGGATTGCCAGATTGCTATTATAGAAAAGGTAATAAAGTTATCTTGTTCGAAATAAAAGATGCTTACTTCCCTGCTTCTGCAATAAATTCATTTTCGTATGATAAGATTACCGAGGCCATAGATTTGAAGATGAATAATGATGGAAAGGGTACTGGTCAAATTCTCAAGCAACTGGGCTCTTTAATCGATCAATCTATTGAGAAGCCGCAGGGTTATAAACATGTTAGAAATTTGCAAATATATCCTGTTATTGTTTATGCTGATTTGTTTTTTAACATGCCAGGGATTAATCATTATCTTGAGAATTCATTTGGAAGAAAAATAAAAGAGTTGAATCTTGATAAGGAATTTAAATCAGTTCATCCACTGACACTCATTAACATAACATTCTTGATAAGTTCTTTTGACTTATTTGATGGGAAACAACTTAGCCTGATTTCTTTAATGGACCATTATCATAAGTTTATAATTGCCAAGCAGAAACGCGCTGAAAAAACAAGAGACTTAAATGACCATATAAATTCCTATCAGCCTTTTGAGCAGGTAGTAAGCCATTTGCTTCCTTATGATAAATCAGAACGCGATTATGTTAAGGCGACCATCGAGGCACTAGATTTAAGTGAAGGTTTACCAAGGTAGGTTATCAATAGAAAATCTCGATAATTTGGGGGCGAGCCCCGCTGTTCATAGTCTACCGCTGTCCGAATGTCTCCGACTTCGGACTACTATGCCAGTAGTTTATAACTACAGTAATAAAGTATAATTAGAAAGTATTCCTATCTGCTTCGGGTAGTTTGAAAACTACAATATAATGGTCCGAAGTCGGAGACATCCGGACAGCGGGTTAATATCAAGTAGCAAGATGGAATTGCAAACTTCAAAATTCGCCCGCACAACCCCTTCCTCAAAATTATTGCCTACCTTCGACCTATCCAATTTATACCTCCAAACCATGAACCTTTCCAATATCAAAACGCCCGGGGTGTATATCAATGAAATTAACGCGTTCCCCAATTCGGTAGTGCCGGTGGCTACTGCGGTGCCTGCTTTTATAGGGTATACACCGCAGGCTATGTATGAGGGAAAATCGTACACAAACGTGGTGCAGAAGATCACTTCGTTTGCCGATTTTATGGCTATTTATGGATACCCTGATCCGCCCGCGCCGGCCGAAGCAGCTAAGCAGTATAGTCCGCAATATTATTTGGTGCCGCAAAAGAGTCATCCGGTTAAGGGGGCGTATATAGAGATAAACAGCACGTATTACAGTATTGTGCCCGATTGTAATACCATTTATTACCTGTACAACAGTATCCGTTTGTTTTACCAGAATGGGGGCGGGGATGCTTATATCGTTTCGGTGGGCACGTATGGAAGTCCATCTGGCGTGCCGGGTATTCCGGGAGCGCAGATGATTAACCCCAATGTAATTTTGAACGATTTGCTTGACGGATTGGCACTGTTACGAAACGAGCAGGAACCTACCATGTACATATGCCCCGAAGCAACTTTACTTTCCGTAGCAGATAATGGCACCTTGATGCAGGCGATGCTGTTACAATGCACAGAGATGCAAACGGCTATCAGCATATTTGATATTATTGGCGGCGATGCGCCCGACCCTATTTTGTACACCAATGATATTGCAACCTTCCGCGATAACACCGGCGTGCAGGGGCTTAACTACGGTACGGCTTATTATCCTTTTGTTGGCACCACCATGATGCAACAACAGGATATGGATTACCGCAACCTGTTTGGCGGCGACGTTGACGCGTTAGCAGGCCTGCTAAACGCCGCTGCCGACCCAATTTTGAGCGCTATTTTTAGCCAGATAAAAAGCGGACTTTTTACACCCAGCCAAAACGACAACGCTTTGCGCATTGCCAGCAGGGATTACCCCATTATTTGTAAGGCGGTTTTAGGTATGATAAACCTGTTGCCCGCAAGCGGAGGCATGGCGGGTGTGATGACGACAATTGACAGCCAGGTAGGGGTTTGGGAAGCCCCGGCCAATACGGCCATTGTGGGGGTAATATCGCTGCCTATCAAGCTATCAGACAGCCAGCAGGGGAATTTAAATGTAGATGCCGTAACAGGTAAGTCCATCAACGCCATCCGGTTTTTTAACGGGATAGGGATTTTGGTTTGGGGTGCACGCACGCTGGATGGTAATAGCAACGACTGGAGATATTTATCGGTACGCAGAACCATGACCTTTTTGGAGCAATCATGTAAACTGGCCGCCCAGGCCTATGTTTTTCAACCAAACGATAAAAATACCTGGGAGGCGGTAAAAGCCATGATTGGTAGTTTTTTAACTTCGGTTTGGAAAGAAGGCGGCTTGCAGGGCGCAAGCGCGGCCGACGCGTTTTCGGTAGATTGTGGATTGGGTAGCACCATGACAGGGGACGATCTGTTAAACGGATTTATGAATGTGGCCGTCAAAGTTGCCGTAGTACACCCGGCAGAATTTATAGTGATCACCTTTCAGCAGCAAATGGCACAAAGTTAAAATCTAAAATTGCTATATCCCCAACGTCATTACGAGTTATAAAATCCGGCGGACTTTGAATGTGGGGATGGCGTAAAACCATCTTTTCCACCCTGTCATCCTGAGGAACGAAGGATCTTCTTCGCCCTGTAAATCACCTACTTTTCTATTGAAGAAGATCCTTCACTGCGTTCAGGATGACAACTTTTTACAACACGTCATGGGTAGTTTTAAAATCCGGCGGACTTTGAAGGCGCGAATGACGTTGCATTACTCCCCTTTCTACCCTGTCATGCTGAGGAACGAAGCATCTATTCGTGGACTTTCAGAGCGAAACGCAAACGGCGTAGAATAGATCCTTCAAGCGTTCAGGATGACAGAGTTTGCGCTGATGCGAGATGACCGGATACCTCAATGTTCTTTACCAAAAGATGTTAAGGGTGTGTTTATATTAACTATTTGATTGCTAAATACTTAATATGTTAACTAATTGAAATATGTTAAGTTATGTTAACCCAATTTTGGCATATTTTCCCCTGCAACAATTTGCGCAAAGCTGTCCTATTTTCAAAATATTTCCTTATTTTGAGTTATGGAACCACTAACCCTCACCAAACACCAGGCTCGCAAAATTATACTAAATGCTGCTGGCTTGGCCCGGCACGCGCAGTTTGGCACCGGTATAGAGGCGGTGTACCGGCTGATAGATCACCTTGGTTTTGTGCAGCTTGATACCAATTACGTGGTAGAGAGGGCGCATCACCACGCTTTAGTCGCCCGTGTGCCCGATTATGAATTGCCATGGCTACGGGAGCTGGTTGAGGATGGGCGCATTTTTGAGTATTTTACGTCTGATGGCGGTTATATCCCGATGAAGGATTTTCGGTTTTCTTTGCCTGTTAAAGAAGCCTTTGCGGCTAACCGCAAGGGCGTTACCCCGGCAGAAACCCGGTTGATGAAACAGGTGCTCGACCGTGTGGAGCGGGAAGGCCCCCTGATGGTTGGCGATTTTGAAAACGACCGCGTAGAAGCAAGCTCCGGCTGGTGGGACTGGCGACCGGCCAAAGTAGCCCTTGAACGCTTATACCTGGATGGCAAACTAACCATTACCCGTACTCCGGCTTTCCACAAGGTGTACGATGTGCCCATGAACTCCGTGCCGCCCGAAACCGACTTAACCGCACCCACGCCCGAAGAATACGCCCGCTTTGTAATCAGGCGCACCCTGGGTGCTCTGGGCATCGCTTATGTTAAAGATTTGGCCTGGCGCGCCCGCTATGTAAAAGGCAACCTGGTAAAAAAAGAGCTGGAGAAAATGGTAGCTGCCGGCGAAGTGCGAACCGTACAGGTAGAGGGATTAAAAAGCGCACCGCTTTATATGCTGCCCAATCAGCCTGTGGATATTGAGTTAGCCGGCGATGCCTTTATCCTGTCGCCCTTTGATGTAGTTAACGCTTTCAGGCACCGTTTAAAAGATTTTTTTGATTTTGATTACCAGATAGAATGTTTTGTGCCCGCGCCGAAACGCAAGTATGGCTATTTCTCCTTACCGGTACTGGTGGGCGATACCTTTATAGCCCGCATGGATGCCAAAGCCGATAGGAAACAAAAAGTGCTGATTGTTCATAACCTGCATTTTGAGGACGTGGAACTTAATGAAGCGATGACAGCAAAATTGATAATAACTCTCAAAGCCTACGTTCAGTTTAATAAATGCCTGGATATTGTATTTAAAAAATCAAACCGGGAGGATTACCTTGAAGAGTTGAGCAAGGCTTTTTAAATGATAATATGAGGGATAGGATTAACCAAAGGCTATAGCACAAAAAAAGACGATGAGCTTTACACCCATCGCCTTTCAATATGCCAATCAGCTTTAATTACAAAGCCAATACTTCTTTTACTCTTTCTGCAGCTTCTTTAAGCAAGATGGCCGAGAATACTTTTAGGCCCGAATTATCAATCAGTGCTTTTGCTTCGGCAGCGTTGGTGCCTTGTAAACGTACAATGATTGGTACAGGGATGTTGCCAATTTCCTGGTAAGCGTCAATTACACCTTGCGCAACACGGTCGCAACGAACAATACCACCAAAAATGTTGATTAGGATAGCTTTTACGTTTGGATCGCTCAGGATGATGTTAAAACCAGCTTTAACAGTTTCGGCATTGGCAGTACCACCAACGTCAAGGAAGTTGGCAGGCTCGCCACCGGCAATTTTAATAATATCCATAGTTGCCATAGCTAAACCGGCACCGTTAACCATACAACCTACGTTACCGTCAAGCTTTACATAGTTAAGGTTTGATTTACTTGCTTCAACCTCTGTTGGGTCTTCCTCATCGGTATCGCGCATAGCAGCGTAATCCGGGTGACGGTATAACGCGTTATCATCTATGTTAACTTTAGCGTCAACAGCTAAAATTTTGTTATCAGATGTTTTTAATACCGGGTTAATTTCAAATTGAGAAGAATCGGTTGCATCATAAGCTTTGTATAAAGCAGCGATGAACTTGGTCATATCTTTAAACGCTTCGCCGGATAAGCCTAAGTTAAAAGCTATTTTACGGGTTTGGAAACCTTGTAAACCAACTTTAGGGTCAATTTCTTCTTTAAATATCAACTCGGGGGTTGAGTGTGCAACTTCTTCAATGTCCATACCACCTTCGGTGCTGTACATGATAATGTTGCGGCCTTTTGCCCTGTCAAGCAAAACGCTCATATAAAATTCTTTGGTTTCGCTTTCACCAGGGTAGTAAACATCCTGAGCTACTAAAACTTTCTTTACCTTTTTACCTTCTGGCCCGGTTTGTGGAGTAACCAATTGCATGCCGATGATGTTGCCTGCAATTTCTTTAACCTGATCGTGGTTTTTGGCAAGCTTTACGCCACCGCCTTTGCCGCGACCACCAGCGTGGATCTGCGCTTTGATCACTACCCAGCTCGATCCCAGGTCTTCTTTCAATTTTTGGGCAGCTGCAACAGCCTCTTCGGGTGTATCAGCAACTATGCCTTCCTGTACTCTTACGCCAAAGCTTTTTAATATCGCTTTGCCCTGATATTCGTGAATATTCATGCTTTTTGAAGAATTTGCGGTAAATCTACAATTTTTGTTTAAAGGAGACAGCCCTTTGTTGACTTTATTTGCCTGCGGTCAATTTAATAACAATGGTTTTACATTTGGACTATAGGACTTTTGGACTGTAGGACTTTTGGAGCAAAGATTTTTGGACAAAAGAGCAAGGACTTTAGGACAAAGGAGCAAAGACTTTTGGACTGTAAGACTATTGGACAAAGGAACAAGGACCTTAGGACAAAAGACTTAAAACAGTAATTTACCAATGACAGCGCAGCGCAATGACCAAACGACTAATGACGGCGTAGCCAATAATGACTAAATTCCCTTCGCGTGTTCTACTTCAAAAACGGAATCTATCAGGAGTGGAGCTTTTTTGCCGGCGGCTACGGCCAGTTGGTCGCAGCGTTCGTTTTCGGGGTGACCGTTGTGGCCGCGTACCCAGGTAAACCTAACCTGGTGCAGTTTACTTACCTCAATATAGCGCATCCACAGATCTTTGTTTTTTTTACCGGCGAAACCTTTTTGTACCCAGCCGTTCAACCATCTTTTTTCGATAGAATCGATCACATATTTAGAGTCGGAAAAAACCATTACCTGCTGATTGGGCGTTTTTAAAGCTTCCAGTCCTTTGATAACAGCTAACAGCTCCATGCGGTTATTGGTGGTTTTGCGAAAGCCTTCGGCAAGCTCTTTATAGTGTTGGCCCGAACGCAATATTACCCCATAACCGCCCGGTCCCGGGTTACCACTTGATGCACCGTCTGTAAAAATTTCGATCATGTAATTAGTTCATAGTTGATGGTTCATAGATCATGGCATGAACCGTTATGAAGGCCAAAAATAATAAACTTTACGGTTATAATGCCCTTGCGAAGCTGCCATGAACCATGAACGATTAACCATGAACTTTCTTAATCTTCAGCCTCAACGAATTACCAATTACCACCACATCAGAAAAAGCCATAGCGAATGCCCCTACCATGGGGTTTAAAAAGCCGAACGCCGCGATTGGGATGGCTATAATATTATAGGCAAAGGCCCAAAAGAGGTTTTGTTTTATGGTGATGAGCGTATGCTTGCTGATCTGTAAAAACTTAATTACCGACTGCATATCGGTATTTAACAACACCACACTGGCCGATTGGATGGCTACCTGGCTGGCATCGTTCATGGATACGCCAACATCGGCCTTAGTAAGGGCAGGGGCATCGTTTATGCCATCGCCTATCATAATGGTTTTGCCTTTTTGTTTGTAAATGTCAATTACGGCAAGCTTTTCGTCGGGCAGTTTTTCTGAGTGTACTTCGGTAATGCCTATCATGCTGGCTACCTTTAAACAGCGGTCTTTTTTGTCGCCACTTAAAAGTATGGGTACAATCCCCATTTTTTTAAGCTGACTGATCAGCGAAGCGGTTTCGGGCTTAACCTGGTCGTCAATAGCTATTTGGGCCAGTAATGCCTGATTTTTATAAAGGGAAATGTTAAAATTATTGTTGGTGTTTTGCTTTGCGGTCCCCAAAAAGTAGTGGTTGCCTTCTACATCTTCGGCACGCATGCCCAGGCCTTTTTCTTCCTTAACCGTTTTAAGAATCACCTTTTGTTTGGCGAGTTTGCTTAAACCCTCAACCAACGATTTAGCAATAGGGTGATTTGAGCGTTCCTCAATAGCGGTAATAATTCCCCTGACCTGTTCAATATCCGCACCCGCTTCGGCTTTAATTTCATTAATGGCGAATTTGCCTGTGGTTAAAGTGCCGGTTTTGTCAAATACCACATATTTGGTGTTGGCAACGGCCTCAATGGTATCGCCGCCTTTAATCAGGATACCGTTTTTTGCAGCCCTGCCCAAACCAACCATAATGGCTGTGGGTGTAGCTAAACCCATGGCACAAGGGCACGAAATTACCATAACCGCTATAGCGTTCATCAATGAACGCTGCATGCCCGCGCCACCAACAAAATAAGTAAGTATAAAAGTAATGAGCGCTATCAGTAATACCGCGGGCACAAATATAGAGGCTACCTTATCACCCAATTTTTGAACAGGAGGTTTGGCCGCCTGCGCTTTTTTCATGAGGTCGATAATTTGCGACAAGACGGTGTTTGAACCTACCTTGGTGGCCAGCATATGGATATTGCCGTTTACCAATATGGTGCCGCCAATTACTTTATCGTATTTTTCCTTTTCAACAGGTAAACTCTCGCCGGTAAGCATCGATTCATCAACCGAGGCGCTGCCAGAAAGGATCTCGCCATCAACCGGCACCTTATCGCCTTGGTTAACCAGCAAAGTATCACCCGGACGTACCTCTTTTGCACTGATCACTTCCACACTGCCATTAATAACCCGGTTGGCATTAACATGTTGAATTTTGATAAGGTCTTTTACTGCCGATGTAGTTTGCGTAACGGAACGTTTTTCAAAAACATTACCTAACAACACCAGTGTTATTATAGTGGCACAGGTTTCATAAAACTGGTATTGCTCCCCTAAATTTTGAATGGTACCCACCAGGCTATATATAAATGCCGATGTTGAGCCGATAAAGATCAGCACATCCATATTGGGCACACCGCCTTTAACCGAGCTCCAGGCGCTTTTGCCAAAATGGAAGCAGCCCACTATAAATACCGGCAGGCACAGAAATAATTGCACCATGGGTTGATGCAAAAAATGCCAGGGCAGCAGCATATGGAGTAAAAGCGGGGCGGTAAAGGCGGCACAGAAGATAAATTTGTTTTCAACCTTATCGTAAAACGGAGGATTATGCGTCGCGATATCGTCAATTACTTTAAAACCTAAATTTTCTATGCCTTTAATTACTTCGGGCAGTTTGCTGTCATCGGCGGCAGAGAATTTTACCTCTTCGCCGGCAAAGTCAACGAGTATATTTTTTAAACCCTTTTTTTCGAGGAGTTTATGGACAGACATGGCGCAATTGTTACAATGCATCCCGGTCACGTTCAGTTCAATTAATTGCTCGGCCATAGTTACAAATTTAGCGATTACTGATAATCGTTCTAAATAAATGAGGTAAGCCGAATGTAATTTTAAAAATAGTTTGCAAATAACCGGGAGTTTTCTACTTTTGCACTCTCCAAACGGTAGATGTAGCTCAGTTGGTTAGAGCATCGGTTTGTGGTACCGAGGGTCGTGGGTTCGAGCCCCATCATTTACCCGAAAGCCTTTCATGAAAATGAGAGGCTTTTTTGTTTATATTGCATTATAAAGATAAACTCATGGCAACTATCATCATTCAAAGCGACAGTTCTGATAATCTTGACCTGATAGCTAAGCTTGCAAAGAAATTGGGCGATAAAGTTAGTACACTTACGGATGAGCAGTCGGAAGATATTGCCTTAGGGAAAATAATAGATAAGGTTAAAACCGGGAAGTCTGTTAGTCGCGACGCCATCATGAAGAAGCTTCTTAGCTAATGGAGCTTGTATTTGATAAATCGTTTAGTAAAAGTATTGACAAGCTAAATGACAATACCATCAAAGAAAAGATTGCCCAGGTCTTCATTGATATTGAAGCTGCCGAATCGCTTGCAGCAATAGCAAATGTTAAAAAAATGCAGGGTTTAAAACTTATTATCGGATAAGAATTGGCGATTATCGCATTGGCGTTGAATTGGAAGATGCCTTAACACTAAGGTTTATTACCGTATTGCATAGAAAAGATATCTATAAGAAATTTCCATAAGAGTAGCTTAGGTGAGGTGTTGGCGCATTATTTACCCAAAAGTTTCTCGTGAAAATGTGAAGCTTTTGCTTTATATTATAAATTATTTATAATCCCCATTTAAAATAGCAATCGCTTCCAGATTCACCTCGTCCTCAATTTCAACTTTTGATGGGAATTTTGCAATTCGTTCAATCTCGATTAACAAAAGAGGATCGGTTGTATCTCTCACCAAATTTGTCAATACCCAATATTCCCACGTCGAATCGTTTGTTCTTAAAATCTTAATTATTTCAGAAGTCATTCTACTCACAAATGGCTTTAAAATATCGGCAATAGGCCGGCCAATAGGCCAATTCATATCTTGCATCCACACTAACAATTCGGGTATAATGGGTTTCAACTCTTCAAATGAAAGTTTTTTGAGTCCGTCAATTACTTCCTGGTCGTCTTTGTGCTTTGGTATGAGTTCTCTGATGTTCATGTTCTATTATTTAAATAAATATATGGAATTAACGACCTGATTCAAAACTGAACACGAATTTGGAAACACGCCAAATTCAGTCAAATTTTAAAAAAAGGGGTTAGCTCCGCACCGTTACTTAGGCCAGAATCCTCTCACGGAAATGGGAAGCTTTTTATAAGAGCTTCCTAAAACTATAACTTTCATCGGCCTTCAGGCTGATAATACAATTAAAGCCGTAGCAATAATATCTTCAAAAAAGCTCCGGTCGGTGGTGGATTTGACCGATACCTGCATGCCTTTAACGGTGTTGTTCAAGAAACGGGCGAGCGCTTTGGGATCTTTGTCGCCTTTAATTTCTCCTTTTTGTTGCCCTTGCTGTATCAGCTTTAAAAAAGCCTGCTCCAATTGATTTTCGGTGTCGCAAATAAGCTGGTTAACTTGCTGGTCATGACTCCCAAGCTCAATACCTGCATTAACCATGAAACATCCTTTACGTTGTTCATCGTTTAGGAGGTCTTTAACCACCAGCTCTAATAATTTACGAATGGCATCTTTTGTTGATGTTGCCTGGTTGGTGAGGGTGTACAGGAGGCTGCCATAACTTTGCTGGTAGGTTTCAAGCGCCCTGATATATAATTGATGTTTATCGCCAAAGGTATCATAAAGGCTTGATCGGCTAATTCCCAGGCCATCAACCAGATCCTGCATCGAGGTTCCGTTATAGCCCTTATCCCAAAAAAGACAGACTGCCTTTTTCAGCACTTCATTTTCATCAAAATCTTTACTTCTTGCCATAAACAGAAAAAGCCCCGTAATTAACGGGGCAAATTTAATCATTTTTGCTGATGCTTAACGGTGACCGCCGCTGGCAATCAATATTTCGCCGGTTAACCAGCCCGAATCTGCAGAAGCCAGGAACACCGCTATAGGCGAAATATCATCCGGTTGCCCGATACGTCCCAACGGCACCTGTGTTTCCAGTTGTTTTTGAAAATCGCTGCCAATAAAACCCGCGGTAATAGCACCTTCAGTTTCTACCATGCCGGGGTTAATAGCATTAACACGTATGTTTTTAGGGCCTAATTCTTTTGATAACACTTGTGTTATAGCATCAACGGCACCTTTAGTTGCAGTATATACCGCGCTGCCCGGAGGCGTAATACGCGTTACTGTCGAGCTAATGTTGATGATGCTGCCGCCACGGTCGCCAATGCTTTTTACCGCGCCCTGGGTTACCAGTAATAAGCCCAACACATTGGTGTTAAACTGGCGGTGATAATGCTCTTCTGTAATTGCTTCAATGGCACCAAACTCATAAACGCCGGCATTGTTAACCAAAATATCTACGGCACCAAATGCAGCCTCTGTTTCGACAAACAGGCGTTCAACATCTGCTAATTTTGATACATCGCCTTGTACAGCTACAGCTTTACCACCGGCGGCAACAATATCGGTAACAACTTTGTCGGCACCTGCTTTGGCCGATGCATAATTAACAATTACGGCTGCACCTTCGGCCGCTAAACTTTTAGCAATACCTGCGCCAATTCCTTTAGATGCACCGGTTACTACTGCTACTTTATTTTCTAATTTTTTCATTTCAAAAGGTCGTTCAAGTTTTAATCGGAATGAACGTTCCGAAAGTGGAAAACTTTTCGGATCAATCGTTCCGGAATTATATAACATGATGGCGGGATGACAAAAGAGGCAGAATGTTTTCTGCTGTAAGCGAGCACTTGGCGGGTAAAAATGACTAAACAGATTTTGTTTGCCCGTTGCAAAAAAGTTAAAGCAACTCTCAATCGCCTAATAATCATCGGTGATATTGGCAGAGAAGTATTGTTTTTAACAATTTATATTTTCAGATTAGTTGTTATATTAGTCGTCAACAATAAACATTATCACATTATTATAAATATGCCAGAATTAACCCAGGTACTTGAGTTTTTAGATAACACAGGTAGTATAATGGTAAAAAGGGTTCCTGAAATGGGACCAACCGAAATTAAATGGGGATCGCAACTTACTGTTCGGGATAGTCAGGAAGCTATATTTTTCAGGGATGGGCAGGTTGTCGATGTTTTTTCGGCCGGTCGGTATATGCTGGAAACACGAAACTTTCCGCTAATAACCAAGTGGGTAACCAGTTTTGCTTATGGGCCAAATTCGCCGTTTCGCGCCGAAGTTTACTTTACCAATAAAAAGCTATTTACCAACCTAAAGTGGGGTACACAGGAGCCTATCCTGTTTGCAGATAAGGACCTGAAAATGGTGCGATTGCGGGCTTTTGGTAATTATACTATCCAGATAGCAGACTCCAGGACGTTTATTAACCAGATAGTTGGCACCATGGGCTTGTACCAGGACACCGATATAGCCGATTATCTTAAAAATATTATCGTATCCAGGTTAACGGGAGTAATTGGGCGGCAGGCACAATCGGTAACGGAATTGCCTGCTGTTTATGATACCATGAGCGCCAACACCAAAATAGCGTTGCAGTCTGATTTTGAAAATCTTGGTCTTTCGCTGCATGATCTTTACATTGCTTCAATATCTGTTCCCGAAGAAGTTCAGCAAATGATAGATCAGCGTTCGGGTATGTCGGCGCTGGGTAATATGGACGAGTTTATGAAGTATAAGATGGCCATGTCTATACAGGATGCTGCTAACAACCCGAACGGATTAGCCAGTCAAACCGTTGGCAGTGGCGTGGGGTTGGGCATGGGCTTCATGATGCCGCAAATGATTCAGCAAACTATGGCACCGGCTGTGCAAGCGGTTGCTCCCGCGGCCGATCAGAAATCGCCGGTAGAAAAGCTTAAAGATCTGAAAGGTTTATTGGATATGGGGATAATTACGCAGGCAGAATTTGACCAGAAAAAAACACAATTACTAAGCCTTATCTAATCAATATCCATGATTAACAGCCACCCTCACGACCTGTTTGTAGCAGCAAGTCGGCTTGTTCATGAGCAGTTACTTTTTGATGCCGCTCAGCAATTTTTGTATATAAAACAAACTTATCCCGATGATGAACTGGCCGATGATGCCTTGTTCAATGCGGGCTTGTGCCACTTTCATATGAACTCCTTTGAAACCGCCATACGCATTTTCAGAGAGATAATAGAGCAATATCCCGAAGCGACCATTTACCATGATGAAGGGACGAACGAGTTTGGCCGCACAGCCGCCAAAGCACATTATTCTATCATTAACTGTTACCTGGGTTTAAACCAGGTAAACCAGGCCAGGACAGAATTGGCTGCGCTTAAGCATTATGATGACGCTTATGTACTTACCGGCATGAACCAAAAAATAAGCTACCTTGATTTGGCCCAAAAAGCCATTGAAACCTTTGAACAATTTAACTTAAACTAACATGGAATCTAATACTGCACAATTTGCAGGTGCAACTAATGCCTGCAGTAATTGCGGTGGCACGCTGGAGTATGATTTTACCGTAAATGCTAATAAGTGCCTGTACTGTGGCAGTGTTTTTAAAATCAACCAGCAGCCTGCAGCTAATGCAGATTCACAGGCACCTGATGCCGGGTGTATACGGTTTAAAAACAATTTTGATGGATTTAAAGGCGCCGTAATTCTTTTTTTAACAAGCGGCAAACAAACGCCGGTCAACTTATTGTTTGAAGCCAGTTTTTTACAGGTTGAACAGCTTTATATACCGTTTTACCAGTTTACCGGAATTTATGATGGTTATTATAATTCGCTGGATAAGCATGGAAAAGTAATAGCTCAAAACACGCCTCTTAATGGCGAATACGCTGTAACCGCCTACGGAGGATACGACGAAGCAGAAGGAAAAAACGTAATGGATTTTGCCATTGCTGCCAATAAAAAGTTAATTGCCCCAATTACCTCAACAGGTACCGACGATGTGTACCTTACCGATAACGCGCCTGAAGCCGCAGCCTGGGAAAATTTTGGCAAGTTACAGGCCGCGGCAAAGGTTTATCGTACACTTAACGAAGCCGACGCCGGGCATCAGCATAACCATTATTTAAAATATCACGCCAAAAATACCAGTATGTTTTATTATCCCGTTTGGCGCACAACCTATATTTATATGGGCAAAAGTTATAATATTTATATGGATGATGTATCAGGCGAACTAATGGCAGACCGGCCTGTGGATATGGGGCTTTGCCCGCCAACACGCGGCGCCACCTTCAAAAAAAATGCGCTGGTTGGTTTGGGAATTTGGTTTGGTATGTTGGTATTGCGTGCTGCTTTGACGGCCATAGCCGGCAGTAAATTTGATATATACGCTACTCACCCTATGAACAACATTGCATTTAGTAATCCCCTAAGTTTATACTGGTATTTAAGAGGTATGGTATTTTTAGTAATCTTTCCTACGCTGATGGCTACCGTTTTTTACCCGGGGGCAATAAACAGGTATTACTCCAAATTACAAAATTTTCGTCAGCGTAACCAGGATCTTGTAGCATCGGGCCGAAAAAACATAGCGTTTAATCTTGATCACTAATTGCCTTGGAAAACAAACGCTTAGAAAAGTGTAAAAATTGTGGCGCCGAATTGGAGGCCGCGGTAGGTAATGTAATTAAATGCGCCTATTGTAGCAGTGTTTACCATATAGATCAACCGGGCAATGAAGCAACCGTAACAAATGAAAACGAAAGGTGGCAAGGTTTAGACAACGTTTCTGCCAATAACACGCCATCGCCAGACCCTGTTCAAGCTAATGGACAAAGCGATAACACTGGCTGTGTTATTTTTGTAGTGATAGCAATTTTACTTCTAATAATATTTTTCGGTGTTATTAAGACAAATAGAGGCGAAGGAACCACCGACGGCGCAGATAGCACAGTAATAGATACATCTGCCGCTTCGATATCAATGCAACGGCAGCCTGAACAACTGTCGGAAACAGCAGAACTCAGCCTGAAAAAACTATCTGTGATTAGCATAGATCGTGAACTTTTCAAAAAACTTTATCGGGAAAGTGCACCAACAACAGACCTTGCTATCCATGAAACTTATTTAAATAGCAAAGATTCACCAGAGAAAAAAACTGCAAACGGTTTATATATCCATATGCAATACGACGATATCGTTTACACTTTTTATTTTGCAACTCAATATACAACAGATGTGCCATTGGAGATAAAAAATGTAACATTTCTTGTTGACGGTAAACGGTTACATTATTCACCAAGCTTTACAACAGAAACGCTCAAAAATCAAACAAGACAATACAGCGACGAAGTAATTTATGATGATAAGATTTCGATGTTGTTAAGAATAGTTAAGGCAAAAAAAGTAGTCATCAAATTTAACGGCAAAAAATATAGCAGACAAATGATTTTACCCAAGGATCAGCAAGATGCCTTATTGCGACAACTTCAGCTTTACAAAGGCTTGCTGTTAGGATACGGAAAGCCGGCCAAATAACCCTGAAGGATATTCTTGCAGTAAGGTACAGCTACTATGTCGTCAATTTTTTTAAAAATACCTCCTATTCTGTTGTATACATTATAAGCAAACCTGATTTAAAATCACGTTTGCTTATATCTATAGCCGTTTCTCATTTTGACTACAAATGTCCTCAGTTAGGCTACAAAGCGCAAAGGGCATGTGCCCACCTTTGTGGTATCATTAATTGAAGGATAAATATTAATGCGAATCAAGGGTTAAAAAATAAGGTATATAAAAGCGGCGGCTATTTTTCCAAAAACGTGCACGAGTAATCCGTTAGTA
>NZ_JAUFPS010000038.1 GCF_030409315.1 Mucilaginibacter flavus | reverse complement strand
ACTGCGGTAAAACGTGGGAGAGTAGGTCGGTGCCAAATCTTATCGCAAAAGCCTTCATCTATCGATGAGGGCTTTTCGCGTTTTATACCCTTCATTCATCCCTTCACTGGCCAACGACTGCTATGGCAGGGAGCAGCGTTCTGCAAACGGTAAACTGACAACTGAATACTGTTAACTGCCTCTTCTCCTGCTAACTGCAAACCGCGAACTGCAAACTGGATACTGGCAACCGCTTCTTCTATATTCACCTTTATTTCGTCTCGAGCTCAACGTTCGGCTTAATTTCGGTGCTGTTTTTTTGTGTTTTTTATTTAAGTTATTGATTATTAGTTTATTATTTATTGGCCTGGTATTTAATACTTGGAGATGTATCAGAAGATGCTTTATCTCAATATTAAAAACCGAATCATGAACAATCAAGAAAAAAATGACATCAGCCGTCGTAGCTTCATCAGCTCGGCCGGGCTTTTAGTGGCCGGGGTGTACCTAATGCCCAAAACAGTGTTTGCGCAGACTCCAAGCCCGGTAGTCACCATTATTAATGCCGCCAAAACCGCGACAGTTAATGTAACTAAACTCCGTGGAAACATTAATGTATTGGATGGCTCAGGTGGTAATATTGCCGTTTTACAAGGGCCGGATGGCAAGTTGCTGGTTGATGGCGGCATAGGCGTATCTAAACAAAATGTTTTGGCTGCACTGAATTCTATCAGTAATGATCCTATCAAATACCTTGTCAACAGTCACTGGCATTTTGATCATACTTTTGGGAACCAGTGGTTACATGAAGCGGGAGCTACTATTATCGCACAGGAAAAAACACGAAAGCACCTGGCCGAAAAGACGAGGGTGGTCGACTGGAATTACACTTTTGATCCATTTACGGCTGATGCTTTACCAACTGTACTTTTTAAAACAGAACATACGCTTCATTTTAACGGGGAGAAAGTTTTGATAAAGAAGTATCCAAATTCACATACAGATAGCGACAGTTCGGTGTTTTTTCCTAATGCGAACATCCTGCACGTTGCCGATACTTTTTGGAATGGCTATTACCCATTCATTGATTACTCTACCGGGGGAAGTATTGATGGGATGATTGCAGCTGCGGAAATCAATATAAATAAGGCTACCAAAGAAACCATCATTATCCCGGGGCACGGCCCAATTGGTAATAAGCAACACCTAATAGAATTTCATGCAATGCTTGCCACCATACGCGACAAGGTTGCCGTGTTAAAGAAACAGGGCAAATCAATAAATGAGGTGATTGCAGAAAAACCTACAGCTGCTTACGATGCTAAATACGGAGGGTTTGTTATCGATGGTACATTTTTTACCAGGCTTGTGTATAAAGGGCTGTAACTACAGTTAATGTTATAAACGCCGGGAACAAAAGCCTCGTTATCAAAACAAAATGGTCCCAATTTCTGCTGAAATTGGGGCCGTTTTGTTTTGATTCAATTTTAACTATTCAATAACTATGGTGGCAATGGAATGTGCAGGTGCAGTTGTTTTAGCCGCTTTTCCTTTTATCCATAACAGGTAGTTTATATCAGCATCAGATTTATTCATCACTACTACGGCCATTTTGCCGTCGGTATTCATGTAAGCGGTGGTAAGCAGGTTGTTTCTGCTGGCCGAACTTACGATGCGTTTGGCACCGGGGTGAATAAATTTAGAGAAATGCCCAAGGTAGTAAAACGCGTTGGTGTAAATCAGCTTGTCGTTTTTAGTATCGTAATGAATAGGGGCCATACAAAAGTTGCCTACATGGTTAGGGCCGCCACGCTCGTCCAGTATGATATTCCAATCTGTCCAGGCTACGGTGCCGATGTTAAAATCGTTGATCATTGACTGACCGTATTTTTCGCCAAAGCTCCAGTCGGAAAACTTATTGACGTCAAAATCGGCGGCGCAACCTTCGGTAAGCATAAGAGGCTTATCGGGAAAAGTTTGGCTTACCAGTCATTCGTTTTCAAAATTCATGCCTGCACCAGCCGCGGCGATATCCTCATACCAATGATAGGCTACACCCCAAACATATTTAGCAGCTTCGGGATCTTCCAATACAGTGCTTACACGCTGATACATTAAATCGCGGTTATGATCCCAGATCAATAGCTTCCTATCACCATAGCCGGCCTGTTCAATGACGGACCTAAAAAGTTCTTGATAAAATCGCGCTCTTCTTCGGCGGTGTATATACATGATTCCCAGGTTTGGCTGGCCATTTCTTCATTTTGCACCGTGAGGCCCCAAATAGGGATGCCCTGCTTTTCGTAAGCATTTATGAATTTACCATAAACATTGGCCCAGGTTTGGGCGTACTCGGGTTTAAGTTTCCCGCCGTGTAATACATCGCCATTGGTTTTCATCCAGGCAGATGGGCTCCATGGAGAAGCAAATAAGGTTAGTTTGCCACCCGCTGCCGCTAAAACTTCTTTAATAAAAGGCACCCTATATTTCATATCATGGCTGATGTCAAAGTTTTTTAGGTTAACATCGCCATCTTTCAGGTAGCTGTAAGTGTCGCTCGAAAAATCGCAACTTTGAATATTGGTGCGCCCCAGGGTATAGTTAATACCTTTATCCTTATCGTAATAATCGGTAAGCACCTGTTGTTGCTTGTCCTTCGGCATTTTGTAAAATACCTCGGCAGATGCATCTGTTAATGCGCCGCCGATGCCCAACATGGTTTGAAAAGTTTTTGAGGGGTCAACAAAAATAGTAATATCCTTTTCAAGCGGTTGCGGGTAGGCTTTAAACTGTAAGGTTTCGGTTTGGGTTATGTTGTTACCGGTACTTTTGGCCGTAACGTATACCTTTGCTGTATTGTTATCTACAGAAAACGGCGTAGTGTTTTGCGCGAATGCCAGGTTTGCCGATAAGGCAAGCAATGCAAAAGCCAGTGGTTTAACAAAAAAATTACTTCTCATAATTTGGTTTAACTGGATTGGTTTAAGCAAGGATATTGTTGATCAACGTTAGCTCTTCCTTCGTGAAAGACGTATAATCCAAACATTTTATCGAGTCAGTTACCTGCTCGGGCTTGCTTACGCCTATCAATACCGATGTTACACGCTTATCTTTCAAAATCCAGGATAAAGCCATTTGTGCCAGGCTTTGACCACGCTTTATAGCCAATTCATTTAGTTTAGCTACTTTAGCTATGTTAGCATCGGTTATGGCATCTTCTTCAATTGCGCCGTTGCCACGGTGTGCCGCAGCCCTTGAGCCTTCGGGAATACCTTTTAAATATTTGTTGGTTAATAACCCTTGTGCCAGCGGAGAGAATGGAATACAACCCACACCTTCGTTACCAAGCACATCAAGCAAGCCGCCTTCAACCCACCTATCAAACATCGAGTATTTAGGTTGATGAATGAGGCATGGTGTACCCAAACGGTTTAAAATAGCCAGGGCCTTTTCTGTTTCCTGCGCGCTATAGCTGGAGATACCCACATAAAGTGCTTTACCCTGGCGTACCATCAAATCTAAGGTACCCATGGTTTCTTCCAGCGGTGTTTCAGGATCGGGGCGGTGATGATAAAAAATATCTACATAATCAAGTCCCATGCGTTTTAAGCTCTGATCAAGACTGGCCACCAGGTATTTTTTTGAACCCCAGTCGCCATAAGGGCCTTCCCACATTCCCCAGCCGGCTTTGCTTGATATTACCAGTTCATCGCGGTAACGCTTAAAATCATCTTTAAAAATATGCCCGAAAGTTTCTTCGGCCGAGCCTGCCGGTGGGCCATAATTGTTAGCCAGGTCAAAATGGGTGATGCCGCTATCAAAAGCCAATCGCATAATGTTGCGGGCGTTTTCGAGACTATCAATAGCGCCAAAGTTATGCCACATGCCCAGGGATACAGCGGGTAATTTTAAACCGCTATTGCCGCAACGGCGGTATTCCATGTTGCGGTAACGATTGGGGTTGGGTAAATACGTCATGTTGGTGAGGTAAATTATCTGTTGATTTATAATTAATGTTCAATCTGTAAAGGTGGTATATATACATCCTAAAATCCATTGAACTGGAACAAGAAATAAAGCGCCCGCAGCTATTTATTTGCAGCGATTAAATATACCCGGCTTATATTTGACAAATGTTTCAAAATATCAATAGCTACGCTGCGCGTTCGGTGAATTTAACCACAGATGAATCAGCCCGTTTTAATGAAATTTTGGAATTTCGCAAAGTGCCCAGGAAGACTAAACTTCTACAGGCAGGCGATATCTGCAATTTTGAAGCATATGTAAACAAGGGCTGCATCCGCGAATACATTGTTGATGAAAATGGGGCCGAAGTAACGCTGCAATTTGCGGTGGAGGATTGGTGGGTGAGCGATTTAGCCAGTTTTCAGGATCAAACCCCTTGCAATATGTACATAGAAACACTGGAAGATTGCGAGTTGCTTATTTTATCGCGCGATGCTAAAGAGCAACTGCTTACCGAAGTGCCTAAACTGGAACGCATGTTTAGGCTGATGCTGCAACGCCACCTTACCGTAGTACAAAACAGGCTTTTTAAAACCATATCAAACACAGCGATGGAAAAGTACCTGGAGTTTATAAAGCGCTATCCAAGCATTCCGCAGCGCGTGCCACAGCATTACATAGCATCGTACCTTGGCATCTCGCCCGAGTTTTTAAGCAAGCTGAGAACAAGGCACCTGAAAGCTAAAAGCTGATATTGTTTTTTTTTCTTCTGCGATTACAAAAACTATAAATATTTTTTGCTTTGGTTGTATCGTTAACCGGTACACTTTCGTATGGCTTATAGTGAATAGTGTAAAGAATACATTAATTGATTATTGAAATTATTTAATATGGCATTTGTATTATAAAAATGAGTGTTTAATGCTTTGTTTTTTGTGATATTGTTAAGAAATTAGACATAAATTTAACTTTTTGAAAAAGATATATTTTGATAACATACAATATATCTAAGGATAATTAGTTTTATCGTTTAATAGCCTTACACATTTTAATACAAAACCTACCCGTGAAAAAACACTTTTTAGCCCTTACCCTTTTCGTTTTTATCATAAACCATGTTTATTCACAAACCATTTCTGTGGGGAGTTACGCGGAAGATATTGCCCGCAGAAATCAAATTTCGGGTACAAGCGATGATCCTTTTTCGTTTAGTATACGCCCCGTAAATAGCCAGTGGAACAATACCGCTGCCGATTCTGCGTTACTTAAACTTATTGCAAGTAAGCCTTATGCAAAATTTAACTTTATGGGCATACCATCCGGCATACAGGTATTGCCATTAAACTGGCTTAATGAATATAATGTGAAACGACCATATGGCTATAATAATGGTTCATTGTATCCTGACAAAGGTTATCAAACGATGCTAAGCGGAGGCTTTTTATTAACGGCCGGTATTCTTAAAATACAACTTAAGCCCGAGTTAGTTTATGCCGAAAACAAGCCCTTTAATACGTTTGCCGATGTGCAGGCAAATAACAATAACCAGCAACTTTTAGGCGCTTATTTTGGTACTGTTAACGGTATTGATGCGCCGGAAAGATTCGGCAACAAATCAATTACTCATCTTTATCCGGGGCAATCAAAAATTACGCTCAATTACAAAAGCATTGAAGCGGGAGTTTCGACAGAAAACTTGTGGTGGGGACCGGGGATAAAAAACTCCATTATGATGAGTAATTCGGCTCCGGGTTTTTTCCATTGGACTTTTAACTCCTCAAAACCTGTAAAAACAATTATAGGCTCTTTTGAATGGCAAATTATAGGCGGCAACCTTAAACAATCGGGCTACCCGCCCGATGACTTTAGCAAGCTTACTTACGCGGGTAATTTATATAGCCCCAAGCCTGCTACATCCCGTTATATATCGGCATATACTGTTAACTGGCAGCCTAAGTGGTTAAAAGGGTTCTACCTCGGGGTTTCAAGCTATGATTATTTGGATAAAGATTCTACCTATCATAGCAAAAGCATCTTCCGTAAGGTAATTCCGGTTATTACAGGCTCGTCTGTTAAAGCCAACGATATTAACAACGGCCACAATGGCGACGGACAGGATTTTGCATATGCCTTTAATATCAGGCAGCTTTTGCCCTTATACAAAGCCGAGATTTACTTTGAATGGGCCCGGAATGACCGGTGGGGCAATATCAACGATCTGATAGAGGAACCCGAACATTCGGCAGCATATACTTTTGGCGGCCGTAAATTGTTTGAATTAAGTAAAGGTGGGTTTATACAACTAAAATCAGAAATAACTCAGTTAGCGCGCTCAAATACCTATGTTGTTAGAGATGAACCCTCATGGTATGCACATTTACTTAGCCCAAGAGATGGTTATACAAATGAGGGGAGATATATAGGTGCAGGGATAGGGCCGGGTAGCAGTAGTTTTATATTAGATTTAAGCTATTTAAAAGATTACCATGCTTATGGTTTTACCTTTGAAAGGCAGTTACATAATAATGATTTGTACTATTCTGCCTTTGCCGGTACAGGAAATTTTAATACCCATTGGGTTGATTTATCGGGCACTTTTTATACAAATATCAGGTTTAAAAACTATTTGCTTTCGGCAGATGTTACGCCTGTATATTCCCTGAATTATGAATATAGAAACGGTTCGAGTTATAACTTACACGCCAGGATTAACTTTACTTATTATTTTAACTAATGGATCAGCATAAACATTTTTGAATAAGCTATTTGATGGATAATAGTGTTTAAGATTAAATTAAAAAAAACGGTAATTACCCTAAAAAGTGGGAAATTGGTTTACTTTTGCAGAAAATACTATCCCTTGTCAAAGTGTTATTTTTTAAGCTTAAGATAGCTTTTACTTATGAATAAATTTAAACTTTTAATATTTTTTATTGTTTTCCTTTTCTCTTTTGGTATTGTTAACAATAGTACAGCCCAAACCAGTTTACAAAACATATCGTCTGTTAATGTTGATGACCTCTCAGATCAGCAAATTACCCAATTGATTCAACAGGCTCAAAAGGCAGGGCTTGGTGATGCAGATTTATTGCAGCAGGCGCAAGCCAGGGGCATGTCTGCATCGCAGGTTCAAAAACTACAATCCAGGATTAAGAATGTAAGAGCAAACAATGCAAGTGTTGCTCAAAACGGAGCGGATACCTCTGCTTCAACGGGCAGGCAACTTAATTACAAACCTGATACTAACAATACAACTTCTGCAGCCACTAATGATTTATTTGAAGGTTTAAAACCCAAAATTTTTGGAGCCGATATTTTCAAAAATAAAAACAGTTCATTTGAGCCTAATCTTAAGCTGGCTACGCCGCTGAATTACATACTTGGCCCCAATGATCAACTTAATATAGCCGTTTACGGTAGCTCGCTGGTAAACTGGAAACTTGAAGTATCTCCCGAGGGCAATATCAATATTCCGGGCGTTGGCGTTTTAAACGTAGGTAGTAAAACTATTGAGCAAGCTACAGCACTTATAAAAAGTAAGCTTGCCGCCAATAATTACGCGGTTGGCCGTGGTACAACGGTACAAGTTACTTTAGGCAATATTCGTAGCATTCAGGTAATTATTATAGGGCAGGTAGCAAAGCCTGGTACCTATACACTGCCATCATTAGCTACGGTTTTTAACGCTTTATACACAGCCGGCGGACCTAATGATAATGGTAGTTTAAGACAGATAGAAATTATCAGGAACAACCGGATTATAAGGCACCTTGATGTGTATGATTTTTTGTTAAAAGGCGATCAGAAAAACAACATTACCCTGCAGGATCAGGATATTGTGCGCGTGCCAACCTACAGAACAAGGGTTGAGCTTGTTGGCGAAGTTAAAATACCGGCCTTATTTGAGGTTTTACCGGGCGAAACACTTGATAATATTATTGGGTACGCCGGTGGCTTTACCGATAGCGCTTACACTGCCCGCATAAAGGTTTCGCAAATAAGCGATCAGCAAAGAAAGATAACCGATGTGGTGGAGGCCGATTATAAAAACTATATTCCCCTAAGAGGCGATAAATACACTATAGAATCTATTTTATCCCGTTTTGAAAACAGGGTAGTTATAAGGGGGGCGGTTTTTAAACCCGGCGATTATGAATTACAAAATGGATTAACATTATTGCAATTGATTGATAAGGCTGCAGGGTTGAAAGAAGACGCCTTTACAGAGCGTGGAACAATTACCCGCTTAAAGCCAGATAATACAACCGAAATAATAGGGTTTAATGTTAAGGACGTAATCAATAAAACGGTAAACATTCCGCTTCAGCGCGAAGATATTGTAAACATTTCATCAATATTCGATTTACGTGACAAGTACGTTGTCACCATCAACGGCAATGTAAGAAAGCCGGGCAAGTTTGCTTTTTCTGAAGGTATGAAGGTAGAAGACCTTATTTTAAAGGCAGGCGGCTTTGCCGAAGGAGCCAGCACCAACCGTATTGAGGTTGCCCGCCGCATAGCCGATGCCGATCCTAATTCAAAAAGCAGTTCAGTTGCCCAGGTTTTTACTGTAAACATTGATGGCCAGTTAAAACCCGCTGAGGCAAATTTTGTATTAACGCCTTTTGATATTGTATCGGTATATAGCTTACCTGGTTACGAAAAACAAAAAACAGTAAAAGTTGAAGGCGAAGTATTATATCCGGGCTCATATACCATCAAAAGTAAAAATGAGAAAGTATCAGATCTGATAGCCCGCGCGGGTGGTTTAACAGCATCTGCCGATGTGGAAGGTGGCTCACTGAAACGTGAAAACATAGCCATATTAGGCATTGATAAAAATAAAGCCGATACAACTGCATTAGCCCAGGAACGCTTATTACAAACCAACAGGTTAAAACGCTCTTATAAAGATTCAACCAATACCGATGATAATCAACAGCGTAATAACTATGTAGGTATCGAGCTTGATAAAATCCTCAAAACCCCCGGTTCAAAAGGCGATTTGCTTTTAGAAGATGGCGATATTTTGAGAGTACCAAAACAGCAACAGGTAGTAAGAGTTAACGGGCGGGTATTGTACCCCAGTGCCGTAGTTTATGATGGCTCAAAATCATTTAATGATTTTATTTCAAACGCCGGGGGGTATGCGCCAGGAGCTTTAAGAAGAGGCGCCTATGTTGTTTACCCCAACGGAACGGTAAAGGGAACCCGTAAGTTTTTGTTTTTTAACAGCCATCCGGAGGTAAAACCTGGTAGTGAAATATACGTGCCCACAAAGCCGGAAAGTAAAGGAAATACAGGCCAGCAAATATTGGGTTACACTACGGGTTTAGCATCATTAGGAGCTATTATTTTGGGTATTTTAAGTTTAAAGAAATAGATTTATTATTAGCTACATCGATGACTAACATTAATGATGAAAATAGGTATCTCCAAACTGATGCTATAACTTTAGATCGTATCGTTGTTAAGATTCGTTCCATCTTAAAATATATCAAAAGCAAATGGTTAATTATAGTATGCTTTTCAATTTTGGGTGGATGTATTGGCCTTGTCTATTCCATATTCAGAAAACCTATTTATACCGCAACATGTACTTTTGTTTTAGAGGACGGTAATTCTGGTGGTGGGCTTGGGCAATATGCCGGTTTAGCTTCACTTGCTGGTATTGATGTTGGCGGTGACAGTGGCGGCGGCGGTATTTTTCATGGAGATAATATTCTTGAGTTATATAAGTCACGTTTAATGATAGAAAAAGCATTATTAAGTAATGCTAATTTTAACGGTAAAAATGACCTGCTAATTAATAGGTATATAGATTTTAACCACCTTAGATTAAAATGGAAAAAGAACCCGGAACTTGATGGTATTACCTTTAATGGCGATGCCGATAAATTTAATCGCCATCAGGATAGTATCATAACAGACATAGTCGATAACTTTAACAAGCATGTTTTAGTTGTTTTCAGGCTCGATAAAAAACTTGCGGTAATAAAAGTTCAAACGGTATCAACTGATGAGTTATTTTCAAAACTGTTTACTGATAAACTGGTAGAAACGGTAAATGATTTTTATGTATTAACTAAAACAAAAAAGGGAACCAGGAATGTTAACATTTTGCAAAAACAGGCAGATAGTGTAAGAATGCAACTAAATAATTCCATATCAGGGGTTGCTGCTGCTGTTGATGCTTCGCCAAACGCTAATCCTTTATTGGTTGCTCTTAAGGTACCATCGCAAAAAAGGCAGGTTGATGTGCAGGCTAACACTGCTATCTACAGCGAAATTGTAAAAAATCTGGAAGTATCAAAACTTTCATTAATACAGGAAACGCCAATAATACAGGTGATAGATAGACCTGTGTTTCCGTTAGAAGTAGATAAATTAACAAAGATAAAAGGCATTCTTTTTGGAATATTTATAAGCTGTTTTTTAATTACTTTGATATTTACGTTAAAAAAAATTATTTCAAAAGAAAATTAAGTGTCTTAAAATAGGCATTGCTCTTATTTCATATTGGGCTACGCCATTGAAAATGGAACTATATAAACCTTATCTGGCTGATAATAAATTATCCAGCTCAAAAAAATCCAACAATTATATTGTGTTTTATGATGCAGCCGACGTGGAAAGTGCTATTTAATAAATTTAAATTAATAAAATGAAAGTTGTATTGCTTGCAGGTGGTTTAGGTACCCGCCTTTCAGAAGAAACAGGAGTGAAACCTAAGCCGATGGTTGAAATTGGTGGTATGCCAATATTATGGCATATCATGAAAATTTATTCGGCGCATGGATTCAATGATTTTGTGGTTTGTCTTGGCTACAAGGGCTATATTATAAAAGAATTTTTTTCTAATTATTTTTTACATAAATCTGATGTCACTATTGATTTAAAGAATAATTCCGTAGAAGTGCATGATTCACAGGCAGAACCATGGAAAATAACCTTGGTGGATACCGGGAATAATTCGATGACAGGGGGGCGTATAAAACGTATACAACCGCATGTTCAAAACGAGCCTTTTATGTTAACTTATGGTGATGGTGTTAGCGATATCAATATAAAGGATTTAGTAGAATATCATAAAGGGCATGGTAAATTGTGCACGGTAACATCGGTACAACCATCGGGCCGTTTTGGTGCTCTTGATATTACGTCAGATATGTTTGTAAAATCATTTTTAGAAAAGCCAAAAGGTGATGGTTCATGGATTAACGGAGGATACTTTGTTTGTCAGCCGGATATATTTGATTATATAAAAGAGGGTGATGGTACCGTGTGGGAACAGAAACCCATGGAACAGATTGCTAACGACGGCGAGATGATGGCTTTTAAACACGATGGTTTTTGGCGCCCGATGGATACACTTAAAGATAAGCACGATTTAAATAACATGTGGGAAAGTGGTAACGCGCCCTGGAAAACCTGGTAGTGATGTTTAATTATTTAAAAGAAATATATAACGGTAAAAAAGTATTTGTAACAGGACATACCGGTTTTAAGGGTGCCTGGTTGCTAAAAGTTTTGAATTTACTTGGCGCCGAAGTAATGGGTTACGCGCTTGCGCCCCAAAATGAGCATGATTTATATTATACGTTGAACGGCGACACACTGTGCGAATCTGTTATTGCTGATCTTAGAAATAGGGATGAATTAAAAAAGGCGGTTTTAGGCTTTAACCCCGATTTTATTTTTCATTTGGCTGCACAGCCGCTTGTTAGATTATCGTACCAAATACCGGCCGAAACATTTGAAGTAAACGCAATAGGAACAGCCAATTTGTTAGATGCGCTTGCCGAATTAAACAAACCATGTAGTGCCGTTTTAATTACTACCGATAAGGTTTATCATAATAATGAGTGGGATTATCCGTATCGTGAAAACGATCGTTTGGGAGGGTATGATCCATATAGTGCAAGTAAAGCTTGTGCCGAATTAGTTATCGACTCTTATCGTAATTCATTTTTTAATATAAGCTCATATCATCGACACCAAAAAGCAATAGCCGTGGGCAGAGCCGGTAACGTAATTGGCGGCGGCGACTGGGCTAAAGATAGGCTGATACCAGATGTTATCCGTGCCCTATCTGCCGATAAACCC
Source organism: Mucilaginibacter flavus (assembly GCF_030409315.1). GTDB lineage: Bacteria > Bacteroidota > Bacteroidia > Sphingobacteriales > Sphingobacteriaceae > Mucilaginibacter > Mucilaginibacter flavus. Next base: position 151,957 of record NZ_JAUFPS010000038.1, on the reverse strand, counting down.
GTTGAAATCAGAAACCCGGATGCCGTGAGGCCGTGGCAACACGTTTTGGAACCATTAGGGGGGTACCTGTTACTTGGTGCTAAACTTGCAGCACAGCCTGAATTATTTTCGCAGGCTTATAACTTTGGCCCCGATGTAAATGATGTGCTATCGGTACATGAAATGACTGTTATGGCAACCAAAGCCTGGGGGAATGGTAGTTTTGAAGTGAAAAAAAATGCAAATCAACCTCATGAAGCCGGGTTGCTTAAACTTGATATTAGCAAAGCGCGTGCGCAGTTAAATTGGGTACCCCAATTGGATGCCACAAGAGCTGTTGAGTTTACCATTGCCTGGTACAAGAAATTTCATGAAAACAGCGACGTAGCTAAATACACGGAAGAACAAATATTAAACTACTTTGATGTATAAAATTTTAATTACAGGCATTACTGGATTTTTAGGGGCTGCTGTAGCTGAGAAGCTTATTGAAGGCAACTTTGAAATAGTTGCCATAAAAAGGAGTAAGTCGAATTTGTGGCGCTGTGAAAGCTTTGTTGATAAAATTAGTTGGATTGATATTGACAGCAAAGACTGGAAAAACCAGGTGTTAGCGTCTGGCGTTTCCGTTTTTTTTCATTCTGCCTGGGCCGGAGTAAGCGCTGGCAACCGGGACAATTGGCATGAGCAGGAAGAAAACTTAAATTTTACTATTGAACTGCTTGAGCTTGCCCGGGAACTGAAAATTAAAAAGTTTATTAGTTTAGGTTCGCAGGCCGAGTACGGACAATTTAATGTTAGAATAAACGAGACCCATCCCATAAGCCCTACTTCGGCTTATGGCCTGTATAAAACATTGGTGCAGCAAACAATCAAATATTTCGCTGAAAAGTATAAGTTTGATTGGTATTGGTTAAGGATATTTCCGGTTTTTGGCGAAAAGGAAGATCTTAATTGGTTTATACCAACGGTATTAAATAACCTGTACCAAAACAAACCCATGGATATGACTGCAGGGGAGCAACAATACGCTTACATGTATGTCAAAGATTTGGCCACTGTTGTTTATAAAGTAGTAATAACACAGGCTCAATCAGGTTCATACAACCTTTCGTCGGCCCAAAATTACTCCCTCCGCACAGTAGTTGACAAGTTGATTTCTCTAACTAAAATAGAAAATAATAAAATTAACTACGGAGCTTTGCCTTACCGGGAAAATCAATCGATGCTTATAGCGGGCGATACAAAATTGTTAAGCGATCAGATAGGGCATATCGATGAAACTGATTTTGATGAGGCATTGGCAAATGTGGTTGAGTATTTTTATTTAAATAATGTTACAAAGTAATATGATATCATCAGAAGATTTTGCCAAACAGATACGGATTCAGGTATTAGAAATGGTACATAAAGCTAACGCATCACATGTAGGTGGTGCGTTATCAATGGCGGATATTCTTGCAGTACTTTATGATGGGGTACTCAATATAGATCCTTTAGATGTAAAAAACGAGCAAAGAGACAGGTTTTTACTTTCAAAAGGGCATGCCTGTACGGGGTTATACGCGGCATTGGCATTGAAAAATTTTTTCCCGTTAAAAGATCTGGAACAGTATGCAGCAGATGGTAGTAAATATTTATCTCATACAAGTCATATGGTGCCCGGTGTTGAAATATCGGCAGGAAGTTTGGGGCACGCGTTGCCTGTCGCTGTAGGAGTAGCCCTTGCCGGGAAACGAAAAAACGCAACCTGGAAAGTGATTTGCTTGGTAAGTGATGGTGAGTTAAATGAAGGCTCAAATTGGGAGGCAATACTATTTTCGCCACAGCAAAAGTTGGATAATCTCATTTTAATTGTTGATTACAATAAGATACAAAGTTTAGGCTTTGTAAAGGATGTGATTGATCTGGAGCCTTTTAAATCAAAATTTGAATCATTTAACTGGGATGTTTTTGAAATTGACGGCCACAATCATACCCAAATTAATGATGCATTGTTGAAATGTAATCAAAAAAATAATAAGCCTAAAGTTATTATAGCCAATACAGTAAAAGGGAAGGGTGTTGATTTTATGGAAAATCAAATTCTTTGGCACTATAGGGCTCCTAATGCCGATCAGCTTAAAACTGCAATTCAAAACCTTAACAACTAACATGAGAACCGCGTTCATAGAGCAATTGATAGAAGAGGCAAAAGTTAACGATAAAGTTTTTTTGCTGGTTGCAGATTTGGGCTTCTCCGTAATTGAGCCCTTTGCCGAATTGTTTCCGGATAGGTATCTAAATGTAGGTATTGCCGAACAAAATATGGCTGGTATAGCTGCCGGCCTTGCAATGGAAGGATATTGCGTTTACATTTATTCAATAGGCAATTTCCCAACTTTACGGTGTATGGAACAAATACGTTATGATATTTGCTACCATAACCTAAATGTTAAAATAGTAGCTGTAGGTGGTGGTTATGCATACGGTTCTTTAGGCCCATCCCATCATGCTACAGAAGAATTTGGCATGTTGCGCACAATACCTAATATGGTTATTTGCGCGCCCGGCGATCCGCGGGAAGCAAGGTTATTAACCACTTTTGCCACCAAGCATAACGGACCATGTTATTTAAGATTAGGCAAAGCGGGCGAGCCACTTGTTCACAAATCTGAAATTACAGAACCACTTTTGTTAGGCAATATTTTAAAAGTTGCCAATGGTTCAGAGTGCGCTGTTTTTTCAACAGGGGCTATGCTAAAATACGTTACAGATTTTGTGAATGATAATAAACTTGATGCATCGGTTTACAGCTTTCCATTTATTAAGCCTATCGATGTGCAATTTTTGTTACCCCTGTTTAAAAAGTATAAGAAGATTATAACAATAGAAGAGCACCAGGCAAGCGGTGGTTTTGGTTCGGCTATTTTAGAGTATGCTAATGAGATGCTTAATGATGCTCAAATTGAACAAATTCCATTTATAAAAAGAATAGCGATAAAAGATAAGTTTTATTCTACTTCCGGCTCGCAGCAATACCTGCGAAACTTGGCGGGCCTTACACTTGATGTAGCCGATTTTAACGTATAACTAATAACTAAATCGGTAAAAAAGTCTATTACTATCCATTAATTATTGTAAACCGGTACTAATCAGGGTAAGCGCATAAAATGTTGGAATTGCTTAAAATTAGATATCTACAAAAAACACAAAGGTGCTTAAAAAAGGAAAAAAGGTATTAGCTACTGTAGGTATTGATGGGGCTATTGCCTTTACAATACTAACACGCGTAATACAAGCTGCTGGTGGGGTAGGCTCTATTTTTGTGATAGCCAAGTTTTTAACCCCTAACGAGCAGGGGTATTATTATACTTTTGCAAGTATATTGGCGATACAGGTTTTTTTTGAATTAGGTTTAAGTGGCATAATTACGCAATATACTGCTTACGAGTTTGCACATTTAAAATGGGAAAACGGGCAGCTAACCGGTCCAGGGTATTACCAGTCCAGGTTATCATCATTGTTAAGATTCTGCGTTAAATGGTTTGGCATTGTTGCCATTTTTCTGTGCTTTGTTTTAACAGCATTGGGTTACTATTTTTTCAAAACCTATAACCAGGGTGTGGTTGTTAATTGGCAAAATCCGTGGCTACTGTTATGTATCAGTACATCCTTAAATTTGTTTATTGACCCGCTGCTTGCGTTTTTTGATGGATTGGGTGAAGTAAAAGACATGTCGAAAGTAAGATTGATTCAAAAAATCACAAATGTGCTTTTGTTGTTTTTGTTTTTCTTTCTTGGGTTTAAACTTTACTCAAGCGCAATAGCGTCGCTGGTATCCATAAGCATCAATTACGTACAAATTGTATTTTCCAAAAGAATAACTTTTTTAAAAGCCATATGGCTTGCAAAAGGTGCCGATGTTATCAATTACTATCGCGAGATATTTCCATTTCAATGGAAAATAGCCTTGAGCTGGATGAGTGGATATTTTATGTTTCAGCTATTTAACCCTGTTTTGTTTGCATCAGAAGGCGCGGTGGTTGCCGGACAAATGGGCCTTACGCTTCAGGCATTAAACGGAATAACTGCTATTTGTGCCAGCTGGATAGCTACTAAAATACCGCTATTCTCGGCTTATATTGCACAAAAAGATTACACTACACTTGATGAACTTTTTAACAAAACATTATCATCAATGAAAAAAGTATGCATCTTACTACTGGGCATTTTCAACGTAGGGGTGTTGCTGCTCAATTATTTTAATATTTCTTACGCTCATAGGTTTTTACCTCTGCTACCAACAATTATTCTTTCAGTAACTTGCTTTGTTACACAAATTACCTATGCCTGGGCAACATATTTACGGTGCCATAAAAAAGAACCTTTTCTGCTGCAATCAATTGTAATGGCGGTGTTATGTAGTATATCTATTTTTATTACAAGCAAGGTTTTTGGGCTTATGGGTATAGTAATTGGTTATGCATTTTTAATCACTGTTGTAAGCTTAGTATGGTCTTTTTACTTGTTTGATAATAAAAAAAGTGAGTGGCACAAAATTTCTGTTTAATATGAAGCTTACAATTGCAATACCTACCTACAACAGGCCAGATAAGGTTTTAAATACTGTAAAAACACTTTTGTCGCTAATAAATGATGAAACGTGCATCCTGGTTTTGGATAACTGTTCAGACGTTGTTATAAAAGATTACATTTATGAAAATGTAGATGTGCCCAATACCGGCCAACTAAGAGTTCAGCGTAATTTTATTAATCTTGGAGCCGATGGGAATTTTATGCGGTGTTTTGAGTATTGCAAAACACCTTACATATGGATTTTAGCAGATGATGGCATAGTTGAACCCGAAGCCATCGAACGGATCTTTTTAGAACTTGAGAATAACGCAGGAGACGATGTGGTTGGTTTTAACTTTGGATCAAATTACACAAGCCGAACAGAAACAACGGTGGCAGTTGGTATGGGCGATTTTTTATCTAAAATAGATAATTTTGAGAACTTTTTATTCCTGTCAACTTCGGTATATAAGTGTGATGAGTACATAAAAAACATACGCTATGGATATTGGGGCGCTTACACCATGGCTTCTCAAAATATTCCATGTTTAGTAGGGTTAAGCAACGGAAAAAAGTTAATTATCTCAAAGTATAAAATTGTAATTAACATACTTGACGATAGAACAGAAAAATGGCCTGATGCACAACAGGCTTTAGGACTTAGCGCTTTATTAGAAGCGCCACTTAACTTAACCGGATTGGAATATGAAAAATTTGGCAAGTTTTTATTTGCAAGTATAGAAACGTTTCCGCGGATACTGTGCGATATTATACTTGGAGTTAAATTTAACGTTGATAAGATAGACGATTATCACATATATCTATATAAAAAAATATACAAAACAAGTTTTCAGTTTAGACGTAATAAGCCAAAACAATACCTTGCTTATAAGGCCTGTTATTTACTATTGGTGTGTAAGCCTCTGCTTAAGTTAGTTTTGAAGTCAGAAGCCATCAGAAAATCCGTTTTAACCTCAAGTAAGTTCAATATTTTTGTTAGATAGTTATGCTGCTCATCTTTTTAAAATATCTTGTATCGCCTCTTAAAATGAAGTTAAAACTGGCCTCATTATCAAGCAGGTTTAATTGCAAAATTCATGTAAAAGCCCAGATTGAATATGATGACATTAGTAAATTGAACTTCGGAAAAAACGTTTTTATAGGGGCAAATACGGTAATATATTGCACTAATGAAGATAGCCAGCATAAAAACGGTTCAGAAATTATAATTGGCGAAGGCACCTATATTGGCGAAATGAATAACATAAGAGCAGCTGGGGGCTCTATAAAAATTGGTAAAAAGTGTCTTATATCTCAACATGTTAGTATAATAGGCAGTAACCACTCAACTGATAAGGGGCAATATATAATGGATCAGCCCTGGGACATAACCCGATTGGGCGTCACCATTCATGATGATGTTTGGATTGGTTGCGGTGCAAAAATATTACCTGGTGTAACAATAGGTACCGGAGCTGTAATTGCGGCAGGCGCTGTTGTTGTAAAAGATATTGAGGCATATACTTTTAATGGTGGCATACCTGCTAAATTTATTAAAATGAGGGTTTAGTTGTAAATTAATGAGTTTAAAACACGTATTGTATGTATTTGGTTCGTCAAACTATTCTGGAGCCGAAATAGTAATTACCAGGTTAATAGAAAATAACAAACTGGTGGTTCCAATAGTACTTTGCCCTCCAGGACCGTTTTCTGAGTTATTAACGGGTAAAGGAATCAAAGTTATAAATGAAAGGTCGCTCAAAGCTTTAAACAGAGCTAATAAGGAGCGGGGGAGGCTGGCAACGCTATTAATTGTAGCCCTGAATTTTTTAAAAATCAATAGTAGAGTACTGGGCCTTATATGGAAACATAAACTAAAAATCATTCACGCTAATAACTTATCGGCTTCGGTTTATATTTTACCTGTTGTTGTTTTTTTTAAACTCTTTTCATCATCCCGCAAATTTGTTTGGTCAAACCATGATCTTGTATATCCGGATGGAAAGAAGATGGACGACTTAGCCGGCAAATGTGTTAAAAATTTTGATGCAACACTGGCAGTTTCATTAGCCGTGAAAAACAAGTTTGCTACAGATTTGCAGGAAAAAATTCATGTTTTATATAATGGTTTAGATTTGGAGTTGTTTAAAAGCTCACCATCTTTACGTGCTAACTTTAGAGAAGAAATTAAAGCCGGCGAAGAAATTATAATTGCCATAGTAGGTTTAATAATTCCCAGAAAAGGCCATTTGTTGCTCATAAATGTAATAAATGAACTTGCTCAAACACATGGAAATATAAAATTGCTTATTGTTGGCAAGTTTTTGCCGGTTGAACATGAATATGAATTATTGGTAAAAGAACTTGTTGACAGTAAACATATCTTTTTACAGGGGTATAGCGACAACGTAATTGAGCTTTATTCAGGCATTGATATATTGGTAAACGCAAGCTTGCCAGAAATGAGCGAGCCGCTTGGAACAACCATTTATGAAGCCATGGCATTAAATAAAATAGTAGTTGCTTCCAATACCGGTGGCTCTCCCGAAATAGTAACCCACAAAATTAACGGCTTTTTATTTGAGGCAGGAGATAGCCAATCTTTAAAAAATGTACTAACAGAGGTTTTAGATAATTGGGATAACCTTAATGAGGTTAGGCAAAATGCCCGTAAGTTAACCGAGCAAAAATTTAATATTGATAAAATGGTTAAAAACTACAATTCAATATTACAAATAGATTGATAGTTATGGTGGTAATTAATTTGGCTTTTCCTATACTGCTTTGTTTCTTGTCGGTTTACTTAACTAAAAACAAGTACAATGTTTTTCTGATTGCCAATTTAATTTCTTTAGCTACTACTTTTTTGTTTCCTGCTATTGCCGATTTAATTGGCATGGATATTATAAAATCGCCAATTGGCTTAGCGTTCAATGTGGTATCTTTTTTATCATTGTTTGTATTTTATATAATTGGCAGGTATAACGAAGGGAAAAAAGTAGCCATCAGTTATGATATAGCCAAAACCAATTTTTTTAAAAACCTTTATTTGTTCTCGTTATTTATAAACCTGGTTTTTATTGTTTATATGGTAGCCGTTTATGGCTTTTCGGGAACTTTTATAAATTCAAGATTTGTAGTTTACACAGAGAGCAGGGTAGGAACAGGGCAAATTTTTTATGTAGCTGGTACATTTTTCAATATTTTTATCATACTCGGCCTGTTTTATAATAAACGAAAGTGGCTTCATATTTTGTTATCCATTATCTTTGGGTTACCATACGGAAGTAAAGCTAAAATAATAGTGGTATTTATATATTTGCTCATTTACTTATTCATTATTGATGAAAATAAAGAAAAGTACAGGGATAATAAATATCTTGTAATGATCTCAGTGGCGTTACCCGTTATGGTATTTGTGCTGTTTTGGCTTACAACGTTTGATTTAGATAGTATGCAAATCATCGAACTTGCATTGGGCTTTGGCAATGAGTATCAAACAAACTTTAGTATACTGATAAGCCATTTTAACAGTTATTTTTATGAAGGCTATTTGCACGGCAAGATTTTGTTTGAAGAAGCCTTTTATCCTTTTATTCCCCGCGCGTTATGGCCCAATAAACCCTTGTATTTCGGGTCATTATATATCTCTTACCGTGTTTATCCAACTATTACTGAGTTAAATTTAGGAGCTCCATCATTTGGACCATTTGGACAGGCTTATGTTGATTTTGGTTTATTTGGTTTGTTGCAAATAGTTTTTCAGCAATCAATTTTAGGCTTTTTTTTAGGGAAATATGAAGTTCAAACCGAGAAAAGGAAAAATGTAAGATTTTTTTTATTGCTTATTTGTGTAGGTTTTGGTGGTATTTTCGGGCTCGGAGGTGCTACAAATCCATTGGTAATGATGGTTGTTAATTTAATATTTGCAAAATGCCTCATTTTTATGTCTCGCATAATTGTTAAACCATCAGCACAAGTGGCTTACACTAATAATAAAATAGACTAACCCTTTAATTAAAGATAGAAAACATGAATGTGCTTGCAGATGGAAGATGGGCAGGAGATACTGGCATTGGAAGGCTTTACAAAGAAATCATAGATAGAAAGCCAACTTCTGTTCAAATGCAAACTTTAAATCTCGATTTGAAATTGGGGCACCTTTTAAGTCCATGGTATTTGGGAAAAAAAATAAATGAATCTAATGCCGAAATATTTTATTCGCCTTCATTTATGCCACCATGGCAATCTAAAATCCCTTTTGTTATCACAATTCATGATCTAAATCATTTATACTATTATACGCTTTTCCATAAAATATACTTGAAGCATCTGATTGCAAATTTAGCCGGTAAATCAAAAAAAATTATTACCGTTTCAAATTACACCAAAAACGAAATGGTTGAGGTGTTAAAAATTGATCCGAATAAAATTGAAGTTATTTACAATGGCATCGATTCGTCATTTGCATCGAATAAGGAAATTTATTCATTAAACAGGCCTTATTTTTTATATGTAGGCAATAGGCGCAAATACAAAAATATTTTGCGAATGCTGCAAGGTTTCAGTAAAGCAAAAATAAGCAAAGAATATCTTTTTGTATTATCTGGCGATATTGACGATCAATTGAAGAAGGTAATTGAATCATTAGGCTTGCAGAATAGGGTGAAGTTTTTGGGTTTTATAAAAGAAGAACAATTGCCATCGATATATAAAGGAGCATATGCATTATTATTTGTTTCATTAATGGAAGGTTTTGGTTTGCCAGTTATTGAGTCAATGGCATCAGGTACTCCTGTGATTACTTCCAATATAACATCTATGCCCGAAATTGCGGGCGCAGATGCGCTGCTCGTTAATCCAATTGAAATAGACAGCATAGCAAACGCGATAGAACAATTAGTTAATGATAAAAAATTACACCATGAACTCTCCAAAACAGGCCGTAAACGAGCCCAACAATTCAACTGGAATATTACAGCTAAAAAGACATGGGATACCATTATGTATTGATAAAGTTTTTTATTATTAATAGAACCGGTTTTTAAGAATTAAATCTGCAATTGTTTTTCTGATCGTCTTTTTTAATTTATATATTATTAGTCGGATGTAACGATCAGATAAAGTGCGATTTAGGAATTGTTATTGTCGTATTAACGCAATAGTCCGGATGAAAATAAGCCCGATACGTTATAAAGCTTATTAAAACCGCAATACATAAACTGCTTTTTATATTGAAACTGTTCTATGAATAACAATTATATTTGGCAAATTTATGAAACTCGATTTTAAAATCGCCTTATTAATTCCTGCCCTTAATGCGGGCGAAGCGTGGCTTCAAACGCTCAATAGTATAGAGGGACAGCTGTTTGAAATAAAAAAAAAAATCATCATTGACTCAGGTTCAACAGACGATACCATTTCTTTAGCTAAGCAATTCGGGTTCGAAGTTGTTAGTATAAACAAAAAACAATTTAATCATGGTAAAACCCGTCAACAACTTGCCGATTTAGCAAACGGGGTTGATATTTGTGTTTTTTTAACCCAGGACGCCATTCTTGCTTCGCCGGAAAGTGTTAAAAATATCGTCGAAGCTTTTGATGATCCTAATGTGGGGATGGCCTATGGCAGACAACTCCCACATAAAAATGCAAAACCCTTAGAAACACATGCCCGCTTGTTCAATTATTCTGATAAATCGGTAGTAAACTCGATTGACGACGTGGATGAATTGGGTTTTAAAATAACATTTTGCTCTAATTCTTTTGCTGCTTATCGTTACAGCGCGCTAATGGAAGTTGGTGGTTTCCCTTCAGATTCTATAATGGGCGAGGACGCAATAGTAGCCGCCAAAATGCTACAAGCGGGTTATAAAAAAGCTTATGTGGCTGATGCCCAGGTTTATCATTCACATAGTTACACTGTTGTTGAGGAGTTTAAACGCTATTTTGATACAAGGGTGTTTCACGAGCAAAATAAATGGATAATTGAAACTTACGGCAAACCCACTGGCGCAGGCATCAAGTTTATGATGTCGGAGCTTAAATATGTTTTAAAAAACAATCCCCAAAGTATCTTCAAATCTGTATCATCATTAGGTGCCAAATGGTTTGGCTATAAAAGTGCCGGCTTTTATAAAAAAATGTCTCCGTGGTTGCTAAAAAAGCTATCCATGCATGGATTTTATTGGAAATAGATAGCCCAAAATTAAAACTGTGAGTTTTTTTATTTTATCTAAAACCCTTTTGTGAACAAATTGTTATTTTACTAAAACGAAATTGTTTATATGGTTTTTGGATAGTTCAAAACAGGGTTAAAGGGTACTTTTACCAGGTACCTGATAATAATATAAGTTTTAGAAAAAAAATAATTTTATAAGGGTTGTAGCGTTAATGGACTATTATGCGTAATGGTAATAAATAGTGGAGTTTGTTATCACTATTTATATTGTTAGTGCGTTTTATTAATTAAAATTACTACATTTGCATCACCTTATCTATGAATATACGCTACTCTAAGTTGCTCCCAGTTTTCACTTTTATAAGTGATTTGCTAATATTAAATATCGCCCTGCAATGTGCTCATTCACTTGTGTTTAGATATTTTTCTGATGAGATAAGTTCCGTTAATTTTATCCTTTTAGTTAATATGGCATGGGTTTCTATTGCCTCACTAACTAAAAACTACGTGATTCACAGGCCGTTGGTATTAGGTAATACCGTGAATAAGTTTTTGACTTCATTAATATACCACTTGTTAACGGTACTTGGAATAGTATATTTTTTTAAGCTATACGAAGTAAGCCGTTGGGAAATGTTTTTTACCTACGGCATGTTTTTGGTGTTCATTGTTTTACAAAGGGCTACCATCTTTTTTTTACTTGATTACATTCGTAAAAAGGGCTATAACCGTAAGCATATTCTTTTAATTGGTAATAAATTAATTGCAGATAAATTAATCAGATCGTTTTCACGCCATCCGGAATATGGATACTATTTTATTGATTTGATCACTGAAGAAATGATCGAGCAACTTTCTGACGAGTTATTGCTGGAAAAGTTGTTTGACAGAAATGCAGACGAAATATTCATTTGTTATAAAAATATGCAATTGCCTTTGCTTCAAAAGGTGGTTGACCTTGGCGATCAACACAAGGTTAAAATCAAATTAGTATCTGATTTATTTTTGAGTAACAATTACGCCAGTGTTATCAATTACGATAATTTGCCCGTAATACAGCTCACGTCAAACCCAGAGCTTAGCCTTAAAATTATTTTGTTTAAAAGGGTTTTTGATGTTGCATTTTCTTCCCTGGTAATGATAACAGGGGCGCCGGTTTTTTTACTGTTAATTATTGCAACCAAGTTAAGCTCAAAAGGTCCGGTGTTTTATCGCCAGGAGCGGGTTGGAAAAGATAGGAAGATATTTAACATCTATAAATTCCGCAGCATGTACGTTAATTCAGAAGCAGCGGGACCACAATTGTCAAGCGAGAACGATCCGCGTATTACCAAATGGGGGAGAATTATCCGTAAATCAAGGCTGGATGAGTTGCCACAGTTTTGGAATGTTTTGATAGGCGAAATGTCTATAGTTGGCCCAAGGCCCGAGCGTCAGTTCTTTATTGAGCAGCTGTTAGAAAAATCGCCTAATTATAAAAAACTATTAACCCTTAAACCGGGCCTTACTTCAATTGGGCAGGTAAATTATGGTTATGCAGAAAATGTTGATCAAATGCTAAACCGTGTGCGGTATGATTTACTTTATCTGAACAATATCTCCTTCAATAGCGAAATGAACATCATTTTAAAAACCATACAGGTTATGGTTCAGCTTAAGGGCAAATAACACAGGCATCTATCATCTACCTATATCAATACAACAAAAAAGGCGCTGTAAAGCGCCTTTTTTGTTCGTGGAAAATGACGAGTTTATTTATGTGGAGTTATAAAATCAGGTCTATGTGAAGTATGAATGGTCGACAGAGATGTGTCTTTCGATTTGAAATCCCCAGACTCTAATTGGCTATGATAACAGGATTTAAACCACAATGTCATACCTGCTTCGGCCCTCAGAAGTTTGGTATTCATAACGGAGGGAACATGTTGTGTGGGGTGCTGAAACGAGTTCAGCATGACTCCGTTTTTAATATGTCGTAAATGGTAGAACGACGACGGAATCACCAATTTATAGGGACGGTTTGGATTCAACGTTGTGCATCTCTACCGCTACTGCAAGGCTCTGCCTTGTGGTCATATGTTAGGTGTGCGGTTATATCAACAACGTTCAAAATGTGCTGATGCTACATTTTTACCAACAGAAAAGGCGCCGTGAAGCGCCTTTTCTGTTGGTAGTCTTAATCAATGCAATTCTTCAATAATAAATCACATTTTCCTGGGTGTGAGCACTAATTTTTTTCACATCAGTGGCGGCGGCTAAACCTTGTAGCCAAATAGTGTTAATGGTGTTTGCTCTGAATGAAGCATCGGTAAGGGTGTATAATACTGTTGTTGTACCCGCCTTGCGAACTTCATACGTGTTGGTATTACTGCCGGTTGTAACAGGTGTAAACAGCGAGTAGTGTTTGTAGGCGATGTTGGATGCTAACACTGCTCCGCCTTTAATGGCCAGATCCGCGGCTCCGGCATCGGGGCTAAGGTTTACAAAGCGAACCGCGAATTTACCTACGGCAGGCTGGCTAACGGAGTCGGCAATTATCAACAAATCGGGCGTACTAACCTGGTTGGCTAAAAAAACAGAATAAAGTTTGTTGGCTTTAAGCGTTACAGTATCTGATTTGATGGCCTGCCTGCTTGCGCCAACATAAAAAGATATAGTTCTTTTGCCCGTATAGGCCCTGATGTAATCCTGGCTTTCTCCACTTTTAATTGAAAAATTGTTGCCCCTGTTTTGATCAAGGAAAAAATCAACCGGTTGCGCATCTGGCGAAGCATTAATAGCCGATACAAGCGCTACCGGCGGTGCAACGTAATAATTGTTATGATCTTTAACGCACGAGGTTAACAAGCCACCCAGCAAACACACCATCCCGATCATGCCTGCCCCTTTAGTAAATAATTTTCTCATAGTTTGTAAGTATATCTAATAGCCTTTACGCTAACCGGCGGTTAAACGCTACTACTAATAGTATAATTTGTATGAAATAAGCAGAGCTTAAAGGTGTGATTGGTACACAACCGGAGATGTTTTTTTTCAAAGAAATTGAAAAAAATTATTTTATTGCTGTTTTTGATTGTTATTTGCTGTAATACAGTATGTTATGTTTTTGTTATTGTGGTTGCTAAAACGTTATAAAAGCGTTTTTATTGCCCCTACAACACCACTACTTTAATTTAATGTTAGGATTTGCCGAAATTTACTCTTTATATTTATAAACCAATTATAAACAGTTAAGAGTGTACAAGGAAATTAACAGCAGTTATATTCAGCAATTGATTGCAGGCGATGAAGCCGCGTTTGATGCAATTTATGAGGCATACTGTAGTAAAGTTTACCGTTTGGCTTACAGGTTTTTAAAGGATGGTGAGCAAAGTGAGGAAATTGTGCAGGAGTGTTTTATAAGCCTTTGGACGGGGCGCGAAAAGTTAAATGCCGATGGTAATATTTGGCTGTACCTGTATGTGATAGCCAAAAGGCTTTCGCTAAACGCGTTAAGAAAAATTAGTCAATCGCGCCAGCTTACCGAAAAACTTATATTTCATATAACCACTACCCACAACGATACCGAAGAAGATATATTGGTACATGACCTGGAGCAATTTGCCGAACAAATTATTTGTAAACTCCCTAAACAACAGCAGCTTATCTTTAGGTTGAGCAGAACAGAGCACCTTAGCCACAAGGAAATTGCCGAACAGCTGCATATATCGCCAAATACTGTAAAAAACCATATGGTAGAAGCGCTCAAAACCCTCAAAGCGCAGCTACAGTATTCTGATTTAATTTATTTGGCTCCCCTGTTTTTCTTCTTTTAAATTCTCGTTTTTTAATTTCTGCTGGCGTGTATCACCCTTAATTTGTCGCTATTATCCCTGCTGAAAACTAAATTTAGTTTTTAGGTTTGTATTATTAATCAGATAATTAGTAAACACACCCCAAAAATGATACTTCAAAACAAAAACGCGGTTATTTATGGCGCGGGCGGCTCTTTAGGTGGGGCAGTAGCCAAAGCCTTCGCGGCTGCAGGCGCGCGGGTGTTTTTAACTGGTCGTAACGTTCAATCAGTTCAGGTGGTGGCACAGGAAATTATCGCGTCGGGAGGACAGGTAGAAATAACTCAGGTAGATGGCTTTAATGAACAGGAAATAAAAAAACACCTGCAAAAGGTTATTGAAATGGCAGGGGCCGTAGATATATCTTTTAACGCGGTTGGCGTTGATGTGGTGCAAGGTATCCCATTGATTGATTTACCTATGAATGATTTTGTAACCCCGGTTACCGCAACCCTGCAAACCCGGTTTTTAACTGCTGTAGCTGCCGCGCAGATAATGAAGCAACAGGGATCTGGTGTTATATTGTCACTTACCGCAACGCCAGGAGGTATAGCTTATCCCTTTACGGGAGGTTTTGCTGCAGCTTGCAACGCGGTTGAAAGTTTTACAGCTAATTTGGCGTCTGAAATGGGCATTTATGGCGTGCGTGCTGTTAATATCCGTTCAGGCGGCTCGCCCGATTCCCGGGTATTCAAAGAAGCTATTGACAATAACCCCGATGTAATGGCCGGTGTACTTCAAAAAATGCAAAATGATACCATGTTAAAAAAACTCCCCCTTATGGTTGATGTTGCTAACCTGGCCGTATTCCTGGCCTCAGATTTTGCCGGTAAAATCACCGGCGTTACAGTTGATGTTACCGGGGGGACCACAGTGGGGTTGAATTATAGGGCGGAGTAGGATTGAAATCTAACCAAATTGATATCTTAAATAATTGGATTGCTGCTTCAATTAAAATCAAATAGTATTACTATTTGATAAAAAACTCATCAGAAAGTAATACCAAAATACGCACCTTTTATTGTTGCAGTAATTCCGCCATTATGCCAGGCAGAGAGATGGCTGTAATGTTTTCTCCCATCCTGAATTTATCCTGCCCGGCGTAAACAACGAAACGCTTATCAGGCTTAATATCCTGGCAGGCTATATAAAACCCTTTTGAAAGCACAGGCGCGGAATTTCGTTTAATTTCTATTGCCCATTTTTCTTTGACCGAAAATTCAAGAATCAGGTCAACTTCAGCTCCGTTAGATGTTCGATAATAATAAGGGATTACCCGCTCTGGTGCAGCCGATAATATATTTTCAATTACAAATCCTTCCCAACTACCTCCTGTCACTGGGTGACCGAGCAAGTCGTTATAGTTTTGCAGGTTAAGCAAAGCATGAGTTATTCCACTATCCCGCACATATACTTTTGGGCTTTTTACCAATCGTTTGCCTGCATTTTGTGACCAGGGTTGCAACCGCCGTACCAATAATAAATCAACCATTAAGTCCAGGTATCTACTTATAGTGGTAGCACTTACTTCCAGGCTTTTTGCAATTTGTGAAGCGTTGAATATTCCTCCTTGAATGTGTGCCAGCATAGTCCAAAAACGCTCCAGCGTAACCGCCGGTATACGCGGACCCAATAGTGGGATATCTCTTTCAAGATAGGTTCTGATAAAATCGCGCCGCCAGGCTAAACTGTTCCTGTCATTACCAGCCAACAGGCTTTCGGGGAAGCCGCCTCTAAGCCAAAGCTGATTTAGCCTTTCAGGTGTATTAGCTTCAAACTCCAAAGCGTCGATACCCTGTAATTCCAGGTAGGCAATCCTGCCTGCCAGTGATTCGCTGGATTGTTTCAGTAAATCCATAGACGCTGAGCCCAGGAATAAAAATTGTCCGTATTTATGGCCTCTTCTGCGTTCCCTGTCAATAATGCCGCGAAGGGATGCGAATATTTCAGGCACTCGTTGAACTTCATCAAGAATTATCAGGCTATTGCGATTTTCGGAGTGGAAAGCACTAACATCGCTTATCTTTTGAAGGTCAAGCCTGTCTTCCAGATCAAGATAGACAGCGGGTTTGGCATCGTTGATATTTAAGGCAATGGTTGTTTTTCCCACTTGGCGCGGTCCCATTAAGGCTACCGATGCACTTCTGCCAAGTGCGTCCTCAACTAATTTTTCTATTCTTCTTGCAATCATCCATGTAAATATAATACTAAATGTTTAATTTGCATGGATTGTTGAAATTAAAAGGTAGATGATCTTGTAAGAAAATAGCTTCTAATTGAATTTTGAAGCATCTTCCATTAAAACTATTGGAATTAACTTAATGTAATTACACAAAATAAAAATATTTTCAATCCGGGTAGTCCTACCACCGTGCTTGTGTGTTCTATACATAATTAGCCCCTTCCGGGTACCTGTTATAAACCAATTGTATGAACCAAAACAAGCTAAAGTATTTACTGCAGCAATATTTTGATGGCACCATCAGCGGCGATGATTGCGAAGAGCTGTTGAGCTATCTGAAAGATAACCCTGAAAAAGTATCTGGTGTTGTTGACGAAAAATTATTGAAGCTTGATGAAGGACCCGAGATGAACCCCATGCAGGCCCGCAATGTGCTTGATCATATTAAAGCCGATCCAAGGTTTGTTGAATCTAAAACTGTAAAACCTAAAACCAGGTTGCTGGGTTTATTCATCAGCATAGCGAAAGCGGCTGCGATAATTACCGTTTTTAGCACTGTAGGTTTTTACTTCATCCAAAAAAATAAAACTTCGCGAAATCAAAACCAGGCTGCGGTAGTAAAATCGTCAAAAATTTTACCGGGCGGTAATAAAGCTATTTTAACCCTGGCCAATGGAAAAACCATAGTGTTAGATAATAAAGCCAACGGCATGCTTGCCAAAGCCGGTAAGGTAGAGGTAAGCAAAGTGGCCGATGGGAAATTAACTTACAATACCCAGGCTACAGGCGTTACAGCCAAAGTTATTGATAACGCGTTGGTGTACAATACGCTCTCAACCCCGCGCGGTGGCCAGTACCAGGTGGTATTGCCCGATGGTACGCAGGTATGGTTAAATTCGGCATCATCATTAAGCTACCCTGTAGAATTTTCTGGTAACGAGCGCCGTGTAAAACTTACCGGCGAAGCCTACTTTGAGGTGGCTAAAAATAAAGACAAGCCTTTTTATGTAACCAGCAACAATACTCAAATAAGAGTGCTGGGTACACATTTTAATATTTCGGCCTATAGTGATGATCAGGAACTGACCACTACCTTGTTGGAAGGGTCGGTAGAGATGAGTAAAAATAATACTCAGCTTGTTTTAAAACCGGGATGGCAGGCCATGGTAAGTAATGATGCTGATGCTAAACAGATTCGTGTAGCACAGGCAAACATTAAGGAGGTGATGGCCTGGAAAAACGGCTATTTTATATTTAACGACGATAATATAGCCACCATTATGAAAAAGGTTTCCCGCTGGTACGATGTGGATGTAGAGTTGAAGGGAAGTTTTGCCAATCAAAACTTTGGCGGCACTTTTTACCGCTCAAAAGGCATTGGTGAGCTTTTGAAAAACCTTGAAAAAATTGGGAAAGTGCACTTTAAAGTTTCAGGAAGGAGGGTTACTGTTATGGAATAGTTTTACATCTCCTCTTATTCAATACCAGTAATTATCTGCATAAAAAAAGAAAACCAGGAGCGTTTCGGACCGCCCCTGGCTTCAAGCCGCTGTGCAGCTTAGTCAGATAATGAAATTAATTGCAGCGAATACAACCACTTTATTAATAAACTGACATTCAAATGTATAAAAATTTTACTGCATTTACTTGCGGCAAACTACGTGGGCGCCTATACAAAACTGTGCTTATTATGAAGCTAATTCTTATTTTGCTAACGGCAACTTTTTTACAGGTATCTGCTGCTACTTACGCGCAAAAGGTAACCTTAAAAGTTAAACAAGCTACTTTAAAAGAAGTTTTTGAAGAAATACGTACGCAAACCAGCTACGATTTTCTTTACAATTCTGACGATATAAAGCTGGCTAAACCCGTTACGGTAGATTTAAGCAACGTTAGCATAAACCAGGCTATGGATGCCTTGCTGGGGAAACAACCCCTAACTTATTCTATTGAGGATAAAACCATACTCATCCAAAAAAAATCAACCAATCAAAACAACACCAACGCGCCACCTAAAAAAATTACAGGTAAGGTAACCGATAAACTGGGTTTGCCTGTACCGGGCGTAACGGTAAAGGAAAAGGGCGGAAAATCAATAGCGGTAACCGGTACCGACGGTACTTATGCCATTAATGTATCTGATGCCAACACCACACTGGTATTCACTTTTATTGGTTTTACTACCAAAGAAGTGGCGCTTACCGGCAGTTCGGAATTGAACGTAATATTAGAAGATACCCAACAAGGCTTAAACGAGGTTATTGTTGTGGGTTATGGTACGCAAAAAAAGGAATCAATTACTGGCGCTATTTCTACCATTGGTACTAAAGATTTAACCCAATCGCCGGTGGCTAACCTTAGTAATGCTTTAGCCGGCCGTTTATCGGGTTTAACAGCTATTCAAACATCGGGCAAGCCAGGTGATGATAACTCAACCTTATATGTACGTGGTATTGGTACTTACACCGGCCAAACAGCGCCATTGATTATGGTTGATGGTATTGTGCGCGATAGCTATAATGATATTGATGCCAACGAGGTAGAAAGTATCAGTATTTTGAAAGATGCATCGGCTACTGCGGTTTACGGTGTGCGTGGTGCAAACGGTGTAATCTTAATTACTACTAAACGTGGTAAAGAGGGTGCGCCAAAAGTGAGCGCTACAGCACAGACTGCTATTTCTGAGTTTTCGCGGATGCCTAATTTTGTTAACTCGTACCAGTATGCTTCATTGCTTAATGAACAGAGTTATGAAAATTACTGGATTCAGCATTCTAAAGATGCCGATATTACTACCTGGAATGATTTCGCGCAAAAACGTGATGCCAACTGGATTAAAGAAGCTACCATTTATTACTCGCCCGAGGATTTAAAATATTACCAAAACGCGCATACGCCAACTCTAAACGGTCAGCCAAATCCTTACTATGATCCATACGGACACCCGGACCAGGATTGGAAAAAACAGATCTTTAAAAAGTTTGCGCCTCAAACCCAATATAACGCCAACATTACCGGCGGTACCGAATCTGTAAAGTACTTTGTTTCATTAGGATACCTTACTCAGGGTGGCTTGTTCAATACATCGTACATGCCTTTTTCTGATGAGATGCAGTTTAAAAAGAAACGCTACAATCTGAGGAGCAACCTCGATTTTGATGTAAATAAAAACTTCAGGATTTCGGTTGATGTGGGTACGCAGTTTGTAACCATTACCGGTATGGATAACGATGGTTATACCTGGCAAAAAAGAATCCTGTGGTCATCGCCATTAGGTTCGCCGGGTATGATTGATGGCAAATTTGTGGTTCCGTTTAGTAACCAGAACGATCAGCTTAACCCGCTGTATGCCATCGCGAGCAGCAATAACTATAATATCACCAATAACAGTACTTTAAACTCGGCCATCAGGTTGAGCCACAAGTTAGATTTTATTACCGAAGGTTTATCTGTAAACGCCAAAGGCGCTTATGATAGCTTTTTTAGCAGCCGTACAGGTGGTGGCTATAAGCCATTATTGTACGGTGTAAGGCCCAACCCTAACGGTAACAAGCTTGATCCTATCCTGGTACAGTTAAATGACGATACCCCGCCGCAACGCTGGAGCGATTGGAACAATGGTAAATGGCGCAAGGTTTATGGCGAGTTCTCTATCAACTATAACCACACCTTTGATAAAAAACATGCGGTAACAGGTTTATTGCTGTACAATGCCGAGAAGAAATACGATCCAACTTTAGCCTATGATCTTCCGCACGCTTATATGGGTGTGGCAGGCAGGGTAACCTACGCTTATGATAACCGGTATTTTGTTGAATATAACATGGGTTATAACGGATCTGAAAACTTTCCCGAAGGCAAACGTTTTGGTTTTTTACCTGCTTACTCGGCAGGCTGGATAGCCAGTAACGAATCTTTTTTCCCTAAAAACGATTACGTTACTTATTTAAAAGTACGCGGTAGTTTGGGTAAAGTAGGTAATGATAACATTGGTGGTGCCCGCTATTTGTACCTGCCCGATACCTGGCAGTACGGACAGGGTTACAACAACGGTGGTGGTTACACTTTTGGAACGCTTAATGATCGTAACACCATACAAGGTGCTTATGAAAGTGTAATTGGTAACCCCAACGTAACCTGGGAAACTGCTACCAAATCAAACATTGGTTTAGAAGCTCATTTGTTTGGCGATAGGGTAACCGTGGTGTACGATCATTACAACGAACATCGTATCAACATCCTATCTTACAAAGGTACTGTACCTGCCATTGTACAAGCTACCTTGCCGCCTTATAACCTGGGTGAGGTTAAAAACTGGGGTAACGAGCTGGAACTTACTTACAACAGCACTCCGGGCAAATTTACCTGGTGGATAAAAGGCAATGCTTCAACCAACAAAAACAAAATCATTTTTCAGGACGAAGCCATTGTACCGGGTTTAGAGTACCAGGCTGCAACCGGCCGCCCAATTAATCAGCCGTTAATGTTACAAGCCGAGGGTTTATATACTTCATGGTCGCAGTTGTATAAAACAGATGCTAATGGTAATCCAATATTATCAAGCCCTGTACTGGCGCTTAACAAGGCAGGCAAGCCTTACACCAATGCGGCGGGTAATCCTGTATACCAAAAAGATTTGGGTTACGCGGGCGCTGCATTGCAACCAGGTGAGGTTAGATTGCAGGATGTTAACGAAGATGGTGTCATTAACGAGAAAGATTATATCCGCACCGGTAAAACCGATATCCCTGAGCTTAGCTACGGTTTATCTTTCGGCTTTAACTACAAGGGTTTTGACTTTTCGGCCTTGCTACAAGGTGTAGCCGGTGTAGCCAAATTTGCTAATAGCACCATACACTTTAACAAACAGCAATCACTTTTTGAGGTGGATGAAAACAGGTTTACCCAGGAGCGCTATGATGCCGGCGAACGGATTGATTTCCCTATTGCGGCATACAACCAGGCGGCTACCTATAATACATTTTTCCTGAAAAACACATCGTACACGCGGTTAAAAAATATGGAAATAGGGTATACCCTTAAGCCAACATTTTTAAAGAAGATAGGTATCCGGTCGGCACGTTTTTATGTGAACGGAACAAATCTGTACACATGGTCGCCAAACAAAATCTGGGGCGATCCCGAGAATTTGGGCTACGTGGGCTATCCGCTTACCAAAACCTACAATATTGGCTTAAATGTTAATTTTTAATCAATCAGGAGAAGAAATTATGAAAAGAAAAAATATAATTATACTGCTTTTAGCTTGCTTAGCCGGTGGTATATTTTCACCGGGCTGTAAAAAAAGTTTTCTTGAAAAACCAAAGGGCGGCGCGGTAACGGTTGATACAATTTTCCATACCAAAAACCAGGCGCAATATGCCGTGGCACAAATGTACATGCTGTGCATAAGGGGTTATTTCCCTGAAACTTATGACGGTTGTCGTCCCGAGGCTATTACAGATCAGTTGTACATTATTCACCCTGCTTATGACTGGGCTTCAAACACCATTGGTACCGGTACCTACATTACCGGTAATATGAGTGCCAATAATACCTGTGATTATGGTTTTGGTGCCGATAATGGTCCCGGTTTTGGCTGGCATTACAAAGGCATTCGCCAGGCCAACCTAGTGTTAAAAAACATCAATATGGTTACCGATGCCGATAACGCCTGGAAACAGGATGTTAAAGGGCAGGCTTTATTTTGCCGTGCTATGCAGCACTACGAACTGTTTAGATATTATGGTGGCGTACCCATTGTAAACAAACCTTTGGATGGTACCGGTAAAATATCTGTACCACGCAGTTCGGTACAATCTGTTGTAGATAGTGTAGTGAAATGGTGCGATCTGGCTGCAAGCTTATTGCCTGCTACCCGTCCATCTGCCGATTATGGCCGTATTACCAAACTGGCCGCATTAGCCTTAAAATCGCGCATTTTGTTATATGCTGCAAGCCCGCTTTATAATACCCCTGCAAGTTTAAAATCAGAAGTAGCCGGTGCCCGTTATGGCGATGGCCGCGATACGGTGCTGGCTTATCCAAGCTATGATCCTGAGCGTTGGAACAAAGCTGCCAAAGCCGCTAAAGATGTAATTGACGCTGCCGGTGCATCAGGAGCATCGTTGTACAATACCGGCAAACCTTTAACAACCGGCGAAACATACGCTACCATTGGCGATTATGAATCTGTTTGGAACGTGTTTGCCAACCAGGAGCTGATATTGGTAAACACCTCAAACCAGGTGCCAAGCGGTAACGCCTGGGGCGATGGATCTGCATGGGGCCAGTACCTGTCATCAAAATTACGTTTGGCACAATGGGGTGTAAAAAATAACGTGCCTATTGAGTTTATGCAACAGTACGAAAAACGCGACGGTACCAAATGGACGCTGCCCGCAAGCGGCAGCGATTTGCCAACAGATATACAGGCGCTTAACCTCGATCCTCGTTTTTATCAAACCATCGCTTACGATGGCATGTATTATAGCGCTCAACGTGGCATACTGGCCTATTACAAAAAAGGTGATTATGCTACCGATGGTAATTTGGCCAGCAGTGATGCCGGTGTGGATGGTTACGCTATGGAAACCTACAAATTTGTTGCCCGCATTGATAACATGAGCGATAATCACTTTGCCTGGCCGGTATTCCGCCTGGCTGAGTTTTATCTGAATTATGCCGAAGCCATGAACGAGTATGCTGGTCCAAGCGGACAGGCTACCGATTACCTTAACCTGATAAGGAAAAGAGCCGGTATGCCAGAGAAGCACCTTACCGACGCTAACGCTTTCAGAGACGCGGTACAAAACGAAGAAACTATTGAGTTTGCCTATGAAGGCCACAGGTATAATGATCTTAATCGTTGGTTAAAAGCCAAATCTGTATTGAACGGAACCTTGCATGGCATTGTAACAACAGCCAGGAATGTTGGCGGTACTTTAAAACGTACCTGGGCAACTACATCTTTTGTTACACGCACGTTCCCTGCAAGGTACTATTACGTTCCCTTCCCTAATGATGAAGTGAGCAAGCGTTACCTGGGTAATGCTAAGGGCTGGGATGGACAAAATCCGGGATGGTAATTGGTTTTTAAACATTTTAATTAATGAAAACAATGAAAAAAGAATATATAAAGCTTTTTGCCTGGATTTTTACGTTCGGTAGTGTTTCAGCTGCTTCAGCGCAAACTACCAACGTTACCTCGGCAGATTCTGCAAAAATCAATAAAACTAAACCTGCAACAGTTGATTACGGACTGCGTACCGAGCAGTTATGGAAAAGCACCGGAGCTGTTTATACACTTAAAGGCGAAGAGTTAACCCATATGGTAACCGGTAACCTGTTAAATACCTTGCAGGGCCGTATCCCCGGTTTAACGGTAGTAACAGGCTCGGGCGAACCAGGATATGATAACCCAACCCTTTACGTACGTGGCCAAAGCAGCTGGAATATTGCAGGTAACCAGGTAATAATTTATTTAGATGGTTTCCAGGTTGATATGAGCGCCATAGCCTCGTTGTCGCCTTATGAAATTGAATCGGTTACGTTATTGAAAGATGCCGCTGCTACCGCCATTTATGGTTTACAGGGCGGTGCGGGCGTATTGAGCATCCGTACCAAAAAAGGAGCTAATTTGCCGCGTACGCAAATAACCGTTAACGGCAGGTATGGTATTTTAAGCGCGGTGCAGTTGCCAACCGCCATGAATGCCTATGATTATACCCGTTTATATAACCAGGCATTGCAAAATGACGGCTTGCCAATCAAATACACCAATCCGGATTTGTACAAGGCCAGCAATGATCCTTTTCACCCAAATGTGAACTGGTATGATGAGGTATTAAAAAAGAACTCCACCATACAGGATTATAACTTCTCGTTCCGTGGCGGTAATGATATGGCCAAATATTTTGTGGCCATGAATTATACCGATTTTGAAGGTTTATACAAAAATGCCAACGCCATTGATAAGGACTTTGGTACCAACGCGCGTTACAATAAAATTAACCTGCGTGCCAATGTGGAATTGCAGCTGAGCAAAAGCCTATCTGTAGAGGCCAACATCACCGGTATTACCGAAGATAAAAACACGCCGGCCGGTTTCACTGCCACATCGTTATTCAACGGTCTTTTGAATATACCTGCTGCTGCCTTCCCGGTTAAAAACCCTAACGGTACATGGGGGAACAGCTCTGTATATAATTTTAACCCGGTTGAGTATTTGCAGCAGTTTGGTGTTTACAATTCGCATACCCGTAACCTGCAAACCAATTTTGGTTTTGTTGAAAAACTGGATGCCATTACGCCAGGCTTGGCATTTAACGGATCATTATCGTTCAGTAACCAATATATCGGTACTTATCAAAAGTTATTCTCGGTGCCATCTTATGAAATTGTTAAAGATGCCAATGACCAGCCGACAAAAGACGCGAATGGTAATATTGTTTACAAAACTATAGGCGCTGTAGGGCAGGCAATAGTGGATGGAGGCAATGTACACTGGAACCGCAATTCGGTTAAGCTTGGGTTTGATTATAACCGCAGCTTTGGCAAAAGCACCTTCACTGGTATGCTGTTAGCGCAAAGACAAGGTTACAGCCACGATGGTTTGGTTTACCAGGTGCGTACCCAGGGCTTATCGGGCAACGTGACTTATGACTATAGCCAGAAATATATTGTAAACCTGTCTGGAGCCTACAACGGATCGGCAGATTACGCTCCAGGACACCGTTACGGATTTTTCCCATCGGTAGGTTTGGGTTGGATAGCATCTAAAGAAGATTTTCTGAAAGATAATACCGCCATCAACTTTTTAAAGGTTAGGGCATCATACGGTACAACCGGTAATATCAACGAGGCGTTCCGCTTTTTAAATGAACAGTACGCGGTAGGAGCCAATGGCTATATTGTAGGGACCGCCAACAGCTATAAAAACGGAATGACCGAAGGCGCGTTTGCCAATCTTAACTCATCATGGGAAAAGAAAACTACCCTGAATATCGGTGTTGATCTTACCCTTTGGAAAAACCTGCAGGCAACTGTTGATGTGTTTACCGAAAAACGTACCGGCATTCTTGAAATTCCATCTGCCAATGTACCTGCTTTTACCGGTTTTAACTTGCAATATGCCAACACCGGCGAAGTGAAGAACAAAGGCTTTGAGGCATCGCTTAATTACAATAACAACGTTGGTAGTTTCCAGTATAATTTAGGCGGATCTGCCGCTTTCGCCCGTAATAAGGTGATTCAGCAATCAGAAAACGCGCAGCCTTATGCTTACCTGTACAATACAGGCTACCGCCTTGGGCAAATGAAAGGCCTGGTATTTAAAGGTTATTATCAGCAATCGGATTTTGATGCCAATGGTAATTTAAAAGCAGGAGTACCATCATCTTCATACGCTAACGTTAAACCCGGCGATTTAAAATTTGCAGATCAGGACGGTAACGGCATCATTAATGATTATGACAAAGTGCCTTTAGGTTACGCGAAATTGCCCGAGATCACTTTAGGTTTCAACTTGGGCTTCAAATACATGGGCTTTGATTTTGCTGCCTATGGCGAGGGTGTTTTGCACCGTACCGTGAGTTTGCTTGATGATGCCTACATCTACACGCATCCGTTTGTAAATAATAACAACATTACACCTTTCTCTGCAAACGCCTGGACACCTGCTACCGCAAACACAGCTACCGCGCCGCGTTTATCAACCCAAAGCAACGCCAACAATGATCAGCAGTCTGATTTTTGGCTGCGCAATGGTAATTTCTTCAAGCTGCGCAGTGTAGAACTGGGTTACACGTTGCCACGTGTTGGTTTTTTAAAGAAGCTTGACGCGGTAAGAGTATTTGCAAATGGTACCAACCTTATTATCTGGGATAAAATAGATAACCTGGAGGCCGAGCGCTTATCCATGGGATATCCTTTAATGAAAGTGGTGGCCTTTGGCTTAAAAGTGAAATTGTAGTAGTAAATAATAGTAATTACGAAGACATGAAAAGAAATTATTATATAACAGCAGCCTTGGTAATGAGTGCTTTATTGTACTCCTGTAAAAAGGACTACCTGGATGTTAAAACGATAAAGGCCGATATTACCGTAGATAAACTGTATGCCAATTATACCTATGTGCAACAGGTGGTTTGGAACACGTACAGTTATTTACCGGATGGGTTTGCCAACCTCGACCTGGAATCGGCAACAGATAATGCCGAGGCTACCAATGTGAGCGATAAAGCGCAGGCTTTTAACTATGGCACCTGGAGTCAATACACCAATCCCGATGATGCCTGGGCCTATAACTTTAATGGCATCAGGCAGGCTAATGAATACCTCCAAAATAAGGATAAGGTTGATATCAGCTACATTAAAGGAAAGATCACCTCAACAGATTCAACCACTTATTTTAATGCCCGCAACAACGTAAAATTTATGCAGGGCGAAGTACTGTTTCTGAAAGCGTTTTTCTACATGGAATTGGTAAAACGCTACGGCGGCGTGCCCATATTGGAGCAACCGCTTGATTACAGTAACACAGCCAGCTGGAATAACATTCAAAGAAACTCGGTAGATGAATGTATTAAATATATAGCCACGCTGTGCGATCAAGCAGCTGCCATAATACCTGCCGATCTTTCGCCATATTCATGGTATGATGATGGCAGGGTTACGCAGGGTGCTATCAAAGCCCTAAAGGCAAGGGCGTTGTTGTATGGCGCAAGTCCGTTGTTTAAAGATGCCGGTTCAACTACTACCTGGGCGCAGGCCGCCAAGGCATCGTACGATGTGATGGCCTTAAACAAGTATTCGCTTGATGGCAGTTATTCAAATCTCTTTGGCTCAAACAATACCTCATCAAAAGAATATATTTTTTACCGCCGTTATGGCGCTATCAATTATGTGGAGTATAACAACTTTCCTATCGCGTTTCAAAACAGCAATGGCAACAGCATTACGCCGACAGAAAACTTTGTGAACGACTATGAAGTAGTAACGGCAGGTACAGCGGTTCCGTTTGATTGGAATAACCCAACTCACGCGGCAGCTCCATACAGTAACCGCGACCCGCGTTTTGCAGCTACGGTAGTTTATAACGGCTCCTCATTTAAAGGTAGTGTAACACAAACTTACACCGGCGGTAGCAGCGGTTTGCCAAAGCAAAACGCAACTAAAACCGGCTATTACCTGTCAAAATGGGTTAACCAATCTGTCGATTTAACTAATGCTACTACGGCCAACCATGCCTGGGGATATTTCAGGTACGGCGAGACCTTGTTAAACTTTGCCGAGGCCATGTTTAATGCCTACGGTGCTGATGCTGACCCGGAAGGTTATGGTACCACTGCCCTAAAAGCCATCAATTTGGTTAGGCAGCGTGCAGGCATGCCGGCCATAACAGCCGCCCAGGTAAACCAGGCCCGTATTGAGCATGAGCGCAATGTGGAGCTTAGTTTTGAAAACCAGCGCCTTTGGGATGTACGTCGCTGGAAAAAGGGGGCGACTTACTTTAACGGGTCTGTTAACCGTATCGAGATCACCAACAATGGTGCTACCAATACCTATGCCGTTAAAAAGTTAGAGGATAGGGTGTTTTCAACTAAAATGAACTGGTACCCTATACCGCAAAGCGAAATTTCAAAAACACACTGGACACAAAACCCCGGCTGGTAAAAATAACAGGTTCATCGCGCCATATCTTGGTGCGATGAACCTTCATGATTTGAATTATTAATTAAAAGATATTTTATGAAAACTCATGTATCATCAATACTAAAATTGTCTGCCTGTTTAATGCTTACCATGGTGTTATCCTGCAAACAGGAGTTTTTGGAGGGACCAAAAACTACCCCATCAACAATGGTGTATTTTCCGCAGGCCGAAAAAGCCAACGCGCTTGTTGCGGCGCTTACTGATACTAAATATGTGGTAGACAGCGCGGCGAATACCGCCAACTTTTCGGTGCCGGTATATCGTGGGGGAGAATCGAATTTTGCATCGTTAACGGTCGACGTAAGTGTCGATAATGCAGCTATCGCTGGTTTGATCACTTCGGGCGCGCTACCTGCCAATACTGTGGTTTTGGACCCTGCCGATTATACCATAGCGACCAAAGACACGGTTTCGCTGAATAATAACATTATGAAAGGCAACATTGTACCCAAAATAAAAATTGCCCAAATGAATAAGTATTCGGGCAAAACACTGGCTATGGGTATCAAAATTGCCAACTCGAGCAAACAGGCAATAAACACCGCTATGGATAAGGTTATCATTTACTTTAATGCCGATGATTTCCTTGACGCCGTAACCCCTAAAAACAACATGGTTGATAAAAGCGCCTGGAGTATTGTAAAATACGGCGACGGCGTAACCTTTAAAGTGAACGAAGACGGAAGCGTACTGGCAACCGGGGGGAACTGGGGGCAGCAAGGCATTCTGCAAACATTCCAGGTAAGGGCCAACAAGCAATACAAAATTGATATGAATGTTGCAGGCTCTGGCGCTACCGATTGCTGGTTTGAGGTATATGTTGGGCAGGCTGCACCTGTTGCCGGTAAGGATTATAGTGATGGCGGTACCCGCATAGCCTTAAACACCTGGAATGGCTGTGGCAAAACACCATTTGACGCTTTACTGTCATCGCTTTCATGCGCGGGGAATGGTAACGTGGTTTCGTTCCCAACAGCTGGTACAGTCTACCTGGTTATCCGTTCAGGAGGTTCAAGCCTGGGCACAACCGGTATTAAGCTTACCAATATTGATTTTAGAAGAATAAATTAAGATAAAGTAGGGCTGCTATTAAAAGCGGCCCTGCTTTTTTCTGTAGAGACGCAATATTTTGCGTCTCCAGCTATACAGAGCCGATTTGTAAAAGCATTTGCACTATATCCGATGTGCATTTTTAATTTGCACACGGGAGACGCAAAATATTGCGTCTCTACAAGAAAAATCTTGAGATTTAGTTGATTAGTATGTTAAATGAGCGTTCCCGTTGTGAGATTCGGGGACGCTTTTTTGTTTTAAACAATCTTCATGTTCTCCGCATCCCAGTGGATCACTTTGTTTTCAAAGTAACTATCGTTACAGGCCAGGCAAGGCGCCGCGGCTCTGAAACCGAATACCGCGTCTTCTACAACGGGTTTGCCGGTACGCATGGAATCAAAAAAGTTGGCAAAATGATCGTGCGATGAGTTATAGCCATCGGGTACCCGGTAGCTGATATCCGGTGAGCTTGGTCGTTGGTTATCTGCTTGCGAGTAGCGTTTGTTGTAATCATCCATCAAGGCTTTTTGCTGTGCCTCGGTAAAGGTTGATAAAGAATCCCAACCGCCTATGCCCGGCGCTACCGGCAGTTTATGTTTACTGATGGTAAAGCCGTTCTCATCATCTAAATTGAGTACACCTTCGGAGCCTACTATTTTAGTGCTGCTGCGGTCGCCTTCTCCGCTAATAAAATTAACGCGCAAAGTTACCTCGAAAGCGGGATGTTCTTTGGTTTCGCCATAATGGATCACCGCGCTCATTACATCGGGTACATTGCGGCCATCTTTCCAGTAGGTGAGGTCGCCAATGGAATAGATGCGCTCCGGTCCTTTGGAGCTGGTAATGAAGTGGATGCCGCTCAGCAGGTGTACAAACAAATCGCCGGCAACGCCGGTGCCATACTCCCGGTAATTGCGCCACCTGAAAAAACGTTTGCTGTCAAAATCATATTTCACTTTGGCATTTGATTGATACCTGGCCCAATCAACCGTTTGTACCGATGCATCAAAAGGGATAGTATACTGCCATGCACCTAAAGCGCTCTGCCGGTTAAATGATGCCTCGATAGAATTGATTTGCCCAATGGCGCCTGCTTCATATAACTCTTTGGCTTTCGCGTAGGCAATGCTGCTTACCCGCTGGCTACCTACCTGGAAAACCATTTTGGTATCATGCTGCGCTTTTATCTCGGCAAGGCCCTGGCTTATCTGGTGTACCATAGGCTTTTCGCTATAAACCGCTTTGCCGCTGTGCATGGCGTCAATGGCAATCTGGCTGTGCCAGTTATCGCTCGTGGCGATAATAACGGCGTCAATATCTTTGCGGGCCAGTATTTCGCGGTGATCGCCGGTGGTGAAAAGGGTAGGGCCATAGAGTTCCTTTGCCCTGTCAAGTCTGCCTTTATACAAATCGCAACAGCCAACCAACTCAACACCCGGAACGGTTAAGGCCGCTCGGGTATCGTTAAAACCCATAATACCCATGCCTATGGTGGCAATGCGGATTTTGTCGTTTGGTCCGGTTCGTTTTTGGGCTTTCAGGATCTTTAATTCATGATCTTCTTTGGCGGCAAGACTATTGAGTGTTGCTGAGGTAAGCAATACAGAAGCACCCAGGTGCTTAATGAATTTCCGGCGATCGGTTGACATGGCAGTGGATTAAAGTTTAAAATTGATTGTATTGATTGCAAGGCGCAATCACATAGGTTTATACAAGGCAATTTAGTAAACCAAAATCAAAATGCAATAATATTTATGGTAGTAGTTAAGGCAAACGCATCTAACCAGGGTTAACATAACTTAACACATTTTATGTATGTGAAATTATAAATATCTAATAATCAATATTTTAAAATGATTTATACTGAACTGATGTAAAGCGCAATCAGGCGCATCCAAATATTGGTACCTGTTGTTGGTCAATACAAGTCCATTCGACACCTGGATCATTTAACCAGGACCAGGCAATAAAACAAGTTATCGTTTGATGCTTATATCTTCCAGGCATATAGGCCTATTCCGTTAAGCTACAAAGCTTTTGCTCCAATGAAGCCCTTGTAGAGCACCAAACCCCATCAGATTTGGTTTTACGATCACCGCCATTTAAAAGAGGTATTGTTAATAGCCCGCATGGTGCACAATATACCGTTTAGGTGATCAAACTCATGCTGAAGTAACTCTGATAATGCACCATCCATCACCCATTGTTGCGGTTGCCATTGTTTATCAAGATAGTTAATGGTTATTTGCTGATGGCGCATTACCTTAACCAACAAATTGGGAAAGCTCATACAATCGTCCCATAATTCAAACATATCGGTACTCAGGTTGCTTAGCTCGGGGTTTATGAAAACTACAGGTTTATTAATGTTCATATAGATAAGTCTTTTCATAATACCCAACTGTGGCGCGGCTATAGCCCTGCCGAAATGATACTTTGCTCTGATCTGTTCCATTACATTATGTAAATCGGCAACCCAATCGGCTACCTGCGGTAGTTCGGAAGGTAAAACGGGTTCACAAACTTGGTACAAGCGCTCATCGCCTAAAAGTAAAAGGTTATCTAATGTTTTCATGGTTGGTTAGTGTTTGGTTAGGAATGGTTTCGAAAGCCGTTGGCCAAAAAGGAATCTTTATTGGTTATTAATGCCTTGTTTATAAATGTTTTACATGATTATTGGCTTTGAACGCGGGCTACGACTCACCCGGTCTACGCTTCGCTGGACCACCCTCTCTCCGGCTAAAGCCGCAAAGAGGGTAAGGAAGATAAAAACTTTTTTGCCCCCTCTATGCGACGCAGTCGGAGAGAGGGGAGACGGGCGTAGCCTCGTCGGGGTGAGTCTTCTACGACCGATTTACGTCATGCTTTCCTTCAAAATTCGCTGGATTTTAAAACTCGTAATTACGACATTTTTTTTCGTTTTTAAACAGCAACTTGTAATTGTACAAAAGTAAATCTAAACACAACAAGCCAAATTCATCAAAACAAACAACACCCTAATCACCTGGCTTGGCAAAACATTAAACCGCTTTTTAAAAGCGGCTGTAAAATGATGGGCATTTTTATAGCCCACGGTTTCTGCAACTACGCCTACGCGTTCGCCATCCTGTAATAGCTTGTAGGCGGTATTCATACGTAACTCGGCCAGGTAGCCAAAAACGGTATTGCCGAAGAGCGTTTTAAATCCCTTTTTTAGTTTAAAATCATTAAGCCCCGTTTTGCGCGATAGTTCTATAAGTGAGCATGGTGATCGCAGGTTTTGCGCTATCAGCATTTTTGCCTCCTGCAAGCGGGCTTTATCATCAGCATTAAAAATAGCTATGGTGTTATTGCTATTCTCTAATTGTTGCAATTGCAGGGATAAAAGTTCCAGTATTTTAGCCTCCAAAAAAATACGCCTGATGTATGGCGGCTGATCTGCATTTAACAATCCATTTACCAATAACATTAAGGTACTATTATGATAAGTTCCCTTTGTTATTAATGTAAAATGTTTTTCAATATCACTTTCAAGTTGGAGGGGCAGCAGATGGTGGCCCAATAATTTTTCTATAAAATCTTTCTTGAGGCAGATGCTTAACATTTGGCTTTTACATTTGCCACTAATATCAACATTGAGCAACGTACTATAAAAGGTATGGTACCGCCCCGCTTTTAAGGCAAGTTCTTTTTTTGACAGGCCTAATGCCAGTTCACCATCCATCATAAAATTCATCATCCAGCAAAAGCAATCACATTTTATGGTAATTGGCGATGGCTTTTTAATATCCCATTGGCTTACTATAATACAGGCACCGCCAAACCAGGTACTTTGAATGGTGATGTCACCGTTGGGTAATTGTAAAGTCGAATTTTGTTCGATTAGTCGCCCTATGTCCGAAGCAGGAGGACATTCAAGCATAAGTTGGGCGTTTTTTTGTGATGCTGATGTAAAGGTAATGCGCATAAAATCCGTTTGGCGTTGTTTTCAATCCGTTTAACGTTGACTAAACATCTTAGGAATAGTACAAATTTGCATCATTATTTTTAATTGGTCTAAATAAATGCGAATTTATATTTCTCTTTCATTACTTACAGCACTCTTCGTATCAAACGCGCAGGCCCAGCAACGAGATACTTTAAGGCAAGATACTGCAACAAAGCAATTGAAAGAGGTAGTAATAACCGGCACTCGTACCCTAAAAAGTTTACAGCAGGTCCCCATACCCATAACCCGTATCACATCCGAAGAAATTAAGAAAAAAGGATTGGTACGCTTGAACGAAGTGCTGAGCGAACAAACCGGGATGACTATACTGGATGATCCGCACGGACAGGGTATCCA
Organism: Mucilaginibacter flavus; assembly: GCF_030409315.1. Classification (GTDB taxonomy): domain Bacteria; phylum Bacteroidota; class Bacteroidia; order Sphingobacteriales; family Sphingobacteriaceae; genus Mucilaginibacter; species Mucilaginibacter flavus. The sequence continues at coordinate 118,134 of NZ_JAUFPS010000038.1, read as the reverse complement.
GATCCAGGGGTTCGACCCGGCTTATACGCTGATTTTAATTGACGGCTTACCGTTGATTGGCCGCAGCACGGGTATCCTTGAACTATCACGCATCACCACCAATAATATAGATCGCATTGAAATTGTTAAAGGCCCTACATCATCCCTATATGGCAGCGAAGCTATGGCCGGCGTTGTTAATATTATCACCACCGAGCCTGCTAAAGGTTTTACAGGCGGCCTGGCGGGCCGCTACGGCACCAATAAAACTGCCGACCTGGGCGTTAACTCGGCCTACAAAACCGATAAATTTTATATCTCGGGCTTTGTGAACAGGTACAGCAGCGGTGGGTACACTTTGCAACCTTCATCGGGCGTACCAACGGTATCGCCATTTGAAGGGTATACTTTTAATGGTAAAACTGCTTATAAATTTGATGATAATACCAGTCTTAAACTTTCGGGCAGGTATTACACCAATAACCAGGACAGCCGGTTTTTGGTAGATGCAAACCGTTATGCAGCAGGCAAAGGCACCGAAAAAGACTTTAACATAGCCCCGATTTTAACTCACCGTTTCAGCAAAAAGGATGTATCTGTATTGCAGTTATACCGGTCAACCTATAAAACTAATTCCGATATCAGGTACGAGGATAACGGCGCTGTTTACGATCAAACTTATTTTAACCAGACTTTCAACCGTGGCGAAATTCAAAATGATTACGCTATTGCCGATAATATTAAACTTACTGCCGGGGCTGGGGGCCAATACGAAACTGTAGAGGCCACCCGGTATACCAAACAACAATCATTTACATCGGGCTATGGCTATTTCCAGGCCGATTGGTTGCCGGTTAAGCAGCTGGATATTATTGCCGGTGGCCGGTACGATGTGCACAGCGTTTACAAATCGCAGTTTAGTCCTAAACTGGCGGCAAGTTACGCGCTTAGCCCAAAGCTAACCATATTGGGTTCGGTAGGCAGAGGTTATAAAGCGCCCGATTTTAGGCAACTGTATTTAAACTTCACCAATGCGGAAGTAGGCTATAGTGTATTCGGCTATGAGGAAGCGGCCGCGGGTATTCAACGGCTACAGCAAGAAGGGCAAATTGAAACGGTACTGATAGATCCATCTACGCTGAAGAGGCTCAACGCAGAAAGTTCAACATCGTTCAATTTTGGTTACCGCTACAAGCCAACAGACAAATTATACTGGACCACCAACGTGTTCAGGAATAATATCAGTAACCTGATTGAAACCGCTGCCATCGCCATAAAAACAAACGGGCAATCGGTTTTTTCTTACTTCAATCTGAATAAAGTATTTACCCAGGGGATAGAAACTGATTTGAGTTACCAGCTTTTTAAACCCCTGCAAGTGGCCGGGGGCTTTCAATACTTGGAGGCTTACGACCAGGATGTGCTTGATCAGATTAAAGCGGGTAAGGTTTTTACCAAAGATCCCGAAACTAATCTTACCAAGGTTATCAAACGCAGTGATTATGGCGGCTTGCTCGGTCGTTCAAAATACACCTGGAATGTAAGGGTAAACTACCTTGATGAAAAAACAGGCATCAATGCATCTGTAAGGGCTATTTACCGGGGCCGCTACGGCTACAAGGATAGCGATGGCAATGGCATCGTAAACCGCGATGATGAATACACCAAAGGCTACGTGCTGGTAAACGCGTCGATTTCAAAAATGTTCCTGAAGGATGCCATCAGGGTGCAGCTTACCGCTCAAAACCTACTCAACTACAAAGATAGCCTGGTAATACTTAACCTGCCCGGCAGGTTGGTCTACGCGGGCTTAGCTTACAATTTTAGCAAGTAATTAAAATTTAAACACATATAAAAACACAAATGAAAACAATCACAACCCTGTCTTTAGCCTTTAGTACTGCCGTAATTTTACTGGCTTCATCGTGCAGTAAAAGCAATAACGATGTAACCCCTGCGGCGAGCAAACTCACTACCAAAACCGTAGCCGATTTGGACGGATCTACCGGGAATGTTTACTTCAGCCTTTCTACCGGCGCGCAGGTAACCGGTACTGATACTGCCACCAACAAATGGGATCTCAAATTTAAAAGCACCAGCATATTTGTAAACAGTGGTACATCTGGTACCGGTACTACGCAAGCCCAGGTGGTGAGCAGCACATTTGAAACGCTTTTAACAGCGCCTGCCGATGGTTACAAAGCCGATGCTACCGGAGCTAATGCCATAACCGGCTGGTATACCTACACTGCCGATACCGCGCCAACACACGCTATACTTACTGTACCCGGTAAAATATTTGTGATTAAAACCGCGGCAGGCAACTACGCCAAAGTTGAGATGATAAGCTATTACAAAGGCAATCCAAACACAACTACTGCCGATTTTGCCGACCTTACCAAAAGGCCTGCATCAAGATTTTACACCTTCCGCTTTGCTTACCAGGGCGATGGTACTACGAGCTTTAAATAGCGTTCTTTTTTTGGTTGATAAGCTTAGCGAAAGCTCTCTTTGTTAATTGTCAGGAAGAGGGCGGGGGAAGGCTGGGTAGCAGCAGGGCCGTATTCTGATCGGTACGGCCCTGCAACCCTGCCAAGAGGAAAAACTAAACAGTCTTTCCCCCTTCGTTAGGCTCAATGGTTATCTTAAGCCTTTTTCTTTTAAAAATTTAAATGTGTGATTTAAGATATTTTTTCCAGATCGTAATACATGATTCTGGTTTTGTCCTCTATGTCATTAAGCAAAAAATGTTCAAAGCCATTATTTTTATAATACTTTAGTTGGCGCTCTTTGTTCAATGCGTCCAATAACAATAGTCTGCAGGCAGGGTTTTGATTGAATGTTGAAAAGCCCTTTATGAAGTCCATCAATTCATAGGCTAAACCTGATCCTTGGTATTTGCTTGCAACGCCAAGCCTGCCAACTTTAACAGCTGGATATTGCCTTATTCTTTTGGAGTTTGGAATTGAGGCCTTTCTGTGTAATCGGTTAAAGTCAGTATTGGTAAATTTAAAGTCTTCTCCCCAATCAATCAGGCAATCGTTAGAAATACTGAAATAAGCTACTATGGTTAAATCATCTTTCAGGAAAAGGTAGGTATTTGCCATGCGCTCGGTTTGATAAAAAAGTGCATCTTCTATGAGAAAATTGCTAATTTCATCTTCACCACACTCGAATTGGGACAAAGGGATGTCAGCCGTTAATGCCGTGAACTTAAAATCGGAAAGATGCAATTTTACTTTTTATTAGATAATACTTTCTCAACCAAAGAAATTATTCTATTTCTTTCGGAAGCGGGGACTTTTCCATTATTGGTTTTCAATGATTCATTGAAATGCTTGGATGACTCCCCCGACAATACTGGTGTTACTTTTATTGGAGCTGCCATAAATATTATTCTATTTATCAAAAATACAGCTTTTTCTCGATAACCGAAAACTGTAAGGTAGGTTTATTTGCTTCATAGTCTGTAAATACGATGGCCTGCTATATCTCATAACAGGCCATCGCAGTAAAAAAATGAATAGAACCTAATGGTTATCTTAAGCCTTTTTCTTTTAAAAATTTTACTAATGCCGCCGGGTGATCGGTTTGTAAACCCATCAAACCTTTATCCAGTGCTTTATTCCAGTCTGCAGGGCCTTCGCCCGCGCTTTGAATATCCGGCCAAACGGGGATATGGTATTTTGCAGCCATGGCAACCATATCATTGGTGTATTGGTTGTAGGCTCCATCTAAAATATCGGGGTGATATTTGTTGATAAAACTATCCATACCGGCCACACTTTTAACACTGTCGGGCAAGCTAAGCATTAAAGGCATTTTAGATGCGGTTTTACGCCAGCCTGTAAATTGCGCGGCGCTGTTAATGTAAACCAATACCTGTTTTTCCATGCCGTGTTTTTTAATCACATCATAAGCCTGATCCGGATCGGCAGCTTTAAAATCAAGGTAAATGTAAATGCGATCTTTGCAAAGCGATAGGATTTGATCAAAAGTTGGGATCTTTAATCTTTCTTTCCTTGTGGTATCCCGATTTTTGATATTGAGCATCTGTAATTCATCCAAGGTGAAATCTTTAATGTAGCCTTTACCATCGGTTGTGCGGGTTACGCTGCCATCGTGCATGCTTACCAACTGACCGTCTTTGGTGGTCCGCAAATCAATCTCCACATAATCGGCCTCATTTTTTATGGCTTCCTGATAGGCGGCCAACGTATTTTCGGGGTAAATTACATGATCGCCGCGATGGGCGGATATTATAAATTTATGCTTTAACGCAGGTGGAGGATTGGGCTGCCAGTTATCTTTAGGCAGTAGCAGCATTAATAAAGCGGGTATTAAAATTAAGCGCATTTGTTGTAATTAATTTTGAGGGAAATTTAAACCTGGGACATGCCCGGTTTTATTTGTGAATTTAGTTTACTATAGTACCGGATGTCTTTTTTCCTTTTTGTTGTTTGTAATGATCTTCGCGTTCGCGGTCTTCATCATCCATTTCTATACTCTTTTTTATCTTTCGCCAGTTGGTGTTTTTACTGTAACGGGCCATGGCTTTTTTTGTATCAAAAATGCGGGTATCGCTGTTGATAAAGGTATAGGGAGTAAAGTCGGGCTTGCTGGTAAAAAAGTCCTGTAGTAAAGATCCGGTAACGTCATACTGGTTTACATAAGGCACATCCAAAATATTGTAAATGGTTTTTAATATCGAACCAAAATTGGCGTGTGTATGGCTCACATATCTTTTTTTAACATAAGGCCCGGCCAGCATCAGGATAGACCGATGAGCATCCAGGTGATCTACACCACCTTGCGGGTCATCTTCGGTTATAATTACCAGCATGTTTTTCCAGTATTTGGTATGCGATAAAAAATCGAGCATACGGCCTACGGCCAAATCATTATCGGCCATGTACGATTGCCTGTACGGGTAACCATCCTTAGGTCTTATATCAGCCCCGTGATCATTGGGCACCTGCATAGTTATCAGTGAAGGCATTTTCTTTTTGCCCCTGATCCACATTTTGGTAAACTCGATTTTAAACTGCTCTACCCTAAACTGATCGGGAATGTTGGTGTTAAACCCGGCGTAGTTATGGCTGGTACGGGTAAACAAGGCTTTTTGCATGGGCACCATCACAATATGAGCCGCGCCGGTTGCCGTATCCTCCCAATCTTCGCGCACGTGGGCGGTTTCGTTAGCTTCGCCAAAGTTGTAAAAATCTACATGTTTGCGTTCCAATGCCTCCCATAAGCCGCCGGTTTCTGCATAATCTTCAGGGTCCATACTGCCGGTTGAGCCAGGGAAACGCCGCCCCGGCGCTTTAGAAAACAGTTTAGCCGTTTTGCTTACGTTTGAATTGGCTTCAACCCATTCGTTAGGTATAACGCCCATCATCCAGTGATGGCCATGGATAGAGGCATCGCTATCACAATAATAATTATCGGCAAAGGCGAATTGATTGGCAACTTTTATATGATTTGGCGATACATTAAGGTTGGGGAACTGCACGCGCAAAGCATCGGGCAAAGTGTATTCGCAATGAACACCAAAACGGGCCAGGGTGCTATCACCATTGGCATTTTTAAGCTGACCCAAAACCTCATCATAAGTACGGTTTTCTTTGGTAATGTAAACGATGTATTTTATTGGGGTGGGTGAAGTACCCGGTAAAACAGGTAAAGGATTGTTGGTAGCTGCCGGCACACTTGTACTTACAAATGTATTTGCCAATACCTGCCTGGTGTATAAGGCCAGTTGAGCATCAGAGGGCATGGATACTTTTTGAAAAGTTCCCAGCTGGATATCGCCGATGTAAGTGCCTTGCGGCGGGGCAATAAAACCGAAACCTCCATTTGGCCCCGCACCATAACCACGGCAGGAAGTAATGTATAATTCACTTTCATCTGCCGATAGTTTTACACGCGATGTTCCCCAACCGGTTGGGATTAAGCCTTTAGTTGTTTTAGTTGGCACATCAATTACCGCTACAGCGTTGAAGCCTAAGAGAGCAACGTATAATGTTTTTTCATCTTTACTTAAGCAAATCCCGAAGGGTAGCAAGCCACGATATTTATCAATGCGACTATCAACTTTAATGGGGATATCGCCCAGGAGCTTATGATTTTTATAATCAATAATGGTGATGTTATCATTAGTAGCATTAGTAACATAGGCATACTGGTTGCCAACGGCTATAGAGTTTGGGCTTGCGCCGCCGGTTACTTCGGCATCTTCCAGCATTTGCCCAACCTGGTGGCCGGTTTTAAATTTATTGATCACGGTATTGGTAGCCAGATCGATAGTAAAAACGCTCATTGCCTCGGGCGATGAAGGACTGCCCACCCCGGGTATTTTACGTCCTTCGACTACGGTGCCTTCACGCGATTCCCTGGTGTTATCTCCATAAGGATGCTGCGAGATCATGATCGAGTCGGCATTTTTTGGGGTAGCACCCGCAATAAGCGGGTAGGAGTACATGCCCACATTGGCTACGAAGGCTGTTTTTTTATCAGGACTCAAGGCCAGTCCAAATGGTTGGCGGCCAACGTCAATTGATGCGGTTAGTTTTTTGGTGCCCAGGTTTACCCTCACCATACGGAAGTTGCCCCGGTCAAGCACCAAAAGTTCATTTTTATCGGCGTTAAGTACCAGGTCTGATGTAAAGCTGTCATCATAATCCTTACCACCAATGGTCCCGTTGAGTGATAATGAATCTGTTTTTATAAACTTATCCGTATCAAAAACAATTACCGCGCCGTTATCGCCACCGCTTAAATAAAGCGTTTTTGAGTCGGGCGAAAATGCAACCCCTAAAAATGACCCGTTAGGAAGCGGCGAAAGTGTTTTTTTGCCATACCCCGGTACCCGGGTAGCGTTCATGGTGGCAATATCAATTAAGGTAAAAACGCCGTTATGCAGCGTTACCGCCTTTTTACCATCGGGCGAAATGGATAAGCCAAAAGGATCATGTGTGATACGGATGGTTTTACCTGCCGGCGTTATATACCTGCCGCTTGGCAAAACCGAGGTGCCTGCGGTGTCAATTTTAGCAAACTGGTTAACTCCAGGTACCTGTAAAACGTTTACCTGTTGTTGAGCATATGTAAAACCACCTGTGCCCAATAACACTAAAGCTGATAAAATTAATTTAGCTTTCATATTTTACCATTTAATAGAACAATATAGTTATTTACCCTGGGTAACGCTGCCAATAGCATCGCCAACCTCATGGCCGGCTGCAGCTTTAAAATCAAAGCCAAGCAAGTTAGCTATGGTTTGGGCGAGCTGTTTGTGGTAGGTAGTTACGGTCGATTTCATTTCGCCGGTTGCAGGGCTATCGGGCCCTAAAACAGCAAACCAGGTTTGTTCTGAATTTGGCGTTTCTGAACCGTGATCATGCCAGTTTTTTAAAGGTACATCGCCACGACCGTGATCGCAGGTAATGATTAACGTGGTTTTATTTTTATACATCGGATCGGTTTGGATATAATCCCAGATCTGTTTGATAAAACCATCTTCCTGTTGTATCCTATCCAGATAAAACTGGTAATTACCTGCGTGCGCCAAATCATCCGGTTCATCAAATGAAAGATATAAAGCGCGGGGCTTATACTGCATCATGTAGTTTTTAGCCAGCTCAAAGGTGATAAAATCAATTCTTGTTGAATCGCTGATATAACGAGGTGCTTCAAATTGCAGTTCGTTTAAATGCTTCAGCCTATCATTCATACCCGGTATCGCCAAAGGCATAAAGCCCGCGTTGATAAGCATGCCCGAGCGAGGGGCGTTCAGAATTTGCGTAAACCTTTCCCATGAAGCAAATGTGGCTACCTTGTTTTCAAACCCTTTTTGTTTGTTTAAAAACTCCAGCAGGTTCATATTAGGGTTGGTGATAGGATCATTGGTATTCATCCGTTTATCCGGGAAACCGGTAAAGATCTCGTTATAGCCAGGGTACGAGAAGTGATAAGGATTGGCCACCTCATCCTTGCTGCCCAGATCACGGTTGCCATAAAGCTGACCTTGTTGCTCTAATACCGACCAAAAGAAAGGCATCAGCGTTTTACGACGATCCTGAGCTGTTGCTTTCCAGTACTTTTTACGCACATCCTCTTTATCGCGGGTATCATTAGAGTTGATGATCGCCGAATCGGCACCGCGATAAACTTCCTGCCAGCGCAAGCCATCGATAGTTACGATAACAACGTTTTGGGTTTTATGCTGCTGGGCAAATGACCCTGTAAATGCCAGCGCAAGTGCCAGTAATAAAATGATCTTTTTCATAGGGTTTTTGTTTTAAAACAAAGGCCCCATTGTTACCTGGGGCCTTTGCTTTATTAGTATTTGTTGTGTTGATTATTTAAGGATGTACATTACACCATTAATATCATCATTGCCACCATATTGGCTGGCTAATGCTTTATTGTAGTTAGCAGCGTTTGATGTAAGCTCTGATCCCGGATATTTGAAACGTAAAGCTATACGGCCGCTATTACCTGTACCCGGGCCAGTTGTAAAGGTTGGTACACCTGTACGGCGATAGGTAAAGTATGACTCTAAGCCAGAGTGACGGAATAAAGCAAGGTACTTTTGGGTTAAGATTTTGTTAAGACCGGCAGCATCAGCGGTGTATTTAACACCGGCTTGCGCGTAATAAGTATCCCAGTTAACGTTGATAGTATAAGTATCGTAGTTAGCCAAATTAGCTGTGCTGGTTGAACCCGGACGGTAAAAGTACGCGGTGAAAGTACCTGTACCCGTAGGGATACTGTAATATGCCAATGAAGTTTGGATACCTTTAATGTAGTAAGATTCGGCGTTGCCTGTTGCCCAGCCGCGGTTAATACCTTCGGCAATGTTAAACATCAGCTCAGCATAGCCAATTTGGATGGCTGGCTCGCCGGTGTACGTTGAGTAATAACGTTTCCTATTCAGGAACGAATATTTCTGCAAACCCGCGTTGTTATACATCACACCCAAATCCAAACCAGGATCTGCACCAATGAATGATGAAAAAGCGGTAGGGCTTTCTTTAAGGTTATCAACATTGTAGCGGGCCGGTTCGGCAGTTACAAAAACGCGTGGGTCTTTCAAACCGGTTAATAAACCGATATAAGTAGCCGAGGTGTTTTGCCTTGAACCATTTTGGCCAAAGTTATCAGGTGTTTGTGGGTAGTAGTTGGTTGGGCTAAGGAAGGTATATTGCAGGTTATCAGATGCGCTGGTCATAACCGGGTATTTGGTGGGGTTACCAACAACAGTTGCAAACTGACCTGCAACATCAATATCGCCATTCTTTTTGCTTAGCTGAATTAATAATCTGATTCTGAATGTGTTTACCACTTTTTGCCAAGCCGTTAAGCTGTTGCTCAGGTAAATATCACCGGCAAGGGTGTTATCGCCTTTAGCTATTAAAGCAGTTAAATCGGCATTGGCACTTTCTAACCAAGCCAGCGACTGCGTCATTACCGTTTTTTGGGTGTCATAAGCAGGGGTAAGGTTGGCTAAACCTTGTAAAGCCTGGGTCATAGGAATATCACCTACTTCCATACTCATTTTACTGAAAAAATAAGCTCTGAAAAATTTGCCCAAAGCACTGTATGGATTAACAGCAGGCGCGCCGGCTTTAGTAGCCTGACCTTCCATAGCTACTACGTTTTTTAATGTGGTGTAATAATTATCGCCGCTGCCAAAATCATAGCGGTTGTTGCCGTAATAATCGTAGTTATAAATATAGTATTGGGCATAAATTTCGTTTGAACCATCAGGGAAATCAGCCATGGTGTTCAATACGCCATTAAAAAGGAGCGAAGCCGGCACCGCATTCGGTACGTTTGGGTTAACTGATAGCTCCTGGAAACTCTTTTTACAGCTGGTTACCGTCAATATCATAAATACCGGCAGTAAATAAATTCTAAATATCTTTTTCATATTCATCTGTTATTTTAGAATGATAAATTTAAGTTGAAGCCGTAGCTACGTACTGTTGGCGACTGCAATACAGTTGAAGCCTGGGCGCCGTTGTATTGATCAAGATCCACATCTTTAAAGCGTTTATCTTTATAGAAGTACAACAAGTTACGGCCATAAAGCGATGCAGAGATCTTTTGGATAAATGATTTTTGCAACCAACCTTTTGGCAAATCGTAGCTTAAACTAATCTCACGTAATTTTGAGAAGGTTTTGCTCATCAGGTTTGATTCATCAACATTGTAATATTTACTTACATAATCCTGAACCAGTGCAGTTTGCTTATTTTGTGCAAATTGTAAAGCAGAATAATTTAAGATAGCGCCTGTTTTTGAATCAAGGTTGATAGCTGTACCATTTGATACGTTTACACCCGGACCAACATAAGTACCGTTATAACCAGCTACACCAAAGTTTTTCCAATCCTGGTAACGGGCGTCGCCAAGGGCACCTGTTGCTGTTTCAATGTTTGAACCGCCACGCATGGTTTTGTTGTGCATATAATCAATAATAACACCACCAACAGAACCATCAAACTGGAAGCCCAGGCTAAAGCTTTTGTAGCGGATGTTATTTGCAATGCTCCAGCTATAATTGGCATTTTCATGACCTAATACCTGACCACCAACTGATAATGGTTTACCAGCCGCGTCATTAATGATCTGGCCGCTTGTGGTTCTTAAGAATTTGCTGCCACGTAAAATATCGGTGCGGTCGCCTACACTGTAATAATTTAAGTACGTGCCGTTTTGACCCGGAGGCAACTCTTTAAACACCTCTTTGTTGTTTGATACGTTAACCAATACATTCCAGGTAAAGCCACCCAAATTTTTAATAGGTGTACCTTCTAATGATCCTTCATAACCAGAACGTTTGGTTTTTAAAGTATTTAAGTATAATGTATTGTAACCAGATGCAGTTGAAATTGCACTTGCAAATACTCTTGGCCCATCAACATATTGGAAAGCGGTAGCACTTAGGCCTAAGCGGTTTTGTAAAAACTTGATATCAAAGCCTTCCTCGAAATTTAGACGGGTAGATGTTTTAATGTTGTTGATATACAAGGAATTAGTTGCGTAACCAGCCGTTGTATTGTTGTATGGTTTACTTGTTGAATAAGACGGGTTTAGCGAATAATCAGGACCATTATATGGCGAAGTATAAGTAGAACCGTAGCCCAGTGGATTATTAAACAATGATGGACCAGTGCTACCACCAAAAGCGGTAATTGAGCTAAATGGAGCAGGGCCTATAGTTGGACTTGATTTATCTTCCCTTACGTTGGCGTATGATCCACGTGCTTTCAGGAATGATATAACTTCCGGTAGTTTAATATAATCAGAAATTACAGTTGCTGCCGAAACACTTGGGTAGTTATAAGTTGTGGCGTTTTGGAAGGCGCTTGATCTGTCCCTACGGTAAGTACCAGATAAGGTAGCATATTTGCCGAACGACATATCTAATGATGCGTAGAAACTTAATATTCTTTCAGCTGAGTTAAAGCTGGTAGCCTGGATAGGATTTTTTGAGTTGCTGAAAGCGTAAACTTCTGGTACGTTCAAATAATCTGTTGATACCCAGCTTGAATTGTAGCTCATACTACGCAGGTTTGAACCTACTAAACCCGATAGATTTAAGAAATTCTTAATTGTGTAGTTGTAGTTTAAAATTAACTCGGTGTTGTTGTCAAATAAATTCCTGCGATCTTCACGGTAATCGCCTTGGTTGCCTTCACGACCATAAGGGTGGGCGCTGAAAGGTAGATCTTCTGTGCGTAGAATATTATAGGTGTCAATTTGCGAACGTAACCTTAAATTCAGGTTATCATTGAATTTGTAAGTACCACCAAGGTAACCGTAAGTATCGTTTTTGTAATGACCGCGGGTCCATTTTTGGGTTAACAAATAGGGGTTATGGTAGCGCTGGTACTCTTCAAATTGTGATTGAACACCAATTTTACCAGGCTGCCAAATAGCTTTAATATCTGGTGCGTTAACATCCCAATCGGCACCGGTCCATATAGCAATATTATAAATAATACTGTTAGGCCCGTATTGAACGTCTGGAAAGTTATCAGTTGATTGCCTGTTAAAGTCAATATTGCCCTCAAAGGTTAAGTTTGGGGTAGGTGTAAATGAAGCGTATAAGTTAGCATTAGCTATATTCAGGTATTGTGAAGGAATATAGCTGGTTTGGTGTTGTTGTGAAACCGAAAAACGGGTTACATAATTATCACCAACTACACCTAATGCAACGTTGTTATTGGTTTGTGAGCCTACCTTTAGAAAGTTTTTCAAGTTGTCTTTACCACGAGCGGTCCATGGGGTGCCCTGGCGAACGCCGTTGATGACAGGGCTATCATATTGAGGTATTAACTGACCTGCAAAGTACGGTCCCCAAACGTCATAGTCACCATCAACACCACCTGGAGCACCACCTTTACCGTCAACAAATTCGTAAAAGGTGTTTTCACCTGGTCCGAAAGAGTTTTGGGTGCGTGGGAAAGCTAAGAAACCTGAATTTAATACGGTACTGCTATTGATATCTACAGTTAAACCTTTTTTGTTTTTGGCACCTTTTTTAGTGGTAATTAAAATAGCACCATACTGCGCACGGCTACCGTAAAGGGCAGCGGCGGCAGGGCCTTTTAATACGGTATAAGTTTCAATATCATCGGGGCTGATGTTATAGGTATCCGTGTTGATAGGGAAACCATCAACTACATATAATGACACCTGGTTACCCCTGATCAATACGTTAGGGTTACCTAATAACTCGGCAGATGGGCCAACCGATACACCAGCAACTTTACCAATTAAACCAGTAATAGGGTTAGGATCGCGGGCGGTAGTTAAAGCATCGCCTTGAACGGTTTGAATAGCGTAACCAATACGGCGGGTTTCTTTTTTAATACCAAGGGCGGTAACAACTACCTCGTTTAAAACTTTGTTGTCTCCGTTCAAGCTTACATTGATCAGGTTTTTATCGGCAACCACGATGTTTTGTGGAGTGTAACCAATAAAAGAAAATACCAATGTTTGGCCGGCACTTGCCGAAATGATGTAACGGCCCTCAATATCGGTAACCGTACCTTTGTTTTGATCTTTAATACGTACACTTACACCGGGCACTGGTAAGTGGTTTTCGTCGGTAACTGTACCGCTTATTTTGCTTTGGGCCATTAGTATAGATGGCGCAATACAAAATAACAAAACCGTAATAACGGTTTTTAATCTCTGGTAAAACTTGTTCATCTGCTAAAATTTAAGGGTGAAATATTTGCTTTTTTCATACAGCAATGCTAAACTTTGTTTATTATTAGTAAACCAATTTAGTATTAAGCTATACTTAAGCTTTTGTTCACCCAGTGTTAAGCAGGCGGTTTTTGTAACGGAAATATCACACTTCCGTTACAAAAACTTAATATCAGGTTTTAAGAGTTAACTTGCTGTAAATGAGTAAGTGCAATGTTTTTTAAATGTTGGATGTTATCAACCGGTACATGCATCTCTTTAGCCATATCATCCCAGTAACGTAACCTGATGATTAGTTCAGCATCGGGATTTAACTCAAAATCAGAAGCTTCGTCTTCCGTCATCACTCCGCCCTGGAAATTAAGGGTGGCTTTGCTGGCGTCAGACAGGCGATTATAATATTCAGGATATTTATAGGTAAGGTATCGTTTAGCGATAACGTGGCCTTGTACCAGGTTGGCTACCCGTTCAGAAAAACCGCGTTCCAATAAAAAGTCGGCTCCAATCTGCTCATGGTCTACATTACCCATGCCGTCCATGCTTTCAGCTTCACCGGCTTCGGTGCACAAGTGGCCTATATCATGAAAAAATGCCGCTAATACTACCTCGTCATCGTAACCTTCGGCCTGGGCAAGCGCTGCCGCCTGCGACATATGTTCCAGCTGTGAAACAGGTTCGCCTATATAGTCTTCATCTCCAAACTTTTCATATAATGAAAATACTTCTTTTACAACGGCATGGGGGTCATATGCAGAATAGCTCATAGCAGTAAATTTTTTGTTTTATTGCAAATAAAAGATATGCAAGTTATGATATTATTAAGTGTTTATGAATTATCGCAAACCATAAACAGCTTAATGGCTGCATGTGTAAAGCGCATTTAACCTTTATTAACATAAAAATCATTTTGCATAAAAAAGCTAATTATTTACTTTGCAAAAGTTTACCAATACTAAACACGATGGAACAAGATATACTGATCCAGATCAGTAACCGGATAAAGGAACGCCGCCGCGAAAAAAACATAACTGTTCAGGAATTGGCTATCAGGGCTAATGTGAGCAAGGGATTAATATCACAGATAGAGAACAGCCGCACCATACCATCACTCATCGTTTTAATAGATATTATTAAGGCATTGGAAATTGATATGAACGAGTTTTTTAAAGATATCCGTTCAAAAGATAATCCCGTACCTATATTAGTAAAGCGTAAAGCCGAGTATGAACATTTTGAAAAGGAACATGCCCACGGTTTCCACTACCAGCGCATATTTACACAATCCATCAGTAAATCAACCATTGATATTGTGATCCTTGAGTTAGAACCTGATGCCGAGCGCCCTATGGTTGAAACAGAAGCCTTTGAATATAAGTATGTTTTACAAGGGCAGATTGAATATCAGTTTAACCACGAAAAGATTATGCTAAACGAAGGTGACTCCATGCTCTTTGACGGTCGCATATCGCACACCCCCAAAAATCTTGGCAAAACCAAAGCCAGCATGCTGGTGATTTATTTTTTTGAGGAAAAGAAATGAAGTGGTGAGTGGTGAGTGGTGAGTGGTGAGTGGTGAGTGGTGAGTGGTGAGTGGTGAGTGGTGAGTGGTGAGTGGTGAGTGGTGAGTGAAAATGCCCATCAAATTAATCAAAAATTCTGTCAATCCGATAAATCTGTTTAATCGCGGTTCAGACAAAAAACTACTCACCATTCACAGCTCACCACTCACCATCCTTAACCAAACCTTAACACAAACTTAGTTTCTCGTTCATAAATAAAGTTTAGTATTGCTAAACTTTTGTATTTTGATTAAGAGTGTTAATTTAGGTGTTTACACTGTAAACCGTTTAGGCTTATGAAACTGATGGATCAACTGCGTGTTAAGGTAGCCCGGTGGCCGTATTCACTATTGTCAGTAATGGCGGCGGTATCGGCTTTTGGTTTGTACACGTCCATGTACGCGTTTCGTAAGGCTTTTGCGGCCGGTACTTTTACCGGGCAGCAATATTTACATATCGATTATAAGGTATGGTTGGTAATAGCCCAGGTGGTGGGTTACACGGCAAGCAAATTTTACGGTATCCGCTTTATTGCCGAGGTAAACAGCAAAAATAGGGCTCGCTATATTTTAACGCTTATCTGCATTGCCTGGGCGGCGTTGTTGGCCTTCGCTTTTGTGCCCGCGCCTTTCAATATTGTTTTTCTATTTGTTAATGGTTTTCCTTTGGGCCTTATCTGGGGATTAGTTTTCGGATACCTGGAAGGTCGCCGTTCAACAGAGTTTATGGCGGCGGTGTTATCTATCAGTCTTATTTTTGCTTCCGGATTTGTAAAAACCGTTGGCCGCACGTTGCTGACAGTTTTTCATGTAAATGAATATCTTATGCCGTTTTTAACCGGCGCTATCTTTGTAATACCCCTATTAATATTTGTGTTTTGTATTGAACTGATGCCTGCTCCAACTGCCGAAGACAAGCAGTTGCGTGCAGAGCGCAGCCCAATGAATGCCGCCGAGCGTAAACAATTCCTGATGCGGTTTTTACCGGGCATTATCCTCACCCTAATTATCTATGTACTGTTAACCATTATGCGCGATGTACGTGATAATTTTGAGGTGGAGATCTGGGCTGATTTTGGTGTAAAAAGCAACAGCATTTATACAGGCATCGATTCTATTATATCCGTAACGGTTTTGGTTGGCATGAGCTTGCTTATCCTGGTTAAAAAGAATGTGCGCGCGTTCAGCATCATTCACCTGTTTATTATTGGTGGCTGTGTACTGGTGGGCGGCTCAACGTTGCTATTCACCCTTAAAATGATTGGACCTGTTAGCTGGATGACCATGGCCGGCCTCGGGCTTTATATGGGCTACGTACCCTACAACGCCATATTTTTCGACAGGATGATAGCCACATTCAACTACCGCAGCAACGTAGGCTTCATTATGTACATAGCCGATTCGATGGGCTACCTGGGCAGCGTGAGCATCCTGCTCATTAAAGAATTAGGCCGCCCAACCATTAGCTGGGGCACATTTTTTAAAGAAGGTGTAATGATTGTAGCGGTAGTGGGCGGTGTATGTGGTGTACTATCGTTGTTGTATTTCCTGCAGAGCTATCGGGCAAGTCAAAATTCAAAATTAAAAAGTCAAAATGAAAACATTGACCTGGTGACAGGCCCAATGAACTAATGAACCATTGAACCAATGAACAAAAATGCAATAGTTATAGGCGCAGGCATTGTTGGCCTGGCCACTTCACGCGCTTTGGCCACGCGTGGCTACAAGGTAACCATATTTGAACGCAACGAACGCGCGGTTGGCGCATCCATCCGCAATTTTGGGATGATATGGCCAATTGGGCAGGCTACCGGACCAATGTATGAACGAGCTATGTTATCGCGCAGCATCTGGAAAACTATTTGTACCGAAGCTAAGATATGGCATGATGAGGTTGGCTCGTTTCACCTCGCTTACCATGATGATGAGTTGCAGGTAATTGAAGAATATGTTGCAGCCAACAAACAACACCGCGATTGCGCTTTGCTAACTCCTGCCGAGGCGTTTGCCAAATCACCCGCTATAAAAACTGAAGGTTTAAAAGGCGCTTTATGGAGCGGCGAAGAAATGATCATTGAATCGCGCGAGGCGGTAGGACAGGTGGCCCAATACCTGGCCGATAAATTTGGCGTAGAATTTCACTGGAATACCGCCATCGCCCGTATTGAGCATCCAAAGGTATACTCGGGCAAAACCACCTGGGAGGCCGACGAGATTTACGTTTGCAGCGGCGCCGATTTTGAAACTTTATACCCGGAACTTTTTGCAGAAACTAAAATTACCAAATGCAAGCTGCAAATGATGCGTTTGGTTAGTCAACCGGATGGCTGGCGCATTGGTCCTTCGCTTTGCGGTGGTTTATCCATGATCCATTACCCGGGTTTCCAGGTAGCACCATCGTTACCAGCGCTGCGTAAACGTTATGAAGAGGATTATGCTACGCACCTTAAATGGGGCATCCACGTAATGGCATCGCAAAATGGAAACGGCGAGCTAACTATAGGCGATTCGCACGAATACGGCTTGGTACACGATCCTTTTGATAAAGCATTTATTAATGATTTAATTACCGGTTACTTACACACCTTTGCTAATTTTAAAGACTGGCGTTTGCTGCAATCATGGCACGGTATTTTACCACGCATGACCAACGGCGCGACTGAACTGATTGTTGATGTTGAACCGGGCGTAACTATCATCAATGGCCTCGGCGGCAACGGCATGACGTTATCATTGGGCTTATGCGAGCAAGTAATAGCTGCCAGGGCATAGTTGGCAGTTCTCAGTTTGCAGTTAGCACATTAAAACTACTTTAAGCGTATAACGTAATACGTATAACATACAACCCCAATAACATACAACCCCAATACTCATGCTCGATACCAGGCGGGATTTTATTAAGAAAGCGGCATTATTAACCGGCGCGGCTGGTTTGGCCAGTATTTTGCCCGAATCTATTCAAAAAGCGATGGCCATTAACCCGGCACCCGGCAGTACCTATATGGATGCGGAACATGTGGTGATCCTGATGCAGGAAAACCGCTCGTTTGATCATACTTATGGTATGTTGAAAGGAGTGCGTGGTTACAATGACCCGCGCGCTATCGATTTGCCTAATAAAAACAAGGTTTGGCTGCAATCCAACAAAAAGGGCGAAACTTACGCGCCTTTTCACCTGGATATTAAAAATACCAAGGCTACCTGGATGAGTTCGTTACCGCATTCATGGGCCAATCAGGTAAATGCCCGTAACGATGGTAAGTTTGACCAATGGCTTAACGTAAAACGCAATAGCATTAAGGAATATTCAAACATGCCTTTAACCATGGGTTTCCACAACCGCGAGGATATCCCGTTTTATTATGCGCTGGCTGATGCCTTTACCGTTTGTGATCAAAACTTTTGTTCGGCATTAACCGGCACAAACCCTAACCGCTTGTATTTTTGGAGCGGTACCATCCGTGCCGAGCAACATGAAAATTCATTAGCCCATGTTTGGAACGATGATATGGACTACGGTACCCTTAACTGGGCAACCTTCCCCGAGCGTTTGGAAGATCATGAAATTTCATGGAAACATTACCAAAATGAGATAGCTATTGATACCGGTTTACAAGGCGAGGAAGACCCGTGGTTGTCAAACTTCCAGGATAATCCATTGGAGTTTTTTGGGCAGTACAATATTAAATTGTATGATAAGCACATCGCTCACCTCCAAAAAAGATCGACCGATTTACCCAGGGAAATTGAAGATGTTGAAAAACAAATTGCCGCTTTACCTGCCGGCGACGCGCATATCGACCACCTTCAAAAACAGCTGAAACAAAAGAAACGCGACCTGGAGAGTATCAAAAAAGATATGGCAAGCCTTGATCCTGGTAAGTTTGCCACATTATCGCAACGCGAAAAAAACCTGCACCAAAAAGGTTTTGTAACCAATACCAATGATCCGCATTACCGCACTCTAAGTCCGCTTAAATATAATGACGAAGGTATCGAGCGTGAAGTACTTGTGCCAAAAGGCGATGTATTGCACCAATTTAGGGAAGATGTAAAAGTTGGCCAGCTGCCAACCGTTTCATGGTTATCGGCGCCCGAGCATTTTTCAGATCACCCAAGTTCGGCCTGGTATGGTGCCTGGTATGTATCAGAAGTGCTGGATATTTTAACTCAAAACCCCGATGTTTGGAAAAAGACCATCTTCATTTTAGCTTATGACGAAAATGATGGCTACTTTGACCACGTGCCACCTTTTACAGCACCGCATCCGCATAAAGAAGGAACCGGCAAAGTATCCAAAGGGATTGATACCAGTGTTGAGTTTGTAACCTACGAACAGGAAAAAGCCCGCAATAATTATCCAGAAGTATATGACCGCGAAAGCGCTATTGGCTTGGGTTACCGTGTGCCTTTGGTAATTGCTTCGCCATGGAGCAGGGGCGGATGGGTTAACTCTGAAGTGTTTGACCATACTTCCACATTGCAGTTCCTGGAGAAATTCCTGAGTAAAAAAACGGGCAAAAACGTTGTTGAACCAAACATCAGCAATTGGAGGCGCACCGTTTGCGGCGATTTATCAACAACCTTCCGCCCGTATAACGGCGAGAAGATTGAGAACCCGGAATTTGTAGCCAAAGATGAATTTTTAGAAAGCATCCACAAGGCACAGTTTAAAAAAGTGCCCGATGATTTTAAGCTGCTTACTGCCGATGAGATAGCGCAGATTAATTCCAATCCGCATTCATCACCTTATATGCCGCAACAGGAAAAGGGTATCAAGCCATCATCGGCATTGCCGTACCAGTTATATGCCGATGGTAAATTAAGTGCCGATAAAAAATCGTTCGAAATAAAGTTTAACGCCAGTAAGCAATTATTTGGTGATAAGGCTTTAGGTTCGCCGTTTAACGTTTACGCGCCGGGTAAATATGCCAGCTTCAAAGATGCGCAGCAAATGGAGCCTTTGCGTACCTGGGCTTACGCGCTTACTGCCGGTGATACACTTGCTGATGCCTGGCCGTTACATGAATTTGAAAACGGCGAATATCACCTGCGCACTTACGGACCAAACGGTTTTTACCGAGAGTATAAAGGCAGCGCAGCCGATCCGTTGGTTAACGTTTTATGCGATTACAAACAAGGTAACGTAGCGCTAAATCTGGCTAACCTTAGCGCGGATAAAGCCTATAACGTTGAAATAATTGATCATAGCTATAAAGCCAATAATCACAAATTGGTGTTGAATAAAAAAGGAGCAAGCGCGCTTGTTTTAGATTTATCGAAAAGCCATAGCTGGTATGATTTCAGCGTGAAAATTACCGGCAGCCACAGCTTTGAAAGAAGATTTGCCGGCCGTGTAGAAACCGGCAACCACAGCTATACCGACCCGCTAATGGGACGGATGGTTTAAAAATTTCATTATACGTTTATTTTTTAACCCGGCAGCTTGTTAAGTTGTCGGGTTTTTTGTTTGAACGATGATCTTGTTAAATTGACAATTTGGTATCGTGCGAACGTTTAACACGCATCAAATGATGGTGCCAAACAAAAAAAGTTTTTTATTTAAAAATAATCTTGTAAATATGCCTTTCCAATTCAGAAACCGTTTTACAGTCCATTTATGCTTCCAGCTAAGGAATATCAAATGTGGCCCGATGCTAAATTGTTAGATTTACTAAGGCTGGATGACCGTGAGGCATTTGAAATTCTGTACAATAAATATTCGGCCAAGCTTTTCCATGCCGCTTACAATTTATTCAGGGATAGCGATGTTTGTGATGACCTGGTGCAGGAATTGTTTATTGACCTTTGGACCAAGCGCCATCAGTTAAACATCGCCTCGTTAGAAGCGTACCTGAAAGTAGCCATCCGGCACCGGGTAATTTATTACATCCGCACCAAAAAAGCCACACTCGATTTAGAGGTGGTAGACGAGTTGATAGAAAAATACACCGCGGATAGCAAGTTGTTGCAAAACGACATTAGCCAGCTTTTAGAAACCAACGTAGCACAACTGCCCGAAAAATGCCGGCAAATATTTACCCTTAGCCGCAAAGAATACCTATCAAACAAAGAAATTGCTTCACGGCTCAATATCTCCATAAAAACGGTAGAAAATCAAATGACCATAGCCCTGCGTTACCTGCGTACCGGCTTAACAGATTACCTGCCTTCGGTAGTTGCTCTGATTATGGTTTACATGATGAATTAGTGGAGCAAGCGCGGCTAATTCAAAGGTAATTCTACAAAAAACTCCGTACCCGTACCTGGTTCACTTTTAAATCCAATTTTACCGTTATGGGCTTCAATAATCTGTTTGCTGATATATAAACCCAGGCCAAAGGGCTGTTCGCCGCCGGTACCTTTACGCTTTGCGGTAGTAAAGGGATCAAAAATTTTATCCTGCATGGTAAGGGGTATACCAATGCCTGCATCCTTTACCATTATAAAAACGCTATGGCTTTGCTCAACTACGGTAATTGTAATTACAGCGCCATCCGGACTAAACTTAACTGCGTTGGTAACCAGGTTGTTAATTACCCGACTTATTTTCTCTTTATCAATATGGATTTTTACAGGCTCACCGGGTGTTGATAAAGTGATCTGCTGATTTTTATCCCTTGCCCTAAAATTTAATAATTGCACACATTGCTGCAATAGGTCGTTAAGATTCAAAGCCTGCTTATCGAGGTTTTGTCGCTCGTCAAAATCAGTTTTTAGTAATTCACCAATCAGGTTAAGGCTGTTATCTGTTGACGTTCGTATCATCGTTACCAGGTCATTAACATCAGCACCTAATTCTTTTTTTGATAAGATAGATGAAATAGTACTCACTGCACCAATAGGGTTGCGCAAATCATGCGCTACAATTTTAATAAGGCAGGCGTAGTTTTTATTGGTGGTATCCAACGCTTCTGTGGTAGCTTCGGCTTGCTCAAACTGCAGGCGTAAAATATTTGCTGTTTTTTGACTGTTTTTCCAATTGCGCCATAAAATCACAATCAGCACAATGGCCATTAAACAAATAACCACGGTTAATACCAGGAAGCCCGATTGGTATTTAGACCGAATAGTAGCCGATGCCAATTGCTGTTCTTTAAAGGCATAATCAATATAATCAACGCCGGATGAGTTGCTGAGCTTGTCCTGTTGGTTATGAAGTTCAATTAATAAGCGGCTGTAATATAACTCCTTTGCAGTATCATGATGTTTTTGATAAAAAACCTTTAATTTCCCGGCCGTGATCTGGCCGTAAATGAGGTACCGGTTTTGGTTTGAAATAGTTAGCCCCTGGTTATAGTACGCAACAGCTGTAGCCGAATCAGTGGCTGCCAACTGATCGCCGAGATTAATCAGCACATCCAGACTGAAAAAATAAAGATGTTTTTTTAAGGCATTATCAAGGGTTTGTTTCAATAATGCAAGGCCCTTATACCGCTGGTTTTGCTTTATATAATTATTTGCCTCCAATTGGTCCAGCGCCAGCGAAATGCGTTCGTCGTTATAATGTATGGCTATTTTTCTGGCTTTGGTTAAATAGAAGCTGATTGAATCCTTTGGTATACCATCCGGATATTCCAATAAAAAATTATAGATCACAAAAGCCATCACCGAATCGCGGCCGAGTTTGTTACCCATTACCAATGCCGCTTTAAAATTACTAATGGCTTTTTTATCCCTGCCTAATTCCTCGTAAACTTCGGCAATGTTCATGCGGGTTTGCACCCTATTGGCCGAGTCGCCAAGAACAGTGTACGCAGTATAGGCTTCGTTATAGTAGCGTAGCCCCAATTGTAAATTACCTTTAATATCGTAAACCACGCCAAGGTTATTCAGGGCGTCGGCTTTGCCTTTAGCATATTGTAAGCGATCGGCTATTTCTCGGGCCTGGCGGGTATAGTAAAAAGTGCTGTCGATATTTTTTTCGTATAGCAGCATGGCTAATCTGTTAAGGGCATCTACATAGTGTAAGCTATCCTTAATGTGGGGAAGTGATTGCCGGATGTTTTTAACTTCTGTTGATTGCGCGCGGCAAAAAGCGCTTAACAATAGCAGGAGGAGGACTAATACTGGCCTTTGTTTCATAAGCGTATGCGGTATAGCTTAATAAATAGCCAGCACATTAACATAATTTATGGGTTAACAATACTGGTTACTGCCTTAAATGTAGCGAAAAATAGTCCGGTATTTTTATGAGGTTAACGGTTAGTTTTTTGTTTTATAAGCTGTTGTTGATGAATTTATTATTTAACCGGACGCATGCCTGATAGTTTTGAAACATATCGAGGTTTTTATCCGCAATAAACAATTCAAAAAAAACTTTAAACTTCTTTGGGGGCTGGGGTAGGTTCAATGCATCCTACAGCTATATAAACCATGAGCAAGTTTAATTTCAGGAAAAAGAAACTATCGGCAAAGGACCAGGCTTTGCAGGAAGAACTCGTTAACCAATACTTTGATAAAATTGATTTAGGCAATTTGCCCGAAAGCAATGATCATGGTGTTGAATTTAACCAGGATAAAATATACAGCCGAATCACATCTGCAATGGATGGAGCAGAAAAACCGGCCACTGCCTTCAATAAACGGTGGCTGGTAGCGGCATCCCTGCTGGCAGGTTTGTGTTTTTCGGCCTATATATATCGCAATGCCATCCTTGATTACGTTTCTCCGGTTGTTACCAAACAAATTACAGCGGCCAACGGAAAAATCATGAATGTAACCCTTGCCGATGGTACTAAGGTTTGGCTTAACGGCGGCAGTAAATTAACCTATCCCGAAAAATTCCGCGGCGATAAACGCGAGATCACTTTAGTGGGCGAGGCTTTCCTTGATGTTACCCATGATACCCAACGGGCATTCATTGTACATACCGGCGCTATCAGCACACAGGTTTTAGGAACCAGTTTCAATGTAAAGGCATATCCTGAAGATCATTTTGTAAAAGTAGATGTACTTACCGGTAAGGTGGGAGTAATAGGCAAGGCACAAAATAATAAAGGATCGCAAACCATTTTTTTAACCCCCGCCCAGGAAGTGATGTTTGATAAGGATAACAACCTCGCGGTAAAAAAAGAAGCTATTGATGTTGGCGTACTTACAGCCTGGAAAGATGGGGAGTTGGTATTTAAAAATATGCCACTGCCCGAGGTGGTCAATAGTATTGAACACCGCTTTAATATAAAAATTAACACCGATATAAACCTGGTAAGGTGTTCCATCTCGGCCAATTTTACCAATGTATCGTTGGTAAACATCATGAAAATTATCTCCAAACTGGTGAAGGGGAAGGCTGTACAGGAAGGAACCGGCTACCGGCTTAAAGGAAAAGGCTGCTGATAAATAAACCAATTCATAAAATATAACCAATTATTAACTAACCTAAATTATAAAGGATGAAGACATAGATACATAAAAAACCCTGATCAAAGGGATTTGAACAGGGCGCTTAAAATGCCAGGTTATTCATAAGTGCAACGTTTAGAGGTCCAATTCAGAACAAAGCACTTCAGTTTTAAACACTTTAATTATCTCAAATCTATGAATATATCTCTATTTTCAAATGGAGTAGTTCGTTATGTATTAATATTAATGAAATTTACCTCGCTCGCCTGCTTTGTGGTTTGCTTCATGTGCCTGTCGGCTGTGGCAAACAACTCATTTGGCCAGAAATTTTTGGAGGTGCCGGTTTCGCTTAAGCTCAAAAATACTAAGCTTACCGATGCGCTCGATAAAATTTCGGCCGATAAACATATCAAATTCGCTTACGCGGATAATGTACTGAAGCCGGACTTTAGGGTGACTTTAAATGCCAAAAATAAAAGCATCAAAGAGGTGCTTTTTGAGGTGCTTACTCCATTTAATCTCAGCTACAAAATTATTGACGATGTAGTTGTCATCGACGAAAAAGTTGAACTGGAAAGCAACACCGGTGGTATTCAGCAAAGCCCGCCTATTCCCATAAAAATAACGGGTAAAATTACCGACGAAAATAACCAGCCTTTTCCCGGTGTAGGTATAAAAATTAAAGGTACCACCACCGGTACTATTACCGGCACCGACGGAACATTTACGCTAAACAACGTAAACAGCGATGAAATCCTGGTTTTTAGTTTTATCGGCTATACATCT
Organism: Mucilaginibacter flavus; assembly: GCF_030409315.1. Classification (GTDB taxonomy): domain Bacteria; phylum Bacteroidota; class Bacteroidia; order Sphingobacteriales; family Sphingobacteriaceae; genus Mucilaginibacter; species Mucilaginibacter flavus. The sequence goes on along the minus strand of NZ_JAUFPS010000038.1, from coordinate 93,239 downwards.
AAAGAAGTAGCTGTAAACGGGAAAACCACTATCGACCTGCAATTATTACCAGAGCGTACTTCATTAAACGAAGTGGTAGTAGTAGGGTATGGCACCCAAAAACGGGCTAATATTATAGGCGCGGTTGATCAGATTTCGTCAAAAGCTATTGAGGGCAAGCCATCGGTTAACTTAACCCAGGCTTTGCAGGGTACATCACCCAACCTTATCATCCAGCAAACAAATTCAGAGCCGGGTGCATATCAAAATATCAATATCCGTGGCGTAAGCACGTTGGGTAACAATAGCCCTCTGGTAGTTATTGACGGAATAACCGGTGGCGATATTAATTTGCTTAATCCACAGGATATTGAAAGTGTATCGATATTAAAAGATGCAGGTAGTGCGGCTATCTATGGTTCACGATCTGCAAACGGCGTAATTTTAATTACCACCAAAAAGGGTAAGAAAAACTCAAACACCCAGCTAACCTATAACGGGCAGGGCGGTGTGCAGGAACCACATGTGGGTTACAAACCTGTGCATAGCTATGAAAACGCTATACTACGCAACGAAGCCGTAGTAAATGCCGGTTTGCAGCCAATTTACAGTCCGCAACAGATTCGCGATTTTCAAACCCAGGGCGATAATGAATGGTTTTTAGATGCTATTTTAAAAAACGCGGTGCTGCAAAATCACAACCTTGCTTTAACCGGCGGTAATACTACATCATCATACCTGGTATCTGCAGGTGTAACAGATCAGCGCAGCAATTTGGTTGGCCCCAATTATGGTTTGCGCAGGTACAATTACAGGATGAACTTAAGTACCGAATACGGTAAATTAAAGCTGACCAGTATTTTAGCCTACTCGCGTACTGAAATTCTGGAACACTCCTACAATACTTCAACCCTTATTGTTGATGCCGGGCGTACCCCAACTTACTATAAGATTCAGGACGATCAGGGCAGGTACTTAACCAACGATGTGTTAACAGAGTTTAACCCTTTAGGCATTCTTGAAAAAGGTGGTTATCGCAAAAGGGATAACGATAATATTTTTGGTAATCTGAATGCCGAGTTGGCCATTACTAAAGATTTTAAACTGAAAGGTGTTTTTGGTGGTACGCTTTTGGCAAATCACATGTTCGGTCGCGTAATTGAGGTTGATTATTATCCGAAAGGAACCTATGGTGCAGATAGAAATACCAATGATGAAAATAATAAAAACCTGTTTTTAAATACCCAGGTAATAGCGCAGTATACCAAAACATTCAATAAATCGCACAACGTGGATGTATTGGTAGGTGTAGCAAATGAATCGACCACCAACCAGGGTAATAATCTTTACCTCAAATATACCGATCCTGAATTAGGAACCCCGGTAACAGGTACAGTTATCGATCCGGCATCGTCGTCAACAAACAACAACACTACAGAGAGTAGTTTAAACTCGTTGTTTGGTCGTGCCAGCTATAACTTTCAAAATAAAATTTATGGCGAATTTGATTTCAGGGTAGATGCCTCCTCAAAATTCAACACCCAGAACCGCAACGCGTTTTTCCCTTCGGGATCTGTTGGTTACCGCTTGAGCGAAGAGAATTTTATGCAGGATTATCGCGATAAATACGGCGATCTGAAGTTGCGTGCATCGTACGGTATTTTAGGAAATCAAAACGTGGGCGATTACCAGTATCAGCGTACCTATGGTCCGTTCCAAAATGCTTATGGTTTTAATAATGCAGGTGTTGGCGGGGCGGCGATATCTTTTGCCAATCCCGATATCAGATGGGAACGTGCAGCTACCTTTAACGTAGGTGTTGATGCCGGTTTCTTCAAAAACACGTTGAGCGTATCTGCCGATTACTTCAATAAAATAACCCGGGATATCTTACTGCCGCCTATAGTGCCCGGCACGTTTGGTGCCAGCTTACCGGATTATAACGCGGGTAAAGTTCAAAACCGGGGATGGGAGTTAACTTTAAACTACCGCTTATCGGGCAAAAACTTTAACCATACCTTTTCATTTAACGTAGCCGATACCAAAAACAAAGTACTGTACCTTGAAGGCGGAGACCAAATTAGCACATATGATGAGTTGCAGGTGATCAACAAGGTTGGCCTGCCAATTGGTTCATACGTAGGTTTAAAACGGGATGGTTATTTTCAAAATCTGAATGATATTCAAAACGGTGCGAAACCTGCCGGCTTAACTGTTTCGCCGGGCGATAACCGTTATGTTGATGTTAATAAAGATGGCGTAATTGATGATAACGACCGTTTTGTTTTAGGCAACGGTTTCCCACGGTTAACATTTGGTTTTACCTATAACGTGACGTTTAAAGGTTTCGATCTTAACGTGTTTATGCAGGGCGTAGGTAAACGCAGCGTATTTATACGTGGTGAACAGGTTGAGCCATTCCACTTCAACTACTCGCAGGTTATTTACCAGCACCAGTTAGATTATTGGACACCGCAGAATCCTGATGCCCGTTACCCACGCCTGGCGGCAAGTGGCAGCCAATCCAATACCAATAACTTTCGTCGTGGTTCTGATATGTACATTTTCGACGGATCGTATCTGCGTGTTAAAAACGTAACATTTGGTTATACTTTACCGCAGGGAGTAGCCAAAGCTATCGGGATGCGTAAAGTTAGGGCATACGTATCTGGCCAAAATATCCTCACGTTTTCGGGCTTGAAATTCCTTGATCCTGAAACCACCGAGTTTAACAGTAACCTGCAGGCAGGTGGCGCTAATAGCGGCAGGGCTTACCCTACACCAATATATTATGGGTTTGGTATTGATGTAACACTATAATTTGATAAACATGAAGAAATTTACAATATATAGGATCGTGTTTTTTATCGCCCTGTTAACCGTAATGGTTTCAGCCTGTAAAAAACTCGACCTGGCACCGGTAAACAAATTTACCGATTCCAATTTTTGGACAACTACCGAAAAAGCAAGCAGTGTGCTAAATACCGCTTATTCGCAGATGTTCCGCAGCGATTATTTCTTTTATAACGAAGGGATGTCTGATAACGCCTACAATGGTCGCGGTGATAACAATGGCGTTGCATCACTTGCGGCGGGTACCTATGATGCATCGTTGGGGCGTGTTAAAGAAGAGTGGGATTATCATTATTCGGGCATTAAAACCTGTAATATATTTTTAGAGAATGTAGATAGGGTAACCGCGATGGATGCCGCGTTAAAAAGCCGTATGAAAGCCGAAGCAAGATTTATCAGAGCTTTTCATTACTTTCAGCTGGCAACCTGGTTTGGCGATGTGCCTCTGTTTGATAAAGATATCTCAATAGATGATTCAAAAACTATTGCCCGCGCACCAAGAGCTCAGGTAATTGATTTTGTACTTAAAGAACTTGACGCTGCCGCGGATGCTTTACCAATAAACACCGCCTATGCCGCTGCCGATAGAGGCCGGATTACCAAAGGAGCAGCCATTGCGCTTAAAGCAAGAGTTTACCTGTATGACAGCCGTTGGCAGGATGTTGCCACTACCTGCGAAAAATTGTTAAATGATAACAGTAATGGTACTTATGGTTTATTCCCATCGTACGAAGGTTTGTTTTTGCCCGAGAATGAATATAATAACGAAGATATCCTCGACCTTGAGTTTGTTCCGATCATCAAAACATACAATCAATTCTTTGATTTTGCGCCGTTGGCCGTCGGCGCACGTTTAAACGCGCTTGCACCAACACAGGAACTGGTAGATAGTTACCTGATGACTAATGGCAAAAAGATTAGCGATGCAGGATCTGGCTATAATGAGGATAATCCTTATGTTAATCGCGATCCACGGATGACCAATACCGTTGTTTATAACCTTTACAAATGGAAAAAGCCCGATAACAGCGTAGTTACCATTTATACCAAACCTGGTTCTGATCCCGGTACGGATAAACTTGATGAGTATGCACCGGGTAAAGTGAGTTCGCCAACAGGTTACTATATCCGCAAATATTACGACCCTACATCTGCCGTAAATTTCCAGTCGGGTTTAAACCTCATGATGATCCGCTATGCCGATGTGCTGCTGATGTATGCCGAAGCTAAAAATGAATTAGGGCAGTTAGATGGCGGAGTTTGGGATAAAACCATAAAAGCGCTTCGCGCCCGTGCCGGCTTTACCGATGCTGCAGCATTGAATTTTAGTGGTGCTGCCCAGGCCGATTTACGCGATATTGTACGCACCGAACGCCGTACCGAACTGGCTATGGAAGGTCTCCGCATATTCGATATACGCCGGTGGAAAACTGCCGGAACCGTTTTGAACGGTTGGGCGCATGGAGCCAAGTTTGGCCCGGCCTCTGTAGATAATGGGTATATCCGTGCCAACCTGAGAAGCTTTGATAAAAGCAAGGCTTATTTATGGCCGGTACCAAGGGATGAACGAGCCGTTGATCCAAATCTTACTCAAAACCCAGGCTGGTAGTTCAATAATTATTTATAAAAAATTATAATCAATTAAGATCATGAAAAAAATTACTTTCTGCCTTATGGCAGGCATATTGGCTTTGATCATCGTATCGGGCTGCAAAAAAGATAAAACACTTAATCATACCCAGGTATCGGCAGTAAATAATTTTTTTGCTCCTGCCGATAATAAATTTATCAAACTTGAACCTGCATCAGGTGCCGCGTCATTTGAATGGGAACAGGCATCGGCCGAAGATAACGGGCTGGTATTGTATGAAGTTGCTTTTGATAAAGACGGTGGTAATTTTTCAAAGCCGATTTACACCATGCCGTCTGATGGTAACGGTTTATACAATAAACTAACCATCTCTTATAAGGACTTAAACAAAATTGCCGATCTCGCGGGCATTCAGCCACAGGAAACCGGCAAATTAAAATGGACCGTAATGTCGTCCAAAGGGATTAATGTTCAAAAAAGTAGTCTTTCGCGCACTATTGAGATTCAACGCGCTGCGGGTTTTAGCGAAATTCCCGCTGATTTGTTTATCACCGGAACAGCCACCGAGGGTGGTGACGACTTGACTAAAGCCGTCCATTTTAAACAAACAGCCACCGGAGTTTTTGAAGCTTATACTTCGTTAAAAGCAGGTGTTTATCATTTTGTTGAACGTAATACCGGCACGCCTGCAACTTATTCTATAGATGGCGTTAAGCTGTTAAAAGACGGAAGTACAACTGTAACCGGCGATACTAAAGTTGAAAAGATTGTAGTTGATTTCACTACAGCTTCGGCATCAATAACCCAGGTGGTATCAGTAGGGCTGTGGTTTGCTGCCGATAATAAAATCTGGTTTAATCTGCCATATGTAGGGGGCAGCAGCTGGGAAATTGATAATGCATCTATTGTTTTCCACCAGGAATCATGGGGCCGCGACGAACGGTACAAATTTATGTATACCCTTAAAGATGCCGCCGGAACCACATCTACGCAATATTATGGAAGCGTTAATTCAGATAATAACGCGGCAACTGCAACAACTGCCGCTGCTTATTATTACATGGTACCTGTAAACAGTTCGCAATATGATTACTGCTTTAAGTTTGACCACCGTGCCGATAACGGTAAAGCGGATATTAAAATCATCTGGAACGCCGATGTTCCGGCTTATACCCACGTTGTTACCGTTAAGTAATAATTTATCAACCCGGTGCCTGTAAAATTTATTGGCACCGGGTTTAAAAACTAATTTATGAACACCATCACTCATTATATAAAACAAGCGGCACTTATGGGTTTAATTCCCATTGTGCTAACATCATGCCTTAAGGATAAGCCTTTCCCACTTTATCCCAATAAAGTAACTGCGCCCGTTAACTATAAGTATGCAGAAACGGCTGATTCTTTACAAGAAAAGACCTACAGCACTTATCTGTCGGCCAATGGAAATTACTTTGTGCAGGATAATGCCGGCAATACCACTTATAATTACTGGCCGCAAGCCCATACCCTGGATATTTTTACAGATGCTTTTTTGCGTACTAAAAATGAAGTATTTAAGCAACGCATGAAATCATTATTAAATGGTACGCGTATTACCAATGGCAACAAATACCCGAATGAATATTATGACGATATGGAGTGGCTGGCCCTTGCCAGTTTGCGCGGGTACCAGGCAACTAACGATAATGATTATCTTGATGTGGCCAATACTTTATGGACGGATATTAAAACCGGCGTTAATAACAACCAGGGAGGTGGTATAGCCTGGCGTAAATCGCAGCTGGATTATAAAAATACACCGGCAAATGCACCGGCTATTATATTCGCTTGTCGTTTGTATGCTTTAAAAAAGAATGATGCCGATCTTACTTTGGCAAAAAGCCTCTACACTTGGTTAACGTCTACATTGGTCGATCCATCAAGTGGGATTATCTGGGACGGTATAAACGGGAATCATGACGGACAGATCAGCAAAAATAAATTCACCTATAATCAAGGTGTTTATATGGGAGCCGCGCTTGAATTATACCATGTAACCCAAAATGCAGATTACCTGGCCGATGCCGTGAGGAACGCAACAGCCACTATCAACGACACCGATATTTCACCTGGTGGTCTGTTAAAATCAGAGGGGCAGGGTGATGGTGGTTTGTTCAAAGGGATCTTAGTAAGATATTTGACATTGTTGATCCAGGAGCCAGCAGTTAGCGATAACGATAGGAATGCTTACGTTAAATTTTTAAAATACAACGCCGAAACGTTATATACCAAGGGGATTAGTCGACCTGCTTTATTCATCAGTCCCGATTGGAAAAGTTTACCATCCGGTACTACCGATCTTACCACCCAACTGAGTGGGGTTATGATGGTAGAGGCTGCTGCTATCTTGAAAGCCGCAGGGAAATTCTAAAATTTAAAAGTATCTTCCGGGGTGTTACCGGAAGATACTTACGCTTACCTATATTATGAAAAACATTATCTTAACGCTTTGTATAGGCGTTTTCTTTGCTTTACAAGCATCGGCACAAACAGTTCCCGATTATAAAACCCGTATTGCCATCATCAATAAAAACATCTATGATAAGTTTTATGATGCAAAGGAAAATCTTTATTTTGAAACTAATGATTCGGCAACAAATAAAGGTAATCATTCCTTTTTGTGGCCTTTGTGCGCGCTTGTACAGGCAGCAAATGAAATGGAAACGGGTAATCCCTCAAAAAGCTACATAGCCCCGGTTATGAAAGCAATTGAACAATATTACTCAACAAAGCCGCCCGTACCTGGCTACCAGGCTATGGTGGTTAAAGAAAAAGTAGATTCCCGGTTTTACGATGACAATGAATGGATTGCGATTGCGTTAATGGACGCGTACGCCCGCAATCATAAAAAGGAATACCTGACTATTTCCCAAACTATTTACCGTTTCCTGTTATCCGGTCATGATATGGTTGGTGGCGGCGGTTTTTATTGGGTTGAAAGCGATAAAAAAGGAAAGAACACCTGTTCAAATGGTCCGGCTATTTTAGTTGCGTTGCAACTGTATAAGGCAACACATCAAAAAGCTTATCTTGACACAGCCATTGTTACTTATAACTGGGCTAAACAGTACCTTTTATCGTCCAATGGTATTTATTATGATGCCATTAAAGTACCATCGATGAAAGTAGATTCGGCCTATTATACCTATAACGCAGGAACGATGCTGCAAGCAGGGGTGATACTCTATAATATAACAAAAGATAAAACGTATCTCGACGATGCCGAAAGTGTAGCCAAAGCCTCTGAACAACATTTTTATAACAATGGCAGACTACCGGGAAATTACTGGTTTAACGCAGTGCTGTTACGCGGCTACATTGAACTTTACAAAGTTGATAAGGATAAAAAACAATTGCAGTTTATAGTTGATGATGCAGATCGTACCTGGTTAGAGGAAAAAGATGACAAAAACTTGTTGGGGCTTAAAAAGGTGAAAGCGCTAATTGATCAGGCAGCTATGTTGGAAATTTATGCGAGACTTGAGAATTTGAAGCTTAAGTAGCGGTTCTCATTTGATGAGGAAGAAAATATCTTGGTCACTTGTTAATTAAAGCAGATGAAATGTTTTATGATTTCTTTACATTCTTAAGCTCGCTTACTTGTTGTTGAAGTATAGAAACCTGGTTTTCAAGAATTTTTAGTCTTACTTCATTTACCCGATTTTGAGTTTCCTGGATAACCCTAACTTCCTGTAAATTACTTTTTAATTGGAAATAAGAGGCCATAACGGTAACTACAATGCTACCTGTACTAATGATAGTAACTATAATATTCTTCAGCGTAATGCCCCTGATTTCGCGATGTTCAAGCGTTGTCATGATTATTGATTTGTGGTTTGTAGGGTGTCTGGTTCAATCTTATCGCTCACTGTGGCATTAGGCTCAACCTGCTTTACCGCAAACTGCGATACCGCCGCTATGGTTGCGCCAATTGCCGTAGCTATCGCAGAAATACCAGAAGGTACAATGCCGATTTTAGTTAATGAAAAGGCCAGAGTAACCACGCCCGCACCTAAAACCTGGGCCTTTTTAAAAAAAGAGGGTGTATCAGCCATGATACGTTGCCATAGAGAAAGTTTTTCTTCCATGAGATGAAATATTAAAGTTATGAAATGAGTTATTTTGTGATATTATGCGCGTGAAATGATGCGCAGAATAGTTTTGCTATTCGATTTGCAACAATCGATAGCAAACTTTACAATCAATGGGAAACAGGTATTTTATTTGAATCTTTCCTTAAGCTTCAAAAATCGGAGCTCAAAAAAGTTATATGATAAGTAAGAAATTATAAAGAGTACAGGAAGATTTAAAAATAGAGAATTGGAATATTTAAATGTGTTTTCCCAGGGCTGTTTATATAAAAATATCTGCTGCCATATGTAAATGCTGTAAGACAAGATTCCCAAACGAACGGAGTATTTATTTTTTAGTATCATACCCAGGAAATCCTCAGAGTTAATCAAAATCAAATAAATAACTAATGCAATTATAAGGGAAAATATAATCGAATTTATATAGTCATTGTGAATGAACTTCGTACAAGTTACCCTGAATATCATTGCATTTAATAATAAAAACGAGCTGAAATAATTATTTGTTTTTGTTTTAACAGTTGGGATGTTTTTTCTGAACATTAGTATGGAAAGATAGGAACCAATTAAAATAGAAGGTGTACCGTTCTCAAAGAGATTGATTAATAAAAACGTAATCTTATGAACTAAGTAATTGCTGTAAAAGATACCGACATTATGAAACCCAAGGGATTGCAATAGAGGCACTGATAAGATTATAATAAAAATAAGTCTGATGTAACTCTTTAAGCTGTATACCAGAATAACAGGGAAAACAACATAAAACTGCTCTTCGATCGCTAATGTCCAAAAGTGGCCGTTGAACCAGTTGCTGGCATAGTTAAGATGAAAGTTTTTGACGTATAACGCAGATGCAACAAAAGACCTAGTGGATAGATTAAGATTAAAAAGATAGTTTAGAACCAGTAATATGATTAAAAAAAGATAGGCAACTGGTAAAATTCTTAATACTCTTCTAATGTAAAATCGTTTTAAAGACACTCGTCCATTTTTAAGTTTTTCCTTTAATATCAAGGACGTAATCAAGAAGCCGCTTAAAACAAAGAAGATTTCTACCCCGACATTTGCTAAAGCCAATAAAGCCCAAGAGGTGTTTAAAAGCATGTGACCAAACAGAACTGTTAGTATGGCGAAACCTCTCAATCCATCCAAAGCAGGAATGTACGATAAATTTAAAACTTCGGGAACGGTGAATTTATCGAATTCTGGACACTTGTTAATCTTTAACATGTTTCAATTATACGAAATTCCCAACATCGTTAAAGTCTTTTTTCTGTAATCTCAAATGAATAAAAAGTATAATGATTCTATGACCGTTTGTATGGGTAAAATTAAAAAGAGCTGTTTTCATGGTGAATGAAGCCTCAAATTATTAAAAAACTACGTTGCTATTGATGCCTCAAATATCGGCTCCCATTTTTAAACATAATTTATAACACTATTGTATCCATTACGGTTTTCAGTTTGGCAGCTAATAATGCTTGTCCGGCTGGATTGGGATGAACACTGTTTGGCGCGTCGGCGAAGTAGGCGTTATCAACAGGATTGAATTGAGGTATTGCAAAATAATCTGCCAATCCATCATATTTTGTATGATCTGATCTAATCAATTCGTTCAACTGATTAATATATGTTTTATTAGCTAAACCACCCTGATCTGTCATTGTAGACGCTATAACTTTTGCGCCTAAAGCTCTCATATCACTTATATAAGACATTAAACTATTATAATAGGCGATGGTTAAACTACTACTATTAAGCCCTGCAATATCATTAGCACCTATTAGAATTGAGATCACAACCTTATATCCCTTTGATATTGCATCTGTAATTGTTGCGCTTACAAACGCTTTTCTACCGTACAATGTATTTGAATTTATATTGTCTCCTACAGTTCCTAATTGCGCACCTGTATATGCTGCGCTCATACCGAAAAGTTGAGGTGTATACATATCACGTACCAACCTTTGGTAAGAACCTTGATTATCTGTGATACTATCCCCTTCGGCTATATAGAAGAATTCGTGCCTGGTTAAAAAGTGGTTCTTTAACCTCATTCTTTCTTTCATGATTGAAACGGCTGTATTAATATCTGATTGACTTAATTTTGACCCCCAAAATGCCGCACATGATATATCAGCACTCGACCTGAAACCAGTAGCATCGGCACCCAAAAGTAGATAGAAGGTAGAAACTACGGATGCTGCATTTCTTGTATTTGTCATTATTCTAATACCATTCAAATACATATCTGCCCCCGTTGAATTGTAAGATACCGTAAATATCAACCACTCACCGCCAAACATGTTAAAACCAGTTAACGAGTGGTGGATATTGTCAAAAAAAGTATTGGTGTCTAAAACCTCATTATTGTTAAACAAAGCGTAGTTATTATGACCTTTGTCGCAAAGAAGCGATGTCCCGTTTGGATTATCGGTATGTCGCATTTTAATTGCATACTGTACGGTTGCTTCGGGTATTGTAAAGCCTGTTCCTAAATTCGGGAAGGTAACTAAACCATTGCCAGTGCCGTTAAAATTTTGCATGCCTTTGACTGGATTAAAGCTTAAATCAGCATTCAACCCATTGGGTATATAGTCGGTGCCTCGATACCACATAACATCCTTTATCAACGGTGACGCTATACCGGGGCCAGCGCCGGGGAGCAGGCGAATGTTAGAAATAATAAAAGACAGTGTTGCCGGAACGCCGCCCGTTCTTGCGGCTAAAAGAATTAAGTCGTTACCAATTAATGTGTCAGTGTCGTAATCAACGGATGCTATTGTTAGCGTCTGATCTGTATCCGTTAAAGGAAGTTCGTTATATGTAGAACCATCCCCAATTTGTCGTGCTCCATAATAAACGCTTTTGCCTGAATCGCCCGATAGTAAGCGAATTTCCATCGAAAGACTCCAATATCCGGCGGGAATAGCCGCTTGCGACTTAAAGAACTTTAAAAAAGTTGCGAAATTAGTCGAATAAGTGTTTACAAAATCTACCTGATATGAAATATCGTTTAATGGTGTAACTGTAATTGTACCGTTATCTGTAAACGGCTCAAAAAAAGCAAATTGAGTAACGTTAAAATCGAGCGTTTCCGAAGATCCTACACTTTTTATCTTATTATTATGATAAGCAACCGCAGATGAATCAAAGTCTACAATAGGATTTGCAGGCATTATACCTGGAATTTGATTATAAATCCTTTCTTTAATCTTTGCAAGGGTTGTTAGATTAGTGGACGGTATTACTCCTTGAAAAACCGCTTTACCTCCGACAATTTTATACTTTCTTAAAGACGTGTTATTAGCATCAGCAACATTGAAAAAAGTACCTTCGGTTGCTGCGACCTTGCCTGCTGCTAATGTGCTATAAGTGACATCGTCGACTATTGTGGCAACAACAATTGTACCCAAGCAAGCATCCGTTGCCGTTGCATAACTGCCATTTGCTGCCTGATTTGCAGTAATTGTTACGTCACCGGTTGAAACTGCATGTAGGTAAGCATTGCCGTCAGTAACAACAATTGTGGCTTTAGAAGTATCAGACGAAGCAAATGTAACAGCACCGAGGCTACTTGATACATAGCCTAACAACTGATCTACATCGCCAACGGCCATTGTTTTAATAGGATTGATATAGAAAAGGGGAGTATCATTAGATATTGGAATATTAAAAGCAACCGTATTTTCCAATGCCGAACTTGCGGGATTTATTCCGATTGACTTTACACGTACACGCAAAGAGCCTATTGGTATAACGATATTTAAACCGTTCGTAATGGTATATGTTCCATCTCCGTTATTGGTTGTGTTCGATAGCGTGCAAGGCATCCACGCACCGCCATTTACTTGGTATTCGTGGTCTGTTAGTGGTCGTTTCATTATGCTTCGCCTCCTGTATATGTAAATGTGTTTGCTTCATCATCTGTTATGCCATTGGTTGGAGGTTCGGGTGTAATTACATCGGGTAATTTGTACCTTAACTCCCCTGTTGTTGTTCTATACATAGAATAAGGACTTAAACTAATGGCCGCCACGTCACTCGCATAAATTGGTGAATTTTTTATATAAGCTATCATATCAAATTCGGGTTTACTAGTAAGTGTATCTATCTGCCCCTGCAACCCTGCATCCGCCGCCTCCCTTGCCGTAACCTCCGCTGCTAACGCGTCTGATTCCGAGTTATCAAGTGAAAACCCTTCAGGCCATACGCCGTTTGTTTTAGGTCCATAAAAAACGTAGGTTGAAGTATTGATATAATAATCCCCGTTGGTGCCGGTGTAAAGGTTTGATGGCGTGCCGGTGCCGCTTAGAATAGTTTTTCCATTAGTGCCTGCTGCGCCCGTGGGGCCGGCCGGGCCTGTTGAGCCCGGCGGACCGGTTTGCATTGAAAATACCTGGCTCCATGTACCTGCCACTTTTTTATAAAAGATACCGCTGAGTGTATTTATAAAAGTGTCATCGTTTTTGCCAACTGTGGCACCCGGTACGCTTGTGCCGTAAAGAACCGAGCCATCAGAGGTACTGTTAGTGGGGAAGGTGTAAACAATTGCCCACACACTTGCCATTTTTTGCGCTATGTTACCTGCTGTGGTATTGATGAATACGTCGCCGTTTTTGCCGGATATGTTTGGAGGCAGGGAAGTGCCGAAGGAAATAGCCGCGCCTACAATTAATTCGGCACCAATAAACTCAAGTAACGTATTAAAGGCGAATTGATAGTCAACTCCGTTTTTTAGCACTATGGAGCTGTCCGATCCGGCTATGGAGGAAGCTACCGGTAAGTCGCTTATTTTTTTGTCGGTTGCCATCAGTTTAAAAATTCGGTAATGGTTAAATTGTAATTGTTGTAGTTGCCGGGGTAGTTGTAATCGGTTTTGTCTACCCCACGAATACGTGGGCCCGACTGTCTGCTGCTTTTGTTCTTAGCGTTGTAACGCCATAAAGGGAAATCTGACTTGTTATCCCATAAAAACTTTTCTATATCGTTGGCGTAGGCGTTGGCTATACTGCGTTGCTGTTGCACCAGTTTCACCACCTCGGGCGAGGTTAACGCGTCGCCATTATCATGGCGTTTAATAACCGGTCCCGTTGCGGTGTAGTGTACCGCATCATTTTCAATAAAACGGGCGAAGGTAAAGTATACCATAGTAGGAGCCAGGCCTTCGTATAACACAATATGTCCATAATTGTCCAAGTATTCAGTGCCGTTTACCAGGTCTTTATAAGGCTGTGGCGCATCGTCTTTTAGGGTCCCATCTTCATTAAAATGAGTTAAAAGATCATAGTATAACGCATGCCCTAAAAAAGGTTTCAGATCAAGTTCCTGGGCTTTTTTGATAAAAACTTTAAGGCGTTCCGGTTTGATGTTTACAGCGATATCTTCAAATGGCTGAAACGTATTTTGATTGATAAGATAGATCATAGTCCTCCTTTAAACCTCTCCAGATCGGGGAGGCTATCTTTAAATTTTAATAAATCTGTTAGTTGGTTTTATCTCATCAAATCTTCGTTATCAAGACTTCGAAGAATGGAGATGTCGTCGAAAAACGACGAATTAAACATTAAATGAAGGCCGCTTTAACTGCACATGGCTTCTGCTTCATCTTGTTTAAAGCCATAAGCATAAACAAGCGTTGCTATTTTGTTTTTGAGCGGAATTGTTGACAGGAGTAAATCATTGATGCTCTTTCCTGCTTTAATGCCTGTGTTATCATCGGCAATCATCGCGACAATGGGAGTGATGCGCCAGTTTCCCTTTGGATTGATGTTGGTATAAAAATGACTGAATATTTCGGCAAGCGTTTCAGCAAGATCGGTTCTATCGGCAGCCGTATTGTCATTAAACTCAATGATAGCTTGCTTTTTTTCACTGCCATTGCTTAAGCCAGATGATTTTTCGGCATTGATAAGCTCCCTGGGTACCGAAAAACCTTTGATAATCCTGGCCTCTACAGATCGTTGGGTGGTTTCAAAAAGCTTGTCATTATTTTGAATAGGGTAGGCCTTAAATTCTGGTTTTGAGTTTTCGTCCTCGTACTCAATAACAATAATCTTTTGCGCGCTTTTTACGCCCTGAAACGCTCCAAGGTCCTGCTCCATTTGCGATGGTACGTTTATTCCCGCAAATTCATCGTCGCCAGATTTGCTGTTATCAGCCTCTTCCCTGCGCGATTGCATAAACAACATAGTTGAAGGTAAAAAGCCGGTAGTTACTTCCCGATTGTTAAAGGTTTTGATACCTGCTTCGGTTTCAAAGTCTTCCCAAACAGAATCAGCTTCAATTAGCGGATAGTCATCGATCTCGGGATTAAAGTAAAATAGTTGACCTTTGTATTGTTCCCAGCCGCCCGCATTGGTAACCTGTTGCTGAACGATTGTTGGATCGGGAGCATATTTATCTAAAAATGTGATCTTGCTACGCATAATGTTTTTCCAGGTTTTGCGGCCCCAGTCATTATAAACAGCAAACTTACCAGCAGTTTCGGGGCAATCAGTATCGCCCATACGGATGTCCTCAAATTTGATATAATTTACTGATGATATCTTGAAATTGGCATTATAGTTTACGTGGATGCCAAAGCCGGTAAATAGAGCTTTATCCGTTGCCAAAGCTTTTAATAGTTTTGCTACCGTGAGCCCATGGGTATTAATGACCTGCTTCCCTAAATCTGTTGCTTCAACCCCGTTTCCGGCTATAAATTTGGTTCTTTTGTTCCAACAGTCTTTGGCCGTTGGCGATCCTGCAACCAATTCCAGCATTCGTTGTGGGTAAGCGTTATCCAGGTCGTAATTTAAAATACCGTAAGTTTGGTTGGGCCTTACCAATATGCGGCGTTCAATTTGTGGTAGGTAGGTTTTCATATGCCCTCCTTACCCCCTGAAGGGGGAGTTAGCTTACTAACTTCTTTCGTTTGATCTTTTGATTGCATTGTTGTGGTTTTCTTATTTCCCTTTCAGGGGGGAGTATTTGTTTTTGTAGTATTGAGTTTTGATGAAAGCCAAGGAAAATATCGGAGGTGATTAGTTTAAGCCTTAACTAAAATCAAAGCTTCAAGAGCCGCAATAGTACTTGTATAAGTTGCCGGACCTGATTGCGGTGCTATAGAAATAGCCCGTGGTGGATAAGGTTCTTTTAACTTGTCCGGATTGGTAAGCTTAAGTTTATACCCACCATCTAAGGTTTCGTCAGCAGCGTTACGCTCCGCGTCGGTTAGGATCAATCCATTTACCGCGCCAAAGAGTTCAATAGCCGAGTCGCTCGATTTGTAATTGTTAACAGCTATAGCCCTTAGCCTGCCGTATCCCATTGCCATCAATTGCGTTTTAATATCTATGGATAAACCGGCAATATTAAAATCTATTTCCTCGGTATAGCGTGGTCCTACCTGCGTTTTGGTAAGTTTCGACATGGTGTTGAAACTGTTATTGGTACCCTCAAATTTGTAGATCATGGCACCGTTAACAGATGTAAGGCCTGTTATGATTAAAGGGTTTGTAACGTCATAAGTTATGGCGATATCATCCTGATTAAAAATATATATCACATCTTCTATTCCCGATGTTATAGGCTCATCCACACCCAGTTGAAAGCCCGTGTTTATTTTATTATAAATTGACATGTTTTAGTAATTATTGAATTATTGATTGAATGAATTATTGAAGGTTGAGTGCTGAATTATCGACTTATTGTTATTTATCAAATCAATAAATCGATAATTCAGTAATTCAATAATTGGACTTAAGCGCTTAAATAAAACAGCTCGTTGGCAAATTTGAAATTAACGGCTGCTTTCATGCGGGCCTTCATGCGTACCACGTTATCGTTGGTGTAGGGCTTCATGTAAACGGTTGATAGCTCGGATGCATCACCTAACAAGTCTACCCCAAGGAAAAGGTTTGATGAGCGTGCGCCTAAAATGGTATTGGCTTGCCAGTGGTTCATGATCTGTAAGGGAATACCCAGGTAGTCCATCTTTTTCATATCGGTAAAAGCGTTGATAACGTTTAGCGCCTTGTTGGCCTGTGCCTGGGCATAAGCGTAACCAACGTGTAGGGGAATCTGAAGGTTAAAGTCAGTTTGAATCCTGTCGGCCGGATCAAGTTGAGCATAAACACTACCCAATACCTGTAGTACATTGCTCACATTAATGTAGCTGATGCTTGCACCTGACGCCGAACCGGTAAAAGTTGCCGGCTTACGACTGTTAATTTCGTTGTAGTTGCGTACCAGTTTAAAAGTAGTGGCGCTTAAAACCTGAATAAAGTATGATTGTCCCTGTACATCAATGCCCGGCGCGCTGTTGGTAGTATCTTTGCTCGTACCTGTTACCCCGGTAATCGTAACTACATCGCCATCGGCTAAAGTCGAGGTATCGTTTACTGTAACTACGCCTGATGAGCTAATAGCCGTGGCACTTAAAGAGGTGGCCGGTTTGCCTAACCCTACTTTGTAAACGCCCGCCGCTGCGGATATAGTTGGCAACAAACCAGGGAAAGGAGCGCTGAAAGTTGCTTCTTTTGTTGAGCCTTTGCCCAGCCAGTATAAACGTTCATTAGCTACTTGTATTTTGGTTAAGTACCGCTGAACCATAAAGTCTGATAGATCAACCACGCCTTCATAATCCATAAACGCGCCGGGTTTTAATGATTGCGCTTCCCAGCTTTGCGCCAGTTTATCCCATTGTTCCTGCTTCATAAACTCGTAAACTACTGGGTCAAGGTAGCTTTCGGTTTGTTGGGCGGTTGTATCCTGATCATGGAAAATACCTGAAGGATCTTGCAGTAACACGTCGTCGTCAACATCAAGAATTATTTTGCGCGCTTTAACGTCGTTAATAACGGTGAGCAGTCCGCGTTTTACGGAATCGGCTTCCAGTAATGTGCTTGCCATAAACCCCGCCAGCGCTTCGCCGGCATAGGAATTGTTTGTAAATGTAAATTGAGCCATTTTTGAGTTTTGTAGTTCTATTGTTTATTGGAGTTGGTAACAAGTAATTAATATCAAGTTTCAAGATTTTTCACTTTCGGACTTTCGGACAAAAGACTTTCGACAAAAAGCAATGTAGCTGTCTTGCTACTTGATACTTACTACTTGATACTATTTATTAATTGCTTTTTTCACTGCATTTTTAGCCAGCTCGCTTTGTGGGGCGAAGAAAGGTGTAGTTTCGGTTTTTGCTTTGTTGCTGCGTTTAGAACCTTCGGGGGTAAACGTTGATTTGATTTCGTTTTTAACTTCAGTATGTGTTTTTTGTAAACGATTGCCGGCTTCTTCTAAAGCTGTGCGGGCTTCGGCCAGCAATGCGTTTTGAGCATGCAACCGGGCCTTTAAAGTTTGCAGGCGGTTTTGAATTTCAGTAGCCTTTTTACCGGGACTTAGCTTATCCGTAGGCACATCGTCGTCGTCATCTTCTGCATCGGGGTTTGCCTCTGGTGCGGGCGTCACTTTTTGAACCTGACCTTCCTTTACGTCAATCTTTTTGCCATCCGCGGTGGTGTAGGAGTCGGTTGTTGCCGGGCTACTCATGTCTTCGTCATTGTACACCTCGGTACCTTCGCACATTTCGCCGGCGTGGTGCAGCGTTCCTTTGTCGGTAATGGTTTGTTTGTTCACTACTTTTTTGAAGAAGTTCATAATCTTATCCAAAACCGACGTGGTTTTCTCGATAAGGTCTTTGTTTTCGATGTTCATGTTGTTTTTATTGTTTAAGATTTTGTTAATGCAGCGTTGGTACATAGCAGGAGCGCTATTGGTGTATTCTTTTATTAGGGCAATGTTGGTAATCTCGGGCTGATAGTCTTCTATCCAGTCAATAAAGCCCATATCCAGGGCCTGGTCGGCAGTCATCCATGTAACGGAGTTAATTAAGCTGTTTATGGTAACTCCGTCTAAACCGGATTTATCCATATAAATCTGCGCCAGCCGAGATTGTACCACATTTAACATCTGCACGTCTTTTAAAAGCTCGTCGGCATTACCGCCGCTACCCACCATGGGTTTATGGATCATCAATAAAGCGTATTTGCTCATTACAATAGTTTTGCCAGCCATGGCCACTACGGATGCTGCCGAGGCGGCCAAAGCATCAATATAAGTAGTTACGTTGCCTGGATACTTTTTAAGCAGATCATAAATAGCGATGGCATCAAAAGCGCTGCCGCCTACCGAGCTGATGTGCACTTCCAGATCCTGTCCCGCAGCTTCCTGCAATTGCGTTTGGATATAGGCCGATGATAAATTACCTGAGCCGATGCAATCGGTTTCGGTATCATATAAATAAATTTTGTAACTCATCTTTTTAGATTTGAGATGTTAGATATGAGATTTGAGATTTTGTCCGGAAGTCCGTGAAGTTGGAAAGTCCGGAAGATTCTTTGAAGAAACCAATCTGTATGAGATTGATGTTTTTAATGCCGATTGGCATAATTCAAAGGTCGCTATTTGTCTTTATTTTAATGGTGACAGTGTTTTGTCAGTAATGGATTTTTTTCTGAACTCGAATTAAGCCAATTATTTGAATTTTTACAATTCTGTTAATTCGTTAATTATGAGAATCGCGGTTCAGAGAGAATAATACAAATATCGGTACTAACTTTTGTTTTGGTGGTGACAAGGTTTTGTCAGTAATTGATTTTTTCTGAGTCGGATTTAAATGAACTGATTAAATTCTGTTCATTCTAAAATTCTGATCCAGACAACCGAACTATACAAATATCGGCACAATAATTCAATCTAATGGTGACACTGGTTTGTCACCACTTGTGAAGCAATTCAATGCCCGCCATATAGTGCGTTCGTCTTTTTTGAATTTTATTTCGGCCTCTAATACAGCCTGGTTTTTGGTAATACCACGAATTTGTACCTGCGCGTGAATCCATAAGTATATTTCTCTATAAGTAAAAATCTTATTGGTAATAAAGCCTGCTTTGTACATGGCCGAAAATGCTCCGCTGTCGAATAAGTTATTTGCGAGTGTGATATCCATTTTTTAGTATTAAATAGTTTATTTTGGTATCAAGTAGTTAGTATCAAGACCGCTGCTGCCAAGTTTGTTGGCAAATTCGCAAGGAAAAAAAATCTTGATACTTGCTACTAACTACTTGATACTTCCCTATAGATTTACCCTATCCACCGTTTGTGCCAGTATGTTTTGCTGATTATTTACATCTTTCACATCCACATAGATAGGAGGGAAGTTGTTAATCATCTGATAAGCTACGGTATTGGCCAGTTCTTTTACATCATTTACCGGCTGGTTGTAGTAACGATTGGTATTACCCCCATCGGTATAAATTCCGCCGATGGCATAACCTTTGCCGGGGTTAGCAATCGAGAAATCACGCCCGCCGTGGGCCACGTTAATTGCACTTACTAAATTACGGGCCCAGGGATTGCGCATGGCCTCTGAAACCACAACAGCTTCCCCCGAACGCAGATAAGCATTAGTATTATCTGTTCGACTGTAGCCAGGTAACAAAGCCCCACGACCGTCAGATATAAACCGCCCGCCTCTGGCAAACTGAGGTGGTTTTTGCGATGCTACCGTGGCTATTTGTATAGCTGTCATGGCAACATCGGCAGCTATAAGCGGTATAGCAGCCGGCAAACCGGTAGTTGCCAGGGTTTTGGTAATGGAGATTGCACCATTAATAACCGCTTGGGCAATCTGCATTTTTTGTTCGGCTTTAAAGGCTTTTACTTTTTCTTCGTTTTCCTTCTTTTTGTATTTGGCCTCTATAGCCGCTTTTTGTGTTTTGGTAAGGCTGGTGTTACTTAGTTCGCGGGCTTTATCATTTTCCATTCCGCGTATTTTAGCTTCACTGGCCGATTTGATGCTATCACCGATGATAGAAAAGGCTTTGCTTGAGATTTCCTGAGCTGCTTTTATCGCAAAATCTTTACGTTGCTCTTCCGACTTTTTGGTGGCTTCAGTAATTTTTGCCTGGCACTCAATTCTGAGCTGGGCTGTATCCTGCCCCGCCTCAGCGGCCTTTTGAATTTCAAAATTATATTTATCGGTTATTAGCTTTTTTTCAGCTTCCAGTTTATTCCAGGGCAAAATCGCTTTATCAACATCGTGCTGATCTTTTTTTAACGTTTTGGCCTCCACAAGCGCTTGCTGTTGCTTTTTTACCTTTTCAAGATCTTCGGCATTTATGCGTTTCAGCATTACGTCAACACCTTTGTGGTATTTAAGCTCCAGTTCTTCGCTTTCTTTATTATATTGTTCCTGAGTAATCAGCTTGTTATCATATAGCCGTTGCAAACTGGCTTGCTCATCCGCATAACCATCATGTAATAGTTTAGCTTTTGAGGCTAAACCATTTGCCGTTTGTTGCATTTGTTTCATCAGTGAATCCTGGTAAGCTCTTTGTATTGCTGCTATGTTTTCGGCTTGTTTTGCATGTTCGTTTTCAAAATTACCAACCGATGTTTTTTTCGGTTTGATAGTTTTATTAGAATTTGGTGAGTCATGGGCTTTTTTATAAGCCTTCTCCACTTCATTTGTGGTTTCTTTTGCAAATTCCTTCACTTTTTTTAGACCATTAGAAATTTTGTCAGTAGCGTTTGTTACGCCAGATCCTAATTGAATAACACCGTCTGTGATCTTTTTTAAGCTGAAGTGATTAAATAGTCCGTCAAAAATAACCCCCAATGCTTTAAAACGGTTTTCTAAGTTAGTAACAAAGCCATCCCATAATACCTTAATCGTTTTGCCGGGATTAAACAGCGCTTCAATAACTGCCCCTCTAATGTTTTCAAAAACCTTTTTTACCTTTTCAACAACAACACCTATCCCTGCCAGTATTCCTCTAAATTTTTTTACGCCTTCGGTATTTTTGGTTAAATATTCAGTAACGGATTGAAGCACCAATACAAGTAATCCAAACCCAGTGGCTTTAATGGCACCGCCAACGCTTTGAAAACCGGTTTTGGCCACTTCTAGTCCTGTTTTTAGCGAATTAAAGCCATTAGAAACTGAACTTATAACAGGACCAAATGTCCCTGCATGTTCTTTTAACTCATCAAAAGTGGATTTGAAGGCTTCGACTGAACCTTTATGAAAATCAAATGCCTCTTTACTTTTTTTTACCGATTCAGTTTGCTTGTTTACAACACCAGTTAACGAAACAATATTAATTTGTAATTGCTGTATTGTAGTTTTTGATGTGCTTTGCGTTTGGCTTAATCTATCGTAAGCCGTTTTTAGTGCTATTAATATTGCTAAATTTTGCTGTACTGTACCGGTATAGTCATTAATGGCCTTTAGTCCATTGGTTATTTCCTCAGTAGTGGCTTTTAAGGCTTCCTTAGTTTTACCAATTTGCTCGCTAAGTGTTTTATAGGGTTCACTGCTTTTTTTTGTACTTGTTGTCAGTTCTTCTTGTTTTGTAATCAGTGCTTGTAAGGTATCCTTTAACACTAAGGTATCCTGTTTAAGCTGAGTTATAATTTTTTCGGCCAGCTTTAAGCCGTCTGGGTTAATTTGATCCATGTTTTTATGATTTATATGCTAATTGGAATAATTTAGATCAAAAAAAAGCCGAAGCTTTTTTATAACCCTGAAAATGTTTTAAGTTCCTTTGCCGATACCGAGGTAGGGTATACATAGATGTTATCATTGGCTAAGGTATAAGGTTGTGGCAATCTTATCGGGCGTTTATATTCGGCATCTTCTGTGTGAAACACTTTTTTGTTAGGCTTAATTATATACATCATTGTTAAAAAAATCTTGCCATCGGGGCTTTTAGCATTTACAAGGCTGGCTTTTACAAATGTGCCTATAAATGCCGAGTTTTGTTTAACCATATCATGCCTGTCAAAGCCAAAAGAAAAATATTTTGCAAAAGGCTTTAACGTGGTATCCACCTCTTTTTTAAGTGTTTCTCTCATAAATTCGTTAACGTTCATGGTGTCGATATCTGTTTGCTTTGACGGACGTATAAGTCTGAGTGCATCGGCTTGGTCTGCACCGCTGGCATAAAAAGATTCTGTTATATACATTTTGTCACCTTCTTTAAAATGATCTGCGGTAAAAATATAATAAAGCCCCAGGTTTACTAAGCCCCAATTAAAAACAACCAGGCAGGATACCAATAAAATGAAACCGCCTCCTATAATCCATCGTTTAAGCTTTATAGTTTTTTTGAGGCTATTTAATTTTTTTTCCTGTTGCGCAAAATTATTTGGTTCCACACTATTGTTTGTGCTCATTTAGGTTGTTTTGCTAATTTTATTGGTAAAAATAATCATTCAAAAATTTAATCGCAAATAATAAAATAATTATTTATTACAAGTATTAGCTTGTGGTCGGTGTTTTCAACGCACCGCTCTTGCTTTCACAATACGTCTAACAATGTGCTGTAAGAGAATCGGTGTGGTGCGGTGAAAACACCTACCATAAGCATAATTACTATTTTGCTTTAGTGATATTCTCTATATTGAAATTAAACTTTAAAGAAGTAAAAATGTAGTTGTCGTTAATATCGTCTGTGCTAACGTCAATATTTCCCAACTCATCTTTTTCAAAAGAACCGCTTACTAAAACTTTGTCATTAACCTGCATGGCGGCAAGTTGGTTTTTAACACTCAGATTGCTAAATGAAGTCTTTGCGAATAGTGTTATTGTATTACTGGTAGGCACTTTTTCGTTAAGTTCCATTCCTTTATTAGGTATAAGCAGGGTAACTTCTATTGTACTATCGGCAAACCTGCTAAGTTCCATCTTATAAATGGTCGCATTCCAACTTTTAACCTCACTATGTAACGTATCTCTTATAAATTTTGCCAAAGTTGTCTTACCATTATCAATTGCTTCTTTCTTTTTAATATCATTTATTGCGGCATCACAAACAGAATCGGCACTCCCAACCCTTTTTATTAATGCCAATTCGGCAGCCGGTCGATTGTCAACGGGTTTGTCCATAAAAGACTGGTTACATCCGATACAAAAAACAGAGAAAATAAGTAAGTTAGATAGTTTCATAAATTGAAGCAGAAGAGTTTTGTGATTGTTTAAGTGTTTGCTAATTTTATTGGTAAATCTAATAAATCAATAATGGAATTGCAAATAATAAATAAATATTTAACGGTTATTATTTACCCAAGTTTAACCAGCTCTACTTTAGTTGGCTGTCCTTTTCTCCAACTATCAATTTTATTGATGTAATAATAACAGCTGTCTTGCTCCAGGTAAACCGGTATGAGTAAATTGAGTTCTAAAATATCCCTCGGCGTGAGTAAAAAATACCTTACTACCTTTTTGGTTTGCTGTAATATTTTTTCCAGCTCGGGGTAATATGCTTTGCGCAAATCATCCCAAAGCAGGCTCATACCACTATCTGCATCCGGCTTATAAAAATAGGGCACCGAAACTACGTCGTTTACAACAACCGGCGTGCTGCCGCCATCGGTAAAGGTTATTGACGGCTTACCTTCCAAATTTTGTAAATTGATCTTTTGATCAATCAATATGCGGGGCTGGGTATTAATACTAAAATCAATAGCGGTATCGTCATTAGCGGTGTCAACTTTTAAAATCTGGGCTATGGTGCCGCCTATGTATGGTCGGTTAAGGGTGGGGGCAAACTGGCTTTCAACGAGTGCCGCAGTTAAGGGCATGGTTTTATCGTTGATGTTTATTTGCGAGTTGCCAAACTTTTTATCCGTGATTGCGTCATCGGCCTTGTAACTTAAAGTATTCACTTGTGCATAACTTCCCAACTGAAAAGCAACTGTCTTGCCCTGGTCAAGGCATTTTTGCGTCCAGTTATACGCAACAGGAATGTTGTTCACAATATCCCTGAACGAAGATAGGGTGATCATGCGTGTGGTATTGTTACTTTGGCAAATAATTCCGAAACGCTGCAGGGTATCTTTTAGCAAATCTTTTTGTGTTATATCCGGAAAAATACGTTCACACTGCACATCCTGGTTGTACAATATGTTATTGTCTTTAGCGGTAATGGTTAAAGATGTACCGCCCGATATGGTAAAATAAGCCGGTGCCCACTTGCTTAGCTCAAAGCCTACAGTTACCTGATATCCCGGTTTAAAATCAATATCCTGGGTTAATTTTCGAGATTCAAAAGTATGATCAACTTTCATATCGCTACCATAATCGCTACCGGCCCTCGGATCGCCTTCTTCAACTTCGTAGGTTAAACGGTAAGATAAATCGCCATCTGGAGTGTGCAGGTATATAACAATATCTACTTTGGTATTGTCGCCATGTAAGCCGCCTTGTAAGTACAGTTTAGGCACTTCAACTTGCACTGTACCTGTAAATACATTTGCTGCAGTAAATGTTTTGCCGTCAAATTGATTTTTGATGTCGCTTTGAGTCTGTTTAAAGTTAAAGACCCCATTCACTGTTGCGTTTTTTCGTGGGCTGTCAATCCTTGCTTCATCCCGTAAAGAAGCCTGCATACCCAGGTCGCCCTGGTTGGTTTGATAATCAACATTGTGCTCAAAATTATCGTTTGCAAACTGTACTATCAGTTTATCATATAAGGGTTGTTTCAGTAAAAAAGAATCGGGATCAATTTTATAGCCTGCTGTTTGCGCAAAAAGATCGATGGCCGTTTTTAAAAAGAAGCCCGGTCGCTGATAGCGTGCATCAATTTGTGGCGAATTCTTATAGTCGGTGGCTATTTTACCATAATCAACTACAGGCCAAATATATCCTTCGGTGTTTAGTTGCGATTGGGTTACAGTAGCAAGGTTCCAGTTGTGTTGGTAAGGGCCAAAGGCATTTTGTTTGCCTACGGTTGTGCTGCTATCGCCCATATCATAAATTTTTACATCAAGGGCGTCAAAAAAGTCGACATTACCACTTAAAACTGTAATACTGGCCGAATCCTGCTCAATGGTATTTAACTGGGCCATACCGTAGGGTACAATCTCCAGCCCGTCCTGTATAATGCGGGCATCGTAGTACTGATATGGTAAATTGGTGGTAAAAGCAATGTCGTCAGGAAACCCTAAAATTTGCCTGTTGCGTTGTGTGAGCGGTAATTTAAATTGATTGCTGGTGTTGCCCTGCTGATTTTTCACCTCGGCCAGGTTGTTGATTTGAAACGTGAGCGCAATCGGGCTGTCATCGCTCAAGTCAACCAGGCTATCGTTTATATATAATTGTAATTGTTCCATTTTGTTAGATCATTTCGCTGCGCTGTCATTAGTCATTCGCTGCGCTGTCATTAGTCATTTCGCTGTACCGTCATTGGTCATTCGCTTCGCTGTCTGCAGAAAAAGAGCGTACTACATAAATGAAAATCCTTGCTCTTTTGTCCAAAAGTCTTAAAGTCCTTTATCTTAAAATCCCCAAGTCCAAAAATCATTGTGTTTGGATATTGATTGACGGCATATTGAACGTGATGCTGAAAGGTGCCTGCCCGTTACGGGTTTCATACTCGCTAAACGTTGCCGTATTAATGACTATAGTTTGCCATTTAACCGGGTTTTTATTTACCAGCATTTGAACTTTGGGCGAGTATTTAATAGCTTGTAAACCTCTAATATCGGCTACCAGCAAGTCTTCGGCCATTACCTTCATTTTTTGACCGGCTGTTTTGCTGATCACCTCTTCAATCCCTTGTTGATTTTCCCAATCGGTAACAAAGTTTTTGATGATGGTCGCGTTTTGTACATCAAGGCTAATTTCCTGGTTAAAAACAAAACGATAGTAATTCCAACTGCCGCTTAAACCTATCCAGCGCAGATAAACGCTTTGGTCATCAACTGCATCATCAATTCTCAATACCTGAGTTTGTGTTACAGGGTGTGCCCCGTGCTCATCGTCATACTTAAGCGTTATGTTAAAGTAAAAAGCCTCGCGTGGAAAACTGCCATTGATCAATAACCTGTTTAGTCCCAATTGCTCCGGAACAGGGATATTTACCTGGCTTTGATCGGCAATGATAAATTTACCGCCATCCTGGTTTAACAGCCAGGAGTCATCTTCATTAAGCAAATTGCCAACCTGGGGGCCACCTGTTAGCGGCTGCCGGTTAATATCAAGCAGGCTGAGCTCGGCATACAATTGTAAGCCAATCATTTCTTCGCTATAAATAAAACCGATATCAAAAGGATAACCAATGGAAAAAGCCGGTTCGGCAAAATCGGTAACCCAGCGTGCGAGTTTGGTAGTATCGGTAACGTTGGCAAAAGGCACATATGCTGCCAGGTTGCCGCCATAGCGCTCGCCCAATTGTTTTGCAGCGTATAGCACATAATAAGGGTGTGGCATATTTACAAAGGTTGTGGTATGGCCGTCGGTAGTACCATCATCCCAATGTTCGGCATATTGTACCTGGTAGCTGGCGCTCAAATTAGTATCCCTGAAATTGGCCTGGGTATAATCGCTTCGATCTGCCGGGCGCAGCAGGCTTTGCAAAAAGTTGGATAGATCGGCCTTTACCAGTCCCGTACTATCGGGTCGGTTATTTGCCGTAATGATATTTTGGCGACCGGTAAGCTGATCTATATAGGTAATTTTAGTAATGATTTTATAGTATGGGCGCATACTATTGATATTGATAAAGCCGGAGGCGTTGCCCGCAAAAGCGGTTTTAATAACAATATTGTTAAAACCGCCTACTTTATCAACCTGGTAAACCCCTTTGTATATACCTGCATTAATATAAACCAAATCATTGGGGTTAACCCAATATTTGCCGGTGACATAACTGATTATTGGTGTATTAACCGTAATACTGGCATAGCCTTTTTCGCCGTCGAGGCTAACTGCGGTTAGCCCAAAGTCTTTACGTTGGTAGGTGAATACGATTGGGTTAAAGGCCGCGTTCCACCTGGAAACATGGCCACCATTAAACGTAACCGACGGATCGCTTGTGAGCAGATCAGACAGGGTAGGGATAGTGATAAATCCTTGTTGGGTGCATCCCAACGGGTTGGCGTCTTTTACAAGGGGCTGTATTAATCCGCCGCTTAAACCGGCAAACGTTGGTGATAGTTGCCATGTGCTGCCAAAATCATTGCTGTATTGGATAGGGCCATAAGTTGAGGAGGCATTAATAGTTACTTGCCCATCCCCGGCGCCAACAGCCGATTCTGGTTTATCGATGTTGATAAAATTGATCTTCAGATCGCAAACTGTGGGGTTGGGCGGCACTTCCTGCCCGCCCGAAACCGAGACAATGGCCAAAACTCTGTAGTAGCTTTGGGTTTGCTCGCCAAGCTCATTGTACCGGTTATCCTGTAACGTGGCATTGGCTAAAATACGGGTACTTTGGCCCGGGATGGTTACCTGGTGTGTTTCGGTATCATCGGTATAGGTTACTACCACGTTGTTGCCGTTAACGGGCTGGTGAGTGATACTATCTGTTAATACGATGAATACATCGGCATATGAAATTTCGCCCCCGTTTTGATCCGGAAATACAGAGTAGCCATTTTCATATTGAAAACTTGCAATTATGCTCATTGATTTGGGTATTTGAATAATTTAAACTGGAAATAACAGGTTACGCGAATGTATCAAAGTACATAGTGGCCAGATTAATGGTTAAGCCTATGCCGGTGGTGTTCACATCAAATTTGTTATAAACCGGCATGCATTTGGCTTTTAAGCCGGCTTTAACCCTAAAGTAACGACCTTCGCCTTCGCGGTACCGTGAGGCCTTTACAATAAATTCATTAGCTAATTGCAGGGCCTGGTTTACATAGGTTTCGTTATCGGCGGTATATTGTCCAAAATCTGTTTTGAACAGAAATTCGAGGTATACCGTAAATGTGTTATCTACAGATCCGTTTACCTGCGGCGATACCTCAATGGGTTGCAGCGGATACATAAATACACAAGGAAAAGCGGCATCATCTGCCAGGGTGTTTAATTCGTTTTGTGTGCCATAAGCAAACGACGGGTTACCCGTAAGCGTTTGTACAATGGCTTCTATTTGGTTACGCATGTTTAATTAATTATTGAATTATTGAGTTAGTGAATTATTGAATGGGGAATTAATTATTGGTTATTGAATTGGGATTTAATTATTGATTTATAGATATTTACTATCAAGTTATTAGTCTTGAATCCCCAAAAAAGATTTAGCTGAATAGGTGAAAAATTGTTATAATTCAATAATTCAATAATTCAATAATTCAATAATTCAATAATTCAATAATTTTCCTTCCCCATCTCCATATACTTTTTCTGATACTCCGCTTCTGTTTTATTGAGTAGCAGTTTGGTGAGTACCCTTTCATAGGGCATATTTAAAATGGTATCCCATTTGGTGATATCGCCGCCTGCCAGGGAGTTTATGGTGTTGATGTACTTAAATTTCTCGAACGACTGGATGCCGGCCCGTTTTTCCAAAGCCGTTGCAGGCGAAGCCAGAAGCTGGTTTTCGGTATGGATAAGCTGGGATAACAGGTAAAAAAATGTTTGGCTATGGGCAGTGCCTCCGTTACCCGCATGTTTTTTACCTGGCTCATAAATTCTTCAACTTCGTATTCGTTATATTTTTTACCGGTTGCTTTGCAAAAAAAGTAATGCGCTAAAACCTGGCAACAGGTATTTAAGGATGGGTTAAAACTCTCCTGCCAATTATCCTCACCAACTTGCTTAATATGGTTGTTTACTTCATCGGCGATAATTTCCCGTACGGCCATAAACGCGCCCGCGGGCTCAATAGCCAGGTTTTGCATCACTTTTACTGTTTTTGTGCGATTGCTTTTTGGTAGCGAAAAGTTGACTTGTTTGGGTATGGCATCGCTGTTATACAGATATTTAATCTGGTAGGATAAGGCCAGTACCGCATCGCCAAAAGCATGGAAATCGCTTACATCTTTTACCTGTTGTAATTCGTCAATAGCTATCCCCGATAGGATGCTGATGGCCTCAATATCAGTTAAATTAGTTTTAGTCTGCATAGCCATCATCTGGCCCAGGCTTACATCTGTCAATTGCGTTGGTATTTTAACCCGCAATTTTCCACGCATTGTTTTTAGTGTTTTTTCAATCATAAAAATGGCAAGCCCCCCAGCCCCCGTTGGCCAACGGGGGAGCTTTTTGAAATGAGTTGGTGACCTTCGGGGACGGATGTTACTATTGTTCTGTTAAAGTCTTATTCCCCCTTTGGGGACTTAGGAGGGTCAGCCTTTTATGAGCTCATCATAAATGCTCTTACCAATAGTTCTTGGTATAAATGGCAATCGGGATTTCACTTTGCTGTTATTGTTAGCAGCCGAGCTCAGTTTGTTTAATGCCACATACCGTAGGGCATCTATAAGGTGATTATAGGAATCTACCACCTCGTTGATGGTTTTGCCGCTACGGTCAACCCGCCATTTGTAACGTTCAAGTTCTTTGCGCAGGTTAATGCTACTACGGGTTACGTTAACCTGGTAACGTTTGAGGATGTCAATGGAGTTTTTGATACTATCAGGCCCTTTTTTTGCGCCGTTAATGTACCATCCCTGGCGCTTAAACTCTTCTATCGATTTTGGTTCGGCGCTATCGGCAATAATTTCGGTTTGCCT
The DNA here is from genome assembly GCF_030409315.1 of Mucilaginibacter flavus. Taxonomy (GTDB): domain Bacteria; phylum Bacteroidota; class Bacteroidia; order Sphingobacteriales; family Sphingobacteriaceae; genus Mucilaginibacter; species Mucilaginibacter flavus. The sequence continues at coordinate 63,173 of NZ_JAUFPS010000038.1, read as the reverse complement.
GCTTACATTGGCCGATTTTAGTTTTCGGGCAATATCAGTATTGGTTAAACCTGTTTGGTAAAAAAGCTCGTTTACCCAAAGTTCGCCGTTTTGGCGGTATACCTGCAGGCAGGCGGTTTCATCGTTGGTAAAGCCAAAATCCAAACCCGTGGCAATTAGCTGGGCATCAGCTGGTATTTGTTCGCAAACATACCAGTTGTTAAACACCAGTCCCGATATTTTGCCGGTTAAGCCGCGGGCATAAACCTTCCATAGCTCTTCATCTTCTTTTTTAATGGCTTCAATTTTATCGCGCGTACCCTGTTCAAGGAAAGGATTGTGCCGATGATCTGATATGATGAGTTGTACGTTTGGTTTGCCTAACACCTGTTCATGTACCCAAAAGGTACTGTTGGGGTTATAATCAATATAAATACGTTTGCGGGTGCGTAAAGCAAGTTCATTGTATATGGCATAGCTTATGCCATTGGCTTCGTTGATAAATAAATAGTCGCGCTTGCCCGATTTTGCATCCTGAGCATCGGTGTAGCTTTTAAATTCAATGATACTGCCGTTGTGAAACTCAAATATTCTATCGGTTTTATTAAAGTTTTTTACCTGCGCCTTTAACGTGGCCGATTCATGGTAAATAGTTTGTGCATCACGCAGGGCGCCCGCTTTAAGGTTGGGAATATCCTGCCCAACAATGGTTATTACCTGCTTGGGTGTTTGGCAGGCCAGGCAAAACAATACCTGCTCTATAGCAAAAGTTTTGCCCGAGCTTGTGCCCCCCTGGTTTACGGTGATGTGCGCATCGGTATTATAATTTTGTCCAAAAAGGATAGATACTTCAAATTTAGGGGTGATTGGTTTATTGGTCATTAGGTCATTAGTCATTAGGTCATTAGTCATTTGCTGCGCGTCATTAGGTCATTTGTTGCACGTCATTAGGTCATTTTGCTTTGCGTCATTAAGTCATTTGTCACACGTCATTAAATCATTTGCTTTGCGGGTGTGAGCGCGTAAGTAGAAAGCATTTTCAAATTTTCAAATTTTCAAATCAAAGTGCTACTTCCTTTTCGCTGCCGGCGGGTATTGGGCCTGTATTGGTAATTTCAACTTTCAGGGTTTTGGTATTTGATGCTGATGTTGCGGCGCCATCTGGTTTATCGTTCCAACCCATCGCCTTTAATGCAAAAATTGCCCCGGTAGGTTTTTCAAAGAGCTGTTGTTCATAAGCAGCCTCTATGCGTAGCCTGGCATATCCCAATCCCTGGCGATATCTTTTTTTTTGTTCGTAAGTTCTATAATCATCCATACTACAAAACCCTAAGAAAAGCGCCAGGCTGGAGCAAGTGGGTGCTTCCGGCTCCCGAATCCAGACTTTACGACTACTTGTTTTGGTTGTTGCTTTTAGTTCGCCTTTAATATGTATAAAATATGCATCTATTAACTGCACCAGCTGTGAGGCAGTTTTAAATTTTAAGGAAGTTTTCATGTTTATGCTTAAAATGCCGATTGGCATATAATAGGATCAAATGTAAGTAATATTTTTTGAATATGCTAATTTTATTGGTAAATAATTTAGTTCATTGGTTCATTAGTTTACTGGTTCATTTGTATCGGCATATCGGCGGCACGGATTTGGTTGGCATATTTAATGTAGATATACTACAAGTCTGATGAGAGAAATTTTATCTACCAGAAAAGGCCAATCACTCTATAAGCTATCAAACCAACAGATAAGACCAATGAACTAACAAACCGGTGGACCAATAAATTAAAAAAAAACTAAATTATTTTTGTTTAAAATAGAAAATATTTACATTTGTATATGAGCAAGTTAAATAAAGGGCAGGTGAAAGTAACAGGAGCGGCGCAGGCTCCCGTAAAGCCATATGTTTATGAAAGTACCGCAACATTTATGGTAAATGATTTGCTGGTGCCTTATGAAACTTACTTTAAATCGCCCATAGCTAAGCTTGGTGCCATCAAACAGGGCTTGCAGGCCGGCGCCCTTACAGACCTTTTGCGGGTTACCGGTGCTACCCAGGTTGATATTGCCAAATGGCTTGATATTACCGAGCCAACTTTGCGCAAACATATTCAAGGTTCGCGCGGGTTAAACCAGGGCTTAAGCGAACACATCATACAGCTTTTTGAACTTTTTGATAAAGGCCTGGATACTTTTGGCTCCCTCGATGAATTTAAAAGCTGGTTAAAACATTATAACCCCGGTGTTGATGCCGTCCCTTTTGATTTGCTTGATACCATCACCGGCATAAGCATCGTATTAACCCAACTTATTCGTATTGATTACGGCGTATTGGCGTAGGGGGGAAATTATTGATTTATTGAGTTAAACCTTTCTATTAAGACTATAACAACTTTTTATAAATCAGATCAATTCGGCAGTTCCCATAAAATCAGTAATTCAATAAATCAGTAATTCAATAATTAATTTGAAAGTTTACCGCATAAGCCAAACAAAATACGCTAATGACCGCAAAGGTTCGGGTATTGATGGGCGGTGGAACTCGCTTGGGCAATATGTTATTTATACGGGCGGCTCATTGGCCCTATCCTGCCTCGAAAAAGTGGTGCACAGCGTGGGTACGTCCCTGTACACCGGGAATTTTTCGGTGGTGATTATAGATATTCCTGATGATATAGCTATTACCGAAATAACAGTGAACCAGCTTTTAAAACTTGACGAAAACTGGCATAAGGTTATCAATTATCCCTATACTCAACAATTAGGCGATGTTTGGCTGCAAAAAATGGAAACCGCCGTATTAAAAGTACCTTCGGCCATTATTGATACCGAACACAATTATCTCCTTAATCCTGCCCATTCCGATTATGATAAAATAAAGATTATAAGTGTCAGCAAATTTACTTTCGACCCACGCTTAAAAGCATAACCCAGAGTTGTAATTAAACAAAATAGTAACTGGTAAATTGAATAATTATTTTATACTTGCAATTTTAGATAACCTTATATTAATTGCGTAGTTATAATGCCGGGCAAAAAAGTATTTGTTTTTAGTTTCGCTTTCATAATTTTACTATGCAGCTATGCTTCGCTCCATGCGCAGGATAAAAGGTATATTCCTATAGGTCGGTCTAAACTTAAAGATACCATTGTTGCTGCGCCTGCCGATACTGCTTATGAGAAAGATATTTTTGATGCTATATCATCTATCTTTTCTAAAACAGAGCCTAAAAAAACAGTCGATTCCATAACCACCAAGCCTGTAATATCCATTTTACCGGCGTTTGGCTATACTTTACAAACAGATTTGGCGGCTACTATCTCCGGTAATATAGCGTTCCGTACCGGACCTAAGGCGCGTATTTCAACCATAACTGTAAATCCGGCATACACCCAAAAAAAGCAGGTGATCATTCCCTTGCAGGCTAACATTTACACCAAAGATAACCAGTATACCTTTATCAGCGATATCCGGTTTTTTAAATATCCCCAAAGTAGTTTTGGTTTGGGTAGCCGCTCTGATATTAAAAACGAAAACCCGCTGGTTTACTCATTTTTTAGGTTCAATGAAACTGTACTGAAGCAGGTTGGCGGTGATTTTTTTGCAGGCCTGGGCTATATTTTTGACGACCGCTGGAACATGTACGAAAAGGGTCAATTAAATGGCCAGCAATCTGATTATGAAAGATACGGGCCGGTAACACGTGCTATATCCACGGGTTTTACCCTGAATGCATTGTTTGATAGTCGTAATAATAGCATTAACCCATCCCGCGGATTTTATTCATCTGTACAGTACCGCGATAATTTAACTTTTTTAGGAAGTACCACACCCTGGAGCTCGCTAATTATTGACGTGAGGAAGTATTTTAAACTGCCGGGAAACTCTGATAATGTAATTGCCTTTTGGTCATACAATTGGTTGGTATTGAATGGCCGACCGGCTTATCTTGATTTGCCCGCTACCGGGCACGATCCCAGTTTTACTACCGGTAGGGGATATATTCAGGGACGATTCAGAGGAGCCCAAATGGTTTACTTAGAAAGCGAGTATCGCTTTAAGCTAACACGGAATGGTTTATTAGGTGGCGTTGTATTTTTAAACGGACAATCTTTTTCGGCGGCCCCGGGCACTCGTTTACAAACTATACAGCCTGGCTTTGGTCCGGGATTGCGCATTAAACTTAATAAAGTATCAAAAACCAATATCGCTATTGATTATGGCTTTGGTAGGGAAGGTTCAAAAGGCCTGTTTATCAATGTTGGGGAGATATTTTAAAAGCTAACAGTATTTGCATCATACTTCATTTTAGTTGGTGGCATGCGCTAAGCCTGGTGTTGTTGTAACAAAGCATCTATCAATAATATCTTAATATTATTTCTTAAATAACCGAAAGCAATCATATTTCTCCTCAGTTTATCAGCTTTACGTTAAAAAGCGTTAATTTATTTATTAAATTTATTGTATTGATAAACTTTTAAGCTTTTTATTATTAGCTTTAACCATCAATTTACCTATGAACAGCAGTCGGTTTACTAAATGGTTCATTTTATTTACTTTCATCATTTCGGCGGCGGTTTCGTCATGCCAAAAAGATGATAGCGTGAAGGCTATTGAAACCACTAAGCCTACCGCGGATACTACCTCGCTCAATATTATTAATACGCCGGGCAATTTTTTAGCCGGTAAAGGCTCTTTATCGATAACTATCGAAGATTCTACCTATACTTTCGACGCTGCCAGGGATTCTATAGCATTTATTAACGTGCATAATGGCGGTGATAAATATTATGGTATTACTGCCATAAACAAAGCCCATACCATGAGTTTTGGAATTAGTTCAGAAGGTTTTGCAACAGCTAAGGTTAATAGTAAGGTAGCCGGTGGCCAATTTCTTTTTACGCTGGGTGAAAGAAAACCTTTACTCCAATATACCTTAACCAAATTTGTAGGGAAGGATGATACCGGTAAAATAACCATAGACCAGTATAATAAAGATAATATGATAGCCAAGGGTACATTCTTTACTTTTTTGGCTAAAGATGATAAGGAAAACTCACCATTTTACCGCGTAGAGGGCAGTTTTGAGCTGCAGCTTAAATAACAAATGTTAGCATCTTTATTCTTAAGTGCAATAGCCCGTTTGTTGTATCAGGTTGCGTAATTGAAAGGTAAAAAAGCCGTTGCCTAAGCGCTATTTCCCAGCGGGTATACCCAAATGCCCTTAATTTTTAGTACCTTTATACAAATTTTAAAGACATTGATGAAAGTATTTATTGCAGGGCTTCCTTTAGAAGTAGATGAGGCCGAATTAACAGCTGTGTTTGGGGATTTTGGGCCGGTTAAATCGCTCAGGATCATTAAAGACCGCGAAACAAAAGAGAGTAAGGGTTTTGGGTTTGTGGAAATGGTGAACGATAACGAAGCGAAGGAAGCGATAAGGTGCATGAATGGCGCAAGTTATTACGGTCGCAGAATTACGGTAAATATTGCCGAAGATAAAGGTCCGGGTTTTAACGGCGGTGGTAACAACGGCGGTGGCAAAGGCGGTTTTAGACGTAACTAACAAATAAAAAAAATTATTCTTTTTGAATATGAGCCGGCATAGTCCGGCTTTTTTTATGTGCCAAAATTGAATTATCGCAATTTTCTGCTTAGGTATATAAATTGATTGCGATTAGATAACGACTACAACGTCAACTTGTGATATGGAGAGCAGAATAATTTTAAACAGCTTCTACCAATTCATTATCGTTTATTTTAAACTCGGCTAATAAATAATCAAGTTTGCTGTTGAGTTCGTTGAGTTGAATTTCACCTCTGCGGTAGTTCATCGTAAGGCGGGCCAGTTCATCATTAATGGGTACATATTGCCTGCTTTCGAGTGCTTTAATTTTGTACTCGGCTGTGGTGAGCATATAAAGATGTTGTACATCATCGGCGTACATATTGTTACTTACTTTATTAGCTTGTTGTTTGTTTAAAACAACTACAATGATAGCGGCAACAATAGCGGCAATTACAAGCGTCATTACAGGGTCCATCTTATTCTTTCTTCAGCGTTTATAATTCTTTTTGCGCAGTAGTGGGGGTGTTTACCGGCGTTGGTTTAAATAAATATATGGTATTATACGAGAATCTTTTTTGTATTGTTGGGAAAATGATAAAATGTTGATAACTATTAAGTAATGATGTGCTTATTAACAATTTATAGCTGATGAAAAGGGCTTTTTTATGAAATTTTGATTTTTGTAAGCGGGTTTTGGATGGAGTTTTCCTTGTAGTTAATATGTATTGTTTTGATGTATTATAGCAACGGTATTTTGGTTTACGCTTTGAGTTAACTGTATTTAAAAGGTGCAGATAAAAGATACCAGTACATTTTGAATGGGGATATTTTGGGAATAGACCGTGTTATTGACGACCGGGCTTAGCAAAAGAGCCGTGCTTTCTATGCGTATGTTTAGCTTGAATCTGCATTATTATCAAGTAAGTAAGTGCAACCAGCATTCCGTAAAAAGAAAAGTTTTGCAACGCGCTGCCAACGCTAAGCTGCTGTGTAAGGAAATGTAGAGCACTGGCTATCATTTGTTGCAAATATTTGATGTTGTAACAACTATTTTAATAAATGGTTTTAAAACTTTTAGGAATATTTACTGAGCTTAATGTTTATGTATCGCCTTTAATTTAAATAAATTGATAGTGTATTGGGGTTAAGAGCCATTCTTTATACCTTTAAGCAGGTATGCTAACAATGGGATTTAAATATAAAGAATAAATTATGATTCTCGAAGAATTTTTGAAACAAATAAAAAGAGAATCAATTGATATTGAGCACTTAAACAGGCGGAATTACTATAAGCACCTTGATCAGTTGTTTAAAATGATAGCGTACGATGGAGATCGCCTTAATAAGAAGCACAATTTGATGATTACGCCCTATCTGCAATATATCAACAAAACAATGCGTGACGATTTTAGGGATAATCTTAATACGGAAGATTTGCAGGAGCTTATTGAAAATCTGAAAACAGATCTTGACTGTATGATGTTTAAAATTGATCCGCCGAAGGAGTAGATTTCAGATGTGCAGATTTCAGATGTGCAAATGTGCAGATTTCGGATGTGCAAATATGTAGATTTCAAATGTGCAAATCTGTGGATTTTAGATGTGCGGATTTTAAATATACAAATGTGCAGCTTTTGGACCTGTAGATGGCGAAAAAGCAGATAAATAGAAAAGTTAATTTTTCAATCCTAAAATCATCTGCATATCTGCACATTTGAAATCTGCACATTCGCAGATCTGCACATCCGCTTAATGGTTATGTTTTTTGTGAATGTCCTTTACCAGGCAAAGCTTTTTAATATCGGCTATGTTGATAGGGAAGGGGGCATATTTAAGGCGGTTGCCAATCATTTCTGTTGTGTTATCGGAGTGTGCTATCACTTCATCGGCATTATCGCCGGCCAGCAGGCGTTTGTACATGCGGTAATCTCCCCATTCAATATAGTAAACCTCGCCGGGAAGGATCTTTTTATCATGGATCACTTTAAGGGCTACCCAGCAACCGTTCTCCAGGTAAGGGTACATGGAGTGCCCCCAAACGGGTAGTGCAAAGTCACAATCTTCTATCCCCGGAAAGTTCATGCGGCCCACTGGCTGCGAGTCGTTTATATCATTATATACCTCCACGCCCGATGCTGTGGCAATAATTTCATACATCGGAATACCTTCCTCTGCTTTTTTTGTTACAGTATTTTCTTGATTTTGTATGGATTTTCCGCCCCCGATAAAGTCCTTATATATCTCTTTAAAATTTCTGAGTTTTTCTGGATCGATATTTTGCCTGCTCTTTATTATTTCTGTGATGGAACTTGGCGAGTTAAAGCCTAAAACCTCCGCAAGCTGCGCATTGCCAGTAAATGCTTTTCCTTTTAATTGTGTGTAAAGTATAATAAACTCCAGGGTTTCGGGCCTGATGGTTTTTATCTTGCTGGGTTTTAGTTCGTTATCCATGATGAAAATAAATTAAAGATTATTCTTGATTTTAATAAAGATATTTCTTTATATTTGTTTCGTTGATTTATGCTAATGTACTACATTTTTTGATGAATCCAAATATAATCATCAAGAATATACAGAAGTTTAAATACAGAATTATTATCAATCTTTAAACTAACAACCATATGCACCTTGCGTACTCTGCTTTTCATCAAACATCAGGATCACATCAGTCTGCCGAATCATCTACCGAAGGCAGGACGGAAGCATCCGAGCCATTACTGCGTTACCAGGCATACCAGGCCGCTTGCCAAAAGTTAAGCCAGGAAATTATCGCCATCCAAAAATATATGCCCGGTTGGATGCCCGCCCTCAGGTAGCAGTTTACAGTAGGCAGTTTGCGGAAGGCAGTTTGCAGTGAGCAGCTGCTAAGACCAATGAACTAATGAACCAATAAACTAATGAACTAAAAATGAAAATTTCACAAAAATTAAAAGATCAGCTTTGGTGGATGATTATCTCGGTTGATTACGATTACAGCCGGATTTGTATTGCAGATCATGACCTTACCGACGAAACCCTTACCCTTTGGCTGGAGGATAAACAGGATTTTAAAAACTCGCTCGACGAATGCCTGCAGCTTGACATCAAAGCGCGCGACTTTGCCAAAATAATAAAAGGCGAAAACTTAAATAGTTATGAAGGAAGTAAGATGCATCCAACCAAAAACTTTGTTTACAAGGCGCGTATCGAAATAAATACGCCTATTAAATGGTACCAGGAAGATGCCTCAATAAATGAGCAGCAATGGGCGCGCGAAGCAACTTTAAAAGCCATCCTGACTCAATTGGTTGAAACCGAGGCCGCGGGGAATTATGAATAAAAGTTTTTCTTAGTTGTTATGTATGCCGAATAGCATTCGTTTCATATTTAAGATACATAGTCGTTTTTACTGAAAAAGGGGTAATCTTTAATGTTTACCTATATCATTAATGGTTTTCTGAAGCAGTGCGTTAAATTCTGTAGGCTTTTCAACCATAGGGAAATGGCCGGTGGCATGAATTACGAATAGTTGGTAGGGGATTCCCGCTTTTACAAAACCGGCTGTGTCATTAGGGAAGTAGTCGCTGTTAATCAGGTAAAGTTTTGTGTGGGCGGCTTTGAGTTTTGGCCCGGTTTTGAAACTGTTATCTTCCATACTGGCAATAGCTATAGTACTATCGGTACTGGCAACATCTTTTAAAATGCGCTTACGGATTAAGGTATCAGTAGTTTTATAAAACAAGTATTGCTCAAAAAAGCTGGTAGCTACCGTTTTAAAATTGCCTTTAAGCAAGGTGATGATCTTTGCAAATTCCGGATCTGGCTTAGCCGTGTCCTGGGCGGCACTATAATCTTTAAAGTTATCAATGCCTACTATCCCTATCACTTTATCGGGTACATCTAATTTAGCCTGTACCACAATGGCACCTGCCATGGAGTGCCCTATCAGGATTACGTTTTTTAGGTTGAGTTGAGTGATAACCGCGGCAACATCCTGCGCAAAATCATTAACCGTCCATGATGCGCGGTTTTTTCCCGATTGCCCGTAGCCAGGCAAGTCCATGGTAATTACGCGATAGCGTTTACCAAAGTAACTTACCTGGTTGGTAAAATAACTTTTATTAATGCACCATCCATGTACAAATAATAGCGTAGTATCACTTTTGCCGGTATCTGTGTAGGCAATGTTAACGCCCTTGTTTTGAACTTTTAGGGAGGCCGAAGCCGTTTGTTTTGAAGGATGCTTACAGGCCTGTAACAGGGCAGCGGTGGCTAAGCAGGCAAGGAGGATGCACAGGTTTTTCATTTGGGTAGCAGGTTTTATATAAATATCTGCTACCCAAACTATTTATGCAAGTGTTTAACGCTATTTAACTTTTACCTGTTGCTGTTCCTGCTCCAACTGCTCTATGAGTTCTTCAACTTCGCTTACAGCTTCTGCGGGTGTACTGGCATAGTTGAGTTTACGGAAACGCCATTGAGCGAAGGCGGGTTCCTGGAAACGGTTTATCAGCTTAAAAAACTTGGGGAAGTTATGTACTTCTTCCAATAAAACACCGGTAACTATGCCATTGTTATCCAATATTTCGCGAATGGTGTATTCCTTATCCCTGGTTATCCAAATCTCAAAATCGCGCCTGATCTCTTCACTCTTTTCGGGATCAATCTTATCGTTAATGCAAATTACCTTATCTCCTGGTTTCATAATTCTATAAGCATTTTAAACGGGTGTTTTGTTTTGCACCATTTTAACTCCATACAAAGTACCGCTTTTTAGCTTCAATTTAAAAGTATTGCATGTAAATTATATTGTGATACCGTTGATGCATAAGCTGATTAGGGGTGTAAGCCACCGGTATGTTTAAAACTTGTGCAACCTATAATTTAAACAATCCGTAATAGTCTGTATCATAACCCCCTATTATTAGCTATATGGACTCTTTTTATTTTTTTGCTATTCTTGGTTCTATTGTAGTGATACTTTTAATTTATTTTGACACTCAACAGCGTCGTAAAGTAAAAAAAACGTTGGCGCAAACCAACGATGTTGAGCCCCTGCTGATGATGCAAAGCATGAACAATAAGCTGGAGAAGTTAAATAATGCTATTAAAAAGGCAGGATCTTTACCTGAAATTGAAGCCCAGCTTCAAAAATCCACCACCGATTACAAATCGGGCAAAATCAATATGGATACTTATAACAGGCACCTCAACCAGCTTTTAAGCATGGCCGAAGAGCATCTTAAGCGCTCTTTGGTTCATTAGTTCACTTGTTCATTAGTCTGTTCTGGTGGATGCTTCATTAGCCTTTTTGGGTGGATTTAATTTGGACAGGTTTATAGTATATCCATATGATGATAAGCAAATCCGTGCGACCAATACGCAGATACTAATAAACTAATGAACCAGTGAACCAATAAAAGAATGAACAATTTGTTTATTATTGTAGCGCAATATGTCTGACGAAGCGATAATAAAACGGTTAAAAGTAATTGTGAAGGAGCATGGCGGCCAGCTTGGTTTGGCGGGTGCTATTGGGGTTGATCAGGGTTTTATAAGTAAAGTGATCAACAAAAAGCAGGATATCAGTTATTATCTTATCCGCAAGCTTTGTTTTCAGCTTAAATACTCGCCAGAGTGGCTGATCCTGGGCACAGGCGAAAAGCAGATCAACAAACCCGAATCGGCCAAACTGATTACCGAAATACAAATGATGCGTACCGAAGTAGATATTTTGCAAGCCCGCATGCGCGCCTACGAAATGGAACTAAAGGAGCTAAAAGAGCATTTAGGCGAAACCGGCGATAGGAAAGCAGGTTAGGACTTTTTTGGACTGGCGGACTTTGGGACTTTTAGATTATAGGACTTTTTGGACTTTTAGATTATAGGACTTTTTGGACTCTTGGACTTTTGGACTTTTAGATCATAAAACCGTAGAAAAACATATAAATGAAAGCGGTTGGGCTATTAAGCCCAACCGCTTTCATTTATTATTAGATTATTTTGTTTCAGCTATTAAATCCTATATTCCAAAAATCTAACAATCCTCCAGTCCTAAAGTCCCAAAAGTCCGCCAGTCCCAAAAGTCCGCCAGTCCCAAAATCACTTACAATATTTTGCTAAAATAGCGGGGGCTTCTTTTGAGCCATTATCTACCGCAGTTTTTATATCTGTGCAAGCCCCGGCTTTGTCGTTAAGCGCGAATTTGGCAAGACCGCGCTGTAAATAAGCCCTTGAGTTTTTAGGATTTAGTTTTATAGCCTGGTTGCAATCGGCTACAGCACCGGCGGCATCTTTTAAGTTCACTTTGGCGGCAGCGCGATCAATGTAAGTATCGGCGCTGGCGGGGTCGGCTTTAAGGGCAGCTGCAAAATCATCATTAACACCTTGCGCATCGTTAAGGTAGCTTTTGGCTATGCCGCTATGCGCTAATGCTTTTGCAAACGTTGGATTAAGGTAAACAGCATTATGATAGTCATCTGTAGCACCCGCGTAATCTTTTAAGGCCATTTTAACATCGCCCCTGAATAAAAATGTTTCGTCGTTTGAAAAGATAGAAACAGCTTTATCCAAATCTTTCATGGCTGCCTTGTAATTACCTTGTTTGTATTGCAGGTACCCGCGATTTTGGAAGGAAAGCGCCGACGCATCTGATGTTGAATCTATTTGAATTGCCTTGTTGTAATCTTCAAGCGCGCCTGGATAATCGCCAATGCTGGTTTCCATAATGCCTTGCTGTAAAAGTATAGCGGTGTTCTTTGGGTTTTTTAACAGGCCGGCATCATAATCTGTTATGGCACCTTTAATATCACCTGCCGCAGCTTTTGCTTCTCCCCGGTAAAGGTAGAAATTAGAATTAGCGGGATTTAGCGCTATAGCCGCTGTAAACAGCGCTACACCATTTGGCGTGTATTTATAAAAATTGTCAATTTTGCCAAGGCGGGTATATGCATCTTCGCGTTTGGGAGCTATCGATATTAATTTTTCAAAATCCTTTACCGCGCCGGCCTTGTCATTCATCTTATTTTTTTCAATGGCGCGGTTTAAATAAGCATAAGTATAGTTAGGATTTACCTGTATAGCTTTGGTATAATCGGCAATCGCGGCCGTCATATTACCTAAATCACGGTGTGTATCGCCACGTACCAGGTAAGCCTCATCACTTTTGCTGTTGATGGATATAGCGAGGGTCAGGTCGGCCATTACACCGCTGGTATCTTTCATGGCCAGTTTGGCCTTACTGCGGCTGATGTAGGCATTCAGGCTCCGGGGATCAAGCGATATGGCTGTATCGGCATCTAATTTGGCACCTTGCGCGTCTTTGGTAGATAACTTTGCATAAGCGCGACTTTGATAGGCTTCTGAAGTGCGGTTACCAAGGGATATGCCTTTGTTAAAATCGGCCATGGCACTTTCATAGTCTTTCATGTTGCTTTCTACAATACCCCTGTAAATGTATAGCTCCCCAGTCTTTGGGTGCTGGTTAATGGCATTGTTAAAATAGTCAAGCGCGCCTTTACTATCGCCCATATTACTTTCGGCGTTGGCCAGGTAAAGAAACAGGTTTTTAAGTTCGGGATTTATTGCGGCCGCTTTTTTATAATCCTCAATAGCACCCTTGTAATCCTGCTGATCGGCTTTATTGTTACCACGATAAAAATAAGCCTCGGCATTTTGAGGGTTTATGCTTAGGGTGGTGGTATAATCAAGTATAGCGCCCTGGTGGTCGCCCATGCTGGCTTTTGATCCGGCGCGGTATTGGTAAAGGGCATCTTTTTTCGGATTCAGCTTAATCGCTATGTTGTAGTCATCAACGGCCGCGGCATAATTCCCTTTGTTATTTTTAGCCAGGCCCCGGTATTCATAAATTTCGGCATTGTTGGGGGCGTATTGCAGGGCGATCGTAAAATCGGCAATGGCGCCGGTGTTATCATTAAGGTTTGATTTTGCGGTACCGCGATACAGAAACATTTCGCCGGTTTTTGGCCCCAAGGCAATTGCCCTGTTAAAATCATCAATAGCTGCCTGGTAATTTTGCACACTACTTTCGGCGTTAGCTTTATAGTAGTAAGCAGTTGTAAAATCGGGTTTTAGGGCAATAGTTTTGCCATAATCTTCAATTGCTGCTTTATAATCTTTAAGGTTACCATTTGCATTCGCGCGATAAAAATACGCGTCGCTGCTTTTATCGTTAAGTTCAATTGCCCGGTTGAAATTTTGAATAGCCCCTTTATAATCTTTTTCGTTAGCCCTTGCATTGCCATTTTGAATATAAGTGCCGGCTGTTTGGGCAAATGCAGAAACTGGTAACAGGAACAGGAATAAGATTTTTTTCATTTAGGAAATAGCGGTTGATTAAATATTAACACAAAAACCAACAATGCATACAGCAAAGGCCATACCACAAGGTAAAGTATTAAATTTAAGTTAAAACGCCTGCTCAAATAAACCGCGCAAAAAAAATTGGGGCATAAAAACCCCAAATACGCGCGCTATTTTACATGCGTACCAAACATCAGTTTAACGGTGATGATTGGTACCGCGTTTTTACGTATATAATGGCTCATTTGTTTTATCATTGGCAATTGAGATACGCCTTTTCATAAGCGCAATGCAGGCCGTGCAAATAAGTATGCAAAAAATAAGGCCAATTTCAATACCGATATGAATTAAAGGAATGCTACCGGGCGCTTTTGCTATTAAAACGCCGGCATCTGGCAGTAGTAATCCGAACAGGGGGAAGTAAAAAAACATCCTCAATATTATTAATTTCTCCATAATTATTAACATTTAGTATGATAATGCTAAGGTAGTGATTATTTTCTTGTGATTTAAGTAAAAGTAAAATATTAACTATAATACAAACCATCGTACTAATTGTTTGTGCTTTAGTTTACTTTTTTATTTTATTAATAATAGCTACTCCCAAAGGTTGTTTTTGGTTTGTGGCTACTGTTTTACAAAGAAGTGCTATTTAGGGCGGGGCGCCAAAGGAAAAAGGGAGGAGTTTTATTTGCCGCGCGGAGTAAATATGATAATGCAGGCTCCGGCAAGCGCTACTAAAGCACCAATAACATCATACTTATCGGGCTTGAAGCCATCAACACGCCAGGCCCATATTAAAGCCATCAATATGAAAATGCCGCCGTAAGCCGCGTAAACACGGCCAAAACCTGCAGATTGCCAGGTAGCTACAACACCATAAAGAGCCAGGATAACCGCGCCAACAATGCCAAACCACAAAGGTTTATCGCTTTTAAGCCATAACCAAATGAGGTAGCCGCCACCAATCTCGCACAAACCGGCAAGTATAAAAACAGCTAAAGAGCGTAGGATATTCATGCTGTAAAATACGTTTTTTGGCTGGGAAAGGTGTAGACTGTTATGAAATTGAAAATAATTTTTTAAATGAACGAGCGCTCGCTTATATTTGTACTATGCGACCACGCGACGAAAATAAAGAGCTGCTGATACGCCGCAAGGCTATTGAAATGATAGTAGAGCAAGGCCTTGATGGGTTTGGGGTTAATAAACTGGCCAAAGCCGCCGGGGTATCGCCGGCCACCATATACATATATTATAAGGATAAGGACGATTTAATTGTTCAATTGGGGATGGAGGTAGCCAGCCATATGATGGAGTATAGTTTTACCGATTTTACACCTGATATGGATTTTGCTGAGGGACTTAAAATTCAATGGCGCAACCGTATGAACTATTTTATAAAATTCCCCCTGGAGATGGAGTTTATTGAAATTATGCGCTATACCTTATATTACCAGCAAGTAAGTAAAATGCTTACTAAAAATTTTGGATCAATGTTGGGGCCTTTTGTACAGAACGCGGTTAACAAAAAACAACTATTGCCTTTACCGTTTGAAGTGTATTGGTCTGTAGCTTTTGCGCCGCTGTATCAGCTCATAAAGTTTCATCACCAGGGCCCTAATTATGTGAACAGCAATTTTACACTTGATGATAATATCATGGCGCAAACTTTACAATTGGTTTTAAAAGCCTTAAAGCCCTAAAAAAATTTAAACCATAAATAAACGAGCACTCATTTATATAATACCAAAATGAAATTAAACCATATAAACTTACCAGTAAGCGATGTGGTAGCAAGCAGCCGCTTTTTTGAAACGTATTTTAATTTCAAATGCATTGAAAATAAAGGCGATAACCTTATCTCGGTTTTAGAAGGCACTGATGGTTTCACGCTTGTGTTAATGGCTCCAAGTTTTAACCGCAAGGGTAATATTGTTTTTCCGGATGCTTTCCACATCGGTTTTTTTATGGATAGCCGGGCGGAGGTAACCGAAATTTATGACAGACTTTCGGCCGCGGGCTTAGCAAGCCAGCCGCCAGCCAGTATCAGGGGCGGTTATGGCTTTTACTTTAATGCCCCCGGTGATATCCTCACCGAAGTAACCACTTATAATTAAATCAAAAAAAACGAAGATATGATCATACCAGAATCTGCATATAAAAAACCACACAACGTAATGTTGGTTTTTGAGGAGAAAAAGGTTAACGATGGCGATGCCTGCGTAGCCGAGCGTGTTAATTATTATGAAAAACTGAAAAATGCCGGGAAAGTACTTCTAAGCGGAAGTTTTTGGAATAAGGCAAGTAATTTTATCATTGTTCATGTATCATCAGATATCGAACTGGAGCAAATTATTGATAATGATCCGGGCGTGCTGCAAAACAGTGTAGAACTAATAAGGGCCATGGCTTTTTAATAGGCAACCCGTTAAAACACGGTATTTACTACGGGTTAAAATACGGGGCGTTTTGGGCTTGTGTATGCCGCGGATACGCAATAATTTTGTACAACTATCCCAATGGAAACATTTGAATTAAAAGTTGAACAAAAAAACTACAAAGTGGTAAAAGCCGCGGAAGGCAACGCCACTTATAATGTTTTTAACCATTCTTCATTTCACACTATAGTGAAAATTAATCCCGGCTACTGGGAAGTGATTGAGCACCGCTTTGGCAACCATCTTATTCCTGTGCAACAGATAGGGCAGAGTATCGAAGAATATTTGGATTTGTAGTTAACTATTACGAATTATTAATTGTTCTCTCTTCATCGATTTATGTATGTTTTAACTTTATTGAAATGCTTTTTTTCTTTTTGGATAAAAATTTTGGATTTTATTCCTAAAAGTTTTAAATTGCAGAAGCAAATAATTAAGAATGGAAGAATTACTGATTTTTAGAATTTTTGCCGCTTTCCCGCTATTTGGATTGTTGTTGCCAGATCTTTCGTCATTGCTGGTAGCTCCGTACAGGCAAATTCCGTTTACTCACATCTACATCGAACTTTTTTTAATGCTTAGTATACTCATTTGTACAGCAGGTATTTGGTACGGACAAAGGCAGCAAAAAGATGATAGTAACAATGTGAAACTCAGTTTAGAATAATAATACTTTTTAAGAAGTCTCTCAATACACTACGTTTTTCCCCCAACCTATATACCTATATTTAATACCCCTATGCCTGGTCTTTTTTGAAAGTCAGGCATTTTTATTGCCGGTAGGTTGCGTAAAAACCGCAAATTAAAAGCAGTAAATACCGCATGCCTTTTGGGTAGTATCACTGCCGTTCAAACTATTTTACCGCTGTACATTTGACCAATAGGTTATGTAATCAGGGACAATAACTTAGTAGCAGCCGTTTACAGTAATGTAACGGCTGTTTTTTGTTTTTGGGGGGGATTAGAATGATTAAGGGTGATTTCACCGATTTTAACTTACGTTGATACACTCGTTTTTATTTGTCTTAATTCTTGACTCTAATCTCTTGAATCTTTTCCTGCCCCTACATTACCACTCAACACCAGATCATCTGTTTGCTTCTGTGAAAAATGATTTAGTTTTAGAGCATAATCATAAACCGATTAAATTATGAACATCCGGATTTTTAGAATTGCTGTTATCGCGGTTGCGTTTTTTATTACCTGTTTTTGCTTTTATACCGCTAAAGCCCAGGGCGGCAAACCATTTAAAGTAATAGCTTTTTATACTGGCCGAAACGATAAAGCGCACATCAGCTTTATGCACGAGGCTAATAAACGCTTCCCCGAGATGGGCAAAAAATACAATTTTACTTATGACTCCACCAGTAACTGGAGCAATATGAACCCAGCATTTTTGGCTAAATACCAGGTAGTGTTATTTTTAGATACCCGCCCCGATGATCCAGCCCAACGCGCGGCTTTTGAGCAATATATGAAAAATGGTGGCGCGTGGATAGGTTTCCATTTCTCTGCCTTCGCGCTCACCCCTTCAGATTATCCTCAAAACTGGGATTGGTATCATAACGAGTTTCTGGGTTCCGGGCAATACGTAAGCAATACCTGGCATCCAACATCGGCTATATTACATGTAGAAGATGCCAAACACCCCATTACTAAAGGATTGTCCACAACCTTCAAAACCCAACCTAATGAGTGGTATCGCTGGGAGCATGACTTACGCAAAAATCCGGATATCGATATTTTGTTGGCAGTTGATTCAAGCAGTTTTCCGTTGGGTAATGGTCCCAAACAGCATGAGATCTGGCATAGCGGATACTACCCTGTAGTATGGACAAACAAAAAATACCGGATGGTTTACTTCAATATGGGGCATAATGATATGGATTATGACGGTGGTACCAATCGTACCTTATCATCCACCTTTGGTAGCGATATCCAGAATCAATTGTTTATTAACGCCTTGCTTTGGTTAGGAAGAGGGAAGTAGTTTTTGCCCGATAAGTTAACTTACGAAGTTTCCGAAACTTCGTAAGTTTTTAGGCGACTGGTATGTCAGGTGGGGCACTTTTGTTACCTTGCAACCTACAAAAGCCATCTGCTTCATGAAAAAACTAAAACTGCTGCACCGCCACATTCTTGCCTTAGAGGACAAGGAAAATCTTGAACTTACCGAAATGCTTTGGCAGTTAATCTGCTACTCGCCAAAAATGCCGGTAAGGTTGCAGCAACAGCAGTTACTGGATGAGGCAGCAAAATTTACGCTTGAGGTTGATGATCCCGATTTTGCCAAATCAACCCTAAAATTCAATGGCTTTATTTGGGGCGATGGTAGTAAAAAGGTATTGATTACCCACGGATGGGGTTCAAAGGCTATTGATTTTGATGAGGTAATTACTGGCCTTAAAACTTTAAATGATGTGCAGATCATAGCGTTCGACGCGCCCGGTAATGCCAGTTCGGAGGGCGAGTTATCTAACCTGCTTTTGTTTGCAAAAGGGGTTAAGGCGGTTATCAATACTTATGGTACTCCCGATGTAATGATTGGTCATTCATTGGGCGCTATGGCTAATGTTATCGCTATCAATGAAACAGGTATTAAACCTGAATTGCAAATTAGCATAGCGCCACTTATCCGACTTAAAGAAAACTTCATTGCCACCATGGATGCCGCCGAAGTACCCGCATCGGCACAAAATAAATTCTTTGAAGCTTTTGAGGAACTTTTTAAACTAAAAGCAGCTGACTTTAACCTGGTAGATCTATACAAATCTGATGCAGCTATCCAGCATTGGCTGGCATTTGACAGGGAAGACAAAATTTCGCCATACTCATTTTTACAGGAGTTTTTGAGTAAATACCCATCAATCGAAACAAAAGAATACGCCGGCCTTGGGCACGAAAGAATAATTAAGGACGCGGTGGTTGTTGGCGATATTGTGAGGTTGGTAAGTGAGATGTAATGACGATAAGCCAAACTTACGAAGTTTTTTAAACTTCGTAAGTTTTTGAACAACCGATGGTTATATGAATGCTCCTATATTTACAGCTATCTTGATTCTTGACTCTTAACTCTTGATTCTTCTTTCACGCCCGAATAATACTTCAGTTCAATTAAATCATGTGGCATGGTTTTACTATTCCAGGCCTGATGAATGGCTAAAGCGGTGCCCACCGCGGTAGCTTGAGCCATAGATGCCGCGAAAACTTCTAATTGCGGAAAAGCCAACGCCAACAAGTGCATGAACACGCTGTTTTTACTAAAGCCACCATCAACAAAAATGCGCTGCACTTTACAGCCTTCCAATACATAATTTGTAGATATGGTTTGCTGGTGCACAATATCTATCATCAGTTGGTGATAAGCTTCTATGTCGTTACTGAAACTATTCAGGTCGCGCTGTTCAAATGCCGATTTCTGGAGTTCGCCATCCTGCTTTTGGCTGTGCAAGGTGGTTTGTTCATTTAGTTTGGCTGTCAATACAGGATCATAGCTGACCGTTCGGTACTTGATCACATCCTGGTTAAAATGGGCCGCGATGCGTTTTACCTGTTGCTCGTACTCATAGCCGGTAAACAGGCGCGATGCTTTAACCGGGCTGCCTTTGTATTGCAGGTAATTAAGGCAATCGTTTTTCAATTCATCGGCCGTAAGTGGCGTTTGGTTAAACGCATTTAGGCTGATAGACCACGTACCGGTGGAGATTAACACAAAAGGCATATGAAAGCTCACCAGGTAGGGGATAAGCGCTGCCGAACTATCATGAAGCCCCACACCCACACAAAAGGTAGTGCCCGGAAAAACAGAGGTTAGCACGCTATCCGCAGCTTTTAAGGGGGCCATCTTAGCGAGTATGCCTTCATCGGCCAACCATTGGTGATAATCATTTTTGCTAAAATCCCAAAGGGCGGTATGGCAGCCTATGCTGGTTAAATCGGTTACCATTTGGCCGCTTAACAGGTAGCTCATGTATTGCGGCAGGTGTAAGGCATATTTAAGTTTTTTAAATACCTCGGGCTGCTGATACTTAAGCCGGTAAACCTGCAGCCCCGAATTTAAATTACCCAAAACCGGCGAAGCGGTTTCACGCGCGAATTTGGCCTCATCGCCGTAGGCATCATAAAACTGCTTGCCCAATTCTGGTGGATAGGGTTTAAGATAATTGTAAAGTGGGGTTAGCGGCGTGCCATCTTCATCAACATAAACAAAACTTGCGCCGTAGGTTGAAAAGTTAACCGCTTTTAAATCAAACTCCTTATGCTTAAATATTTCGCGTAATGAATCAAATACCGATAAGCGCAGGCTATCCAGGTTTTCGCAGGCGTCGCCATCTTCGTCATGGGTTTCCAGGAAGCGGGCGGTTCGTTCAAAAACTATCTTGTAGTTTTCGTCGAACAGGAACAGCTTCTTGTTGGTTTTGCCTATATCAAAAACAGCTATAACAGGTATTTGCGCCATATTATAATCCGGTTGATACCGCTTTTGCTCCGCGCTCTTTAATTAACTGGTTACGTACAGCTTGTGCCCTGTATACAGCAAGCGGATCTAAAGCACCGCCTGCTCTCAATCGTGCTTCGGCTAATAAAGGCCTCACATCAGTGCGGTAGGCATGTTGTAAAATTTCCTGGGCAAGTACAACGTCGTTATCCTGCTGCGCTTGTTTTAATGCTGCCGTATCAACTAATAGCGCTTGCGCATAAGCTATTTTTATGGCCTCAACAGATTGGATCAAATCTTCAATAGGGTCTTTAATGTTGTGCGATGCATCAATCATCCAGCCAATGCCCGTAGCGTGGTTCATGCCGCGGGCATCCATACCTTCAACCAATTCATTAAATATCAGGAACAGTTGATATGGATTGATGCTGCCTACGGTTAAATCGTCATCGCCATATTTAGAATCGTTGAAATGGAAACCAGCCAGTTTACCTTCCATCAGCAGTAGAGAAACTATTTGCTCAATATTGGCTCCCTGTAGATGGTGACCTAAATCAACCAATGTTTGCGCTTTGTCACCTAATTTAGACGATAGCAGGTATGATTGCCCCCAATCGCCAATGGTGGTTGAATAAAAGTTAGGCTCATATGGTTTATACTCAACCCAAACTTTCCAATCGGCAGGCAGAGCCTCGTAAATTTCCTGTAAGCTTTCCAGCGTACGCTCAAACGCGCCACGCATATTTAACTGACCCGGGAAATTTGATCCGTCGGACAACCAAACCGATAATGCTTTTGAATCCAGCTCTACGCCGTATTTTATTACTTCAATGTTGTGGGCAATAGCCTGCTTACGCACCGCTTTATCCACATGGTGTAACGATCCAAATTTATAACTTAACTCCTGAGCAGCCTGGTCCTGGAAGGTGTTTGAGTTAACAGCATCAAAGTGCAAACCTAAAGCCGTGGCATGTGCTTTAATAACATCAGCATTTTTGGGAATATCCCATGGGATGTGTAAGGATATAGAATTACTACTGCGGTTTAAAGCGTGGATTAAACCTACATCATCAATTTTCTCTTCTAAACTCCGTGGCTCGCCACCGCCAGAAAACCTGCCAAAACGCGTGCCGCCGGTACCCAAAGCCCAGCTTGGTATGGCTATATTAAAATCGCCTATTTTTTTCAGGATGGTATCCAGTCCGCTGATATCCTCTGCCACAAAATCAAACCTGCGCTGGTGCGCGGGGTATTGTTTGTGGTTAGCTTCTTCGATTATGCTCTTCTCTAATTGCATGTTTATCGGTTTATAATATAGTATAAATTCATAGTGTCATCCCGAACTTGTTTCGGGCCCCCACGTGCTAAGTAACCACCCGTGGCGTACACTTGTCCTTTGGGATGCCGAAACAAGTTCGGCATGACTGCTTATCATATTTGCTAATCCAGACTTACGAAGTTTCAAAAACTTCGTAAGTCTCCTTCTCTTTTGGGTCCTTTATCTTTTGTCCCCAAGTCCTTACTCCAAAAAATTACCTCACAAAAGCCATGGCCACCCCGCCATCAACATTCAACACGTTGCCGGTTGATTTGTTGAGCAGGCCGCCAGTGAAGGCGAAGCAGGCGTTGGCAATATCTGCCGGTAAAATAACCTCGTTTAATAAAGTGCGTTTGGCGTAGTAGGCAGGTAACTCAGCTACGGTAATGCCATAAGCTTTGGCCCGGCCTTCGGCCCAGCCGCCTGCCCATATATTACTGTCGCTGATTACGGCATCGGGGTTAACCACGTTTACCCGAATGTGATCGGCACCCAATTCGGCAGCATTTAAACGGCTCAGGTGTAATTGAGCTGCCTTTGCCGATCCATAACCAGCATTGTTTGGGCCGCTTACCAAGGCGTTTTTGCTTACTATGTTGATGATATCGCCACCAATGGCCTGCTTTTTCATGATAGTAACAGCCGCCTGGGTAATAAAGAACTGGCCTTTTACCAATACATCATATAACAGGTCCCAATCCTTTTCGGTATGGTCGCCAATTGATTTGGAGATAGAAAGGCCGGCATTGTTAATTACAATATCTACTCCGCCAAAAGCAAGGGCCGCTGTATCTAATGCTGCGCCAATCTGCTCGCTGTTGGTAACGTCAAGTACCGCTGTAGCATACGAGTCTTTACCATATAAATTTTTAAACTCTTCTCCTGCACCATCCAGGCGTTCAACGTTCATGTCGTTAAGAATCACTACCGCGCCCTCGTCAACAAACTTTTTAGCGATGGCTTTGCCAATACCACCCGCGCTGCCGGTGATTAAAGCTATTTTGCCCGATAATGCCTTTGGCTTAGGCATGCGTTGTAATTTAGCTTCTTCAAGCAACCAGTACTCAATATCAAATGCTTCCTGGCGAGGTAAGGATGTATATTCAGATATCGCTTCTGCACCTTTCATCACATTGATGGCATTGGTGTAAAACTCGGCTGCAACACGGGCGGTTTGTTTATCTTTTGAAAAAGAGAATAAACCCACACCCGGATATAAAATGATTACCGGGTTGGTATCGCGTATGGCCGGGCTGTTATCGTGTTTGCAGGTGTTATAATAGTCGGTATACATTTGACGGTAAGCTTCAAATGCAGGTGTTAAGCGTTCCTGTAAAGCTTTTACATCGCTTAAATCTTCACCAGGTTGCAAATCTAACACCAGCGGACTAATCTTAGTTCTCAAAAAGTGATCGGGACAACTGGTTCCTAATGGTGCCAAACGACTAAGACCATTAGAGTTGATAAATTCCAACACACGGGCATCATCAGTAAAATGCCCAATCATATGCCTTTCACTTGAGCAAAAACCACGCAATATAGGTGCAATGGCAGCCGCTTGTTTTTTGCGACCGCTTTCATCCAGACTTTCAATTTTTTGCCCGCCAAAAACAGGGGCTTTTTTGCCGTAGTTTTCTTCTAAGTATTCGGCACATTTTTCAATTACCTCTAAAGTATTGATATAGCTTTCGTAAGCAGTATCGCCCCAGGTAAATAAACCGTGCGAACCTAACATAATGCCACGGATGCCCGGATTTTCATCTAAACATTGTTTTAGCTGTAAGCCTAATTCAAAACCGGGTTTTTTCCACTCAACCCAGCCTATGGTGCCGCCAAACAGTTCCTGGGTTATCTTTTTACCGTCTTTTGCTGCCGCGATGGCAATTGCCGCATCGGGATGCAGGTGATCAATGTGTTTAAATGGAAGAAAACCGTGAAGCGGGGTATCTATCGATGGTGCTTTTGAGGCCAGGTCATAAATGCAGTGATTAAACAGTTCAACCATTTCATCCTCGTAGGCCACGCCACGGTAAACGTTTTTAAGGCTACGCAGGCGGTCAACATAAAGGGCTGCCAGTCCGCTTTTTTTCAGTGTACCAATATCGCCGCCCGATCCTTTGATCCACATTACCTCAACTTCGGTACCGGTAAGCGGGTCTTTGCTCATTACTTTGCAAGAGGTATTCCCACCACCGTAGTTGGTTAGCCTAAGATCGGCACCTAATAAATTTGATCGGTATATTAATAATGCAACTTCATCGCCCGCGAGTTCGGCCGCTTTTGCATCATCCCACAGGTAGCTAACGTGCTTAAATTGTAACATATTTTTAATTAGTGAATTATCGAATTATAGAATTAATTATTGAATTATCGAATTATTGAGTTATAGAATTAATTACTGAATTATTGAGTTATTGAATTGTTGAGATTTATTAATCGTAAGTCCAAATCAATAATTCAGTCAATCAATAATTCAGTAATTATTTCAAAGAGTTTCCGTAGCCTACCACCAGTACCGATAGTACAATAACGGCTATACCGGCTATTACTGTTGTAAATGCTTTTTTACTTACGCCTTTCCATTCTTTTAGTACCAGGCCCCATGTGTTAGCTATTAATATGATAAATGCCATGTGTAAAATCCATGAACTGGCACCGTTGCCCATTTTACTTTCGCCCATGCCGTAAAAAAAGAACTGTAAAAACCAGGTTGTGCCGGCCAATGCTGCAAACAGATAGTTTTTAAGTAGCGGTGTTTTTTTATCGGTATAGTTGCTAAACGTTTTATTGCGGGCGTTTAACACCATGCACCAGATAAAATTGGTGGTTAAGCCACCCCACAGTATAATAATATAAGTAACATTGTTTTGATACAAAAAGTTACCCTGCCCGGGATGCGCGGCCTGCCAAATTTGATTGGCTGTATCGGCCATTGATTTACCGGCCTCAATGCCAAAGTTGAAACAGGCACTTAATATGCCCGATACTACGGCTACCAGGATACCCAGTCCAAATTTGTAATCTGTATTTTCCTGTGCTATGGTTTTATCAGTTGCCAGTTCTTTTTCCTTGAGCATGCCTGCTCTGCCGCATATAATTATGCCGGCAACACATAGTAATAAACCTAATAATACAAATTGCCCCCATTGGTTATGCAGCATCAAACTAAAAGTATCTTTCCCAGTTTTTGGAAAAAAATCATAATAAACAGAGGGAATCAAAGCTCCAAATACAGAGCATAATCCCAGTATAATGGTGCTGCCCAACGATACGCCCAGGTACCGTACCCCCAGACCATAGGTAAGCCCCCCTATACCCCAAAGTAAGCCCATCAAATACGTCCACCCGATTACCGATAAACTGGTATGACTAATAATATCTGCAAAGCCCGGAATAGTTAACCATGCTGCCAGCGGCGGTACAATAAACCATGAAAAAATGCCACCTACTATCCAGTAGCTTTCCCAGGCCCAGCCCTTAATTTTTTTGTAGGGGATGTAAAAGCTCCCCGAGGCAAAGCCGCCGATGAAATGGAAAAACACTCCAAAAATTACTTGCATACTCTTAATTGGTTTATATTGGTAAAGCTAATTTATGAGATATAAATTAAGGAACTATCCTTGTCTGTCGGGAATTGTCAGGTGCGGGGGCGGGTTGCGAGGTGTGGGTTATTTTTTGTAGAGACGCAATATTTTGCGTTTCTCTATATATGACGGTTATGTCGATACGAAATATAAATCTTATTTGTAGACATCGGATTTGCTCCGGCGAAGTAAAATATTGATAATTATATATTCGTCAGGCGTATAGTTCAAGTCGGCCGGACAAAAAAAGCTATAATTCGATACCGTGTTTTTTCATATAACTACAGAAAGATGTAAATAGCTTTTTACACTCATTATAGTTGTTTTTTTGAGCTATTAAAACTATTGCTCTATTATTTATTCCATCATATCTTGATATTTTTGAATACCTCAATAAATCTTCGTAATTGTTCCATGCCCATGTTGGGAAAGGGGTAACCTGTTTACCTTTTCTTGAATTTAATGAGGTAGCAATATCTTGATGGGTGTCGCCTATTTTAACGCCTCGTTTTTTAGCTAAACACTTCAACATATGAATTGAAGTGTAATAAATAACGGTTACTTTCCAATCAAAATAATCATCTGGAAATGAATGCTCAATAGAAGTTAAGAAAGCTTCGTTATGCTTAGCTTGGTTATAAAAGTCGTTCATTAAAAGGATTAGGTCAATTCAATTCCAGCTTTTCGCCTATATCTTGCAATGTCTTCGCGGCTTCAGGTAAAAAGCTAAAATGAATGGGTAACATGTTGCTAATATCCAAAGCATCGTATTGTCTCAAAAATTCAAAAATAGAATTTCTATTTTTTGTATTGTCTTTTTTAAGTATAACATAATATTCTAAAAACCCATTTTTTGAATGAAAAACAGAGTCTAAAATAATACTATTAGTTTTAAAAAAGCTCTCTACAATAAATTTTAAAACGTTCTTCAAGTTATCTGATGAACTTATCAGAGTTTGTCCATATCCCTGTAAAGGGTTAGATACCATCACATCTATATATTGAGCAAGTTGCGTATAAGCCCCTACCGAAGCCATTTCATGACTATGGTTTGCGTCTTGCTCGATAATTTTAAGAAACTGCATAATTTGTGCAGAATTATCCTTGGCAGGTGACTGAGGGTTGTTTAATACTGTTGACATTTTGGTGTACCTTACGGTATATTTACGTTTACACGGTGTAAAATGTTATTTATTAACAAGTTAAATTATATCGACCTTATACATCAATATGCAAACTTAGTTTAATAAATATTTTTTGTAATCAACTATTATCAAGGGACTAAACAGTGAGATACGCTGCACGTTCAATTTTGATTAAGTCAGTTATCGAAGCGATAAATATTTTGAATTTACACGGCTCCGCAGATTGGAATTGTGTATTGACAATGATTCAATAATGAATTTACCACTTTTAAAGTCTAAATACAAATATACAATATTAGACTTGCATTTATCAATAAGTCGTGTGAAAGTTTGTTGATAAATCGAACAAAATAACACTGAAATGTTTAATGAGATAACTTAATAAAGAAATGTAAATAGTTGTTTTATTAATCGAGTTTTTCCTATACACTAATATATCCGGGCCGGTTTAAATTTTCTGGTCAAACTCCATTCTATGGCTTTTTGAATATTGAGTTGTTCAAACTCATCTAATTCGGCGCGGGTTGTAATGGTAGTAATAAGCAAACCCTCTTTTTCTTCTTCATCTAAAGGGGTTTGCCCATCCTGATAGTCGAAGTTTACTCCCATAAATATTTTGGCAGTTCTTCTTTAATTTCTTCAGTTTTTTCCATGATTGCTTTCTCTATCCTTTCGGCCGAGTTTTCCTGATTTTCCAGTTTCATGGAGTTGGATGTTCGCAACACAATTTTTTTTGCAAGCTCTTTTGCCCGTTTCTCAATCATGAGTTCTATCGAGCCATCCTTGGGGATTATGCCGTACACCAGTTTCATATCTAAAGCGTTTGCCGCCTCGCGTAATCGGTTTAGCGTAATGGTACCCATGGCTTCCCTCATTTCCAGGTCGTTCGCGCTTTGAGGAGTAATGTTTAGGCGATTTCCCAGTTGTTGTAAAGTCATTTTAAGTGATACACGTACGGCATTCAACCAGCCTTTTGTTGGTACAATAACATTTTCAACCGGGTGAAAAACGGCAAGTTTTTTATCCATTTGCTCAATTACCAATTGCTGTTTCCTGTTTTTCATACACTTATCTCCTTATTCAATAGTCAAATTTAAGGTTATAGTCTTAAATAAACAAATTTATTTAAGACTATAACCTTAAAAATAAAATAAAAAATCAGGCTGTAGTATGATGAAATGTCGGAAGAATTACCGCTTATTGAACGGTTGCTGAAAAAAGTCGTCCACTATTTTATTGAACTCGTCCTTATGCTCTACAAGGGTACCATGGCCGGAGTTTGGTACTATCCATAAATAAGCTTTGGAGATTCCCTGGTAAATTTGCACGGTATGAGGCACGGGAATCAGGTCATGATCGCCGCCGATGATGAGTGAAGGACATTGGATCTTTTTCAGTTCAGCAAGTTTGATGTTAGGCTGAAGCCAATCTAATAGAAAAATTTTCCAGTCGTTTTTGTCTTTGGCAGATCGTAATACAATGTTTTTATTTTTCTCAAATTGCTTTTGTTCTTCTTTCCAATACTGGGGGATGAGGCCTGTCGAGTCGGGCCAAAGGTTTGCACCGGTTGACGCCAGTTTAATTACTTTTTTTGGATGGCGCATAGCCAGTTCTAAGGCATTGATACCTCCATCGCTCCAGCCAATTACATAGGCCGAATCAATGTGCATTACATCAAGCAAACCGGCAAAATCATCGGCCATTTGCTCAAAGCTTAGGGAGTCGGCCATATCTACAGATTTGCCATGCGCACGGCTATCCACCGCTATCACCTTATATTTTTTAGCGAAGTAGGGAATATTATTGGCAAAGGAACCCATACTACCGCCGTTTCCATGAATAAAAAGCAGGGGTTTGCCGCTGCCATAGGTTTCGGTATATAGCTTAATGCCGCGTACATCATAGTATTTACCAGCCGCCGCGTTATTGCCGTATGTTATTGCTTTTTCCTGGCTACAGCCCATTTGAACAAATGCTATAAATAGCGCGGCGGTTACAAAAAGAGTTTTTAACGGCATCATAACTTATAATTAACGGGTTACGTTTAAGCTTTAAATATAAAAATTAAAGAGCAGCATTTTCTCGGATTTTTATATGGGAAACAGAAAATGTGAAAGTAATAAGGCTAACTTGTTAACTAATACTACCTTTGCGAAACTTAATTAAATATAAATTTAAACTATTGCACCAAACAATATGGTAATTATATCCTTTATGGATAAATTGTTTGTTTGCCAATATATACTTGTTTTTCATGCCTGCCATCCGCCTAAAAAATACTTATACAACTGCCCTGGTTTGTTTTATTGTTAATCTGTTTGCTGTAAATAATTTGTTTGCACAACAAGCCGATGGCTCAAAACCGGTTACCAACCATTTTAAATTTAAAACAGTAATTATTGATGCCGGGCATGGTGGTAAAGATCCTGGCGCCCATGGTGCTACTTCAAAGGAAAAAGATATTGCGCTTAGCATCGCAAAAAAACTTAGGGATCTTATCAACAACGAAATGCCGGGTGTTAAAACAGTAATGACCCGTAGTACCGATGTTTTTATTGAGCTGCACAAACGTACCGAAATTGCTAACAGCAACCATGGTAACCTGTTTATATCTATCCATTGTAATTCAACGCCTCAAAAAAGAGCCACCGAACAGGGTACCTTGGTGCTGGTATATGGTTTTCACCGTAGCCAGGAACAGCGTGAGGCCTTGCGTGAAAATGCTTCTATCTTTATTGAAAAGGATTACAAGGAAAAATACAATGGTTATGGCGATGATGCTGTGGTAAATACCATTGTACTAAATGCCTTTCAGCAAAAATACCGCAAGCAAAGTATTCATTTTGGCGATATGATTAATCACGAGCTGAAAAAAACCGATGGTCGCCATACCTACGGTGTAAAGGAGCAGGGTGTATTGGTACTGGCCCAAAGTGGTATGCCCGCTGTACTGGTTGAAACCGGGTTTATTAATAACCCTGCCGATGAAGAGTACCTGAATTCGAAAGATGGTCAGTTTGAAATTGCTACATCGATATTGAAATCATTAAAAGAATATAGGGACAGTTTAGAAGGCAGGTAGATTACGAATGGCGACGACCGGTAGCGCGCCTTCATCCAAATAAAACCTGATTTAACGCCTCGTTAAACCTTATATTATCTCAATAAATATTTATTTAATAATAGTTAAATTGGTGAAATAACGAATAATATATCTCGTTATCCTTGCTCAATAAACTATTATTCACAAATGAAAAAAATCCTGTTTCTAATCCCTGCATTTTTATTGGCTTTTCAAATTTCAAAAGCCCAAACCGAAAAAGGCACGCAAACCCTGGGCGTTAACCTTAATTTTAGTTATCAAAAATCTGATAACTTATCAATAAATCCATCTGATCATTCTACCCAAACCCTGCTGGATAAGCATACCTTATTCGGCGTTGCACCCACGTACAGTTATTTCATTGCCAATAAGCTGGATGCTGGTGCTACTCTTGGGTATGATTATCAGAAGTTTGACAACAGTGATCAAAGTTACCCTCAAAAAAGGCGTCAGCATGATTACAGCGCATCAGTGTTTTTGCGGAAATATTTTATGTACAATGACAAATTCGGTATTCGCACCGGGCCTTATCTCACTTATGCACGATACGATAGTAAAGATACTTACCCTATTAGCGCTTCTATAAATGATAATATTAGTAAAAGTGATAGTTATGTTACAGGTGTAAATTTGGGATTGGTTTATTATCCATCAAAATGCCTTGGCGTCGCTGTTACATTGGCCGATGTTAGCTACAATCATAATAAAACAAATAATGGTGCCAACGGGCACGGCACTTCAGATAACGTTAATTTCAATTTCATTAGTAATAACCTTGGTTTATCGGTGTTTTACGTATTCGGTACCAAATAACTATCAGCATTGTATTATAAACCGGCAAAGTCATTCGCCGGTTTGTAATTTTTGATCATGGTTTGATAAAAAATCATTGAAGATTTTGGCAGTTAGCTTGTACCTTTATAAGGTAGTCAAATCAATCAAGCCAATGACAAACCAAAATACATCCCGCCGGAATTTTATCCGCAATACCTCTTTAGGTTTAAGCGCCCTGGCTTTATCGCCGGTATTTGCAAAATTGGCTATGGCTAAACCAGGCAAAAAACTGGGCATAGCGCTGGTTGGTTTGGGGTATTATAGCAGCGGCCAGCTGGCACCGGCACTCCAACATACCAACAACTGTTACCTGGCTGGCATTGTTACGGGTACACCTTCAAAGGCTGTTGATTGGGCGAAAAAGTATAACATCCCCGAAAAGAATATCTATAACTATCAAAACTTTGATGAGATAGCAAAAAATCCCGATATAGACATAGTATACGTAGTACTGCCGGTATTTATGCACAAGGAGTATACCATACGAGCCGCAAAAGCAGGTAAACATGTTATTTGTGAAAAGCCGATGGCGCTTAACGCCAAAGACTGTGAAGAAATGATAGCAGCCTGCAAAAAAGCCAATCGCTTATTATCTATAGGCTATCGTTTGCATTTTGAACCACATACTATGGAGTTGATGCGCCTTGGCCAAAAACAAGTGTTTGGTAAGGTAACCACTATTGATACCGGTAACGGTTTTACCTACAACGGCGATCCTAATGCATGGCGACTGAAAAAGGCCATGGCCGGCGGCGGAGGCCTGATGGATATGGGTATTTACTCTATACAAGGTTCCCGCTATACATTAGGACAGGAGCCTATTGCGGTAAAAGCCAGCCAGGAGAAAACCCGCCCCGATTTTTTTAAAGAGGTTGATGAAACCGTTTACTGGGAACTTAAGTTTCCGGGCGGACAAAAAGTGAACGGCAAATCGAGCTATAACCACGATTGGGGTTATTTAAAAGTACAGGCCGAAAAAGGCAGCTTCCAGTTAGAGCCAGCTTATGGATATGGCGGTATTGATGGCCTCATTAACGGTAAACCCATGACCTATCCGCAAATAATACAACAAGCAGCCCAAATGGATGATTTTGCTGCCTGTGTTGCGCGCAATGTTCAAAGCCGTGTACCCGGCGAAGAGGGACTGAAAGATATGAGGGTAGTTGATGCTATTTATCGTAGTTTGGACTCAGGGAAATGGGAAACGGTAGGGTAGCTAAAAGGAAAATACATTATATTTGTTTAAATTATTCTGATATGACTACTAAAAATATTGAAGAGCAAATTGCAGCGATAAAAGCTGCTACTTCTGAAGCGAGTGTGTCGAAGGAAACTGCAATGGCTTTTTTAAAAAGTGCAGGCATTATCAACGAAAGCTCCGAAAAGACCCGTGTAATTTCTAAATCATCTTCAACCACCAAGTCCAAGTAATTTTATTAATGTCCGATTATCAGTCTTCCAATTTTATTGGCTTTCATAGCTGCGATGAAATAGTTGGGAAAAATTTATTAACAGGACGCGATGAGCTGCGGCCAAGCGATAATACATGGGATTGGCTTGGGCCTGGAAGTTATTTTTGGGAGAGTGATCCGGCAAGGGCGTTGAAGTACGCAGTCGAAAATGCAAGCGGAACTCAAAAAAACAAGGAAGCGATAAAAACGCCATTCGTAATTGGCGCTATTATTGAACTTGGTAATTGTCTTAATCTTGTTGAAGCGGAGTCTTTAGAAATATTAAATGAAGCTTATAGTGGATTGAAGGAACTTTATGATGCATCGGGTCTACCAATGCCAACTAATAAAGAATACAATAGAGCGCTTGATTGTGCAATATTCAGGTATATTCACGAGTCAAATAAAAAAAGTAAACGACCTCCTTACGATACTATAAGATGTGCCTTTCCCGAAGGTAAAGAAGCTTTTCCCGGATCTAAAATAACATCTCGTTTACACATCCAGATATGTGTTTGTAATCCTGATTGCATAAAGGGTTATTTTCTGCCCAAACCTTTGGAAAAATATAACCCTTATCTATTTCCAAACGCGCCTTTAATGGGATTTTAAACTTAAAAGTAGTTTATTGCCCACTAAACAAGTCGAGATTTGTCATCGGATTTTAATAAATAAGATGTTTAAACATTTAATTTTAGGAAGTATCAATTCTTTGCCTACTTTTGGGCATAGAAAAAAACAATCTCAAAAAATTAAACAAAATGAAAAAGATTTTAATCCTGTTGGCTTCAGCATTTTTATATACTGCAGCATCGGCACAAACTACCTGGAATGCTGATAAAAACCACTCAAACGTTAAATTTACTGTTACCCACTTGTTGATTAATGACGTTGATGGTACTTTTAAAAGTGTTGATGCGACTATCGTTGCCGCTAAACCAGATTTTAGCGATGCTAAAGTTTCTTTTACCGTACAAACTGCTTCTGTAAGTACAGATAACGACTACCGCGACAAACACCTTTCAAGCGAAGATTTTTTCAACGTAGCAAAATATCCAACCCTTACTTTTACCAGCACTGGTATCAAAAAAACTTCTGATAAACATTATGCTGTTACCGGTAACCTTACTTTAGCTGGTGTTACTAAACCCGTTACTTTTGATTTATGGTACCGTGGTACTATTGTTAACCAAATGACTAAAGCTGATGATGCTGGTTTCCAATTAACAGGTACTATCAAACGTTCTGATTTTAACTTCGGTACTAAATTTGGTTCTGGCACTTTAAGCGACGAAGTAACTATCAAAGCTAATGGCGAATTTGCTAAAGCAAAATAATTTTCAATAAAGTATATTAATAAACAAAGCGGCGCTCCCATAAAAAAGGGGCGCCGCTTTGTTTTTAATTGTTAATTTTTATGGCGCTGGTATTGTACTTTAAGTACCTGCTTTTGCAAATAATAAATAACTACAGTGCAAATGCCTATAACCGCAACCAGGGCGGCACCCGCAATAACATATATTAACGGCACTTCGTAATTAGGGTTTATTAGAGCTTCTGTAATGTTTGGGATAATGAGCGCAATGAGGGGCAGACAGAGAAATAGTCTTAAAAGTCCAAGTTTTTCCATACACGTAAAATTTAGTTATCGTGTAAGCCGCTACTGTTGAACAAACGATAGACGGTTTGGCTGTGAATCAAATAATTGCAGTGATGGCTTACTAATTCAAAGGTGTTTGATTTACCTTGAATAAAAAATACCATGTAGTTGATATATTGCTATACGTGTTTTAAGCCAGTTTTACAGGTAAATTAATAAACTGGTTTAATCGGCCAGCATTTGTTTCAAAGTATCAAACCAAAGCTGGTTTTTTGTGCCGAAGAAGCGGTGGTCAATTATCAGATAAACCACGTTGGTATCGTCACCTTCTTTATAACGTAATCTTAGCGGTTGCCAAAACATCCCGTTGTTGCGTACCAGTGATCTTTTGTATATTTCATCAAAACCTAAATACACCTGTTCTAACTTGTTAAGCGGGATGTTAAGGTAGTTATAGCCATCAATAACCAGGCTATTGTTAGTCAATATAATTTCACCCTCACGGTGGTGCGGGGGAGGCGTAAGCGAAAACAGGGCACCGGCTTCGTCTGCCAAAGTAAGAGCGGCAATTTCATAATCGAAGCTCCAGAAAACCTTACCAATTTGTAAAATTTGCATTGTTGTAATGTAAGATTAATAATTGACAACTGCAATAGCTATCATTCCATTAACGCAGGCATTGTATAATCCTTATATTTGATGTGCGAAAATGTGTTTCGTATTACAAATTATGGCTACAGAAGTTAAATGTCCGAGTTGTGGTTTTGGTTTTCCGATAGAGGAAGTGATGGCCGAGGAGTATAAAAAAGAACTCCGGGTTAAAATGCAGGACTACACCCGCCAAAAAGAAGATGAATACCGGAAAAAAGACGAGGAGTATTTAACCAAAGAAAAGCAGCAAAAAACTGCTTTTGAACAACGCCTTAACGACGAAAAAAAGCAACTACAGCTCAGCCTTGAAGAAAACCTGCGCCGCACCATCGCCCAGGATTTTGAAAACCAGGTGCTGATGCTCAAAAATTCGGCGACTGAAACCGAAGAGAAGCTAAAACTATCGCGCCTGAAGGAATTAGAATATTTACAGCGTGAGAAACAGCTGCAACAAAAGGAAGAGGAAATGGAGCTGGCTTTGCAACGCAAATTGCAGGAGCAGCGGAATGAGTTGGGTGAACAGATTCGTAAACAGGAGGCCGAACGCCACAGCATAAAAGATACCGAGTATCAGCTTAAAGTAAAGGAACTTGAAAAGCAGCTTGACGACCAGAAAAAGCTGGCCGAAGAAATGAAACGCAAAGCCGAGCAAGGCAGCATGCAGTTGCAAGGCGAAGCGCAGGAATTGATATTGGAAGAACTTTTGCGTAACTATTTCCCGTTTGATTTAATAAGCGAGGTGGGTAAAGGCGTGCGTGGTGCCGATTGTATTCAAACCGTGCGTAACCAGTTTGGGCAGGAGTGTGGGCGTATTATTTACGAAAGTAAACGTACCGCCGCCTTTGGTGCCGATTGGATTGATAAGCTTAAAAAAGATATGCGCAGTGTTGGTGTTGATGTTGCGGTTATAGTAACCCAATGCTACCCCAAAGGCATGGATTGTTTTGGCGAAAAAGATGGCGTATGGATTTGCAGTTTTGATGAGGTAAAAGCGGTATCCTATATCTTACGCGATGGCGTCATCAAACTTTCAAACCTGGTAAAAGCCCAGGATAATAAGGGGGATAAAATGCATCTGCTATATGATTACCTAACCAGCAGCGAATTTTCTGAACAATGGAAAGCTATCAGGGAAGGGTATATGAGCATGCGTCTGTCCATTCAAAAAGAGCGCGACGCGATGGAGAAAATGTGGAAATCGCGCGAGAAACAACTGGATAAGGTATTGTTAAACGCGGCCCATATTAAAGGCAGTATTGAAGGTATTGCCGGTGCCGATAGCATTCAGCTTAGTCTTACCGATGATGAGGATGCATTGCTGTTGGAATAAATCGCTGGTTTTTGTCTGAATCAGAATTTTCAGAATTTGAGAATTAACAGAATCTAAAAATTCGTTTAATTCCGGTTCAAACAAAATTGCTAAACCTTCCCCTTCAAATTGCTTAACTGATGCATCAGGTTTATTTGTTCTTTTTCTGATTTTTTGATGATGTCATATATAATGGCATCCAGTTCGTTTACCGATAGATCTATAAATTTCAATACCTCTGCATTTTCATCGGGTAGGCTGGCTTCCTCTTTAAGCAAATTAAGTAATCCCTTTAGGCGGGCAACGGGCGTACGCACAATATGAGCCTGGGTCCAGGCTATTTCTTTAAGTTTGATGTTTTGTTTTTCGATAGCCTCAACATAGTTTTTGGTTTGGGTAACGTCGCGCTCAATCGAAATCCAATGCGTTATTTTACCGGTAGTATCCTTTACCGGCGATATGGATTTGCTACTCCAAAAACGGTCGCCATTTTTCTTATGATTAATTACTTCCACTTCAAAAGCGTCATTTTGCTCAAAGGTGACTAACAGATCGTCGCCTTTTAACTCATTACCGGTATTGCCCCATACAACATCGGTAAAAACGCCCACAGTTTCTTGCTGGCTATAGCCGGTAATATGTGTAAATGCCTCGTTCACATATAATATTTTCCGTTGTTGCTGCTCGTTCTTTTCGGCCTCCACAATCAAAACCGCGTCCGTAGCATATTTCAGTGCCGACTCGGTAAGGCGCAGCCATTGTTCTTCCTGTTTTCGGCGGGTAATATCCTGCATAGCGCCCACCATGCGTATCGGGTCGCCATCGGTATTGCGTATAATAAACGCCCTGTCAAAAATATATTTGTATTGGCCATCGGCACACAAAAAGCGGTATTCTAACTGTAAATTATTGTCATCGCTTTCAAAAGCCTCAACCAAAGCGCCGGCAACATTTGCCACATCGGTAGGGTGCAGCTTACTGTTCCACCAATGTTTTACGTTGGCTACTTCATTAAGCTTATAGCCAAATACCTTGTTCATGCCATAGTTATATTGTATAGTGTCGTTAACAATATCCCAATCCCAAATGGTATCGCTGGTGGCTTTGGCAACAGCTTCGTATCGGTTATTGCTATGTTGCAGGCCATTGAAAAGGGCAGGTAGCAGTATGGAAATAGTGGCGCTCAGAATAATAAGGTTGATAGATACCGCTATCCACGAGCCCAAAGTATATTGCAAGCCTATGCCCGTTGCCAGCAGTTTAAAGTGAATACAAACACCTATTGAAAAGCAGATGAGTACGTTAATGTAAAGGGTAGCAAAGGGGTGTTTACCATGAAAAATAAGCAGACTAAAAAAGGTAATTGCCAGCAGGTAAAGTAAGCCTGGTCCGTACCAACCCAGGTAATAAAGCAAAAATGTGCCCAGCATATAAAGGAGCGCAATTAACAAAGATTTACGCGCGGGGATACTGATACCAGGCAGCAAAGCAACCAAGGTAATGGCAATCACAATAAGAAAATCAAAAATAGCAAGAGGGTATAAGCCGGTTGTAATACTCATGTATTCACCGGGAATAAGCGCTATAACAAAAAAAGGGAAAAGGTAAGTCATGATGGCAGCAAATAGCCTGTTGCTCCAATAAAGCAAGCCATGAAGCTGTTCGGTGTTACCTAAGCAATTGCGGTTTATGAGGGCTTTATAATTTTGCCAAAGTTTATGCATTGTTCAGGATTAAATGCTGAATTTTTAATGACATAGATGGATATAGCAGGTTACAAAATATTGAATGGATATTGTTTAAACTTTTATATCCATCAGGGTATCTAAGTCCTTTTACTGTTTTCTACCATTAATAGTTGTGTGTACCGCCTGGTGATCACAACAAAAATGTTTCGTTTTTTAATTATCAATCGGGGGAATTGTATAATGAATAGGTTTGTTGGTAAGATGGTCAAAACCGACCGTCTAATTTGAAAGAACAAGGAAATAAATAACTACTTATTTTTTGAAAGCGCAACTACAGCTATGCCGCCAATTATTAACACGCCGCCTAAGTAAGGTGGCCAGTTTATCGTTTTTTGCCTGTCGGCCGATAGGTGGATAGGGCCGGCGTCGATAATTTTTTCTTTTTTGGTGTAGGTAAAACCCGTCCAGATAACCATGATGGCGCCAACTACAATTAATAAAATACCAATGGTTTTGTTCATACCTGCTTCTTTAATTCAACTATTGTTACAATAAAAAACGTTGATAATTGTTTGCTTTTCCACAAATTATACCCCGGCCTTTTTTGGATAACAAAGTTTTTATAGCTTAGATACCTAATTAAGGAGCGGGCAAATAGGCCTGTACTAAAGCCTGATTAGCCATAAAGCCACCTGGAATGAAAGATGACCTGATACTGGAAACCATATCCGTTACCAAAAACTTTTTTGGCGATAAATCAACAGGTGTAAACAACATTACCATTTTTGTACCCAAGGCAAAGGTTACCGCTATAGTTGGCGAAAGTGGCAGCGGTAAAACAACGCTACTCAATTTGCTGTACGGTACTATTCAGCCAGATCATGGTGAAGTGTTTTTTAAGGAAGAGCAGGTTTTAAGCCGCGAACACGGGATACAGCACGCGCACAAGGTAATGCGCATGGTTACCCAAAACGGCGTGGATATGAACCCCGAATCGACGGTTTGGGATACCATACGTGATGGCTTGCCCGAAGAGGACCTGAGTCATGAGATAAAGCGTGTTACCGAAGCTTTAAATATGCTTAACATATACCCGCTAAAAGATTATCCTTTTGGTAAACTAAGCGGCGGCGAAAAGCAAAGGGTTACTATAGCAAAAGCGCTCATTAGCAGGCCACAGGTATTATTGTTAGATGAGCCTTTTAACCAGGTGGATGCCTTTTACCGCGAAGCTTTGCAGCACGATATAAGGCAAATAGTTCGCGAATGGAAAACCACGGTGGTGTTGGTTTCTCATGATCCGGCCGAAATTTTATCCATGGCCGACGAGCTGATTGTGATTAAAGAGGGCGAGATAGTGGAGAACGGTCCGCCAGATTTGTTGTACCATTCGCCCAACCTGTTATATACATCGCAAATCCTGGCCAGCGGCAGCAAAATAACATCGTACCAGGCTAAACTTTGTGGCATTAAAAGCAAGCGCGGCATTGTAGTTATTTATGCCGAAAACATTCGGATAGTACCTTTCGGCAAAAAATGGTACGTGAAAATGGTCCTCTTTAAAGGCTTTTATGAAGAACTCATTATAGAGCATGAAGGCGTTACCCTGCGCGTGATGAACTATAACCGCGGTAAATATAAAACCGGTAGTAAAGTAAGCATCAAAATAACCAAATACTTTGAGTTTGGTAAATGGGAGAATTGAAATAGAATCAAGAATTAAGAGTCGAGAATCAAGAGAGCTGCATTTGGGGGGAATCAAGAATTAAGACAGGAAAAAAACAAAAAAAGTCATCCTGAACTTGTTTCAGGACCCCATAGGACAGGTATTCTGCATGATGTGCACTTAGCGAGTGGGGTGCTGAAACAAGCAGCATGATATTAGGTATCACTTCGCTTTGTCGAATGTGAATCTGCTAAAATGCTTTTTGTCTTAACTCTTGATTCTTGACTCTTGATTCTATCTCACACTGCAAGTTCCTCCTTTACCTGCTTTTCTTTCCTGTACTTACTTAGGTTAATAAGCAATACACTTCCTAAAATGATAACCAGGCCGCCTACCTGCAGTAGCGTTACGCCTTCATGGGCAAACAGTACGCCCAATATTACTGCTATAACCGGGTTAACATAGGCGTAAGTGCCTACCTGGGTGGCAGGTCTAACTTGTAATAACCAAACATAGGCGCTAAAAGCAGCTATCGAACCAAAAACTATAAGGTATAATAATGCATACCAACTATGTGCCGGGATGGTGTGCCAGTTAAAGCTTTGCACCTCATGGTGAAAAAAGCTTGATGGTATAAATACAACACCGGCAAACATCATTTGCCAAGCGGTATTTACCGATACCGAACCTTTGGTATTGTAATGTTTTGAATATAATGAGCCCGATGCCCAACCTAAAGTGCCCACCACCAGCAATAACATCGCCGGCAGTTTTGATGGTCCTGCGGATGGGCCAACCATGCCTTCAATTTGCTCGCTGAATAACAGGATTACACCAATAAAACCTATTACCAGGCCTATCAGCGTACTTTTGCTTTTAAAGTTTGTGCTCCAATTTGGCTTATCCAATAATACAAACCAAATAGGCGGGGATGATACCATAATGGCCACCATGGCGCTGGGTAAAGTTTGCTCCACCCAAATTACAGCGCCATTGCCTATCACCAGCAATAAAAAGCCGCTTGCCGCCGCATGGATGATGTTACGCTTCACAAAAATCTTTTCGCCTTTAATGGCACACCATATTAACAGTAACGCGCCCGCTGTAAAAAAGCGCAGGGCACCTAACAGCAATGGCGGAAAACCATCAACTGCCATTTTTATAAAAAAATAGGTAGAACCCCAAACCAGGTATACCGTAGCAAAAGCTATGATAACCAATACGGGCGATGCGGATTTTTGTGTAGTAGAGGCCATGGTGTATTTATTTTTCGGGTATAACCAATTGTTGTTGTTCTTTAACCGTTTCGAGCACAATGGTAGTGCGCGTGTTCAATATGTGCGGTATTTTGCTAAAGTGATTGCGCATCAGGTGCATCAGGGTAGATGAATCATAGGTGCGTACTTTAATCAAATAGCAATCATCGCCCGCAATGTGGTGCACTTCCTGCACTTCGGGAATTTTGGCAAGTTCAAGCGTTGTTTGATCAGATCCGGGGCCATCTGATGCTTTCATGAAAATAAAGGCCAGCATTTTTTGCTGCAATGCGTTGGGGTTTATGCGGGTGGTATATTGCTGAATTACGTTTTTTTGTTCCAGCTTTTTTACCCGCTCCAATATGCCCGATGGGGCCATGCCCAGTTCCCTGGCCAAATCGGCATTGGAGATGCGGGCATTATCCTGCATCAGGCGTAAAATATGGAGGTCGGTTTTATCTAAAACTATTTCCGTTTCGTTAATCATACGGTAATATTACTTAATTTGTGAATTAAATTCAAAATAATTTTAATTAAATGAATTTAATTCGACAAAAGTGCAATATTGGTGTTTGGACGGATAATGGAGACGGATGGGCAAGAATCAAGATACCTTGAGTTTTAAGGTAAAATTGATGGCGAAGGTAAAGCACCAGAAAAACTTGCGAAGTTTTTAAAACTTCGCAAGTTTGGCATTCCCGTCTTAATTCTTGATTCTCGGCTCTTGATTCTCTCACGCCCCTAAAACGCAAAACACCCGTCAGTGTATGACAGGCGTTTGCGACAAGGGTTAGGTAGGATAAAAACTAAGGTTTAGGTTTACTTTTAAGTATTTTGTTATAACCAGGTTTAACGCCCGGTTGTGTTTTGTTTTATTTAATACGGCTTTAGATATTTAAAACCGCTTTTGATAATCGCTTTCAGTATTTTAAATTTATTGACTTATCATCAATTATATGACCAAAGCCATATGCTATTGACTCAGTCAAAAAGTAAATCTCTGGTAGTTGTGTCCCGGTTTGTGTATAGTGGTCTATTCACATTAACCTAACGATATCCTGGTAAGGACTATCATGTTCATTTGCTGAACAACGGTTATTTATAAGGACATTGTTAGTTAACTATCAGGATTAACGGTAGTAAATGTCGGGAATTTGCTATGGCACGTCAATCCGTGAAAACACCGTATTTTACCCCGTTAAAATACGGTGCAAAAAGTGATATTGGCCCTGTGATGGATGGAATAAATTGCTATGTGACTAAAATGAATATTATATTCTAATGATCTTATTCTTCTTTGGTTCAGGCTGTTTGCCGCTATCCGGTTTAGGGATGCTCTTTACAATGGTTATCAAGGTGCCTGCTATAAGGCCGGTTGCCGCTAATCCAAATTTAACAAAAGGTTTCATTACTTCCCATGCATTATGTGCAGGTTGTACTTTATCTTGTTGTTTTCCTATCTCTTTTACGTTGCCGGTTGCCATGTTGTTTCGGGTTAATGTATGTTGCTGTAATACCTATAAAAACCTTGCCACAAATCATCATTACAAAATATTAACTAACCCAATCCAAATTACACAACACTACAAACCATTTACCTTTTTTCTTCTCCATAAAAATATCATAGCCTTGGGCTACTACAAGTCCGCCACGTTTTTCAAGGTAGGCGAAAGCCTTAGTTTTATCCGTGTTAAAAAATACCGCCGACATTCTGAACATCCCGGCGTTGAATGAGCCGGTAGGCAACGTTTTTAACTGGTTGAAAAGAGTATAGTTGTAGTTGTAGGAAAAAGCAAGGTTTTTGATTTGAAAGGTACCGGTAGTTTCATGGATATTGATCTGTGGCGACCAGCTATCAACAACCATATTTTTAACCATATCCTTATCACTGCGGTGTACATCTTTTGATTGCTTTTTGAGATAATCATCGGGTAGCCGGATGAGTGTATCGGCAATAACAATAAATATCTTCGCGGTATCCAATTGCGTTTTCAGTAGTGCTATCTTTTCTGTTTCGGATGCCGGGAATTTGTACTTCATCAAATGAGCTTTATACACACTATCCGAAGGCATAATATAATTAAATGCAAGCGTGGTTATGGAGGCCTCGTTAGATGGTACGTATAACTTATTTTCGGATTTAGGTTTCGGCTGTTTACAGGATGTAATAGCCAATAGAAAGCCAATGAATGCGATAGATAGTTTTTTCATTTGCTAAGCTTGTAACTTTTTCTTCAGCTCAATAACGGTAATTTCGGGCCAGATGCCCAACCTGCCGCTGAAGGCCAGGAAACCGAATCCACGGTTTACGTACAGGTAGCGGTCTTTCTCATTAGCAAGGCCTGCCCAGTCAAGGTATCGGTATTTAACCGGGCTCCATCTGAAACCGGGAATCTCAACGCCAAATTGCGCGCCATGGGTATGGCCGGCCAAAGTAAGATGAATAGTTGCCGGATGATAACGCACATGATCTTCCCAATGGGTGGGGTCATGAGAAAGCAGCACCTTAAAAGCATCTTTAGGAACGCCTTGCAGTGCCTTATCCAGATTGCCCACCTGTATAAAACCACGCCCCCAGTTTTGTACACCGATGAGCGAGATTTTTTGACCGTTTTTTTCGATGGTTATATTTTCATCCAGCAGTAATCGGTACCCTAATGTTTTATGGTGTTGTTTAAGTTGATTAAGATTGGCGGCTTTTTCCTGTTCGCTGGTCCATTCTATATAGTCGCCGTAATCATGGTTGCCCAATATGGAGTACTGACCGTATGGCGCTTTGATCGACCCGAATTTTTCGAGGTAAGGTTCAATTTCAAAAGCGGCATTATTTACCAGGTCGCCGGTAAAAACAAACAGGTCGCTTTTTTGCGCTTTCGCTAAATCGATACCTTTTTGTACGCCTGCCATACTATCAAAGCTGCCCGAGTGGATATCAGAAATTTGGGTAATGGTAAAACCATCAAATGCATCGGGTAGATCATCAAAGTAAAGCGTGGTGCGGTGCAGTTTATAATCATACTTACCTTTAAACATGGCATACAAAAAGGAAGAGAAAGGGATAGCGGCAACAAAAACGGCCACCTCACTCACAAATTTTCGCCTGCCAGGGAATGTATGCTCTTTGTTTTTGCCGCTTGCCAGGTTAAATAATCCCACGAAAAATCTTACAATATCGCCCAAAAACAAAACGAGTACGAAAATGAGTTTGGTGATAAAAAAGGTAAGGAATATGCTCAAGATCCATTCGTGATAGGGCTGCATACCATTGGCCGATTTGAAAGCGCTAAAGCCCAGTAATAATAAAGCTGTAACGCCTATGGAAATGATA
Source organism: Mucilaginibacter flavus (assembly GCF_030409315.1). Taxonomy (GTDB): domain Bacteria; phylum Bacteroidota; class Bacteroidia; order Sphingobacteriales; family Sphingobacteriaceae; genus Mucilaginibacter; species Mucilaginibacter flavus. The sequence goes on along the minus strand of NZ_JAUFPS010000038.1, from coordinate 19,516 downwards.
AGGTAGCTACATAAAACAATACGTTGCCAGCGTTTGGAAGCCCAGCCGGTGCTTAAGGTTTTTAACCCCGAGAAAACGTACCAATCGAAAAGTAAACCGATTGCTGATATAATAAAGAAAATTTTGAGAAGACCGTTACCGTGCATACAATATAGGTATAAGGTATGCAATATAATAAATTAGGGCGCTAAGTAATGGGAGTAAGAGCTGCCTTCAGAAAATTGTTTTTGAAATTGAGGCGGCACCTACGGAGCCAGGCATTTTGTTGTTTTGTGCTATAAACACGTTACTCCTCCGGAGTTTCTCGTCTCATTCGGAATTGCATTTTAGGCTACAGCGTAGCCCCGTGTTTATAGCAAAAATTGTATGGTATTTTGGCTCTGTAGGTGTCTCCTTTCTAAAAGTGACTTCACAATATCCTTTTTTGTCAAATATTTTGCTAAGCACACAAAAGCTGCTATCCCTACAGCTTGTTAAACTTTGTTAAACCGGCCAATCCCCAATAATACAACCAAAACCAGCGGCGTTAAAGCTTCAGAAAACAAGAAAAGTCAAAAAGTTAATCATTTGATTAATTTTTGACTTTTCGCAAACATACATTTAACAGTAAAGGCATATTTTTGAGATAACAATTTTAAACATCAACTACCCATGGCAATATTAACAATTCAAATTCCCGATAACGAGGTACACACACTATCGAGCATAGTGGAGCGTATTGCAGGCAGCATTATTAAAGTAAATGCCGACGAAGACATTCATACCAACGACTGTTTGAAGGCCGAAGACGATATTTTTATAAAAACCAAACTCGCGGCAAGATCATCATTTAACCATTTCTGGAACGACTAATTTGATGCGAAAGGTAGTAGCTGAAAGCCGAAGGCTTAAAGCAAAAAGCCATGAAATATTACACTAAAAAATAAGCGATGTGGTGCAACCACATCGCTTATTTTTTTAGCCTTTAGCCTTNTTTAGCCTTTAGCCTTTAGCCTTTAGCCTTTAGCCTTTAGCCTTTAGCCTTTAGCCTTTAGCCTTTAGCCTTTAGCCTTTAGCCTTTAGCCTACTTATCTTATAACAGTACGTGTTACTACACGTCTGTGTGGGCGATGATAAACATGCCTTACAACTATGGGCCTGCGGTGATAATGGTGATGACGAATTACCACTGCTCTTCGTACCGGATGACGATAGTAATGGCGATGAACCGGCGCGCCAACCCTGGCTTTTACTACTACCTGTGCTTTGGCTCCTTCAAAAGTGAACAAAGCAATAATGGCGATCATTAATATTTTTACAGCTTTCATATATTAAAAGCATTAATTGTGAATAATTACGGTTTCTTGTACCCGTGGTGGCGGAGGCGGTAAACGATGTCTTCTGCGTTCGCGGTATTCAACCGAGCAACTGGTAAAGCCCAAAGCAGCTAAAACAAGCAAAGCTATTGAGCGGGAAATTTGAGTTTTCATAACAAGTTTAACTTTATGTTTTAAATAGATATACAGGTTAAACAGCTATGATGGTTCATGGTTTAATTTTCCCCGGGCTGCGTTAAAATTGTTACAAATGTTATTGCCGGCAACTATTGCTTTTGGGGCGATAATTTGTTGTTGATGAAGAAAAATAAAAAATCAAACACTAAAAAAGCGATCATCACAAAAAAACAATTGATAAGTGCTTTGCCGTATCCCAGTTTATCAACATTCATAAAAGGGTAGGGGTATAAATGTATTGCTGCGCCGCGTGCAAGCGTATAAACAAGGTAAATAAAAGGGAACCATAACCAGGTTAAACCTTGTTGTAGCCTAAGTTTTTGTTTCGGTGTAAAAAACAGCCAGAAAATTATAAACAGCAAAGGGTTTATAAGGTGCATCAACTCGTTAGCTAATTTAAATAAACCCTCCAGATGCTGCAGGCTTCGCAGCACCAAATTATAAACTACCCCAACAATAGTGATATATAAGGTAACCGCCGTGATAACAGAACCCCGTCTGAAAAATGAAACCAAACCCGATTGAGATTGTAACAGCGCCGCTGCAAGTATAATAGCTGCAAGGAGGTTACTTAAAACGGTAAAAAAGCTAAGTAGCTGCACCACGGCACCCACGGCGTTAAAACCGGTTTGCAGGTATACGGGTACAGAGATGCAGAACTGCAGCACAATGGCAAACCAAAATATAACTGCTGTAACTAAGGTGTAGGCTTTAGTCATACTAATTTATTTTAACGTTTATTCACACTATCTAACATAAAGCCAAGGGATTGCTTGTTTTTGCGTACGCCTTCAATAACCCCAATATTGGTTTTGATAAAGGAAATAAGCGTATCGGTTGGCTCGCCCGAGCGGAGTTGCCTGGCCGATTTTACGTTGCGGGTTAGGGCCTGTGCCGATCTGATAATTCCCCAGGGCAATCCCCACCAGCCTAATAAAGCGGTTGTATTGGTTGCGCTTTGGTTGGCATTTTGCAAGCAGTTGGGGCAGGCTATCATCACCTTCTTTTTATACTGTGTTACCAGGATAAAGCTTTTAACAATGCCAATTACAGCCGCGTTTAAAGGCAACAGAGTACCGGCACAAACGGGGCAGGGTTGGCTGCGAATGAGCGACACATAACCATCAAATTCCAGGCTGCCGGTATCAATAAGTTGCGCGCTGATACCGTTGGCGATATCCTCATCTAAACCGCGGCTTTTTATTTCGGCCTGTAAAACTTCAAGCGCTTCGGGACGCAAGCTGGCGGCCTCGTTAATGGCAAGACTACTAAGTTTGTCGTCGCTTAAATTTTTATAAGTTGTTTTGAGTTGTTCAATATCAGGTTGCATGTTATAAATGTAATAAAAGAAACTAATATTGACTTAAAGCGGCTAATAAGCGTAATGCTATCATTAATAAATGAATAAAATGGTTTCGTATTAAATAAATTTATTGTAGTAAATTAACACTATCAGCAACCTGGAGGTTAATATGAACGTACAAATTAGTGAAATGAGGGGTTACGTTAACATACCGAAAACGATATATTGCAAGTTTTGTAAGATATGTGGGGCACGCCCGGTAATTGAACCGGCAGCAGATGGACTATATGTAGTTAAATGTCCAAATGATAACGGACACTATCAAACCAGATCAGGTTTAATAGATATTGAGGATTGGAACCGGAACAATACTGTCAACTTTGTATCCGACCATGATTTAAACCGGCAGGTATCTTTTTAGTAATATTTCTGTGAGTATCTTCATAGTGTTAAACAAACACATATCTTTAAGTTTTTAAACCAAAAACTTAAATGAGCCTTTTATTTATCCAACACCCCCATAAGCCAGGTAAGCTTAAACTCGCGCTATTAATTGCTGCTTTTTTATTACCTGCATTTAGCTTCGCGCAATCGGGCAGTAATGCAACGCCCGTGGTTGATCATATCGCCATCTGCGTAAAAAACCTTAAAAAAAGTGTAGCCTTTTATACCGATGTAATGCACCTTGAAAAAGTTGGCAACCCTTTTGGCGATACTGTTCACCAATGGTATAACCTGGGCAATCATATTAAATTACACGCTATACAAGGCAGCTGCTCTGACACCCACATTAAAGCAGAGCATTTGTGTTTTACAGTAGGATCTGTAAAGGAATTTGCTAAAACACTTGATAAATTGAATATCCCCTACGGTAACTGGAATGGCGATAGTAAAGAACCAACCTTGCGTAAAGATGGTGTGCTGCAACTATATTTCCAGGACCCCGATGGTTACTGGATTGAGATCAACAGCCCGGCACCTAAGAAATAGTTGTTGTTGCTAAGAAAGAGTTGTTGCTAAGAAAGATCGGTTTAATATCGAACACCGAATGTCCAATATCGAATAATGAAAGCAAAAATTGGATATTGGACGTTCGAAATTCATTATTGGATATTTATTCTTGCTTTTTTAGTATTCCAGTTCCTGGCAATGTATGCCGGCATTTAGCAACAAGCGTTCGATGTACCGCGGCGACAGGCCGCTGGCCTCGATACGCAGTATGTTATCGCAATCTTCCAAATCAAAATTCCATTGAAATATTGAGGGGACTTTGGTAAGCAGGGAGGTTACCTTATTTACCTGTCTTTTTTCCTTAACGCTTGTTGTAAATACCAGTATATCCATGGTGGTGAGTGGTTAGTAGTGAGTAGTGAATGGAGAGTGGTGAGCAGGGAGTGATGCCTGTAAATGATGGGCGGTGAGCAATCAATTTTTACTGTAAGGTTAAAAACTCACTACTCACCATTCACCACTCACCAATTAAGATGTTTTTTCTTCCTGGTCGGCAGCAAAATCTTCCCATGGTTTGTAACCAAACCTGCCGCCACGGCCGCGGCCGCCCCAATCGCACATGCGATCTTTCATTTTTGCTTTAAAGTGTTCCTTTTCTTCGGGACTCATGTTTCTGAAACGTTCTTCCATCCGTTTGCGCATCCAGGGTGCACCTTGCTGGGCCCAGCCGGGTTTGCCACCGCCTTTGCCAAAGCCAAACAATATTTTGCATAGTATAAATATGCCCATGGCCTGCCAAAAGGTAATAAGGCCAACGTGTAATATCGCGGGTAATAAATTGTTCCATAATTGCATCACCACAAAACTGATGAGCGACAGGAAGGCGGCTACCGCGAAGGGTATAAATATAAACCGACCTTTATAAAATGCTCTTTTCATTGTCTTTTTAATCTTTTAAATTCTTTTAATATTCTGTTATTTCAAGGTATAACTGTTTAAGCCTTTTGCGCAGGTGCAATACAGCGTAACGCTTGCGCGATACCAGGGTGTTAATGTTTTGCCCCGTTCGTTTAGCTATTTCCTCAAAGGGTACGTCTTCTAACTCCTGCCAAATAAAAACCTGCTTTTGTTCTTCGGGCAGTTCGTCAAGCGCTAAAAATAATTCCTCCCAAAACAGGTTGCGCAAGTATTCGGTTTCGGGCGTACTGGTTTCGGCAAACATGATGCTCCTGAAATCGGTAGCGTCATCTTCATCGTCATCGGTAGTAAGCATATCGTCCAACAGGGTTTCTGTTTTCTTTTTATGCTTATCGGTTATTTTATTTCGGGCCACACGATACAGCCACGCGCTTGTTTGTTCAATAGGCTCTGAATTAATAACCGAACTGAACTGGTACCACACATCCTGCAGAATGTCTTCGGCATCGGCATCGTTGTTTACCCTGCGGCGAATAAAACTCAACAGGCTTTTACCATACTCTTTTATAGTATGTATAATGTGCTTGTTTTTATCTTCGGGCATTACGGCGGTTATCAATTTTTTACTTCTTTAAAGATAAAGACGATTGACGATTGAAAACATTTTAATTTTTTTGAAAAAAGATTTTGGGACTGTTGGACAATGGAGCAAGGACTTTTAGACAAAGGACTGTTGGACTTTTGAGAATTTTTGGAGCAAAGACTTTTGGACAAAAGAGCACGGACGTTTAGACAACGGACTGTTGGGCTTTAGGACTTTTGGGATGAAGGGGGTAAGGATTGAAAACGCCTTAAAATATTTATGCCGATGGCCTCGTTAACCTGTATGAACAGCTTGCTTTTTACCTCCCTCTCCTTTGGAGAGGGCCGGGGTGAGGCTATGAGGCCCTTGTTTAAATTCTAAAATGTGCTTACTTTCAACCCTGAATGATCAACTGCCCGTTTGCCCGTAATATTTTGCCTAAACTACTGTTGCCGGTGTTGCTGGCTGTTGCAAGCGTTGCAAATGCCCAGGAGTTTGGGGGCAATCCGCCATCTATTAAATGGAAGCAGATTAATACACCGGCTGCTAAGGTTATTTTCCCCGCGGGGATGGATTCGGCCGGGAACAGTGTAGCCAATATTGTGCAACAGATGAACGGGTTTATTAAACCAACCATTGGCAATAAGCAAAAACAAATCAGCATAGTACTACAAAATCAAACTACTATTGCTAACGCTTATGTAGGTTTGGCACCTTTCCGTAGCGAATTTTTTTTAACGCCCGAACAAAATAGCTTTGATATTGGTAGTCTGCCATGGCAGCAGCAATTGGCCATTCACGAGTTTAGGCATGTGCAGCAGTACAATAACTTCAATGTTGGCGTCTCGCGCTTTATGCGCATTGTTTTCGGCGAGGGGGGGCAGGCCTTTGCCAATGACCTATCGGTACCCAACTGGTTTTTTGAGGGCGATGCCGTATTTAACGAAACCCATGTAAGCGAGCAGGGGCGTGGCCGGTTACCATATTTCTACAATGGCTACAGGGCTTTGTGGGTAGCCAATAAAGATTATAGCTACATGAAGCTGCGCAACGGATCATACCGCGATTATGTACCAGATCATTATCCGCTGGGCTACATGCTGGTATCCTACGGGAGGGACAAATATGGCGATGATATTTGGCGGAAAATAACCCATGATGCCGCAGGGTTTTATACCGGTTTTTACCCCTTTCAAAACGCGGTAAAAAAATATACAGGTACCAGCTTTAAATCGTTTACCAACCAGGCTTTTGATCATTTTAAAAATCAATTTGCAGATGATCTGCTTAAAGCCTCAACCACAAAAGATATAAAACAGGGCAAACACTTTGATGCAGATAGGGAATACCCCGCTTTTGTGGATGATAGTACGCTTATCTACATGAAAAGTAGCTACGATCATGTACCGGCATTCACCGTTAAAACCGGTAATACAGAGCGCAAGCTTAGCACCCGGTCGTACTCGTTAGATAATTATTTTGATTATCACAAAGGTATGATTGTTTATGCCAGCTATCGCCCGGATTTGCGCTGGGGCTATCGTGATTACAGCGAATTGATGCTGTTAGATGTCAAAACCGGTCAGGAACATCGTATTACACGAAAAGCAAAATACTTTTCGCCGGCTTTTAGGGCCGATGGTAAAAGTATCGTGGCGGTGCAGGTTGGTCCGTCGGGTAAGAGTGATTTGCATATTCTTGATCTGGATGGCAAACTTTTGAAAGCGGTACCTAATCAGCATAAATTATTTTTTACCTACCCTAAGTTTTACGGCGATAATGAGTTGATCACCGCGGTGCGTAATCCCGAAGGTAAAATGACGCTGGTCCTCATTAATATCACCACCGGCGAACCTCAATATTTACTGCCCTTTACCTACAAACCCATTGGCTTTACGGCTTTAAAGGGCGATACCGTTTACTTTACCTCCACAGCCGAAAAACAGGATAGGTTATTTGCTTTGATGATTAGCACTAAGCGCTTCTTTGAATTGCTGCCAACCAGTGGCGATGCCACCATAGGGAGTTATCAACCTGCTTTAAGCGATCATAAGATGGCCTGGGTGGGCTTCACTGCCAACGGCTACAGCATAACCGAGGCTAATAAAAAAGATTTGAAATGGGTTGATGCTACTGATGTTTATACCAATACCAAACTGCCGCTTTTAGGTATCAGCGCTATTGGTAAAGATTCATCTGCCAATATATTGGGCGCTATAGTTGATAAACCGCTGGCTGTTACCAATTATTCAAAAGCGCATGGATTGTTTAACTTCCACAGCCTTATCCCCAATATCAGCGATCCTAATTATTCATTTGCCATCACCGGCGAAAACGTGCTGAATACCTTCCAATCCGAAATCTCCTTTAACTACAACAGTAACGAGGGGTATAAACAGTTTGGTTTTGAGGGTGTTTACGGCGCGCTGTTCCCCTATATCTCTGCCGGTGCCGATTATACTTTAGACAGGCGCGGTTTTACCAAGGGCAACTTTGTTTACTGGAACGAAACCCAGTTGCATGCAGGGTTGGAGGTTCCGCTGGTACTATCGCAAGGGAAAAACTTTACCGGTCTGACTTTCGGTAGCGATCTTTATTTTAACAGTACCAATTTTCAGCAAGCTTACGCCGCTCAATTTGCCGATAAGCGATATACATATCTCAATAATTATATCTCGTTCAGTAATCAAACCCAAAGGGCCAAAAAGAATATTTACGCGCCCTTCGCGCAAAGCATTAGCTTCAATTATAAAACCGCGGTATCGGGTACCAATGCTACCCAATTTTTAGCATCAGGCAATTTTTACTTCCCGGGATTGGTTACCAACCACAGTTTTGTGATTAACCTGGCGCACCAGGAAAAAAGTAAAGATAACGTAATCAGCTACTCTAATGATTTCCCATTCAGCAAAGGATACACTGCCGAAAACCTGGATGTGATGAATAAGGTAGGGGTAAACTACCACTTCCCGATAGCCTATCCCGATGGCGGCTTTGGCAACCTGTTTTACCTGCTACGTCTGCGCGGGGCCGTGTTTTTTGATTATACACATGCTAAAGAAGATAACCTGCTCATCAACGGCAAAAACTTCAACCAAAACTTCCGCTCAGCAGGTGGTACTTTGTATTTTGATACTAAATTCTTCAATCAAAACAGCGTATCATTTGGCGTAAGATACAGCAGATTATTAGATGAAGATATTTTTGGTGGTACAGGCAGGAACAGAATAGAGTTGGTGTTGCCGGTTACGTTTTTTTAGGAGGGGGAGGATTCTACTAATTTATAAAGATCGTCATTGCGAGGTACGAAGCAATCCCCGATTGTACAGAGTGGATTTGCTTAGCCGACCTGCCTCATTGGGGATTGCTTCGTGCCTCGCAATGACGCGTGCTTTTTGGTCTTGATTCTTGACTCTTGACTCTTAATTCTTGCTTCTTTTCAACTATTAGCCAATTCAATCAGCTTCTTCACCCTATCGACGCTTGTTAAATCGGTACTAAACTCATCGCCGGGAACGTCGCTCATTAATATATGGTCGTTTTTGTACAACATTTTACTTGGTACAGGAACGCGGGCAGATGAGTGCACTTCGGTTACGCCGGTAAAGTGTACAAGGTCGGCAACGTTGGCTTCGCTTACACCTGCGCCGGGCATTATGCTAATGCGACCGGCAGCTTTTTCAACCAGGTGGTTTAAAACGGTAGCACCTTCCATAGCGGTACTTTTACCACCCGAAGTAAGGATACGGTCGCAGCCTATTTCTATGATGTCTTCCAGGGCCTGGTAAAGATCTTCGCACATATCAAAAGCGCGGTGAAAGGTTACCTTAAGGCCCCATTGTTTTGCAAGGCGTACCATTTCAAGGCAGCGGGGTTTATCTATAGTACCATCGGCATTAAGGATGCCTATAACTACGCCATCGCAGCCGGCTTCAATGCAGTAACGGATATCGGCCAGCATAACCTGGTATTCCAGGTCGCTGTATAAAAAATCGCCCGCGCGGGAGCGGATGAGTACAAAAAGTTGAATATGTAGCAGGCTGCGTGCCAACAGGATTTGTCCGTGCGATGGAGTGGTGCCGCCTTCTTTCAGGTTTTCGCAAAGCTCAACCCTCACCGCTCCGCCATCCTGCGCCGCCACGGCGGATGTAACCGAGTTAGCGCAAACTTCAAGCGAAACCTGTTTAGGATGGCCGGTTGTTTTAATGGTATCTTTTGGAGTCATAGTATCATCGAGGTCATTTCGCTTCGCTGTCATTGGTCATTTCGCTTCGCTGTCATTGGTCATTTCGCTGCGCTGTCATTGGTCATCCGCTTCGCTGTCATTAGTCATTGGGGTTGAATGCCAACTGCAAACTAATAACTGCCAACTGCTATTGCGCCGGGTAATGGCTTTTTCCTTTAATTAATAAATCCTGCGTTTGAGCGTTGGCAACCGCGAAGCTAAAGCCCGATTGTATGGCATAAGCGCCGTATTCGCCTTTTTTGTTGATGGCTAAAAAGCCAACCTGGATATTTTTGGCAGTTTCGGGTTTCTTTTTGATGATGCGGTTTACAGCTTCTTTACAGGCATCCTCGGGCGATAGGCCCTGGCGCATCAGTTCAACCACTAAAAAGCTACCCACGTTACGGATCACTTCTTCGCCCACACCGGTTGAAGTAGCGCCACCAACTTCATTATCTACATACAAACCCGCACCAATAATCGGACTATCGCCCACACGACCGTGCATTTTAAATGCCATGCCGCTGGTGGTACAACCGCCGGATATATTGCCTTTGGCATCAATGGCCAGCATGCCTATGGTATCGTGGTTGTATTTGCCTCCGGGGCGGTTGCTGCCGTTTTCAACGTTCATTACAGGACTGTACTTGGCTGTTTTTAACCATTCTTTCCAGGCCTTTTCTGCTTTAGGGGTTAACAGCTTTTCTTTTTTCATACCCTGTTCAACAGCAAACTGGGTTGCGCCTTCGCCAACCAGCATCACGTGAGGGGTTCTTTCCATCACCATGCGAGCTACCGAAATAGGGTGGGCTATGTTTTCCATCGCAGCTACCGATCCGCAGTTACCAAATTCATCCATAATGCAGGAGTCGAGGGTAACGTGACCGTCACGGTCGGGCGTGCCTGTACGACCAACGGTGCCATTGGTAATGTCCAATTCTTCGGGTACACGTGCGCCGGCTTCAATGGCATCCAGCGCGCGACCACCTTTTGAAAGTGTTTTCCAGGCTTCTTTGTTGGCGTAAATGCCAAAATCCCAGGTGGAGATCACTATTGGATAATTAGCCTCGGGTTGTAATTCAACCGTTTTGGCTATGGCTGATTTTGAGAGCGCTGCAAGTGATGCACCTGCGGCAGAAATTTTGATGAACTTACGGCGGTTATACATACCGCTAATATAATCTAAATCGGTAAAACAATAGGATTTTGTAGCCCTTTTGATACAATATGGTTATTACTACTCAAAATCCTGCTGACAATTAAAGCAATGCCAGGCCTTGTTATTATAAAACGGAAATACTGCCGATAGGATACTTGCAAATTTACCAGGATCGGTACTGCCTACGTTAGTTGATGCGCAAAACGGACAGATTACGGCGTTATTGGTTTCTTCATCTATTTCTACATGGTCCAGGTTGTGCATGTCGCCTTCTTCGGCCATAATCTGGCGGCAGCGTTCCAGGTCGCGTTCAAATATCATGAGTTTAATGCCGCCAATCGCCTGGTTATAAATGGGGTTTGCGGCCAGGGTGTTCTCGTCCGAGATAAAGCAGGGGATGCCATTGTCTTCCAGTTTGGTGCGTACAATGTGTGCCAGCATTACATCGTAATAGTTTTCAAAAACGATGATCTTTTCTTCGGATTGGTTTGCCATGGTAGTAAATGTAATTATGTTAACAAAGGTAGCCCGTTTTTTGTTTAATTTGACACCATGAACCGCATCGACCGTATTTCGGCTATTTTAATCCAGTTACAATCGCGCAGGGTGGTAAAGGCCGGTGATATCGCCGAGCGTTTCAACATCAGCCTGCGTACCGTTTACCGCGATATCAAAACGCTGGAAGAAGCCGGTATCCCCCTTATTGGCGAGGCCGGGGTCGGTTACTCTATTATGGATGGCTACCGCCTTCCGCCAGTAATGTTTACCCGCGAGGAAGCTACTGCCTTTTTAACCGCCGAGAAGTTTGTTGAAAAACTAACAGACTCCACCACCATGGAGCAATATCAATCGGCCATGTACAAGGTGAGGGCGATACTTAAAACTACGGAGAAAGACGCGCTTGAAAACCTGGATGGCAGCATCGAAGTGATGAAAAGCGCCAAAATGAAACAGGGCGGCGGTGCAAACCATATTCAAACCATTTTGGATAGTATTGTTCACAAACACGTTGTTTGCATTGAATACTTTGCGGGCCACAGCCAGGAAAACACGCGGCGCGATGTAGAGCCGGTAGGCGTGGTGTTTTTAGATACCTTTTGGCACCTGATCGCTTTTTGTCGCCTGCGTAATGACTACCGCGATTTCCGGATAGACCGGATCAGCAAACTTACGGTAACCGATAAAACTTATAACAACAGCAAGCACCCCACCTTAAAGGCTTATATCGCCCAAACTGTCAAAGAAAAGCCTTTGGAAATGGTGGTAATTAAAGTTGAAAAAGAGGTTCACTGCCACCTGGATTATCAGAAATACTATAGCGGTTTTGTATCAGAAAAACACGTAGGCAGCAAAATTGAAATGACCTTTTTAACCTCATCCATTGAGCACTTTGCCCGTTGGTATATGATGTTTGGCGATAAAGCCGAGATTATAAAGCCCGAAATGTTGAAAGACAAGGTAGGCGAAATTGCCGCAGCCATAGCGCAAAAAAATTTACAACTCAGCAATTCCTACTGACATACTGCTGTCACTCGCCCGTGATTTCTTTGCAATACAATTAAAACAAGCCACCAGTATTGGTCACGTTTTTGTTGTAATTAATCATTAGCAAAGAAATTATGAAGTACTGGATAACCGTAGTATCAAAAGATCATATAGCCCGCGGCATAGCAGGCAGCTTTATACAAGCTAATCATGGCAAACCTGGTCCGCTCAAGCGCATGCAGCCCGGCGACTGGGTGATCAACTATTCGCCTAAACAAAGTATGAATGGCAGCGAGCCATTGCAGGCTTTTACCGCTATTGGACAGGTGGCTCATGATGGCATCTATCAGCATAAAATGAGTGATGATTTTATGCCTTATCGTCGTAAAGTAAACTATTGCCCCTGTACCGAAACACCGATAATACCACTGGTGGATGAACTGAGCTTTATCGTCAACAAAAAATCATGGGGTATCCTTTCCGGTTCGGCTTTTTTGAATTACCGGAGGCGGATTTTGAGGCGATAAAGGGGCGGATGCTGGTAGGGGAGACAGTTTAATAAAAAAAATATAAAGCCCGCGTCATTCCGAACTTGTTTCGGGACCTCACAGGACAGGTAGCCGGCGCGCTGGAAAACATAGTAAGTGGGTGCTGAAACGAGTTCTGCATCACTGTGGGGAGGCAATTAAAAATCAAAACAACTAACTACATTATGGAAAAGCTAACAGTACACGTACAAATTAAATTTAAAGCCCCGGCGGCAAAAGTTTGGCAGGGTCTTACCGATCCGGAAATGGTAAAAGCCTACTTTTTTGGCACCAATTTAGAATCGACCTGGAGGGTAGGGGAGCCCATTAAATTCAGCGGCGAATGGGATGGACATAAGTATGAAGACAAGGGTATTATTCTGGAAATCGATCCGGGTAAGTTTGTAACCTACAGTTATTGGAGTAGTATGAGCGGCACCGAAGATAAGCCAGAAAACTACGCCAACATCAGCTATGACCTGGATGAAAGAGACGACGAAACCACCCTTACCATTACCCAGGACAACGTAAAAAGCCAGGACGCCAAAGAGCACTCCGAACAAAATTGGAAAGGAATGTTTGAGGGATTGAGAAAGATGATAGAATAGATGTGCAGATTTCAAATGTGCAGATTTCAAATGTGCAAATTCCAGATGTGCAGATATGCAAATGATTTTTTGATTTGAGGTAGGTAGCATTTTATTTGCACATCTGAAATCCACATATCTGCACATTCGCCCTTTCATCTGCACATCTGAAATCTGCATATCTGCACATCTAAGGACTGCGCATCAATTTGCTCATTAAATAATTCTACCAATAGGCTGATATTTATCTTGATAGCAGTCGTTATAACTAATAGTGGTAGTGTCTCAGTTTGAAATAAATGGGGATTAATTTGTTGTAAAGAAATTTCTGTGTTGGTAAAAAGTGTGTTGAAATGTTTAGTTGCTTTGTATTGGCATAATAGAGCCGTACAGAGCAATGGGAAACAACACGGTTAAAAAAGACAATGAAACAGGGAAATATTACATTGATCTGCCAAATGATTATAATCCAAACTCTGTAAATATTAAATTGGTAACGGATACGGATAAGATTAATAGGTTAAATTCCTTGGCGGAGTGTGCAGAAAAACGCGGCCATCTTTATTATGCCCTACAGTCCAATAATTAACTTCTTTTAATTTAACCCATCCTAATGGCTCGTAATCAAAAATGGTTTTGTTTGTTTCAAAATTGATACGGTTATTATCAGCGGTTAAAATGTTAAGGGTGATAAGTTTGGATACTTTATTTTCAATTAATGTAATTGTAATGGTATCCCCAAGTGTTTTTATTAAATCAACCTGAAATACTTCGGGAACAACAAAAATTAGCAAATGGGATGCATCAGGCTGTGTAGATACCAAAACGTCTTGAAGTGTAATATTTAATTGTGACATAAGTTTGTGATGTTTTTAGGTTTACAATTTAAACGTTAAAACCCATACCAACAAAAAAGGCTGAAATTAACCAGCCAGTCTAACAATGTCCTCAATACTCATAGGCTCTTTTACTATTTTAGCCTCCATAGCGGGTGTTACCCTTAGTGTCTTGTGTATCTTAACGAAGTTGTAATAAACGAAATGTAAAGCTATAGCGTGGCAATGGTTATCCATTTTCTTACTAAAGGCATTTGTTAGCCTTGTAAATCTACGCATGTGCATACGCATAGTTAAGTTTTGACGCTCTACCATTGATGTGCTAACAAGTTCCGATTTAGGATCACCAGTAACATATATCTTTTCTGTACTCTTTACCGTTGGTGGGCTGTATTTAGCCTCTGTAGTGCGTTCAAACGCTTGTTGGTAACGCTTAGCGCCTTTAGGGTTATCACTCTCGTAATTCTTTATAATCTGGGCAAAATCAACCTTATCTCCAAAGTTGTTTTTAACCGCATCCCTGTACGTTTTAAGGCCGTCTGTACTTAGTTGTACCCTGTTGTTTAACCTGCTCTTTAAATCCCTCATAAAGTCGTGTGCGCTTGTTGCATCCCTCGGGCCTACATAGAATGATACGATTAGTTTAGAGTCTGGATCTAATGCAGTCCACGTCCAAATATCCCCCGCTTGCCCTTTAACAATATCACTATTCATAATGTCATCAACATTACTCTGTTTAGCGTAAACAAACGACCAAATTTCATCACATTGAATAAGCTTAGAATTTAAGCTATGTACTGTTTCGTCGTGGAATGCTTGACAGGATTTACCCACATCAACCAATAGTTTAGTAACCGTGTTGATACTGCAATCAACTAAACGAGAGGTTGCACGTAAACTCATGCCCTCAACTAAACAGCCAATTATCTGTACTTTCTTTGCGATAGGTAATTTGTTCATGCCTCAAATATAATGATTTATATTAATTGTCAAGCATAAAAATCATTTTGAATAAATTATTTGATTTGGCAATCAAAATATAATAGATTTGACTAATTAAATTAATTAGTTATGATAGATATATTAACAAAAATAGATCATACAAAATTAGAACTTGATGTATCGGCATTAATTGGTACAGGTATAGAAAATATACCTATTGATGTTCATAAACAAATGTTGAACGATATGGAATCAAGCCCAAACGAAGCTGATGAAATATTCCTTGCTATCTTTAAGAAGTACAATTGAGTCTTTATTTCTTTCTGTAACATAATATAACCCCTCTTTAAACCGGAATGTAACACCGTTGTTTTCTTCTTTAAATATCACATAAAACTCATTCCCAATACATTCTTTATATGCATTTAACTCTATGAGAGTTGCTAAAAATTGGTTTTCAACTCCAATTTTAGGCAAGGATATTAAACTCTTTTGCCAACGATAAGTTTTGTTTGTAATGTCTGTAAATACAAATCCTGTATTAGGTTCATCTAAATTAAGCTCAATAAGTGTCATGTATTTTGATTTTTGGTTACAATTTACTGGAATAAATCCTACATTAGGCACGTATTAAAAATATTGTACTAATAATCGGAGTGCTACCCAAATTCTCACAATTAGCATGCACGCATCCGAGGTATAAGTACGCTGTTAAGGCGTGGCTGTATCTTTATGCGTGTGTGGCCGTGAGAAGCCCGGGTAGCTAAGGATAATAACAGTCACGCTTATTTTTTACCCAAATTCTCACATAATGAAATTTACTACCATTATCATGATTGTTGTTCTAACAATCAGTAGCCACGCTTTAAGCGCCCAAAAGAAAAGGAGTAATGATATCTATTTATTGGCTTCACAAGTAATTAAAGAAGCCAATAACGGTAATACTGACATTTCAATTTCAATAGCAGATAACATAATTAAGAAATACCCCAATAATTACATAGGATATTATGTTAAAGCCTATGGTATGTTCCATATACCGGGAAAAATGCAAGACGGATTAATAGACAACCTTAATAAATGTTTAGAATTAAACCCTAAATATGCTCCGGCGTATAGCCTACGAGGTATTTTATCACCTCCCGACAACATTTCACAAAAGATAAGTGATTATACCTTAGCCGTCAAATACGGAACAGATAAAAAAGAAATAGCAGATGATTATGCAAAATTAGCCTCTTTAAAAATGGAAGCATTAGATTTAAATGGTGCCTTAGATGCAGCTAATAAATGTTTAACATTAGATAAAAGTAATTATGAAGGATATCGAAACAGGGGACAAATATATATTGAGTTAAAAAATTACTATAGTGCGTTAAGTGATTTAGATAACTCAATAAGTATTTATCCCGATGATGCATTTTGTTATCTATATAGGGGGATAGCAAAAGCTAATATGAACAATACAGAAAGTGCATGCAAAGATTTTGAACGAGCAAGGTTATTAATTCAATCAAGACAGTTTGATGAAACAATAGAGAAATACTGCAAATGAAAATCTTAATTTTAAATAATAGCAACCTTTAAAAAAGAAAATCCCCGCTTGTTTAAAGCAGGGATTTTTTATATTTGAAATGGGAGAGAATTCCAACCTTTCTCCCCACCCGATGGAGTCCAAATCCAGTTGGGTAGACAGCCGGTCAACAGAGGATTGTTGATCGGCTATTTTCACTTCCTTTGCGCACTACAAAGATAAATATTTTTATTTACTCTTTACCCCAGCGTTTAGTTGCCGCCTTTTGTGCAATCTCTTTACGCCTTTCAGGGCTTAAACTTGCTGCCCTGGCTTTACCGCCTTTTAAACCACCGGCCCGGCCCAATGTAACCGCTGCTTCATTCTTTGGCCTATCTTCATTAGTTATTTGCTCTAATATGAAGTAGGCTACTTCGTTTATGTCTTTCTTTGCCATAATTCAAAGGTAAACATAACCGCTCAAGCATAGTTTTATAACCATTTTCAAACTGAGACACTACCCTAATAGTAATACACATAAACAACATGGAAAATATACATAGCAAAGGCTTTTTTTTACAAGGCATATCGGTACGAACGACAAATGAAAACGGACAGGCGGCCAAAGATATTGGCGAGCTTTGGGGACGCTTTATGGCCGATAACGTACAGGAAAAAATTGAAGACCGCATAACCGATTCGGTCTACTGTATCTACACCGATTATGAAAGTGATCATACAGGGCCATATACAGCCGTTTTAGGCCATCCAGTGAGTTCGATGGATAACATGCCTGCCGGATTGATTGGTGTTGCTGTGCCCGCTTCTGAATACGTACGGTACATCGCCAGCGGTCGCCTGCCTGACTGTGTAGGCGAAGCCTGGCAAGAGATCTGGAATACGCCGCTTAACAGAACTTACAAAGCCGACTTTGACGTATGGGGACCAAAAGCACAAAACCCCGAAAATGCTGAAGTGGATATTTATGTTGGCGTGATGTAAAAAAAGTTCGCAAATGTGATGACGCAGGGTATTCTAAACGCCTGGTATAAAAAAGTGTAGACAAAAAAGGTCGAAAGACTCTCGCAGTATTTCGACCCTACATCTACCTATGAAAAACAACCCTATGAGAAGGGTAATAAGGTATATTCAATTGTAATGCCAAATGCCCAAACCGCTTAAATTAGCCTAAAAGGCCTTTTTTTTGCTTCGGTACCGTTCCCGGTTGTGGAAGTATTTGCAATGGGTGGGTAAATAAGGTGGTATTTTGGGGTGAGGAGGGGCTTTTATAAGCGAGGGAATTTGGCATCAGGCGAAAGACTTACGAAGTTTTTAAAACTTCGTAAGTCTGGTATCTACGCCATGTTTGTTGCAATTCTATACTCTTAATTCCCTACAGAAATTTCTGTATTTGTAAAATTAAAAATCCATTACCGGTTAAAATTCAATCGCTTGCCGGCTTTACCTTCAATTAAACTTCCATTGGCGTAGGCCACATTGCCCGATACGATAGTATACACCACTTTAGACCGGAAGGTAGTTCCTTCAAACGGACTCCAGCCGCATTTGTATAAAATATTGCTGCGGTTTACATTCCAGGGCTGGTTTAAATCAACCAAAACAAGGTCGGCCCAATAGCCTTCGCGGATAAAGCCACGCTTGTCAATCTGGAAACAGGTGGCCACGTTATGGGCCGCTTTTTCGGCAATCTGTTCAATGCTTATTTTGCCATGGTGGTGCAGTTCTAACAAGGCGGGCAGGGAGTGTTGTACCAATGGTCCGCCAGATGGGGCCTGCAGGTAGGGTTGCTCTTTTTCGGCCAAAGTATGTGGCGCATGGTCGGTAGCGATCACATCAATTTTGCCATCTAAAACGGCGGCTAAAACGGCGTCGCGGTCACTCTCTTTTTTTACGGCCGGGTTCCATTTTATGAAGTTGCCTTTGGTGTCGTAATCAGCATCGGTAAACCACAGGTGGTGCACGCAGGCTTCGGCGGTGATACGTTTATCTTTTAGCGGCGTTACATTATCAAACAGGTGTGTTTCAAGCGCGGTAGAGATATGTAAAATATGCAAACGGCTATTGTGTTTTTTGGCCAGCTCAACCGCTAATGACGATGACAGGTAACAAGCTTCGGCACTCCTGATTTTTGGGTGCAGCTGTATCGGGATGTTTTCGCCCAGGAGTTGTTTGTAATGGTTAAGGTTGCTTTTAATGGTAGCCTCATCCTCGCAATGCACCGCGATCAACATAGGCGAATTGGCAAACAAATTATCCAGCGTGGTAGGATTATCTACCAGCATATTACCGGTTGATGAACCCATAAAAACCTTAACACCGCAAACGTTGGTTATATCGGTACGTAAAACCTCATCCAGGTTATTATTTGAAGCCCCCATAAAAAAGGAATAGTTGGCTAACGAGTTGCGGGATGCAATAGCATATTTATCCGCTAACAACTCCTGGGTTAAGGTATTGGGCACGGTGTTGGGCATCTCCATAAAAGAGGTGATACCTCCGGCTACCGCGGCGCGCGATTCTGAATGAATATCGGCTTTGTAAGTAAGACCCGGCTCGCGAAAATGCACCTGGTCGTCGATTAAACCGGGCAGCAGGTGCAGGCCTTCGGCATTGATGGTTTCATCGGCGTGGGCATCTATATTGGCATCAATGCGTTCTATTAATCCATCTTTGATCAATACATCGGCAATAAATTGCTTGTTTTCGTTTACTACAGTTGCTGATTTAATGAGGATAGTTGACATATTTTGATTTCGGATTTTTAAGAGTTATAAGTTTTCAGCGGCCTTAAAGAGGGCTTCGCCGTTTGGGATGTTCGATTTGGGATTTAACGATTGAGGGCAAAGTTAAACGTTTGTACTGATGTTTGCAGAGTCTATAACATTCCTGTTAGCGATGGGTTTAAAACCTTGAGTGTTCGAAACCTTATAAGTGGATTTTTATTTTTATTTTCGGTGTTTGTTCACATTTTAT
>NZ_JAUFPS010000037.1 GCF_030409315.1 Mucilaginibacter flavus | reverse complement strand
AAACGCTCCTTCCTTGTCTTTTGTCCTTTCATTTTTGTTTACTTAGTGTAAACCTATTTCAGGACAAGACAGCCTGTAGTCTCTGACTACACGATTGCTGTTGAAATCGTTAGTGTTTTTCTGTAGTCAGAGACTACAGGCATAGATAATTCGAAGCCGGAGACTTCGAACAGCAAATGTTAATGCCACTCCTCCCTATATACAAACTTAGGCATCTGCCAGTTGTAACGGATAGATAACAGGCGTAAAGCAAGGCCGATAACACAAGCTATCACCATAGCGATAACCTCCGAAACACCTAAATATTCCAAACCCAGGAAAACCGCCCCGGTTACTATGGCGGCGCTGGCGTAAATCTCTTTTCGGAATAGTAACGGTACTTCATTACAAAGCACATCGCGCAGTACACCACCCGCGCATCCGGTTATCATGCCGCTTAGCATAATAATGGTGGTGGGCAGATTTATGGCTTGTGCTACCTGGCAGCCTATAATGGTAAATACCACCAGCCCAAGCGCATCGAGATATAAGAACAAGGTTTTCATTTTGCTCATGAAGCGGGCTATTACCGCGGCAAGTATAGCCGCGGCTGCCGTAATTAAAAGGTATTCGGGGTGCTCAACCCAGCTCATGGGGTAGTGGTTAAAAAGTATGTTACGCACCGTACCACCACCAAGGGCCGTAACCCAGGCTATAATACAAACTCCAACCCAATCCATATCACGCCTGCCGGCAGATAAAGCGGCGGTCATGGCTTCGGCAATAATGGCGATGATGTAAAGGATATGCAGCATGGGGATAGGTATTTGTTTAACAAATATAGCTTTTAGGGCACAGATGTACATAGCATAAATGCTTGCAATATTTAGCTGGTAGTGGCCTTTAAGGGTTGCTGATTTTGGCTAAAGCCAGTATTCGCAGGGGAATTTATCCGTCCTATAAATGGGGCGACAATGAATTACTGTAGGGGAGATTAGCCGTTTAATTCATTGCCGTTGGCTTTAGCCAACGGTTTGTGGTTATAATTAGAGAGGTGGCTTTAGCCAAACTTAATATGAAAACCGGCTTTTGTGCATTGCCGTTACTCATCAATTTGCGGCGCCTGCTTCATCCATTTCTTCCCATCAAAAAAGCGGGCAACCAGCATAGCGGCAACAGTATCGCCGGTGGCGTTTAAAAGCGTGGCCATAGGATCAACCAAAGTACCGATGATCATGGCAGGGGGGAGAGCTTCGGGCGGGAAACCGTAAGCCGATATAAAGAGCAGCTCGCCAATGTAGCCACCGTTGGGGATGCCGCCCTCTACCAAACTTACCAGTACGGTTATGGCCAGGGCAATCACTATGGTTTCGGCATTGTTGAAACTTTTGCCAAACAGGGCAAACACCACCGCCATTTTTACTATAGATGATATGCTTGAACCATCCTTATGCAAGGTACCACCCAGCGGGATAGTAACATTGGCAATCATATCAGAAATGCCCATCTTTTTAGCGGCATCTAAATTGGCCGGAATAGTAGCGATGCTGCTGCAAGTACCAACCGCTGTTGCTGATGGAATAATGTTATTTTTCCAGTACCGCTTCACCGCGGTTACACCACCGGCTATAAAAGCGTACGCGCTGAATATCGCCACATAATAAAACGCGCCAACGCCGTAGTACAAGGCCATGGAACGGGCATATCCCCCAAACAACTGCGGACCGAACACGCCAACCTGGTAAGCAAAGTAAGCACCCAAGCCAATTGGTCCTAATTTCATGATGAGGATGAATATATTTTTAAACACCTCGTTACCGCTATGCAGAAATTGAGCAAACCTAACGCCCTTCTCGCCCGATTTTAAGGTAGCAAAACCGATAAGCACCGAAAATATAATCATCGACATCATGCTTTTGCGGGATAGCAGTTCATAAAATTCACTTACAGTAAATAGCTTGGTTAGTTGATCGCCAAAGGGCTTCTTATCAACGGTTTCGGTAATGGGGCTGGCAACCAAATGCTGATGAATGGGGAAAATCCAGATGGCGATAATGGTAATCATGGCGGCAACAAGTACAGTACCCACAAACACCAGCGAGGTAACACCTAATAATTTGCCCAGTTTGTTTGAACCATCCAAGCCGGCAATGGCCGATGATATGGCAAAAAATACAAGCGGAACAACGGCGGTAAATAACAAGTTTAAAAAAATATCGCCTATAGGTTTAATTACATTTACCTTATCGCCCAAAAACAAACCTGCAATACTGCCTATGATGATACCGCCGATAAGGAAAATAATACCCTTGTAATTTTTAAACCAATTATCCATGTAGCTAATATAATTGTTTGCTTGTATAACAGGGCTTAAATGTTGTGGCGGTTTTATTAATTTAGGCAAACTCTACATCCAAATGAAAATAGCATCCAGGTTTTTGTTGCCTTTTTTGATATTAACAGGTTATAACGCTTTTGCCCAGCGCAAAACAACAAATATGCAATACGCGGTTTCCATGGAAAACGCGGCTGCTCACCTTTACCATGTTGAGCTGACTAACACCACTCCCGGCAACACGCTCGACCTTAAAATGTGCGCCTGGACTCCCGGCTATTACCAGATTCTGGATTTTGCCGGCGCTGTGCAGGATTTTACGGTAACCGATAAGGATGGAGCAGCGCTTAAATGGAATAAGCCATCAAAAAATGTATGGCATGTTTATAAAACTAAACCTGGCGCTGTTAAGGTATCTTATAATGTTAAAGCCGTTGTACCCTTTGTAGGCAATGTTTATCTCGACGAAACAAGGGGATACATTACCCCAGGTGGCCTGTTCATGTACCTCGATCAGGAATTACGCAACCCGGTCACCATACAAATGATGCCCTATAGCAAATGGAACAATTTGGTAGCAACCGGGCTGGATACCATCCCCGGTAAATACCATACGTTTAAGGCCGATGATTTTGATGTATTGTACGATAGTCCGTTTTTAATGGGACAGCTTGAAGTATTGCCACCATTCACTGTTCAAAACAAGCCTCACAATTTTATAGGCTATCAGCTCCCCGCTTTTGACAGGCAGGCTTTTATGGACGATTTGAAAAAGATTGTAGAAACCGGTAGCGCAATCATTGGCGAAATTCCATATACACACTACACATTTTTATCTATAGGTGCAGGTGGTGGCGGTATTGAGCATTTAAACTCTACGTCATTAAGTTTTAGCGGTGGCGAAGGGTTCAATTCGCCAGAGGCGCGCAAAAAGTTGTACAACTTTATAGCGCATGAGTACTTTCATCACTATAATGTGAAACGGATAAGGCCTATTGAACTGGGGCCGTTTGATTACTCAAAAGAAAACCATACCAATATGCTTTGGGTATCAGAAGGTTTTACGGTGTATTACGAATACCTGATAACCAGGCGTGCCGGTTTAATGACCGCCGAAGATATGTTTGGCGATTTTCAGGCCAATATGCAAAACTATGAGAATAAGCCAGGGCATTTATACCAGTCGGCAACGCAGGCCAGTTATGATACCTGGGGCGATGGACCTAACGGCCGCGTTAACGACGAGTTTAATAAAACCATATCTTATTATGATAAAGGACCGGTTTTGGGTTTAATGCTCGATTTTAACATTCGGCATGCTACTCAAAATAAAAAATCGCTTGATGACGTGATGCGCCTGCTGTATTATAAGTACTATAAGCAACTGAAACGTGGCTTTACTGAGCAGGAGTTTAGAAATGAGTGCGAAAAAATGGCCGGTACACCCATGCCCGAATTGTTTGAATATGCATCTACCGTTAAGCCCCCTGATTATCCCAAATACTTCGCTTACGGCGGCCTTAATGTAGATACCGCTACAACAGTAGTATCAAACGCCTGGGCTGGCCTCAACCTTAGGATGCAACGCGACACCTTGCGCATCACCGCGGTTGAATATCAGTCACCTGCCTGGAATATAAATTTGCGTGGCCGCTACAGTATTTTAAGTGTTGATGGTGCACCTGCTACATTAACAACCTTTAATAAAATTATGGAGGGCAAAAAAGAAGGTGATAGCATTAAGCTTGGATTACTTAAAGCAGGTGTTAAACAGGATGTAACTATCACCCTTGCAAAAAAACGCGAAAAGAGTTTCAAGATATCGCCCATAACTGCTCCGGATGCTTTGCAGGCCGCTATTTACAAAAGCTGGGTAGGGAAATAGTTGATTTGACAAATGCTATGGCCACTATTCCATTTTACTATATTAGCAGCCAATTTTATACCGAATGCACATTGAACAAGCCAGGCAATTTATCCTGGATAAGCTAAATACACAACTCCCGGCAAAATTTTATTACCATAATGCCAGCCATGCCTGGGATGTTTACACGGCGGCTAAGCAGATTGCCCTGGGGGAGGGGATAGGTGAATACGAAACCTGCCTATTACTAACAGCATCCTTATTCCATGATTCGGGTTTGTTATTGGGGGAGGATGAGCATGAGAAAAAATCATGCGCGGTGGCCCGCGAATTTTTGCCAGGCTTTGATTATACTGATGACGAAATTGACCGCATCTGCGATATTATTATGGCTACTAAAGTACCACAAACCCCAAACGAAAAGCTGGGCGAAATAATTTGTGATGCCGATTTGGATTATTTAGGCCGGAATGATTTTTTTATACTCAGTAAAAGGTTATTTTCGGAACTTGAAATAACCCACGGCCTGCAAACAGAAACAGCGTGGGATAAACAGCAGGTGGGTTTCCTTAAAAGCCATCATTACTTTACCCAAACAGCTATTGCATCGCGGGCGGCTGAAAAGGAAAAGCACCTGCAAATCATAATTGATAGGTTAAAATAGAATACTACCCATGTCGAAACCGGAACACAGTTTGCCCGAAATAATTAAGGATGTAGTAACCGTAATTATCGGGATTTTATTTTGCGGCTTCGCACTGAAAGGATTTTTAGTCCCCAATAAGTTTTTTGACGGCGGTGTAACCGGCATCTCGTTACTTATTCATGAACTATACCATAAAAATATCGCATTTGTTATTGTAATAGCTAATATCCCCTTTATCATTATGGGCATGTTCCAGGTTAACAAAACATTCGCGCTTAAAACCTTTGCCTGCGTTGTAGCATTGGGGCTTTGTTTACATTTTGTACCTTACCCGGTTATTACATCCGATAAATTGCTCGTATCCATCTTCGGTGGAGTGTTTATGGGACTTGGCGTAGGGCTTTCCATCCGTGGTGGCTGCGCGCTTGATGGTATTGAAATCCTGGCACTGTACACGCTTAAACGAAGCAGCTTGACCATCAGTGAGATCATTTTAGGTATTAACATCATCATCTTCCTGATTGCCGCTTTTGAACTGGGTTTACCCACAGCCCTGTACTCTATATTAACTTACTACACCGCTTCACGTACCATCAGCTTTGTGATTGACGGCCTGGAGGAGTATACCGCCGTGAATATCATATCCGGGCAAAGTGAAATCATCAAAGAACGCCTGGTAATGGAACTTGGCCGTGGCATCACCATATACAAAGGCGAGCGTGGCTTTTTAAAAGAAAGCTTTGATGTACACCAGCCGGTTGATATCATCTTCACGGTAATCACCCGTTTTGAAGTTCGTCGCCTAAAAAACCTGGTGCATAGTGTTGACCCCAAAGCATTCATCTTCACCAACAGCATCAAAGACGCAGCCGGTGGGGTGTTGAAGAAACGGGTGAGGGAGCACTAAGGCTTAGTAGTAAGTATCAAGTAGTAAGTAGTAAGATTTTTGATGAGCTTCGGAATCCTCACCACCTATCAATGTAGAGTGATGAAATTTTGCGGAATTTTGAAGGAAGAATGACAATCGACTTTACTAAGTCCGTCATGCCGAACTTGTTTCGGCACCTCAGATGCTAAGAGATTTCACGCAGAAAACCTGCCCTATGGGGTCCTGAAACGAGTTCAGGATGACTTCTTTTTTGCAATTTGTCATGGGGAGCTTGTCGAAAAACGCGCTTAGAGGCGGCTCAGCGTTGATAGATTTGCGCATTCATCAGCGCAAAACTCTTACTACTTACTACTTGATACTTACTACTCCTTAAGAAACCACCTCATAAATCTCCACCGCTTTAGCCTTATTTTTCAAGCTTACTTCGCCTATTTTGTTGAGTTCAAATGATTCTTTGGCTTTGTGGTATACTTCTTCGGTTACAATGATCTGGTTGGCCTGGGCTACGCCTTGCAGGCGTTGGGCAAGGTTCACGGCATCGCCAATAACGGTGTAATCCAAGCGTTTTAGGGAGGCCGAGCCAATATTGCCGGAAATCATTTCGCCGGAGTTGATGCCGATGGAAACTTCTGGTTTAAAGGTTTTTTCGCCATAGCTGATAGATTCTGTGGCGTGCATTTTTTCACGTACGGCAAGGGCGGCGTCGATGGCGCGGTCAAGGTGATACTCTCCACGGAAAATGGCCATTACAGCATCCCCCATGAATTTATCAACGTGGCCGTTTTGGGCTATAATTTCCTTTACCATTACATCAAACAGCTTGTTTAGCAGGTTTACAACTGTATTGGCGGGTACATGTTCAGATATTTTGGTGAAGCCACACACGTCAATAAATAGTACGGTGGCGTCTATGGTTTCGTTACTTAGCAAACTGGTTTCAAATTCCCTGGTGGTCATAAAGTTGAGCACATTCTCGTCAACATACATTTTAAGGATGTTGTTTTCCTTAATAGCCTGCATGGTTTTCTTCAGCTCCTCTACATGCAGTAACGTTTTTTCGATGGTGATATCCAGGTCATCAAAGTTTACAGGTTTGCATACAAAATCAAAGGCACCGCGGTTCATGGCGGTACGGATGTTATCCATATCGCTATAGGCCGATACCATTACCGCTTTAAGGATAGGATTGGCTTCGGGCAGTTTGGTAAGCAGGGTTAAGCCGTCCATTTCGGGCATATTGATATCGCTTAAAATCATATCAATATCCGGCTCTTCGGTAAGTTTAGCTAATGCTTCAAAACCGTTATGGGCAAATACAAAATCATATACTTTTTCGCGGATCTTTTTCCTGAACTTTTGTTTAATCAATAGTTCAAGATCCAATTCGTCGTCAACCACCAATATTTTGGCCATTATTGTTCTAAGTGTTTAAGTTTTTCTTTTAAATTATTAAAATCAAGGGGTTTGGTCAAAAAGTCGTTAGCTCCTAACTCCATTGATTTTTGGTAGTTCTCATCATCGCCGTAAGCAGTAATCATCATCACTACCGGTGGCGGCTGATCGTAGGTATGTCTTATTTTGTCCAGCAGTTCCAGGCCGCTCATGCCGGGCATGTTGATATCTGATAAAATAAGCACTACTTCCGAATGATTAACTGACAGGAACGACATCGCTTCCTCTCCCGATTGCGCGAAGTTGAACACGATCTCGCCCGATTTTATCTCCTTGCGAAAACGCTGCAGAAACAAAGGTTGTACATCAGCTTCGTCATCAACAACAAGTATTTTCATATATCTCCAAAGTTAAGTTTTTGCATCGGTTACTACCGATAGTTAAGGTTAAAAATCGTTTGATAGGCTAATAAAAATCAAGCCTTATCAAAAGGAATAGTAATGATGAATTTAGCAAACTCACCCTCAACGGTTTCCACTTTTAAATCGCCGCCATGCCCTTTGGTGATAATATCGTAACTCATTGATAAGCCCAGCCCTGTACCCTGGCCCGTAGGTTTGGTGGTAAAAAATGGCTGGTAAATTTTATCCAATACCTTTTGTGGTATGCCAGTACCATTATCAGTTACCGTAATTTCGACACTGCCGTTTATCTTTTTAGTAACTACCGTAAGCAAGGGTTCGTAACCCTCAATATTTTGTTTCTTTTTTTCGGCAACGGAATAAAACGAGTTGTTGAAAAGGTTTAGCAATACTCGGCCTAAATCCTGCGGAATGGCTTGTATTTTTCCAATGCTATCGTCAAAACTGGTTTTCATGCCGGCATTAAACATCTTATCCTTTGCCCGTAAACCGTGGTAGCTTAAACGCAGGTATTCATCGGCAAGGGCGTTAATATCCGTAGGCTCTTTTTTGCCGGTAGTACTGCGCGAGTGTTGCAGCATCCCTTTTACTATCGAATCGGCACGTTTGCCGTGCTGGTTTATTTTGGTTAGGTTTTGGGTAATATCGTTAATAATCTCGTCTGCTTCTTCTTTGGCATCATCGGGTAGTTTTGATAATACTTCTTCTTTCAGCTCATCCAAAAGTTCGATACTTACCTCGCTAAAATTATTTACAAAGTTTAGCGGGTTTTGAATTTCATGGGCAATACCGGCGGTAAGCTCACCTAACGAAGCCATTTTTTCCTGTTGTACCAGTTGGGCCTGGGTGCTTTTTAGTTCGGCAAGGGCGTGCTGCAGTTCTTCTTTTTGCTTGGTAAGCTCGGCCGTGCGTTCTTTTACCTCGCTCTCCAGGTTTACTTTCATGGCGGCCATCATCCGGTTTTGTTCCTGCTCCATGGCGCGTTTTTTACGCTCAACCTCAAGCGTTTTCTTCTGTTTGCGGTTAATAAACCACATAGCCGCAAACCATAATATGGCAAACCAGCTGGCGCTTTCAAACAAACCATCGTTGTTACTGTAAAAGTTTTTAAAGATGGCCTGGGTTAGGTTTTCCAAAAAAGAAATGATCACGTACGGCACCACCGCGTTAATCATAGGCTGATCTACCTTTAATTCCTCTTTATAAAAAGGCAGCGCTATAAGGGCAAACGTGAACAGGTGACCAACAAACAACAAAAAGAAAGAATGTTTTATGCCAAAATCAAGGCACATGAGGCTTACCGCCGCCCACATGGCATAAAGCATGTACTTGCTCCAGTTGTCGGTTATCCCGCCGCGTTTGAGCGTTTGGCGGTACTGACTTAATAAAAAAACGGCTACAAATGGTTCAAATCCAAAATCCATAGTGATTGGTTATATATTGCCGATGCAAGCAACACTTTAAAACTAATATTTTATTTACAGTAATTAAAATGTGGGGTAGGTTTAAAGGAGAAATTGCTTTTAAAAGCGGTTTTTCCGGCAGAGAAACAATTCACGTGTCTCCCGCAGCCAAGTGGATTTGCAGGTTTGTTATGCAAATCGATGACGACTCACCCGGTCTACGCTTCGCTGGACCTGCCCTCTCTCCGGCAAGCCGCAAAGAGGGCTTGAAAAAGACAATTATTTCCAGCCCCTCTATGCGGCTTTAGACGGAGAGAGGGGTAGAACGAGCGCAGCGATGTTCGGGGTGAGTCGTCCCTTGGTTAGTTTACGCCATGGATTCACATTTACATTTGAGATACAATTTCTTCACATCACCAAACTATTTCGCTTGTAAGCCCCCGGCGTTTGCCCGGTTATTTTTTTAAAAACGCGCGAAAAGTAGGAGAGGTTTTCAAAGCCGGTTTCGGCGGCAATGTCATAAAAAGGCATATTGGTGGTGCTTAATAATAGCTGCGCCCGCTCTATCCGTTTTACCTGGATGTAGGGCAGTGGGCGCTCGCCTGTGTTTTCATAAAACAGGCGAGAGAAATAGTCGGCGTTGTGGTTGGCCCGCTTGGCCAGCTCTGCAACGGTAATTTCATGGTGCAGGTTGGTTTGAATGTAATTAATGGCATCAGATATTTTGGAGTGGATAATGCTTTTATCTTCCATTAAAAATAAGCCAGGTGCCAGGAACATCGAAAGTAATTGCAATAATATACCGTTGGTTTCCATATAAGCTGATGCGTGTACCAATTCGTTCAACTCGGCAAAGCTTTTAAGCACCGGCCGTTTTTCATATACTTTTGGATTAGCGGATGCCCGTAAGGTTCTGTTGGGGTTGATGTGTAACAGGCGTTTTACCGCGCTGATAGCGGCTTCTGTAACCGGTATTTTAAATAGTTTGCGGTTTGACGCGAACAGCGATGCCCCATCTGCCGATTCTTCGGCAAAGGAGATATAATACTGGCTCAAATATTCCTCGCAGCTATAAGTGCAGGTAGTAAAACTGGGGATGAGGTACAAAAAGCCGGCTTCCAGTTTCAACGCGCCATCGGCATTTTGCAGCCTGCCTTCGCCGGCGTCAATATAATAAAGGCGGTAAAAGGTGCTGGTGATGTTTTTATAAAGCCAGTTTTTGTTCAATTGCACATAGTCGGTATTGAGGAGGGTAAAGGTTGATCTTAAGATGCTTTTATTCATTGTAATACAGAAAATACGGACTAATAGTGTCAAATATAATAAAATATAAAAGTCGGGTTTGTGCTAATTGATGTTGTGTTTGTGAAATTTTTGATAAAGTATAGCACTTAGTTTTATACTGATTATAAAACC
Organism: Mucilaginibacter flavus; assembly: GCF_030409315.1. Classification (GTDB taxonomy): domain Bacteria; phylum Bacteroidota; class Bacteroidia; order Sphingobacteriales; family Sphingobacteriaceae; genus Mucilaginibacter; species Mucilaginibacter flavus. Next base: position 62,730 of record NZ_JAUFPS010000037.1, on the reverse strand, counting down.
GTACAAGATTTAATATGCTGAGGTCATTTTTTGTAACGCTTGGTGCCATAATGGTAACCGGCGGAGGCTTGTTTATTGCTTCATCTTCCGTTGATTTGCCTCCCGATGTGCAGAAGGCTTACGATGCTTTGCCGGCATCGGTTGATTATAATATCGATGTAAAACCGATTCTGAGCAATAAATGCTTTGCATGCCACGGACCTGATAGAAATAAGCAAAAAGCCGGTTTGCGATTGGATATAGCAGCCAATGCATACGCCGAAATTCCCGACGATATTGGAGTAGTAGCCATTAAGCCCGGCGATTTACAGCATAGCGAAGTGGTAAAGCGCATCCTATCGACGGACTCCACCTACCTGATGCCCGCGCCCGAATCGCACCACACACTCTCGGCCTATGAAAAAGCGGTTATCATCAAATGGATAAAAACCGGGGCTGTTTATAAGCCGCATTGGGCTTTTGTAAAGCCAGTAAAACCAGCCGTGCCCGTAGTGGATGGGACGATAAATAATCCTATTGATAATTTTGTGCTGGCAAAACTTAAAAAGCAGGAACTATCGCCCTCAAAGGAGGCAGATAAGGAATTACTGTTGCGCCGCTTGTCGCTTGATTTAACCGGACTACCGCCAAGCTTAAAAGAAATAGACGATTACTTAAAAGATACCTCGCCAGATGCCTACGAAAAACAGGTAGACCGCCTGCTTGCATCACCTCACTATGGCGAAAAAATGGCGGTAGACTGGCTGGACGCCGCCCGCTATGCCGACTCGCACGGATATACGGTTGATAGGGTGAGGGATATGTCGCCCTACCGCGATTGGGTGATCCAAGCGTTTAACAACAACTTTAGTTATGATAAGTTTATCCAATGGCAACTGGCCGGCGATTTAATGCCGCACCCCACAAAGGATATGATCATCGCTACCGCCTTTAACCGCAATCATCAGCAAAATATGGAGGGCGGCGTTATTGAAGAAGAATACCAAACCGAATACGTGATAGATCGTACCAACACCTATGGCAGCGCCGTATTGGGAATGACGGTGGGCTGTGCCAAATGTCACGATCATAAATTCGACCCGATATCGCAGAAGAATTACTACCAGTTATTTAGTTTTTTTAACAATGTAAAAGAGGCGGGCCAAATTTCCTGGGATGATGCCCTGCCTACGCCAACGTTGATGTTGCCAACGGCGCAAAAAGAAAAGATACTCGCTTTTATAAATGAAAATATCGCGCAGCAGCAAAACACTATTGCCCAAACGCAAGCTAAGGCAAATGTAGGTTTTGATAAGTGGCTTACCGATGGTGAGTATAAAAAGCTTGTCGGCCAAAACATACCGCAAAATGGTTTACAGGCTTACTATAACTTTGATAAAGGCACCCTGGCAAGTGCAATAAACCCCAAAGATGTTGGCGCAATGAAACGTGAGGGCGGCGCGCCAGGCGATGCCGCCGTGTTTGATACAAAGGGCGATGGAAAAGCGCTGGCTTTAAATGGTGATACCTGGCTGGATTTGAACCAGGTTGGCGTGTTTCGTAAATCGGAGCCTTTTAGTATTGGCATTTGGGTAAATATCCCTAAACAATTGAGCGAAGGTGTGTTGTTCCATAAAGGTAATTCCGAGCGGTTGTATAATTTCAGGGGATATCATTTATACCTTAAAAACAACAAGCTGGAATTGAATATGGCGCATACCGGGCCCTCAAATGCCATCACGCGTGTTACTGTTGATGATATACCGCGAGAGCAATGGATTCAACTCTCCGCTACTTATGACGGATCGTCAAAGGCGAATGGTTTTAAGCTATACCTGAATGGTGATGAACTGAAAATGGAAACCACCATGGATCAGCTTACCAAGGATATTTTATTTAACGGCGGCGGTCAGCCCGGTTTACAAGTTGGAGCCTGGGAACGCGGACGCGGATTTAAAGAGGGTAAGGTAGATGATATTGCTGTTTACAACCGCACGCTCACCGCTTTTGAAGTGAAAATGCTCGCGCAAAAAGACAGTTGGGATAAAATTGTCACCAAAAGCAAAGACGCGCTTACTACCGATGAAGTGGATAAACTCAAAATTTACTACCTAAACGCGGTTGACCCCGCTATGCTTGCCGAAACGCAAAAGCTTACCAAATTGAGAACCACCCTGTCCGATTCGACAGAAAATATATCAGAGCTAATGGTGATGCAGGAAATGGCATCGCCTAAAAAATCATTTATTCTTAACCGTGGCAACTACGATATGCCCGGCGAACAGGTTTTTCCTAACACACCGGAAGCCATTTTACAATTCCCGGCCAATTTGCCTAAAAACAGGTATGGCTTGGCGCAATGGTCTACAAGCCCCGATAATCCTTTGGTGGCACGTGTGGCAGTAAACCGCCTGTGGCAAAACTTTTTTGGAACCGGACTGGTAAAAACCAGCGAAGATTTTGGCAACCAGGGCGAGTTGCCAAGCCATCCCGAGTTGTTGGATTGGCTGGCTACCACATTTGTAGAATCGGGCTGGGATATGAAAGCGTTGAATAAGCTGATCGTCATGTCGGCCACGTATCGGCAGAATTCACGCCCAACCAAAGAAGCGGCAGAGAAAGACCCGGAGAACCGTTTCCTTTCGCATGGCCCTGCTTACCGTATGTCTGCCGAAATGATTCGTGATAACGCACTGTTTGCCTGCGGTTTGCTCAATACCCAAATTGGTGGTAAAAGCATCAAGCCTTACCAGCCACCGGGCCTATGGGAAATTAACAATACCACCTATGTGCCTGATACCGGCAAAGCGGTTTACCGGCGAAGCTTGTATGTGATTGTAAAACGATCGGTACCCAACCCAACGCTGGCCACTTTTGACGCGCCATCGCGTAGCTATTGCGTTATCCGCAGACAAAAAACCAATACACCCTTGCAGGCGCTGGTAACCTTAAATGATCCTACTTTTGTAGAGGCAGCCAAAGTTTTAGGCGAGCAGATGACCCGTAACGCCGATAATCGTGCGGCCATTACTACGGCTTACCGCAAACTTACCGGGCGTACACCGATGCCCGATGAGGTAACGCTTTTAACAACCCTGCAACAGGTTGAATTAAAAAAGTTTAAAGAACACCCCGAGAAACAGAAGGGTTGGCTTACTGCCGGGCAATATACAGTAGATAAAAAACTGAACGGAGCCATGATCGCAGCCAATACCGTAGTTGCCAGCACCATTTTAAATTCCGACGCGTCATTAACCAAAAGATAAAACAAGATGTCAGATTTTCACCATCACGACGAGGATTTCAGGCTCCATACACCCGAGTTTAATGAGCTGCACAAAAAGATGGACCGGCGCAACTTTCTTACCAAAACATCGCTTGGTTTGGGGGCTTTAGCGGTAGGTTCACTATTCGGTAACAATGTTTTTGGCAGCACCCGCAAAGCAACCGGCAATCTGGAGGCTGATATATTAAAGGCTTTGCCACAAATAGCGCCCAAGGCAAAAAAGGTGGTATATCTTTTCCAGGCGGGTGGTCCATCACAGTTTGAAACTTTTGATTACAAACCCAAACTGGCCACCATGCTGGGCCAAAACCTGCCCGATTCTGTTAGGCAAGGGCAACGACTTACCGGCATGAGTGCCAACCAAAGCGTTTTGCCACTGGCCCCGTCATTCTGTAAATTTAACCAGCACGGCCAAAGCCAAACCTGGATGAGCGAACTTATGCCGCATACCGCCCAGGTGGTTGATGAATTATGCATTGTGAAATCGCTGTACTCTGACGCTATTAACCATGATCCGGCTATCACATTTTTGCAAACCGGGAACCAGTTGCCGGGGCGACCATCGATAGGCTCATGGATTAGCTATGGTTTGGGATCTGATAACCAAAATCTTCCCACCTTTATTGTACTGGTATCCAAAAACGCGCCTAAAGATCAGCCGCTGTACGCCCGTTTATGGGGCAACGGTTTCCTGCCATCCAAGTACCAGGGAGTGCAGTTTGGATCGGGCAAAGACCCTGTTTTGTTCCTCAATAATCCCGAAGGTTATGATGGTGCCGATAGAAAAGAAATGCTGGAGTACCTATCCAAACTAAATAACCTGCAAAACACAGCCTATGCCGACCCAGAGGTAGATGCCCGCATAGCCCAGTATGAAATGGCCGCCCGCATGCAAACTTCGGTACCAGAAGTGATGAGCACGGCTGGCGAGCCCAAAGAAATTTTCGACATGTATGGTCCCGATAGTCGCGACCCTGGCACCTACGCCGCCAACTGTTTGCTGGCGCGAAAACTGTTGGAGAAAAACGTAAAGTTTGTGCAGCTATACCACCAGGGCTGGGATCAGCATAGCAACCTGCCGTCGGGCATAGCCGGCCAGTGCAAGGCTACCGATCAGGCTACCGCAGCGCTCATTAAAGATCTGAAACAACGTGGTATGCTTGATGATACCCTGGTGATCTGGGGCGGCGAGTTCGGTCGTACAGTATACTCCCAGGGCAAATTATCAGCCAACGACTATGGCCGCGACCATCATCCCCGTTGCTTTACCATGTGGATGGCCGGTGCAGGCGTAAAACACGGCATCAGCTACGGCGAAACCGACGATTTTAGCTACAACATTATAAAAGACCCGGTACATGTTCACGATTTTCAGGCCACACTGCTACACCTGATGGGCATCAACCACGAATTATTAACCTATCAATTCCAGGGCCGAAGGTTTAGATTGACCGATGTGGAAGGGAAAGTGGTAAGGGATATATTGAGTTAGGTTTTTTAGTAGTAAGTAGTAAGTATCAAGTAGTAAGATTTTTGGAGGTGATTAGCTTGGTGCGGTTGTCATGAATTAAACCACATTGAAAAGTATAATTCTTTTGTATGTACAAATACAAAAATAAATCAGATATTAGAACAGTTTTAACCAATTGAACATCATGATAAGCTTGCTATCCGGGTTCTGCAGCTATCTTACTACTTGATACTTAATACTTACTACTTAAAATGGAAAGAAGAAATTTTATAAAAAATACCGCTGTTGCTTCGGCTTTGGCGGCTGTTGCGCCGGTGAAAAGCTTTGCTATTTTGCACAAGGATTTGCAGCCTGATGACCAAACCATAGGGCAGGGGGGCTTTACCTATAAAGCTGATAAGGGATGGGCCAAAATCAGCGTAAACAGTAACCCGTTGGCTAACTGCCACGAAATGGTGCAGGATAGTAAAGGTCGCCTCATTATGCTGGGCGATCATACGGCAAACAATATTCTCATTTTTGATAAATCGGGTAAGTTGCTGGATTATTGGGGAACGGCTTTACCAGGAGGTCATGGTTTAACCATTAGTAAAGAAGGGGGCGAAGATTTCTTGCTGCTTACCGATTGCGGTTGGGCGCAGGATAGAACAGGCGCCGGTTACGGTCAATCGGGACAGGTTTTAAAAACCACGGTGGATGGTAAGCTGATATTTGCCATTGGCCACCCGCGTACCATCGGTGTTTATAAAGATAACGAACCCTTTAAACCAACCGAAACGGCGGTAGCGCCCAACGGCGATATTTATGTTGCAGATGGTTATGGGTCTGACTATATTATCCATTACGATAGCAAGGGGCAGTATATCCGTCACTTCGGCGGCCACAATAATGCCAATAAAGATCATAACCTGGTGAATGCTCATGGCATTACCGTTGATACCCGCGATAAAAATAACCCTACTTTGATCTGTACCTCTCGCGAGGAAAATTGTTTTAAGGTTTTTACTATGGATGGCAAGTTTATCAAGCGTATTGACATGCCGGGGATGTACGTTTGCCGTGCGGTTATCAACGAGCAAAATATTTACGCCGGGGTATGCTGGAGCAAAGATGCCAGCGGTAACCGTTTTGATTACTCGGGCTTTGTAACCATATTGGATAAGGATGATAAGGTGATCTCTAATCCCGGTGGTGCGGCGCCCGTGTATAAAAACGGGGTGTTGCAACCTACATTGCAAGCTTCAAACCGTATTTTTCAACATGGTCATGATGTTTGTGTGGATGAGGATAAAAACGTTTACGTATGCCAGTGGAACGCTTATCATACGGCGCCGGTGAAGCTAACCCGGGTATAAGGATATAAGGTATTGTTGACGTCTGGTTTAATCCGGTCGTTAACAATTTATCAATTAAATATTGACACTTGATTAGGGAACTAATATTTAGTGCCTTAGCTGATCAGGTAACGGAATAATCCATCAATGTAAAAAATCGTCCATCGTTTATAAAAATCCATCAGTTGTTTTGACAATATCGATGAATAAAATGCCAATATCTATAGATGTTGATTAAACGTTTTATCGGCAACTTAGTAAATCCCCGTTTAACAGAATTTATAAAAAGTTGACTATCACAAAACAGTTCAGATGCATTCAAATTTTACCAAAAAGAAGCTATTTTCTTTATTCCTAAGCCTGCTTATTTTAGGCACCCTAAGCGTAAAAGCCCAAAGCACTTCAAAAGCACCAATTCCCTTAGCGCAATTGCAGCAGCAGTTTGTTGATCTGCGGTTTGGTATGTTTATCCACTTTAACATCCCAACTTTTGAAAATGCCGATTGGCCCGATCCCGAAACGCCGGCATCAGATTTTAATCCTAAAAAATTAGATTGTGTACAATGGGCAAAAGCAGCCAAATCGGCCAATATGACCTACGGTTGCTTAACCACCAAGCATCACAGCGGTTTTTGTATTTGGGATACCAAAAGCACTGATTATAACGTAATGCATAGTCCGCTAAAACGCGATGTGGTTAAGGAATACACCAAAGCCTTTCGCGATCAGGGTTTAAAGGTGATGTTGTATTATTCTATTTTAGATACCCACCACAAACTGCGCCCAAACCAAATCAAATCTAAGCATATTGAAATGGTTAAACAGCAAATCACTGAGCTGTTAACCAACTATGGCAACATAGAAGCATTGATTATTGACGGCTGGGATGCACCATGGTCAAGGATATCTTATGATGATGTGCCTTTTGAGGAAATCTACAAACTGGTCAAAAAACTGCAACCCAACTGCCTGTTGATGGATTTGAACGGTGCTAAATACCCTGCCGAAGGTTTATATTATACCGATATCAAAACTTATGAAATGGGTGCTGGTCAGCGTGTTCAAAAAGAGACTAATAAAATGCCGGCATTGGCTTGTTTGCCTATTCAAAGCAGTTGGTTTTGGAAATCAAACTTCCCTACCACGCCAATAAGGGATGTAAACAAACTGGTTAACGATATTTTGGTGCCGCTTAACAATGCCAGCTGTAACTTTATCCTCAATGTAGCCCCCAATACCGATGGTTTGTTTGATGATAACGCCATTGAAGGTTTAAAGGAAATTGGAAAGCTTTGGAAAAACGAAGGTCCGGTTGCAAAACTTGGCGAAACGGGCAATCCTATCATATCACATAACCTGGCCAAACGTGCGCCTGCAAATTCAAGCTGGAGCGATGACATGAACATCAGCGATTTTGCTAATGATGATGATTTTGAGTCGTCATGGCAATCAAATGATAGGGTGAAAAACGCCTGGTACGAGGTTGATTTAAAACCCGGTCAGCAATTTAACACCATTGTAATTTTTGAGCGTAAAGCCAATATCAAAAAATACAAGTTAGAGTACAACGACGGCGCGGGCTGGAAACCTTTATTTGAAGGCGAAAACCTGAGCCGTGTAAAAGTTAACCGCTTTAAGGCTGTTAACGGTAATAAAGTGCGTATGGCGATAGAAACATCTGATAGCGCGCCATCTATAGCGGAGTTTGGTGTATATAATGAAACGTTGTAGATATGCGGAATGGTAGATGTGCAGATATGCAGATTTCAGATATGCAGATGAAACACCAAGCAAGTGTGGTGCCGAATTTATTTCGGCACCACACTTGCTTGGTATATATCATGCTGGCAACCTGTCCTGTGAGGTCCTGAAACGAGTTCAGGATGACTTTGATTTTTAGTATACCCGAAATGTCACCTCAATTAATGGGGTGACATTTTTTTTAATCGCTCCCGCGAGCTTTCAGCTCGTGGGTACTTATGGCTACAGCTTTCAGCTGTCCCTGTTAAATTAGCCCACCTGAAATCTTTGTAACAGCTTTTAACTTGCAAAATATCCCGATCATTTTTTATATTTTTATTCGGCAAACAACCTAAATAAAATATCATGGATGTACAGGAAGTTATGGCCCAACTGCAGGGCTACGGCAGCGAAAGCATAAAAAAGATCTTGCTGAAGCATGGCATTAAAGAACCGTTTTTTGGCGTGAAGGTTGAACACCTTAAAATCATCCAGAAACAAACCAAAACAGATTATCCTTTAGCTAAAGAATTATACGCCACCGGCAATACCGACGCCATGTACCTGGCCGGCCTGATCACCGACGATGCAAAAATGACAAAGGACGATTTGCAAACCTGGGTTAAACAGGCCGTATCCAATAACATCAGCGAATACACAGTTCCCTGGGTTGCCGCTGGCAGTAAATATGGTTTTGAGCTGGCTTTAGAGTGGATAGACTCGCCGGAGGAACATATTACCGCCGCGGGCTGGTCCACATTGAGTAATACGGTAGCGTTAAAGCCGGATGCGGAGTTGGATATTCCGGCATTGAAGCAATTGCTTGAACGGGCCTCAGAAAATATCCATTCGGCGGCCAACAGGGTAAAGTATACTATGAACGGTTTCATCATTTCGGCAGCCAATTATGTAACCGCGCTAACAGAGGATGCCATTGACATTGCCAAAAAGAACGGTGTGGTGATGGTTGATATGAATGGCACGGCTTGCAAAGTACCCGACGCGCTTGAATATATCGCCAAAATGCAAGCGAAGGGGCAGGTAGGGAAAAAGAAGAAGACGGTGAAGTGTTGAGGGGGAAGATTATTTCCTCAATACTTGTCATGCTGAGGCACAAAGCATCTATTCATGAACTTACAGGGCGAATAAGTATGGCGAAGAATAGATTCTTCACTACATTCAGAATGACAGTTTTTTTAATGTTTTGACTTAGCAATCATCTCAACCTTAAATCCATTCATCCTAAATTTGCATATCTGCACATCTGAAATCTTCACATCAATTCGTACATTCGCATATATGCACTTCATCTATCCGGCATTTTTATTTGCATTGCTTACGTTAGCCTTCCCGGTAATTATCCATTTATTTAACTTTCGTAAGTTTCAGCGGGTAAATTTTAGCAACGTTCAGTTTTTAAAGGAGATACAGGAGCAGCAATCATCCCGCAGAAATTTGAAAGAGCGCCTGATCCTTGCTTCAAGGCTATTGGCTTTGGCCTTCCTGGTATTTGCGTTCGCTCGTCCGTTTATCCCTGCTCAGAATACTGCAAACGCCGGGCGGCAAAACGCGGTGAGTATTTTTGTAGATAATTCCTACAGTATGCAAACCCTTAACCGCGAGGGTTCCTTGCTGGATGATGCCAAACAAAAAGCCAAACAGATAGCATCGGCCTATAATATCAATGATCGCTTTCAGCTGCTTACCCAGGATTTTGAAGGCAAACACCAGCGACTATTAAGCAGGGACGAGTTTAATGACGCGGTAGACCAGGTAAAGATCAGCGCGCAGAGTCGTACATTGCAACAAATCATTAGTCGGCAGCAAAGTTTATTGATCACCCAACCTGGTGCTGCAAAATCGGCGTATATCATTTCAGATCTGCAAAAAAACATGGCCGATAAGCCTTTAAAAACGGATAGCGCCATCGCTATAAATTTGATTCAGTTAAAAGCGGGCAACCTGCCCAACGTAGCGGTTGATTCGGTTTGGCTGCTTAATGCTATTCACCGGCCGGGCGAAAGCGAAAAGCTGGTAGTACGCCTGCATAACTATGCCGATGAAAAGGCCGAAAAGATTCCGCTTAAAGTCACTATTAATGGCGCTCAAAAAGCTTTGGGGAGTTATACCCTTGCCGCGCGATCTGTACAAAACGATACTCTCGCTTTTATGGGTCTGCAGGCAGGTTGGCAACAGGGTGAAGTAGCTTTACAGGATAACCCGGTTACTTTTGATAATAAATTCTTTTTCAGTTTTAATGTGGCACAGCAAATGCCGGTTTTACTGATAGATGGTGGTACGCCAAACCCATACCTGAAAGCAGTTTTTGCTGCCGATCCTTTTTTTAACGCCCATAACAGTCACGATGGTAATGTTGATTATGCCGCGTTAGGGACTTGTCCGCTTATTGTGATCAGCGATATTAAAGCGGTTTCAACCGGCCTGGCACAGCAGCTAAAAACGTATGTGAGCAAAGGTGGCACGCTGGTAGTTTTTCCGGCTATAGATGCCGATTTGAACAACTATCGCTCGTTTTTGCAGCCGATGAACGCGGCTTATCCCGAAAAACTGGTGCCAGATGCTGGCAAAGTATCGGCGCTTAACCGTCAAAGCCCGGTATTTAAAAATGTGTTTGAAAGTTTCCCGCCAAACCCGGATCTGCCTATCGTAAAAAAATATTACCAGTTGAGCGCCGCCCATGGCAGCCAGGATAATTTGATGACGCTTACCGCCGGGCAAAGTTTTTGGGCAGGCTACAACAGCGGCAGGGGCAAGGTTTATGTAGCTGCTGTACCACTTAATGAAGATTTTAGCAACCTGCCGCGCCACGCGCTTTTTGTACCCATATTATTCAGGATAGCTTTATTGAGCGGGCACGATCTGCCTTTGTTTTATACCCTGGGTGCCGACGAAACATTAGAAGTGCCTCCAGTGCAGCTTACAGAAAAGCAATTGCTTAAATTAACCAAAGACGGCCAAAGCACCATCCCTGATGTAAGGCAGCAGGAGGGAAGCACGTTGCTATACGTATCTGATCAATTACGGGAACCGGGTATTTACACTTTAAAAAAGCAGGATAGTACGCTGGCCACGCTGGCGTTTAACGATAACAGGAAGGAATCGGACCTGAGTTATTTAACGCCGGCTGTTTTAAAAGATATTTTACCCAGGCAAGCAGCCTTAATACCAGGTAGTAACGCTTCATTAAAAGGTATTGTTGCCGAAACAAATTTAGGTACGCAATTATGGAAACTTTGTATAATTTTGGCATTGATTTTTCTGGCCATCGAAATTTTGCTCATCAGGTACCTTAAGTCCAATGTGCAGGGGATAAAACAGGCGGTTTAATCAACAAAAATCCTTTTAAAGCAGTGCTAATGAATTTGCTTATCAAATCTGCCACTATCCTTGATCCCGGATCAGCCTTTCATCAACAAGTTGCCGATATTTTAATTGAAAACGGAGTTATCACCCGCATTGCCGACGATATTGAGGCCGATGCCGAACTGGTAGACGCCGAAGGTAAATATGTATCACCTGGTTTCTTTGATCTTAACTGCAACATAGGCGAGTTGGGGCTGGAAAACAAAGAAGATATGATATCGGGCACACGTGCCGCCGCCGCCGGTGGTTTCACGGGTGTTGCCATGATGCCTAACACCGCCAACCCGGTGCACTCAAAAGCCGAAGTTGAATACCTGTTGAACCGCGCCAAAGGTAATTTGGTTGATGTTTATCCTTTGGGAACCATATCGCACAAACGTGAGGGAAAAGACCTTGCCGAAATGTACGATATGCACCTGAGTGGTGCAAAAGCCTTTACAGATGGCAACCGCCCGGTACAGGATGCCGGTTTAATGGAGAGGGCTTTATTATATACCCAGGGCTTTGATGCCATGGTTTTCTCGTATCCCGAAGATACCGCCATAGCCGGTAAAGCCAAAGTGAACGAAGGCGAGGTGAGTACCCTGTTGGGTATGAAAGGCATCCCTTCATTAGCCGAAGAGCTGATGATTGCCCGCGATCTTTACCTGGCCGAGTACACAGTTTCAAAAATACATTTCAGTACCATATCAACCTCGCGCTCTGTCGAACTCATCCGCGAAGCTAAGCGTAAAGGATTGGAAGTTACCTGCGATGTTGCAGCGCACCATTTAATACTTACAGACGAAGCCCTGCTGGGTTTTGATAGCCAATATAAGGTAAAACCACCCTTGCGCACCAAAGATGATGTGACGGCCTTAATAAAAGGTTTAAAGGATGGCACCATAGATGCCATTGTATCGCAGCATACTCCGCACGAGATTGAGTTTAAAGATGTGGAGTTTGAAGTAGCCGCTTACGGAATGGTAGGCTTTCAAACGGCCTTACCACTTGCGTTGAAAACAGGTTTGCCGGTTGAACTGATCGTAGAAAAATTAGCCATCAACCCACGTGAAATTCTTGGGGTAGACGTTCCGGTAATTGCAGAGGGTGAACAAGCCAACGTGGTAGTTTTTGACGTCGATGCGGAGTGGGAATATAACAGCAAAAACAATTTGTCGAAATCGGCAAACTCTCCTTTCATTGGCGAAAGCTTAAAGGGAAAAGTGCTGTTAACGTACAACAATCAACAAATACTTAAATAGAAAAACAATGATCGATCCAAAAATAGAAATAGCCTTCCAGGCTGCCTTAGAGGCATTTTCAAAATACAGTAGCTTTGACGCATCAACACTCACCGGCGATTTTGGTGATGTGTTTGCTTTAAATGAAGACTTTTTAGATAAAGTTGACGCCCTTGACGCGGTATTTGACAACAACCCCGATGTAGAAGTGCTTCGCGAAGTGTTTTTTGATTTGCTGATGATCAATTTCTTCAGCGCCGACGTTAAAAAATTAGAAGAAGATTACCTGGATACCCCCGAGTGGGAAGATATTGAAGAGCAAACGCTTGATCGCGGTACCGAGCTGCTAAACCTGTTATTGTACCTTAACGAGTGTGAAGATGAAGACATTGAGCCGGAATTGGAAGATTACCTGAAAGAGTTTTTATTAGTTGATGAAGACGAGTTCCAGGACGAATACCGTATTTACGAACCGGTTATAGCTAACCAGATTTTGATGGAAAGCCCGGTAGAAGAGATCAGCAAGGTAGCGCAAAGCCTGCCCGAAGATTCTGAATTAGCCGAACTATTCTATCCTATGATGTGCTTTTTTCAAAATGTAGATCCATCACCGGATGCTAAGGCCGTTATTGCCGATAACGCTTTGGAAAAAGAGTTTGATATGGCTGTGTTAGAGATTTTGATTAATTTTCAATAATAGGTTTCAGAAATGGAAATAGACATTGATAAAGCAGAATTAAGAAAGTGGGGAATTATTTACGGGATTATCCTGGGTGTTTTACTTTCTGCCTTTAGCATCATTTCTTTTTATGTGATGATAAGCACATCGTCGGTAATTGTAATATCATCGGCGCCCTTTGTTTTTTCGGTGTTGTTGCCAATAGGGGCTGTTGTGCTATTGGTTATTAATCTGCGTAAAAAGATAGGTGGTTTTTGGAGCATGCGCCAGGCGGCATCCGGTATCTTTATCATGTTTTTTACAGCCTTTGTGTTGCAGTTTTTGGTTAGGGATATGCTGTTTGCAAAAGTGGTAGAGCCAAATATGGTTCAAAAAACACAAACTGCCATGACCAAAGCAGTATCAACCTACCTTACAGAAAATAAAGCTAAGCCAGATGAGGTTAAAAAGAAGATGGACGATATTAACCAACAATTTGAAGTGCAAAAAGATGTTACCGTTGGCAGGCAGATTACCGGTTTCGGGATATCAATTATTTTTATGTTTGTGCTATCGCTTATTTTTGCCGCTTTCTTTAAACGCGAAGGCGTAGTTTATAATAACCAGCCACAGTAGATATATTATTTTATAAATAACGATGGGGCCTTTATCTTAACCGGTAAGGGCCTTATTTATTTATGAGTAATTACGCCGATTTTATAAAATATTAGTTAATTTTAGCTAAACTATAAAACCTACAATCATGGAAGTAAAAAAAGCAAGTCCCTCTAAACCGGCAATCAAATGGGCTTTGATAGGCCTGATAGCCTCGATAGTTATTACTTATGCATTTCAGTTTTTGAATGTCGACCCCACTTCATCAGCTAAATACATAAACTATTTGGTTTTTATCGGCTTTTTATGTTTAACGCAACAAGAATATCGCAATGATCTTGGTGGTTATATGACTTTTGGTGAGGGATTTTTATCGGGCTTTTTATATTCGCTGTTCCTGGGTATTTTAACGGCAGTTTTTTTGTATGTGTATTACGCTATATTAAGCCCCGAAATGGCTGAAAAAATCCTTTCATCTACACAGGCGCAATTGGAGGCAAAAGGTACGTTAACCCCAGAGCAGGTTGAAACAGCCATGAGCATGACCCGTAAGTACTTCGCCATTTTTGCAGTAGCCGGGGCATTTTTTGGCTCGTTGGTTATGGGTGTAGTTGTTGCCTTAATTGGCGCCGCCATATTCAAAAAAGAGAAACCACCGTTTGCTACTGATGTAGCTGATAGTTATGATCCTACTGTTTAAGCAGGGATTAAAAATATAGTAAAATGGGCCTGCTCTTTTCAGAACAGGCCCATTTTGTTTTTTGTTGCCGCGAGTTTAGCGCAACGTAACTCTTGCCTATGATGTATAGGCTTTCAGCTTATACCGGCAGCTAAAAGCTGCAGCCATGAGGCTCACGAGCTGAAAGCTCGCGAGAGGGTACAAAAAAGAGACGCATTTAATAAATACGTCTCTCAATTATTTCACTAAAAAAGCTTTCAGTTTTAAGCTTTCCGCCTTCAGCTTCTTATTTAAACCAGGCCATTACTTCTTCTTTGGTTGGCATAGTAATATCAAGTTTCATTTTTTTACGCATACCGCCAAGGTCATTAAATACCTTGTTGGGGTTTGCGGCTTTTAATTCTTCTACCGTGTTAAAGCCCATTTTATTTAGTACCGGTACCCACTCGGCAGGTACGCCAATGTTTGTAAAGTCTTCGATGGTAACCACTTTAGCCTTTTTCTCGGGACGCATCTGCGGAAAGAATAGTACTTCCTGTATGGTGCTTTGGTTGGTCATTAGCATTACCAAACGGTCGATACCGATACCCAGGCCCGATGTTGGTGGCATGCCGTATTCCAGGGCGCGTAAAAAGTCGTCGTCCATGGCCATAGCCTCATCATCGCCACGACCGGCCAGGATCAATTGCTCCTCTAAACGCTCACGCTGATCAATAGGGTCATTCAATTCAGAATAAGCATTGGCAATCTCTTTACCGTTTACAAATAGCTCAAAACGCTCTACCAGGCCATCTTTGGTGCGGTGTTTTTTGGCCAGCGGTGTCATCTCGATAGGGTAATCGGTAATGTAGGTCGGCTGGATCAAATTATGTTCAACCTTGGCACTAAAAATCTCATCTATCAATTTGCCTTTACCCATGGTCGGATTCACGTCTATTTTAAGCTCGGCGCAAACTTCACGCAATCCCGCTTCATCCATGGCAGATACATCGATACCTGTATATTTCAGGATTGAATCATACATCGATAGTTTTTCGTACGGGCCTGCAAAGTTAATCTCGTTGCTGCCTACCTGTACCACCGGGATGCCGTGAACAGCTTTGGCAACAGTTTCCAAACACTCTTCAACCATGGCCATCATCCATATATAGTCTTTATAGGCTACATATATTTCCATGGCAGTAAATTCCGGGTTGTGGGTACGGTCCATACCCTCGTTACGGAACATTTTACCAAACTCATATACTCCATCAAAACCAGCTACAATAAGGCGTTTTAGGTAAAGCTCATTGGCAATACGTAAAAACAGCGGCATATCAAGCGTGTTGTGGTGTGTAGCAAACGGACGGGCCGCCGCGCCACCATGCACGGGTTGTAATATAGGGGTTTCAACTTCCATCCAACCCTGGTTGTTAAAGTAATTGCGCATACTGCTGATCACTTTTGAGCGATTGATGAAAATTTGTTTATATGCAGGGTTAACCGTTAAATCAACATAACGCTGGCGATAACGCAATTCAGGATCGGTGAAGCCATCATGAATGGTGCCGTCGTCCTCGCGTTTAACAACTGGTAGTGGTTTCAGAGATTTTGACAGCACGATCAAATCACGTACGTGAACCGAGATTTCGCCGGTTTGGGTTAAAAATACATAGCCTTTAATACCGATGTAGTCGCCAATATCCAGCAGTTTTTTAAATACAGTATTGTATAAGGTTTTATCCTCGTCGGGGCAAATATCATCGCGTTTCAGGTAAATCTGTATACGGCCGGTTGAATCCTGTAATTCGGCAAAAGATGCGCTGCCCATAATGCGACGGGTCATGATACGGCCGGCAATTACTACATTTTGGTAGGCCTCGGGTTTTATTGCAAAATTATCGGTAATATCCTGTGCCCAGGCGTTAACATCAAAAGCTTCGGCAGGGTATGGGTTAATGCCCAGTGCCCTTAATTGTTGTAAAGATTCGCGGCGGATAATTTCCTGCTCGGATAGTGCAATACTCATGTTTTGAACGGTATTTTTATTAAAGGTGCAAAAATAGCGTTTTAAATGGTTTATTGGGACTGTAGAGACGCAATATTTTGCGTCTTCCGCCAAGCAATCAAATTTGAAAGTGAGAATCTAAAGGCGTGATTTGCATGCGGGAGACACAAAATGTTGCGTCTCTAAATTCGGGGCTCTTTTATCTCTGTCAAAAACAACCTACATTAGCAAACCAATTATTAGTACCATGAAAAAACGTTCTTTATTGTTTCTAAGCTTGCTAACCGTATCATGTAGTGTATTTGCCCAGGATGTTACCAATTTGTATGATGCAGGTACTAAGCCGGTATTAATATCCAAACAGTTTGCGTTTACCGAAGGCCCCGCCGTTGATAAAAAAGGAAATGTGTTTTTTACAGATCAGCCTAACAATAAGATCTGGGAGTATGATACCAGCGGTAAGCTGTCAATTTTTTTAGATAGCGCGGGCCGCAGTAACGGGATGTATTTTGACCGTAAAGGCAATTTAATAAGCTGTGCCGACGCTAAAGACCAACTCTGGAGTATCAGCCCCGATAAAAAAATAACCGTTTTGTTAACCGATTATAAGGGTAAATTATTTAACGGCCCTAATGATGTTTGGGTGCGCCCCGATGGCGGTATTTACATTACCGACCCTTATTACCAACGTGATTACTGGACCCGCAAACAATCCGATCTTGATGGCCGCAAACTTTATTACGTAGCCAGGGGCAAACACGAAGCTGTGGTGGTTGACGATCAGTTTAAACAGCCCAACGGAATCATCGGAACCCACGACGGTAAAAACCTGTACGTGGCCGATATTGGCGATAACAAAACCTACCGTTACGATATCAATAAAGACGGTTCCCTCAGCAACCGCACGCTTTTTATAGCCATGGGCTGCGATGGGATGACCATAGATCAATTAGGAAACATTTACATGTGCGGTAAAGGGGTAACCATAGTAAACCCCAGAGGCGAAAAGATAGGTCACATTGACATAGATGAACCCTGGACGGCCAACATCTGCTTCGGTGGCAAAAATAAAGACGTGTTGTTTATTACAGCCTCAAAAGCAGTGTATACCTTTCAAATGAAGGTAAAAGGAGTTGATTAAACTTGCTGTTGCAGAAACGTAGCTATTTGTTGTTGTTCGGTTTTGCTTAACAAGTCGCCGTTGTAATCCCAGTGTGTATGGTTGGGTAAAAAAATGATGGTACCTAAATAATCCGGATTATCACTATCGGTCAGCGATGCCTGCGTTTCATCTATTTCCAATTCCTCGGTAAATAAAGTAGATTCATTATCTATCGATGTTTTGTAAATTTTATAAACGCCGGTATCGGCAAGGTTGTGCTTTAAAACGGGTTCAATAATAATACTTCTTGTAGTGCCGTCAGTATGCATTAATGCCAGGTAGACCGGGTTTTTCATATCGATATTTATTAATGTATAAATTTGATATAAAAGACAATAAGTTGGGATTTTGTTTGGGCGATTGTTTAGATAAAAGGCAAACTTATAAACTATTCATCGTCGCTTCGCTTATCGGCTAATAATGGATTACGGGTTTGATGGACCACGGCGATAATAACAATTTGGTTTATTGATTGATTTACAAAGAAATGTATAGCGTAAGGAAATACATCGGTAAATGCAGTTCGGACGTTTTTATATTTAATCTCGTATCCAAGTGGATTTTTCTGTAGTCTGGCAATGCATGCCTTAACTTCTCTGCTAAACTGTTTTTCTAACCCAGGTTTCTGATTCTTATACCAATCTTTAGCTTCAACCAAGTCTACCTTTACAATATCAAGGTAGTGTAAACTGTAAGCCATTGCTAATTGTCTAATTCGTCAAACAATGTCTCAATTGGCAAAATCATATCCGGATTTCTTTTTAATGCTTCAAGGCGCTCATCTATTATCTCCTTATGCCACTCTGGAATTGATGTATCGATATTATCAACGTCGGGGTATTTGCTTTTTATCATTTCCCATTCTTTAATAGGGACTTGCACAGCAGTGACTTGTCCTTTTGTGTCTGATATATATTGTACGCTCATATTATCAAATTTAAAGATTATTGCAGAAGCTGTCAACAATAAGAAGATTAATATAAAAAGGGATCATAAAACCTATAGAAACAAGAAGCGCCCTCTGATGGGCAGGGGCGCGTTCTAACCAATTATAAACCTAAATTATGAGAAGAGCTGTAAGAAGAGGTATCGAACCATCTGTGTTTTGCTGCCGTTCAGCGTCTTACATTTATTACACTGCAAATATACATCGTATCTTTTATTTTGCAAATATTTTAAGTGAAAAACTTAACTATTAACAATTTGATAATATTGACAATGTTTAAGTACAATATTGATAAATAAATAAATGTTGTTTAAACATTTTATTTGCCTGTATATCAATATGTTTGAGCATTGCAATAATGATACCAATAAACCTGTCAAATAAAATAATCTGTAAACTTTTTAATAAATATTACAAAGTTTACAGATTATGATACGTTTTGTCGAAAAAATGCCACTATATGGCGAGTAAAACCTTTTAGATAGTTTGTGTATTTGCTATACTTATAGTTTTTGACAGACGGATTGCTGCCAAAAGGTAATAAAATGCCCCAAAGGCCGAATAGCCGGCCAGGTTGGCAATACCCATTGTTGGTTTGTGTGCAAACGCGATGAAAGAAATGCCGGCAATAACTGATTGACCACCACTTAATATCATTGGCCATTGGCCGCCAAGTTCACGCCTGCGTTGAAGGCCAAGTACCAGTTGTATAATGCCGGTTAACCCTGCCCATACGCCAAAAACAATAAGCGCGTTAGGCACGCCCGAATTTAAAGCTACGCCAACCGCAAAAGTGGTGATGATACTAATGATCGCGTTAGCGTACTGTGGTGTTACTGGTCCGTTAGCTTTATTAATACGGATATCTCCAAAAGTACCCACAACATCCCATGCCGGGTAAATGATTAATAATATGGCTGCTACTTGTGGCGATTTTGCTGCATATATGGCTACCAGGGTTACCCATATAACAGAGAAGCCCACGCGGGTAAAATATAACTTGCTTAATGATTTAGCTGTAGTTGCTTTTACAGCTGCATCGTGGTTAAAAGATTGTGCGGTTTTCATTGTGTTATTTTTTATGTTGCTTTTTGTTTGATAACACAAAGTTGTTTACAATAAACACCGCGTTTTTTCACCTAAGTGAAAAACGACCGTTCTTTTTAGAATCTTTTAATCCCCAGCCGAAGAAACTGACAGTCAGATTACTTTTGGGCAAGTAAACGTTTTTTAATTCGCGTTAACGATGGATTTTTAATACCCAGGTATGACGATATATGGTAAGCCGCTATCCTATCAACAATATTTGGATGTTCTTTGGTGAGTTTAATGTAGCGCTCCTCGGCAGTATTAAATAAAAATTCCTCAGCGCGGCTTTGCGAATAGTTAAAGAATAATTCGGCTATCAGCCGGCCAAACTTTTCCCAGCCGGTGGGGGTGGTATACAGGTATTGCAGGTCTTTATAATTAATGCTGATGATCTCGGCATCCTCCAGCGCCTGTATGTAGTAATAGCAAGGGTATTGGTTAATAAAACTGCGAAACGATACCAGGAATTGCTTTTCAGAAAAGAAGTATACATTTTTTTCGTCCTGCGTATTTGGCGGCACAAAATAAATCCTGAAGATGCCTTTGGTAATTAATGCCAGGTCTGTACAAACAAAGTTCTGCATATTAAAAAAATCGCCTTTTGCAATTTTCCGACTCCGCCAAAGACTTTGGCCCGCGGTAATATCATGATCATTAAGGCCGGCAAAATTTTTCAGTACATCGGCTAATATGGCGTGTTTCTCGTTGTTCATAGGCGCATAAGGCTAAACAAATGTAATCAAACCTGTAAAACCAAATGTTGCCAAAATGTAAAAGCAAAGGACAAGCACCTGGCAATAAATAAAATGTAAGAGAATTAATTTGAAGATTTAGAATTTAAGCCTTTAGAATTTAGGGTTTAATTTTTTTTAGAATTTGGAATTTTCCCATTTAGAGTTTCAGGTTTTGGAATTTAAAACATAAAACTTAGGTTTTATTCCGTACTTTAAAATATGAAATCATCCGTAATTAAAGCCCTTCAGAATTTAACAGACAAGCCCAACCAATTATTTGTAAAAGTGTTGGAGCATGGCAGCATGTCTGTAGAGCTTTACAAACCGCAAAATATCGACCCCCAAACACCGCATACACAGGATGAATTGTATGTTATCATTAGCGGCAATGGCGAGTTTGTAAATGATGGCGTACGCACCAGTTTTCAGCAAGGCGATGTGTTGTTTGTAAAAGCCCATGCAATACACCGCTTTGAAAACTTTACCGACGATTTTGCCACCTGGGTAATATTTTACGGCAAACAAGGAGGAGAGTGAAGAAGAATCAAGAATTAAGAGCCAAGAATCAAGACAAAAGCCTTCTTTAAGTAACCGAGCAGAATTTTTGACTTTTGACTTACGCAAGGTTTCTGTCTCTGAACCAAACTTCATCTGGCTTGGCGTTGAAGCTGTCCATAAGGTTCACCAGTTCTATCGGGTTGCCGGAGGTGAGCACCAGTTCGCGGTTGGTGGGTTTCAGGAACTTTTGAGCAACCATTACGTCAAGCTGGGTAAGCAGGGGATCATAAAAGCCACCTATATTTAATAAACCTATCGGATGATTGTGCAGGCCAAGTTGCAGCCATGTTAGTACTTCAAAAAACTCTTCAAGCGTACCCAATCCGCCGGGCAGGGTAATGATGGCATCACACAGATCATTCATCATTTGTTTGCGCTGATGCATGTTCTCTACAATGTGCAGTTCTGTTAAGCCGGTATGGCCAACTTCTTTATCCATCAAAAACTGTGGGATTATACCAATAGCTTTACCTCCACGACTCAAAATGGCATCGGCTATCAATCCCATTACACCAACTTTGCCACCGCCATAAACCAAGGCTATTTCACGACTTACCATTACTTCGGCCAGTTGTTCAATTGCTTCTTTCAGCAGGGGATCGCCGTTAAAGTTTGCGCCGCAGAATACACAGATAGATTTCATGTTCAATTATAACAAAATTTGTGCAATGCCTCATTATGGTTTTGTTATCTGTTAGTTGCCTTATATTATGGTTGATATTTTTATATATCTTTAAAAAAAACATAACCCATGAAAAAAACCTTAACACTTACTGCTTTCCTGATGATATCTTGTTTCACTGCCTTTTCGCAAAATATAGTAAAGCCACAGGTAGATCAAAATGAAGATCTCAATAGCGATATTGAAAAAATTGAAACCGGTAACCAGTTTACTACCGTAACTTTTGCCTATACCGCTAACGCCGACAATGCATGGGTGCAGCTAAACAAGGAAATTTATATCCAAACAGACCAAGGTAATGAACATTACAATTATGTAAAATCTGAAAACATTGCTATGGTGCCTGCAAAGCATGTTTTTGCAAAAGCGGGCGATAAACTTACGTTTAAAGTATACTTCAAAAAAATACCGGCAGCTTCAAAAACTATCGATATTATTGAAAGAGCGGGGTATAGGAAAGATGGTATATTATTTTTTAACTTTTATGGCGTAAGCCTCAGCCAATCAACATCAGACGGTGTCTCAAAAAGAGCAACAATTACCGATGTAAGATTGCTTCCGCCTCCGCCTGTAAGTGCGGATACCGCTTCGAGGGGCTTGTTTTACGGTGCAGGCAATGAAATGCAGAACGCGATGAGTGCCATGGGACCGATGTATGCGTCAATGGCAAAATCTTTACTGGATGCAAATCTGGCCTATTACAAGCAACCGGGCAAAATAGCCGAACTGGCCAAACTTAATAAAGATTATTTTGACGCGCTTGTAAAAGAAGGATTCACCAACGATCAGGCGTTAAAGATCATTACCTCAGATGGTCTGTTTTCAAAATCATCGTCCCTGAGCGGTAAATAAAGAGGATATTATAAAATAAGAATCGTCATTGCGAGGAGGAACGACGATTCTTATTTTATGCAGTTTTATCTTAAAAAACTACCTGCTTGTATAGTTAGGCGCTTCTTTAGTAATGGTAATATCGTGTGGATGGCTTTCGCGCATACCGGCTGCAGTGATACGTACAAATTTGGCGCGTTGGAGGTCTTCGATAGTTGCGGCACCGCAGTAATGCATGCCGGCACGTAAACCGCCTATGTATTGGAAAATTACTTCGGCCATGCTGCCTTTAAATGGCACGCGACCAACGATACCTTCTGGTACCAGTTTGGTTACCACATCTGTCTCGTCCTGGAAATAGCGATCTTTTGATCCTTTTGCCATTGCCTCAACAGAACCCATACCACGGTACGATTTAAATTTACGGCCTTCATATATAATAGTTTCGCCCGGTGATTCTTCAACACCGGCAAATAATGAACCTGCCATAATGGAACTTGCACCGGCCGCGATAGCCTTTACAATATCGCCTGTTTGTTTGATACCACCATCGGCAATAACAGGTACGCCACGGCCTTCAAGGGCTTTAGCACACTCATAAACGGCATATAACTGTGGTACACCAACACCGGCAATAATACGGGTGGTACAAATAGAACCTGGTCCAATACCTACCTTAACGGCATCGGCACCGGCATCGGCTAAGGCGATAGCGGCATCACCGGTTGCTATGTTACCGGCAATAACCTGCAGATTAGGGAACAGCTCTTTTACAGCTTTCACCATATCAATAACCCCTTTTGAGTGACCGTGTGCAGTATCAACAGTAATCACATCAACACCTGCCTGGGCTAAAGCCTTAACACGGTCGATATTATCCGCGGCAACTCCAACAGCGGCACCAACCCTTAAACGACCAAACTCGTCTTTACAGGCGTTAGGGAAATTTTTAACTTTTTGAATGTCTTTATAAGTAATTAAACCAACCAATTTGCCAGCCGCGTTAACAACCGGCAGTTTTTCAATTTTATTACCTTGTAGTATAGCCGTAGCCTCGATTAAGGTAGTACCCTCTGGCGCGGTGATCAGGTTAGTTTTGGTCATGATCTCGCTAACCGGAACGGTCATATCCTTTTGGAAACGCAAATCGCGGTTGGTGATGATACCTTTAAGGTTATGATCGGCATCAATTACCGGGATACCGCCAATGCTGTATTCCCTCATAATCTGGAAAGCATCTGCAAGAAGTGCGTCTTCGGCCAAAGTAACCGGGTCCTGGATCATTCCACTTTCAGATCTTTTAACCTTGCGTACCTCATCGGCCTGGGCCTGTATGGTCATGTTTTTGTGCAGTATACCAATGCCACCAGCCTGGGCAATAGCAATAGCCAGGCCTGCTTCGGTAACGGTATCCATAGCTGCCGAAATAATTGGAATGTTTAAACGGATATTTTTTGTTAAAAAAGTACCTGTGTTTACATCACGCGGCAATACTTCAGAATAAGCGGGGAGTAGTAATACGTCGTCGTAAGTTAATCCTTCGGCAACAAATTTAGATGGGTCTAACTGCATAGCAAATAATTATTTTGGAGTTATTATTTGCCGGGCAAAGCTACCTTTTTATTTTGGATTTAGGAAATGTATTGTAGAATAGAGTCAAGAATCAAGAGTCAAGAATCAAGATTTTGACATTGGGAACAGAAATATAGAATAGAATCAAGAATTAAGAGTCAAGAACTTCACATTGCGAACAAAAATTGGAAGTTGTACTTACTATTGCAGCCTTAGGTTTCTCACAAACAAAAAGGCATCCGTTATATAACAGATGCCTACATAAAAGTTTGTCTTAACTCTTGATTCTTAATTCTTGACTCTTTTTTAATACTTCCCGACAATAACTTTGTAAAAACTGTCGAAGTCGAAATACTTATTAGCCAGGTCTAACAATTGCTGCGAGGTTGTATTTTTCACTGTAGCTGCATACCTGTCGTAATAATCATAATCTAACCCGGCAAAATAGATACTTTTGAACTTATCGGCGTGTGAAAAAACGTTTTCGAGGCTGCCTAATAATGATCCTAACATGTAGTTGCGTACCAAGTCCAGTTCTTCATCGGGGATCAGTTCGGTTTTAAGCAGGTTGAGTTCTTTTTCAATTTCTTCAACTGCCGATTTGCAAACATCTGCACCCACTTCGGTTGCTATGAAAAAGGCGCCGCCCTGTTTTAATGAGCTTAAGCCCGAGCCTATGCCGTAGGTGTAACCCTTATCCTCGCGGATGTTGGCCATCAGCCTTGAGCCAAAATAACCGCCCAAAACAGTATTTAAAACCTGCATCGGCTGAAAATCGGCGTGATTACGGTTGATAGTCGGAATACCCATCCTGATTGCCGACTGTAAAGCCTCAGGCTTTTCTGTAAAGTAAAACAAGTCTGTAGCCGGTGTAAGTTCTGGCTGGGTAGTATTGGCAGCTACAGGGCCGTTAAGCCAATTTTTATCAAAGGTATCGGAGATGAGTGATAAGGCATCAGCTTCAACCTTACCAGCTATAATTATAGTGCAGTTTGCGGGTTGGTACATCTCTTTATAGTGAGCTACCAAATCATCACGTTGCAGGCTTTTGTAATTATCAGGTGTTGCTCCCAGGCCATAAATAGTATCGCCGTAAACGGCTTTATTAAAATCGCGGCGGGCAATAAAGTCGTTTTTTTGCAAACTTACCTGTAGTTTTTGCTGCTGGTTACGCTTAAAAGTTTCCAGTTCCTTTTCGGGAAAGGTGGAGTTGGTAAGCAAATCAAAAATAACCGGTAAAGTATGGTGCAGGTGTTTATTTAAACTGTAAAGGGTTACTGTCGAATTTTCGTAACCATACTCAACCTGCAAAAACGCGCCGTAAAAATCTATTTTATCTGCAATTTGCGCCGCATTTAAAGTGCTGGTTCCTTCGGTAAGCATGGTGTTGGTAGCCATGTTTAACATCGGCTTTGCCGGGTTAAAACGCAGGTTGCCAAAGATCCATTCTATACGAACCAGCTCCTGGCCGCCCGAGTTAAAGCAAAATATCTTACAGCCATTATCAAGCTGCTGGCTCTGGGGCCGCAACAGGGTTATATTATCGATAGCCTTAAAATCCGGGGCTAATGTTCTATCTATGTTGGTCATTGGTGAATAGTCAATAGTCATTGGTCATTAGTCTGAACCGGGATTAAGCAGATTTTTCAGATTTATAGGATTTGATTTTCTAATCCTATGAATCTTTTAATCCTAAAAATCGTGGTTCAGACAATAATTGCGATTCTGTTAATTCTCTAATTCTGAAAATTCTGATTCAGAAACAGCAGCTTTATCCGCCAGGTAAATCAGGGTTGATGAATTATCTTTTCTAAATATTTTGTTGGCAGCTTGTTTAATTTGCGCGCCGGTTACAGCCAGGTATTTTTCGGTTTCCTGGTTTAGCAAATTGGCATCGCCCAGTAGCTCAAATGAGGCCAGGTTCATGGCTTTATCTAACAGCGACATTTCGGAAAATACCATGGTCGATTCCGTTTTGTTTTGAACCTTGGTCAATTCATCGGCCGGAACTTCTTCGTTTTTAATCTTTTCCAGTTCTTCCCAAAGCGCGGCTTCTGCCTGTTCAATGCTGATGTTTTCTAAAGGCTTGCCTTCTAACACAAACATACCCTTGTCAAGACTGCTGGTGATGTAGGCGTGCACTTCGCTGAAAATCTGCTTATCTTGCACTAAACTGCGGTACAAACGTGATGAATGACCACGCGAAAGTACATCGCTCAATAACTCAACCGCGTAATAATCTTCATCTAAACGGGCACCCATCTGGAACGCTATGTACACGTCATTTAAAGGTACTTTGGCGGTAACCGTTTCGCGGCGCTCTTCGTGCTGATCTGCCTCCTGCGGCAGGTTACGGATATATTTTTCGCCGGCTGGGATAGATCCAAACCATTTTTCGGCCAGCTGTTTTACCTGTTCCAGGTTTACATCGCCACCAACAACCATAATGGCATTTTGCGGATTGTAGTGTTTTTTGAAAAATGCTTTCACATCCTCAATACGGGCATCTTCAATATGTTTAATGGTTTTGCCTATTGTAGCCCACCGGTACGAGTGGGTTTTGTAAACCAGCGGACGAAGCTTTAACCAAACATCTCCATAAGGCTGATTCAAGTAACGCTGTTTAAACTCCTCTATTACCACGTTACGCTGTACCTCCAGGCTTTTTTCGCTAAAGGCGAGGCTCAGCATGCGGTCGCTCTCCAGCCAAAACGCGGTTTCAATATTGGCCGATGGCAGGGTAATGTAGTAATTAGTAATATCGTTGCTGGTAAAAGCATTGTTTTCGCCGCCTACGCGTTGCAGGGGTTCGTCATAGCTTGGGATGTTAACCGATCCGCCGAACATCAGGTGTTCAAACAAGTGGGCAAAGCCGGTTTGATCGGCATCTTCGTCGCGTGCGCCAACATCATACAGAATGTTAAGCACCGCCATGGGCGTAGTATTATCTTCGTGAACAATAACCCGCAGGCCATTATCCAGTGTAAATCGATTGAATTTAACCATTGATAGTTATCTTTAAACTGAGCAAATGTAAAACTTTTGGCGATATTGTTGTTGTAAGTCGGAAAAGTCCGAAAGTCCGGAAGTCGGAAAGTCCGGAAGTTAGAAAAGTCTGGAGGCTTAGGAGGCTATTGAAACTATTCCTAAACTTTCAGACAAAAAATCTTTCGGGCTTTTCCGACTTTCGGACTTTCCGACTTCCTGACTAAAAAAAATGACGCAAACTGAACTCATTAAACAAATTAGCGAAACGATTGGCAAACCCAAGGTGCTGGAATTAAGCCGCATATTAAAGGAGCAGCAATTTGCGTTGCGTGATATTATAGATATTACTTTTCATGCTGATAAAGCCATTTCGTTTAGGGCAGCATGGATTTTAGAGAATATTTTTTTTACCGATCCCGAGCGTTATCTGCCCGATTTGCAATACCTTATAGAGCGCTTTAAAGATGTTAAGCATCAAAGTTGTATGCGCCATTACGCCAAAATAATGATGCACATTACCGAGCCTGATACGTCAGCCTCGCTACAATTAAAACTGAAAGAAATAGATTTTGAACCCGTAGTGGAGCAACTGTTTGATTGGATGATAAATCCCAAAACAAAAGTTGCCGTAAAGGTTTTTGCCGGGAGGGCACTGTTTAATTTAAAAGACGCTTTTCCCTGGATAAAAGAAGAATTAGCTGCTCAGTTTGAATTCTTAATGCGCGACGGCAGCCCGGGAATACAATCAAGAGGGAAGAAGATAATTAGTGAAATTCAGAGATGATGTGCAGATATGCGGATTTCAGATGTGCAGATGAATTATTATTGAATCATTTGCACATCTGAAATCTGCATATCTGAAAATCTTATTCAGTCGGTTTATCCTCGCCGTGTAAATTATGGCTTACCTGGCCATGGTGTAGTTTGGCGGCTATGGCCGATGAGCTATCATCGGCATAAGTACCGTAAGCGTTAACTAAAACGCCTTTCAGGTTATATTTTTCTGATGATACAGCGTAAACTATCGACATATCATCGGGATTGCTGGCACCTTCAAAACGGTAAAATTCGTCTATTTCAAATTCATCAGCAGTCATTTGAACGCCTTGGTTATGATCGTTTACCGTGTCGCCATCTAAAATTAAGTTAGCGGTATATCCTCTTTTTAACAGGTCGTTAGTGGCATCCACTAAAGTATCGTAAGTTTTCATGTTGGTGATGTTAAGGTAATGAGCAGTTTTAAACTGTCTGTAATGTATAACCGTTCACTGCGTATGTTGTTTGCTTTAGCGAATAAAATAGGGGGGGAGCACGAACCAAACCCTACTAAACAAAAAACTTGCGAAGTTTTTAAAACTTCGCAAGTTTAAAGCATGCAAATCAAAAGTCTCCCCTTCAGGGGAGATTTAGAGGGGCTTGGGCTTCTTACTGCGCCTTAGCCAACCACAACGATGCATTTAGATGCAAAGCCGGGTGCGATGTATAACCAGAAGGTGCATCGCCCGACCAGCCGTTGAACAGGCTGTCGTTAGGATCGCCTGTGCCGTCATCAGCGTCAGAGCTATCACCAATCCAAACTATACGGCCGCTGCCATAAGTAGCCATTAACGCCATGGCATTAGCAGTACCACCATTGGTAGCGCTGTTACGCCAGAACAAACCTTGCACGCTTGAATTGTTGGCCGGCAATAAAGTAGCTGTTGAGCCATCATAAAAAGCCAGTTTAGATGCTGTACCAGCAGCGCCATTCAATACTTTTTGCGCATCTGCGTTGGTACCTGTATATACATTGGTTGATGGGCTTTCGTTTATGTCAACATAATTGATGTTAAAGCCAAACAGGTTATTATTATTGATGCCGTTATTGGTCATCAAATCGTTCCAAACACGTGGTGAATCGTAACCATCACCGTCGCGATCCGATGGATTATAACCATTAGCATCGGTACCGGCGGTTGTAGCCGCGGTATGATCGGCAATCATGAATAAGCCGCCACCATTGGCCACAAAGTTGATCAATGCTGTTTTTTCGGCAGCGGTAAACAAACGGTTAGGCTCAACAACTACAAATACATCGTAGTTACTTAAATCCTGTGCGTTTGATGAATTACCATAGGTAATTGATGATCCGCTTGGCAAGCTTTCAACTAATTCGCCGCGTTTAACCAATTCAATAGCCCATGAAGAAAGCGCGCCTCTCCAATAAGTTTCGGCAGTGGTTGAAGTAATGCCGGTGTATGACGGCGTTGGGATGCGTTGTGCTTTGGTTTCAACTGTGGTGCCGCCTGTATAAATTGGTACGTTTTCGGTACCATCGGCATCAATTTGCCAATCGGCACTGCCTGCGTTTTCGAGGTGACTTGCATCAAACAGGAATTTTTTACCTGTAAGTACAGTGCCACCTCCGGTACCGCCACCGCCTGTAGTACCACCATCATTAATGGTAATATCGTCAATATCAATACGGTTGGTGCCGCCGCTAAGCTTGCGAATTTCTAAACGGGCTGTGCCGGTTACACCGGTGATAGTAAAAGTTGATAAGGTTAAGGTGGAGGTAGTAGTTATAGTTGAGCCTGCCTGAGTGTAGCTTGTACCACCATCGGTTGAGTAAAACAATCCCCAGGTGCTGGCCGCGTCGCTGCTGTAAGTGCCGCTTTTAATGGTTACGGAGCTGATGCCTGTAGTTACATCAAACAACATGGTAATTTTACCGGTGTTACGGATGCGTGCCGCCCATGAACCGGCTTTTAAATCGCCGGCAAGGTTACCGATCAATGCATCGTAAAGGTTCCAGGTATTGCCAGAGAGCGTTACGTTATCGCCGCTGCTTGATCCGGTAGGAGATACATCATAAGCTGTTTTAGGGCTGGTTGAACCTACCTCAAAACCCTGGGTTAATGATACCGCTTCAGTTTTTAATTTTGATGCAGTATTTGCATCAGCGGTGTTTTGCACTGGAGTGGCAAGGTCTTTTTTGCAGCCGGTTGCAAGTGTACCGGCAAAAGCTAAGGCAACAAAAAGCAGCCTTGAATTGTTGAATTTTAGCATAGTGTGTTTTTTAGGTGTTTTGTGTATAAGTTTATATTTATTAACTGTACTTCAAACTTGGTTATATTTTTATAACCAAGTATTGCTAATATATTAACTTATTGTTAAATAAAATTATTGAAACTGATTTTTAAGCCTGATATTGAATGTGTTATTGTTTCTACAATTAAGGGAGCTTTGTTATCAACTTACAACCTTAATACTTATATTTACCTATGCTTAAAAGCGAAAAATATGAACACACTAAAATGAGCGTTAAGCAGTATATATTGGCTTTAACCTTATTGCTCAGTTTTTTCGCTACCGTTGGCCGCGTAAGTAATGGGGAGAAGGTCATCGGCGTAGTTAATACCGAGGTTTTGACAACCAGGCCATCCGTATTTAAAAATGGTGTTGGTTTTAGGAGAGCCTTAATAGCCCTTGATAAAAGAGGGGCTTGTTTTTCGACGCCTAAAGAAAGCCCGGTTTGGGCGCTGGTATTATTTAGCGCTATTGTTACATCGCGCTGTATTCATTTGAACTTACTCTTCAATAGTTATAAAAGTACTCTACAGCTAAAAATGATGAGTCCCGCTCATTTTTACCGTCTGTATTTCTCCACGATAGGCTAATCTTCAATCACCGATTTTCCAAATAAAATTTTATTGAACTGCCTGGCTGTGCCTCAAAGCCTGTTAGGCGCTTATGGGCATTACATGAACAGATTTAAAAAGCTGCTAAGGTTTATTTTCCTGGCGCTGTTTTTAATATTGGCCGCAACCGGAATTTCTATTGCCGGTGCCGCGCCAATTTTAGCGAAAAACCAAGAAAGGTATAATGATAATGAAGTACGTATAGAAATGGTTGACGAGAAGAAAGAAGACGAAGAAAAGCCATAGTACGAGATACAAAAATAGCCGCCCAACCTGGGCGGCTATTTTTTATATGATAAACATTATGATATTGATTTTTTGACCATGCTGATAAGTCTTCCAACCCAATCAACCGCTCACTCAATCAACCTAATCAACTCTTCAAGAATTCAAAAACACAAAGTTGTTATCAAACATATCAACCTTTATAACACTGTCTTTATCCACCTTACCGGCCAGGATTTGTTTGGATAGCTCATTGAGAATCTTTTTCTGGATCACCCGTTTTAGCGGACGCGCACCAAACTGCGGATCATAACCTAACTGGGCAAGCCAATCTAAAGCTTCGTCGCTTGCTTCCATGGTGATGCCCATTTCGGCCAGCGTTTGCTGTACCTGGGCAAATTGCAGCTTCACAATGTCATGAATCTCATCACGGCTAAGCGGCGTAAACATAATGATCTCGTCAATCCTGTTTAAAAACTCTGGTCTGATGGTGGCCCTTAGCAAGCTGAATAATTCATTCTTGGTTTTGGCTATCAGCTCATCGCGGTTTTTATCTTCCAAACTCTGGAAATTTTCCTGGATGATGTTTGAACCAATGTTTGACGTCATGATGATGATAGTATTTTTAAAGTTCACCACCCGGCCCTTATTATCAGTTAAACGGCCATCATCCAACACCTGTAGCAAAATGTTAAATACATCGGGGTGTGCTTTTTCAATCTCATCGAGCAAAATTACGCTGTAGGGTTTGCGGCGTACGGCTTCGGTTAACTGGCCGCCTTCGTCGTAACCTACGTAGCCCGGAGGCGCTCCTATCAACCTGGATACCGCGTGGCGTTCCTGGTATTCGCTCATATCAATACGTACCAGTGCAGCCTCGTCATTAAATAAATACTCGGCCAGGGCTTTTGCCAGTTCGGTTTTACCTACACCGGTGGTACCCAAAAATATGAACGAGCCAATTGGCTTGCGTTTATCCTGTAAACCTGCACGGCTGCGGCGTATAGCATCACTAATTGCCTCTATTGCTTCCTCTTGCCCCGCTACGCGCTTATGCAGCTCGTCTTCCAGGTTTAACAGTTTTTCTCTTTCGCTTTGTATCATTTTGCTCACCGGGATGCCTGTCCAGCGGCTTACCACACCGGCAATATCATCGGCGGTAACTTCCTCTTTCAGCATTCGGCTGTCGCTCTGGTTTTCTAACAGGGCGGCTTTTAGTTTTTCAACTTCGGCCTGGGCCTGTACAATGGTACCGTAGCGTAACTCGGCTACTTTACCGTAATCACCGGCACGCTCGGCCTGTTCGGCTTCCAGCTTGTAGTTTTCAATTTGCTCAACCTTGTTATTGATGCCATCTACCAGGTCTTTTTCGCCCTGCCATTTGGCACGTAGGGAATCGCGCTGGGCCGATAGGTTGGCTATCTCTTCGCTTAGTTCGGCAACCTTACGGTCATCATGCTCGCGTTTAATCGCTTCGCGTTCAATCTCCAATTGCATAATGCGGCGTTCCAGTTCATCAACTACTTCTGGTACCGAGTCCATTTCTAAACGCAGTTTTGAAGCCGCTTCGTCCATAAGGTCTATAGCTTTATCCGGTAAAAACCTGTCAGATATATAACGTTGCGACATTTCAACGGCGGCAATAATGGCCTCATCTTTAATACGCACCTTGTGGTGAGTTTCGTAACGTTCCTTTAGCCCGCGTAAAATAGATATGGCATCGGCAGCATCCGGCTCTTCAACCATCACCTTTTGAAAACGGCGTTCCAGGGCTTTATCTTTCTCCAAATATTTTTGGTACTCGTTAAGGGTTGTGGCACCTATAGAACGTAACTCGCCACGAGCCAAAGCTGGCTTCAATATATTGGCTGCATCCATAGCGCCTTCGCCACCGCCGGCACCAACCAGTGTATGGATCTCATCAATAAACAGGATGATTTCACCATCGCTTTGCGTAACCTCTTTAATAACGGCTTTTAAGCGTTCTTCAAATTCGCCTTTGTACTTGGCACCTGCTATCAGCGCGCCCATATCTAACGAATAAACTATTTTGGTTTTCAAACTTTCGGGCACATCACCTTTCAGTATTCTGAAAGCGATACCTTCGGCAATGGCTGTTTTACCAACGCCTGGCTCACCAACCAGGATAGGATTGTTTTTTGTACGGCGGGATAAAATCTGGATAACCCTGCGGATTTCATCATCACGACCGATAACCGGATCAAGCTTGCCCGAACCGGCATATTCATTTAAGTTGCGGGCGTATTTATTTAAAGCGTTGTAAGTAGCTTCGGCGTTTTGATCGGTAACCTTGCTGTCACCACGTAAACTAACAATGGCTTTTTTCAGGTCTTTTTCATTTACGCCAAAATCTTTCAGTACCGAACTTACGGTACCACCCGCGGCTAAAATACCCAACAGGATATGCTCAACCGATACAAATTCATCCTTAAACTCCTTTAAATACCCCTGCGCTTTTTGCAGGGCCGAGTTTGATTCGGAAGATAAGTATATATTGCTGCCGCTTACTTTAGGGTACGATGCAATTTGGGCTTCCAGGGTATCGTTTAAGCGCTTAAGATTTACGTTTAGTTTTTTTAGTAAGTACGATATAACATTTTCATCAACCAGCAACAGGCCTTTTAAAAGGTGCGCCGGTTCAATTGCCTGCTGTTGGTTGCCAGTGGCAATTTCTGAAGCCTTTTGAACGGCTTCCTGGGCTTTTATGGTAAAGTTGTTAAAATTCATAGTACTCAATGTTAGTCAAATCCCCTGCCATACAAGGCAACATGATAAAAAGTCACGTTAAAATGACTTTTAAGGCCATTTTGACATTTTAAATTTAGAAAGATTCTTATTTAAATTAATATTTTTGCTTCCAGGCCTCAGCGTAACAAATTGGATACAAATTTTTTTTTCAACAACCTACCCAAAAAGTACAGAACATCGTACAGGAACTTTTATACCTATCAAAATTTAATAGCCATGCGGGCGGCAAGCGGGGTGTTTTTGCTGATCAATGTTATTATCCGTATTCTGTACTTCGTTTTCCCGGTAAGCCTTACCAAAGCACAAAACTTTCCCGAATTTAATACCAGTAACTGGATTTTCCTGGCCATTACGCCGCTTTTTTTGGCCGCAAGCTATCTGTTGATATTGGATTTTAAAAAGCGACAAAAAGGCACACAGCTAATGGCTTTTACGGTGTTTTTGTTTTCGCTGTATATTATTACCTGTGGTATGTATTCCAGCTTTATTACCACATCTGATCCCAGCAACGCGCTTACATTATATTTAATAGCCTTGTGCCTCATTAGTGCAATTTGTGTATTGGAGTACTATGAAACCTTTATGCTTTTAATAGCGGTCGAAATATTTTTTACGGCCCTGCTACTTTACAGCCAGGTATCGCCTACACAAATGCTTTATAATCAGTTAATATCGGTAATCCTGTTATCGGCTTTTTACCTTATATCCAGGTACTTTTTTACTTACAAGGCCAATAGCTATCAGCAGGTTTTACAAATTCGCGAAAAAAATGAGCTGATTGGAAAAGCCAACGAATTTAAAAACCAGGTATTGGGTATGGTTGCCCATGATTTGCGCAACCCCATAGGGGCGGTTGAATCAATAGCGATGATGATGGAGCTTGATGATGATGTATCTGCCGATACACAGGAAAATATAGATATGATCAAAGCATCTTGCGAAAAGGCGCGATCAATTATCACTGATTTGCTGGATGCCGCCAAAAACGAAAACAATACCCAGATAGCCACCGAACGCACCGAGCTTAACCAGTTACTTAAAGCGGCAGTGAGCGGGTGGAAAACCGAAAAGAAAGTACAAGTGGTTTTTACCAGCAATGTTAACCCTGTTTTCGCGCTTATTAATAAAGAGAAGTTTTTTAGGGTGGTTGATAACCTGGTAAGTAACGCCGTTAAATTTTCAAAAGATTATGATCGTGTAGATGTGCGTTTATCACAACTAAACAAGGAGGTAGTGATAGAAGTGCAGGACTATGGTATGGGCATCCCCGCACAAATGCTGCCTGATATTTTTACCCGTTTTACCAAAGCCGGACGAACAGGCCTGCGTGGCGAAAAATCAACCGGACTGGGCCTGAGCATAGTACGCCAGATAGTTGAAAGCCACAACGGCACCATCAAAGTTGAAAGTGCCGAAGGCCGGGGTTCTGTTTTTATTGTTAAACTTCCCTTGGGGTAGTTCATTGTTTTCTGACTAAATAGGGTTGCCGTACAGAAAAGTAGTGTTTAATGGAGTGTAATCGGCTCCATTAATAATGTCACCTTAAAATTCCATTTATTTTGTCGATTCAGAAATATCCTCTGTGGCTTGTTGTTACTTCACCAACTCGTTAAAAAAACTGATATTACTGTCCAATTCCCCAATCCCCATTTGTTATGCTCATATAATTCAAACAATTAAAAATTTAAAACGATGAGAAAGTTAACAGCATTCAATTTTGTGACCCTTAACGGCTTTTATAAAGATGAGAATAATAGTACCAGCTGGCATATTCATGGCGAGGAGGGCGCTAAGTTTTCTGAAGAAAATATGCAGGCTGGAAATACGCTGCTGTTCGGACGGATTACTTACCAAATGATGGCTGGTTTTTGGCCTTCGCGAATGGCCATGCAAAGCATGCCTGGGGTAGCCAAAGGCATGAACGATGCACAAAAGATTGTAATTTCATCAACTCTGCAAACTGCCGACTGGAATAACACCACTTTAATAAAAGGCAACCTTATTGATGAAATCAAAAAACTAAAGGAACAGCCTGGCAACGATATTACCATACTGGGTAGCGGCAGTATCAGCGCGCAATTGGCCAATGCTGGACTGCTCGACGGTTTTATGCTTTGGGTTGATCCGATTGCTATTACCGGCGGCACGCCCATGTTTGAGGGAATTACCAGGCAGCTTAATTTTAAGCTTACCAATTGTCGCACACTAAAAAACGGGGCGGCGGTATTAAGTTATGAATTGTAATATTGGGGTAGCGCTAAATTAAACCTATCAATCGATACCAAGTCATACCAGCAAAAAAACTAAAAAAGGATGAAAAAGTTAATGTTGATGATAGCGCTGGTGGCTGGTTTGGGCTTATATGCAAAAGCTCAGGACAAAGCGCCAAAAACACCCGAGTTAAAGGCCGCTAAACAAACCAAAGTTTTGGCAAAACAGTTAGGTTTAACCAACAGCCAGATACCACAGGTAAATGCCGTATTGCTTGCGCAGGTGAATAGCCAGGATAGCCTGAAAGCCTTGAAAGGTACCAACGATAAAAAAGAACAAAGATATTCGCACAAGCTGATCCATGATCAAACTCAGGCTAAGTTGAACGCTATTTTAACACCCGAGCAGCAAACTAAATTTGCAGCGCTGGTACAAGCCAAAAAGGAAAAGAGAATGGCTGTGAAAAAAAGCTCGGCTGCAACCCCAGCTCCCGCTCCTCAAAATTAATATAGATATTTTTCCGGGTAGCGATGGATTTTAAACCCATCGCTACGTTTAAAAGCCGCCAGAAAATTTGAGCGGCTTTTGATTTTTAATAAACTCAAAAGTTGCTTGAAAATAAAAAGCGTCAGCAAAAGGGGGATATGGTGTTGTTATGAAGCACCTGTTAGGGTTATAATTTTCAGGATATTATTATTTTACTGCAAACTGCGGACCGCTAACTGCAAACTGAAATTACAGTAATTTTCCCTAAATTACGTTTCCTATTAAAGACCAATTATGGATATCGCTTTTAATGTTAATGAAGATATAAATAAGCAGCTTGTTTATGAACTGAACACCCGGCTTAAAAAAGTATACCTGGGTGGTGGCGAAAAGGCTGCCGCAAAACAAAAGGAAAAAGGCAAAATGCTGGCCCGCGAGCGGGTGGCTTATTTAATAGATAAAGATAAACCATGGCTTGAAGTTGGCGCTTTTACTGCCGATGGCATGTATGCCGAGCATGGTGGTTGTCCATCGGGCGGTGTTATTTGTGGTATTGGTTACGTATCGGGCAGGCAATGTGTTATTGTAGCCAATGATGCCACCGTTAAAGCCGGTGCCTGGTTTCCAATAACCGCCAAAAAAAACTTGCGTGCGCAGGAGATTGCGATGGAAAACCGCTTGCCCATTATTTATTTGGTCGACTCGGCAGGGGTGTATTTGCCTTTACAAGATGAGATATTTCCGGATAAGGAGCATTTTGGCCGCATTTTTCGCAACAACGCCATGATGAGTAGTATGGGCATTGTGCAAATTTCGGCCATCATGGGTTCATGCGTGGCCGGTGGGGCGTATTTACCCATTATGAGCGATGAGGCCATGATTGTTGAAGGCACCGGTTCGGTTTTCCTTGCGGGATCATACCTGGTAAAATCGGCCATTGGCGAGGATGTTGATAACGAAACCCTTGGCGGTGCAACAACCCATTGCGAGATCTCGGGGGTAACGGATTACAAACAACCTAACGACCAGGCCTGTCTCGATTCCATCCGCAATATCATGAGCATGACCGGCGATTATACCAAAGCTGGTTTCGACAGGATAAAACCCGCCACCCCAAAACTCGATCCTAAAGATATCTATGGCATTTTGCCCGATAATCGTGAAAAGGCCTATGATATGATGGAGATTATTAAACGCTTGTTGGATGATTCGGCTTTTGAACCCTATAAAGACGGCTACGGTCAGTCTATTATTTGCGGCCTGGGCCGTATAGATGGCTGGGCGGTAGGTATTGTTGCCAATCAACGTAAAGTGCTCAAATCAAAAAAAGGCGAAATGCAGTTTGGCGGCGTCATTTATTCCGATTCGGCAGATAAGGCAACCCGCTTTATCATGAACTGTAATCAAAAGAAAATTCCGCTGGTTTTTTTGCAGGATGTTACCGGTTTTATGGTAGGCAGTCGGAGCGAACAAGGCGGCATTATTAAAGATGGTGCCAAAATGGTGAACGCGGTGGCCAATTCGGTAGTGCCCAAATTTACTATTGTGGTAGGCAACTCCTACGGTGCCGGCAATTATGCCATGTGCGGCAAGGCTTATGACCCCAGGTTGATCTACGCCTGGCCATCTGCAAAAATAGCGGTAATGGGCGGTGCGCAGGCAGCCAAAGTATTGGTTCAAATGCAATCGGCAGGTTTAAAAGCCAAAGGCGAACAGGTTGACGAAGTAAAAGAACAAGAACTGTTAAAACAAACCACAGATCGTTACAATTCTCAAACCACCCCATACTACGCCGCGGCTCGTCTATGGGTTGATGGCATCATTGATCCGCTGGAAACCCGCAAGGTAATCTCTATGGGCATCGAAGCGGCTAACCACGCGCCGATAGAGAGACCGTTTAATGTGGGAGTGATACAGACTTAGTGAGTGGTGAGTGGTGAGTGGTGAGTGGTGAGTGGTGAGTTTGCAGTTTGCAGTTTGCAGTTTGCAGTTTGCAGTGAAAAGTGCAAACAAGTTAATCAAAAATCCTAAAATCTGATAAATCTGCTGAATCCTGGTTCAGACAAAAAAAACAGAAACCCGAAATCAAAAAATGAACGTAACAATAGACGAAATTATCTTACTTGCAGGCGGCACTTTTTTAATAGTTTGGGGTATTGGTAAGATAGTGGAACGTAATAAACTTGTCAAAACGGGTATTAAGGTTAAAGGTATTGTTTTACGATTTGAGCGCCGCTCCGATGCCTCTCTTAGTTCATATTATCATCCTGTAATAAAGTATGTTACCGTAGGTGATAACGAAGAAATAACAAAAGCATATGCCATAGGCAGCAACCCGCCTATGTATGATGAGGGCGAAACACTTAAGATAATATACGATAAGACTGACAAACGGCACTTCATCATCGACGGCACAGCCAATAAGATAACCGGGCCTTTATTGCTTTTGATCGGCGTGGGTTTAATTATCGCGGTGGCTGTTTATTATATGTTGCATCAATATTAGTTGAATAATAAGATATGTTTTTAGCACTTAAAACCGCAATTGATGACAATGGGGTACGGATGATTGCTGGCATGCTCGGGTTTTTTGTTGTTGGGATTGGCGTTATAAATATATTTCTGCGCAGTCAGCTGATGAAGACGGGTGTCCGTGTTCCCGGTAAGGTAATTAAGATTGATGAAGTTGTAAAGGGTTTTAAAAAGCGATACTACCCGGTTTTTAGGTATCAAACGTTAGACAATGAAACCATAACGCAAAGAAGCACGATAGGGTATAGTATGACGTTGTACATCGTTGGAGAACAGGTAAAAATCATCTACGATCCAACCGAAAAGGATAATTGTATTGTAGATAATTTAACGGGTAATAGTATTGGGTATTTAATAGCTGGTGGTGGAATTATTGTCATCCTTGCCGCCATCTTTTTTTAACCAACACAAAATCAACGCTCAAAATTCCTATCTTGAGGCATGAAAAAACTGTTACTTCCCTTATTACTGTTTTCATTAAAACTATCGGCACAAAACGCGCAGCAAATTCATCAAAAGGCTATTTTAATTGATACCCATAACGATGTGCTATCGAATGAACTGATCACTAAGTTTGATTTAGGCAAACGACAAAAAGAGGGCGATTTTGATTTAGTACGCGCCAAGGAGGGCGGACTTGACGCGCAGATTTTTTCCATCTGGTGCGGCGAAAATTATGGCAAAGGCACGGCTTTCGCATTTGCCAACCGCGAGATTGACTCTTTATATGCCCTTATCAAACGCTACCCTGATAAAATTACCCTGGTACATAACAGTGCCGAACTCAAAAAAACGGTCGCCCAAAAGAAATTAGCGGCATTGATAGGGGTAGAGGGCGGCCACATGATAGAGGACCGTATGGACTATATTGATAGCCTGGCCAAACGTGGCATGAATTATTTAACCCTTACCTGGAATAACAGCACCTCTTGGGCAACCTCGGCACGTGATGAGGTTACCAAAAAAGATAGTTTGCCGCATTTGGGCCTTACCGATTACGGCAAACAGATTGTTAAACACCTGAATCAATTAGGTGTAATGGTTGATGTGTCGCACGTTGGCGAACGTACGTTTTACGATGTGCTGGCTACCACAACCAAACCGGTAATTGCCTCGCACAGCTGCGCCTGGAGTATTGACCCAAGCAGACGTAATTTAAAAGACGATCAGCTAAAGGCCCTGGCTAAAAACGGGGGAGTGGTTTGCCTTAATTTTTACAGCGGCTTTGTTGATAGTACTTACTCGCCCAAAGTAGCCGTGTTTTTACATCAGCATAAAGCCGAGCTAGATTCGCTCACTAAAATTTACAATGATGGCGATTTGGCCAATATCAGGCTGAATGTGATGTACAAAACAGAGTCGGATAAAATTCGCCCGCCGTTGAGTTTGCTTATTCATCATATAGACTACATTGTGAAACTGATTGGAGTTGATTATGTGGGCATAGGATCGGATTTTGACGGTGCAGAATCGTATCCATTAGGTTTGGATAGTGTAAGTGATTACCCCAAAATTACCGAGGAGTTATTAAAGTTGAATTACTCTGAAAAAGATATAGACAAAATATTAGGCGGTAATGTAATGCGGGTGTTGAAGGCTAATACAGGCAAATGATGGCACAGGCCTGACGATATTTTGCTTGGCAGATAGGCTTTTAAACCGTAAA
The DNA here is from genome assembly GCF_030409315.1 of Mucilaginibacter flavus. GTDB lineage: Bacteria > Bacteroidota > Bacteroidia > Sphingobacteriales > Sphingobacteriaceae > Mucilaginibacter > Mucilaginibacter flavus. The sequence goes on along the minus strand of NZ_JAUFPS010000037.1, from coordinate 22,243 downwards.
TTCGCATACATTTTTATAACAATGTCTGAAGAATTAGAACACGTAAAATGCCTGATCATTGGATCGGGTCCTGCCGGTTACACAGCCGCTATATATGCTTCAAGGGCCGATTTAAAGCCCGTAATGTACACCGGTTTATTAGCCGGTGGGCAACTTACCCAAACTACTGATGTAGAAAACTTTCCGGGCTATCCAGAAGGTATTATGGGGCCCGAAATGATGGAAGATTTCAGGAAACAGGCCGAGCGCCTGGGTACCGAAATTCGTTTCGGTTACGTAAGTTCGGTTGATTTTACGAGCCTGCCACATAAAGTGGTTGTTGATGATGTGAAAACTATCCTGGCCGATACCGTAATTGTATCTACCGGTGCATCTGCAAAATGGCTGGGCTTACCATCCGAGCAAAAATACAGCGGCTTTGGCGTTTCGGCCTGTGCTGTGTGTGACGGCTTCTTTTTTAAAGGACAGGACGTAGCCATAGTTGGTGCCGGTGATACTGCTGCCGAAGAAGCAACCTACCTGGCTAAACTTTGCCGCAAGGTATACATGATTGTTCGCCGCGACGAGTTCCGTGCATCAAAAGCAATGGTTCACCGCGTAAAGAACACCCCTAACATCGAGATCCTTTACAACACCGAAACCAAAGAAATCATCGGCGACGGACAAAGCGTAACCGGTGTTAAAGTGATTAACAACAGCACCAATACTGAAACAGATCTTAACGTAACCGGATTTTTTGTGGCGATAGGTCACCATCCTAATACCGATATTTTTAAAGGCTGGTTAAATATGGATGAAACAGGCTATATCATCACCCGCCCCGGATCAACAGAAACCAACGTAGAAGGCGTGTTTTGCTGCGGCGACGCCCAGGATCACATCTACCGCCAGGCCGTAACCGCGGCAGGCACCGGCTGTATGGCCGCTATAGATGCCGAAAGGTACCTGGCTGCTAAAGAGCATGTGGTAACTGCGTAAGAAGCCTCACCTAAATCCTCTCCAAAGGAGAGGACTTTGAAAATATATTTAAGAGCCATTTGCAAAGCAGGTGGCTCTTTTTGTTTTAAAACGGTCGTCATTGCGGTAGGAAGCAATCCCCAACTATACAGGGGCTATTTGCACAGTTGCTCTGTAAATTGGGGATTGCTTCGTGCCTACCCATGACAAGTTATAAAACTGAAGTCATCCTGGAACTTGTTTCAGGACCCCATAGGGTAGGTTTTTCACCAGGTGTACACTAAGCAAGTGGGGTGCCGAAACAAGTTCGGCATGACTACGGGATGAAAAGCCGTTGTCATTTTCACTTTCAGAGTCCGTGGATTTTATAACTCGCAATGACGATTCCTGGTATTTATAATTTGGACAGTGGTTAACTATTCCTGTCTGTCTCCCAATCCCCAAGTCCAACCAGTCCTAAAGTCCCACCGTCCCAAAGTCCAATCAGTCCTTGCTCCTAAATCCTTACTCCAAAAAAACTTCTTATAATTTTTTAAAAACTCTATATTCACAACGTAGTACCAACCTCACACTAAATATGTTAAAAAAAGCTTCCCTGCTGCTGTTTGCATTGCTTACATCATGCACTATTGTTGTTAACGCCCAGGATACTGATCCGTACGCGGGTGTTATCCCGGCACCGGTATCGTTGAAAAAAGTGCCCGGTCAGTTTATACTGAGCCAGGAAACCAATATTCAGGCCGATTCGCCTTCAAACAAAGCGGTATTGTTTTTTAAAGATTACCTGGCTAATAACCAGGCTTATAACAAAGCCATTACTGTTAAAAGCGCAGGGAGCACATCAAATACTATCACTTTAACTTCTGCCGGAACTGATGGGCTACCTGCCGAAGGTTATCGTTTAACCATTACCTCACAACAAATTACTGTTGCCGGTAAAGGCGCTGGTTTGTTTTACGGCATCCAAACATTAATTCAACTGTTCCCTGCCGATAGAGCCGCTACAGCCAAATTGCCTTGCGTACAGGTAGAGGATTATCCTCGCTTTGGCTATCGTGGTGCCATGCTTGATGTTGGCAGGCATTTTTTTGGTGTAGAGATGGTCAAAAAATATATCGACCTGCTGGCCGCTTACAAACTCAATAATTTTCACTGGCACTTAACAGAAGACCAGGGCTGGCGCATTGAGATTAAAAAATATCCGAAGCTAACCCAAATCAGCAGCATGCGCGCCCAAACGCTGATAGGCGGCTATCGTGATAAAACACCCCAACAGTTTGATGGTACCCCATACGGTGGTTTTTATACCCAGGATCAGATCCGTGATGTAGTTAAATACGCATCTGCCCGTTACATCAACATTGTACCCGAAATTGAAATGCCGGGCCATTCACAGGCCGCTTTGGCTGCTTACCCGGAGTTAAGTTGTGACCCAACCAAAACTTATAAAGCTGCCGAAACCTGGGGCGTATTTAAAGATATTTATTGCCCAAGCGATAAAACCTTCGCGTTTATTCAAGATGTGCTTACCGAGGTGATGGAATTATTTCCAAGTAAATATATCCACATTGGCGGCGATGAGGCCCCTAAAGATGCCTGGAAAGCGTCACCTTTTTGCCAGCAGCTGATTAAAAAGCTAAAACTTAAAGACGAGAACGAGCTGCAAAGCTATTTTATTCAGCGTGTTGAAAAATTTGTAAACTCAAAAGGCCGTAACATTATTGGCTGGGACGAGATTTTAGAAGGTGGACTTGCACCAAACGCGGCAGTAATGAGCTGGCGCGGCGAAGAGGGTGGTATTGCAGCCGCTCAGCAAAAACACAATGTGATCATGACACCCGGTAGCCACGGTTTATATATCGATCATGGCCAGGGTAAACCAAGCCAGGAGCCATTGAGCATTGGCGGTAATGAACCGCTATCAAAAATTTACGCTTACGACCCAACGCCCGAAGCGTTGACACCCGAGCAAAAGAAATACATTATGGGTGTACAAGCCAACCTGTGGACAGAGTATATCCCAACCGATGCCAAAGTTGAGTTTATGTTGTTGCCGCGTTTAATGGCACTATCAGAAATTGCCTGGTCGCCATTGGCTAACAAAAATTTTAAAGATTTTTCTGAAACCCGTTTACCCGGGCATTTGGCTTGGTTAGATAAAAATGGCTTTGATTATCACGTGCCGGTGGCCATTGGCGCGGTTGATACCGTAATGATTGGCAGCCAGCTTACCGTTAACCTGAAACCATCTGTTGATGGCGCTAAAGTTTACTACACCATTGATGGCTATACTCCACGCGAAACCGACTTGGAGTACGACATCCCGATGACCTATAACGTGCCGCAAGATCAGTACCGCGAGCTACAAACCATTGTAATTACCCCATCTGGCAAACGCAGTAACGTTACCCGTGCGCTGGTTTATAATAAAGCGCCGATGGCAGCCGTTAATTATACAGGTGATGCCGCGGGCCTTAAATACCAGTTATTTGCGGGTACGTTTGGTAGCACCAGCCAATTAATTGGTGCCGCTACAGATAGCGGTACGGTAAAAACCTTTAGCACTGCCGATTTTAGAAAAAGTAAGGGTAAGTATGGTGTAATTTACAGCGGATTTATTAATATTGATGCTGATGGAAATTACGGGTTTTCAACCCTGTCTGCCAATGGTTCGGTATTGTTAATTGACGACCAGGTGATAGTTGATAACGATGGTAAACATGCCGTTAACGAGCAAATGGGTGCCGTGCCTTTAACGAAAGGCTACCACAAGTTTGCTTTGAAGTATGCTGATAACGGCGGTAACAATACTTTAAAAGTATTCATAACTGCACCGGGCAAAACCAAGGCCGAATTAACGGCCGATGTGCTAAAGAACTAACAGAAGGATAAACATATAATGATTAACAGGTTATATTATTTAGCTTTTTCATTAACTGCCGCTATTGCTTTGGCGGGCTGTGGCAACAGCGAAACAAAAACAGCGGTAACCGCGCCGGTACCTAAAAAGCCCGCGTTAATGGCACCTTTCAGGTTTCATAAGTTGATTGAGGTGGCACCGGGACAAAGCTATGACATCTTTAGCTGGGGCAGGGGATCGCAGGAAGCGGGTTCATTCATGATCCTGCATTCCGATTCATCGGCCATAAAATATACCACTACCACCGGCGATCTGGATGGCAACATCATTGATGTTTACAATGCCGATATGGATTTAGATGGCAACCCCGAGATATTGATTGAGGCAAAATCAAAAGATACCATTAACCGGGCAAGTATTTACGCTTTTGAGTTTAATGATAATAAAGCCAATAAGCTCGACTTTCCCAAGTTAAACTCATCACAACGCAAAGGTTACCGGGGCGATGATAATTTTTACATCCGCGATGGTAAGCTCATCCGTGAGTTCCCTATTTACAGCGGTACCGGTAAAGATGCCAAATCAACCGGAGCCAAACGCCAACTGGAATATGGCTTGAGCAGAAATGAGTTTACCGTTAAGCAATTGAGTAAAGATTCTACGGATGCGGCTACTAAAGCAACTACTACAGCGAGTACTCCGGTAAAACAAGCTGATAAACCAAGTACCAAAAAATCTGAAAAGAAAAGCTCGAAAAAATCGAGTAAGAAAAAGAAACATAGAAGGCATAGCGGAGATTAAAGAAAGCTTAACTACAAGCAAAGTGTCATTGCGAAGAGGAACGACAAAGCAATCCCCAAAATACAGAGCCGCCCTGTATAGTTGGGGATTGCTTCGTTCCTCGCAATGACAAGTTATGTTTTAAAATAAGGCGGCCTGTCACCCTGAGCCTGTCGAAGGCTCGCGCGCAGAGGCCTTCGCCCGCGTGCTTCGACAGGCTCAGCATGACCCCATTTTTTTGATGTTGTCATTTCACTTTCAGAGTCCGCGGATTTTACAACTCGCAATGACGCTTTCTTTTGTACTATTTTAGGGCTGTGTTTTTAAGAATTTTCACCTTTAACAACTTCAACCCTCGTAGCAGTCAACACCTCGCCGGTACTGGTACTCTGAATAAAACCAACTATTTCCCATGCCTGCGTATTAAAACCTTGCGGAAGTTTAACGGTGGTTGTACCATGATCTGATGTTAAAGCCACCGTATGTAATTCACGTACTATTTGGGCGTGGGTCAAAGTGCGGCCGCTATTTTCACCGGCCCCTATTTTACTGATGGCTTGTTTTTGCACAACCGCGATGAGTAATTGATTGCTTGCCGATGTTCCGGTTAGTTTGTAGTTTACCGCCAGTTTATCACCTTGTTGCTGCGCTTGCAGTGTAACATTAGCGGCAGGGGCAGAGGCTAACCCTTGCGCAATGGCATCCCTTAAAGCCGATTCATCAGAACCTACGCATTCGGCCTTCCCGTTAATAACAACCTGTGGCGTATAGATTGATACATTTAAAAAGCGGTTATATGCTATCTGACGGTTGGTAAAATCATGATTGCTGAATACGTCTTTCCAACCCAGGCGGTTCCAGTAATCAACGTGGTAGGCTAATATGTAAACGGGTTTATCTGTTGTCTCTTTTTGAATCCTGGCCAATAACTCATCTGCCGGCGGGCAGCTTGAACAACCCTCCGAGGTGAATAACTCCAATAACGCGAATCCTTTTCCGTTAGCTATTGGTTTGCTAACTTTTACCGGGTTTGAGTGATAACCTGCAAAGGCGCTAATTGCTGATATCATGGCTATAAGTATTACGGCTATCGCCAAAAATTTAATGGGTTTCATGTGTTTTAGTTTTAAGGGTGAGAAATTAATAAGTACCTACTTCTAATATGGCATCAGCAAAGGCTTGTGGTGCTTCCTGTGGTACATCGTGGCCAATACCTGGCAGTATTTTGTGCGCGTATTTGCCGGTAAATTGTTTCGTATAAGCTTTTCCGTCGGCGTTGGCACCGTCAAAATCGCTTGATATGGTAATGGTAGGTACAGTGATTACCGGGCGGGCGGCAAGGCGTTTTTCCAGCTCGTCATATTTTGCTTCTCCTTCGGCTAAATTTAGTCTCCAGCGGTAGTTGTTAATCACAATAGCTACATGATCGGGGTTGTTAAATGATGATGCAGTGCGGTTATAAGTAGCATCATCAAAGTTCCATTTTGGTGAGGCCAACTGCCATATTAGTTTGTTAAACTGGTCGCGGTTTTGATCGTACCCGGTTACGCCGCGTTCTGTAGCAAAATAATATTGGTACCACCAACCTAATTCGGCTTTTGGAGGTAATGGTTGTTGGTTAGCAACACGGTTCACTATAAGGTATCCGCTTACCGATACCAGGGCTTTACAACGTTCTGGCCAAAGGGCGGCTACAATATCGGCGGTACGGGCGCCCCAGTCAAAACCGGCTAAGGTAGCTTTATCAATTTTAAGCGCATCCATCAAAGCGATTACATCTGCGGCAATTGCTGCCTGCTGTCCGTTTCGTGGTGTTTGGTTGGATAGGAAACGGGTAGTACCAAAGCCACGCAGATACGGAGTAATTACGCGGTAGCCTTTAGCAGTTAAAATCGGAACAACATCGGCAAAGCTATTGATATCATAAGGCCAGCCGTGTAGTAAAATAACTACCGGACCGGTGGCTGGTCCGGCTTCGGTGTAGCCAACGTTTAGCACGCCTGCATTGATCTGTTTTAAAGTACCTAACGAGCTGGCAGGTGCTACGCTATTATTATTGGTTGCCGTAGAAGCAGTTTGCGCGTTGGCAAAGCCAAATAAACCTGTTTGTATTGCAACCAGGATAACAGTTGCTAAGCGGATTAAACTGTGGCGATTAAATTTTATTTGAGTTTTCATTTTGATGATAGTTTTTTGTTTTTGTTATGAACAAACTTACCTCAATCATCAAGGCGAAAACAGTACTATTGGGCTTAACCAGACATATTGGATGGCGGATTAGACAATTAAATGGCTAATCCGCCACGCCGCTTTTGGAATTAATTAGCGATTATCCATCCAGTTTAAAAAGATGGGGGCTTTCTCTTTGTTGATCAATAATTTCTCGGGCGTTGGGATAGTGAGTTTCACAAATAGCTTGCGCATAAAGTAATGCTCAATCTCTTTAATGGCGCTAAAGTTTACAATGTATTGCCGGTTTAATCTGAAGAAATCTACCGGGGATAAAAGGCTGCTGATCTGATCGAGCGATTGATTGAGTATATATTCCTGCTGATCAAAACACATGATGGTTGATAACTCGTTCCTGATGTAAAAAAAGGCGATGGTATCGGTAGCCACGTTAATGTATTTGTTGTTTTTAAACACCAGGAAGCTTTTTTTGCCGGTAGGCGGAGCAGTTTTGGTTAAAAGCTCATCAATATTGGGTACTACCTTTTGCTGAAAAAAATTGCGTAGCTCATCTACCTTTTTAAAAGCGTCGGCTATATCGGTTTTGGAGAAGGGCTTAAGTACATAATCAACACTGTTGGCTTTAAATGCCTCCAATGAATATTCATCAAAAGCGGTACAAAAAACAATAGGGCACGAAATTTTTACCGACTTAAAAATCTCAAATGATAAACCATCCGATAGCTGGATATCCATAAATATCAGATCGGGCATCACGTTTTCTGACAGATAGGCCAATGAACTTTCAATGCTTTGCAGCTTGGCTATTACTTTAGCCTGGGGCCTTACCTCGGCTATCATGTTTTCAAGGGACCTGGCGGCTTTTATCTCGTCTTCAATGATGATAATGTTCATGTATAAGGGGTAGTTTTATTTTAAATGTTTTATCGGTTACTATAACCTCGGTTTGTTTATCTAACAAATGAGCATACCGCTCATTCACGTTTTTAAGGCCAACACCTGTGGATGCTTCGGGCGTTTTTTTGAGTTGCACCTGGTTTTCCAAAACTATGTAATCACCTTCTGTGTAAAGGTTAATGTACAAGGGGCGTTCTAAGGATACAATATTATGTTTTATACAGTTTTCAACCAATAGTTGCAGTGTAAAGGGAGGGATGAGCGTACCGAGATATTTTGCATCGATGGTGTTGGTGAAAATAAAACCATCTTCAAACCTGGCTTTTAATAAATAGTTATAGGCATCTATTATTTCCAGTTCTTCCGATAAGCGAATCAGGTCCATCTTGCGGCTCTCCAGCGTGAAGCGATAAAAGTTGGAAAGCTTTAAAATAAAATCGACTGAGTGCTGATCGTTTGTCTCAACCATCGCCTTCAATGTATTAAGGCTGTTAAACAAAAAGTGCGGGTTAATTTGCTGCTTAAGCAGTTCATACTGCGCGCCTAAATTATCGGCGGTAGTACGCTCCAAAGCTACGTTAACCTGTTGGTTGCTGTAGTTTTGGTACACCAGGTGCAAAAACATATAAAAGATAAGGTTGATGAGAATCCCCCTTACCTCAATCATCAGCGCTATAGGGCCAAAATTGATATGCGCTAAAATTAATTGCTGCAAATAAGCCAGGCCAAGCATCACCACAATACCTATTGATAAACTGCTTACCAACCGCGAGTAAAAAACGGTGGTATTATCATATTTTTTATAGCTTTTGGGTAGCGCGTAAATGTTATAGTACCACATCACCAAAGCAAATGCCGCGGTGATTCCCGCATTTACAGATGCTTCAGCAATGTTGAAATGCCGCTCGGCAATTTGAGGAACAGATGACAGCAAACCCAGGCCTATGGAACTGATCCATATAATAGCGGGGGATATTTTGAAGGTTGTATTTTTCATTTTAATTATACTGTCTTCGCTTTTTGCGCTAAGGTATAGCAAAGTGTAGTTTTTCTGATTAAAATTTTAAGGATGGACTGTATTTTGATGTCGATAATTCATTTTTCCTCTTCTTAATTACGCTTACCAGCTCGCAATCCTGTGGGTTATTTTCAAATGGAGATCTTGAAAACATAGCGCTACTTAACAGCGAAGTAAAAGCGATTACCAACCTGCTTTTGATGTATTTATTTAATTTGTTCATGGCTTTTAAAATTGTTGTGTATAAATAGCAAAGGCTTGCCCGTATTAACCGGCAAGCCTTTGTTTGTACCAGGCAAAGGGTTATACCATGTTAATTACTACGTTGATATTGCCTTTGGTTAGTTTTGAATACGGACAGGTTTGGTGTGCCATTTTTACAACTTGTTGGGCTACTTCAGTTTCCAAACCTGGTAAACTTACATTAAGGCGGGCTTGCAGAAAATACGCGCCAGAAGTGTTAGCCAAATCAACTTCGGCATCTACCGCTAAATCGGCAGGTAGTTTGATTTTCAGGGTATGGGCGGCTAAACCCATGGCACCAATGAAACAGGCCGACCAGCCTGCTGCGAACAATTGCTCTGGATTAGTACCAACACCTGATGTGCCGGGAGATGATAATTTAATATCTAACCGGCCATCACTGCTTTTTGCAGCGCCATCGCGGCCGCCGGTGGTGTGGGTTTTACCGGTATAAAATATTTTTTCTACCTGGTGGATGTTAGTTTCTTTAAATACCGTGGTGGTGTTTACTGTTAAACCACCGATGCTATTATTTTCCATTGTTTTATTTTTTAATTGTTGTTGTTTGTTGATTCAAAAGTAGCCTCCATTTGCCCCCGGGCAAATCGTTTACTATGTAGGGTAGACAAATTGAGAGCTGAGTTAGACACCCGGTTGATTGGATTATACAAGGTGTTTGTGTGCTATTATTTTACTGTGTTTGCAGCGGCTTCTATTACCTGCAATACTTCTTTGGGATGAGATAAAAGAACCACATGGCTTGATTCAATTTCGGTAGTTTTAGCATTTATTCTTTTGGCCATAAACCGTTGCAGAGCTGGACTAAGCGCCCTGTCGTTTTTGGTAACGATGAACCAGTTTGGTTTTACTTTCCAGGCGGGTTCGCCGCTTGCTTCTCCAAATACCGTTTGCGAGGCCGGCACCTGGGTAGCATAAACTAATTCTTGTTGTTTGGCGTTTAAATCCTGCGCAAAATCTGTTTTTACGCCTTCTTTAGATAGGTAGATAAAGCCATTGGTGTTGATGAAGTTTTTGGAGATTTCGGTGGCTGGTCCGTTTGCAGATAAGGTAGCAACAGTTTCGCCTGCATTGGGTGCAAAAGCGGCTATGTAAACTAACCCTGTTACTTTTGGATCATTTCCCGCCTGGGTAATTACAAAACCACCCCATGAATGGCCAACCAGTATCACCTTACCGGGTGCCATATCAATGGCCCTTTTTGTGGCGGCAACGTCATCGGTTAATGAGGTTAAAGGGTTTTGCACCGATACTACCGGATAGCCTTTGGCTTGCAGCGCCGTAAGTTCATCGCTCCAGCCAGAGCCATCGGCCCATATACCGTGTACAAATATGATGGTTGGTTTAACATCTGTAGTTTGCTGCGCACGGGCTGAGGAAATACCAGCTATTATTAAAAGCAAAATTGATAGGATTCTAAGCGTTTTCATTGTTTTTTATTTTAAGTTTTTTGTTGTTTGTTGCTCAAAAGTATCCTGGTATTGGCTTTTATTGAAGCACTAATATGGGCAGGTAGACAATGTGAACCGCCAGTTAGACAATTTTAATCCCGAACATCAGCGTAAACAAAAGTTGCCCACACAAAAAAGGCGATTAGTGCATGTCAACTAATCGCCTTTTGGTCTTGCTGGTGCTAATACTATTTAGTTTTTTACCCTGTTCTGTTCGCTCTCCGCGCCGTTGGCATCGTGCTTACGCTGATCTGAAATGGTTTTGCCAAAACGGTAACTGAATGTTAATACGCCATACCGGGTGTCGTTTTTGTTTCGGTATGATGCATTGGTATTTACCAGGTTGCTGATGATGCCCTGGTTTATATTGGAGTAAAATATATCATTAACCGCCAATTTTAATGAGGTTGAAGGTGATAGTTTTTTGGAAACAGCCATGTTTACCTGCCCGCGGCTCCCCAATATAAATTGGGCCGAAGTTAATTTGCTCCGATAATTACCATCTAACTGGGCGTTCCACGTACTGCCTATTTTAAATTGCAGCATGGGGTTTACATACACAAAGGTGCCTTTGGTATGTAAATAGCCATTATAAAAAGCGCTTTTTGATTCCGTTTGTGTTAACTCAGAATATAGGTGGAAACTGAGCCATTTGGTTGGATCAAGCGTGCCATCTACAGAGATACTTTTGTAGGTGCTGGTGCCTATGTTGCCCGGCCTATCGTAATAAATGCCGTTAATAATCTCAATGGTTTCGTTAACATTATCGGTAGTGGTACCGTAGCTTATGGCTGTGGTAAATTTATTTTTATAGGTATGTGAGAGTTCAAACTCTGTTGAGTAGGAGGGCTTAAGCAATGGATTGCCAAGGTAATAAGTAAACTTATCTATCGGACTAATGAACGGATTCAAATCCTGGTAATAAGGCCGGTCAATCCTTCGCCCTATTTTAAGACCAAACTGGTTATTACTCATCGTATCCAGTTTGTATGATGCGTAAAACGTAGGGAACAAGCTGTTATAATTACGCTGAAAGGCCGAATCGGCTCTTTGAGCATTTCCAAGCTGATGCCCGTCCGAATTGGTGTTTTCAAACCGCAGCCCGGCTTCTATAGATAGCTTGTTAAAATCCTTGTTTACATTTATGTAGGCAGCGTTTATATTTTCTTTGTAAATGAAATGATTGCTCAGGTTGTAATCCGGGCTGCTTACCTGGTTAATTACGTTTGCATAATCGGCCAGGTTATCTGTTTTGGTAAAGCTGGATTTTAGCCCGGCCATTAGCTTTAGTTTATTGGCAAATGGGTGTGCATAGTCTGTTTTAGCCGAATAGATATGAACCGTAGCAGGTAAATACCCAACCTGTTGATCTTGCGTGGCCAGGCTTTGATCTGGCAGATAGGTAAAATTGTTAAATTGTTGGTTTATTTTAGATTGATAACCTATGTAATCCACATCGGCGGTTAATTCTTTCCCGCTTTTATCATATTCGTGGCGATAGTTAAAATTGATGCCCCCATTTTTGTTGTTGTATTGTTCTGTATTAAGGGCCACAACCGCCGAATCTAACTGGCGCCCGGCACTCAACAGGTTGCTTGTACTGTTATAGTCGCGGCTGTAAGGACGAATTGATCCTGTGAGCACAACTCCAAAGGTGGTTTTATCAGACGCGTAATAATCGGCCCCAAGCTTTGACGTAGTTGCCTGGCCGTGTTGATAAATGTAGGTATGCTGGTTAAGGAAAGAAGTTGTGCTGCCATCTGGTGTAAAATATTGCCTGTCTATGTACAGGTTGTTAAAGCCCCGCTGAACGTTAAAGCCAAGATTGCCAAAAATGTTCAGTTTGCCATCGCGGTAATTAAAGTTAAAGCTATTATTGGTTTTTGCGTATTTACCCTGTACATAGGCAAGGCTGATGCCGCCATTAAAACCCTTGGCTGTATTTTTTTTGGTTTTTATGTTGATTACCCCACCATTGCCAGCCGCGTCGTACTGGGCAGGCGGATTGGTCATAATTTCGATTTGATCAAGGGTTGAGGAAGGTAACGACCGTAAATAGTTTTGCAAATCTTCACCCGATAAATAAGTAGGTTTATTATCAATGAATACGGTAACTCCCGATTTACCTTTTAGGCTGATCTTCCCGCTTTGATCAATTTGCACACCTGGTGATTTTTCCAATACCTCAAGCGCGGTAACTCCCGCGTTGCCTATCAGGGCATCTACATTAACTACCGTACGGTCAAGCTTTTGCTCAATAAATGGGCGGGTGCTAACAATGCTTACCTGTTTTAACTGTCTTACCGCTGTGCTGAGCACTAAATCTGGCAGGGTTACTACCGGTGCATCTGCAAGGGTAACCGCAACGCTTAAACTATCCTTACCCAAGGCCGAAAGTTTAACAAGGTAATCGCCTTTGGCTGCTATGGATAGTTTAAAATAGCCGCCGGTATCGGTTTGCGTGGTTTGTAATGTTTTGTTAGCCACTTTTTCGCTCACGCTTACCATCGCAAATTCAACCGGCTTACGATCTATTCCAACAACTCTTCCCTTAATTTCATAGCTGGTTTGCGATTGGCTTTTTTGAAGCAGGATATTTTGATCAACCTGCCTGAAAGATATAAAGGTATTTTGGAGTAAGGCCTGCAAAATCTGTTCAACCGAACTGGCTGTTTCCGGCAAATAAAGGTTATTGATATGCCTTATATCCGCTTTGCGGTAATAAAACCTAAGCGCGGTTTGCTGTTCAATTTTGTGTATAGCTGTTTCCAGGCTTTCGCGTTTAAGGGCTATCGTTACCTTTTCGGTATGCATATCCTGGGCGTTCGAAACCGCTGCCGAAAGCAGTTGCACCGATAGCATAGTGATAAAAACGAGAGCGAAACTTATACGCATGAATTGTAATATGATTGATTTATTTGATAGCTGGCGACCGGCTTTGCACGTACGCATAGTCGCCCTTCTCCGCGTTATTGCAGAAAAATTCATAATTTTAAAAGTTTTAATGATTTCCGAATGATTTAAAGCCCCGGTTAATTCCGGGAAACCTGTAAGTCGATTGCCGTCGGCTTGCAGGTATTATTTTTTTCCGGCTACGCTATTCTGTTATTGAGCCGGTTGGTATGGTGTTCCTTTCCTGTATTTTATAAATGAATAGATTGAATTATTATTACTGATCGCATCCCGGTCCGTCAATACTGATACTACCATCTGGATTGGTTTTGTAAGTAGCACCGTTAAAGGCGCATATCACTTTCAGTATTTTATCCAGGTTATTACCCGTTAAGGAGGTACCGGTAAACTGGCATTTTTTAACCTTTTCGTTGCCGAAGCTGATCTTCACCTTAAAGCGTTTTTCAAGTATAGCGGCAGCGTTTTCAAAGCTGATATCTTCAAAATGGATTTCCTGTTGCTGCCAGGCTATCACCGGTGCCACATCTACCTGCGCCTGGGTAGCCGTTTGCGAATCTATGTTGTAGCTAATTTGTTGGTTGGGTGTAAGTACGCCCAGCGTTTTGCTACCGTTGCCTACGCTTACTTTGCCGCGCGTTACAGTTACCACTATTGTATGGCTCGCCTTGTCTTCCTTAATATTAAAAGCGGTGCCTAAAACGGTGGTAACTACTTTACCAATGTGGATCAGGAACGGCCGGGTAACATCGTGTTTAATATCAAAATAAGCTTCGCCCGATAAATAAACCTCTCTCGTTTTGCCGTCAAAAGTTTTAGGGTAGGTTAATTCCGATCCGGCATTTACCCAAACCTTGCTGCCATCGGCAAGCGCCAGCTCTTGTTTTTGATTAGTAGCCGTTTTTAAAACAGTTTGCTCAACAAGGGCCTCCTGGTTATCACTGTTAGATTGTATTAAATAAATCGAAAAAAAGATGATCAATGCCGCGGCCACAGCAGCGATACTTCGCCATAAAATTTTCGACCGTTTTATTGGGGTAATCTTAGCACCCTCATTGCCTATATCCTGCCGGATGTTGCTATAAAGAAAAGATAGCCATTGTGTGCGGTCGGCGGCGGCCATTTGCTGCCATTCGGCGCTCGGGTTATTGATATTGGCTAACCATTTCTCCACCCTTTCTTTTTCGGCTGCCGATGCTTCGCCGCTTAAATAACGGTCAAGCAATTTTTCCATGTCCTGCTGGCTCATTGTTTTAATGATTTTTGCAGTAGTCGGACAAGAGTGGATTTGGTACTATGTGGAAATGAAAAAAAATTAAATCAGTAATAATGGTAGATAATCCGGTAATTGGTATAACAATCAAATTAAAAATAAGCCCGACCTTTATATTACTCTAAACTTCAAAAGACCAAAGAAACCTGTAATAAAAATTATTAAATGAAAAGTGTAAATGTTGTAATAGGCGCAGGATCAATAGGCCAGGCCATAGTACGAAGGGTTAGCGCCGGCAAGCATGTTTTACTTGCCGATATCCGGCAGGAAAATGCCGAAGCCGCTGCAAAAACTTTAAGCGATGCGGGGTTTGAAGTCACCACCACAATTGTGGATGTTACCTCGCGTTCCTCAGTTCACGCATTGGTCGGGTTGGCTGCCACTTTGGGCCATGTATCGGGTGTTATTCATGCTGCGGGTGTTTCTCCATCCCAGGCACCACCACATGTTATTCTCAGGGTTGATTTGTATGGTACCGCTCTTGTACTGGAAGAATTTGGTAATGTGATAGCCGCCGGTGGGGCAGGAGTGGTGATAGCATCTCAGTCCGGGCATCGTTTGCCGCCACTTTCTGCTGAGCAAAACGCATTGTTGGCAACCACTCCGGTTGAAGAGTTGCTTCAGCTACCCATGCTGCAGCCCGACCAGATAAAAGACGCGCTGCATGCTTACCAGATTTCCAAACGCGGTAACTCCCTGCGGGTTATGGCCGAGGCTGTGCGTTGGGGAAAACGTGGCGCAAGAGTTAACACCATTAGCCCGGGTATTATCATTACGCCGCTTGCAAATGATGAACTGAAAGGACCGCGCGGCGATGGTTACAGGCGCATGATACAAATATCGGCAGCTGGCAGGGCCGGAACTCCGGATGAGGTTGGAACGGTTGGCGCGCTGCTGATGGGGCCCGATGGCGCATTCATTACCGGCAGCGATTTTTTGATGGATGGAGGAGTAACCGCTGCGTATTGGTATGGCGATCTGGCTCCGAAATAACGCGACCATGGCATAAAATTAAAATGTCACCTATTACTAATTTCCCAAAGAATAGCAATAAAAGGCAGCGATTTACGCAAAACCGCGAGCGCGGTTGTCAATTGATTTTTTACAGTTTGTTCCGAAATATTAAGTTGTTGGGCAATTTCGGGGATGCTCAAATGCTGTTCCCTGCTCAGTTGGTAAACCTCACGCACCCTTGGCGATAAGTCGTTTAACGATTCATCAACAGTACGTTTTAACTCTTTGGCTTCTAATTGTTGATGCGCATCTGGCCAAAATGAGGTTTGCAATGATTGCACCATTACCGAGTAATCTTCGCGGGTAATGTTTTTGCGGATGTGGTCTATAACCCGGTAACGCGTGGCTACAAATAAATAGGATTTTAAGTCGGCTTTTATTTCCAGCTGCAAGCGATCTTCCCAAAGCTTAACAAAAAGATCGTGGATAATATCCCTTGCATCCTCCAGTCGGAATAGTTTTGACGCTGCGAAGCCCGCAAGATTTTCTGCATAGCGGGTATAAATTTCTTCAAAAGCAGCTTCGTCTCCATCTTTTAAAAGATGAATTAACTGAAGATCTGTTTTGGATTGATATATACCCATGGTAGCAAGCAAATGTAACTTTTAGCGATAATATTTAAATCATAGGGGAGGCACGCTAATTACAGGTTAGAGTATTTGACGGTGCATTAGTTACTGTTATTTAAGATGAAAAAAACGAAGCAAACTAAATTTAGGTTTTTGAGTTGTTACCGGCTCTGGGTTATAAATTTCAATAGGTACTCTTTTTCTATCTTTAACAGCTATGCCTGTATGGTTTTCTATGTTTGAATTTATATGTTCAAACTTACCAATAGCAAGCATTCGTTCATTTATACGCCGTCCATCCGCGTAGTCTTCATAAATTGCTACTGGCAAAGGAAAATATGCTTTGGTCGATTTAATGAACCTTGTAAAAAAATAAGGGTCTAAATCTCCAAACTCCAGTCCGAAAACAAGTGGGACCTCCACAATTTGTCCACTCTTTTTATGCTCGAACCCACAATGATAACCGTGTAAGAAATATCGCCAGCCTTCAATTGTTCCTATCTGTTTTCTATTTGATTTGAAGGGATTAAATGACATCATCGGAAAGGCGGAGTTTATCTCGATATTCAATTTAATAGCTAATTTACTAATTAGCACTTCGGCTAAAGCACGATAATCTTTTGCACACTGTTCAAAAAATAATTGATTGTCGTCAATTTCTTTATCCGTTATGAGTTTGGCAATGTTTATCTCCGGTTGACCGTTATGTATTGAAACTTGAAAGCCTAAAAGGTCATTTTTGAGTTTTTTGCCTATCTCTTCTCTTACGTGTACTAGAGCCTCACCGAAGATCAATTTTATTTTTTCATCACGCGAAGTCTTACTAATTTCTTCCACCGTTGGAATTTGGTCAACTGATTCTATAGTTATTGTATAGGGTGTTCTATGCATTATTCCTCCACTCTGCTAATCTCCAAAATCTTCACAGGCTCAATCAAATATTGATTTTTATCTTTTTGAGATTGAATTGTCTTCACTACGTCCATGCCCGCGGTTACTTTTCCGAAGGCGGCAAAGCCTTGTCCGTCTGGGTTTCGGGCACCGCCATAATCTAAGGCTGGTTGATTACCAATGCATATAAAAAACTCACTCGTTGCCGAGTTTGGTCCGCTACGGGCCATGGATAGCGTGCCGTTTTGATGCTTTAGACCTGTTAGTTTGGTAGTTTCTATTTTTATACTGTCGAGGATCAAACTATCAGGCACATTGCCGCCCTGAATAACCTGAATCTTTACTTTTCTTGGGGCTTCGTTAACAGGGGTACACACCCTGAAAAAGCTGCTGCCATTGTAAGCTTTCTTATCTACATATTTCATAAAATTAGCCACAGTAACAGGCGCTTTAGCAGGATATAGCTCAATGGCTATATCGCCCATGGAGGTTTTGATGAGGCAGTGGATAGCGTTTTGAGCAAAGGTTGTAAGGGATGAGGTTAGGGCTAAACAAAAAATGATGATCGCTTTTTTCATGACGGAGGTAGTATCTAAAGGTGCAGTAAGATACTATTTTCTTTGGTTTAAGTTTAGAGGGGAGATCTTAAACTCAAGAAAATCGCTTTTAAAGATTTGTATAGCAAAAGGTAGCTCCTATGGAGCAAAAAAAACAAACATCTTTCTGCTACAAACGGGTAGCCGCCATGCGGCATTGAACAACTTAATAAGTCAAGGAATGCCGCGTAGCGCATTGTCATTAAGTTAAGGATTTTTTCCCCCATAGGGGGTAGAGCTTTGTAGAAAAAACAGGAAATAATACTCCGTGTCGTAGGTACGAAACCTGTGTAGCGTACCTACGGCACGCAAAAAAATATTAATTTTCGCGTGCTACAAAGCTTTTGCTCCGATGGAGCAACCTGTTAATCTCTTAACTTAATGACATTGCGCATAGCGGCTACCTGTTGTGCGTATTGAATGATGTTACATTATACCCCAATATTAAAAGCGATTTTCCTGATCTTAAACTACATCCCGTAAACCAAAAACGCTCCTCATCAACAGATGAGAAGCGTTTTTAATTAAGTGTATCTTTTATTATTTGCCTTCTAACCAAACACGGGCATTAACAAATGCCTCCATCCATGGCGACACTTCATCTTTACGACCTTGTGGGTAATTAGCCCAGTGCCATTGGAATAATGAGCGCTCAATATGCGGCATCATCACCAAATGGCGACCGGTTTTATCGCACATCATAGCTGTGTTATAGTCAGATCCGTTTGGATTGGCCGGGTAGCTTTCGTAAGCGTATTTAGCCACAATACCGTACTGATCTTCCGTTAATGGTAACTGGAATTTTCCTTCGCCATGTGATATCCAAACGCCCAGTGTTGAACCGGCTAAGCTTGATAGCATTACCGAGTTGTTTTGCTGTATGGTAAGCGATGTAAAACCACTTTCGTGTTTGTGGCTTTCGTTATGCAGCATTTTAGGCTTATCGGTATGGTCGGGATTAATTAAACCTAACTCAACAAATAGCTGGCAGCCATTACAGATACCAACAGATAAGGTATCCTCACGTTTAAAGAAATTCTCTAAGGCTATACGTGCCTTTTCGTTATACATAAACGCGCCTGCCCAGCCTTTTGCCGAACCTAACACATCCGAGTTAGAGAAACCACCAACGGCGCCAATAAACTGAATATCCTCCACTGTTTCGCGGCCAGAAATCAGGTCGGTCATGTGTACGTCTTTTACATCAAAACCTGCCAGGTACATGGCGTTTGCCAGTTCCCTTTCAGAGTTACTGCCTTTTTCACGGATCACCGCCGCTTTTGGTCTTGGTTTAGATGGATCGATCACCGGTTTTTTACCGGTAAAGCCAACCGGGAAGCTATAGTTTAAAACGTGGTTTTTATAGTTGTCAAAACGTTCCTTGGCTTTAACCGGTCCGCTTTGTTTTTGATCTAACAGGTACGATGTTTTAAACCATACATCGCGCAGGTGATCAATATCAAATGCCCAATGGCCGCTTGCGTTTGCAATATTAAGCGTGGCGGATGATGATACGGTACCAATTTTATGGAAGGCAACACCATTGGTGTTAAGTACTTCTTCAACAGCGTTATCAGCCTGGAAAACAATGCCAATGTTTTCTGCAAACAGTGTTTCGATGATATCCTGTGAGCCTAAGCTGCTTAAGTCAATATCCGCACCCAGGTTACGTTCGGCAAAGCAAAGCTCCAACAGGGTGGTAATTAAACCGCCGCTGCCAATATCATGGCCGGCCTGGATCTGTCCTGCTTTAATTAACTGCTGCATGGTGTTAAATGTGTTTTTGAAACTATCTGCATTTAATACGTCCGGTGTTTCGGTGCCAATTTTATTCAGAATCTGGGCAAATGATGATCCGCCAAGTTTATAAGTATCTGCCGATAGGTTGATGTAATAAATAGCACCGCCATCTTTCTTCAAAACGGGTTCAATCACAGCGGTTAAATCATCGCAATGACCGGCTGCCGATATGATCACGGTACCAGGGGCAATTACATCGCCATCCTTGTACTTTTGTTTCATGGATAAGGAGTCCTTACCGGTAGGGATGTTGATGCCCAGATCAATAGCAAAGGCCGAGCAGGCTTTTACAGCCGCGTATAAACGGGCGTCCTCGCCTTCATTTTTACAGGCCCACATCCAGTTGGCAGAAAGTGATACACTCTCCAATCCATCTTTTAACGGTGCCCAAATGATATTTGAAAGTGATTCTGCAATAGCATTTCTGCTGCCTGCCGCCGGGTTAATTAATGCTGATAACGGGGAGTGGCCGATAGAAGTGGCAATGCCGTCTTTACCCTGATAATCAAGTGCCATAACACCGCAATTGTTTAAAGGCAATTGCAAAGCGCCCGCGCATTGTTGCTTAGCTACGCGACCACCTACGCAGCGGTCCACCTTATTCACCAGCCAGTCTTTACAGGCAACGGCTTCTAATTGTAAAACCTGTTCAAGGTAATTGTTTAGTTGATTAGCATCGTAAGTTACAGGCTGATATTTACGGGCAACGCTTTTATCGTGCATCACCACTTTTGGCGAGCTGCCAAACATATCGTCCATTTTCAGGTCCATTGGTTTGGCGCCTGTAGTGGCCGATTCAAAAGTAAAGCGGTGATCGCCGGTTACTTCGCCCACTGTATACATTGGAGCGCGTTCACGGTCGGCAATACGTTGCAGGGTTTCCAGGTTTTCTTTACCGATAACCAGGCCCATACGCTCCTGCGATTCGTTTCCGATGATTTCCTTAGCCGATAGGGTAGGATCGCCAACCGGTAATTTATCCAAATCTATTTTACCACCGGTTTCTTCAACCAATTCAGATAAGCAGTTCAGGTGACCACCGGCACCATGATCATGGATAGACACAATGGTGTTGGCATCATTTTCAATCATACCGCGTACGGCGTTAGCCACACGTTTTTGCATTTCGGGGTTTGAACGCTGAATGGCATTCAATTCAATGCCAGAGCCTAAAGCACCGGTATCGGCCGATGATACCGCCGCGCCGCCCATGCCTATGCGGTAGTTATCGCCACCCAAAACAACAATTTTATCGTGGGTAGCAGGTTTTGATTTTTTAGCCTGATCTGCCTTGCCGTAGCCAATGCCACCGGCCTGCATAATCACTTTATCGTAACCTAATTTACGACCGTCTTCATCGTGCTCAAACGTTAAAACTGAACCAGTAATAAGCGGCTGGCCAAATTTGTTGCCAAAATCCGACGCGCCGTTTGAAGCTTTGATCAAAATATCAACCGGCGATTGGTAAAGCCATTTGCGTTCGGTAACGCCGTTTTCCCATGGCCTATCCTGCGCCAGGCGCGATAATGCGGTCATGTAAACAGCGGTACCTGCCAATGGCAAAGAACCCTGGCCACCGGCCAGCCTATCCCTTATTTCGCCGCCCGAGCCGGTTGCAGCGCCGTTAAATGGCTCAACCGTGGTAGGGAAATTATGTGTTTCGGCTTTTAATGAAATTACCGATTCAAAATCTTTTATCTCGTAGTACTCCGGTACATCCGGGCGTTTAGGTGCAAACTGCTGTACTACCGGGCCTTTTACAAAAGCCACGTTATCTTTATAGGCCGAAACGATGCCGTTAGGATTAGTTTCGGATGTTTTGCGGATCATTTTAAACAGCGATATTGGCTGCTCTTCGCCATCAATAACAAAAGTGCCATTGAAAATTTTATGACGGCAATGCTCTGAGTTTACCTGCGAAAAGCCGAAAACTTCCGAGTCGGTTAATTTGCGACCTAATTTTTCAGACAAGCCGTTGAGGTATGTAACCTCTTCATCGCTTAAAGATAAACCCTCCTGTTTGTTGTATTGCGCTATATCGTCTATTCCGAGTATAGCCTCAGGTTTAATTTTAATGGTGTAAATCTCCTGATCAAGCGCCGTGTATTTCTGAAACAGCATTGGGTCAAAGCCAGAAAAACCAGCATCAACTACCGCGAACTCTTCAATCCTGATAATGCCTTCAATGCCCATGTTCTGCGTAATTTCAACCGCGTTGGTGCTCCATGGGGTTACCATAGTGGCACGGGGACCAATAAAAAAACCGGAAATATTGGTTCCCGGATTTAAAGTCGCGCCTGCAAACAGCCAGCTTAATTTAGAAATATCAGTGGGGTTGAGCGTTTGATTTTTTTGTACGGCAAATACCGTATCTGCGTTGTTAAAAAAGAAATAGATCATAGCCTCGTTTCAAGGTGCAAAGTTACGGTTTTTTTAAAAAATAACAGCGCTTTTTACAGGGGAGTTTTGTGTAAGTTGTTTAAAAACAGTTTCACGTAAACATATAGCATAAAAAGGGACGTCATTGGTTCATACTTATCCATGATATATTCGTTTTAGCCTAATGCGGTGGGTTTGAACGCTGGCCACGACTCACCCCGGCTACGCTTCGCTGGCCGACCCTCTCTGCGGCTAATGCCGCAAAGAGGGTAAAAACAGTCTTTTTATTTCCCCGCCCCTCTATGCGACGCAGTCGGAGAGAGATTCTGTGTTAATTATCAAATAATTTTTAATTTTGTTTTATTAAGGCGGCTTTATGCCAGCCTGTTTAGGGCAG
>NZ_JAUFPS010000036.1 GCF_030409315.1 Mucilaginibacter flavus | reverse complement strand
ATCCGCTCTCATCCCTTTTCACTTTATAATGCAAATTTATTTGCTTATATTATGACAACAAACATAGGAGGGGCAGACGGGCGTAGCCTCGTCGGGGTGAGTCGTATGCGCTATGCTTTTTCAACCCTCCTCAAAAAAACTTCCTTGAAATTTAATTCTGCTAAATCGAATTATAATGCAATAAAGTGCCGTGATGTAGTTGTTTAAACATATATAGTAACAATGGATTAAACCATTGCCATTTGGTATCGTCATAGATGTATAAAAATTAACAAAATGAAAAAGTTAGTCATAGTATCAGCAATAGCAATGAGTGGTTTATTTGTTAATAAAGCAAACGCTCAGTTCTCTTTACATATAGGTTTTCATCTTCCGGGTCCGCGTGTTTATGTACCAGCGCCGCCACCGGTTGTAGTACAAGAACAACCGGTTTACGATGATGATAATGCACAGGTAAACTATAACGATAATAGTGATGATTATTATTATCTGCCTGAGGTAGAGGCTTATTATAGCATCCCAAATCGTTGTTATTACTATAATAACGGCAATAACTGGGTAAGCTGCGCTTACCTGCCAGGCGCCTACCGCAACTATGATTGGCGCACCGGTGTACGATACGAAGTGAGAGGCCGTCAGCCTTACCTGCACCATGATATTTACAGGGAAAGATGGGGTGGCTACCAGGGCGACCGCGGCAACTGGGGCCATAGGTTTGACAGAAGGTATGATGGAGGATATGCTTATCAAAACCATGATAACCGTGGATGGAACAGAGGTGGATGGGGTGACGATCATGGCCGCGGAAATTGGGGCGGAAGGCCAGGTGATGGACGAAACGGTGGAAACTGGGGCGGCCAACCAAACCAAGGCGGCGGGCATGATAATAATGGTGGCTGGGGCGGTCAGGACCGTGGCAATCACAACCAGGGAGGCTGGGGCGGCCAAAACCATGGCAACGGCAACTGGGGTGGAAACCAGGGCGGACAAGACCATGGCGACCGTAATAACGGCGGCGGTCAGCCAAGCAGAAACCAGGATTTTGGCAACCGCGGTGGCGGTCAAAGCTTTGCCGGCAACCATGGCGGGTTTGGTGTACGCCAATAAGGATTACAATTTAAATCCCTATATATAATAATGGAAAGGTCGTCTTTTGTGGACGGCCTTTTTTGTCGCGCGGGTATGTCTCAAAAACCGAGGTCATCCCGAACTTGTTTCGCGACCCCACAGGACAGGTGACTCACATGGCGAATACCATGCAAGTGGGATGACCGAACCAGGTTCGGCATGACATTGATACAATCAATCTGTTTTCTTTATCCACCAAAAAAATCCTACTTTGTATCTCAATTATAAACGTCACCCCAACGATGAAAAAGATATTTAGCGCTATACTGTTTATAGCTGTTACAGGTAAGGTATTTGCACAGGGCAACACCTTACAAGCGGGCACACCAGCCAACGAGAAATTCTCACCCGAGCGGCTGCAGCGAATCGATAACATGATTGAACAAAATATCGATTCGGGTTATGTGAACGGGGCGGTTGGCTTTATTGCCCGCAATGGTAAAATAGTTTACTACAAATCATTTGGCGCTGCCGATCTGGAACAGAAAAAATTGATGAATAACGATGCCATCTTTCGTATCGCCTCACAAACCAAAGCCATCACCAGCGTAGCGGTGATGATGTTGTTTGAAGAGGGGAAATTTTTGTTAGATGAGCCTATTTCGAAATATATTCCCGCGTTTGCCCATCCCAAAGTAATAGATACTTATAACCCCAAAGATACCACATATACCACCACGCCCGCCAAACGCGAGATTACCATCCGCGATTTGCTTACCCATACGTCGGGCATAGAATACGCGCAAATAGGTTCGGAAAAAATGAAGGCTATTTACGCCAAAGCAGGTATTCAGGCTGGTTTTGTGAGCGATAAGTTACTCTTAAGCACCAATATTAACAAATTAGCCACTATGCCACTGGTACATCAGCCCGGCGAACGCTGGACATATAGTATGAGCGTAGATGTATTGGGCTACCTGGTGGAAAGGGTATCGGGTAAAACGCTTGATCAGTTTTTAAAGGAGCGCATTTTTGACCCGCTGGGTATGAAAGATACTTACTTCTATATTCCGGCTGCCAAGCAAAGCAGATTAGTAGCCGCTTACACGCCGGATAAGCAAGGCCATTTGATTAAGATGAACGCAGGCACATTCCCCGGTATAAATTTTGATTATCCGTTGGTTAACGGCACTTATTATGCGGGCGGAGCAGGTTTAAGCTCAACCATTAAAGATTATGCTACCTTTTTGCAAATGCTGCTTAACGGCGGCGTTTACAACGGCCAACGCTTGCTAAGCCGCCACACGGTAGATTTAATGACCACTAACCAGATTGGTGATCTGTATATCAATAGCGATAAAGATAAATTTGGTTTGGGATTTGGGGTTACTACCGAAGCCAGTTCAAAAAAACTGGGCATCAGCGAGGGCTCGTTTGCCTGGGGAGGTTTTTACGGAACGCTTTACTGGGCCGATCCTAAAGAGCATTTGGTTTGCCTCCTGTTTATCCAAAACTGGCCCTTGCCGCACAATGCTATCCAAGATAAATTTAGGGCGATGGTTTATCAGGCGTTAACAGATTAAAAGCAAATTCATGTTCTTCAATGTAGAGACGCAATATTTTGCGTCTCCGACTTTACAGGGCGAACTCAGCGGGGCTGATTTGCATGCGGGAGACGCAAAATATTGCGTCTCTACAAAAAAATTAATTGCTGGTTTTCGAATTATCCAATTCACCTTTTAAAACCGACCACACATTCTCAGCCACAATTTTAGCGCCTTTTTCTGTTGGATGAATGCCATCAGCCTGGTTCAAATCGGGGTGACCGCCTACGCCCTGTAATAGAAAAGGTACCAGCGCCATTTTATTTTTTGTGGCGATGGTTGGGAATACCGCTTTAAATTTATTCACGTAATCGGCACCCATGTTTGGCGGTACCTGCATGCCCAGCATAACCAATTTTGCATCGGGATATTTAGCTTTCACCTTATCAACTATACTTTGCAGGTTTTTGGTGGTTTCGGTAGGCGAGATGCCACGCAGGCCATCGTTTGCACCCAATTCCAATATAAAAATATCTACCTTTTGCTTCAATGTCCAATCTATCCGGCCATTGCCGCCGGCAGATGTTTCGCCGCTTACGCCGGCATTTACTACTTTATAACGTAGTTTTAAGGAATCTATTTTTTTAGAGATCACACCGGGGAAAGCGTCCGCTGGATCATCCAGACCATAACCCGCGGTGAGGCTATCTCCAAAAAACAAAATAGTTTTTGTGGCTACCGCGTCGGCTTTGGCGGTGGTGTCGGCTTTGCTTTCGGTATCGGCCGCGGGTTTATTTTTTTCGCCGCAGGCGGATAAAGCTATGGTGGCAAAAAGGGCCAGGTATGTTAACTTTAATTTGTACATAAGTATAAATACAACGCGTTTAGGCGTTTGTTCTTAAAATTTCGAGCGGCGGTTTGTTCAACACATCGCGGCTGTTTAGCAAACCAATAATAACGGTTAAAAGCGATATGATCAGGAATAAAATCAGCGCCGGAACAAAACTAACCGAATAAGGAATTTCAAAACTATATTTAGCTAAAAACCAGGTGCCTGCCACGGCTATCAAAATGCCGGTAAGCGCCGAGAGACTTCCCAGGAACAAATACTCCAATGCGGTTATAGCAAAGATCTGTTTCCGGCTTGCGCCCAACGTACGTAGCAACACACTTTCCTGTATACGCTGATATTTGCTGATGCGTACCGAAGCTATCAATACCACAATACCGGTAATGATGCTAAAGGCACTCATAAAACGGATCACATAACTGATCTTGCTTAGCAATTCATCTAAAATACTCAACACCAAACCAAGATCAATGATGGATACATTGGGGAACTGCCTCACCACAGCCTGCTGAAATGCTGCCGATACTTTGTTTGACGGCACATGCGTCATCAACACCTGGAATTGTGGTGCATCCTCCAATACTCCGGTAGGGAACACCACCTGGAAATTGGTTTGCACCTTGCCCCAGTTTACCTTGCGCACGCTGGCTACATAAGCGGGCATGGGTACACCCTGTACGTTAAATACCAGCTTATCGCCAATTTTAAGATGCGCCCGTTTTTGCAGGTTTTCTTCTACCGATACAGGAATGTCTTTGCCCGGCTCGGCTTTGGCTATCCAGGTGCCATCTAACAGTTTTTCTGATGACGACAGGCTATCCCTAAACGTAACCCGGTACTCCCAGGCGAATACGCCATGGGGTATTTTGATGGTGGTATCCTTTACTGCATCCGCGGCGGTTTTACCGTTAATTTGTTCTAATCTTACCGTAACAATGGGCACCTGCTGTAATACCGGCAACCCATTCTTACGGGTAACATCGGCAATAACCTCCTTCTGGCTTTTTTGAATATCAAATAGTATCATGTTTGATTGATTGCCGCTGCTCGATAAGTTTACCTGGCTTATAAGGATGCTTTGGATAAAAAACAACGTACAAATAAACGCGGTACTTAACCCAATAGATACCATTAAAATAAGCGTTTGGTTATTAGGTCGGTATAAGTTGGCAAAGCCCTGTCGCCATAAATAGCTCCAGCCGCTGTTGATGATCAGTTTCATAACACGCATTAACAACCACGCTACAGCCGCCAATATCATAAAAGCTACCAGGATACCCAGCGTAAAAAATACGCTGCCCAGCCAGCTATCTAATTGTAAATAAGTAAAGCCCAAAACAAAACCTAAAATAAGCAGGTAAACCAGCCAGCGTAAAGGATCGGCTTTGCGGCCCGTCTCGTCAAACGACATGCGCAGGGTGTTCAAGGGCGAAATATTACGTACCGAAATCAGCGGCAGCATGGCAAACAGGATGGAGATGATCACCCCTAATAAAATGCCCTGCCCGATAGCCAGCCATGAAATTTCGACAGAGATAGTAAATGGCAGAAAATCTTTAAAAACAAGCGGCAGCAAATGCTGAATTGCCGTACCCAATGCCGCGCCAATAATGGAGCCGATAAGCCCGATACCCACAATCTGGATTAAATAAATTAAAAATGCCTCGGATGCTTTTACACCCAAACAACGCATAATGGCTATGGAGGCAATTTTTTCCCTCACATAGATGTGGATAGCGCTGGCAACACCAACGCAGCCCAACAGCAAGGCAATAAAGCCAACCAATGATAAAAATCTACCCAAGTCACCAAACGCGCGACCGGTATTTTCTTTCCTGGTTTCTATGGTGTCGTAGTTCAGGCCGTTTTTATCAAGGATGGGGTCAAGCTTTTTAACCAGCTTATCCATATCCACCTTATGGTCGTATTTGTAGTAAAAGGTGTATGTAACGCGGCTGCCAATTTTTAGCAAGCCGGTTTGTTCCAAGTACTTCATGGGGATGTATACCACGGGTGCTATGCCAGCCATTGCCCCGCTTTGGCCGGGGGCTTTGTTTAACGTGCCCGCTATCAGGAAACGCTCGTTGCCAACCCGTACAGAGTCGCCCACGTGAACGTTAAATTGCAACATCAGCGTTCTATCCACTAAAGCCGTTTGTCCGTTTTTGAAGGATGTGCCTGCCGATTCGGGCGTGGTTTCAATAGTGCCGTAATAAGGGTATTCGCCCTGCAAAGCGCGCACCTGTACCAGTCTTGTGCCTTTACTTTTTGGGAAATAGGCCATGGATGCAAAGCTGCGTTCGGTTGATCTTTTATCGCCCAGCGAATCGAGCATGTTTTTCAACTTCGGGTCGGCAGGTTTATTGCCAGAGATCAGTAAGTCGGCGCCGATGAGGGTTGCGGCCTGTCCGTTCACATCATTCTGTACATTGTACCTGAACGAGTAGATGGCCACCAGGGCCGCAATGCCAAAAACAATGGCAGATATAAACAGGAATAGCCTTGAACGGTTTTTCCTGCTATCGCGCCAGGCCATATTAAACAGCCAGGCGTAATTTATTTTTCGTTTATAATTAACGGGATTGGTATCCATAGCTTATCCGTTAATTGTTTTTTCGTCGGCTATCAGCTTACCGCCCTTTATCCTGATGATCCGCTGGGTTTTGGCCGCCAGTTCCAGATCGTGCGTAACAACTACCAGGGTAGTGCCTGCCTCTTTATTCAAATCAAAAATAAGCTTGATCACCTTATCGCTGGTTTCGGCATCAAGGTTACCTGTTGGCTCATCGGCAAAAAGGATTTTGGGAGCGTTTGAAAAAGCCCTTGCCAGCGAAACCCGTTGTTGCTCGCCGCCAGAAAGTTGAGAAGGGTAGTGGTGCCCACGGTCGGCCAGGCCAACTTTATCCAACAGCTCTAAAGCGCGTGCCTTGATGTTTTTTTCGTTGCGGAGCTCCAACGGTACCATCACATTCTCCAAAGCGGTAAGTGTTGGGAGCAACTGGAAGTTTTGGAATATAAAACCCACGTGTTGATTACGTACCTGCGCGCGCTGATCTTCGGTTAAATTACCAAGGTTAATGCCGTTCAATTCAACCGAGCCGGAGCTCGACCTATCGAGGCCTGCGCACAAACCCAGCAAAGTGGTTTTACCACTGCCCGATGGGCCGACGATGGCATTGGTAGAGCCTTCGGCAATTGAAAAGTTAATATGATCAAGCACGGTTAGCGTACGCCCAGCGCTTTGGTATGTTTTACTCAGATCTAAAATATTCAGAATTGTTTCCAATGGATAATTTTTTTGGGATTTGATGTTTTACTTACCGCTTTGTTACCAATATAGTTTGCTTAAATATCCATGAATTATGCCATTTATAGCTGGGGCGGTAAGTTTTTTTGAATTTAATGACATAGGGATGGTTTTTAGGGAGGAGGAGAGACATAGGTGGCATGGCGCAGAAGACTCACCCGCCGGCGCTACGCGCGGCACCCTCTCTTCGGCTTCGCCGGAAAGAGGGGTTTGAAAAGTTTGTGTATTATTTATTGTTATTCACTAATATCCAGCGTTCAAACCCCTCTTTCCGCGAAGCGAAGAGAGGGTGGCCAGCGCAGCGTAGCCGGGTGAGTCTTCTTCTGCGTTCAAAACCTCGTTGCATTAACCGCAAGGTTTCTTTACAACTTCTCCTTCAACCTCTCCTTAACCCCATTCTCCCATTCACTCCTCAAAATGCTCAACACAATAGAATCCCGGCGACCGCCATCCTCCAAGGGCATGTTGCTGCGCAGAATGCCTTCAACCATACAGCCGAGGCTTTTCATGGCGGCAATGCTGCGTTCGTTGCGGGCATCGGCCCTAAATTCAACACGCTCCATACCCAACTCTTCAAACGCGAATTGTAGCAGCAAAAACTTGCAATGCTTATTGAGTTTCGTCCCCCTGAATTTTTCGCCATACCAGGTGTAGCCTAATTGTAAGCTATCTAATTTGGGCTGTATATCATAAAAACGGGTGCTGCCGGCATATTCGCCGCTCTTTTTATCGTATACAATAAAAGCGTATTCACGAGCCTCGGCGCGGTTTTTTAAGGCGGTTTCCACGTAGCGGGTCATGCCGTCTGCGTGTTTAGCGCTTACGTTGGAGTATTTCCAGGTATCAGGTTCGTTTATGGCGTAGGGAAGCAGGTATTCAAGGTCTTCGATAGTTAAAGGCCTCAACAATACGGTGTCATCCTCTAAGATGTAGTTTGCTGTGGCGTTGAATTTTGTGGGCATGGTAATTATAATCTATAAATGTTATTGCGAGAGGTCTACTCACAACGTATTTCTTTTTCAAGTATGGTTTGAACGCTGGCTACGACTCACCCCGGCAACGCTTCGCTGGCCGACCCTCTCTCCGGCTAAAGCCGCATAGAGGGTAAACCCATTTTTTTGTTTTTTTTCGCCCCTCTATGCGACGCAGTCGGAGAGAGGGGCAGACGGGCGAAGCCTCGTCGGGGTGAGTCGTTCCTTGGTCAGTTTACGCCATTTCCCTTTTCAGTGTTCGCGGATTTACAACGCGAAATGACGCTGGTTTTATATCATTTTACACCAACTAAAGTACTACATTTACATCTTACCCGCCATCACCTGCTCATACATCTGATCAAAAGGTTTATTTTTTAGTTCGATGGCTGCTGCAGAGTTGCGTTGCTCACAATATTTGAGCATTTCGTAACAGCTTATAACGGTTTCATCGCTGATATCTTTAAAGGTCATTTCAACTACCTTGCCCGATACCTTATAGTACTCCTGCAGGGCTGCCAAACCTTTATCATTTATTTTAATGAGTTTGGCCCGCTTATCGTCCGGCGATGCCCTTTCATCTATTTTATCTTCACGTACCAGGCGGTTTATTACTTCCATGCCGGTGGTGGTTTCGGCAAACATGTAATTAATCAGATCGCTTTTGCGTACTTCGCCTAAATGCTGTAAACCGTTAAGGTAGTAAAAGCTTTCGGCAGGGGGAATGCCAATATAATTGACCGCGGCCCTAAAGTACATGGAGTAGGCACTCAGGATACGGCCGATAGTTTTTAACAAAAAAGCGCCGCTCATAATTCGTTCGCTGTGGGCTTTTGGTAAAGTTTTTTGTCGCTGCTTTTCTAAATAATACCTGCAAAAACGCTCCACACTATGCTCTGTATCCAACTCCTCAAAAGCCGACCATTCGTGAACTAACTCTACTACGGGTTTCATGTTGTTTCTATTTAGAAGTAAAATTATAAAAGTATTTCTAAAAAGTTTTATTTATTACAAATTAGGAATATATTTGTTTCGATGTTTCTGATTAGGAGTAAAATCATGAACGAAGATAGTTTTGTTAAAATGTTTTACCTCTTCAATCGTCAACCTAAATAAGCAACAGTTAAAAAGGTGCCGAATCTTTTTATTAATTACTTTTACTAAACAATTATTAACGCATGCAACCAGCCAGTAAACCGAAGCCCAATAGTAAACCGCCAGGTGTTTTTAGTCTGCTAAAGCCTTATATGGGCCTTGTAGCGTTGCTTTTATTGTTCGCCCTGATGAGTAACGGCATTAACCTTTGGCTGCCTAAGATTATAGCCAATGGCATCGATGCTTATACCCACCACACGTTTGTGTTAGTTGATATCCTTAAAAAATTCTCGATAGCGGTAGTGCTCATTTTTATTTTTGCTTACCTGCAAACCATTATTCAAACCTACGCGTCTGAAAGAGTAGCACGTGATTTGCGTGGGCGACTGGCCGATAAAATCTCGCGCCAAAGTCACGCGTTTATTGAGCAGGCCAATCCATCCAAACTGCTAACCAACCTTACTGCCGATGTTGATTCTATCAAGTTGTTTGTATCGCAGGCATTGGTATCTATCGTATCGTCGTTGTTCATCATTATTGGCTGTAGCGTAATGCTGCTTACCATCAACTGGAAACTGGCGCTGCCGGTTATTGGCATCATTCCCATTATTGGCGGTACGTTTGCCTATGTTTTAAAAAATGTGCGGGCTTTGTTTATGAAAAGCCGTGGCGTTATTGATCAGTTAAACAAGGTTATTAACGAAAGTATTCTGGGCGCGGCCTTAATTAGGGTGATTAACTCCCAACAGTTGGAGTACAATAAATTTTTAGAAGCTAATACCGAGGCCAAAAACTACGGCCTGAAAATTCTGGGCTTTTTTGCGGGACTGATCCCTATAGTAACCTTTACAGCCAATATGGCGGCCTTAACCATTTTGGTAATGGGCGGTCATTTTGTAATAACCGGTACCATGAGTTTGGGTAGCTTCGCTGCGTTTAACAGTTATCTGTCGCTGCTGATCTTCCCGATATTTATCCTCGGTTTTATGAGTAACCTTATCGCGCAGGCCTCCGCATCGTTCACCCGCATTAGCGTGGTTTTGGATGCCCCCGATGTAAAGGATGGCGGCGATATTAAAGATACTCTGCGTGGCGATGTAGAGCTGAAAGATGTTACCCTGGCTTATGGCCAGAAAAAAGCGCTTAAAAATGTATCGCTTAAAGTGGCTGCGGGTTCAAAAATTGCCATCATCGGGCCTACATCGGCAGGTAAAACGCAATTGCTTTATTTACTCACTGGCTTGATAAACCCTACCGAAGGCGAGATATTGTTTGACGATAAAAAGCTCGATGCTTATGACAGCGAAGCATTTCACCGACAGGTTGGTTTTGTTTTTCAGGATAGCATCATTTTTAACATGAGCATCCGCGAAAATATTGCCTTTAGCGATACCGTAACCGACGAATCACTGCAAAAAGCAATTGATACCGCCGAACTAAAGGATTTTATAGGCGCGTTGCCCGAGCATTTGAATACTGTAGTATCGGAACGTGGCTCAAGCCTTTCGGGCGGGCAAAAGCAACGCATTATGCTGGCGCGTGCTTTGGCCGTTAACCCTAAGGTGCTATTGTTAGATGATTTTACAGCGAGGGTTGATGGCAATACCGAGAAAAAGATCCTGGCCAATATTCAAAAGAATTACCCCGGTTTAACGCTCATATCGGTTACGCAAAAAATAGCCTCCGTCGAGCATTACGACCAGATTATTCTGCTAAGCCAGGGCGAGATTATTGCTCGTGGTGTACATGACGAGCTGATGAAAACCAGTCCGGATTATGTGCAGATCTTCAATTCGCAGCAAAGCACCAGTAATTACGAGCAGGGCATTGCTCATTAACAAAAACGTTAAGACCACCATAATATCAAAACAAAAATGAACTACGATCTTAACCAGCTTAGTAAAACAGCGCCCAAAACATCAACATGGGCCGGCCTTAAAAAGCTGATTCAACTGATATCACATGAAAAGCGAACCCTGCTGTTTGCCCTTTGCGCCATATTAATCAACTCTACGCTTAACCTTTTGGGGCCGCTTATTATTGGGCGCACCATTGATAAATATGTGCAGCACAAAGATTTTAACGGGGTTATCCATAACGCCATTTTGCTGTTGTGCATGTACATGGTGGCCCTGTTTACAAGCTATAAACAAACCACGCTGATGGGCGGCGTAGGGCAGCGCATGTTGTTTACTCTGCGCAACTCTATTTTTAATAAACTGCAGCAATTACCGGTAGGCTTTTTTAACCAGAACAAAGCCGGCGACCTGATATCGCGCGTAAACAACGATACTGATAAGCTTAACCAGTTTTTTTCGCAGTCGTTAATGCAGTTTATTGGCAATATTTCTACCATGATAGGGGCAGGTATTTTCCTGCTGCTTATCCATCCCGAATTGGGTGCTGCTACGCTTGCGCCGGCCTTGGTGATCCTTTTCCTGACAATTGTTTTATCGCCATGGATTAAACGTAAAAATGCTGCCAACCTGAAAAGCACAGGCGGTCTGAGTGGCGAGATCCAGGAAAGTTTGAACAATTTTAAGGTGATCATCGCCTTTAACCGCCGCGATTATTTCCGCAAACGCTTTGATACCGTCAATAAAGAGAATTACCAAACGGCCATTGGCGCGGGTTTGGCCAATAACGTTTTTGTGCCGGTGTATGGCCTGTTTGCCAGTATCGCGCAGTTGATTGTGTTAACGTTTGGCATTTACCTGATCAGCATCGGGCATTTTTCTATTGGTTTGCTGGTGAGTTACCTATCGTACTCAACCAACTTTTATAACCCGCTAAGGCAATTGGCAGCCTTGTGGACAAACTTTCAGCTGGCCATGGCCGGCTGGGACAGGATTTCGCAGATATTACAATTAGAAAGCGATTTGCCGCTGATTGAGGAAGGCATCACCGATGGCAGTGCCGGTTTGTTGGAGTTTAGGCACGTGCATTTCAGTTATGATGATAGCAAGGAGATTTTGCACAACGTTTGCTTTAAAATGGAACAAGGTAAAACCTACGCCCTGGTTGGCCCTACAGGTGGTGGTAAAACCACTACGGCATCGCTCATTGCCCGTTTGTATGATGCCTCCAAAGGTTTGGTGCTGTTGGATGGTAAAGACATCCGCACATACACCGCCGAAGAGCGTAGCCTGAAAATTGGTTTTATATTGCAGGAACCGTTTTTGTTTAGCGGCACCGTAAAGGATAATATTTTGTACGGTAACGATTTATATAAAAACCATACCAACGAGCAATTAGAAAAAGTAATTACCGACGCCAACCTGGGCAGCCTGTTAGCCATTTTTGAAAGCGGACTGGATACCCCGGTACTTTCAAGTGGTGATAGCATTAGTCTGGGCCAAAAGCAACTGATCGCCTTTATGCGGGCAGTATTGCGCAACCCGCAGATTTTGATACTTGATGAAGCTACAGCCAATATTGACACCATTACCGAAAAATTGTTAAGCGACATCCTGAACAAGCTGCCCGAAACCACCACCCGCGTAATTATAGCCCACCGCCTCAATACCATCGAAAACGCCGACGAAATTTTCTTCGTAAACTCCGGCGAAGTGATCCGCGCTGGTTCATTAAATGATGCGATGGATTTGCTTTTGCAGGGGAAGAGGGTGAGTTAGGGGGGGGAGAGTCAAGAGGTTAGAATCAAGAGTTAAGACAGCTACAGGTATTTGGTGAAGTTAGTTGGAAGAGCGAGAATTCGAGTCTCCCCAGGTAACAAATAAAGCCATCAGAGAAATGGCTTTATTTGTTACCTGGTTGGCCGTTAAAACATTATAGACGTTTTGAGATCAATGGAGACTTTACTTTGCTAACGAATAATTGCGATAAAGCCGCTTAATTTCGTTGCCGTGTTTTTAAGATCAATCACGTAATAATAAGTTCCGTTTGGTAGCTCTTTGCCGTCATAAGTGCCGTCCCAGTCGACCATGTAGCCGTTAGAATGAAATATCTTCTGGCCATAGCGGGTAAAAACATCGACCGTACAACGGGTATAATCGCTTAAATAGGGAATATTCCAGGTGTCATTGATTCCATCGCTGTTGGGTGTAAAGGTATTGGGTATCACAAGGGGTTTCAAGACGGAAACTGTTACGTTGGAGCTTTGCTGGCAGCCGGTTGATGTGGTAACGACTAATCTGTAGTTAGTTTTAATTTGCGGACTGGCAAGCGGATTTGGAACCGATGTATTACTCAAACCGGTTGAGGGACTCCATAGGTAACTGGTGATGGTGCCGGTTATAATTGGGTTAAGCTGAATACTATGTCCTAAGTCTATCGATACTTGGTCCGGCATGTTAATTTGCGGCAGGGGATTAACCATTACCCTAACAGGCTGACTTTGCAGCGTTGCTAAACAGCTGAGGCCGCCAGTCACCGAACATGTCACTTGGTCACCATCTTTGAAATTGTCCGATGTAAATGTCGGAGCATTATCACCTGCATTTACGCCATTCACCTGCCATTGGCAAGTAAAGGTAGTACCTAAATTTATTGGAACTGCAGTAAAGGTAAGCGATGTTCCCGCACAAATTACTGGTTTAGTAGGTTCAATGGTGACAACAGGTGTTGGCGGTGGCACTATTGAGGGCGTAACCGTAAAGGATTTCTGAGCCGTGTTTTGATAACTATCCGAAGCCGTAATGGTCACAAGGAAAGGCTCGGAGCCGCCCAGTACTGTACCAGGCACAGGTGTTTGGGTGAAAGTGACGTTGAAGCAATTATCGGTAGCTGTTGCCTGCTGTCTGTAATCAGGCAAGTACAATGGACACAGACCGTTACCCTGAAGGGTGACACTGTTGAATTCTGAGGTCATAATCAGGGAACTTCTAACATTGACGGGAACTTTTATCGTCTCGCTGACACCGTTGGAAGGATAGGTAGCGGTGATGCCGACCGTTTGTGGGCCGACGCTGGCACAGGTAAAGGAGATAGGACTAAGCGCTACATTGATTGGGGTGCTACAGCCCGAAACTGTTGCGACGTCACTGAGCTTAACGGCGTAATTCCCGGACGCGTCAAGAAGCAACGTGATGGGACCAGACTTGGCTGTGATCACTGGTTGATCGGTGCTGGTCACCGAAAAACTCGTCGAAGCCGTACCACCAAAACCGTCGGTAACTGTGAGGGTCACCGGGGTGACTATATTGAGCCCCACTGCTGTCCCCGCAACCGGTACCTGGGTGACTTTGAGCTTGGTTTGGCTACAAACGTCGCTGACGCCGGCATTAATTGAGTAATCCGGAATGGTTGTACTACAATTGGCACGGGGCGCGATTGTTTCGTCTGGGTGGGTTGTGATGAGCGGGGTTGTAATGATGGTAACTGGGATTTGCTGCGAGGTGACGGAGCTGTGGTAGATATTCCCATTTTTGTTTCCCGACACACCCCCAACTAAAGTCGTTACAAGCCCCGCAGGGGAAATTTTGCGGATCGCGTTATTCTCCTGGTCGGTAACGTACATATCACCTGCTGCATCAGTTGTAATTTCCCCGGGCTGATTAAATTCAGCAGTGCCACCAGTCCCATCTTTGAAGCCCTGTCCCATGAATTCTGTGCCCACAAAATTACTGGTTACGCCGGAAGCCGAAAGTTCCCATACGGAATACTCCTGAGTCATAAACAGATCGCCAGCGGCGTCGATAGTCAACCAGCCATCAACAGAATATTGGGTAAAACTGTAAATTGTTGTAACAACAGCTCCAGGTGTTATTTTTTTGATTTTACTATTGCCATAGTCCAGCACAAACAAATTATTCGAAGGATCGATTGTAATACCCCGTACAAAACTGAAACGGGCATCTGTGCCGGTACCATCCTTATCGCCGTTACCATCAATGCCGGCAAACAGAGACACGGTTCCATCCGGCGTGATCTTGTTTATATATACGCCAACCGTCGCAAATATATTATTTGATTGATCGGCAACCACCCCTTGGATCTGTTGCTGAAAGCCGGACCCAAAAGAACTGACCATACCATCAGGTGTGATCTTCCGGATTTCGTTATACTGGTAATCAACCACAAACAAATTTCCAAGGTGATCCATAGCCATCCATGCAGGGTTGCCAAAACTGGCTGTAGCTGCCGGGCCATTTGTATTGCCATCAGCGCCATTACCCGCAAGTGTCGAAACCGTACCATCCGGCGTGATTTTTTTGATCAAATGGTTACTCGCATCTGAAAAAAAAATATCTCCTGCGGGATCAGTAACAATACCTACCGGATCGGTAAACTCGACGTCAGACGGTGCCGCAACCGATAATGTAACCGTTTGACTTCCAAGTTGAGAGCAATTAAAAGCAGATGGACTAACCGTTACCGTGGAATTTCCAACATTAGAAACCGTAGCTACATCTGCGGGCACTATAGTTTTGTTGCCGGTAGCATCTAAAGAAAATATAAGTTTAGCCTTAGGGGTTATAACCGGGCCTTGTGCTTGTGCTTTATGCACAAGCAAGCACAACGCCGGGAGGAAAATAAAAAGGAAATTGCGGCCACGCCATTCCGTCCGGTTAATCTTCATTACTATGATAAGAAAGTCGGTAACAAATATAGTCCTAAAATATACCTATTTCAGCCGTTTACATAATTTTCATAAATGACGAGCCATTTCAAATTAAAACTCCTCTTATTTGTTTAAAGTCGATTCTAATCCTGTAAGCTTAGGGAACTTGTTTTTTCAAGTTTATGGACATATTAAGCGGGTGTGGTGCTGTAAGTTCCTTTGTCCTCTGAAATTTCGAGGTTAGCTATCTTTACAGCTTGCCTTGCGATATATGCCTATCATTATTTGTACTATTTATTTATGGGAAAAAAATAATGACCGCTTTTGTCAAACTTTCCTCCCTTTGCTAATTCGATTTAGCAAAAATATTCCTATTATTGCTCTACCAATTATCAACCATCAATGAAACGCTTACTTTTTTTATGCTTAACCGTTTTAGCAATTGCTAAAATAAATACTTCGTATGCCCAATCTGCCAGTATCCCGCCAATGCAAAGGCAGTGGAACTCGGCCTGGATAGGGGCGCAGGGGGATAACGGGAAAATTTACGGCGTTTATTATTTTAGGAAGAATATCGATTTAGCAACCAAGCCCGCGAGTTTTATTGTACACCTATCGGCCGACAATCGATATAAATTATATGTTAATGGCACACTGGTATCGTTGGGGCCTGCAAGGGGAGATACTTATTTCTGGAATTATGAAACGGTTGACCTGGCGCCGTACCTGATAGCCGGAAAAAACGCTGTAACGGCTTTGGTTTGGAACGAGGCGCAATACAGCCCGGCGGCGCAGATCAGTGTGCGCACCGGTTTTATTTTGCAGGGTAATACCGTTGTGGAGGATATTTTAAACACCAATGATAGCTGGAAAGCTACTCGTGATGTTGGTCATAAGCCTATACCCGGCTATTTCTTCGCTGCCAGCAAGGGCGAAATGGTTGATATGAGCAAAACAGTTAAAGACGATTGGAAAGCCGCTGCTTTTGATGACAGCGCCTGGCCAGCCGCCAATAAAATATCCGACGGCAGACTTAAAGGCACTGCCTGGGGAATTGATTGGGCGTTGGTGCCATCAACACTGCCGCCAAGAGAGTTAACCTATCAGCGCCTGATTAAATTGCGTGGCGCGACTGGCGTAACGGTACCGGCGGATTTTCCGGCTACAAAAGCCCAAATAACTATTCCGGCAAATACTACGGCTACTTTACTGCTCGATCAGACTTTTGAAACCAACGCTTTTGTAACCCTCAATTTTAGCGGGGGCAAGGATGCCGGGATTTCGCTGGGCTACGCCGAATCGCTTTATAAAAAAGGTACAAAGTGTGTTGAAAAAGGCAACCGTGATGAGGTTGAAGGCAAAGAGTTTGTCGCCCGGATTGATAGTTTGATTGCCGATGGTAGTAAAGAACAATCTTTTACTACGTTAAACTTTCGTACGTATCGCTACATTAAAGTGCTGGTAAAAACCAAAGATGAACCGCTGGTGATAGATGACCTTTACGGCACCTTTACCGGTTATCCTTTTAAACGTGCTTCGGTAATGAACACTACCAATCCCGAAATAACCAAAATGCTGGATATTGGTTGGCGTACCGCGCGTTTAAACGCCTGGGAAACGTATACCGATTGCCCGTACTATGAGCAACTGCAATACATTGGCGATACCCGCATACAGGCCGTAATATCGTACTACAACAGCAGCGACGACAGGCTTGCCCGTAACGCCCTTACCCAAATGGACCATTCGCGCCTACCCGAGGGTGTGACTGCCAGTTGTTACCCATCAAACGGTACGCAGGTAATTTCGCCGTTTTCATTGTGGTACATTGGTATGTTGCATGATTATTGGATGTACCGAGGCGATAACGCTTTTATTAAAGGCAAGCTTTTAGGCGAGCGTGGCGTACTGGATTTTTTCAGCAAATACCAACAGGCCGATGGCTCGTTAAAAGATACTCCGTATTGGGCCTTTGTGGATTGGGCCGGCAATATGTGGGGTGAGGTAAAGGGCAAGGATGGGAGCGCTGCCATTTATGACTTGCAATTGCTTTGGGCATACCAATGGGCCGCGGATATGGAAGCTAAAATAGGCATGCATGAATATGCTGCTATCTATAACCAAAAGGCCGCGCAGTTAAAAGCCACCATCAACCGTAAATACTGGGACCCTGCAAAAAAGCTATATGCCGATACCAAAGAAAAAAACGGTTACTCGCAGCACGTAAACTCATTGACTATACTTACGGGTACCGTTAGCGCTGCCAATATGCCTGCCGTTGCCAAAGGATTGCTTAACGATAAAAGCTTAACCCAATGTTCGGTTTATTTTAAATATTATTTGAACCAGGCCTTGGTAAAAGCAGGTTTGGGCGATAACTATATGGATTGGCTGGGCATTTACCGAGAAAACATGGCCATGGGCCTTACCACCTGGGCCGAATACTCGGACGTTAACACCACCCGGTCCGACTGCCACGCCTGGGGTGCCAGCCCTAACATTGAGTTTTTCAGAACCCTTTTAGGGATAGATAGTTATGCACCGGGATTCGCCAAAGTTAAAATTGAGCCTCATTTGGGTAAAATAACCAAAATCAGCGGCTCCATCCCTCATCCCAATGGAACAATTTCCGTAGCCTACACGCTGGAGAGTAACAAATGGAAAATAAAGATCAGTCTGCCTAAAAATACATCGGGTATATTGGTTTGGAAGGCAAAAACTTACAACTTAAAAGAGGGGGATAATTCATTTGCTATTTAGGGCGACTGAATAGATGACTGGCAGCTACTCATGAAAAGTTGTAGATCCCAGACTTACGAAGTTTTTAAAACTTCGTAAGTCTTTCGTCGCTTCGGCAATCGCCAATTTCCTCACTCAAAAAATAGTTGTCAGTTATACACTAAACAATTGCATAATTATTTTTACACTTGTAAATAAACTCTAAATTACATTATGCAGAAATATAGCGGCCAGAAACGCATCTTGGTGGCCACAGATTGTATTATTTTTGGATTTGACGGCTGGAATATAAAATTGTTGCTGGTACAGCGGGGCCTTGAGCCAGAAAAACATAAGTGGAGCCTGATGGGCGGTTTTATACAACCGTCAGAGTCGCCGGATGATGCTGCTAACCGTGTGCTTGAACTACGTACCGGGCTAAAAAATGTATACATGGAGCAGTTTCGGGTATTTGGCGCCCCCGGTCGTGACCCGGTTGAACGCGCGCTATCTATCGCTTATTTTGCCTTGATTGATATTCATCAATACGAAAAACAATTGAGTGAAGAATATCACCCCGAGTGGTTTTTGCTGGATGAAATGCCCGATCTGATTTTTGATCACGCCGAAATGGTTAAACTCGCCCTGCGTCAGTTACGCTATAAAGCAGCCCTGCACCCCTTGCTGTTTCAGCTATTGCCAGAAAAATTTACCATTCCGCAACTGCAGGCTTTGTACGAGGGCGTTTATCAAACCAAATTTGATGATCGTAACTTTAGCCGTAAACTGTTATCAACGGGGTTGTTGGTTAAGCAGCCCGAAAAGGATAAACTATCGTCAAAAAAAGGAGCGTTTTACTATAAACTCGATCAATCGCATTATGCCGAAAATTTCGAATCGTTTCTGAACCTGGTACCCAATCCCGAAAAGTATTTTTAAGCGGCCAGAGGCTTCACTTTTGGCAGCAATATAATAAATGTGGTACCCCTGCCAGGCGACGATATTACATTGATGCTGCCATTGTGTTTCTCAATAATGCCAAACACAATGCTTAAGCCAAGGCCGGTGCCTTCGCCCACGTTTTTTGTGGTAAAAAAGGGCTCAAAAATGCGCTCCTTTACTTCGTCGGTCATGCCTGTTCCCGTGTCTGTAATTTCAATAGAAATATAGTCTTTAACATCCTGGGTAACAATGGTTA
Organism: Mucilaginibacter flavus; assembly: GCF_030409315.1. GTDB lineage: Bacteria > Bacteroidota > Bacteroidia > Sphingobacteriales > Sphingobacteriaceae > Mucilaginibacter > Mucilaginibacter flavus. Next base: position 160,675 of record NZ_JAUFPS010000036.1, on the reverse strand, counting down.
TGGTTTCTTCCTCTTGCTTTTGTTTCGCTTTTATGGCGTGTATGGCATTAGCAATCAGATTAATAAACATCTGGTTTATTTTACCTGCGTAGCAGTTTAAGGGTTCAATGTCGCTAAGGATGGTTTTTACCTGTATATACCAGGGGATGGTACTTCTTAATATGAGCAGGTTGGCCAGTATGGCTTTATTGATATCCAATTTTTTTAACACCAATTCATCGGTACTGCTAAAAGTGAAAAGACTTTTTACAATTTCGGTGGTTCGTTTAGCGCCCTCTTCTATCCCGTTAAGAAGGGTATTGATCTCGGCTTTAATAAAAGCAGGGTCGAGGTTTTGGCGGTAATCGTTGGCCTCCTGTACCAATTGGGCATTGTGGGGCTGGTTTACCACGTTCTCATACTTATCAATCAACGTAAACAGCTCATCAAAATCAAGCCGCAGGGGCATAATATTAGAGCTTACAAAATTGATGGGATTATTAATTTCATGTGCTACCCCTGCCGTAAGCCGACCAAGAGAAGCCATTTTTTCTGTATCGATGAGTTGATGCTGGGTGTTTTTAAGGTTATCAATAATGCGGGAAAGATCCTTATTGGCATTAATCAGCTCGATGGTACGTTCTTTAACCTTGTTTTCGAGCAATATATTTTGCTGCGTTGTTAAGCGTTCATTTTCACGTGCTACAGAAATAGCAAAGTTTTGCAAGCCGGTGGTTTCGTTGCGGTAAAAGTTGATTTTATCAGCTAATGCAGCCGAGAACACCACTATGCCTATCACCAGGCTCAAAGGCGTTACATTAGCGGTAAACGTGTTGTAGGGGATAAGGTTATTGCTGCGCGATACAGCCAACAATGTAGTTACTAAAAAAATACCCGAACCCAACATGAACAATTTTGCTGGTTTAAACCCATTTTTATAAAGATAAAAGCCAATAATCAATAATGTGGATGCTACGGTGATGAGGTTTATGCTGATTAAAATATAAGCAAAAGCAGTGTAGCCAATAAGTATGGCAAGCAGTGCTACAAAGTATATGGCAAACAGAAGCCTATAGTATTTGTACCGTTTTTTTAAATTGGCTTTTAGCTGTAAAAATTCACTGGCAAATAAAAGGATAGTGAAACCAAAAAAAACCCGCATGGCAGGGATAATGTAATAGTTAAGCAATGCCTTATTACTAATAAAATAATTGCCGTACCCGCGCAACAGTGTTTGTGCAGATCCCATACAAATAATCAGGAACGCGTAATAAAGGTAACTGCGATCGCCAATGATAGAAAACAATAGCAGGTTATATAATATGCTAACTACCAGTATACCTATAAACGCGCCCGATATAATATTTTCTGTACTCCTGTTTTTAAAAAAGGCCGATTCGCTGTAAATGGATACAGGGATAATGGTAAACGATTTACTTTTTATATGCAGGTAAATAGTTTGCGATTCGCCTTGTTTAATTGGGCACCTGATGTATGTAAAACTTTGCGAGCCAAGCCTGTCTTGCTGGCCGTTTATGGATAGGTGGTGTATTTTAAAATCTTGTTTATCAATATAATAAAGATCAAAGGTATCAATCACGGCAGGGCCGCTGCTAAAAAATAGATAAGGTTCATCATCGTTGTTCTTAAGTGTAAACTTAAGCCAGGTTGCCGGTTTAGCGAAACTTAAAACGGGCATAGGAGCATTACTGGCATGAAAACTATTACTTTTAATTACGTCAGTAATGGATAACCGACCTGTAATATCCTCCAACTCGTAAAAGTAATTATTGGTTAAGCGGGTTACCTGGTTGTTACCAATGGCAAGCGTATCGGCTTTGTAAGCAAAAGCAACTACATTTAGGAATAGTAAATACGCTGCTATTAATAATTTCTTCATATTTACATGATGCCATTTTGCACGCTACAATAATTATAAAAAAATGTGCAAAAAATAAAACTTTCAATAAATTTACTTTTAAGCCCCTATAGATAGCCATTTTTTACATAAATAATTTACTATGCCTGTTGGAGTACTATATGTTGATGATGAGATAAATAATTTGAATAGCTTTAAGGCGGCTTTTAGGCGTAGCTTTAATATTTACACGGCGCAATCTGCAGCTGAAGGGCGGCAGGTGTTACAGGCACATGAAATTGGTGTAATTATAACCGATCAGCGGATGCCTGTAACTACAGGGATTGAATTTTTGGAGTCGATTTTGCCAATATACCCCGATACCATCCGGATTCTTTTAACAGGTTTTTCTGATGTTAACGCTGTTATGGATGCCATAAACCGTGGCCAGGTATATAAATACCTGGTAAAGCCCTGGCAAAATGACGAGCTGAAAATATACATTCAAAATGCCATTGAAATTTACGAACTGCGAAAAGAGAACAAGGAACTTACCTATAAACTGCAATTAGCCAATATTGAATTAGAGGCGTTAACAAAAACGGGAGGGGAGTGAGTGGTGAGTGGTGAGTGGTGAGTGGTGAGTGGTGAGTGGTGAGTGGTGAGTGGTGAGTGGTGAGTGGTGAGTGGTGAGTGAAAATGCTTGTTAAGTTAAGCAAAATTTAAACGAACTATAAATCTGTACAATCGGGATTCAATCAATCTCAAATCTCATGTCTCACATCTCAAATCTATGTTTATATTTAAACACTTTATAGCCAGAGCCAATTAAACAATTATAGCAGGGTGAAACTTTTACGGGCGATAACTTCGGTCATTATTTTGCTTTGCTTTGCTCATGCTGCCCGGGCGCAGGGGGGCTTTACTAACCAGGGGACCGAATTTTGGACGGTTTATATGGATCATATCGATCCGCCTAAAGCTAACGACCCCAAGGTGAGCACTAGCCAGATGGATTTATATATTACAGCTGATGTAAATACCACGGCTACAGTTTCCCTTGCCGATGGTTCTTTTTCACAAAGCTATGATGTTGTTGCTCATCAAATACTTTCAGTTGCTATACCCGCGAGTGCTTTTATTGATCAACAGGGGATATCAAATAAAGGAATACATATTACATCGTTAAAACCGATAGCCGTTTACGCGCATATTTTTGCGCAAAGCGTATCCGGGGCTACTTTATTGTTGCCCGTAAACGTACTTGGTAAGGATTATATTTCTATCAACTATACCCAGTTATCCAATTCGGAAACCAGCGAAAAAAAGCCTTCTTATTCAACATTCGCGGTTATTGGAACCGAAGACAATACCACGGTCGAAATAACCCCCAGCACTTATTTGTTAAATGGTGAGGCGCCCGGTAAACCTTTTAATATCATTTTAAACAAAGGACAGGTTTACCAGGCCCTTGCTAATGCCGATTTAACCGGCACCCGCATCCGCACCATAAGTACACAAGCGGGTACGTGTAAAAAGGTGGCGCTGTTTTCGGGCAGTTCAAAAATTTTGATAGGTTGTAGTTCGCAAAGCAATACATCTGATAATCTTTTCCAGCAGGTATATCCAACAGCTTCCTGGGGTAAAAATTACATCACAGCACCATTAAAAAGTCGCAACTATGATGTGTTCAGGATAGTTTTGAGTGATCCTAATACTACGGTAAATTTAAATGGTTTCAATATTTCGCCCGCCAGTTTTACCAACGGATTGTATTACGAGTTTAACTCAAACGCAACCAATGTTATCACGGCCGATAAACCGGTACAGGTTGTTCAATACGCTGTTACGCAGTTTAAAACCATTAACTGCATAGATTCCCAAAATGACATTGGCGATCCGGAGATGATATACCTTAATCCGCTTGAGCAAACGCTTGATCATGTTACCCTAAACTCAACCAGTAATTACCGGATATTAAATAATTTTATAAACGTTGTTATTCCGACAGGCATCATTCCTACCTTCCAGTTAGATGGTAAGCCGTATACCCAGTTTACCACGGTAAACGGCCGGCCCGATTATTCTTACGCGCAAATTGAAGTAGATGCCGGTGTGCATCACATTAAAGCCTCCGACGGATTCAACGCTATTGCCTACGGCTTTGGGCAAGCAGAATCATACGGCTACGCGGCAGGTGCGAGCTTGAAAAATCTGAACGAGTTTATAGCCCTAAAAGATCCGCAAAATACGGTGCAGCAGCTAAACGGTTGTACCGGAGTGGCTTACAAAATACAGCTGACCTTGCCTTTTAAAACAACGCATATTAAGTGGGATTTTGAAAACGGGGCCGCTTTTGAAGATAATAATCCGGTAGTAAAGTCCACAACGGTAAAAGGTGATAAAACACTGTATTTATATGAGTTTGCCCAAAGTGAAACCTACGCTACAGCCGGCGATCATGCGGTGATAGCTACCGTTTTTAACCCCGTGGCAACAGAATGCGGCTCTGACGAGATTGTTGAACTCGATTATAATATTTCGGCCCAGCCGGTAGCTAAATTTACTGTTACGGGTACCTGCCTGGGCAGCGCCACGGTTTTTAAGGATGTATCAGAAACTGCCGATCATGAAATTAAAACCTGGTTGTGGGATTTTGGCGATGGCACTACCGATGTAGTCCAAAATCCGTTGCACACCTATACGGAGCCCGGCAATTATCCTGTGCGGGTTACCATTGTTAACGAAAACGGTTGTAGCGATATATCTGATGTTACTACGGTACATATCAGCGAGCAGCCACTGGCCAACTTTAATTTTTCGGCACCCGATTGCCCTGCACAGGATATAACTTTTACAGATGCATCTACCTCATCTGATGGCGCGATAATTAAATGGAGCTGGGATTTTGGCGATGGGAGCGATGTTGTACAGAAAACGGATAATACGCCCTTTTTACATCAATACGCTGCCCCAGGCGTTTACAACGTAAAATTGATAGTGACAAATTCAAATGGATGCGCCAGTCTAACTGTTGAAAAACAGCTAACGATAGGAAATTTTCCGGTGGTTGATTTTATTTTGCCCGATGCCTGTGTTGCCGATAATGTTTTGTTTAAGGATAATAGCACCATTGCCGATAATACCGAAAGTGAGTTTACTTATGAGTGGAATTTTGGCGACTCCAATGCCAGCACTATAAATAATACATCGGCAGAGAAAAATCCGAGGCATCATTATACCGAGGCTAAAGTGTACCAGGTTACGTTGAAAGTGACGTCGAAATATGGCTGTAGCTATTCAAAAACACAACAAGTAACCATTAATGGCGATATTCCTGGTGCCAGGGTTGTGGTTAGCGATCCCTCGGCTTTATGCAGTAACCGGGAGGTGTTTTTTGAAAACCGGTCGACAGTTGATTTTGGCATTATAACCAGGCTTGAGGTAACTTTTGATAACAATGATGCCCAATCAACAAAAGTTTATGACCATCCGGCTTACGGGCAGCAGTTGCGTTATACTTATCCGTTATTTACCGATGGCAACCGTACTTATAATGTGCACGTAGTAGCTTACTCCGGCGAAATTTGCCAAAACACGCAGGATTTTTCGCTGATTATAAAACCAGCTCACGTAATTACGTTTGCGCCAACGCCATCATTTTGTCCCGAGGATGCTCCATTTACTTTTAAACCGACTAATATTCAAGGGCCCGCTGGAACCGGTGTTTACGCTGGCAATGGAATAAGTACCGAGGGGTTGTTTAACCCTGCCGTGGCTGGTACAGGCACCACAGAGATCAGTTATATTTATTCGACCGGTAACACATGCCCGGATACTGTAAAACAGCAGGTATCGGTTTACGCATCGCCAACGGCTTCAGTTGAAGGGCCGGTTACGGTATTGGAGGGAGCTTCAGTTGGTTTAAATGCGTCGGCCAATGGTCATAACCTAACTTACAAGTGGACTCCTGCTGCCGGGCTGGATCATGACGACGTGCTAAGCCCGCAGGTAAGCCCATCGCAGGCTACAGAATACAGGCTTACCGTAACCTCACAGGAAGGCTGCCAGGCCACGGCTACTGTTGCCGTTAAAGTATTAAAGTTCCTGGTGATCCCCAACGCGTTTTCGCCCAACGGCGATGGACAAAATGATACCTGGGACATTAAATACTTAAACCAATACCCCAATAATACCGTCGAAATATTTAACCGTTACGGCGAAAAAGTATTTACATCTGTAGGTTACACGGCTCCCTGGGATGGTCGTTATAAAGGAGCCAATCTTCCCGAAGGGACCTACTATTACATCATCACGCCTAAAAATGGCAGAAAGACCGTATCCGGTAATGTAACTATTATCAGATAAATGATTATAAACATCAATTTACCCAAAGGTTTTAAGGGTTCTGTTTTCATAGCAATCGCTTTTAAAGATTTGCGTGGTAAAAGGTAGCTCCTACGGAGCAAAAAAAAAACAAAATATCTGTTCTACAAATAGGTAGCCGCCATGCGGCAGCTTTTCGTTTTATCAAATATTAGATGCTGCATAGCGGCTACCGGTTTGTAGAAATAAATGAACCAGACAAGATGCCGCATCGCGGCTACCTGTTGTGTGCTCATTGAAAGATCTCTCCTTGTATGAAAATGTTAAAGGCGATTGCCATGGTTCTGTTTTCTTATAAGCAATCAAATAAATAATTTTGGTATTATTGCATTACCGATTCCCCGATAGAAAAGTTGGATATTTTCAGTTTTTTACCGGACGAACAAACCGGGCCTACAGAATGCATAAATATTTACTTGCAATAAGTATATTTTTTCTTTTTCATCCCTTACTTGTTTTTGCCCAAACATCGCAAACGGTTAAAAATGGTTCGGCAACTACTGCAATAAATTTTACGGGGTCGTGTAATTATACCTGGTTTAATGATAATTCGTCAATTGGTTTAAGCGGGGCTGGTACGGGTAGCATTCCTTCCTTTATTGCCGTAAATACTGGTTCGACAACGGTAACAGCTACCGTAACAGTAACCGCTACGCCTACACAATACGCTTACGTTTTAAATGCCGATGCCAATACGGGTAGTGTAACGGTTGTTGATGCTATAAATGATAAAGTACTTACCACTATTACAGATGGGATAGGGAAAATGCCCGTTAGCGCGGTAATTACGCCCGATGGCAGCAAAGTATACGTAACCTGCCAACAATCTAATACCGTGGTAGTGATAGATACCAAAACAAATGCTGTTACAGCCACCATCCCGGTGGCTGCCGCGCCGGCCAACATTTTGATATCTCCGGATGGTACGCAGGTTTTTGTATCGCATGTTAACGATGATAAAATTACAGCGATAAATACTTCCAATAACGCGGTAACCCGATTTTCTGCCGGCGACAAGGTGGTTACTTTTGCCATAAGTGCCAACGGTAAAACATTATATGTGCAGCAAGCTGGCGGCACCATAGCCTGGATAGATGCCAATACCAATAGTCATATAGTTAGGTTTGTGGTTTACATGGGCAAAAATGCAGCGTTTATGACAGTAAGTACCGATGGTAAATTTTTATATGCTTCTTACCCGGCCGAAAATTTGGTATTAAGCATTAACACCGCTACTTACGTTACAGAGATGACCGTTCCTGTTGATCCTCACCCGGGCGAGATAGCGCTCGATAAAAACGGCAGCCTGTTATATGTTACCAATAGCCAAAGCAACGAAGTATCTGTGATTGATTTGGTAGCCAAAGGAGTTACCAACAGAATTCCCGTTGGTAATGACCCCGTCTATATGTCAATAAGCCCGGATGGTAGTAAGCTATACGCTGGTAATTTGGTGAGCAACACTGTTTCTGTTGTAAGTATCGCCGAAGGAAAATCAAATTTAAACTTTAACGCAAATAAGCCGTATAAGATGGTATTTGCGCAACCATCGACAGATTGTGGCAATTCGCCGATAACTTATACTATAACGGTTACGCCAACGTTAGGTGGCACAACAAATATGGATATTACAGTGCCCGATGCCTTTAGTCCTAACGGCGACGGACAAAATGATACATGGATTATTAAAAATTTAGAAAACTATCCTAATAATACAGTAGATATATACAACAGATACGGAGAAAAGGTATATTCGTCAATTGGTTACAGCGTTCCCTGGAATGGCAGGTACAAAGGAGTTGATCTTCCTTTCGGGACTTACTACTATATAATAAATCCTAAAAACGGACGAAAGATTATATCAGGAAACGTAACTATCATTAGATAAATTAATGAAGAGAATTTTATACGCCATTATTTTTTTTGCAGCCGGTACACAGTTGGCCCTTGCGCAGCAACGGCCGCAATACACGCAATATATTTTTAATAATTACCTGTTAAATCCTGCTTTAACGGGGATTGAAAATTACACCGATTTAAAAGCGGGTTACCGCAGTCAGTGGACCGGCCTTGAAGGTGCCCCGGTAACCGGTTATTTAACGGTAACCGCACCACTTGGCGATAATTTTTTACAGGGTGATGCTACAGCTTCGCCAGCCAACGGGGGCGTTAATCCCTCAAGCAGGTTGTACACGCAGCAATACCAGGCTGCAGAACCGCATCATGGTATTGGCTTTACCCTGGTGTCTGATAAAACAGGGCCTATCACGCAAACCAATATCGACGCTACTTATGCTTATCACCTGGGTATTACCAGTTCACTTAATTTAGCGGTTGGTGTATCGGCAGGAGTAAGCCATAATGTGCTCAATACTTCTCAGCTTCACTTTGGTGGCGTGGATGACAGCGACCCTGTACTTTACAACATCAACAACAATCAATGGAAGCCCGATTTGGGTTTAGGGGTATGGGCTTATGCATCTAACTACTTTTTTGGTGTATCAGTACAACAGCTATTACCACAAAGCTTGTATACCACTACATCGGTAAGTGTTACCCAAAATAAAACAGTGCCCCATTACTTCTTTACGGCAGGCACAAAGCTCTTTTTATCAGATGATGTAACCCTGATTCCATCCGTATTGGTAAAGGTAATACAGCCCGTGCCAACCACGTTTGACGTGAATATGAAAATATCCTTCGACGATAAATTCTGGCTTGGTGGCTCATATCGTCGCAACGATTCATTCGCGGCCCTGGTAGGGTTTAATCTAAGCTCGTTTATCAACGTAGGTTACTCTTATGATTTTACAACCTCGGCCCTTAACACCGTAAGTAATGGTTCGCACGAGATTGTAATTGGCATTCTGTTAAATAACCGATATAAAGTTACCTGTCCGCAGCACACTTTTTAGTATCAAGTAGTTAGTATCAAGTATCAAGATTTTTTGCCTGAACCGGGATTAAACGGATTAGTCAGATTAACAGGATTTTTGAAATTGTCTCTTATTGAAAAAAGCTTACGCTTTTGCCAATAATTGAAAAAGCTCTTCTTCAGTCAAAATCCAAAAAAACGGATTAATCCGTTTAATCCCGGTTCAGACATACCCCAAACAAAAAAGCCGCCTGTAAAAAACAGACGGCTTTAATTTTATATCTACAGGTGCAAATTGCAAACCGATAACTGCAAACTAAACTACTAAGTAGTATAGCCCAGAATTTTCAATACTTGTTTACTGTTTTGCTCTTCGCCAAATACTTCAAAGTTGAAAGTTTCATCGCGGTTGCGACGGATGATCACATGTTTGGGCGATGGCAACAAACAGTGGTGGATGCCTCCGTAGCCGCTTAAAACTTCCTGGTAAGCTCCGGTATTAAAAAAGCCTAAATATTGTACTTTGCGGGTTTTAGGCATAAATACGCTGTTCATGTGGGCTTCCTGGTTGTAATAATCCTGGCCGTCGCAGGTGATACCGCCAAGGTTCACACGCTCGTATTCAGAATCCCAGTTGTTAACCGGTAACAGGATGTATTTTTGATTCAGCGCCCAAACATCAGGTAAGTTGGTAATAAACGAACCATCTAACATTAACCAACGCTCGCGGTCGTTCTGTTGTTTGCGGCCCAATACTTTGTAAAGGATGCCCGATGCTTCGGCCACGGTATATTTACCAAACTCGGTAATGATATCCGGCTCCATGGTATCGTGCTCCGCGCAAATTTCTTTAATACGGCTCACAATCTCGTTGATCATGTACTCGTAATCAAAATCAAATACCAGTGAATCTTTAAACGGCATACCGCCACCAATATCCAAAGTATCCAAATGTGGGTTGATTTTTTTGAACTTGCAGTAAAGCGTTACATATTTCTCTAACTCGTTCCAATAGTATGGGGTATCTGAAATACCAGAGTTGATGAAGAAGTGCAACAGTTTAACCTGGAAGTTAGGGTTATCCTCAATTTTGTTATGATAAAAATCGATGATATCTTCCATACGCACACCTAAACGCGAGGTATAGAACTGCGAATCGGGTTGCTCTTCCGCCGCTATACGGATGCCAAGGTTACATGGGGTATCCATTTCAATCTCATCATCGTAAAGGTTAAATTCTTCTTTATTATCCAATACGGGGATGATGTTTTTAAAGCCATCATGCAGCATATCGATAATGTATGTTTTGTACTGGAATGTTTTAAAACCATTACAAATCACGGTGATATCTTTGTTTACCGCACCCTTTTTCTCCAGGGCATCAATCATCGGCATATCAAAGGCAGACGATGTTTCCAGGTGTATCTCGTTTTTAAGCGCTTCTTCAACAATGTGCTTAAAATGCGAGCTTTTGGTACAATAACAATATTTATAACTGCCGCGATAATTGTTTTTGATGATAGCCTGCTGAAACAACAGTTTGGCCTGCTGGATCTTTTTAGAGATCTGTGGCAGATAGGTGAAGCGTAGGGGAGTACCGTACGTTTCAATCATCTCCATTAAATTAAGGTCCTGAAAATATAGTTCATCGTCGATGATCTCAAAACCATCCTGCGGAAAACCAACACTAAGATCAAGAAATTCCTGGTAACTCTGCATCCTTTAAAATTTGGGGCAAAAATGTGATTTTAAAACGGAATAACCTGCTATTTGTTAGATTAAAATTTATAGTTTAATTGTAATTTATTTGTGAATTAATATACGGAAGGTTTAGCGTGAAGAATATACCTGTTCATCCAGGGGTAATTCAAGTATAAAACTGGTTCCTTCGTTTAAAACACTTTCAACGTTTATTTGTCCGCCAAGTCGTTCGGCCTGCATTTTTACCATATATAAACCCATGCCTTTGCCTTCAACACCTCTGTCAAACCGTTTATACAAACCAAATAACTGCTCGCGGTTTTTTTCAAGATCGATGCCTTTGCCATTGTCTTTAAAACAAATGTAGGTTTTGTTGTTTTCAATCTTACTGCTAACAAAGATAAGTGGAGCCACATTCTTTTTGCGGTATTTAATGCTGTTGATGATTAGGTTTTGAAAAATACTGTACATGTAGCTCTTAATACTGGTAAGCTCCTCTATTTCGCTAAAATCATATTCAATTTGGGCATTGTGTTTGGCTATCAGGGTAACCGCTTCTGATTTTACATCGTCGACCAGTTGCGATAATGATATATTAACCAGCATATCGTTTGATTCGCTGCTTACTTCCAATATATGATTAAGGTCGATAATCACCGTATCAAGATTATTGATTGATTTGGTTAAAGCTGTTTGCGCTTCCGGAATTTCGGCGCCGGGGCTGCAATCCAAATCAAATAAAATGTCTGATAAGCCTTTAATGTTAGCCACCGGCGCCCTTAAATTGTGCGATACGATGTAGGTAAACTGTTCAAGGTCTTTATTGCGTTGCGCCAGGTCGGCTGTAATTTTATCCCGCTCTATGTCGGCCTGTTTTTTTTCTGAAATGTTTTTCAGCGTAAGTATAATTCCGGTTTGTTGGTTTTGGTTATTAAGCACGCTCACCCACCGTACATCATACCACGCGTTGGTGTTGTTAAGCAGGGTGTAACTTTTTTCATAAGTTATGGGCGATTGCTCTTTTAACTGCCGTATAATCTGCTTTAAATGTTCGCCTTTACCATCGGCCGCGTAGCTGTAAAGCGATGCCCCTATTTTTAATGGCTTGTTGAAGTAATTTAAGGCTATGGTATTGGCGTTACCATTAAATGATTTTATGTTTCCGCCGGTATCAAATAAAATAATAGCCTGATCGTTATTTTCAAATACCGAGCGCAGGTTTGATTCCGACTCAAGTAATGATGCTTCGGCGTTTTTACGTTCGGTAATATCTCTTATAAATATCGAAAGCCCATCCGGCGAGGGGTAAATATGGTTTTCCTGCCATAGGTGTAATGGTTCGTAAAAATCTTCGTTGCAAATGTATTGCTGCTCGGCCATAGCCTTATTGATGGCTAAATAGGTATCAGAGCCAACCGCATCCGGAAAAACCTCCCAAACCACTCTACCTATTAATGAATCGGGCGCACGACCAAGCATTTCGGCCATTTTTTGGTTGGCAAAGGTATACCTGAAATCTTTATCGAGTGCTATAAAGCCGTCTGTTATGCTCTCCAGTATTTTTTCTATTTGCTTGTTTTTATCACGCAGCTGTATTTCGGCCTTAATGCGCTCTGTAACATCTCTGAAATTGCATACTATGGCCCCAATATCGGCATCTTTGAGCCTGTTATGCAAAAGACACTCCACCCATATATAGTGGCCCAGTTTATGTTTGGTGCGGTAGGTGGATATAACAGGCCTGTCGGGTTCGGTAATGATTTTTGAGAACATGTTTTTTACGCTCGCCAGGTCATCGGGGTGTACAAGCGAGTCGATATCCTGAACGGCACGTTCTACGTTATTCCAGCCGTTGATGCGTTCGGCCGAGCGGCTTCTGTAAAACACCTGTAAATTTTTGTCAAACAGCGAAATACCGTCGTAGCTATTTTCTATCAGTTTACGAAATCTGCGCTCGTGCGATACTATTTTTTTAGAATTTTCGTGCACCCTGTTTTCCAGCTCGGCGTTTACAAGGGTCTTTTGATCCTCACTCATCTTCCTGTTGGTGATATCGCGGGTTATTTTGGCAAAACCAATCAAATGGCCCTTATCGTCATAAAGCGTGGTGAAGCTTATATTGGCCCAAAACAAACTGCCATTTTTATGTACCCGCCAACCTTCAGTTTCGTGAAAGTTTTTTTTTAACGCCTGGTTTAAATTATTGCGAGGTTCGTTGTTTTGCCTGTCTTCGGGAGTATAAAAAACGGAGAAATGTTTGCCTAAAATTTCATCGGTTTCATAGCCTTTTATGTTTTGAGCTCCCTGATTCCAGCTAAGAATATAGCCGTTGGCATCAAGCATAAAAATAGCATGATCCTCAATACGCGAAATAAATAGCTGAAATAGTCTGGCTTCAAAAGAATCGGGATCTAAAGCGGACTTAGTGATATCTTTAGGTAACAAGGCTTAAGTTTTGGTAATACAATATATATCCAATTTAGAATATATAATATATTTATCCAAATAATATTTTACGCCAAAAAGATGTGCTTAGGAAGGCAAATGTACCTCGGCCATCATACACCTGGCACTACCGCCGCCGTTGGTTTCTATAGTGTTGATATCGGCATACACCAATTTGCCATATTTTTCTAATACTGTTTTTTGCTGTTGAGTAATCGCGTTAAAAGCATTTTTTGACATTACAATCAGCGTTTCGCCGCTAATACTTTTAACTTCCAGCATATTACCTGCAAACTGGTTCATCTGCGCAAACGAAATTTCAATCACTTCTTTTTGGGTCGATTTCAAGGTTTCTAAAACCACGATCCGTTCATGTGGGTTGGGGATACTGTCTACACATATTACCGCGAACCCACTGCCAATGCACATCAATACATTGGTATGGTATATGGCTTTGCCATGTTCATCTGCCGCATCGAAACTAACAGCCCGGTAGCCGGTTTGCTCACAAAACAGGTCGAGCACCTGTTTATCAGTACGGGGTGATAGGCAAGCGTAAGCGATTTTATTCGGCCTATCCAATACCATACTGCCCGTACCCTCTAAAAAGCGATTGTCGGCCTCAAAACGGCTTAGGTCAATTACGTGGCCTATCTTAAATTTATCTTCAAGATTGGTTATAATATCCTCCCTGCGTTCCAGTCTGCGGTTTTCTGCCTGCATCGGGTAAAGGTAAACGGTGCCATCGTCATGAAAAGATACCCAGTTATTAGGGAAAATAGAATCAGGCGTATGCGGTTCTGGTGTATCGTCAACCACGGTTACATTTACCCCCGCATCGCTAAGTATTTTTACAAAGCCATCAAATTCGGCAAGTGCTTTATCCTGTACCGCCTGCTGGTTGGCATCGCGATTCTGAAAAGCGTTACTTGCAGCCGTTTGCTCGTTAAAGCCGAAACTTACCGGCCTTATCATTAATATGTTACTGGTAGATTGGTTGTTGGTCATTAGTCAATGGTCATTAGTCATTAATTTGTCTGAATCAGAATTTACAGAATTTAAGGATATTCAGAATTGCCTGTCATTCTGTTAATTTACTAATTCTGTAAATTCTGATTCAGACAACCTTGTCCCTCAAAAGCGGCATGCTCATACAATGGAAACCACCGCGGGCCCTTGAAAGTTCTGCCGAAGGCATTAAAATTAATGTATCTGTTAAAGTTTTTGGATCAAGCTCGCCTGTTTCAAATTTTTGAAGCAGGTCGGCCACCTTTATTACATTAAACCCACTTTGTTTAAAGGCTTCTACTGTTTTATCGTTACGGTCGTATCCTAAAACTAGGCCTTCTTTAACAGCAAGCAGGTTGCAGGAGTCTGTCCACTGTTCGCGCGCATCAAAAGGGAAAGTATTATTGCCCGAGTAAATGAATTTCGTTTTCTCCTCGCTTTGCAAATCTTTTTGACTGATGTCGTCAAGTAAATCTTCCAGGCAATCAATTACCTTTGGCTTTTTATCTTTTCTGAACTGCACTATTTCTGGTTTTTCTTTCGATTTTTTATCGGTAAACCATGAAATAGGTTCCTGATCTTCCAAAGGTGCTTCAGCAATAGCCAACGAGCGCAACAGCACCCATGTATTGCGTTTTACTTGTGTAAACACGGTGTCAATGTGCATGTAGTCGCGCTTGTGTGGTATTTTTACAATGGTTACCTTTTTCACCACATCGTTATCAAACAACAATTTAATGGCTTCATTGGCACCGCTGATAGAAGTACGTTCGCTGCAGCCAATCAACAAATGCTGCGGACTAACCATCATCACGTCGCCACCCTCTAAAGTGGTTTTGCCCTGGTTGTCCTCGCCGGGGCGCAAAAAGTGTTGCGCTGTTTCCGGAATCTCCAGTATGTTGTTCTGATACGCCGCAAACAAGGGATGGTTGAAAAAGATGTACCGCATTAACAACGTTTCGCGGAAACGGGCTTTTTTGGCGGGTTTGTTGAGCAGCATGTGGTTATTTACGGCGATGCCTAAATCCCGTGAGAAAATAAGGTTGGGGATAGGAGCGAAGATCATTTCCTCGTTACCTAAGGAACCGGATATGAATATCTTAGCCAGTTCAACGGGGTTGGTATCTATCAGTTGCTGTTGCAGGCGGTAATTGCAACTTTCAATAGCACAAACAGAGGCTACCAGCTTTTTACGGATATCGGCTTGCTCTAAAATATCGGCCAGCAAACTTTGAATTTCAATTACGTTGTTTGAAGCGTGAAAATTAGCGTTATCGGGTTTGAAAAATAAGCGGTCGTCATCGTTATCAATACTTTTCAGTTTGCCTTTTATTTTGTCGGGATCTAAAAAATAGAGCAGCAGTTTAATGTAGTAATCATACTCGTTTCTGCGCATGGTATCAAGGTGTACAATATCTTCAAACAGCCAGTCCTGCGCTTTTGAAGGCACAACTTTGCCCAGGCCACTATCGGGGCTATGGATAAGCAGGGTGCGAAGCGTACCGATTTCGGAAGTTACATCTATTTTAAAATCAGAATTTGTAAGTGTCATAAAAGGAATGATCGAAACACAAATCTATCAGAAATTAACTAAGAAAACAGAATGAGGACGGGAAATTGAAATACTGCAATTAATATCAATTAAAATATTGATTATATTTGAGTATGGAATTAAAGGTAGAAATTGCGTTTGATGAACTACTGCATGTTGTACGGCAGTTGCCTGAAGACAAGCGTGCTATTTTGAAAAAGGAATTAAATAAAAAAGAAGTGCGGTATAAGGAAGGAGAGCTTACCGATTTTCAGAAAATGTTGCTAAATGGTCCGGTAATGAGTGACGAACAATACAAAAATTATAAGGACGTGAGAAAACATTTCAATAAATGGCGGACGAAATAATTCTGCTGGACACCTCTATTTTGATCGAACATTTTAGAAAAAAGGATCAAACTAAAACTACTCTTTTTGAGCTTACCAAAGCTGGTTATCGATTTGCCGTTTCAACGATTACAGAATACGAAATATATGCTGGCGCATTTGACAATCAGATAGAATTTTGGAATCTATTTTTTCAGAAAATGGAAGTTTTAGCTTTCGATTCCAAGGTGGCAGTCACAGTATCCGAGATTATCACAGCCTTGAAAAAGATTAACAAGGTAATAGAGGCCGCAGATTTATTTATTGCCGCCACAGCCGTTTGCTACAACACGCCTTGTGCCACTTTAAACAAAAAACATTTTGAACGAATTGAAAAACTGCGTTTGATTAGTTAATTCCTTTAAAATCCCTCCTTCAAATTTAATACAACCAGTATTAGCAATTTAATTAATTTTGCCGCATGGATTTTATTATTGATGCTGCCGTTAAAGCTATTAAACATTTATACCAAACAGATGTTGCGCCGGCAGCTATAGGCTTACAGGAAACCCGTAAAGAGTTTGACGGGCAAATCACGATAGTTACGTTCCCGTTTACCAAATTTTCGCGTAAGGGCCCCGAACAAACCGGTACTGAAATTGGCGAATATCTTTTAAACGAATTAAAAGAAGTTGCCTCTTTTAACGTGGTTAAAGGCTTCCTTAATATTTCTTTAAGCGATGAGTATTGGATTGCTCAGCTTTATAACGAGGTTTTGCCAGATACCTTCGCGGTAGCAAAGCCAAACGGCCAAAAAGTAATGGTGGAGTATTCATCACCCAATACCAATAAGCCCCTACATCTTGGACACGTGCGAAATAACCTGTTAGGATTTTCGGTCGCGCAGATTTTGGCTGCTGCCGGTTATGAGGTAATAAAAACCAACCTGGTTAATGATCGTGGTGTACACATCTGTAAATCCATGCTGGCCTGGCAAAAGTTTGGCAATGGCGAAACACCGGAGTCGACAGGGATGAAAGGCGATCATTTGGTGGGTAAATACTACGTGCTTTTTGAAAAAGAGTTAAGGGTGCAATTGGCGCCGGTATTGGATCGTATTTACGAAAAGAATGATCTGACGTTATTTAAGGAAGGTCAGAAAGTGAAAATCCAGGCTTTGCTTAATTCAATTGATAAGCTAAAAGTTAAAAAGCAGGCTACGCCCGCAGATAAAACCAAAGCAATTGATGAACTGAACGATAAAATTGCTGCCGACGAAGATAAGATCAAAGAGATTGCCAAAGGCGCTACCCAGTTGATGATTGAAACCCAGCAAATGCTTCAAAAATGGGAAGCTGGCGATGAGGCAGTTATTGAGCTTTGGAAAACCATGAACGGCTGGGTTTACGCGGGTTTTGCCGAAACCTATAAACAAATGGGTGTTGATTTTGATAAATTCTATTACGAATCGAACACCTACCTGTTAGGAAAAGATATCATTGAAGAAGGACTTGATAAAGGCGTGTTCTTCAAAAAAGAAGATGGTTCTGTTTGGATTGACCTTACTGCCGACGGACTGGATGAAAAACTGGTGTTACGATCTGACGGAACATCGGTTTACATTACCCAGGATATGGGTACCGCGCAATTAAAATATAATGATTACCACATGGATAAATCCATCTACGTGGTAGGTAACGAGCAGGATTACCACTTTAAAGTACTTTTCCTTATCCTTAACAAATTAGGTAAGGCAGGTGCCGATGGCTTGTTCCATTTATCATACGGGATGGTTGATTTACCATCGGGCAAAATGAAATCACGTGAAGGAACGGTAGTAGATGCCGATGATCTGATGGCCGAAATGGAAACTACTGCTGAGAAATTAGCCAATGAGAGCGGTAAAATTGAAGATTTTCCTGAAGAAGAAAAGCTTAAACTTTTCCATACCATTGGAATGGGAGCGCTGAAGTATTTTTTGCTAAAAGTAGATCCTAAGAAACGTTTATTGTTTGATCCAAGCGAATCAATCGACTTGCATGGAAATACAGGCCCTTATATCCAGTACACGCATGCAAGAATTAAAACGGTATTAAGAAGAGGTGATTATCAGATTGATGATCAGATCAAAATAACTGTACTTGATGCCCTTGAACGTGACGTCGTGTTACTATTAACTCAATTCCCTGATATTATACAAGCAGCTGCAAAGGATTTTAGCCCTGCGTTAGTGGCAAACTATGTTTATGAGTTGGCAAAAACTTTTAATAAGTTTTATGATAAACACAGCGTATTAAAAGCAGAAACCGAAACGCTGAAACAATTCCGTCTTCAATTATCTGCTTCATCAGCCAAAGTAATTAGCCAGGCTATGGCTTTGCTCGGTATTGATGTACCGGAGCGGATGTAAAAGAGCCCCCTGACCCGCTAAAGGGAGAACAATAGGTCAGAAATAGAAACGCTTAGTCAAATCAATTGGCTAAGCGTTTTTTTTATACTCCCCCTTTAGGGGGCTGGGGGGCTTTACCTCCAATACCCTCTATGCCATGCATAGCCACGGCGTACGGGATGCCAGTAGCCCTGTACGTAAACTCTGCCGGCACGTGGGCGGGCATAATAGCCATTGATATAAACGTATCTTCCGCCGCGCCAGGCCCATTCGCCGGGTACCCAATAAGCACCGGGGTAAGGTGCTACAGGACGCACATAAACCGGCTCTGCCGGACGTTCTGCCACATAATAATCAGCCGCGCATGAGCTAAAAAGTGAAGCCGATAAAGCTAATACCAATCCTGCTTTTGCAATTGTTTTCATCTGTACAATGTTTAAAATAAATAAACTTACAGATGTTTGACAATTGGCAATCGCTAAAGTTTAATGAAGTTTTGGTGAAGNAGTTTGCAGTTTGCAGTTTGCAGTTTGCAGTTTGCAGTTTGCAGTTTGCAGTTTGCAGTTTGCAGTTTGCAGTTTGCAGTTTGCAGTTTGCAGTTTGCAGTTTGCTTGAAATTGGCCCAACAAGTTAGCGAAAATCAAGACAATTTTACAATGAGACAAACCACGTTTAAGAAAATTCCAATAATTATTTAATTCGATAAATTCCGGTTCAGACAATCAAAATCCTGTGAAATCTGATAAATTCGTTTAATCCCGGTTCAGACAATTGCCAACAGGCAACCGCTTACCGCAAACTGAACTTATCAGCAACCACCAATTCCTTACTTCCGGCGGTGTATTTATAAAAGCCGCTTCCGGTTTTTACACCTCGGTGCCCAGCAGTTACCATGTTTACCAGTAGGGGGCATGGGGCGTATTTGGGATTGCCAAAACCATCGTGCAGTACTTTTAAAATAGCCAGGCAAACATCCAACCCAATAAAATCTGCCAATTGCAGCGGTCCCATCGGGTGGGCCATGCCCAGTTTCATCACGGTATCAATTTCCTGTACGCCAGCTACGCCTTCAAAAAGGGTATAGATGGCCTCATTAATCATCGGCATTAAAATACGGTTGGCTACAAAGCCAGGATAGTCATTTACCTCAACCGGATCTTTATCCAGCTTTTTAGCCAGCTGCATAATGGTTTGTGTGGTGGTATCGGTAGTGGCGTAGCCCCTTATTACCTCCACCAGTTTCATAACCGGCACCGGGTTCATAAAGTGCATGCCGATAACATTGCCGGGGGTTTTGGTAACAGCCGCTATTTCTGTGATGGATATAGATGAGGTGTTTGATGCCAGGACCACGTCGTGGGCACAAATCTCGCTTAGCTGTTTAAACAGTTTTAGTTTGATCTCGCGGTTCTCAGTTGCCGCTTCAATCACCAGATGGGCATTGGAGGCTCCCTGCTGTAAATCGGTATAAGTTTTTATCCTGTTTAAGGTATCGGCCTTGCCTTGCTCATTGATGCTGCCTTTTTTTAACTGCCTGTCCAGATTGTTGGTAATAGTTTGAACAGCTTTCGCCAAAGCATCGGCATTAACATCAACAAGTGATACCGCGAAACCATATTGCGCAAATGTATGCGCAATGCCGTTACCCATTGTTCCGGAGCCTATTACTGTGATGTTTTGTATCATTTTACCAGGATATGTATACACTAAATTGAGGCAAATTATCGGTTTTGCAAAACGTTTTAATATTACAGCGTAATGAGGCTGGTTGCTCCAAGAATCGCTTTTTTATCTGGTTTTGGATACATCGGAATCTGCCCAAGTTCGGTAAGGCCCGAATAGTTGAGGATATACGTTTTTGAATAAATATCCTTTGGCCCGTTAAATACGATGCCCATCACCTCAATATTATATTTTTTTAAAGCGTGTACCGATAGTAACGTGTGATTAATACTGCCCAGGTAATTTTTGGAAACCAATATTACTTTAGCATTAAGCTGTTTAATAAGGTCGATAATTAAAAAATTATCGTTTAAGGGTACCATTAAGCCGCCGGCACCTTCAATAACCAACTGGTTATCTGTTTTGGGTAAAACGATGTTTTGCAGCTCGATGGTTACTTTATCAATGGCTGCCGATTTATGGGGCGAAAAGGGCTGGGTTAAACGGTACGATTCGGGATGGAATACGGTAACGTCATTTGATACCAGGCTTTGTACCTTAAGGGTATCGCTGTCGTCAAGGTCGCCCGATTGAATGGGTTTCCAGTAGTCGGCCTTTAGTTTTTCAGTTACAATTGCTGATACGATGGTTTTGCCTACACCGGTGCCAATACCGGTAATAAAAATGGGTTGTTTAGCTGGCATTAATCAGGGTGTTTATAATGTTGGTAAGCAAATTTAATTCATTTAAAGTATTAAAACTATGCAGGCATATCCTTATTCTTTCGGTACCGGCTGCAACCGTCGGACTCAATATTGGCCGCACATCAAAACCCGCTGATTGTAAGGTGTTTGCTGCTTTACGGGCATCGTCATTATTTTTAAAAACGATACATTGTATAGCGCTTTCACTTGGGATAAGCGGACTTGTGATGCTTTGCGCTATGTTTTTCTTAAATATACTGATGTTGTTTTTAAGTTGATTAATCTCCGTATTGGCGAAGCTTAACATCTTATAGGCCATTTTTATAGATGCCAGGTGATGAAAAGAGGGTGCTGTACTGTAAATAAACGGCCTTGCAAAGTTGATGAGATATTCCCTTAATAGTGTGCCGCCTAATACCACTGCACCATGGCAACCTAAAGCCTTGCCAAAAGTAATAACCGCTGCAAAAATTTTGTTTTGTAAACCAAGTTCAAAAACAAGTCCTTGTTTATAAAGGCCTACCGCGTGGGCTTCGTCAACAATCAGATGGGCACCATATTTTTCGGTAACGCTTAATATTTCTGTTAATGGTGCCGAATCGCCATCCATTGAATAAACGCTTTCCACAACCACATAACAATTGCCTTTAGATGCCTTTAATTTGGCCTCTAAGCTATCCATATCGGTATGCCTGAAACTATATCGGTTGGCATTGCTTAAACGAGCCCCGTCAATTGCAGAGGCATGAATCAAGTCGTCTAATATAATGGTGTCGCCACGCTGGGCAAGTGAAGAGAGCAAACCGAGGTTGGCATCATAGCCGGAGTTAAATAGCAACCCGGCTTCAAAGCCATGAAAGGCGGCAATTTGTTGCTCCAGATCCAAAGCGTATTGTAGATTTCCCGACAGCAGTCGGGAACCGGTAGAGCCATTTAAGCTTAATGGATGATTGTTTACCTCCGTTTCAATACTTTGCCTTAAAGCAGGTGAGTGTGCAAAGCCAAGGTAATCGTTGGAGCAAAAATCAATCAGGTCGTTTTCGGCTTTAAGTGTGCGATAACTGCCCGAAGCCAGCCGTTCGTTGAGTTTGTTTTGAAGGTAATTATTTGCCGATGTCAATTTGCGATTACGTAAGTATTCTATTTTCCTGCTTTTAGCTTTAGGCTTATGCCTTTAGCTTAAAAACAGTGCAAAAATAAAAAAAGCGGCTTATTGCCGCTTCTTATTAAAATTATTTTTGCGAGCCGCCACCGCCGCCGCCTCCACCTTGTCTCATCCGGTCCATCATATCCTTTTGAATTTTATCAAAAGCAGTAGCCTGGTCTGGAGTTAAAATGGCTTTGATCTTATCGGTAGTAGCTTTTCTCAATGGCATCATGGCGCTTCTCATGGCATCCCTGTCGCCGTTGGCGGCAGTTCTTACGCTATCCATTTTAGTTGCCTGCTCTTTGTAAACAGCGGTAACTTTAGCCGTTTGATCGTCAGTTAGCTTCAACTGTGTTTGCAGATCCTTAGCCCTGTCCTCGGGGCTTTTTCTCATACCACCTTGTGCATGGCTTACTGCCGCAATTCCCATCAGAAAGCAGCACATCAACAAAATTTTTTTCATAGCTTTTAAATTTATTTACGTTTTCAATCGTATGATAAAGATATAGCCTAATGGTTTAAAAATATTGATGTAACTTAATTGTTGCTTTGATGTAAATTTGATATGGAGCGTTGCATCTGGGCCATCATAGCGGTTAAACTTTCCATGGTTGGCTCTGGTGTTGGCTTTGGTAACTGGGTGGATATAAATCCTTTAGCTTTCCATATTTCCAAAACATCTTCACCGTTTATTTCATATGGTTCGTAAACAGGGTTGTCTGATATCAGCTTTAGCTTCTTATTGTCTTTGAATTTGTTACCAATGCGTTTGTAAACTACGCCATCATCTTTTGATATTACTATATAGGTTTCACCAGGTTTTACGTCGGCCCAGTTTTCAAGGTACTCGGCAACAATAATATCGCCTGATACTATAGGTAGCATCGAATCGCCTTTTATTTCAAAAGCGCGGTAAGTGCCCTGTTTAAACATGGGTAAATAAAACTTAGGCAATTGCGCTACAAATTCGGGATCGGCATAACCGTTTAAATAACCGGCGCTGGCCTTCAGCGGTACCATTTCAATATTTTCGTTATCCTCTTTATCAACAGAAATGCTGAGTATGCGCAGGTTAGCAGGATTGCCTTTTGGTTTTGGTGCCCATTTTTCGTTTATGGTTTCGTTGATAAAATCATCAATACTAATATCAAAGTAAATTGCTAATGATTTTAGTAGTTCGTATTTTGGCTCGGCCCGCTCTT
This sequence comes from Mucilaginibacter flavus, assembly GCF_030409315.1. GTDB lineage: Bacteria > Bacteroidota > Bacteroidia > Sphingobacteriales > Sphingobacteriaceae > Mucilaginibacter > Mucilaginibacter flavus. Next base: position 137,462 of record NZ_JAUFPS010000036.1, on the reverse strand, counting down.
CTTCGTATGCGCCTACTAATGAGCGTTTTATACCCATGTCATCGGCGAATTGCTGTTGGGTAATTCCCTTTTTTTTGCGAAGAAACTTAATATTTTGTGAAATTATTGACATAAAATTTGCATTTGCTAAATTTATTAGTAATTTTATGCTCATAAAGTTAGTAATATTTATTCGTTCACCAAATTTTTTATCAAAAAATGAAACGTTTTGTATATATCATCACCGACAGAAACAGGAAAAATCTTCATGTAGGCTTATGCTCTGACCTGGTAAAAACACTGCAATTTTATAGTGATATGCCAACTTTGTTTTTTGATAGCGCGCAGCAACTTAACCGTTTGGTTTATTTTGAGGAGATTAATACCGAAGAGCAGGCCATGGAGCGCTTTAAAGTAGTAAGCACCTTTACAAGGCCGCAAAAAGAAAAAATGATCAGACCGGTTAACCCTGATTGGGTAGATCTGACCATTGGTTTAAAATATGAGAACGGCATTCGCCCAAGGCCTCAATTACGTCCTTCTGTAAATGCCAACCGCCGGGCGCTTACTTTTTAATAAACTTTAACGCGCCCGAGTTCATGCAGAAACGCTTGCCGCCGCGGTCGGCAGGGCCATCATCAAAAACATGACCAAGGTGTAAACCTGTACTTTTTTCGATAACCTCATCACGGCTCATGCCGTAGCTGTTATCAGTAACAATTGCTACTTTTTTGGAGTCGACAGCTTTTACAAAACTGGGCCAGCCGGTGCCGCTGTCAAATTTATCGTCCGAGCTAAATAATACATCTCCTGTAGCTGCGCTTACATAAACACCCTTTTCGTGGTTGTTCCAGTAATCGTTTTTATAGGGAGGTTCGGTGCCACTTTCAACCATAATGTAATATTGGTTGGGCGTAAGTGTTTTTTTCCATTCGGCTGCTGGTTTGCTTAACTTACGTTTTGCTTGTCCACTGCTATTCTGACAACCAAATGCCGTAATAATGGTGAGTATCGCTATTGCTAAAATTAATTTTTTCATCGCCTTCTTCGTTTTAAGTTTTTGTTTTGAATTACGATCTTATGATGTGTTAGTCGTGAAACACACGTAATCCTTACACCTGATACATACTTATATAAAGTCCAATAATTAATTCGCAAATTATGGGGCTATTATTTGATCAGTGGGATCGTAGCTTTATGCTTTGTGCATTCAGCTTTTAGCTTCAAAATAAAATACGTAATCTTATTACAGGCAGATTGTCATCGGCGGGTACAATTAAATAACCTTTGGCTTTGGCATCAGTACTTTGTTCACTACATGAAGCATACCGTTGCTTTGCTCCACGTCAAAACGGTTTATAATACTCTCGCCTCCGTTTTCATCTACCAAAACAATATTGCGGTTAGCATCTATCTTAGCCATTAACTTACTGCCAGATAAGGTGGTGAATTTTGCCATGCCATTACCTTTGTTAATCTCTCTTTCAATGTCTTTGGCTTTTAACCTACCCGGAATAGCATGATAGGAAATAATACCCGTAAGTTCCCAAACATGGGTTGGCATCATCAATGAATCCAGCTTTCCGTTTGGCAGGTTTTGAAACGATTGATTAGCGGGTACAAATACGGTTATTGGCCCACGGCTTTGTAGGGTAACAGCCAGGTTGCTTTTGTTGATCAGATCATAAAAAGTAGACAAGTCTTTTGATAGCCCGATATTTTTAACAATATCATTGCCGACCAGCATCCCATCACCCGCGGTAATTTTAAGCGGGCCGATAGCCTTTGGGTTAACTGCTTTGCTTTGCGCAAACAACATCGAACTACATAAAAGCGCAATTGCAAGCGTCGTTATTTTCTTCATAGTAACATGGTTATAGGCTAATAACAATTAAACACCTAACTGTTTGTGGCAATTTAGATATTAAATAAAAAAAGCGGCTTTAGGCCGCTTAAATATATTGATAATTAATGTGTTTACCACCCGGGTGTAAAGCCAAGGCCAAATACCGGCTTAGTTACATCTGTACGATTAAAAGGAATTGCCAGGTAAGGCTCCAAGATAAAGGCTCCAAAAACATTTATCCTTAATGATATACCCGCGCTTAGTGCCGGTACGCGCCCATAAGTGGTATTAAATACCGGGTTGCCGCTGGCATCAACCGCCTGGTTGCCGCTATCGTCAAGTACCGGTGTTTTACTTAACACGGGCGGGTTCTTTTGGAAATAAATATGCTCGCCGGCATTCCAGGCCAGGCCTGCATCAAAAAACAGGTTCAAGTCGGTAAACAGGAATTTTGATTTGATTTGGGCCAGTTTTTCCGGGCCGGTAAATGGCAGGCGCGTTTCAAAGTTAAATACGGCCATACGGCTACCAGATAACTGATCTATATTAAAACCATTACTTGCTTTTTTATTGTTATTATAAAAAGTTTGCCCTTCATAACCCCTGATGTAAAACGGATAACCGATAAACAAAGGATAAATGCCGTTTGAATCGCCAAAACGTCCGTAACCAAAAAACCTTGCGGCAAAAGTTACCGGTTCAACACGTACATATTTACGAAGATCGATAGTTGGCGAGAAAAATTTGTAGGTGCCAAAGTTATAACCTGCTTCCAGCCTGTATCTGAAGCCATTTAATGGTGCTGTTACTCCAAAAAATGAATTATCGCCCACCAAAGCGGTTGAAAGCTGAAATAGCGCGTACGATTTGAGGTTATAATTTAAAAGGGCGCTTTCTTCGGCATTCGCTATTTTCTTTTTATCGGAGTTTAAATACGTGTACTTTAAAGATGTGTTGTTTTGCGCATCTACAATGGTGTCAATTTTATAAGTATCGCTATAACGATCAACCCTGTACGAGTTATAAGATGCGCCTGCGCTTACTTCAAAGCGATTTGTTTTATCAATAGGGTAAGAGGTGAAAACCTTTGCCGCATCTTCAAAATTGCGGATAATGTCGGTGTTTTGCGATAGTATAGTTACATTTTTACCACCGATGGTTTGTTTGGGAAACGTTTCTGTTTGCTGCCCGAACAGATAGGGGATATGCGAAATGCCTGTACCTAAATTCCACCTGCCGGTTTGGTTTACATAAGTGACTGCCGCACCGGAGTCATAAATTTGCCCGTTAACGGATGCCGCGGCAAAAATCTGGTTACGCCCTAATATATCGCTGAATACACCCTGGATGCCGCTTGATAAGCTGGTGCCGTAAAAGCTGCTTACACCAACACCAATGCCGCTACCAGCCAAATAGTCTAACTTAAATTTAGGGCGATAAGGAATTTCCTTTACAGAGTCGGTTGGGATTTTACGATAAGCCAGGAAGTTGTTTAGGTTTGAATTGATGAGGTCAACGCCTACCGCGCGTGGCGGCGGTAGCATGGCGGCGTTAAAGTTAACGTCCTGATCTTGTACGCTAACAGGTTTAAACTGCGATGCTTTAGCATTGTACAGGGCGTATTTTTGCGCCCGGTAATAAGAGTACACAACATCATCATTGTTGGAGATACTTAAGGCCGGCGAATATTCGGTAATACCGCAGATGCCGGTAAATAGATCTGTCATTTGGTCAACCTGGCCGGTGCCAAGGGTGTATCGGTACATATTGCGGAAACCATCACGGTTTGATAGGAAATAGATCTGCGAACCATCGGCAGAATATTGCGGGTTTAAATTATTGGCACCGTTAAATATTTTAATGTCTTTGATCTTGCCGGTTTGCAGGTCAAGTTCGGCCAGGTTAAAGGTGATAGCCTGTTCTAAAGATTGGTCATAAGTTGATCTATCGCTCGAAAAAAGGATCTTTTTGCCATCACGGGAGTAAGTTGGTTGATAATCGGTATACTTATCGTTGGTAAGCTGGGTAATTTGTTTGGTATCGAAGTTATAAGAATACAAATCGCTTTGCCCTTCTGATAGTCCAGTGAAAACAATATCCTTTCCATTTGGCGACCATGAAAGGTTGCTAAACTGCTCGGCCTTTTCCATCGAAATATCGTTGAGCATGCGACCGCTGGCTACGTCAACTACTTCCATGCGGTTGCGACCCTTGCTAAATACACTAAAAGCAAATCGCTTACCATCCGGCGACCACGCGCCTGCCGACTCAATAAAGTTAAATTCGTCAATGTGGGTGTTTGATACCTTACTCGTGAGCTTTCGGAGAATTTTACCCGTATGCGCGTCGGTCAAATAAAGATCGATACTAAATAAACTCTTGGCCGATAGGAAAGCTACATAATTACCATCGGGACTGATGGCTGGTGCCACCACCAGATCGCCGCCGTTATCTTTATCTACCAGTTTTAAACCAACAGGTTTTTGAACGGTATCTTTTAAAAATGGTTTGTAGGTGTTTTCAATAGAGTTTTTCCAAAGTCGGGATAGTGTTTTATCATCATATCCAAACGTTCGCCTGATGCCATAAGCCAAACCATAGCGGGCGGTATTTTTAAAGAAAGGAACAATCACCGTATCGCCATAGGTGGAACCCAGGAACGACCAAAATGCCTCGCCGTAACGGTAGGGGAAATATTTGTTGCTCTCGGTAAGGTCGCGTACGGTAGGGATATCATGATTAAGATAAGCATCACGCATCCACATGGCGGTGTAGGCATCTTTTTTACCTATGGAAAGGTACTCGGCCATGCCCTCAATCATCCAAAGCGGGATGTTGTTGATGTTCTCAAAGTTTTCGTTACCGCTACCCAACAAGGTGTGATATTGAAAGGCATGCACCAATTCGTGCCCGATAACGTGCCTGGTCATCTGGTTGGTTTCCATTACGGGCATTACTACCCGGTTTTTTAAACCCTCGGTAATACCGCCGGTGCCAACACCAATTTCGCCGTCAATAGCGGTAGTTTGCTGAAAATCGGGGTGATTGGCGTATAAAATAATGGGGTTGGCTGTTTTAAAGGTATCCTTAAAAACCTGTTGATGCAGGGTGTACCAAAGCTCGCTTTCCTGGGCAAAGCGTTTGATCATGCTATCATTTTTTAGATAATAGTAAATCTCGAAATGCGGGGTTTTGTAAACTTTAAATTTGAGATTTTTATACCGCACCTTGTTTTGACCAAAGTACTGCGCCTGCGCGTTTTGAGTAATTAGCAGCGAACTAACCAGACAGATGATGATAAGGGAGAACTTTTTAGCTTTATTAAAAAAAGAGTAGTTTTTATTCATAGGGAACTAAATAGATACTGCTAATTTAATGAAATAAATCGGCAGGCTACTGGAGCCTGCCGATCAATATTTTAAAACATAAACACGTTCCGTCGAAACCTGTAAATCAACTATTTTTGATTTGTAGGCGTTGTTTCTGGCGTTTCTGTCGCCGGAGCCTGCGTAGGTATTACGTTAGTGGTATCAATAGGGTTGCTTGTACTATCTGTTGCTGTTGTATCGGCAGCGATATGTGGCGACGGGCATTGGTAGCTTTTGGTGATTTTAACCCATGGTTTTGGAAAATTACCATAAGTATAGCCCGATTTTGGATCGGCATAAACTTTTTCCATAAAGCGGCCAAAAATTGGCAGGGCTGTGTGCGAACCTTCGCCGGTTTCTGATGAGGTGAAGTGCACACTACGGTCATCACAACCTACCCAGATGCCGGTAACCAAATCTTTGGTGATCCCCATATACCAACCATCCACATAATCAGATGAAGTCCCCGTTTTGCCGCCTATCTGGTTGTCTTTTTTCCAAAGGCCAGGATATTCCCAAAGTGCCTGTGAGGTACCGCCCGGCTCTTCCATACCGCCACGGAACATATAAAGCATCAACCAGGCAGTTTCTTCGCTAATTACTTTTTCTGATTTTAGTTTAAATTCCTGTAATACATTACCATCCTGATCGGTGATTTTGGTTACCAATAATGGATCAATTTTTTCGCCTTTATTAAGGAACGTACTATAAGCCCGAACCATTTCATAAACCGAAACATCATTTGAACCCAAAGATACCGATGGCACAGATTTAAGCGGACTTTCAATACCTACCTTGTGGGCGTATTGCACAATTTTATCCCAGCCAACCTTTTCGGTAAGCTGCGCGGTAATAGAATTTACAGATTTACCCATGGCCCAGCGTAAGGACATTTCCTGGTATGAAAAATGGAAATCGGCATTGTTGGGTTGCCAAACTTCGTCTTTACCGTTGTCTTTATACTTTATGGTCACCGGCTGGTCGGTAAACTTATCGCAGGGAGTGTAGCCGTTATCCAAAGCGGTTAAATAGGCAAAAGGTTTAAATGTTGAGCCAGCCTGCCTGCGGGCCTGGTTTACGTGATCGTAATTAAAAAAGCGATGATCGATACCACCTATCCAAACTTTTATTTTACCTGTTGATGGCTCAATGGTCATCATACCGGTATTTAAAATTTTGGCGTAGTATTTTATTGAGTCGATAGTTGAAAATGTGGTATCCCGTTCGCCATTCCAGGTAAAAACGGTCATCTTCTTTTTAGTTTTAAAATACTCGCCAATCTTTACAGTATCACCTGCATATTTCTTTTGCAGCAAAGCGTAAATGGGCAGTCGTTGTTCGTTTTTAAGGATAAAATCTTTAATCTCTACGCCTTTTGAATCGCGCCAAGGGGTTTTGTTACCCCAAAGATTATAAAAACGCTTTTGGAGCATTTTCATCTTTTCGGCAACAGCTTCCTCGGCATATTGCTGCAGGTGCGAATCAATGGTGGTATAAATTTTCAGGCCATCTTCGTACAAATCATAACCATTATCCTTGCACCATTTATCCAGCCATTTTGCAACAGCACGGCGCAGGTAGGAGTCGCCATGTGAGTCTTCTTCCACGTAGCTTAAATCCAGTTTTAATGGCGATTTTACATTGGCATCGTACTCATCTTTTTTAAGATAACCATACTTTTCCATCTGGCCTAAAACAACATTGCGGCGTTCGGTAGCACGTTCTGGATTACGGATAGGGTTATAGCTTGATGTAGCCTTCAGCATGCCTATCAATAACGCGGCTTCGGCGGGGGTAACCTGGTCTGGTTGTTTATCAAAATATTTTAACGAAGCCGTTTTAATACCATAAGAGTTATTACCGAACGGCACAGTATTAAAATACATGGTAAGGATTTCATCCTTGGTATAAACGTGCTCTATTTTAAAAGCGGTAAGCCACTCCTTACATTTATAAACCACCGTACTTATGCCCGGTACATGCTTGATGATACCCTGCGATTTACGTTTACGGGTTTCAAAAAGGTTTTTTGCCAACTGCTGCGTTATGGTACTGCCACCGCGGCGGTCGCCCTTGGCGGTGGATAATAGACTGGTAAAAAAAGAATAAAAATCAACACCGTTGTGCTTGTAAAAGCGCACATCTTCGGTAGCTACCAAAGCATGTATCAGGTTGGGGGAGATATGCTTCAAATCAACCGGGGAACGGTTTTCTTTATAGTATTGGCCTATCAGCTTACCATCGGCAGTGTAAACTTCCGATCCTACAGACATTACCGGGTTTTTAATATCCTGCATATCAGGTGAGTAGCCGGATAACCACAGGAAGTTAAGCTCGATAGAGCAAAAGAAGATAATTATGAAGTAAATAAATATGGCTATGAACCTTAAAAAACGGTTGCGTATTCGTCTGAACATTGGGTAAAGATGTAAAATTATGGTGCTAAATCATAACACCAAACAAATATTAATACGTGCGGTTTACATAAAAGTTTGAGATATACTCTTCAGCAGCACTTTTGCTAAATTAGAGACACAAAGCCATCCTCTGTTACAAATTAATTATTACCTTGAAAACGCGGTGTAATATTTAGGATTGAACGTAGATATGGCATATCGGCTAAAGTAAACAGCATTATAATCAACGCAAGTTTAGCATCTAAATTTTATGTTAACAATGCGTAAAGCAATTTTTTTATCATGGGGAGTATAACAGATAAGTTTAAAGTAAGTAAAGGCAAAGGTTTTTCGCTTAAAGATCATGATCCTGCGTATGCCGATGGGTTTAAAAAAGAGGATGCCGACGAGATATTAAAAGACCTGATAGCCGAAACCGCAGATTTACAAACGGAACTATATGCAGCCAATAGGTATTCGTTGTTGATTATTTTCCAGGCGATGGACGCGGCCGGGAAAGATAGCGCGATTGCGCATACCATGTCGGGTTTAAATCCCCAGGGCTGCCAGGTTTATAGCTTTAAACAACCCAGCACCGAGGATTACGCCCATGATTTTTTATGGCGACATTATAAGGCCCTGCCCGAAAGCGGAAGGATAGGCATCCATAACCGTTCGCATTATGAAAACGTGTTGGTAACCAAGGTTCATCCCGATTTTTTACTTAACGAGCATTTGCCAAACGTAAACAGCCTTAAAGATATCGATGAAGAATTTTGGAATAGACGCTACGAAAGTATCCGGAGTTTTGAAAAGCACCTGACGGAGAACGGTACAGTGATCATTAAATTTTTCCTGAATGTATCTAAAGCCGAGCAAAAAGAACGATTTCTGAAACGGATAGATGACGCCAAAAAGAACTGGAAGTTTTCGGCCTCGGATATCGAAGAGCGGAAGCGATGGGGCGATTACATGAAAGCCTATCAGCAAGCCATTGAAGAAACTGCTACCAAAGAGTGTCCCTGGTATGTGATCCCGGCAGATAAAAAATGGTTTACCAGGATTGCCATATCTACCATTATATTGGAAACTTTAAGGGAGCTGAAATTAAAATACCCGGTGCTGCCTAAAGAGGAAAAGGATAGGCTGGATGAAGCTAAAAAAGAGTTAGAAAAAGAATAGGGTTATGCCCGTTTATGGGGTTTTATATATCGAATTTGGTTTAGATTTAAAAAGGAGGCACCTCCGGAGCCCGGCCATTTGATTTTTTGCTATAAACACGCGGCTCCGCTGGAGCCCATTACTATGCGTAATCTTTTTAAGACAATGCAGTGTTCAAAACTCCGTAGGAGTATCGTGTTTATAGAAAAAAATACTTTCATTTGTTTGGCTCCGTAGGTGCCTCCTTTTAAAAGCAAATCTTTAATTATATCCCCGAAAATATTGATTGTGCCCTTTCGCCAATTAGGGGTATCGGTTTTCTTTCGCCTTGTAAAACACCAATCAAACCAACCAACCATATCACGAACAGTCCTACTTTTATTACTCCAAAAATTGTGCCTCCTAAAGGGAAATCCGAAAAAAGGAATACTTCGCGCACTGCGTAATAAATAATTGCTGAAACGATATGGAACAGTAAGGTTTGCCTCAGCTGGTAGCTGGCAAGAGAGGTTTTATTATTTTGATAAAATGCAAAGTATGCTATCAGCCAGCCAACTATAGTGAAGTAGCTAACAGTGCCGGCCAGTTTGCCGTCGTCTTTTGAAAAATCGCTCATGTGAGTAGGGTTAATGTGGTGATTAATTGTTCATTAAAGCTAACCAAAAAATGGAGCAATTGTTTATCCATTATTTAAACATCACCCCAAACCATCTGCACATTTGAAATCTGCATATCCACACATCTATTCTACTGTTATCTCATCGGCAAAAATATAAGACTGGTTGCCTTTACTTTCATGCCAGTCGGGAAGTGGCCCGTATTGTTTGGCTACAATTTTAATATAACGTGTATTGGTATTTAAAGGAGCTATAAATTCTTGCGTTTGCGGCTTCAAGTCCTTAATATCTATCTTGCTATTCACCGTTACTGCCAATTTATAGGTTTTTCCATCGTTGGATGTCCAATACTGAACTTCCCGCGGGAAAATGATCCATGAGTTAGTATCCTGTAACGTACCGATGCTTACCTGTTTTACTGGTTTAACCATGCCGAAATCTATTATCGCTTCCAGATCTTTACCCTGGTAGCCCTGCCAGTTACCGGTACGCCAGTTGGCTGCTCCGTGGATGCCGTTAATGAGCGACTCATCGCCTTTATCGGCATAGGCGGGCAGGTATTTATTGGTGAGGGTAAGCTTCAAATCGCCCCTTAGTTTTACAAATGTTGCTTCATCAACAAAACTGCTTTTGCCATTCAATACAGCGATTGCTTTAACTGTTGTATTGGTGGTGATATTGATTGGCAGTGTGTAAAGCGTTGAAGCGGGGGTAGGGGTACTGCCATCTAAAGTATAATAAAATTTGGCATCCGCGTCGACGCTTTTAATTTGCACCGTAATTGGTTCTTTAAATGAACGGGAAGGGGCAATAATGTACGGGTTGGCTACAATTAGTTCATCGCTGATTATGGAGTTGGGCCTTTCAATTTCCTGTACAAATATTTTGTTGGCCAGTTTGCCGGCAAATACTTCAAATTCGCCGCCGTTTGCCAGGTCGTCAAAGTTGAGGTATAGTTTGTTGTACGCTTTTTTTGCCAAACTCATACCTTGCAGGTAAATATTGCCTTTGCCAATGCTTGCACCCGCATTGATGATGGTGAAAGTTTTGCCATTCTCCAGGTTAATAACCGCTTTGTCAAATTGCGGAACACCAATCTGAAACTGTTGCTGGCCCGGGGCGATGTTATAGATTCCTAAGGAACTCATCACATACCAGGCCGACATTTGGCCGCAATCTTCATTGCCAGCCAGGCCATCGGGTTTGTTACTGTATTCTTCCCGTAAAATTCGGTCTATATAATACTGTGTTTTTTCGGGTGAGTTGGTGAAGTTGTACAGGTAAGCCATGTGATGGCTTGGCTCATTGCCATGAGCATACTGCCCAATCAGTCCGGCCACATCAGGGATATCTGCGCCTTTTAATTTTGATTCAGTGGTAAACAGTTCATCTAACTTGGCTTCAAATCCTTCCTTGCCGCCCATTTTTGTGATGAGGGTTTCAATATCCTGAGGTACAAAAAAGGAGTATTGCCAGGAGTTACCTTCGGTGTAATTGCCGTTGATCTCTGTTGGATCAAAAGGAGTAAGCCAGCCGCCGTTGCTGCGGGCCTGCATAAAGCTGTTTTGGTTATTGTAAACGTTTTTCCAGTATTGCGCGCGTTGAATGTACTCGGTATAATCCTGCGGCTTATTCATCATTTTGGCCATTTGGGCAATGCACCAATCGTCATAAGCATATTCCAGGGTTTTTGATACGGAGGCGTCTTCCACATCAGAAAGTACCGCTCCGTTTTTACGGTAAACATCCAGGCCAAACTGGTTGCGGTTTACGCTGGCTTTCATGGCGGCAAGTGCTTTCTCTGCATCAAAATCGCGAATCCCTTTAGCATAGGCATCCACAATAACGGGAATAGAATGGTTGCCTATCATACAATAGGTTTCGGTACTGGCCAGCGGCCATACAGGCAATACGCCACCCTGATCATACATCGCCAGGAATGATTTTACAAAATCAAGTGTTCTTTTCCGGTCAATCAGGTTCAATAATGGATTTTCGGCCCGGTAGGTATCCCATAATGAAAATACGGTGTAATAGTTAAAACCCTGCGCCGTGTGTACCTGCTGATCCATGCCGCGGTACTGACCGTTCACATCGTTATAAATGTTTGGGGCAAGCATGCTGTGGTACAGGGCAGTGTAAAATATGGTTTGTTTAACCTTGGCATAGTTAATTGCCTTGGCTTTTTTACCTGTAGCAGGCATCGGGCCGTACGGAGTATTTACTGTACGCTGATCTTCCGGCTCAGCCTGCGAACCAGACGGGCCGCCGCCATCAACCTGGATCTTGTTCAACTCATTATTCCAGCCGGCGCGGGCTGCTTTTTGTACTTTCTTAAAATCGAAGTCGGGTACTTCTGCGTCAAGGTTTTTCAAGGCGCCCTCGGTACTAACGGACGAAATGCCAACTTTAGAGATCACTTCGCCGGGGTTATCGAACTGCAGGTACATTTTGATGTTTTTGCCCTGCAATTTGCTCCTGCCTTGCTGTACCGCGTCGTTACTGGCTATTCCATAAGTTATAAACGGCTTGGAAAATTTGGCATAAAAGTAAACCTGCTGATTATTTGCCCAGGATTTTGACTTGCGGTAACCGCGGATCTCGTGATCATTCACCACTTCTATCCATGAATCTAAAACTTCGTCGCGGTGTTGCAGATCGATGATGATATTGGCCTTTTGGGTCGACGGGTATTCGTAGCGATGTACGCCAACCCGGGTAGTTGCGGTAAGCTCAACGCCAATGTTATATTTATCTAACAAGGTTTTATAATACCCCGGCGATGCTAACTCATTCTTTTTTTTGAAGCCCGACCGGTAATCGGTGTTTTTAAACTGCGGATCACCAGTGGTAGGCATAAACAATACATCACAATAATCGGGAATGCCCGTACCGCTTAAATGCGTGTGCGAAAACCCGTAAACCACGGTATCGGTATAATGATAACCCGAGCAGCCGTCCCAACCCTCTAAGCGGGTATCGGGGCTAAGTTGCACCATGCCAAAGGGCATCACCGCGCCGGGATAAGTGTGCCCATGGCCGCCGGTGCCTATAAATGGATCAACCAGCAGGGCATAGTCCCTGTCTTTCCGTTTTTGTGCCGATGAATGAAAAGAGGAAAAGAGAAAAGCTACGGCTAAAATATTACAGCAGATGGTACACTTACGTGGCATATAATTAACGCTATGGTATAATAACGCAAATTAAAACTTAAATGCTGTATAAATAAAATAATCGCTCAACCAACGGTTGAGCGATTTTACATACAGGAGGTTATCATATCTAATTATGAACGCCGAATGCTTAAATTTCTATAGTAAATTCATCTGCATCCTTTAAAAAAGGTAATGTCCGGCGCGCTTTCTTCACTTCATCGGCAATTATCGAAAAAGTATACACATCATCTTCATCGCGTTTGTAGTAAACAACATTACCATTAGGATCGATGCAGGTAGAGTCGCCGGAGTGGTAAACTTCGTTACCATCGTGCCCAACCCGGTTAACGCCAATTACATAAGCCTGGTTTTCAACAGCGCGGGCCGGCAACAGAGTACGCCAGTGTAAAGCGCGGCGCTCGGGCCAGTTGGCTACCAAAATGAGCAAATCATATGGATTGTCGGCATGGTTACGGAGCCATACCGGGAAACGCAGGTCGTAACAAATCATGGGGCAAATTCGCCAGCCGTTAAGCTCAACAAAAAGTTTTTCGGTTCCGGCAGTGTAGGTATTGTGTTCTTTGCCTAAGGCAAACAGGTGGCGTTTATCGTAATGCTCATAGGTGCCATCGGTACGCATCCAAATAAGGCGGTTATAGTATTTGTCGTTTTCTTTAACGATGATACTGCCGGTTACAACGCAATCATATTGCAGGGCGGTGTCATGCATCCATTTCATGGTTTTGCCGTTCATGGGTTCGGCAAGGCGTTCAGCGTCCATGGTAAAGCCGGTGCTAAACATTTCGGGCAGAATGATCAGATCTGTTTTTTCACGAATGCCACCCGATAAACGAAGCGAAATATTTTGTAAATTTTTATCAGTATTTTCCCAAAAAAGGTATCCTTGAAAAACGGTTATCTTCAAATTATCCATATTTTTTAATTCATGGTTAACAGTTCATCGTTCATAGATGAAGTTTGCAAATTATGGTGAAAAGTGATAAGCAGGCAGAGTTACAAACCCTTAATCCGGTTATGATCCATCAACAACGAACCGTTTACCTTCATTTAAACTTTTAATAACCTATCAACGGCTTTATCTAAAGTTTCTTGCCTTTTGGCAAAACAAAACCTTAACACGTGATGGTCTATTCCTTTGCTGTAAAATGCCGAAACAGGTATGGATGCTACTCCAAATTCTTTAGTTAGGCGCAATGCGAAGTCGGCATCTTTTTCGTCGGTGATATTGCTGTAACGTACTGATTGAAAATATGATCCGTAGCAGGGGAGCAGTTCAAAACGGGTTTGCTCCAGGCCCTTGCGGAAATAGTCTCTTTTTTCCTGAAAAAAAGCCGGTAGGCCTAAATAAGTTTCCTCGTTTTTTAAATGCTCGGCAATAGCATATTGGATAGGCGTATTCACCGCGAATACTAAAAACTGGTGAATTTTTCTAAACTCGGCCATCAGGTTTGCAGGGGCCATGCAATAACCCACCTTCCAGCCGGTAGCGTGGAAAGGTTTACCAAATGAGGCTACAATAAAGCTGCGCTGCTGTAACTCGGGATAGCGGGCTATGCTGTGATGTGTTTCGCCGTCATAAATAAGGTGCTCATACACCTCGTCGCTTAAAATTAAAATATCCTGGTTTTTTACCAGCGCGTTCAACTCGTCAATATCTTCCTTCTGCAAAATTGTAGCAGTTGGGTTATGCGGCGAGTTTAGGATAATCATTTTGGTTTTATGGTTGATGAGCCTTTTTACCATATCCCAGGCAATGCGGTAATTTGGTGGTTCCAATGCCAATGATTTTACAACGCCCCCCATCAGCTTAATAGCAGGGGCGTAGCAATCAAAGGCCGGTTCAAAAATGATCACCTCATCATTGGGGTGAATCATGGCGCTTATAGCCGTAAAAATGGCTTGCGTGCCTCCGGCGGTAATGGTGATCTCGGTATCGGGATTGTAAACAGCGCCGTAAAGTTTTTCTGTTTTTTCGGCTATTCGTTCGCGCAGGCTCATCACACCGGCCATTGGGGCGTATTGATTGTGGCCATCGTTCATGGCCTTGTTAACCAGCGCTATTAACTCTTGCGAACAGTTATAATCAGGAAACCCCTGCGACAGATTGATAGCATTAACCTCATTGGCCAGGGCAGACATAACCGTAAATATAGTTGTGCCGGTTTGGGGGAGTTTTGAAACAACTGGAATCATCTAATGGCTAAAGTAAACAAAAAACTATAATCATATGTATCTAATAAATTACAATTATAGTTTTTTGAAAATATTTAACGTGTTAAGAAAAATAATATCTGCGGTAAAAAGCCGGTCTTATTTTTCTTTCAATGATGAAACCAATGACCGTTTTTGAGGCATTATACGCTATTATGCCAGGTGCATTATAGCATATAATGCTGTACCAGAGATACCTATCCAAAGCAGCACACCCTGCATAAACGGTTTAAAACCAACAGATAGTAAAACCGCGCGTGATAACCCGGCACCTATCAGGAATAAGGTAAGTGTTAACCCCGCTTTGGCTATCATAATAAAATAAGGGCTTACCAAAGCAACTACAGGTATGTAGGTATTGGCAATCATAGCCAGGATAAACAACCCGATGAAATAAGGGATGCTGATTTTTTTTGATTTGTTTTTGAACAGGAATGATGATACAAAAGCCACCGGGATAATCCATAAAGCCCTCGCCAATTTAACAGTAGTTGCTACTTCTAAGGCATGCGTCCCGTATTTGCCAGCCGCGCCAACAACGCTGCTGGTATCATGTATGGCAATGGCGCACCATAAACCAAATTGTGTTTGTGACAGGTTAAGGTAATGCCCAACTAAAGGGAATATAAATAAGGCCAAAGAGTTAAGAATAAACACACAACCCAGCGCCACAGAAATTTGCTTTTCTTCGGCCTTAATAACCGGTGATATGGCCGCTATGGCACTACCGCCGCAAATAGCGGTACCTGCAGAGATGAGGAAAGATGTCTTCTTTTCAATATTGAACCATTTGCCAATTAAAAAACCAAAGGTTAAGGTACTGATGATAGATACGATGGTGAACAGAATACCTTCCTTACCGGCCTGTAAAGCGCTATGCACATTCATCCCAAAGCCTAAACCAACCACCGAAACCTGTAGTAAAATATGCGTTGCCTTATGGTTTAAATGTAAGTAAGGGTGGCCTGTAAATTGTGCTATTACCAGGCCCATCATTAACGCAATTGCCGGACTGATAAATGGGGTTAAACAAAGCGTAACACAAACAGCGAAAATTACAACGCGTACATTTTTATTAAGGTTGATAAAAAGCGCGCCCGTGTTATTAGTTAATTGATTTTGAGTATTCATTTTATTGTTTTTAATACTCAAAGGTGAGGTTTTACCTCACGCGATTTTCATTACAATAATCAATCTTTAATAACTTTAAGTTATGATATGGACTGATTTATGCAAAATAAGACTGGCCAATACTACTTTAAAGGGATAGTAAAAGTTATGGACTGGTAAAATATTTTGCTCTACAATGGCACTGTATGCCGTGCAAGCTGTCCCCATTATTTTATCTTACGCTTTTTGCTAATTTTAACCCATGAGCACATTTGCCGATAGGATCATCGATTTTAATAAAAACCTGCAATACACCGGTACTTTGCCAACGGACATCAGCATCATGAACCCCTTTAGGGATAATGATTTCGCGTTTGATGTTTCATCACGGTTTTATCGTAAGTACTATAATGATGAGTACCCAAGGCATCTGATACTGGGAATAAACCCCGGCAGATTTGGGTCCGGGATGACGGGTGTTTCTTTCACCGACCCTAAACGCATGATTAACCAATGCCATATTCCTTACAATGGCCCTATCACGCATGAGCCGTCGTCAGAGTATGTATATGATATGATCAACGCTTTTGGTGGTATCAGCGAATTTTATCAGCAGTTTTATATCCACTCGGTTTGTCCCCTGGGATTTACCATTACCGGCCCAAAGGGGAAAGAAATTAATTACAACTATTACGATATGCCGGCGCTATCAAAAGCGGTTTACCCTTTTATTATAGAAAACCTGCAAAAACAAATTGACATTGGCTTTGAAACTGATGTTTGCTTTTGTTTCGGCACAGGCAAAAATGAAGCTTTCCTTAAAAAACTGAATGAAGAAAAACGATTTTTTAAAAAGATAGTCGCGCTCGAACATCCACGGTTTATTATGCAATATAAATCCAAAACCAAGCAGGATTATATTGATAAATATCTAAAAGCCTTTAGCGAAGTAATTATTTAGTGCTGATATCCAGGCGATGATCGCTGGGTTCCTTACCCGTGGCGTGGTAGTTTTTAATAAATGCAGCTAATTGCTTCAGTTCAAAATCTGTAAGCGCGGTACCGCCCGAATAATGATAACCAGCTTCAGAATCATCTAAAAAAATAGCGCCCAGGTAGCCTTTATCAAAAGTTTTCGGACTATCGGTATTCAAGTATAACTTATAGGTGCGCCATTGCCATCTTCAACTTTATTGATATCTGCCGGGTCAATAGCTATCTCCATATGTGTTCCGTCTTCCTTATTAATGCCAAATGTTACGCCGCTGGTGATCATGATGTTTGTGTTTGTTATAGATTAGACAACGGGTTGGGGGATTTGTTTGTCACATTAAATACAGATTTGAAAAGGACCGTAAGACGTATAAAATCCAAGACTTTTGAATGTTGGAATGGAGTAGATAGCCTGGCGTAGAAGACTCACCCGCCAGCCCGCCTTCGGCGGACGTCACCCTCTCTCCGGCTCCGCCGCATAGAGGGGTTTGTATATTAGTATGCTGTTATTCAATGATATAAACTAAGCGAAAGCGTTCAAACCCCTCTTTCCGCGAAGCGAAGAGAGGGTGGCGGGCGTAGCCTCGCCGGGTGAGTCATCGTCGCCGTTTCGAGCAAATCTTCCCGGAATCAAGAACCGACTTCGCCCCATATATCCACGCTCCTCAAAACAAATAAACATGCCATCATCCCTCACAATTTTGCCAATTAACAGCACAAAAAGTATTCGTGTAATTAAAAATAATTAGTGTAATTAGTAGCCATTATGCAAATTTTAACCTGTACCCAGCCTGGTGTTTTAAATTACGAACAGGGCGATAAACCGTTAACAAAAAAGGATCATGCTATCATCAAAATAAAGCGAATTGGTATTTGCGGTACCGATTTGCACGCTTTTGAGGGCACGCAGCCATTTTTTAGTTATCCACGTATTTTAGGTCATGAGCTTGCCGGCGAATTGGTTGAGGTTGATGGTGCAGACGATTTTCAAATAGGCGAGGCGGTAACTTTTATACCCTATTTTAACTGCGGTACCTGTATTGCCTGCCGTAGTGGCAAGCCCAATTGCTGTACCCAAATTAAAGTCTGTGGCGTGCACGTGGATGGGGGGATGGTTGAATATCTATCGGTGCCATCTGCGTCGCTTATACATGGCAACGGTTTAAGTTTTGATGAACTGGCTTTAATAGAACCATTGGCTATTGGCGCGCACGGCATCAGGAGGGCAGGAGTACAGCCCGGCGAATTTGTGTTGGTTATAGGTGCTGGCCCTATTGGGTTGGGTACTATGGAGTTTGCCCGTATTGCCGGGGGGAATGTTATTGCTTTAGATGTTAATGAGCAACGCCTGCAGTTTTGTAAAGACAAATTAGGTGTGGCGCACGTGGTAAATGCGAAATTGGCCGATGTTACGGAGCAGTTAATGGCTATTACCGATGGCGATATGCCTACCGTAGTAATAGATGCTACCGGTAATTTAAACGCTATTAATAATTCCTTTAAATATATGGCCCATGGGGCAAGGTATGTGTTGATTGGTTTGCAAAAAGGCGAGATCAGCTTTAACCATCCCGAGTTTCATAAGCGGGAGGGGACTTTGATGAGCAGCCGTAACGCCACCCGTGCCGATTTTGAACACGTGGTTGATGCCATGAAGAAAGGCCTTGTTGATCCGCTGACTTATATTACTCACCGGGTAGCCTTTGAGCAAGTTAAAGATCAGTTTAGCAGCTGGCTTAAACCCGAAACAGGGGTTATAAAGGCAATGGTATCTATAAATGAGGATTGAGGTACAGCTGGTAACAATTTTATCGACTTTTGAAATAAAATTAAAAAGTTTTAATATGTTTATAAAATTATTTCAATCGATTGCGCATATGGCAAAAATCAATCCTGGTTTTTAGCTTGTTATCTGTCGGTTGGGATTTTTAAAACTCTAACATATACTATTGATGACAGCACCCGCCAAAAAATTAATAAGGTATTGCTCCGCCGTGTTTCTGTTGAGCGCTTCGCTTACTGCCGGCGCCCAGGATGCCGCCAAATTTCCGCTCATCCCGTATCCCACTAATTTAACGGCAGGCGCAGGCGTATTTGTTGTAACCCCACAAACAACCATTGTAACCGCAAAACAATTTACCGGCGAGGCCGCTGAATTGAATAACTTGCTGGCAAAGGGATTAGGATCATCATTAAAAATAACGAAAACAGCAGGCTCGCATGCCATAAAATTAATTTATGATGCAGGTATTACCGCCCCCGAGGCTTATCAATTGACTATAACTCCGCAAGCGATAACTATAAAGGCCAATGACCCGGCGGGTGTGTTTCACGCGGTAGAAACCATAAGGCAGTTACTGCCGGTTGCCATAGAAAAAGGCATAGTTGGCAAAAAAATGACTTTGCCTGCTGTATCAATTGATGATCAGCCTGCTTACGCCTGGCGGGGAATGCACTTAGATGTATCACGTCACTTTTTTTCAATCAGCTACCTGAAAAGGTTTATCGATAGGATGGCGCTTTATAAAATGAATAAGCTGCACCTGCATTTGACTGACGATCAGGGCTGGCGCATCGAAATCAAAAAATACCCCAAACTAACCGAGGAAGGCGCATGGCGCACCTTCGATAAAAACGATACCGCCTGCACCAAACGCTCAAAAGATAACCCCGATTTTACCATTGATAAAGAGCATATCATTCAACGGAATGGTAAAACGCTGTATGGCGGTTTTTATACCGAACAGGAAATGAAGGGGATAGTAGCCTATGCCGCTTCTAAACACATTGATATTATTCCCGAAATTGATATGCCCGGCCATATGATGGCGGCCATTAACTCATATCCGTTTTTAACCTGCAACGGCGAAAATAAGTGGGGTACCTTATTCACCAAACCTATTTGCCCTTGTAACGAAACTACCTTTGAGTTTGCGCAGAATGTGTTTGACGAGATCATGGAAATTTTTCCATCTAAATATATTCACATCGGCGGCGACGAGGTTGACCGTACCGACTGGGGTAAATCCGATGCCTGCAAGGCTTTAATGGAAAAAGAAGGTATAAAAGACCTGGCAGCCCTGCAAAGTTATTTCATAAACCGCATGGAGAAATATTTTAACTCCAAAGGTCGTAAACTGATAGGTTGGGACGAAATTATTGAAGGAGGCATCAGCCCAACGGCTATTGTAATGTACTGGCGCACCTGGGTGCCAAAAGCCCCGGTTGAAGCGGTTAAAAACGGCAACACGGTGATTATGACGCCAGGCGAACCACTTTATTTTGATTATCAGCCAGATCAGTATTCTATTGACAAGGTTTATCATTTTAATCCTATTCCTAAAGTTTTAAACGCGCAGGAAGCTAAATCGATCATTGGTGCGCAAGCCAACATCTGGTCAGAAATGATCCCCTCAGAGCGCCGGGCCGATTATATGGCTATGCCAAGGATGACAGCGCTTGCCGAACGGTTATGGACAAATGATGATTCCAAGTACGCTTCGTACCTGCAACGATTAATAAAACAATACAGCAGGATGGATGCAATGAAAATAAACTATCGCCTGCCCGATTTACCCAACCTGTTAAACGAATACGTTTTTACTGATGAAGGCAAGCTAAGTATCGCGTCGCCATTGTCGATACTTACTATCCGGTACACAACAGATGGTACTTTGCCAAATGTTAGTTCGCCGGTGTTACCGGCAACGTTAATCATCAAAAAGTCTGAACTGGTAAGGATGGCCGAATTTACCCCGGCAGGAGTACGTGGCGATGTTTATAATTTAAACTACACCAAACAAAACATGCTTGGTCCGGTAAAAATTGCACCACCAAAGCCGGGATTAACGGCTACCTATTACAAAGCCTATTTTAAAGAAACAGCCTTAATGCAAAACGCTAAGGTTGATAGTACTTTTACTACTGATAAAATTGAAGTACCCGCAACGGTAAAAGCACCGTCTTTTGGTATTACCTATAAAGGTTATATCGATGTACCTGCCGATGGTATTTACAGCTTTTATTTAACCTGCGATGATGGCGGTGTGTTAAAGATTGGCCCGGGTGTGGTTGTTAATAACGATGGCAACCACTCGGCGCAGGAACGCAGCGGGCAAATAGCTTTAAAAATGGGCGCTCATCCTTTTAAACTCGATTTTATTGAGGGCGGCGGTGGCTTTACCCTTAAACTAAAATATAGTGTTAACGGCTCGGCTCCGCAGGATGTACCGGCGGCCTGGTTTAAAAATTAATGATTTTTATGAAAAAATTTACAGGCATTGTCCTATTGCTCATCATCGCCTTACAAAGTTTTGGCCAAACCGCGCCTAAGCCTTACGGCAAGCTACCCACCAAAGGCCAGCTTAACTGGCAGGAAATGGGCATGTATTGCATTATTCACTACGGGGTTGATGTATACACCAACAAGGAGTGGGGCTATGGCGATGAAGATGCTAAGCTCATCAACCCTTCGCAATTTAGCGCTATGCAAATTGTGGCCGCAGCCAAAGCCGGTGGTTTTAAGGGCGTAGTAGTGGTAGCCAAGCACCACGATGGTTTTTGTATTTGGCCAACCAAAACTACCGAGCACAATATCTCTAAAAGCCCCTACAAAAATGGCAAAGGCGATATGATGAAAGAATACCGCGAAGCCTGCGATAAATTGGGCATGCAATTAGGTGTTTACTGCTCGCCATGGGACAGGAATAATCCAAACTATGGCACTGCCGAGTATGTGAAAATTTACCGTGCGCAGTTAAAAGAACTATACACCAATTACGGGCCGTTGTTTATTTCATGGCACGATGGTGCCAACGGCGGCGATGGTTACTACGGCGGCAAGCGTGAGGTAAGGAAAATTGACCGCTCAACCTATTACGGCTGGGATACCACCTGGGCTATTACCCGCAAATTACAGCCCAACGCGGTTATTTTTGGCGATGTTGGTCCGGATGTGCGTTGGGTAGGTAATGAGGAAGGCCACGCCGGCGAAACCTGCTGGGCAACTTACACGCCCCATGCGCCAGAAGAAGGCAAAAAGCCTGGCAATGGTTTTGTAAAAGATTATGAAGGTACGGAGGGTACCCGCAACGGAGATTACTGGATGCCTGCCGAGTGCGATGTATCATTAAGGCCAGGATGGTTTTATCACAAAACCCAGGACGATGGCGTTAAATCGCCATATACATTGTTAGATCTTTACTACAAAAGCGTGGGGCGTGGCGCGGCACTGGATTTAGGTTTATCGCCCGATCCAAGAGGCATCGTTAACGAGATCGACGTAAAATCCCTTACCGAATTTGGCAATTTACTGAAGCAAACTTTCGCGGTTAACCTGGCAAAAGGCGCTACGCTTACCGCCAGCAATGTGCGTGGTGGCAACAAAGCGCAGTTTGGTCCGCAAATGTTGTTAGATAATGATAGATATAGTTACTGGGCTACTGATGATAAGGTAACTACGCCCGAGGTGATTATCGATTTGCATGCTCCTAAAACCTTCAACGTAATCAGGCTAAGGGAAAATATTAAATTAGGTCAGCGTATTGAAGCTGTTGAAGTTGATGCCTGGATGAACGGTAAATGGCAGCAAATAGGCGCGGCTACCAGTATTGGCGGTAACCGATTGATACGTTTAACACAAAATATTACGGCTGCCAAGGTGAGGCTAAGAGTGACCCAATCGCCGGTTAGCATCGCATTGAGTGATTTCGGCTTGTTTAAAGAGCCTGTACACTTAACCGCGCCTAAAATAGTACGAAGCAAAAAAGGTGAGGTAAGCATCACTACCGAAGCGCCGGTAAGCTCTATTCATTACACCGTAAACGGCGAGGAGCCTACATTGACTTCGCCGGTTTATAAAGAACCGTTTACACTTGCGGATGGTGGCATTATTAAAGCCCGCAGCTTTGAAGGTAAAACACAAAAGAGCGATGTGTCATTTGCCTCGTTAGGTTACGCCAAAACAGATTGGAAAATTGTAGATGCTAACACCGCCAATGATGGCGGTAACCGCGCCGAAAATGCTATTGACGAGCATACCGGAACTTTATACAGTACTCTTACAAAAGAGAGCGTTACCTACCCACAGCACATCACTGTCGACCTCGGCAAGGAATTATCAATAAAAGCGTTTGGTTACTTACCAAGGCAGGATAAACAAGCCGAGGGTATTGTAGATCAATACGTGTTTTATACCAGCACCGATGGCAAAGAGTGGACAAAGGTTGCCGCAGGAGAGTTCTCCAACATTAAATCGAACCCAATTGAACAGCCCGTGGTTTTAACTAAGGCGGTTAATGCCCGATATTTTAAATTTGAGGCTGCACATGTAATTGCAGGCAACGGCATTACCTTTGCCGAATTAAGCGTTTATTAATAAACTATTATTAGCTGTGGTTTATGTTTGACGGATATTAGTCACAGCAAAATTTCTATCATACAAAATGAAAAAACAGATTTGTTTGGCCGGGGTACTGGCAGTTTTAGCATTCAATTCCTTTGGGCAGGCACCCCAAAAAAAGGTGGCGGTTAAGGTAGCCAGCTTTACAAAATATGTTGATCCTTACATAGGTACGGGTTTTCACGGTCACGTGTTTGTGGGGGCAAATGTGCCATTTGGCGCGGTACAATTAGGGCCAACCAATCTGAGCGAAGGCTGGGACTGGTGTTCTGGCTATCATATTTCTGATTCAACCATCGTTGGCTTTCAACATACCCACCTGAGTGGCACTGGTATTGGCGACCTGGGCGATATATCCTTTATGCCCACAACCGGACCGATCAAAACCTACAAAGGCGGCTTAAAAAATATGGAAAGCGGCTACGTATCGCTGTTTAGCCATAAAGACGAGGTGGTAAAACCCGGCTACTACAAAGTAAAATTGAAACGTTATGACATTGGAGTAGAGCTTACTGCAAGCACACGTGTGGGGATGCATAAATACACTTTTCCTGCTTCAAAAGACGCGCACATTGTTATCGACCTTCAGGAAGGTATCGGATGGGATAGGGCCAAAGAAACCTATATCAAACAAGAGGATAAATACACCATTACCGGCTACCGTTTTTCAAAAGGCTGGGCCGATGATCAGCGTATTTATTTTACCGCTGTATTCTCAAAACCGATAAAAACGTTTACGGTATATGATAGTACAGCCAAAGCCGGTACGCAGGTAAAAGGTGCCAAGGTAAAAGGCGTTATCAGCTTTGAAACTACCAAAAGCGAAGTTGTTTACGCTAAAGTGGGTATCTCGCCGGTAAGCTCGGCAAATGCTTTGCTTAATATTAAAGCCGAAATACCAGGCTGGGATTTTAATAAGGTAGTTGCCCAGGCAGACCAGGCCTGGAATGCGCAGTTAGGCAAGATTGCCATTAAGGCCGATTCACTTTCTCAGCTAAAAAAATTCTACACTGCATTTTACCACTCTATGATAGCGCCATCGATATTTAACGATGTAAACGGCGATTACTGGGGAACAGATAAAAAGGTACACAAAAATGTAGGTTTCAATAATGTTACCACGTTTTCGCTTTGGGATACCTACCGCTCAAACAACCCGTTATCGACCATTATCCACCCCGAGCATACCAACGATATGATCAACTCTATGCTGGCCATTTACCAGCAGCAGGGGAGCCTGCCGGTTTGGCATTTAATGGCTAATGAAACCAATTGTATGGTAGGTTACAGCGCTGTACCTGTAGTTGCCGACGCGATGCTGAAAGGCTACAATGGCTTTGACCATAACCTGGCTTATGAGGCTATGAAAACTACCGCCATGGAAGATGCCCGTGGTATTAAGTATGTGAAAAAATATGGCTTTATTCCTGCCGATAGCAGCCGCGAATCGGTATCGATGGGTTTAGAGTATGCTATTGACGATTGGTGCCTGGCGCAGGTGGCCAAAAAAATGGGCAAAACCGCCGACTACGAATACTTCAGCAAACGCGGTCAGTATTATAAAAACTATTACGATCCTAAAGCTGGCTTTATGCGCGGCAGGTTGTCACAAACCGAATGGCGCACACCTTACAGCCCGTTTATCTCCATCCATGAGACCGGCGACTTTACCGAAGGTAATGGTTGGGAATATACTTTTCTTGTACCGCAGGATGTGGAGGGCATGATTAAAATGCTGGGCGGTGAGAAAAAGTTCAATATCAAACTCGATTCCTTATTTATCGCGCAGGGCGATATGGGTAAATTCAAATCACCTGATGTATCGGGCTTAATCGGTCAGTACGCGCACGGTAATGAGCCGGGCCACCCGATGACTTATTACTACGATTACTCGGGCCAGCCATGGAAAACCGCCGAAAAGGTTCGCTACGTACTTGATTATTTTTATACTGATAAAACAGATGGTATCATTGGTAATGAAGATGTTGGTCAAATGTCGGCTTGGTATGTGCTTTCGGCACTTGGTTTTTACCCGGTAAACCCCGCAAACGGATTGTATGTATTTGGCAGCCCGGTTATAAACGAGGCTACGCTGAAACTGCAAGGCAACAAAACGTTCCACATCGTGGTAAAAAATAACGGGCCTAAAAATATCTACATCAATAGCATGACCCTAAACGGTGTTAACCACACCAAAACCTACTTTGCCCATAAAGACCTCATGAAAGGCGGCGAACTGGTAATTACAATGGGCAACAAACCCGGTAAAGTTTGGGGCGTAGGAGAGGCCAATAAAGCGGTATCGGTAGCGAAGTAAAGAATAGTAGATGTATGGTTATTAATTTATAATATGAATTGATAAAAACGCGTCATTGCGAGTTGTAAAATCCGGCGGACTTTGACGGTGGGGACGACGTGAGAACTGCCTTCTACACCCTGTCATTCTGAGGTACGAAGAATCTTCTTCGCTATAAAAGTCTGCAATTAGCATGGCGAAGAAGAACCTTCGTACCTCAGGATGACAAACATTTTTTACAAAACGTCATTGCTTCGTGCCTCGCAATGACGCTTTGTGGTTGATATTTAATTACTTATAGATTCGGATTAATAGGTTTTAAATTCGGTCGGCTTTAAAGGCGCATTCCGCTGTTTCAACCTACCGGGTAACCTCCAATAAAAAATCATACAAATTAACCTCCGTAGCCAATACCAATTTTTTGCGTACCCGATACCGGCTAATCTCCACGCCTTTGAGTGAGATGTTCATCAGTTGAGCTATTTCCTTGGAGGTAAGGTTAAGGCGTAGGTAGGCACACAGCTTCAGATCGGTGGCACTTAAACAAGGATACTTGGTTTTCATAACACTCAGGAAGTTATTATGCACCTGGTCGAAATAAATGGCGAAGCTGTGCCAGTCGTCGTCTTTTTTCTCAGAATCTGTCAACAGGCGAAAAACGCTGCGAAATTCATGAGTAAGATCGGGCTGTTTTAGTTTTTTGATGATATTGGTTAGCTCATCTTTAATGTTCAGCAAAATGCGACCGCGATCAACCTGCTGCATGGTAATAGTGGCCAGCTCTTTGTTTTTGTAGTTCAACTCGGTTTCCAGGTTTTCATTTTTCAGGGCGATGATCTCTTTTTCATTTCTGTCGAGTTCCAGGCTGTGGAGGTAACTCAACCGGCGTTGTTCTTCCTCATGTTTTTGCTGATGCAGTTCAAAGCGTTTTTGCTGCAATTGATACACATAGTAAATGGCATAGCAGGCCAATAAAAGGTAAACGATATACGCCCAAACCGTTTGATACCAGGCCGGCTCAACAATAAAAGTATAATTAACCTCGGGCGAAGCATTTCCCAGGTTATTACGTACCTTAACCGAAAACGTGTATTTGCCGTATGGCAGATTGGTATAGTCTTTCTCTGTTTTTGCTGACCATTTAGACCATTCGCTGTCAAACCCCGCCAGCTTATAAGTAAATTCCTCATTGCTTTTTTGGGCGAATAGGGTAGATGAGTATTCAAAGTGAAAAGAGTTCCAGTGCTTGGATATACTTGTTGCGTTGTTTTGATCCTGCATGGCAGCAATGCGGCCATCTTTCATAAAATAGCCGCCAAAAATAAGGCTGTCTTTTTCGGCAATGGCTTTTACAGAGATAAGCAACACATTTAACCTGGTTTCAGATTTTACATACTGCCGGTAGTTTAAATGGAAAATACCGTTGTTTGATCCTATAAAGATGTTTTCAAGATCATAGGGATACAAATTAGCCACGCCTTTAACCGTTTGTGAGGCCAGTTCGGGGAAATAGATCACCGTATAAGGTTTACCTGCCGATGGTTTGCTGAAATCCATTACCCCAACCCGTTGGTCGCTTACAAACCATATGTTGCCATAAGTATCGGCTGTTAAGTTTTCAATAGATGAAGTGCCAAAGGCAGACTTGTAAAATGCAGATTCTTCAAACTTATTGGCAGCGGCATTATACTCATAAACACCTTCTTCCGTCCCCACCAGTACTTTGTTTTTAATAAATACCACATGGTTGTTTAATACCGATGGCAATCCGTTTTTATCGGTATATTGCGTATAGTGCGCTATTTTTTGTCTATCGGCAGAAAGCTGAAATTTATAAACGCCCCGGTAGGGGTGGCAGGCCCAGATTACATTGTTGTTGTCCCTGGTTACGGTTGATAGGGACTCATAAATGCCATCAATTTTACCATCATTCTTAAAATCATCGCCAGTATGTTTCAATAATTGTAACCCGGTATAAGTGCCTGCAATGATATCTGTCGATGAAGGGATGGTAACAAACCGCCATGCGCCTTGCCCGGTAGCTATTGGCTTTGCCTCGTTGCCGGTGATGGTAAAAGCACCTTCTTCGTGCCCCATTAACAGGTGGTTATCAACCTGGGCTAAAGTCCATACCTGCCCGCGGGTGTTTTGAACCTCGGTAAACTGGGTTTTATTGTTGCTCAGGTCGGTTTGCTGCCTATCTAAAGGCGCGCTGAATAAACCGTTTGATGTGCCTACAAATAGCTTATTATCAAAAACACTGATAGAATTGCTTTTTACCTGGTTTTGCTTGCTGGCATAAATATGTTTAACAGCCGAACTATAGTTGATAAAATCCAGCCCATTTTCTAACCCCAGCCAAAGGTTATTGTCTTTATCCAGCAGCAGGCTTAGTATATTGTTGCTTTGCAGGCCATCTGTAGTTGAAAAACGTTCAACCAGATTTCCTTTATCATCTATAAAAAATAAGCCCTGTGCTTTAGTGCCTATAGCGTAACGGTTATTGTTGATCTTTTTAGCGCAACTTACCTGGTCGTTAGCTAAAAGACCATCAATCGCGGTTGATTTTTTAATTAAGGTATTGCCGGAGAGCAGGAAAAGTCCCTTTTTTGAGGTAGATACCAATACTGTATCCTTATGGTAGTCCATAACACCGGTAATGTGTAAATCTCTTGTAGGCGTTTGCGTGTTGCATGCCTGCCACTCAGATTTCTGAAAATTCATTAGCCCCTCGTCCTTGTCCTCGGCAAAAAGTTGGCTTCCTGCATAGTTGAGTAAGCGCCAGCCCCCAGGTGCGTCAAAGGTTTTAATTTGGCTATGGTTATATTCAAACACACACTCAATGGTACGAAAAAATACTTCGTTTTTATAAAGCACAATCCCCCATATTTCGGCAAATTGGCGGGCCTTTTGGGGCATCAGTTGTTTGATGGAGTGAAACCGCAAAACTCCGGCTGCATCCGGGAAAAAGTAGCCAATTTCGTCCTGGCCGCCTACATAGATCCGCCCTTGTGGATCTATAGCTACTGATTTTATAGCCGCTTTATTAGGTAGCGGATAGCTTTTCCAGTAACTGCCATCAAAAGTGAGCAGGCCATCATTGTTAGCAAAATACATGATGCCGTTTTTATCCTGTTTGGCATCGTAAATTTCGCTGCCCGCATTGAAATCGGCATGGGTATAGTTTTTAATGGAGGGGATACCAATAGAAGTTTGCGCGTTTGCAGCGCAAAATACAACGTTCAGAAAAAGGAAGATCAGGGTAAAGTTCTTCATCAATTGGTCCTCAAAAACAGGGTGGGTTTATCAGGATGAAATTAGATAAAGATTTTCAGATAAAGAACTTTAACCGGCAATGTAGTGGAGCAGATAGCTATAAATGAGGCTGATTGTAGTAGTTATGTAGGGTAACGTTCTTGAAAATTTCAAAATTAAAACAGTCAATATTCAGTGAACATTGTTTGGAGTTGTGGCAGCCCAAGATATCGCGTTTTTTATGAGCAAGGTGAAATTATCGTCTTTGAAAAGTTCAGGGAAATGGCCCATGGCTATGTATATGTTTTTCGCTTTTATGTGGTCATTGGTCCAGATCACCGGATGATCGCCCATTTTAATGTTGATGTTGGGCACGTAGGTATTTTCATCAATACTGGCCAATACGCGTACATTTGCCCGCGGACTTTTATTGTAGGTGTACCATTCATCTTTGGTGCTAAAAGTTGCGGGTAGGCCTTTTAACGCCGGATGGTTTTTATCTTCTACAGTAAGCAAGGCCGTAGTACCCCCATGAATACAATCTTTAAACTCAATACCGCCCATAAAGTCCGAATACCATTGCCACATAGGGTAACCATCAAAAACGCCCAGCAGCGTGGGGTGATGGAAGCCTATCCAGCCACCTTTGCCATGTTCCAGGTAATCTGTAAATGCTTCCTGGGCTTCTTTACCCCAGGGATAGGGTGGGTAATCCAACTGAATGAATAACTGATACTGTTTAAGAAAATCTTTGGTGATAGGTTTGGTATCGCTGATGTAGTCGATGGCGAAATTGCTGTCAATAGCCAGTTTATTGAGCCAGATGCGGGCGGCGCTGTCAAAACGGGCATGGCCTCCGCCGGTTTCAGCAATCGCAATCGCTTTAAAACGGAGCTTTGGTGTTTGGCCCTGTAGCGGATTAAAGTTGCAAACGATGACGAAAAAAGTAAAAAGTGATAAGGTTAAGGATTTCATATGTTGGCGCTCGCTTGCTTTCTGTTTAGGCAATGATATGTCAAAAAAATGGTCCAAAATGGCAAAAAACATGTGGTAGTGGTAATGTAGGGCGGTTTTGCAGGTAGTTTATAATTGTTAATACTGATATTTGAAATACAGGTATCGCACACTTGTTTAAACCTTTTACCCCTCATGACCAAGCAAAAAAGGACAATCAGATTTTTGTTTTTTATCGGATGCATGCTGTTGCCGCTGGTTAATTATGCTACCAATTCCAGGTTGCTATTAAAGAGGGTCTGTCATCCTGAGCCTGTCGAAGGACGTGCGCAGAGGCCTTCGCCCGCGTGCTTCGACAGGCTCAGCATGACCCCATTCTTTCCATCTGTGTTTTCGGTGACCATAGATTTTACAACTCAACAGGATACCGCAGTGATCCATCTACCTATGAAAAACGGTAAGATCACCTATGAACAAGTATACCCTACAAATAAAAGTGGGGATGAGGTCTTTGCCCTTGCCGAAAAGTGGTTTGCCCAAACTTTTCCGGACGAGCCGCAACAACTGTATACCGCCGATAAAAAATCAGGGCAAATTAAAGGTGTGGGTATGTTTAAGGTGATCACCAGCAGTACAGGTAACTACTACTGGCTCAAGTTCGATGTCAATATTTCTGTTGATGATGGGAGCTGTACTATCACCACAGGTAATTATTTTGAAAAACCAATAGAAAAGGGCATTAGCAACGAATACTCCAAAATCTCCTATCGCTGGTGGGATTACAGGCGGGGGCATCCATGGTCGGTAGAGGATAAGGCGTTATTTGCCGGGCTTAATCAGAATACCTTACAAATTATAGCTTCCTTAAAACAAAGCATCAATCCATAATTATCATCTACATAAACTCATGAAAAAAATACTAATGATTATTGCTGTTGTTTTAGCGGCCATTCAAGTTAGGGCCAATGCAAAGCATTTTAAGGTACTGGCTTTGTATGAAAACGGAGGGCACCATATTGAGTTTTCAAAGCGCGCCAAAATATGGCTGGATAAATTAGCCGCCGATAACGGCTTTACCGTAGATTATATTCAAAACACCGATAAAATTGACGACGAGTTTTTGAGTCATTACCAGCTTTTTTTGCAGCTTGATTATGCACCCTATAACTGGACCGGTAAGGCAGTAGCCGCTTTTCAAAAATATATTGACGAAGGCAGGGGCGGCTGGGTAGGTTTTCACCACGCCACGCTGTTGGGTGAGTTTGATGGTTTTCACGAGTGGCAATGGTTCTCCAACTTTATGGGGGGTATTAGCTGGAAGGCCTACATAGCAACTTTTGCCAAAGGAAAAGTAAATGTGGAGGATAAGCGGCATCCGGTAATGAAGGGTGTGCCGGCATCGTTCCTGATTCAGCAGGAGGAATGGTATACGTATGATAAAAGTCCGCGTCCCAACGTACATGTCCTGGCCAGTGTCGACGAAAAAACTTATGAGCCACAAGGCGATGTTAAAATGGGCGATCACCCGGTGGTGTGGACTAACGAGCATGTTAAAGCCCGCAACGTGTACATTTTTATGGGGCACTCGCCAAACTTGTTGGATAACCCTGCCTGGGTTAAATTGGTAACCAATGCTATTTTCTGGGCCGCGGGTAATTAATCACTATTTAGAAACAAAAATATGTTTAGCAAAATTTTAGCAACCGTATTAATCGTTTTAGCATGCATGGGAGTACGGGCCCAGGCCCCCAAATTCAGGGTGCTGGCGCTTTATACCACAACGGTAGAATCGGATCATGTTGATTTTGCTAACGATGCTATTCGGTTTTTTACAGATCTCAGTAAAAAGGACGGCTTCGCGTTTGATACCACCACCAATTGGAAAAACGTAAACAATGAGTATCTGAAAAAGTATCAGTTGGTAATATGGCTTAATGACTTCCCGCAAAACCAGCAGCAACGCCTGGCATTTATAAAATACATGGATAATGGTGGAACCTGGCTGGGTTTCCACGTGGCTGGGTATAACGACAAGGATACGCACTGGCCCTGGTTTGTGAGTTTTTTGGGGAGCGCCGTATTTTACAACAACAGCTGGCCGCCATTGCCTGCTAAGCTTATTGTTGACGATGCAAAGCATCCCGTAACTAAAGGCATTCCCGCGCATTTTACATCACCTATAAATGAGTGGTACGGCTGGCTGCCAAGTCCAAGATTAAATAAGGATGTAAAAGTTTTATTAACCCTTGATCCCGCAAATTATCCGCTTGGCAAAAAGGATATCATTCGTGAAGGTGATATCCCTGTTGTGTGGACGAACACCAAATATAAAATGCTGTACATCAACATGGGCCACGGCGATATGATCTTTACCTCGCCCGTGCAGAATAAATTGTTTGAGAACGCGGTGATGTGGCTGGGAATGGCCCCGAAGCCCCACCCAAACCCTCCCCTGAAGAGGAGGGCTTTTAAAAATTAAAGCTTTCTAACTCCCGCGAGGTTTAGCGCAGCGTAACTCGTGGGTTAACGCTGGTATAAGCTTTCAGCTTACGTCGATAGCAAATTAGAAGAGCAGCTGAAAGCTGCAGCCATGATACCCACGGGCTGAAAGCCCGCGGGAGTTGTGGGGAGGGCTTTAAAAAATTAAAGCTTGCAAATTAAAAGTCTCCCCTTTAGGGGAGATTTAGAGGGGCTTCAACTTCTCATCTATCGCGTTAAGCAAATATTCTTTCTTATCATCGGCATACTCCCAAAACATAACGCCGGCCATATTGTGGTCAATCATGTACTGGCATTTGTTGCTTACCGACCATTCATCATCAAAACTTACAAACTGCTTAGTGGCGGCATTGAACAGGTAAGGCGCTTGTGCTATGCTATCGCGATAATAAGTAAAACCGTTTTTGTTGATTACGCTATCCTTCAATCTGCTGTATCCGCCAACCCAAACATGCTGATAGGCTTTCATCCCAAGGCCGTTCTGGGCCGAATCGGTAACCATTTCAGACCGACCGTAAAAGGCCATGCCCATTACCAGCTTGGCGGCAGGTACTCCCGCTTTGATGTATTCGCTTACCGCTTTATCGGCCGAGTTTTCGGTGTTGTATTTGTTGGAGGTAAACAGGTTGGTATGATGTACAGCAATGCCGGTTTTGTTTTGGAAATAGTCGTACGTCATCAGGTTAATATAATCCAGGTATAGCGCAGTTTTTCCCATTTCGGTATGGTCGAGGAAACGTTTAAAGCCACCTGTTGCAGCGGTTAATAGCTTCTTGCTGCCGGTTTCTTTTTCAAGGGCATCAAGCTCGGTTCTAAGCGCTTTAAACAGCAGGGTGTAGTTACCGCCATCTTCATCGCGCACAACGTTGTTATCGCCTTGCAGGCCAGGATATTCCCAATCAATATCTACGCCATCCAGGTTGTATTTACGGATAATATCGACCGCACTGGCGGCAAATGCTTTGCGCGATGTATCTGTTAGTGCAGCGTCCGAAAAGTTTTTACTCCAGGTCCACCCGCCAATAGAGATCAGGATTTTAAGCGCGGGATTTTTCTTTTTCAGCAGCACCAGGTTGCGGAAGTTAATGGTATCAGTACGCTCATGTGCCAGCCAGGCCCTGTTATTGCGCACATTTACAAAAGCGTAATTGATGTGGGTGAGCTTTGCGGGGTTTACAATGCCCATATCTGCCACTCCCTTGTAGCCGCCAACGTAGCCAATTACAACATATTTGTGTTTAACCTGGGCCTTAAGGGCAACGGCAGGCAGTAGTAATGCCGCAACGCACAGCAACAAGCCTTTTTTTAAAGAGAAAATATTCATTTTAGGTTTATAAATTGTGAGATAGGATGTAGTATATTAAATTTTTAAGCGGATGCGTTTCTTTTCCATTAAGCCAACTATGGCTATTAATATAAAGGCGGTTGCCATGCTTCGTGCCAGGCCTGTAAAGCCGTTGTTGAGTATTTTTGGGTAGCGTACGCCCAGGAGTGTTAAAATAAAAAACTGGTAGTAAGGCAACAAATAACAGGTGAGGGTACTTGTACCTGCCGGCCAGATGGCTTTAAACCAGTTCTTTTTCCCTTTTACGTCAACTAAAAAGATCAACAATTCAAATGCAAGGATGGTTATACCGCTGCAAATAAAAATCCAGGCAGGAGTGGAGTGAATTTTGGAAATTCCCTCGGCATAAGGGCGAATCAGTAAGCCAAGCGCTATCAGCAGTACCCCGGTGCCGCCAAATATCGCCCAAAGTAATCGCGTTTTGTTTTTAGATACCAGCAGGGCGTAAAGTTCTGAGATCATCACACCGCCCATTATCAAGCTAACCGCTGATGCATCGCCCAGTACAGGGATTTTGAAATCAATAATATCCGTATGAGCGCCGATATTGATAGCCACAAATAAAATAAGGAAACCTAACAGGTAATTCCTTTTGCCTTTTACCAACAGATATACTAAGGCGCACACCAAATAGGCCCAGCCGATAATACCCAAAATGCCCCACCATGATGGGCGCATACCATGTATTTCGCCATCTTCGCCGCCTTTATAAATTATCGCCATGGCAATAAGCAGGGCAATGCCTATCCCCATAAAAGTGTAGCGCTTGGCTTTGGCCATAGTTTCGGGATAATCAAGCCAAATGAAAAAGAAACCGGTAGTGATAATAATAGCCCATACCGCCTTTGGAATAAGGGTATCGGCACTGCTGTAGCTTTCCAGGTTTACGTGGAAAAAGCCCATAATAATAAGCGCAGCGCTGCGGGTAAGGATATAGATTAATATTGATGAAAAGGATTCGCCTTTGGTAATCCGGTTTTTAATAGCGAATGGTAACGATAAGCCTACTATAAACAAAAAAGCCGGGAAAATGGTATCGGCAAAACCCATAGCGTCGGCCTCACCATCGGCGTGGTCTATCCAGGCCGGGATGTGTTTCACACCGCTGGCGTCATTTACAAATATCATCAGCAGCATGGTGATGGCGCGCAACACATCGATGGATAAAAGACGCCTGGGGAGATTGTTCATATTTGGGATTTCGGAATTTCGATTTAATGATAACAAAGCTAAAAGGTAATGTTATTGGGCGGTATTTGCAAGGCACTACATTACTACTACCATAGGTAAAGGCTTACGATTTTAAGTAAAGTCTATGCAGGCGACGTCAATAAAAAGCAGTTTTTTTGATAACGCAGAGGCGATGGGCATTGCGGCTATTTATTATATCAATTACAATAATCATTTTTTATTATTTTTATAACCGGTATCCGCCTTCATCTGCCTTAAATCATATATAAATGATTGATTTGTTTGCTCATTTGAAAAACTCTTTCCTTAAAATATGCCTATTGGCATCTGCCATATGTATAAGTTCTTTGGCTTATGCGCAAGGGCCTCATCTTTATTTTGATCACCTGGATGTTAAAAAAGGCTTGCCCGAAAGTACCGGCCGTGTAATTAAAGAAGATAATGAAGGCTATATATGGATAGCTACCCAAAACGGCCTGGTAAGGTATGATGGGTATGAATGCAAGGTGTATAACCTGGGTAATTTAAATACTAATACCTATTCATCAACCAATGTGCTCAGTTTGTTGCTGGATAGGCAGGGCAACCTTTGGGCAACTACCATTAGTAACGGTATTTTTCAATACCGCAGAGAAACAGATACATTTAAACATATTCCGTATCCCGCCGATGGTAAGATCACCACATTTACAATGGACGCGGTAGATAGGGATAATAACATCTGGGGGCATATCCGTTCGGTAAGTTATGGCGCATCAGTAGTAAAACTCAATACCAAATCCGGCGCTTTTGAATATTTCGGAATAAAAGAAAAGGGAAATAACTTTATAAATGCTTCGCTCATTTATGAGGCCTATGCCAGTGCTTCGGGCAAAATATGGTTAAGTAGTAATAACGGCATTTACCGGTACGATGGCACCGGGAAACCAATGGTTGGTTTTATGACCATTGCAGATACCGCCAAACAGAGACATGTAAACCCCATATATGAGGCAAAATCAGAACCCGGCGTTTTTTGGCTCAACACTTTTCATGGTTATAATATCGATTTAAGGATTACCCGGTTTGATAGCCGCGATAATAGCATAAAAGAGTATTGGCCATCAACTAAGCCCGATAGTGCTTTAAGTACCGCGGTTTATAGCATTTACGAGGATAAAAATAAGCAATTATGGTTTGCTACCGATAAAGGGGTATCGAAATTTGACAGGAAGGCCCATAAGTTTACCAACTATACGCCGAAAGACTCCATTAAATCTTCAGATCAGAACCAGTTGCAATCTTTCAGGGAAACCAAGGAGGGCAATTTATGGCTTAGCTTCCCTTCGGGCCTGGTGTATTTTGAGCCGGCATCGGGTCGCTTTACAAGGTATATGACCAATGCCGGCGAGGTTGGCACCCTTAGCCAGACCCGGGTAATAGCCAAAATGGTTGATCATGCTAATACACTTTGGGCCGGGTTTGATGAAGCCGGTGTAAACAGGGTTAACAAATTAAAAAGCGCGTTTACCATCTACAAAAACATAAAGGGCAACATAACAAGTTACCCTATTGTCAATAAAATAGTCAATAACAAGGATTATAGCTATGTATCAAACAACCAGGGAATTTATAAACTTTATACAGCTACCGGCAAGCTTGAAAAATTATACTCGCCAGATGATGGATACATTTTTCTGAGTAAAGTTTGCATCGGGCTTAACGGCATGTTGTACATAGGCGGTTCAAATGGCTTGTATGTATATAATACCACTACCGGCAAAAAAGAACATTACAACAGAAACGATAAAGATTCCACCACCATTAGCAGCAGTTTCATTAATAATGTGTACCAGGATCATGAAGGCATCATTTGGCTTGGTAACGCCGATGAAAGGGGGCTATGCTCGTTTAATCCCCAAACTAAAAAAATAACAAGGTATCCCTACCATATATTTAGCGCTGGTGGCGCGGGTAATATTTTAAACGATGGCAAGATCCTGGCCATTTTTGAAGATAAGGAAGGTACGTTATGGATTGGTACCAATAACGGGGGGCTTAATCGTTTCGACCGCAAAACGCAAAAATTCACTTCGTATTTTGACACGCATAACCGCACCGCCTTTTGTGTGGATGATATATTTCAGGATAGTGCCGGCAGACTTTGGGTGGGTACCTATTTAAACGGCGTTTACATATTTGATAAGGAAAAGGGGGCGTTTACCCATCATTTCAGCGAAAGCAACGGTTTGCTGTTTAATTCAAACATGGGTATAAATGAGGATGCTGCCGGCCGTATATGGGTTTTAACAGAACGGGGGCTATCACGTATCGACCCCAAAAACTTTACCATCCATAATTTTAGCGTCGAAAGTTTTTTACCGGGTAATGATGTTACCCGTAACCTATCCAGCTTATATAAACTATCGGATGGTAAACTTGCTTTTATGGTAAGTAACGGCCTGGCTGCGTTTAACCCTAAAGATTTGGATGATAGTCCCTACGAGCCAGTTGTGCATATTGAAAGTTTAACCTATAATGATCCACTTGCCGATAGTAAAACAGCCAACCGGATAGTCACCTTTGGCCGCAAATCTGTTGAGTTAAAATATAATGAAAACCGCGTGGAGTTTAACTACATAGGGCTTCAGTTTGATGATCCTTTAAAAAACACCTACGCCTACAAACTGGATGGTTATGATAAAAACTGGATTCAGGCCGGTACGCAGCGTAGCGTTACTTACACCAACCTGCCGGCAGGTACTTATACTTTTAAAGTAAAAGCTGCCAACAGTGACGGTGTATGGAATAATATCGGAGATAGTATCCAGATTGTTATCCTATCGCCATGGTGGGCAAGGTGGTGGGCCTGGTTAATTTATATTGTAGTATTTGCGTTTGTGATATACTCTTAT
Organism: Mucilaginibacter flavus; assembly: GCF_030409315.1. Classification (GTDB taxonomy): domain Bacteria; phylum Bacteroidota; class Bacteroidia; order Sphingobacteriales; family Sphingobacteriaceae; genus Mucilaginibacter; species Mucilaginibacter flavus. The sequence goes on along the minus strand of NZ_JAUFPS010000036.1, from coordinate 99,771 downwards.
ATCAACTATCGCCAACGCCATTTGAGGGAGGAGAATCAACTGCTGGAGGAGCGGATTAATGAACGCACACTGGAGTTAAGTGATGCTAATAAGGCCTTAAGCGAGCAAAGCGAGGAGATCACCGCACAGCGAGATCAACTGGCCGATACCGTAAACGAATTAAAATCTACCCAGCAACAGCTTATTCAATCAGAAAAACTGGCATCCTTAGGTGAATTGACTGCCGGCATTGCCCATGAAATTCAAAACCCGTTGAATTTTGTGAATAACTTTAGCGAAGTAAGTATCGAACTTGCTGCCGAAATGAGAGAAGAGCTGGCCGCCGGTAATACCGAAGACGGCCTGGCCATAGCTGATGACATTGAACAAAACCTGCAAAAGATAATGCATCATGGCAAACGTGCCGATGCTATTGTGAAAAATATGCTGCAACATTCGCGCAATAACTCGGGCGATAAGCAACCCACAAATATCAACGCGCTTGCCGATGAATATCTGCGCCTGGCTTACCACGGTTTACGGGCAAAAGAAAAAACTTTTAACGCCACGCTAAATACCAGTTTTGATGATAATTTGCCCCCTGTAACCATCATTCCGCAGGATATAGGCCGGGTATTGCTTAACATGTTCAATAACGGCTTTTACGCGCTGCAGCAAAAGCAAAAAAGCGCAGGTGTCGATTATAAGCCAACGCTCACGCTATCAACCTTAAAAAAGGATAACGCTGTTGAAATTATTGTAAAAGACAACGGTACGGGCATTCCTACCCAAATCAAAGACAAAATTATGCAACCATTTTTTACCACCAAACCAACAGGCGAGGGCACAGGGCTTGGTCTTTCCTTAAGCTATGATATCATTGTAAAAGGCCACGGCGGTAAAATCGAGGTTATAACCCAGGAAGGCGAGGGTACGGAGTTTATTATTAGCCTTCCTTTAGGGAATTAAGTGACCATCTATTCAAAGCAATTTAACGGCACTTGTATTTACCGGGTTTTAAAAACCAGGTAAGTACTCTTCACTTTGCATCATTTGCGACTGCCAGGCAGTTTGTCTGTTAATTAAATGGTGTATTTTATACAATAAGAAAAAATAACGAATTGAATATTTGTATTAATTAATGATTTTATTGTTATTTTTTTATTTAATGTGAAGCGATTTATTGATTTGTAATTGCTTTTTTTATCTTAAACTAGTTTATGTGGTTTAAAAATTGTTTTTTAATTTCAAATAGATGTTAATTTATTTAAAATTCATTTTTAAATTGTTTATTTTTTATATAAAATCAATTATTTATAATTTATGTTGATTTTTTATTGAAATAAATGTTGTTTTTGTTGAAATATTGATAATTAATTAACAATTAACGTTATATTGTGGTTCAATCAATATAATTTATCAACCAATCAATCAAAACATGAAGTTAACATTACATTATTTTCTCTTTGGAGCGCTTCTTCTGCTCTGTTCTCCCGTTTTTGCGCAAAAGTTGACCGGTACCGTTACCAGCGGCGGGCACCCCGTAAGCGCCGGTTCAGTTAAAGTGACCCCGACAGGCACTGGGACTATTACCGATGCGGATGGTAAATATTCGCTTACCTTAAAGGCAGGATCATACCAGGTGAGCTTTTCGGCAGTTGGGTTCGAAAAGAAGACCGTTACCGTAGCCATTGCCGCCGGCGAAACCAAAATATTGGATATGGAGCTTTCTTCATCTGCCGAAGGCTTAAAAGAAGTTATTGTGGTGGGTAGTCGCGGTGTTGGGCGTACCAAAATTGAATCGGCCGTACCAGTGGATGTGCTGAAAGTAAATTCAATGGATGCCAATACCGCTAAACCTGATCTGATGAGTCAGCTAAACCAGGCTGTACCCTCATTTAACTACAACAAACAAAGCGGGGGGGATGGTTCCGACGCCATCGACTTTGCAAGTTTGCGTGGTTTGGGGTTCGATCAAACGTTGGTACTTATTAACGGGAAACGCCGTCACCTATCGGCGTTTGTAAACGAGGTTGGTACCCGTGGCCGTGGCAACAGCGGTACAGATTTGAACGCTATCCCTGAAGCCGCTATTGACCGTATCGAAATCCTGCGCGACGGCGCTTCCGCCCAATACGGATCTGACGCTATTGCCGGTGTAATCAACATAGTACTTAAGAGAGATGTTAACCATTTAAATGTAACCGCGGGTTTTGGTGGTTATAACGATCAAAAATATAACACCCTAAACAATGTTGATCCATCAGCATACTATACCGACAAACATTTTGATGGACAAACGTTTACCCTTGGTGCCAATTATGGCTTAAACCTGGGTAAAAGCGGTGGCTTCATCAACTTTGGCGCTAACTACTTTAACCAGGGTAAAACCTTCAGGGCCATACCTGATACCAACTGGCAAACCAACCCTAACGCCCAGCCCGTTGCCCGCGAGCGCCGTGCATTTGGCGATGGATCTGTAGTATCCGGCGGTGGTATGTATAATATGGAATTGCCTATAAAGGGTACCAAAACGGTGTTTTATTCATTTGGTGGTTATAATTACAAACACTCCAATGTATACGCCTATACCCGTAGCTGGAATTATGATAACGGCTTGCGCCAAAATCCAACAAAATTCCCTACAGATGCTAATGGTAATCTTGTGTTTGTGCCTGGTATTATGAAAGTACAAGGCGTACAGGATGGTACAATTAGCGCCAATAATGTGTATTACAATCCGCAAGAGGATGTTTATATTAAAGATCTTTCATCGGCTATTGGCTTTAAAGGTACTACAGCCGGCGATTGGGACTGGGATATCAGCAACAACGTAGGTCGTAATGATTTCCATTACTGGGGTAACAAAACCTTTAACGCGTCGTTACCTGTTATTGCCGGGCAGCCTATACAAACCAGGTTTGATGATGGTGGCTTTAACTTTTTACAAAATACGGCCAATGCCGATATAACCAAACGCTTTGCCACCGTTGCGCAGGGTTTACAATTATCATTTGGTGCCGAGTTTAGGTACGAGCGCTACCAGCTTTATGCAGGCGAGCTTAACTCTTATGTAGCCGGTGGTGCTACTTTACCGGGTGGTGTTGCTAAAGCATCCGGATCTGAAGGTTATCCGGGCTATCAGCCAAGCGATGAAGTGAAAGATCATCGTACCAATGAAGCCGCATATGCCGAAGCTGCCTTAGATGTTACCGACAAATGGCTGGTTGACGGAGCCGCGCGCGTTGAGCATTATTCGGACTTTGGTGGTGTAAGCACTTTTAAGTTTGCAACACGTTACAAACTGGCAAGTAATTTTAACGTTCGCGGATCGGCAAGTACCGGTTTCCGTGCGCCAACTTTGCAGCAGATAGATTTTAGTAACACGAATACAACAGTTGTTGGCGGTAACCTGGAATATACCAAATTGGTACCTAACTATTCTGATATTGCCAAAACAGCAGGTATTCCTAAGCTAAAACAAGAAACATCTGTTAACTACAGCTTGGGTTTTGCATGGCAGGCTACGCCAGATTTTACCGTTACTGTTGATGGTTATGATATTAAAATTAAAAACAGGATTGTGATCTCGGGCTTGTACAACCAGGGCGATTCTACTTTAGGCACCCCGTTAAATGATTTACTGTTAAAACAGGGCATCAGCGCGGCTCAGTTTTTCGCAAACGCGGTTAACACAACCAATACCGGTGTGGATATTGTGTTAGACTACAAAAAACGTTGGGATAAAAGTCATTTCTATGCATTGTTAGCAGGTAACATTCAGCATTTATCTATCAATAAAATTAATATCCCATCTACATTTAAAGGATCGGCTGCCGATAGCGCTACCTTCTTTTCAGATAGGGAGCAATATTTCTTAAAGGCAAGTGCGCCAACCGCTAAATTTACCCTTAACCTGGAGTATGGTGTAGGTAAATTCGCGATAGGTGGGCGCGCTACTTATTTTGGTGATGTAAAAGAATTAGGCTTTGGCGAAACCAGCGCGCCAGATGGCGTTGCCGATCCGTTTTTCCCTTACGTAACAATGGATGCAACCGGCGAAAAAGTTAAAGAGATTTTTGACTTTAAACCTAAAGTAACTACCGACTTATATATATCATACAAAATCAACAAAACAGTATCATGGACAGCCGGTGTAGATAACTTATTTAACGTACACCCAAGTACCAACGTTATTAAAGGTTCTGTTAATCCAAACAGCAGCAGCTCATTTGGGGATAGCGAATCGGGCGGTCCGTTTGAGGCCGTACAGATGGGCTTTAATGGTATGCGGATATTTACCAAACTGGCATTCCGTTTTTAACAAACCTCAATCATCATAATGGTCCCCTGGTTTTTATGAGCCGGGGGATTTTTTTTGAAAAATAAAGTTCAATTTGACAAATATTACCCCTTAAATTGGGTTTATTGAAAATTATTGATAATATTTGTTTGTTAAATCGTTCTTAAGGCTTATGAAAGTATTGCAATTCACCATTCCGGTGCCACATGATAAAAGCGTAATTGCCGATCAGTTTAGCCTGCCTTACTTTTACCCTTACCTGCACCGGCATAAAGAAACCCAAATCACCTGGATACAGAAGGGGGAGGGCACCTTGATAGCCGGTAATAATATGCATCATTTTGCCCCCGGCGATGTGTTTTTATTAGGGGCCAACCTGCCACACCTGTTTAAAAGCGATCCCCAATATTTTGAAAATGAAAACGAGGATGCCATCAGTGCCCTCAGTATATTTTTTAATCCCGACGGCATATTAGCTTCTTTTTTTGATTTGCCCGAGGTACGTGCTCACAAATTATTTATTCAGCAACATCAGCAGGGAATTAAGGTACCAGAAGCAAACACCGTTAAAATTATAAATGCTATGGCGGGGCTGCGTGATAGCAGCGGAGCCGATCAGTTGATACAATTTATTCAATTATTAAAGGGTTTGTCTGATATTAACGAACAACTGCAGCCATTATCATCATATGGCAACCTGCCAGGTATTACCGAAAACGAGGGCATCAGGATAGGTAATATTTACAACTACATTATGCAAAACTACACGGAAGCCATTACGCTTGATGATGTAGCCAAAGCAGCCTTCATGACTTCCGAATCATTTTGCAGGTATTTTAAAAAGCACACGGGCAATACATTTGTCACCTTTTTAAACGAGGTGCGTATTAACGAAGCCTGTAAAATGCTTACCGCCAATAAATTTGAAAGTATATCTATAGTAGCTTACAAAAGTGGCTTTAAAAGTATTACCAATTTTAACCGGGTGTTTCGATCAGTAACAGGCAGTTCCCCAAGGGAATATACCGAAAGCTTTAACGGAAAAATAGCAACGTCTACAGGTGCAACGGAAATGGATGGCTTAAAAAAAGGGAACTTGAAAGCCGCGTTTGCAGAAGAAATTTAAGACACCGCTAACGTTAACCTTACCAGGTATTGCTGAAACTCATCCTCCAATAAAACTTCCATATCCCAGCCTGCTTCGGTAACTATAGCTTCCAAAGTTTTCTCATCAACATATAACCAGGGAAACCATTCTGATTTTTGGCCTTTGTACTCGTATTGATAGTTTAGTTCACCATAGTATTTGCCAGTATCTGGTAGTTTTCCTTCGTACAGGTAGGCAATATCAGATGAATCAAACAGTAATTGACCGCCTTTATTTAGCAGTAATTTAGCACGATCTAAAAAGGTAGTAATGTTTTGCAAGCCTCCTGCAAGACCAATGCCGTTCATGAGCAACAGGAGGGTGTCGTATCGGTGGTCCTCGTACTTAAAAATATCGGCAACAATTACTTTTTTTACACCACGGGCCTGCATCACATCGGCAGCTAAAGGCGATATTTCAAGCGCACTTACATCAAAACCCCGTTCCTGTAATACTAATGCATGTGAGCCAGCTCCGGCGCCAATATCAAGTACTTCGCCGCGGCACTCGTTCATGGCCAGCCATTCCATATCGGGCATATCATCTTCATCCCTAAAATAGGCTTCTATGGGCATTTCCTCCCGGGGACCGTATTGGTTATTAATCCAAAGTTTATCAGCGGTTTGCCCGTTATGGTAATTATGTATGGCCTGGCCTAATATATCTTTCATGCACGGCAAAAATAAGGATTGAGCGCTTAATTATCGTTACAATAAATACCTTTGACTATATGCTTGTTCAAAACATCCTGTTTGCACTCATTATCATCGCCGGCATGACCTATAGCATCATGGCAAAAAAGCTGACTGTGCCTGCTGCCATAACCGGTGCATTGGTGGCTTATTTTGTTTTTACAGGTGCCCGGTTTACCGGCGTAGCCATGATGACCACCTTTTTTATTTTAGGATCGGCAGCAACCTCCTGGCAGTCGGGTAAAAAAGATGCTTTTATAATTGAGCACGAACGTAAAGGAGGCCGCACAATAGGACAGGTGTTGGCCAACGCGGGTGTGGCTGGTATTTGTGGCTTGATGGTTTTCGTATTTCCGCAATATGCCGGTTTGTGGGTGTTGATGATGGCGGCAAGCTTCGCATCAGCAACGGCAGATACGCTATCATCCGAATTAGGTACAGTTTATGGCAGACGTTTTTTCAATATCATCACCATGAAACCCGATCAACGTGGACTGGATGGCGTGATTAGTGTGGAAGGAACTTTGATAGGTATAGCCGGAAGTTGCATTATCGCTGTTATTTATGCTATAGGTTTTGGTTTGGGCATCAATTCACTTTGGCTTGTGTTAGCAGGCACTGTAGGTAATCTAACCGACTCGCTATTGGGCGCCTTGTTGGAGCGAAAAAACTTTATCACCAACAATGCTGTTAACTTTTTAAACACTTTAATAGCTGCTTTGGTTATGCTGTTGTTTAGCTTATTTTAATCATGATATTTACGCAATGACATATGTAATCCTGGGCCTTGTAGGCTTCGCGTTAATAGCGTATTTCTTTTTGAAGGGCAGTAAACCAAAGAATATTGATGCTGCAATTTCTGTAGATTATAAACTTCTGTTGAATACCCATATTCAATTTTACAAGGATTTGGACGATGCAGGTAAGCTGCTATTTGAGCAAAAGGTTAATGTGTTTTTGGCTAACATCACTATTGAAGGAGTTGGAACCGCGGTTGAAGATGCCGATAGGGTGATGATAGCATCAAGCGCGGTGATTCCCATTTTCGGCTTTAAAGATTGGGAGTACCGAAACCTTACCAATGTGATCCTTTACCCGGACACTTTTGATGGCGAATTTCAGTTTGAAGGCGAAAACCGCAGTATATTGGGCATGGTAGGCACTGGTTATATGAATGGGCAGATGATTTTATCGCGCGCGGCTTTGATTAAAGGTTTTTCCAAATCGGCCGGAAAAGAAAATACTGCCATTCATGAATTTGTACACCTGTTAGATAAAAGCGATGGTGCTACAGACGGCGTGCCCGAAAACCTGCTGGCTCATGAGTATGTATTACCCTGGTTAAAAATGATTCACCAGGAAATTCATAAAATAGAAGCCGGTCGGTCAGATATTAATCCCTACGCTGTAACCAATGAGGCGGAATTTTTTGCTGTTGTTGCCGAGTACTTTTTTCAGAAGCCAGATGAGTTAAAGCACAAACACCCGGAACTATACGAAATGCTAAGCACCATATTTATGCAGGATAGGGCTAAGGACTAATTAAACCCCAAATCAAGCTGACCTAAAACTTCCAAAGGTTTGCCGGTATTACCGTCGATATAATAAACCGGTGTTTCTTCATGCCTGGAGGCCACCACCACGTGCACTCCATCGGCGTAATTTTTAAACAGGGTTTCCACCAATTGTGGGGCGTTATTGTTTTTAGATAAGTGTGCAAGCAGTAAATGCGTCATATGGGCTGGTCGGTGCGTTAGGAACAGCCCTAAAGCTTCCTTATTGCTCAGGTGACCTTTACCGCCGCTGATGCGCCTTTTAAGGTGATAAGGATAACCGCCGTTCGCCAGCATTTCCTCATCGTAATTAGCCTCTAAAAACGCGGCATGGCATTGGCTGAAATGGCGGATCAGCTGATCGCAAACTACGCCCAGATCGGTAAATATCCCAACTTTCACGTCGCGGCAGCTCACTATAAAACTATGCGGTTCGGCGGCGTCATGCACTTTGGGGAACGAGGTAATATGTAAACTGCCAATGGTAATCGTTTCAAATTCTTTAAGGTAGTGCACATATTGGAGGTCGATCATGCTCCCCAAACTCAGGAGCGTGCCTTTTGTAATGTAAACCGGGAGGTTGAATTTTTTAGCCAGCACCGGGATACCGCGGATATGATCAGCATGTTCGTGCGATACAAAAATGGCCTTAACCTTGCTCATAGGCAAGCCAAGCCGGGCCATGCGTTTTTCAGTTTCACGGCAGGATATGCCTGCATCAACTAAAATAGCCTCCTCATCGTTCCCAATATAATAGCAGTTGCCATTACTCCCCGAATTTAGTGATGTAATATATAAACACATAGTGTAAAGCCGAAAGCTTAACGCTGAAGGCAGAAAGCCAACTTCATTGTTTGTTAAATAATGCAAAATAACGGATTTATGGGAGATATAGCGCCTGGCGACAATAATATTTACCGAGGTGTTATAGTTTAGCCGATACTTTTAGCGATGGGTTTGAAAGCTTGAGTGTTCGAAACATTTAAAAGCGCGGGCTTGTGCGATTCCTTCCTTGGGGAAGGAGGAGGAAGGGGTTTATTTAACCGCTCTGTAATATGTAAGATAGTCGCTTGTAGAAAGCTATCGATATGTTAAAAGTATAAAATATCCGTATTTTTTTGCACTTATAAAAACCTGCTTATATTTAGCCATGGATTCACCTCAAACTTTACCTGTACTTGATGCCGCCGAATTACGTGTATTGGGCTCGCTGATGGAAAAAAGCAAAACCACGCCCGATTATTACCCCATGACCCTGAATGGTTTAACGGCCGCCTGTAACCAAAAAACATCGCGCAAGCCGGTGGTTAATTATGATGAGGCAATTGTAACCGAAGCATTGAACACTTTAAAACGTCGCGGACTGATATCTACTGCAACCGGTGGATCAATCCGTAATATTAAATATAAGCACAACTTTGCCATTGTTTTCCCGGTGATTCCGGCAGAGGTGGCTTTGATTTGCTTGTTGATACTACGCGGACCGCAAACACCGGGTGAGTTAAATACCAACTCGGGCAGGTTGTATGAGTTTGAATCGATAGAAGAGGTACAGGAAATGCTGGAAAAATTAGCTGACCCTGAAATGCCTTACATTGTACAATTGCCCAAACGCCCTGGCCAAAAGGAGCAACGTTATGCGCATTTATTGGCCGGCACCCCGGAAATAAATGATGATGACGATATGGAAGAAACAACCGGCCGCCCATCAAGTGGCCTTGAAACCCGCGTTACCAAACTGGAACAGGACCTGGCCGAAATGAAGGAAGCTTTTGATAAGCTGATGAAAGAATTGATGGGGTAGGGTTGCCTAAAAACTGCAATTGATGGATGTTTTAAAACCAAATATCATAACCGATCCTAACTTTAAAACGTTGCATGAAACCAACGTTTTTGTTTTGGGATATGTTTTTGAAGGTGCGTGGCTTTTCAACAAAATAACTTATGAAGAGGTTTTTGTTGGCGATTTTTATGGCGATCCTTCGTGTGGCTTAATTGGTCCTGATAATGACTGGTATTTTGTTGGTGGAGAATATGCCTTAGTTGGCTTAAAAAATAAAGAATTGTACCTGATTCAAAATAAGGAGATTGTTGGAATTGAAAAAGTTAGATTAATATCGCCTTATGAAATTGAGTTATTAGTTGATCCATGGTCTGATTTTGGTGCTGTATGGCATTTAGATATTCTCAACCAAAAAAACCGCAAGATCCGGGACTTGAAATTTACCAGCGGGTACAATGGCGACTTTAATTGGTAACCCTACTTTTTCTTCATCACCAGCGTCATCATCTTGTGCGCTGCTTTCAAAACGGTAATTAATCCTTCGGCTTTCATAGGTTTGGCTATGTAATCGTCCATACCCTCGGTAATACATAGGTCTCGGTCGTCCGGTCCCGCATTGGCCGTCATGGCTATGATAAACGGTTGCACTTTACGGTCGCTGTCGCGGATAGATCGGGTTGTTTCAAAGCCGTCCATTTCTGGCATCTGCACGTCCATTAATATTACATTAAAATCTTGTTCTTTCATTTTTTGCAATACCTCAAACCCGGTCTCGGCCATGGCAAAATCGTAGCCAAGTTTGCTTAGCATCCTACTAATTAGTTTTTGATTTACCAGGTTATCTTCGGCGACAAGAATGTTTAACGGATGGTCTTTTGCAAAACTGTTTTCCAGCAGTTTTGTAGGTTTACTTTCTTCAATAACAGGCGTACTTTGCTGCCCTTTTAATTCGGTCTGTATGCTTTTGCCCAATTGATTTTGTTTAACCGGCTTGGTTAAAATCGCCGAAAATAAGCCCGGGTATTTGGTTTTGGAACTATCACCAATAGAACTTAACATGATAATCGGCAACGACGCATGATTAGCCTTGATGGCCGTGGCAAAACTAATACCGTCCATATCCGGCATTTCCATATCGGTGACCACGAGGTTGTAATGGTCATCGCCAGACAAAAGTTGGAGCCCTTCATTCGCCGAGGATGCTGTTGAAGTGATTAATCCCCATTGCTCTAACTGTGTTTTAAGTATAAAACGATTGGTTTGATTGTCATCTACAATTAGCACTTTTTTACCTTCTAAATCGGCGGGATTAAATACTACCGGCACGTATTTAGATTGTTTTTGACTAATACCAACTTTAACGGTAAACACAAATACCGAACCTTCATTATATACGCTCTCTACCCAAATATCGCCCCCCATCAGGTTTACCAGGCGCTGGCTAATCACTAAACCCAGTCCGGTACCTCCATATTTACGGGTGGTTGATGAATCGGCCTGCCAAAAAGCGCTAAAAAGGTTGGATAGCTTTTCTTCGGGAATGCCTATGCCGGTATCCATCACGCTAAAGCCTATCTCAATTTCGGTATCACTAAGTGCTTTTGACAAGAATACTTTTATAAACACCTCGCCTTTCTGCGTGAATTTAAGAGCATTACCCGTTAAATTGGTGATTACCTGTTTAAGACGTAAACTATCGCCAATAACCTGGTGGGGCAGGGCAGGATCAATCTGGTAAACCAACTCCAATCCTTTTTCTGATGCCCTGGGCGAAAACAGATCAAGTACTTCTTCAATACAATGGCGCAGATCAAAATCCTCGTCCTCTAAATCCATCTTGCCCGATTCGATCTTGGAGAAATCGAGTATATCATTGATTACGTTTACCAAACTATCGCCGCAGGTGATAATGGTATCGGTGTACTCGCGCTGCTCCTTATCCAGTTCAGTTTCACCTAAAAGGGATGCCATGCCTATTACGCCATTCATGGGCGTGCGTATTTCGTGACTCATGGTTGCCAGGAAAATACTTTTAGCCTGATTGGCCTTATCTGCTTCTTCGCGCGCCTCTTTTTCATGCGTCATGTGCACTTCCAGTTCTTCCGACTGAGCTAATAACTCCTCATTAAGTGCTTGCAATTCTTCTGATTGCGCCTGCAATTCGGAGTTTAATTCCTGCAGATTCTCAGATTGCTTTTTTAGTTCCTGCGATTGAGATAAAACCTCGGCGGTACGTTCAGATACCTGTTCTTCCAGCAGGCGTTTTTGTTTTTCAATATTGTTAACCTTTAGCCGGTATAAGCTATAAACAATGGCGAAAATTATGAGCGTGGTTAAGGTAAGAAACCACCACGTAAGCCAAAATGGCGGTAAAATCACCAGGTTTAAACTCAATTGATGTATTGACCATTTGCCATCGCTGTTACGGCTTTTTACCTTAAATGTGTAGTTGCCAGCCGGCAGGTTAGTGTACGTTGCCGAGTTTTTATTGCCTACATAATTCCAGCTTTTATCAAAACCTACTAACTGGTAGGCATATTCTTTTTTGTTGGCCAGTGCAAAATCAAGTGATACAAAGGTTAATGAAATTACCGATTGCTCATGCGTGAGGGTGATCGATTTTGTTTCGGAAATATCTTCCTTTAAAGGCGAGGGATCATTTTCATTTAAGGCTACGGGAACGGTTTTGTTAAAAATCTGAAAATCGGTAAGGATAAGCGGTGGATCATAAGCCGTTTGTGCTACCTTTTCGGGGTTGAACATGTTAAAGCCGTTTACGCCACCAAAATATAGGGTGCCGTTTTGGTCGATAGCGGCTGAGTGGGGTTTAAACTCGTCAGATTGTAAACCATCTTCAACAGTAAAGTTTCTGAAGGTTTTAGTCTGCGGATTAAACCTCGAAATGCCATTGTTGGTGCTCACCCACAAATTGCCCTTACTGTCCTCACGTACCGCGTAGGTATAATCATTTGGCAATCCGTCTTTTGCTTTATAGGTATTAAATTTTTCGGTTTTGGGATTAAAATGGGTTAAACCATCGTAAGTGCAAATCCATATCTGGCCTGTATGGTCTTCAAAAAGATCAAGGGCGGCATTATTGCCCATGCTATTTTTTGAAGCATCGTATTTATATATTTTAAAATCGTTTGTTTCCGGCCGGTATAAATCAATGCTACCATCATTGGTTCCTACCCACAGGTTTCCTTTTGAGTCACTTAAAAGCGAGTTAATATTATCGCTGCCAACGCTATTGGGGTTATTGGCGTTGTGCCTGTAGCGGGTAAAGTTGTTTGTTTTAGGGTTAAACAAATTTAGGCCCTGGCCAAGCGTACCAATCCAAACCTTTTTATCGGGCGTAATAGTTATAGCGTAAACATTATTACCGCTTAAACTGGTCGAATCATTCGGTTTATTACGGTACGATTTAAAATGATGGCTTTGCAGGTCCATTACGCTTACGCCATCGCCCCAGGTGCCTATCCACAAATTATTCTGGCCATCGTCTTTGAGCGCCAAAACATAGTTTCCCGTAATAGATGCTTTATCTGCCTCAGTGTGTTTATAGGCTTTAAAACTGCCGGTTTTAGGGTTAAACTGGTTTAAGCCGCCGCCATCGGTACCAATCCAAACGTTGTCTTTTTTATCAGCCAGTATGCTTAGTACAAAGTTGTTAGACAAACTGTTTGATAACGAACTGTGGTTGTAATGGGTAAAGCTATCTTTAACCTTTTTATACAGGTTAATGCCCGATGCAAAGCCGCTTAGCCACATATTACCCATACCATCGCGCAAAATAACATCTACAGAATTACTGGAAATACTACTGTTGTCAACTTCATCCTGTAAGTGATTACTGAAATTGTTTGTAGCGTAGTCAAATATGCTTAAACCTCCGTTTTCGGTTCCTATCCAAAGTTTATGGTTGCTGTCTTCGGCAATACACTGCACACTGTTGTAGGTTAATGAATTGCTGTTTTTGGGATCGTTTTTAAAATGTTTAAAGGTTGATGTGCCGGCGTTATACAAATTTAAACCATCGCTTGTGCCAACCCATAGCCGGTTGCTGCTATCCTCAAAAACGCAGCTTATTTTATCCGCCGATATGGTACCACTATCTTTTTCATCATGTTTAAACGATGCAAAACTTTTGTTTTTTGGGTTGAATAAGTTTAACCCGCCATAAGCGGTACCTATCCACACATTGCCTTTGCTATCAACATAGGTAACCCGCGCGTTATCGTCGCTCAGGCTGTTTGGTTGTTCTTTATTGTTTTTATAATGGATAAATTTATGCTGACTGATAACAAACTCGTCCACGCCATCTTTCAAAGTTGCTATCCATAAATTGCCGTTTTTATCTAAGGCCACATTTACGGTAAAGTTGCTGGCAAGTGAGTTAGCTATTTTATCGCTGTGTAAAAAATGGGTAAAACGACTGGTATTCCTGTCAAATTTGTTAATGCCGCCGCTTGTGGCTATCCATAAGTTGCCGCTTTTATCTTCAACAAGGTGATTTATGTAGTTGTTACTGATGCTGGTTGGATCGTTAACGTCATTCCTGAAAATCCTGAATTTATCGCCATCGTAACGGTTCAATCCATCTCGGGTGCCCACCCAGATAAAGCCGCGGCTACCCTGGATCATGGAATTGATATTTAGCTCGGACAGGTTTTCCTTACTGCCGATGTGCTGAAAATGAAGAGGCTGTTCCTGGGCAAAAGCGCGTATCGAAATAGCTTGTAAAAATAATATCAGGTATAACTTTAAGCCCCTCATGGATGGTTGACGGATTATTAGGATTAGTTTGCGGTACTCTGGCTATAAAAAATGCAACATGAACGGAATATACTATTTATCTGGCTCAGATTGGTATACTTACTTAAACGAGAGATGCTTAAAATTAGTTAGGGTTACGGCAAAGTTAAATTAACGGTTGATGGGACTCTGTCCCTGGTTTTGAAGTTTTTATTTTGGTAGTCGTCAATACCCAGGGAAATCCCATTTAACATTTTCATACAAGAAGATATCTTGCAATGAGTATACAACAGGTAGCCGCGATGCGGCATCTCGTCTGGTTCATTTATCTCTACAAACCGGTAGCCGCTATGCGGCATCGAATATTTGATAAAACGAAAAGTTGCCGCATAGCGGTTACCTATTTGTAGAACAAATGTTTTATTTTTTTTGCTCCGTAGGAGCTACCTTTTACCTCGCAAATCTTCAAAAGCGATTGCTGAATCAAGACTCCAGGGAAATCGCTTTTAGAATTTTATAGCTCATTTTGTTTTGGCTAAAGCCACCTTGCTTATTTCTTTTTACCCGCCCCATAAATGGGACGGCAATGAGTTTTCAAAATAGCTTTCAAATCTTATTTTTAAAATTCATTGCCGTTTTGGCTTCAGCCAACGGTTAAATAAAGTAAACATAAAGGTGGCTTTAGCCCCAAATTGCATAGATGGGTTTTAAAAGCGATTTCCCTGATCAAGACGTCGCCATTTAGGTGAGGCAACCTGTTTTTTTCTACCTTTGCATATGTCGCAACAGGTAAATAACCCACTTCACGGTAAAACTTTAGAAACTATATTAAATGAGCTTGTGGAGCGTTTTGGCTGGGCCGAGTTAGGTTATCAGATAAGGATCAATTGTTTTTTAGATAATCCAAGCATCCAATCGAGCCTGAAGTTTTTGCGCAAAACACCCTGGGCCCGCAAAAAGGTTGAGGACATGTATGTGCATTATTTTACCAAAAAGAATTAGTGCTTGCGCTTGTTATTCATTTTTGCCTTTTGGCCCGAGCTGTAATTATAGGTTTTTGAGTTTGACGCTTTTTTTTCATGGAAAGCCGCGCCGACTACAGGTGCATCGGGATCAACTTTGGGGGCTTCCTTTTTAGCTTTTACATCTTTATCAATTACCAGCTCTTCAGGCAACTCGGCAATGGCTATTTTTTTGCCGCTGGCCTGTTCAATTTTTTTAACCGTACTCAGTTCCAGGTCGGTAGCAAAAGTAAGGGCCATGGTTTCACTTTCTTCACCAGGTTGGTTGTTGGTTACGCGCTCAATAAAAGTTTCTTTTTCGGCAGGTAGGTCAAAGTGAATAATAAAAGGTATTCCCGCTAAATTAAGCGTTTCCTCATTTTCGCCAGCAACTAACAATACTCTCACTTTTTCATCGGCCATGAAATCTTCCACACTTTTAAAGCCTGGGCTATCAAAAAACTGTGGATTTAAATAAGCTACCGCTTTACGTAAACGGCCTTGCAGGCTTTTGTAAACTTTATCGGCAGTGGCGCGGGTATTTACAAACACTACAGTTTTGGTAAATACCTCCTCGTCATATAAAAATAAATTCAGCAGGTTTAATTTGGTGCCGAAGTTAGGAACGTTATATAACAACTGCGGGTGCAATTCTAAAGGCTGTTCGCTCAAGGCCTCAACCTCTACAACGGCGGCATCGCCCATAAAGGGATCAAGCATTTTTTCAAGCTTGCTGTGCATCACTTCGGTAAATACCAGTTTCTGACTTTTGCCAATGCTGTTTGCCAGCTCAACCACCGGTAGTTGCATGCCTTTTTGAACCATACGGTCGGCATCATCAACTACAAACATATCAACCTTGTTAAGGTTAAGTGCCAGTTTTAAATAAATGGCCCTTGCCCTGTCGGGAGTGGCTACCACAATATCGGCACCATCGGCAAGCGCGTCCATCTGGGCTTCAATGCCCGGTGCAACGTACAAGCCAACTATTTTAATGGATTTGTTTTTGTTAAGCCGATCAAAATGTTCTATAACACCCAATACATCGTCTTTTTCAGGTACCAGGATCAATACTCGTGGAACGCCTTCGGGCGCGTAATTAAACCGGTTTAATACCGCCAAAACGTAAGTGGTGGTTTTGCCGCTGCCTTCGTGACCAATGGCAATCAAATCCTGCCCGCCGGCTATCCGGCTTAAAGTTTTTAGTTGTAATTCCTTAGGGTTTGTAAAGCCAAGTTCATTTACCGATCTAACCAACTGCTTATTCAGCTTTAATTTTTCAAACCACACCATCAGGACGAGTATTAATTATTTAAAGCGCGAAATTACTGAAAATATTTTTCATAAGAGTCAAGAGCCAAGAATCAAGAGCCAAGACAAAAAAACAACGTTTTCAATCGCTTTATTGCCAGTCGGCATCAATGTATTTCATAAAAGCGGAGCGGGGAGGCAAGTCAAGATAAGGGTAGGTAACTTTTGATAGATAAAGCCCCTGTGGATGCGCGGGTATGATAATTTTAGGTGTTTGTTTGCTGATCAAATAGCCCTCAAATTCATCCACGCTCATTTTGCCCTGCCCAATTTCCATTAAGCGGCCAACAATAATCCTGATCATTTTACCCAAAAAGCGATTAGCCGAAATACTGAACCGTAACCTATCGCCTGTGTTATCAATAAATAATTCGGCATCGCTTACGTTGCAAATGGTAGTATCTATTCTGCTTGGCATTTTACAAAAACAACGGTAGTCATTATAAAGTGGGAGCAGGGCTACCGCTTTTCGCATCAGGTCGATATCCAGATCCGGCTCACGGTAAAGCGCACTGTAATTGCTTAAAAACGGGTCTTTATAGGTATGGATGTAATAATCATAAGAGCGTTGCACGGCGTCAAAACGAGCGTGCGGATAGCCTTGCATCGGTATAATTTCAAACACCGCAATATCATTGGGCAACGATTTGTTGAGCCTGAAAAAAAGATCAAAATCCCATTCCTGCGCGATATCCACATGGAAAAAGTATTGACTGGCGTGTACATGGGCATCGGTACGGCCACAGCCGTTAACAGTAACGGGTACGTGCAGTATTTTAGTTAAAACAGTTTCAAAAACATCCTGTACAGTTACGGTACCGGTATGCTTTTGCCAGCCGCTGTAGTTTGTACCATGGTAACCAATGTGGAAGAAGTAACGCATCCTTTATTTTATAAAGCCCCGGCAAAGTTATAATAAATTAAAAGCCTGCTATTGGTAAACAGCAGGCCTTAAAATTCTATTTAAAAATGGAGTTATACTTTTTTAGGAGGCAAGTCAAATGCTATTGCATTGTGTTCAAAGTGACCTTTGTGCGAACCATCGCAAAATGGTTTATTTGCCGATAAACCGCAACGGCAAACAGAAACAACAGTTCTGCCTTGTAAGCCATAGTTATTGCCTTGCATATCTACAATTTCAAAGTCGCCCTCAATTTTTACCGAGCCGTTGTTATTGATAGTAAGTTTAGTTGATGCCATATATTAAAATTTTGCCCAAAGTTAACCAACCGCCCGGCCTTTAAAGTTTCTATTTGCTATTTAGAAGGGTTCCTGATTGCAGGGCGGCTGCCTCATTATCGGGATAAATGACAAACTAATGATGCGTAAAATCCATCCCTCAAAAACATAAATTTTAGCTTTGTTATTAGTGCAATACTAAGCTTGCAACAAAACCAGCTAAAGCTTTTAGCCTTAGGCCCTGAGCTTTATGCTTAAAAACAAATACCACAATGGAATACAGACAATTAGGAGCATCGGGACTACGTGTACCCGTATTAAGTTTTGGAACAGCCACCTTTGGCGGCGGTAACGAGTTTTTTAAAGCCTGGGGTAATACACAGGTTGATGAAGCCAAAAAACTGGTAAACCTGTGTTTGGATGCAGGAGTTAACTTTTTTGATACGGCCAATGTGTATTCAAGAGGAATTTCTGAAACGATATTAGGCAAAGCGCTTGAAGGCTTGCGAAACGATGTATTAATCAGCACCAAAGCTACCTTTACTATGGGCGATGGCATTAATGATTACGGTTCATCGCGTTTTCAGTTGGTTAAACAGGCCGAAGATAGTCTTCGCCGTTTGCAAACAGATCATATTGACATTTACCACATGCACGGTTTTGATGCTACCACACCGATACAGGAAACCTTGAGGGCGCTTGACGACCTGGTAACCAGCGGTAAGGTACGTTATATAGCCTGTTCAAACTTTTCTGGCTGGCACCTCATGAAATCATTATCGGTATCTGAGCGTTACGGCTGGAGCCGGTATGTTGCTCATCAAGCTTATTATTCATTGCTCAACCGCGAGTTTGAGTGGGAATTGATGCCCTTGGGGATTGAAGAAAAGGTGAGCACCATTGTTTGGAGTCCGCTGGCATCCGGGCAATTAAGCGGGAAATTCCGCAGGGGGCAGCCTATACCAAAGGATTCAAGAACGGTGCAAGGTGGCTCACATGGCCCGGCTACCAATTTTGAACACCTGTATAATATTGTTGATGCCTTGGATGAAGTTGCCGAAGAAACCGGTAAATCTGTTGCACAGGTATCATTAAACTGGTTACTGCAAAGGCCAACCGTGGCAAACATTATTATAGGAGCCCGTAACGAGGAGCAGCTGAAACAAAATCTTGATGCAGTAGGATGGAACCTGACTACAGACCAGGTTAAAAAACTGGATGCTGCCAGCGAAGTACCACCAATATATCCATACTGGCACCAAAGGCAAAATATCAAACTGGTGCCGTTGCCGATACAATATTGATCAGAATTTTCAGAATTTAAGAATTAACAGAATCCCAAAAGGGGGTAGATAATTTAATTATTCGCTTCCAATGTAGGTATTGTCTGATCAATTTTCATTCTGTAAATTCTCAAATCCTGTAAATTCTGATTCAGACAACTTCACGTAAAACTACGTATGATATTAGGGTGAAAACACGGGTGTTTAAACACTTGATTTTCATTTATCTTTACGGTGTAATCGGTTGATAGCCATATCTGACCGACACACCTAAACCCTATCAAATTTAAACAAGCCCGGTTTTACTGCTGGCTTGTTTTTTTTTGTCTTTTGGATGCTTAATAATGTCAAAGTAACAGCTTAATTACAAAGCGTGTTGAAAATAATCCATCGTTTGTTTCGGTGCTTTGTAAAACTTAGCTAATTTGCCCGCCTGTCCGCCGGGGCAATGATTATAAACCATCTAACCTTTTTTGAGTAATGATAAACCGTAGAAAGTTCATTCAAACTACGTCTGTAGCTACTACAAGCTTCTTGCTTGCCTCGCAGGTATCAAAGGGAGCATCCTTTTTCCGTGGATCGCCTAATGAAAAAGTGGTGTTGGGCTTTATGGGCACTAATAGCCGGGGCTTGTACCTGGCCCAAAACTATGCCAAAATTCCAAATGTGGAGATAGGCTACATTTGCGATGTCGACTCCAAAGTAGTTGATAAAACCATTGAAGAAATCTTTAAAATAACCGGCAAACGCCCCAAAGGCATTACCGATATCCGCAAAATGCTGGAGATAAAAGATATCGACGCCGTGGTTGTAGCCCCGCCCGATCATTGGCATGCGCCCGCTACTATTATGGCCTGCCAGGCCGGCAAACACGTTTACGTAGAAAAACCCTGCAGCCATAACCCGCATGAAGGCGAGATGGCTGTAGCCGCCGCCAAAAAATATAACCGTTTGGTGCAAATGGGGAGCCAGCGCAGGTCGTTTTCAAACGTGCAGGCCATGGTGAAGGAGTTGCATGACGGCGTTATCGGTCGTACCTATTATGCCAAAGGCTGGTACACCAATCATCGCCTGAGTATTGGGCACGGCAAACAAGTACCAGTACCAGCTAATTTAAATTACGATTTGTGGCAAGGCCCTGCACCACGCAAGCCCTACCAGGATAACCTGATCCACTACAACTGGCACTGGTTCTGGAACTGGGGAACAGGCGAAGCGCTGAACAACGGGACGCATGAATTAGATGTGATCCGTTGGGGACTAAATGTTGACTACCCAAGCAAAGTAGTTTCAACCGGTGGTCGTTTCCATTTTAATGACGACTGGCAAACGCCCGACACCCAAAACATACTATACAATTTCCCCAACAATACCGCTGCCGAGTGGGAAAGCCGCAGCAGTAACGGTTTTAATATTGAGCAGCTTAGTCGCGGCGTTGTGTTTTATGGTGATAAGGGTACCCTGTTTTATGGCAGCGGTAACGGTTACCAGGTTTACGATGGCGATAACAAACTGGTGAAGGAAATTAAAGACGATACCAAAGTGGATGGTACCAACAAAGTAAGCCCAACCGAAGCGTTGGACGGTTTTCACATGAAAAATTTTATTGATGGTGTTAGGGGTATAGCACCATTGAACTGCCCGATAGAAATTGGTTTTAAATCAACCTTATTACCACAATTGGGCAATATATCTTATCGGGTTGACCGGGTTTTACACACCGACCCAACCAACGGCCACATCCTCAATGATCCCGAAGCTCAAAAGCTTTGGAGCAGGGAGTATGAAAAGGGCTGGGAGGTGAAGGTGTAGATACCTGTTTTCATTATTAAAAACTAAGAAAAGAAAGTCATCCCGAACTTGTTTCGGGAACCCATAGGGCAGGTAACCAACAAGGAGTAAACTTAGCGCGTGAGGTGCCGAAACAAGTTCGGTATGACATAGATTATAAATAACACAAACATCATTATGAAAAAATACATTTATCCAATAATCCTGTTGCTATCAACGGCAACCATAGCCAACGCCCAGGAAAAAATATTTGATGGCAAAACCCTTAAAGGCTGGAAACGCCTTGCCGGTACTGCCGATTATAAAGTCGAGGACGGCCAGATAGTGGGCACAACCGTACTAAATTCAGGCAATACCTTTTTGGTTACCGAAAAAGAATATGGCGATTTTATATTAGAGCTTGATGCTAAAATTGAAAGCCCGTTGAGTAATTCGGGGGTGCAAACGCGCAGTCATTATAACCCTGCCGGTCATGATGGTAAGGGTTTGGTGTATGGCAGGCAGTTTGAAATAGATCCTTCGGAACGCAAATGGACAGGTGGTATTTATGACGAAGGCAGGCGGGATTGGCTGTACCCACTGGATTTAAACGCCAAAGCCAAAGAAGCGTTTAAAGTAGGGGAGTTTAACCACATCAGGATTGAGTGTATTGGACACGAGATGAAAACCTGGGTAAACGGTATCCCAACTGCCGATGTGGTAGATACTATAGATGCCAAAGGATTCATAGGCCTGCAGGTACACGCGGTGAGCGATGAAAAACAGGCTGGTAAAAAGGTTTACTTTAAAAACTTTAATCTGCAAACTACCAATTTAAAACCAAAAGCATTTCCTAAGGATGTATACGTGGTTAACCTGCAACCTAACAGGATTACAGCAGCCGAAAAAGCGGCAGGCTGGAAGTTACTGTACGATGGTAAAACCAATGCCAGCTGGCGTGGCGCTACTTTAAAAGGCTTTCCCGATCATGGCTGGGAATATAACAACGGTGTGATGCATGTGTTGCCATCGGCAGGTAAAGAAGAATCGGGAGGTGGGGACATTGTGACCGATGATATGTACAGCGCCTTTGATCTATCGTTTGAGTTTAAATTAACACCGGGTGCCAATAGCGGTGTTAAATATTTTGTTACCCTTAGCGAAGTAACTAAAGGCTCAGCCATCGGCTTGGAATACCAGGTTTTGGACGATAAACTGCATCCCGATGCTAAATTAGGTCGCGATGGTGATCGTACGCTGGCCTCATTATATGATTTAATCAAGGCCAACAAGCAGGAACGTTTTGTACACCCCATAGGCGCATGGAACATCGGCCGCATCATTGTGTATCCTAACAATCACGTTGAGCATTATTTGAACGGCGTTAAAGTACTGGAATATGAGCGCGGCTCACAAGCTTTTAAAGACCTGGTAGCCATTAGCAAATACACCATCTGGAAAAACTTTGGCGAAGCACCACAAGGACACCTGTTATTGCAGGATCATGGCAACGAGGTGTTTTTCAGGAGCATAAAGGTGAAGGAACTGAAGTAAAAGTTCTACTAAAAAAGCGTCATTGCGAGGTACGAAGCAATCTCTACGCAAGCAAATCGGAGTTGCAAAGCTCGCCCTGTATTGTTTGGAGATTGCTTCGTACCTCGCAATGACGTTTTTTGTAATGCTTTGAGGAAAGGTATTAAACAGTTCCTTAGAGGGGGCTGTCTTATATCGAACTCCTCAACATCACATTAAAAGGCACCGCGAAATGCTCATGGCAATTGCTCAATGCAAATTCCGCGGTTTTGCTCCCCATCAGTTTAAAATCCGTTGATATGGTGGTAATGCCATCCAATATGATCTCTTTAAGGGCGGTTTCATTATAGGAAATTACACCCACATCCTTGGCTACCTTAAAATCAGAAGCAATGATCTTTTTAACCAATTCCACTAAATCATCTTCGGTAAGGCTGATGTATACAGTATCTTTTTGAATGGTTTCTGTAGATAATGAATCTACCACTTCGTAATCAAAAGCATATTGTCTGCAAAAGTTCAGGAAACCCTTCATGATTTCTTTAGAGTGATAGGTTTTACCGGGGAACACCAGTTTAAGGGTATGATACTTGGTCAGTTTATCTAATAGCTTTTTTAATGCCTCGTAAACATCCGTTGCGAAGTTTTCATAAATAGCAGCGAATTTACCAATCAAACCCGGCACCAGGTTATCCAGCAGGATAAGTTTATCCTTGGGGATGGTATTGATGATTTCATGAGCCTTGGTTTCATTATCCAAAAAGTGCGGGATGATGATGTACTTGGCGTAATCGCTTTGAAAACTCTCGGCTATGATCTTCTTAAAGAAATAAAAATCGTTGTTGTAAATATAAAAATCGATGGTGGCCAGTTCGCCAATAGTGGCCACAAAGGCATCGTAAATGATTTTTTTATGCGCGCTTAATTTATTGAACAGCAGGAAAATCTTTAACGGCTTCTGAAAATCTGTGTTGGAAATAAAAAAACCTTTACCCGGGACTGAACTTACTATTCCTTTGTCCTTCAATTCTTTATAAACGCGTTCTATAGTATTGCGTGAAGTGTCAAGCGCGAAACTTAAGTCGTTGATAGACGGCAACATATCATCTTTAACAATATCGCCGCTTTCAATTGCACGGATAATGGCATTTGATAGCTGCAGGTATTTGGGAGTAATGGAATACTCGTCGATAGATAATATTTTAAGATAATTCTTCACGCTTCACAGTTGGCTATTCACAAATGTAATATTCCGCAATTGTATTTTTTATTTAAAAAGATAGTTAAGGATGGTTTGGCAGTGCTATATTTTTATATTGCATGAACCAATTATTTCTTTGGTCGACTTAATCTGTAAGTCGGCAAAAGCACCCCTAACTTAAATTAAAACGCAAATGGAATTAACCAAACCAGGCACTAAATTTATTTTGCTTTTTTGCTTCGCGATAGTATTTGGCGCGGCAAAAGTAAAAGCCCAGGACCCTTATGCCGCCTACCGGCAAGGTTGGCTGAAAAAGGCCGAAGACCTGAAACCCAAGCTTACCGAAACTGTAAAGCAACCCATCAGTGTTGTAACTGTAGAAAAAGATGCCGCCGCTTTCCAGGGATGGAAAGCTGTAAACGCGGGTGGTATCGATCAGCTTTATAACTCCGCTTTCAGCAAAAAGAACAGTGGTATTATTGCCGATTTTGGTGAACACATGACAGGCTATTTCAACTTTACCATTAAAGGCAGAAGAGGGGATATGGATGCCCCTTTACGGCTGAAGTTTACATTTGGCGAAGTGCCATCAGAAATAGCCACGCCGTTTGATCCATACCCTGGCACTTTAAGCAGGGCCTGGTTACAGGATGAAATTGTTACCGTCACGGTAGCGCCATCTACCATAACTATCCCCCGTCGCCTCGCTTGTCGTTACGTGAAAATAGAGCTGCTTGGTTCTTCGCCATATTTTGAATTTGGTATTTCCAATATCGAGTTTAAAGCCACTACATCAGTTACCACCACGCCGGCCGCTTTATCGGCCGGAACTTCGCAAATGATTAAGGATATTGACAGGGTAGGACTTACTACTTTAAAAGAGTGCATGCAAACCGTTTATGAAGACGGCCCAAAACGCGACCGCAGGTTGTGGATAGGTGATCTTTACCTCGAATCGCTTGCAAACCTTTATTCATTTAAAAATGATGACCTTACCAAACGTTGTTTTTATTTGTTAGCAGGTTTATCTGCCGAGGATGGCGTACTTATTTCTAACGTGTTTGAAGCGCCCGAGCCTCATGCCCAAAAAGGAAATCGTTTGTTAGATTATTGTTTCCTGTACAATGTGGCGCTTAAGGAATATGTGGCAGCCACCGGTGATAAACAAGTAGGTAATGACCTTTGGCCCGTGGCCAAAAAACAGCTGGATATGATCAGGAAATACGCCGGTGATGATGGCATGATGGATTATGTGAAAGCAGGCAAAGAATGGTGGGTGTTTTTTGACTGGAAGAACGATTTGGATAAACAGGCTGTTTTGCAGGGCTTAAGTGTATACGCGCTAAACCAAACCTACGCTTTAGCCAAACTGTTGGGTAAGGAAAGTGAAGTGGCGGATATCCCGGCGCTGGCTAAAAAACTGAAAGATGCAGCGCATAAAAATTTGTATGATAAAAAGTCGGGCTTTTTTGTGAGTGGGGTAGATAAGCAGGTATCATACGGTGCGCAAGCCTGGATGACGTTAAGCGGCGTGGCATCAAAAGCAGAGGCGCAAAGAGCTTTAAAAGGCTTAACCGGTTTAGCTACTGCCGTACATCCCGGAGCTCCTTATATGTTCCATTATTACGAGGCGGCATTGATAGAGAGCGGATTAAAAACCGAAGCAAAAGAAGCATTAACTACTTACTGGGGCGGGATGATCAAAAAAGGAGCAGATACTTTTTGGGAGGTTTATGATCCTAACGACGAATTTAAATCGCCTTATAACTTTTACCCGGTAAATAGCTACTGCCACGCCTGGAGCTGTACCCCGGTTTATTTTATCAGGAAATACCCGGAGATTTTTCAGCAGTAATGTTTGATTCGTCTGAACCGGGATTAATGGGATTAACGGATTAACAGGATTTTGACTTATGTCTCGTCCTGGAAAAAGTTTACACTTATGTTAAAAAATCCTTTTAATCCGGAAAATCTGCTTAATTCCGGTTCAGACATTCTAACGGTCTTTCCACCTAAAGCTATAGTATAAATATCCCAGTGCAGGCAAAATAAACAAACTACCTACCAATAAACCGATACCTAAATCGTTGATAGTATTGCTGGTAGCGTGATCAGCCAAAAGCGACATCGATCCTCCGCCTTTGAAGATCACAAACCTTGGGAAACGGGTGGCACCAACCGAAATTAGGATCATGCTCACCTGGAAAGCAGCAAGAAGCCTGATCCATTGGCGGTTCCGCTTTTCGGATATAATGAACCATAGCAGTATCAATGATAGTGTAGCCGCTATCACAGCCACCAGGCTTATGGCATTCCCGAAAATCCAATGTGATAAGCCCACATGTTCAATTTCTGACGCGATAAAAACTAATCCTCCGCATATTACAGCAGCTATATTAGATACTTTTGCCTTTTTAATATAACGCTTAATATCGTTTACATCATCGGTTTCGCCTACAATATAAATAGCCGCTAAAAATCCGCATAAGGCTACGGTGAAAAGGCCTACCGCTACAGAAAACCAGTTGAACCAGCTAAAAACATAAGCGTGGGCAAAATCTTTGGCAGTAGGATCAATCTGGCCCGATAACGCGCTGCCTGCTATAATGCCCAGAAACATCGGCGTAACAAAGCTGGAGTATATAAACAGGTGATTATAAAGATTTTGTGTTCTTTCGCCTTTGATAGCATCGTAATTACGAAACGTAAAGGCTGTGCCACGGGCGATGATGCCTAACAGCAAGATTAACAGTGGGATATGCAGGTAAGTACACATTTCGCTGTATATATCCGGGAAACCAACAAACAAGATCACCACGGTTATAATAAGCCACATGTGGTTAGCCTCCCATATGGGGCCGATGGCCTGGTACATGGTTTTACGGGTGCGGTGCTTATTATCGGTTGATGTGAAAAGCTCGATGATTCCCGCACCAAAATCGGCACCACCCAATAAAAAGTAAAGGGTGATGGAGGCAAATAGAAATAGGATAACAATGTATAACATAATATCTGCGGGTTAACGGTCGTATAATTCTGGTACCATTTGAATTTGTCTTTTCAGCAGGAAAATAACAAACACGCTTAGGGTGAAGTAAATAAACGTAAACAGGTAAAAGGTATATTGAATACCTGGCATTTTAGTTACGGCATCGCTGGTACGCATAATTCCCTGTATAATCCAGGGTTGCCGGCCTACTTCGGTTACTGTCCAACCGGCCTCTAAAGCTATAAAACCGGTAGGGGTAGCTATGATAAATAGCTTTAAGAACCATGCTTTGGTAAGCCATTCTTTCTTTTTCCAAAGGGCGATAAAATAAAGGATGCCGATGAACATCATCATTGTTCCAATCCCTACCATAATTTGGAAAGCATAATGTGTTACGGCAACAGGTGGCTGATCTTTAACCGGAATCTTATCTAATCCATTTACTGTAGTTTTAAAATTGTCATGCACCAAAAAGCTTAGCAGACCGGGAATTTCCAAACCATAATTTACTTTTTTAGCGGCGGTATCAGGTATGCCGCCAATCACCAGCGGGGCGTATTCCTGGGTGTGGAAATAAGCTTCCATAGCCGCAAGTTTTGCCGGCTGCCGTTTAGCAGCACCTTTAGCCGAGATATCGCCGCTCAACGGCTGTAAAATGGCCGCTGCCGCGCCAAATAAAATGGCTATCTTGAATGATTTAGTATGAAAGGCTACATTTTGTTTCCTGTAGATCATCAGCGCGTGAATCCCCGCCACCGCGAAACCCGTGGCCGAAAACGCGGCTATGGTCATGTGCAGCGCTTCGGAAAACCAGGCTTCATTAAGCATGGCTTTAAGTGGATTGATGTTTAAGTATTTACCGTTCACATAATCAAACCCCGAGGGGCTGTTCATCCACGAATTGGCTGATACCACCAAAATGCCCGAAGCTATACCGCTTAGCCCCACCACAACGCCGGTAAACCAATGGAACCAGGTGTTCAGCTTATTCCACCCGTAAAGGAAAAATCCCAGCGCAATCGCCTCAATAAAAAACGCTGTACCTTCTAACGAAAATGGCATCCCAAAAATAGGCCCCGCGTGTTTCATAAAACCGGGCCATAATAAACCCAATTCAAAAGAAAGCATAGTGCCGGATACCGCGCCAGTAGCAAAAAATATAGCTACACCTTTACTCCATGCTATAGTAACGTTTTTGTAAACCTGGTTTTTGGTTTTTATCCATTTATAGTGCGATATAGCCATAAAAACAGGCATTACCATACCAATGCAGGAGTAGATGATGTGAAACCCTAAGGATAAGGCCATTTGCGACCTTGCTGCAATAAAATCATCCATAGTAGTGATATAAAATTATGGTTGAAGGTAAAAGCTATATGGCACAAATGTAACAGAAATGTTAATTGATATTGAATATGAATTACGGCTTTTATACGGTAACTTGTTGTATTAGTGCCGATAATTTTGTAGCGATTGATATCAGAACAAGTAGCATTTGCCGTTAATTATAAATAGAAAAAGCGGGCCACGAACTTTTGCCATTTATACCGGCAAAAATTCGTGGCCCGCTTATTATTTTGATTGAAAAAGAATGGCAATGCGTTATTTATGACTTTCCATTTTTCGCCGTCGATCCCCTGATGATCAATTCCGGTTTTATGCTGATGATTTTTGGCTTGGTTACCGTATCGGTATTGCCTTTTTCCTGGAAATATAAGTTAGCCACAGTTTGCCCCATATAGATGCTAAACTGATCTATAGTGGTAATTGACGGGCTTGTTATCTCCGAAAACCCTTCATTTGCGTAACCGCAAATTCCCAACTCAGCGGGTACCTTAATTTTCATCGCGTTAGCAACCTCTAAGACACCAAGTGCCGAAAAATCTGATGTGGAAGCAAATATGGCATCGGGAGGCTGCGGGAGGGTGAGCAGTTTGCGCGTACCTTCGGCACCCAACTCTTTTGTCCAGGCATTTTCTACAATCAGTTCGTCAATAACATCAATATTGTAAGCCTTTAAGGCTCTTAAATAGCCAACTTTACGCTGTTTAAAAATGCTGAGGTTTTGCGGGCCTTCCAATAGTCCTATGCGTTTGTAGCCGCTTTCTATAAGGTGCGATACCGCTTCGTACGATGCCTGTTCGTTATCGTTAATTACCTTAAGAGTTTCAAGCTCTTCGGCCACGCGGTCAAACTGGATGAGCTGGATGCCATGATCAATCACATTTTGCAGGTGCTGATAGTCATTACCATCGGCAGATACAGATATTACAATACAATCCACATCCTGGTTTATCAGCGTGTTTACGCATTGAATCTCTTTATCATGCAATTCGCCCGATTGGCAGATGATCAAATTATAGCCCTTTTGATAAGTGGCTTCTTCGATGCCGGCAATTACGTTGGCAAAAAAATTCTGGTTTATACGTGGTACAACCACGCCAATGGTTTTTGAATGCCCTTTGCGCAAGTTTGAGGCCAGGATGTTTCGCTTATAGTTAAGCTCATCCGCGGTTTTCATAATCAGTTCCCTGGTTTTTTCGTTAACCTGGTTGCTGTTATTCAGCGCCCTTGATACCGAAGAAGCAGTTATGCCCAGCTTGGCGGCAATGTCATAAATGGTGGTACGTTTTCCCTTTTTCATTATAAAGTGCAAGTTGGAAAAAAAAAATTACGCAATCGATTGCAATTTCAAATATTTCTTTAATTTCGTGCAGTTAATCACCAAAAAGTAAACCTGTTTTAGTATTCATGTTCATAACACCTCAAAACCCATGCTGTTATTAGGGATAGATATAGGCACGTCATCGGTTAAAGTAAGCGTTGTAGATGCAGCATCGCAACAAATAGTAGCGTCGGCCCAATATCCCGACGAAGAATCGCCTATAAAGGCTGTGCACCCCGGCTGGGCCGAGCAATCGCCACTGATGTGGTGGGAGCAAACTTTAAAGGCTTTAGAAAGATGTCATGCCAAAAAAGCCTATGATGCACAGAATATTGCTGCCATAGGTATAGCCTACCAGATGCACGGTTTGGTTTTGGTTGATAAAGATCAAAACGTGTTGCGTGACAGCATTATATGGTGCGATAGCCGCGCCGTTGAAATTGGCGAAAAAGCTTTTGCCACCATTGGCGAGGAGAATTGTTTATCGCACCTGCTCAATTCGCCGGGCAATTTTACCGCATCTAAACTGGCATGGGTAAAAGAAAACGAACCAGAAGTGTATGCCAAAATAGATAAGATCATGCTCCCAGGCGATTATATTGCCATGAAGCTAACCGGAGATATCACCACTTCGGTATCGGCATTATCAGAAGGCGTTTTTTTTGATTTTAAAGCCAATGGTATCTCCAAAGAAGTAATAAACTATTTCGGTTTTGATCACAGCCTGTTCCCTGTAATTAACCCGGTATTTTCGGCACATGGACAATTGCTTGCGTCTGTTGCGCAAACGCTTGGCTTAAAAGCGGGTATTCCGGTAACTTATAAAGCGGGCGATCAGCCTAATAATGCTCTTTCCTTAAATGTTTTGAACCCAGGCGAGGTTGCTGCTACTGCTGGCACATCGGGCGTTATTTATGGCGTGAGCGATCAATTGGCATATGACCAGCAATCGCGCATTAACACATTTGCCCACGTGAATTATGCCGAAGAACAAAAACGCCTTGGTGTGCTATTGTGCATTAACGGCACAGGCAGCATGTACCGCTGGGCTAAACATAATTTTGGCATAGGCTTAAGCTACAACCAACTTAACGAAGAAGCTAAAAAAGCTCCTTTGGGCAGTGATGGTTTGCGGGTATTGCCCTTTGGCAATGGTGCCGAGCGCATGCTGAACAATAAACAAGTAGGTGCTCATTTCCAAAATATCGATCTTAACTTGCATACCCAGGCCCATATTTTCAGGGCGGTACAAGAGGGGATCGCCTGTTCTTTCAGGTATGGTTTTGATATTATGCGCGGTAACGGTATGAACCCAACGGTGATCCGTGCCGGCAAAAGCAACTTGTTTTTAAGCCCGCTATTTGCCGAAACTTTCGTGAACGCCACCGGCGTGCCGGTTGAACTATACAACAATGATGGGAGCGTAGGCGCGGCCCTGGGTGCAGGCATAGGTGCCGGTGTTTTTAAATCGCCGGCAGAGGCATTCAGCAATGCCAAACCTATCCAACTGATAGAGCCGAATTTTTCTGTTGATTTTGAGCCCGTTTACCAGGAATGGAATGCCTTGCTTACCAAGCAGTTGAGTTAAGTCAAAATTCAAAATTAAAAAGTCAAAAAATAGCAGAATGAAAAACTCTGTATTCAAAAAACAAAACAATCAATAATTCAATAAATCAGTAATTCGATAATTAAAATAACTCAGTAATTCAATAATTAAGAAATATGAAAATCACCACCGGAGAAAAAGAATTTTTTAAAGAGATAGGTCAGATCAGCTACGAAGGCCCTCAATCAGATAACCCACTGGCTTTTCGCTGGTACAATGCCGATAGGGTAGTAGCCGGCAAAACCATGCAGGAACACTTACGTTTTGCATGTGCGTACTGGCACTCGTTCTGCGGTAATGGTGCCGATCCGTTTGGCGGCCCTACACACACTTTTGCCTGGGATGCAAAAACTGACGCGGTTGAACGTGCAAAGGACAAAATGGATGCTGCTTTTGAGTTTATCACCAAAATGAATTTGCCATACTACTGTTTCCATGATGTGGATGTGGTTGATTATGGCAATGATGTTGTTGAAAACGAGCGCCGTTTACAGGCTTTGGTTGAATATGCCAAATTAAAACAGGCCGCAAGTGGTGTAAAATTACTTTGGGGCACATCAAACCTGTTTAGCCATCGCAGGTATATGAACGGCGCATCAACTAATCCGGATTTTCATGTACTGGCCCATGCCGGCGCGCAGGTTAAAGCTGCAATGGATGCTACTATAGCTTTAGGCGGCGAAAACTACGTTTTCTGGGGCGGTCGTGAAGGCTACATGAGCTTATTGAATACCGATATGAAACGCGAGCAGGAACACTTTGCCCAGTTTTTACATACCGCTAAAGATTACGCCCGCTCACAAGGCTTTAAAGGTAATTTCTTCATTGAACCAAAGCCTTGCGAACCTACCAAACACCAGTATGATTATGATGCTGCAACTTGCCTTGGCTTTTTACAGCGTTATGATTTGATGGACGATTTTAAACTGAACCTTGAAGTTAACCACGCAACCTTAGCCGGCCATACCTTCCAGCATGAGTTGCAGGTAGCTGCCGATTCGGGTTTATTAGGCTCTATCGATGCTAACCGTGGCGATACCCAAAACGGATGGGATACAGATCAGTTTCCTAATGATATCAACGAAATTACAGAATCAATGATGATCATTTTAGAAGCCGGTGGCTTACAAGGTGGTGGTATTAACTTCGATGCCAAAATCCGTCGTAACTCAACAGATCCGGCCGACTTGTTCTACGCGCACATCGGTGGTATGGATATTTTTGCCCGTGCATTAGTTATTGCCGATAACATTTTGCAAAAATCAGAATACAAACAGATCCGCAAAGATCGTTATGCTTCGTTTGACAGTGGTGCCGGTAAAGATTTTGAAACAGGTAAGCTTTCATTAGAAGATTTGCGTAACTATGCAATAACCAATGGTGAGCCAAAAACAATAAGTGGCCGACAAGAATATTTAGAAAATTTGATAAATCGCTATATATAGTTTATAATTGTCAATCTAACATATTAAAACCAACTTAACCAAAACAATGAACCTGAAAACCCTCTCGACCGGCGATTACGTCGTGTTTTTTATTTACTTTGTTATAGTATCCAGTTATGGATACTGGGTATACAAGCGTAAGCATAACGCCGACGCGACCTCAAAAGACTATTTTTTGGCCGAAGGGTCGCTTACCTGGTGGGCAATCGGAGCTTCATTAATCGCGTCTAATATTTCTGCCGAGCAGTTTATTGGTACCAGTGGTTCTGCTTTTAAAATGGGATTGGCAATATCAACTTATGAGTGGATGGCCGCCATCACCCTGATCATAGTCGCTGCATTTTTTATCCCGGTATATCTTAAAAATAAGATTTTCACCATGCCGCAGTTTCTGCATCAGCGTTATAATAGCACTGTAGCTATGATCATGGCCATCTTTTGGTTGTTGCTGTACATCGTCGTTAACTTAATGTCTATCCTTTACCTTGGTGCACTGGCAATCAGTGGTATATCGGGTTTAAATATCTGGCTATGCGTTATTTTACTGGCTGTTTTCTCGGCATTTATCACTTTGGGTGGTATGAAGGTAATTGGCTATACCGATGTTATCCAGGTAGCGGTATTAATTTTAGGTGGCTTAATGGCTTCTTACCTTGCCTTAACATTATTGAGTGAAAAGGAGGGCACTACAGGTTTATTGAATGGCTTTAAGATACTGCATTCAGAAGCATCCGACCACTTCCATATGATATTCAAGAAGGATAATCCTAATTACATGGATCTTCCGGGTTTATCCGTATTGATTGGTGGTATGTGGATCACCAACCTTAACTACTGGGGCTGTAACCAGTACATTACACAACGTGCCCTGGGTGCAAATCTTAAAACCGCGCGCGGTGGTATCCTGTTTGCCGCGTTCCTTAAATTGTTAATGCCGGTTATTGTGGTATTACCTGGTATTGCCGCTTACCTTTTATATCAAAAAGGTATGTTCCACCAGGAAATGATGAGCGCTTCTGGCGTTACCGATCCGAATAAAGCTTATCCATCTTTATTAAACTTATTGCCTACAGGCTTAAAAGGTTTATCATTTGCGGCTTTAACAGCAGCAATTGTAGCTTCTTTAGCAGGTAAAGCAAACAGTATCGCTACCATCTTCACTTTAGATATCTACAAAAAAGCTATCGACCCTGAAGCTTCCGATAAAAAATTGGTTAACCTGGGTAAAGTGTCTGTATTGGTTGCGTTAGCATTGGGCGTTGTGTTATCATTCTTCATTGGCAACGCGCTGATGGGCGAAGGTAAACAAGGTTTTCAGTATATTCAGGAATACACAGGCTTCGTATCTCCGGGTATCTTCGCCATGTTTATCCTTGGTTTCTTCTGGAAAAAAGCGACTTCAAACGCGGCGATGTTTGCAACTGTTGGTGGTTTCATATTATCGTGCTTCTTTAAATTATTGCCGCGTATTGCCGATTTGAGTTTCCTATCGCCTTACGGCTTTTCTAAAGATAATGGCACGGGCGTTTACGAAATACCATTTCTTGACCGTATGGGTTTTGTATTTGTTATTTGCGTTGTTGGTATGTATATCATATCAAAAATTGATGCGGCAAGAGGTATTAAAACTAACGGTTTGGAGATTGAAGCTTCAATGTTCAAAACATCTAAAGGATTTTTGGCAGGTTCGCTGATCATTACCGGTATAGTAGTGGCACTTTACTCTATCTTCTGGTAGTAAACTGTAATACTAAATATTTGAAAGAGCGGCAGAGGAAACCTTGCCGCTCTTTTTGTGTGAAAAAGATTTGGTCTCACCTAAATCCTCTCCAAAGGAGAGGACTTTGATTTGCTTGGTTAAGAAAGTTTAGCTCTTTACCAAAAGACTACTTTTGACTTATATATGATGATTTTCAGAACCCTCTCCTTTGGAGAGGGCAGGGTGAGGCTATTTTCCTTTGGAGAGGATTTAGGTGAGGCTCTTTTTAGGTGAGGCCCCTACGCAAACGTTGGAGTTGATTGTTGCAAATAAGGTTTTCATCCTATAATAATGATGTGTATTTTGCCCCTTACAAAAAACACAGCCATTAAACCTATGGTGAATAATTTAGAACAAACATTCAGATGGTTCGGCCCTGCCGACCAGGTTAGTCTTACAGCTATCGCTCAATCCGGAGCTACCGGAATTGTTACAGCCCTTTACCACATCCCGGTTGGTGAAGTTTGGCCACTGGACGAAATTCTTCAACGCAAAAACATGATTGAGGCAGCCGGTTTAAGCTGGTCGGTTGTGGAGAGTGTGAATATCCATGAGAGCATCAGAACAGCATCGGCAGATAGGGAGAAATATATAGAAAACTATATAAGCACACTCAATAACCTTGCTAAGGCAGGCATCAATACGGTTTGCTACAACTTTATGCCTGTACTTGACTGGACCCGTACCGATCTTAATTATGTTTTGCCTAATAAGGGCACAGCCTTAAGATATGATGCCAAAGCCCTTGCCGCGTTTGATTTGTACATACTGGAGCGCAGCGGAGCCTTTGATGATTATAATTATGATCAGCAAAAGGTAGCTAAAGCTTACCTGGATAATATTACCGCTGATGAACGCGCCCAGTTAATCAGTAACCTGATGGCCGGGCTGCCAGGCACCGACGATACATTTACAATTGATGAATTTAAAGAACATTTAAAACGATATGCCGATATAGATGCAGCCGTTTTGAAAAATAACCTTGCCTATTTTTTGCAGGGTGTTATCCCTTCGGCAGAAAAAGCGGGCGTTAAAATGTGTATTCATCCCGATGATCCACCGTTTCCAATCCTTGGTTTGCCCAGGGTGGTATCCACAGAAAAAGACCTTACCGAACTGGTTAACTTTTATCCATCGCCCAGTAATGGCATCACTTTTTGCACGGGTTCTTTAGGAGCCAGGAGCGATAATGATTTGCCGGGAATTGTAGATAGATTGGGAGAGCATATTCACTTCCTGCATTTACGCAATGTACAACGGGAGGCCGACGGCAGTTTTTATGAAGCTGAACATCTTGGCGGAAGCACTGATATGTATGCCGTAATGAAAAAGATTGTTTTAGAGCAGCAAAAACGTGTGGCGGACGGTCGCGATGATATTGCGATACCCATGCGGCCCGATCATGGACATAAAATATTAGATGATTTTAATCATAAAACGTATCATGGTTATTCGGCTATCGGTAGGTTAAAGGGGCTTGCAGAATTAAGAGGGTTGGAAATGGGAGTTAAACGCTCTTTGGCAGATAAAGAATAATTTTGACCGATGAAGAACTTTTTAGATAAAGATTTTTTACTGAATACAACCACCGCAAAACGTTTATATCATGAGTACGCGGCGGATTTGCCCATTATAGATTACCACAGCCATTTACCGGCCGATCAGATAGCTGATGATATTAATTTTGAAAATATTACCCGAGTTTGGCTTAATGGCGATCATTATAAATGGCGAGCCATGCGTGCCAATGGTGTTAATGAAGATTACATCACCGGTAATAAAACCGATGAAGAAAAGTTTGAACAATGGGCGGCAACTGTTCCGTATACCTTACGTAACCCGCTTTTCCATTGGACGCATTTAGAATTGCAGCGTTATTTTAATATAACGGATCTACTATCGCCGGCAACTGCAAAAAAAATCTACGCCGATAGTACTCAAAAGTTGCAATCGGCAGACTATAGCGTTCGTAAAATCATCAAAAACAAAAATGTTGAGGTTATTTGTACAACAGATGATCCCTTAGATAATTTAGCTGATCACCAAAAAATTAAATCCGATGGTTTTGAAGTAAAAGTATTGCCCACTTTCAGGCCGGATAAGGC
Source organism: Mucilaginibacter flavus (assembly GCF_030409315.1). Taxonomy (GTDB): domain Bacteria; phylum Bacteroidota; class Bacteroidia; order Sphingobacteriales; family Sphingobacteriaceae; genus Mucilaginibacter; species Mucilaginibacter flavus. The sequence continues at coordinate 63,712 of NZ_JAUFPS010000036.1, read as the reverse complement.
TATGAATGCCGATGATCTTTTCAGCCTGAATTTATATATCGATAAATTACAGGGTATCAGCAACACCAGTATTGATAATATAGATCAATACCTTGGCGCTTTAAAAAGCCGTCATGATTATTTTGCCGCTAATGGGTGCAAACTATCAGACCATGGCCTTGAGCAGATTTACGCCGCCGACTATACAGATGTTGAAATCGCAGATATCTTTCTAAAAATCAGGGCTAAACAAACATTATCGGCAGATGAAATACTAAAGCTTAAATCGGCCATGTTGTATCAATTTGCTTTGTGGCATCATGAAAAAGGCTGGGTAATGCAACTGCACTTAGGTGCTTTGCGCAACAACAACGCCCGTGGCTTAAACGAACTTGGGCCGGATACAGGCTGGGATTCTATCGGTGATTTTTCGCAGGGGCAAGCCTTGTCAAGGTTTTTAAATAAATTGGATACTACCAACCAGTTACCCAAAACTATTTTATACAACTTAAACCCGGCCGATAACGAGCTTTTTGCCGCCATGACCGGTAATTTTAACGACGGATCTGTTGCCGGTAAAGTTCAGTTTGGTTCGGCCTGGTGGTTTCTGGATCAAAAGGATGGGATGACCAGGCAGCTTAACGCCCTTTCAAACATAGGGCTGTTGAGCCGGATGGTGGGTATGCTTACCGATTCCAGGAGTTTCCTGTCTTTCCCCCGGCATGAGTATTTCCGGAGGTTGGTGTGCAACCTGTTTGGTGATGATATTGAAAACGGCGAATTACCTAACGATATAGTGTGGACGGGTAAAATCATCCAGGACATTTGCTACTACAATGCCAAAAACTATTTTAATTTCGACGAAGCCTAATGAGTAATCAACTTAATACATCACCTGCTAAAGGTAAAATCCTTTCATTTGGCGAGTTGCTGCTTCGCATTTGCCCCGATGCCGGTGGGGAATGGCTTAACGACAATCAACTACCTTTTTTTGTAGGCGGCGCCGAACTTAACGTAGCCACAGCCTTATCTGTTTGGGGCTTGCCATCGTCCTATTTCACAGCCTTGCCGGATAATGAATTATCGACCCAGATCATCAACCATTTGCAGGCAAAGGAAATTGACCTGTCACCTGTATTTAAAGGAGGCGATAGGATAGGGCTTTACTATTTAACCCGTGGTAAGGATATCAAAAACAACGCGCTGATCTATGATCGCGCCGGGTCATCATTTGCTACCCTGAAACCAGGTCAGGTTGACTGGGATAAGGTATTAGCTGGTGTTAGCTGGTTTCATTTCAGCGCCATTTGCCCGGCAATAAGCCAAAACGTGGCCGATGTTTGCTTAGAAGTGCTGGAAGCAGCATTTGCAAGAAATATAACAATATCGGTCGATCTTAATTATCGATCAAGATTGTGGAAATACGGCAAACAACCCATAGATATTATGCCGGCCCTTGTAAAACATGCCGACCTGGTAATGGGAAACGTTTGGGCGGCTGAGCTGATGCTCGGTATCCCGGTAGCACCGGGTATTCATGAATCGGGACAAAAGAGTATTTATCTTAAAGAAGCCTTGCAAACCTCAGAAACCATTATGCAGCAATATCCCAAATGCAAAGCAGTAGCCAACACCTTCAGGTTTGATGCCGGCGAGGGGATAAGCTACTATACAGCTTTGTATGCCGATGGTAAACTGCATAATTCCACTCAATATGATACCGAAAAGGTGCTTGATAAGGTTGGCAGTGGCGATTGTTTCATGGCAGGATTGATTTACGGGTTTTACAATGACCTCGACCCGCAACAAACGTTGGAATTTGCTACAGCGGCAGCCTACAGCAAACTGTTTATTGAGGGCGATGCCACCAATAAAACAGTTGACGAAATTTATAATATTATTGAACAATGAGCAAAAAAGAGATAGCACTCAACGCTATATTAAGCCAGGGCACATTACCGCTTTTTTTTTATGAAGATGCCGCGGTAAGTCTTGAAATTACGCGTACGTTATACAAAGCAGGCATCCGGGTATTTGAGTATACCAACCGGGGGCCGGCGGCCTTAGAAAACTTTAAAGTTTTAAAAAAGGCACAACAAGAAGAAATGCCCGATTTGCAATTAGGCATAGGTACCATAAAAAGCGCCGAAGAAGCTGTAGCTTTTATAGATGCCGGTGCGGACTTTATTGTATCGCCAATTGTTAACCCGGAGGTTGGCAAAATAGCCGCTCATCATAATTTGCTATGGATTCCCGGCTGTATGACGCCTACCGAGATTTACACCGCGCAGCAAAACGGAGCGGCGTTAATAAAAATATTCCCCGCTAATATTTTAGGGCCGGAGTTTGTATCCTCCATCCGCGATTTGTTTTCGGGCCAGTTGTTTATACCAACCGGTGGGGTTGATTTAAGTATTGACAGCATTACCGCATGGTTTAAGGCTGGTGTTTGCGCGGTGGGTATGGGAAGTAAACTCATCAGCAAAAATGTATTGGATAAACAACTGTACGATCAATTATATAACGACACCGTGAAGCTGCTGGAAATAGTGCAAAGCAGCAGATAACAATTTAAACCAATTATAAATGAGAGAAGCCAAAGCAAGAAACTATAGATGGGTAGTAGTTTCGCTTTTATTTTTTGCTACAACAATAAATTACCTCGATAGGCAGGTTATAGGTTTGCTTAAACCTGTTTTGGAGGTTGAGTTTAAATGGACAGAATCTGACTACGGCTATATCGTAATGGCGTTCTCAACGGCCTATGCAGCTGGTTTGTTGGTTTTTGGAGGCTTTATTGATAAAATTGGCACCAAGTTAGGTTACACCATATCGCTTATTGTTTGGAGCGTAGCTGCCATGTTACACGCCATTGTAAAAAGCACTTTTGGGTTTGGTGTGGTAAGGGCTGCTTTGGGCGTAGGCGAATCTGGTAATTTCCCGGCGGCAATTAAGGTGGTTGCCGAGTGGTTTCCTAAAAAAGAGCGGGCGTTTGCAACCGGAATATTTAATTCGGGTGCCAACATCGGGGCGGTTGTTGCGCCCGTTATGGTGCCCTGGATATTGGGTATTTACGGCTGGCAGATGGCGTTTTTAATTACCGGGGCAATTGGCTTCATCTGGCTTGTTTTTTGGTGGATATTTTATGAGATACCGTCAAAACATAAAAAAGTAAGCCAGGAAGAATTGGCTTATATCAACAGTGATAGTGAAACTGCATCTGTAACAGAAAATGAAACGAAGATAAAATGGATCGAGCTTTTTGGCATCAGGCAAACCTGGACGTTTGTAATTGGTAAGTTTTTAACCGATCCAATCTGGTGGTTTTTCCTGTTTTGGTTGCCTTCTTATTTTTCAAGCACATTCAACCTCGATTTAAAGAAACCCAGTTTGCCTTTAATTTTGGTTTATACGGCTACATCTATAGGCAGTATTGGCGGCGGGTATCTGTCATCGTATTTTATAAAAAAGGGTTGGCCGGTATTCAAAGCGCGTAAAACAGCTATGTTAATATTTGCCTTGTGTGTGTTGCCCATCATATCTGCCAAGTACGCAACCAATGTATGGCAGGCTGTGGCTTTGATTAGTCTGGCTGCGGCCGCGCACCAGGCCTGGAGCGCCAACATCTTTACTACCGCATCAGATATGTTCCCCAAAAGAGCATTAAGTTCTGTAGTAGGTATTGGTGGTATGGCTGGTTCGGTAGGCGGGATATTGTTTCCTTTTTTGGTAGGACATATCCTCGATTATTATAAAAAAGGAGGCCATTTATTGATAGGCTATAACCTAATTTTCCTGATATGCGGTTGCGCTTATTTACTGGCCTGGTTCATTATGCACTTGCTATCACCTAAAATGAAACCTGTTAATTTATAGGCTACAGATCATCAATATTAAAAATGCAGCCGCTACAAATACGCGAGCTGCATTTTTTATTTAATTAACTGATCTGTTCTGCCAGTTCATCAATCCAGCTTGAAAGGTAAGGTTCTGTGCCCGTTAATCTTATCCATTCGCCATCGGCCTCTTTGGCAATAACCAGGTGCAGGGTTCCGTCTATCGATTTAAATTCATAGGCGTTTGTAAAATTGCCATAGGTAATGGCTTGTATTGTGCCGTCAATTGTGCTATCGGTACCGGTTAGGGTAGCCTCAATTTGCTGTTCCATAGTTTATAATTTTAATAATAACATATAGCAGGTGTTTGTGTTTGCAGTAAACTACGCCATCCGCTCTTGACAAATGTCAAGCTCATTTTTTTGACAAATGTCATTTACCAGCGTTTTGTGTTGCCGCACCTTTGTGATGTAAATAACACATAACAAAATGAAAAAGATAGTTTTAGTAACCGGTACCAGCACCGGTTTTGGTAAATTAATAACTCAAACATTAGCAAAAGAAGGCCATACCGTAATTGCGGCCATGCGGGGCACAACAGGCAAAAATGAAGCCGTAGCCATCGAATTATCGGCCCTGCCCAACGTGGATGTTGTTGAACTGGACGTAACCAATGATGAATCTGTAAAAAACGCCTTCGCCGGCTCATTAGAAAAATATGGCCGCATAGATGTGTTGGTAAACAACGCGGGTGTAAGCGGGTTTGGTTTGGCCGAGGCTTATACCATAAATCAGGTGCGTAATATGTTTGAAGTTAATTTTTACGGTGTATTGCGTACCTATGATGCCGTATTGCCATCCATGCGTGAACATAAAAGCGGGCTCATTATCAATATTTCTACCGGTGCAAGTGGTTTTACACTGCCCTATATGGTACCTTACATGGCATCTAAATTTGCCATGGAGTCATTAGTTGAAGGTTTTGACCAGGAATTAAAAGCCTATGGTATTGAAAACGTATCTATACAAAGCGGCGTGTATCCAACCGAAATGACCAGTGGTGGTAAAGCTGGTTTTAATGCAGATAAAGAAGATATCATTGCAGCTTATGGCGATGATGCTGCGAATGCTTTCAATGCTATGGGCGGCGCGATGTTCGGCAAAATGGCCGATTTTAAAATGAATCCGCAAACCATTGCCGATGGCGTTCTCCATCTGATTAACCTTAACAAAGGCGAACGCCCCTTACGCTACCCGCTTGATGCCATTGCGCAGGGAACAGATCATGAATTTGTAAAATCACGTGCCGAGATCAAAGATAAGTGGCTGAAGAATTACGGGTTTAGCATATAAGATTTACCTTCGACACGGATTTCGGATGTGCAGCTTTTAATTGTACAAATGAAGTAAGTAAAAGTCATTGTGGGCCTATTGATAGCCTCGCAGTGACTTTTTTGTAAAACAAACACCGTCAACTAAAATCATGGAAACTCAACAAAACGTAACTACAGATTTATTCATTAAAATAGCCGTATCAAACTGGGAGTTGCAAAACACCCGCCTCAATGGTTTATTGGCTAAACTGACAGACGAGCAACTGGCAGCACAAACCGCTCCCGACCGTAATAGCGGTACTTACCTGTTAGGCCATCTTACAGCAGTAAGCGATGGTTTATTTACTTTTTTAGAATTAGGCGATAGGTTATACCCTCACCTGGATGAAATCTTTTTAAAAAACTCAGATACTTCCGGACTGGAAAAACCATCTATTGCTGATATCAAGTCGGCATGGAACCACGTTAATACCGTTCTTAAAGAAAAATTTGATGCCATGCAACCGGCAGATTGGTTCACCAAACACAGCGCGATATCGGCAGATGATTTTGCGAAAGAACCACATCGTAATAAATTAAATATTCTGATAAACCGCACCGTTCACCAAGGGTATCACATGGGGCAAATTACTTACCTGGTAAAAAAAATAGGTGTCTAAAAGAGGTCAGCTTATGTTTGAGGTGTAAGTATTAAAAAAGGAAGTTTCAACCCGATGCGCTGCTCATAGCTCCCCATAATGTGAGGGTTAACTATGTTAAAATATAAATAATTGATTTTTAATTATTTAATAAAAATATACTCAAAATATGTTAAGTTATGTTAACCCTATTTAAATGCGTTTGCCCTGTGTGTAACAACCTTTAAACATTTGCAAATCGCAAAAAAAGATTAATTTGCGCGTTAAACATAAGTTGACACTCATGAATAAATATTTACTCACCATCCCTGCGATGGCTATCGCTTTGGCCTCTCAGGCCCAGCAAGGTAGCCCGCTCACCAGCAAAGATTACGAACACGCCGAAAGCTTTATGAGCTATAACGTTGCCCCGTTTATTGACCGGGCCGACGTTAGGCCCAACTGGTTACCCGGCGACAAATTTTGGTACCGTGTATTAACTGCTCAAGGCAGCGAATTTGTGTTGGTTGACCCTGTTAAAAAAACACGTGAAGCAGCTTTTGATCACGAAAAACTTGCGCAGGTATTATCGGCAGCGTCGGGCAATAAGTATGAAGCTAATATGCTGCCCTTTCAAACCATAAGCTTTTCGGCAGATGGTAAAACATTATCGTTTTCGGCAGATGGCAAGCACTGGCAATATGATTTGGGTACTGATATCATTACCCCGGGTGCTGATAAGGGAAAGACTGAACGTGGTGGCTTTCAGGGCAGGCGCGGCAAAACAGAAGAAGTACTATCACCAGATGGTAACCGCGCCGCATTTATAAAAGACTACAACCTTTGGGTACGTGATGTTAAAACCGGTAATCAAACCCAGTTAACTACCGATGGGATTAAGGATTTTGGCTATGCTACAGATAACGCCGGCTGGCAATCGTCAGATGCAGCAATTTTGCGTTGGTCGCCCGATTCAAAAAAGATAGCCACTTTTAAGCAGGATCAGCGTAAGGTAAACAGCATGTACCTGGTAACCACTAACGTTGGCAGCCCTACCTTGAAAGAATGGAAATACGCGTTACCTGGTAACGAAATAGCGATGATCAGCAGGGTAGTTATTGATGTTGATAACGCTAAAGTGATTGCATTGCAGGTAGCTCCGGACGCGCACCGCGCTACGCTGAGCGACGATATCAGCAGCAGCGGCACGTTTGATGACGTAGATTGGAATGCTGATGCCAGCAAACTGGCTTTTGTATCAACCTCACGCGATCATAAAAATGAAAAATTCCGTATTGCCGATGCGGCAACGGGCGCGGTTAAAGAGATTTTTGAAGAAACCGTTAAAACACAATATGAATCGGGCTGGGGTGCCATCAACTGGAAATACCTGGCTAAAACCAACGAGATCATTTGGTTTTCTGAAAGAGACAACTGGGGACATCTTTATTTATACGATGCCCTTACCGGTAAAGTAAAAAATCAAATTACCAAAGGCGATTTTGTGGTAACAAAACTGGTTAAGGTTGACGAGAAAACCCGTACTATTTATTTTATTGCCGGTGGCCTTGAAAAGGAAAACCCTTACTTCAGCCAGTTTTGTAAAATTGGGTTTGATGGTAAACACTTTACGGTATTAACGCCTGAGGAAGGCAACCATAATGTTACTTTCTCGCCGGGCGGCAACTATTTTGTTGATAGCTATTCAAAACCTGATGTAGCACCGGTTACCATATTACGCGATATGAGCGGCAAGTTACTTGCCGATCTGGAAAAAGGCGATGTATCCCGGTTAGTGGCCACAGGTTGGCATGCGCCAACCCCGGTTAAACTGATTGCTCATGACGGCAAAACCGATATTTACGGCCTGGTATTTACGCCGACTAAAATGGATGCCGGTAAAAAATACCCGGTTATTGATTATATCTATCCTGGTCCGCAGGGTGGTAGCGTTGGTAGCTGGTCGTTCGCGGCATCAAGGGGCGACAACCAGTCACTGGCCGAATTAGGATTTATTGTTGTGGTGATAGAAGGCACCAGCAATCCATTACGTTCAAAAAGTTTCCATGATATGAGCTACGGCAACATGTCAGAAAACACCTTGCCAGATCAGATTGCCAGCATCAGGCAGTTATCGGCAAAATATCCTATGGATACCACCAAAGTAGGTATCTGGGGACATTCAGGTGGAGGCTTTGCTACGGCCGCCGCCATGTTCAGATATCCTGATTTCTTTAAGGTTGGGATCTCAGAATCGGGTAACCACGACAATCGTAACTACGAGGATGATTGGGGCGAACGCTATGACGGTTTGGTAGGCAATTCAGATTATGCTGCACATGCCAATGAACTTTACGCCAAAAACCTGAAAGGTAAACTAATGCTTGCCCATGGGATGATGGATAACAACGTGCCACCTTACAATACCCTGTTGGTAGTTGAGGCATTAGAAAAAGCCAATAAAGATTATGATTTGGTGATCTTCCCCAATAGCCAGCACGGATATGGTGCTTACTCGCCATATATGATGCGTCGCAGGTGGGATTATTTTGTAAAAAATCTATTAGGTGTTGATCCACCCCACGAATATGTTTTAAAATCAAAAACAGACCCGAGGAATAGGTAGAAGAGTCAAGAGATTAGAATCAAGAATTAAGATAAAAAAGCATTTGCAGAAGGCACGTTAGCCAGAAGCAAATGCTTTTTTATGCCTTGGCGTTTCGCATCCTGATCAATGAAAAATTGAGGCTTGAGTTGCTTACCGCTTCGCCGAAGTTGATTATTGATGGCATAAACCTTAGTTCGATGTTGCGTTTTAAAAGCTCATCTATTATATCAATTATAACGGTTACGTTTACCGGCCGGGCAGGTTTATAGGATATGTAATAACCGGCACATTCATCGAGCAATGTAAAATTAGCGGTATCAAACTCATAGCAATAGAGCATGGTATCTACGATTTGTTTGTGCCACCTGTTTTCGACGGCTATGATATAATTAGCTGTGGTATTACCAAAAAAATGAGCTTTGTCGTCAATTGTTGTGTTTGCTGATTGATAGCAGGTAACCCTTGGGCAGTCCCTCGGTAAAAGGTAATTATGGAGCAATTGTTCTGTTATCGCAAAAACAACATTGCCCGCTATTTTATCAAAGGCAGAAGGCGAGGGCCGGGGCTCAAAAAGTTCAATCCCCGGCTGCTCGCTTATGTGGAATAACCTGTAGCTCATATGCTACCCAAGTTGTTATTTATATTTCACATTCGGAAAATCTTTTTGGGCCTGTTTAAACTGTTGCTCCCATTCGTCCGTCCATCCAAAAGCTGTGGTGGCCTGCGCTTTTAAGTTAACGCCTGCTGCGCCACTCCAAAAGTGAACAAACTCGCCCCAGTTCATATCGCGGCTATAAGCTTTGCCTTTTTTGCTGAAATTTGCAGCTAATAATTCAAAATAACGGTTTAACACTTTGGCACCACCATGTTCACTGTAAATAGGATAGAACCAGTTTTTAAACCACTGTGTACCCGGGCGGGGAAAATTATCCTTTTGGGTTTGCATCTGGGCGTAAATATCATTTGCTTCTTTATTATAACCTAATGCCTTCAACACATCGTATATATAAATCTCCATCCATTTGCTATCGCCCCAGATAGGGAAGGAGGGAGAGTTATGTATTCCTTTAGATGCTCCTTCAACAATGTGCCCAACCTCATGAACCGGAATCCGGATGGTTTCTCCGGTTGGTTCCATCCAGGCATTTAAATTACCTAAGCCTACGTCTATTACATTACGAAAATCATGGCTTGCATCAAAATAAGTAGAAGGGTGACCACCGCCGTATTTGCCTGAGTGGAGAATAACAAATAGGCGCCCATCTTTGCCAAACTGCCCGTAGGTATCTTTGGTATATTTCCATACGTCGGCCATTACTTTAAACGGCCAGGTAACGGTTCTGTTTACCTCGCCATCATAATAAACCGCTACATTATCGTCGTAAAATACACGGGTTAGTATTTGTTTGTGCTCAAACCAATGTTCCTTCCATTTATAAGGAGGTATGCTGGTGGTATCGGCTACGGTTTCGATTTTTGTGTTGCGTAAGGATGACGTATTTGCCTGGCATGACAGGGAAATAGTGCCCCCAATTAAACCTGCAATAATGCTGGTAACAATTTTCATAAAAGTAAATGTATTTAGTAAAACGTTTTATCAATATTGCTCAAATATAACCAAGTAATTATAAAGTTTGCGTGAGTTTTGTTCGAAAATAGGGGTGGTTTGGCTGCCGGTTATGGTTAAAAAGTTTTTTAATTATCCTTTAGCCGGTAGTGACTAAATTTTTTTAGTTTTATGAAATTATTTCCCTGCATAAATAACTCAAAACTTAAGAATCAATCACTAAAATAAAAAATGAAAAAAGTAATTCTTGTAACAGGGGCATCATCTGGTTTAGGTTTGGCCACGGCAACCGCTTTAGCAGCTGAAGGTCATACCGTTTATGGCACAACACGCGATATTAAACGTATTGCCGATGTTTCATTTAATCCATTACAAATGGATGTTACCGACGATGCATCTGTAAACGCAGCTGTTGCAACCATTATTAAAGCCGAAGGCAAAATAGATGTACTGGTAAACAATGCAGGAAATGGTATCACCGGTCCGCTATACGCGATGCCTGTTGACGCCGCGAAGAAACAGTTTGAGGTTAACTTTTTTGGTGTGGTACGTGTAAGCAGTGCCGTTTTACCGGGTATGATAGAAAAGAAAACCGGTTTGGTAATCAACATTGGCTCATTGGCCGGTTTGTTTGGTTTGCCTTATCAAGGTTTATATAGCGCGTCGAAATTCGCTATTGAAGGTTACTCTGAAAGCCTGCGCATGGAGTTACAGAACACCGGCGTTAAAGTATCGGTAGTAAACCCTGGTGATTTCAAAACCGACTTTACCGGTAATCGCGAAAAACTGCCTTTCACCATCAAAAACGATCAGCTAAAAAAAGAATTTGATGCTGCCGTTGCCGCCATGGAAAAAGACGAAAGCATTGGCGCAGCTCCAGCTAAATTAGCTGCCCAAATTGTTAAAATAGTTAATAAATCAAAACCGGCGCACAGCTACTTGGTTGGCGCCATAGGCCAAACTATTGTGCCTACACTTAAAGCCATTTTACCCGGGTCGATATTTGTTAAGTTAATGAACGATCATTACGGGATAAAATAATTGGTGAGTGGTGAATGGTTGATTGGTGAGTAGTTTTAATACGTTAATCAAGCAACCATTCACTCAATCAACCAAATCAACCACTCACTATTCATGACTCAAGAAAAAAATAACAAGAAAACCATCCGGGCATGGGCTATGTTCGATTGGGCTAACCAATCGTATAATATGGTGATTACGTCAACCATATTCCCTGCTTATTATGTTGGTATTACGCAGGATAAAAACCCCAAAGGCATAGTTTCGTTTTTTGGCCATAAGTATGTAAATACCGTGCTATCTAATTATGTATTAGGCGCATCGTATTTGCTTATTGTAGTTTTACTGCCCATTCTTACCTCCATTGCCGATTATAAAGGGCAAAAGAAACTTTACCTGCAAATGTTTACCTGGTTGGGCGCACTGGCTTGTTTTGGCTTATTCTTTTTCAAAATGTCCACGTTTGAATTTGGGATGATCTGTTTCGGCCTGGCCTCTGTTGGTTATTGCGGGGGCTTCGTATTTTATAACTCTTACCTGCCGCAAATTGCCACTGTCGATCAGCAGGATGCAGTAAGTGCCAAAGGTTTTATCTATGGTTTTGCTGGAAGTATTGTAGTGCAGCTGCTATGTTTTGTGTTTGTATTGGGACATAAATGGTTTGGCATTACCGAAGATTTTTCGGCGCAATTATCGTTTCTTATTGTGGCCATTTGGTGGATAGGTTTCTCATTAATTCCTTTTTATTTATTGCCAAAGGGCGTTCCAAACGCGGGCTCGCACGAGTATAATGTATTTACAGGTGGTTTTAAAGAACTGGCCAAAGTTTGGAAAAAGGTTAAGCAATTGCCATTGCTCAAAAGATTTTTACCGGCCTTTTTCTTCTACTCTGTAGGGGTGCAAACCATTATGCTGGTTGCCGCCAACTTTGCCGCCAAAGAACTTAAAATGCCCGATGACGATTTGATAACCATTATCCTCATCATACAGGTGGTTGCCATTATTGGTGCTGCCATTACCGCCAAGGCATCAGAAAAGTTTGGTAATGTAAGAGCGCTTTCGGCAGTAGTGGCTATCTGGTGTTTGATATGTGCCGGGGTATATTTTATTGCCAATGCTAACCAGTTTTATGTTGCGGCAGCGGTAGTAGGTTTAGTAATGGGAGGGGTACAATCGTTATCACGTTCAACATTTTCTAAATTCATTCCTCCAAATATTCCCGATACCGCATCATACTTTAGTTTTTATGATGTTACCGAAAAACTGTCTATCGTAGTTGGGCTTTTCACCTTTGGCTTTGTAGAGGCAACTACAGGCGAAATGCGCGATTCGGCCCTGGTGCTCGACGGTTTCTTCGTGATCGGATTTTTACTGTTGATTTCCCTGTTGTTATTTCAAAACAAACAAACAGCCGAAGAGGCAGTGGTATAATCTGAATCAGAATTTGAAGAGTTGTCTGAATCAGAATTTACAAAATTTAAAAATTAACAGAATTTAAAGCGGTACCGTGTAAGTATTCTGAAAATTCTAAAATTCTGTAAATTCTGATTCCGACAATAATTAGATATTGAAAAGACAAAGCATAGCCCAAAACTAAGTACATTTGCCGTTTGTTAAAAAAAAGTAATGGCTAAAGTTTCTATAAACCTGGCAACAGGATCGCTGCAAAAAGAAGATATTATTGTTGGTATTGATTTGGGTACCACTAATTCGTTGGTAGCATTCATCAATCCCGAAAAACAACCCCTTGTAATAAACGATACCGGCAAAGGTGTGTTGGTGCCTTCGGTAGTACATTTTGGCCAAACCGGTGATGTATTGGTTGGTAACGAAGCAAAAGAATATTTAACTACCGATCCTCAAAATACCGTGTTTTCGGTTAAGCGTTTGTTGGGTCGTAGCTACCATGATATTGAAAACTATAAAGATTTCTTTTCATACAAGGTAATCGACGACGATAGTGAAAGTCTTGTAAAAATAAAGGTGGGCGATAAGTTTTATACACCTATTGAATTATCGGCCCTGATATTAAAAGAACTGAAAGCCCGTGCCGAACATGCGCTTAAAACACCCGTAAACCGCGCGGTAATCACTGTGCCGGCTTATTTTAATGATTCGCAACGCCAGGCTACCCGTGATGCCGGTAAACTTGCCGGTTTGGATGTATTGCGCATTGTTAACGAGCCTACTGCCGCGAGCTTGGCTTATGGTATCGGTCTTGATCCCGAAGAAACGAAAACCATAGCTGTTTACGATTTAGGCGGCGGTACTTTTGATGTATCGATACTGCAGATCCAAAACGGAATTTTTGAAGTACTATCAACCAATGGCGATACCTTTTTAGGCGGCGATGATTTTGACAGGATCATTGTTGACTATTGGATTGAAAAAAACAATCTTAATAAAGCTGAGGTAATTGCCGATAACGAATTAGCGCAACAACTACGCTTAAAAGCCGAGGAAGCCAAGAAAGCATTTAGCTATCAAAGTTTATTTAATGAAAAGATAGGAGAAATTTGGTGCACGCTTGACCGAAATACCTTTGAAGAGCTTATTACACCTAAAGTACTGCAGACTATAACCGCCTGTAAAAACGCTTTAAAGGATGCTAAGCTAACTATTAAAGAAATTGATGAGGTAGTAATGGTGGGCGGATCTACCCGTACAGCGCTGGTGAAGAAAATGGTAGCAGAATTTTTTGAACGCCCGGTTCATGATAATCTTAACCCTGATGAGGTTGTCGCTTTAGGCGCTGCCATTCAGGCTGATATATTAGCCGGTAATCGTAAAGATATCCTGTTACTTGATGTTACTCCGCTATCCCTGGGTATTGAAACTATGGGCGGTTTAATGGATGTTATTATTCCGCGTAACAGCAAAGTACCTACTAAAGGAGGCCGGCAGTATACCACATCAATTGATGGCCAGGTAAATATGAAAATAGCCGTTTACCAGGGCGAACGCGATTTGATTAAGGAAAACCGTAAACTGGCCGAGTTTAACCTGAAAGGTATTCCGAGCATGCCGGCTGGTTTCCCTAAAGTTGATATTAACTTTTTGTTGAATGCCGATGGTATCCTTACCATTCAGGCTATTGAACTACGATCTGGTGTTAAGCAGGAAGTGGAGGTGAAACCTACTTATGGCATTACCGATGACCAGGTAGAACAAATGCTGATGGATAGCATTACCCATGCTAAAGACGACGTAAGCGCCCGCATGGTTATTGAAGCCCGAACTGAAGGCAATCAAATGGTCTACACCGTTGAAAATTTCCTGCGGAAAAATGGCAGCTACGTAACTGCAGAAGAGACAGAACAAACCAACCAATATCTTGTTAACCTCAAGGCCGCCATTGAAACGGGCGACAAAGATTTGATCCTGAAAAATATTGATGAGATCAATGAATTTACCCGCCCGTTTGCCGAGCGTTTGATGGATCAGGCAATCAGCACTGCAATGCGCGGCAAAAGCATTGAGTAATATACAGGACTAAACTTTATACATGAACAAAATTACAGGGGTATTTACATTTTTAACAGTCGCGGCTGTTTGTTTAACAGGTTCATTTAATAAAGTTTACGCTAAAAGAGTCGGCATTGAAAGTATAAAAGACACTACTGTAAAGGCTGCCACTATTGACACCATGCGTTATGATTCGCTGATGAAGCGTTTGGCCAATGGCGATAAAACAGGCAGATGGCCGGTAAAAAAATCCCCTTTGCCTTTACCCGGCGCTATTTTACCATTTAACCGTATCGTTGCTTTTTACGGTAACATGTACTCAAAAAATATGGGCGTATTGGGCGAATATGCCCCTAAAGTAATGCTGGAAAAACTGAAAGGCGAAGTTAAAGTTTGGGCAGCTGCCGATACCTTAACCCCGGTTGTACCAGCCCTGCATTACATATGTGTAACCGCCCAGGCAGATGCCGGCCGTAATGGTTTGCACAATTTACGGATGCCTTTTAGCCAGATAGACCAGGTGATTACGATGGCCAAAAGCATCAACGCATTGGTGTTTTTAGATATCCAGGTAGGTTTTAGTACTGTACAAAAGGAGTTGCCTTTGCTTGAAAAATACATGAAAATGCCTAATGTACATTTAGGCATCGACCCTGAATTTTCAATGAAAGAGGGTAGTATCCCCGGCAAACGTATAGGAACATTTGATGCCGATGATATTAACTATGTAACCGACTACCTGAAAGATATCGTAAAGAAAAACAACCTTCCGCCTAAAATATTTGTGGTGCACCGCTTCACTAAACGCATGGTTACCAATTATAAAGATATTAAGCTGCGTAAAGAGGTGCAGGTAGTGATGGATATGGATGGCTGGGGTGGTCCCGACCTTAAAAAAGGAACCTATAAGTATTTCATCTCTGAAGAGCCTGTGCAGTTTACCGGTTTTAAATTGTTCTATAAAAACGATATTAAAAACGTCCCTCACCGCATGTTGACTCCTAAAGAAGTATTGGCCTTAAAACCGGCACCGATATATATTCAATATCAATAGGATAAGATTTAAGATGTATTTTTTGATTGGCGGTTGTTCAGGGAAATCGCTTTCAAAGATTTGCGTGGTAAAAGGTAGCTCCCTATGGAGCAAAAAAATAAAATACTTTCTCTATAAATAGGTAGCCGCCATACGGCATTTTTTTTAAATATTCAATGCCGCATAGCGGCTACCGGTTTGTAGAAATAAATGAACCAGACAAGATGCCGCATCGCGGCTACCTGCAGGTGAGCTCATTGAAACATCTATCCTTGTATGAAAATGTTAAAAGCGATTTCCATTGTCGCCTGCTATTAAAACCAGCTCCCGGCAATGCCTTCAAAAGCTTCCAGATCAACTTTAGACTGATAGAGCCTTGTACCTAAGGCTACATATTGTTTTTCCAAAAGCTCAGTAGTGGTAATGATGCTTGCCCTTAAGGTAGCTAAACTTTTGTATTCGCCTTTAATCTCGTTTTCGAGTTTGCGTTTTTTAATATAGAGTTCGTTGGCCGTATAGCTAATTTCGCGGTCAATAGCTACCGTATCTGGCACGTATGAAAAACCAGTGCCAATTTGCCGACGCCAATCGTACAATATCTGGATGTTTTTGGGGCCGATACCTGTGATTTTTTGTGTTTGAAGTTTATACAGATCGGCAGCCGTACGGATGCCGTTGTTATAGATCAACTCCTTTTTCGCTGGACCGAAAGTAGGAATAGGATAATTACGCACATCAAACTGCTGTAAGTGAACCTGGTGTTTAATGTTGTAATGTTTTTCTTCTATTCTCCTTTTTTTATTTTGAAACTCAACAGGCAGTGATCTAAAGGTGGTTATCAAATCTGTTAGCTTTTTGGCCGACGCATTGTACTTGTTCATTTCGGGCGGTTGGTTGTGTTTTTTAACTAATGCCTGAAATTTATCTTGCAGACCTATAAATTCTGTTTTTTTATTGTTTAACTCGGCTTTTAATTTGGTAGATGACGGCGCCAAATAATTATAGATCACTAAAAAAACAGGTCCAAAAGAAATAAACCACCAGCTAACAGTAAGGCATACAAGTAAAGTAATTACTATGGCAGCAATTTGTGTACCCCGGTTATTATAAAATAGTTTTTTGTAATATGGATCAATAGGGGCGGCCTTTATTGATCCTGAGGTGAAAGTATCGGCTAGTTTACGAATTTCGAGATTTTCTAACTTAAATCCGTTTACAAACTGTTCTATATCCTGTAATTCGGGAATGCCTTTAAGATGAGCATCTTCCATAAAATAAACAATTCCGGCCCTGTCGCGGAAAGCGCACCAGGGGCAATCCTGCAATGTTTTGGGATAAAAATGTAAACCTGAGCGCCCGCAGCGGATAATCTCCTTGTTAAACTCGTCCAGATCTAAAACCCATTGCTTGGGCTCGGGCCGGACGGTATTTCCCTCAAATGCGGCATGGAAAGAGTTGATAAGTCCAGGTGTAAAATCTTTAAGATTTAAGCTGTTGGGCGCGGGGGTAAGTTTTTTATTTACCCTGCGTAACGAATAAGCAAACTCACGCTCTTTAATGGCTGCATCTTCTTCAAAATCACCCTTGCTGCGGTTAACACCCGTGAAAGGAGCACGGCCCATAAAAAGCAGCTGGAAAATGAGTGTAGCCAGCGAAAAGCTATCGGTATTAACGGTGCGCACCACTTTTTCAAATGAACCCATTTGTAACAGCTCTGGTGGGGTGTAACGGGGGATACCCACTTCGCAAAAATAATAGCGGTTGCCGTTTTTAACCTGGAAAGAATCGCAGTCTATCAAAGCAATCATGCCGGTGCCGTTTACCAGTATATTGGCTTCATTAATATCGCCAACTACTATACCCAATTGATGAATCTTGTGGAAAGCAGTGGCCAGGTTACGCGCAACATGGATCAAAAAGTTATAGCCTTTGTCGGGAAATAATTTCTTCCTATCCATCGGACTAAACAGCATGTGCAACGGCACAAATCCGGTAAGCTTGCGCATTACAAAGCCGGCAAATCTGCCCGCGTTGTCTTTAAGAACATCAACAGGCCACGCGGCAAACTTGGCCAGTTCCGGGTCGGTTACCGAGGCCATGTATACCAATTTATCAGCTTTATCGCGGTCAACAGCTTCCTTGTACACTTTTAGTACAAGTGTACTATTCTCCTGCACTTCATGGATAGTACCCTCACCGCCTTCGCCAATTTGCCGGCCTACGGTGTACGTGGTGCCTTTTAAGCCGCTATACCACCTGTTTGCCATTTTTTAGCCTTGTGGCCAGCAACAGGGTTTTATCATCGTCTGTGCGGCTGTTAATGGTGTCGCTGGCAAGATAGCCGGCTAACCTGTTGTTTAAAATATCTATGTGTGCGGCATTTTCCGTCATGCGTAAAACTTTGAACAGATCATTCAAAAAAGGTTGATGAACTGTTTCTGTTTCGTTATTCAAAGCAAGCATTTGAAGGCCATCTGTAAACAGTGCAACTTCGGCGATGCTTTCATCTATTACCTTGGTTTTTAGGTTTTTTAAGCTTGGGTCATCTATTAAAAAGGCGGTGGTGTTTTGGTATTCGCCATTGTGAGGCCACCATAAATGGGTAAAGTAACCGCTACCATCATTGCGGGCTATGGCACCATCACCAATTTGCATAAAACAGGCTTTTTGCGGCAGCAGCACAAAGCCCAGCAACGTACACGAAAACTCATTTAAAGCTGCTTCTTTTTTCTGAGCTACCTGATCAAGTTTATCGTATACCTGTTCTGCCAGCTCCATTAAGGCAATATCATCAATTTCTTTTCCGGCGATAATCCAATTATGTACAATTTGGACACTTTGGTTTACGGCCAGGGTAGATGCTTCTGCGGCATGTGCCGCGCTTCCCGCACCGTCGCTCACAAAGCCTATTAAAGCCTCATCGCCATCGGGTAATGGCACCTGGCAATAGCGCACAGCATCTTCACAACCTCTACCGCCTGCTACATGTGATGAACCAATAACGCTTTGGGCAATAACCTTCCAGATCATACTTCTCCCCAGCCGGTTGGCGGTAGCAATTTTGTTGGTGTGCCCGGGTTTTTGCTCGATACCATTTTCATTGATGATGAAAGCCACAGGAAAAATTCGCGGAACATTAAGCCTTTTAATTTGATAGGACTGCGCACTGATAATTTAGCAAGCGTATCCATACTTGCACCTTCAACGCCAATAGCGAAGAACGCGAAAGAGTTTTTTTCTTCGCCTTCGCGTACCAGGTCGGCTGCGTGGTGCCAGCTATCTGTAGGGGCACCATCGGTAATTAAAATTATCCATGGTTTATAATACCCAACGCCGTTCTCTTTATACACCTGTTTGCGTTTGGCAATCATATCAATGCCGGTAGTAATAGCGGCACCTATCGGCGTATCGCCCTCGGCACTTAATGGCTGGGGGAAGAAATTATCTACCGTAGTAAAATCCTGTTTAAGGCTTACCGGCCCAAAGGTAACCATAGCTACCTCCACCCGTTTTGAAGCCAACGGATCGTTGATGAGTTCGCTTTTGAGGGTAAGTACTCCCTCATTTAATTGTTGGATAGGCATGCCCCCCATAGAACCCGAAGTATCCAGCAATAACAAACAAGGACACCTCGATTCAGGGTTGTTAGCAAAATCATCCGAACCAAAGGGAATTTGCTCAAACGATACATATTCATCCATACTCATATCAATCTTTCTGTTTTATTGTGATGCTAATTTACGCAAAATTGGCGACGAAAGGGGAGGGCAATGCCCAATTTGGCGCTAAAGTGGATGATTTCAAATAAAAAGAGTGATTAATATCAATTAAATTCTACTAAAACTATAGATTTTATGGATAATTTAAAAAAGTTTATATATTTGCCTTATCAAATAATTGAAATGAAGACAAATTTTTACGCTCATTCTTTATTACTACCGGTAACCATGCAAATGTGTTGCACCTGCTGTTGTTGCTAACCTGGCAACCCATATTCTCCTGATTTTTAGTGATCAATGCCATAACGTGCCGGTCGGGAACCCGAAGGTTGAGGTATGCGCATGTATCAGAAATTTTTAAAATACCATACCCCTGAAATGAAACTATGATCTATAAATAACAAAACCGGCAAGGTAGCCTTGCCGGTAGTTTGGATGATGAACCAGCCGTAACGCCAATCACTACTGATCCACATCCCGTCGTTTTACTAACAAAATTTACTCGTCAACAAAACATTTTAAATATATGGAAATATATACCCATGCAAAAAGTATATACTTTAAGTTTTTTTTAGTCCTTTCTTTCGTGGTCACGGGGAGCATAGCATCTGCCCAACAAACAGAGCCGCCCGCAACTATAAACTCGCACCTGGTAGGTAAAATTATCGATTCGGTAACCAAGCAGCCCGTAGCCGGCGCGGTTATTAAAATTAAAGGCACAACGCACGCCGTGGCTGCAGGCCAGGATGGAAGCTTTTCCTTCATAACCGGCCAAAAATTCCCTTACACACTTGTGGTAAGTTTTATAGGTTACAAAACAAAAGAAGTAATAGCCAACGGAAGCCCTATAACCGTGACCCTCGCCGACGGTGTTAACCAATTAAATGATGTAGTTGTAGTTGGTTATGGCACGCAAAAGAAAAGCGATATCACAGGCTCTATAGCATCGGTACCTAAAAATATATTGAGCCAGCCTGCTGCCGGTTTTGATAATTTATTACAAGGCGCTGTGTCGGGCGTGGCGGTAACTCAAAACTCTGGTCAGCCGGGTAGTACGGCTACCATCAGGGTGCGGGGCGGTAACTCTATTTCATTCGGTAACGCGCCGTTATATGTAATAGATGGCTTTATTGTTTATAACAATAATGATAACGCCAACATAGGTTCATCGGGAACAAGCGTTAATGCGCTATCTACCATCAACCCAAATGATATTGAGTCGATAGAAGTTTTGAAAGACGCTTCTGCTACAGCTATTTACGGTTCACATGGTGCAAATGGCGTGGTTATTATAACTACAAAACGCGGCAAAAAAGGCACCAATAACGTGAGCTTAAGCTCGTATTACGGTACCCAACGGGTTGCAAAAAAACTCGATTTGCTTAATGGCAGCCAATGGGCATCATTGGTTAATGATATTAACGTAAGCGATAACGTTGTCAAAACCTTTACCGATGCGCAAATCGCAGCTTTCGGCAATGGTTCCGACTGGCAAAGTTCGGCCTTACGCAGCGCGCCTGTGTTGAATGAAGAACTATCATTATCTGGTGGCGATGAAAAATCAAGGTACCTGGTATCTGGCAATTACTTTGATCAAAAAGGTACTATTTTAAATACCGGGTTTAAAAGGTACTCCGCAAGGGTTAACTATGAAAAAAATGTATCGGAGAAGTTTAAAATATCAACCAACATTTTCGGCAGTCAATCTATCGAAAATAAACTCGCCGGCAGTTCATACAACAGCATAAACTTTAGCAATGCCTACGCCAGTCTTATACTCACATCGCCGGTGGCACCCATAAAAAATGCTGATGGAAGTTATAATACTACTAATCCCTATAACGCCTCGGCCACTAACCCTTTACAGGATATCACCGCCACTACAAATACCACTACGCTTACCCGAATTTTAGGCAATATAGCCGGCGAATATAAAATACTGGACGATCTTACTTTAAAAGTAACCGCCGGTACCGATATATTGAATACCTCTGTGCAATACTACGCGCCGTCGTTTACCGGTTCGCCGGCTGGTGGTTCAACCGGCTACGCTGCGAGCGGATATGCTTCTATAGGTTCGGGCCACTCATTAAGCTGGTTAAATGAAAACACGCTTACTTATGATCATGCTTTCAATAACACGCATTACTTGACGGTGTTGGCAGGTTATACAACCCAATATACCCGCGATGATGCTTCAATAGCATCGGCTCAAAAATTTCCGAATGATCTTACCACGTTCAATAATTTATCATACGCGGGCATAGCCAATTTACCAACTTCATCGGCCCATAACTCAACACTAAATTCATACCTGGCCCGAATCAACTACTCGTATCTGCATAAATACAACTTAACTTTATCTGGCAGGGCCGATGGTTCATCAAAATTAGGTAAGAATAATAAATGGGGGTACTTCCCATCGGCAGGTTTCTCATGGAATGTCGGTCGCGAGGATTTCTTTAAACCATTAAGCCAAACCGTAACCAATTTAAAGCTTAGGCTAAGTGCCGGCCAAACCGGTAACTCAGAAGTACCGCCATACAGCTCATTAGCCGCACTTGCGCCAACCAACTACTATTTTGGCAGTAAACTGGTAACGGGTATATCACCTGTACAATTGGCCAACCCTAATTTAAAATGGGAAACAACCACGCAATACGATGGTGGTGTTGATTTTGGATTATTTAATGATAGGGTGAACGTTGTTTTTGATGCTTATTATAAAAAAACGACTAACCTGTTGTTATATGTACCACTGCCATTATATACCGGCTATGCCAGCGCGCTTGAAAACGTAGGCAGTGTAGAAAATAAAGGCCTTGAACTTGCCATTAATACCGATAACATAAAAGGTGATGGCTTTACCTGGAAAACAAACCTTGTTTTTGCCTTAAATCATAACAAGGTATTGAGCCTTGGCCAGGGGATAAACTATTTTTATCCAACAGCAGCAACAGGTCAGCTATCGCCGGTTATTGTACAAGTTGGTTTACCTGTGGGAACTTTTTGGGGATATAACACCAATGGGTTGTTAACCGCTGCAGATATTGCAAATGGTACCCCGCTGTTAGCCGGTGTGCCGCAAAAGGTAGGGGATACCAAATATGTAGATACTAACCATGATGGTGTAATTACTACTGCCGATAAGCATAGTTTAGGCAGCTCGCAACCTAAGTTTACAGGCGGTATCACTAACACCTTTACTTATAAGCATTTTGATCTTTCGGTGTTTTTCCAGGGATCATATGGGGCCAAGGTATTTAACCTGTTGCAGCAAACTTTAGAGCGACCAACATTATCGCTTAACGCATCTGCCGAATTACTTAACCGATGGACACCTGATAACACAACCGGAATCGTTGCCCGTGCTACCAACTCGCCGGTGCCACAAGTTACCGATAGGTATATCGAAAACGCCTCATTCCTTAAATTGAAGAACGCGTCTTTAGGATACACGTTCTCAAGTCCGTTGCTTTCTAAAATACACGCTAAAAACCTAAGGGTTTATGTATCAGGCCAAAACCTGCTTACCGTTACCAAATACAAAGGTTTAGATCCCGAAGTAAGTTTTTACGATAATGACAATACCAAACAAGGTATTGATTACGGCACCTATCCGCCGGTGCGTACCTTCCTGGCAGGTTTAGCGGTTACTTTTTAATTATAAAATCATGAAAAAACTATCAATATATACACTCCTTTTATCAGCAACGGCAATCAGTATTCTGTTTGGTGCCTGCAATAAATTGAATGAAAACCCAAGCTCGGTAATTGTAGCTACTCAATTCTTTAAAACATCGTCAGATGCGGTATCGGCTGTAAACGCCATATACGGCACATTAAACAGCGATCCTGCAGGCGATTTCCCATTGTATGGCAGGCAGCTTAACTTATTGGTTGAAAACGCAAGTGATAACCAGGTATATAGCCCCAGCAACACCAATCCCGATGTACGCGCTTTAGGTACAGCCACTTACATTGCATCAAACAGCCGTGTGCAAAAAGTTTGGCAGCAAATTTACTACGGTATTAACCGCGCCAATATTGCTATTGATAATATTCCGACTATACAGATAGATACTACCTTACGATCGAGACTTGTGCGCGAATCAAAATTTATAAGGGCATTGCTGTATTTTGACCTGGTACGCCTGTGGGGTGATGTACCGCTTGTGCTGCATAATCCTAATAGTCTTGATCTGAATCAGTTATTTGTGAAACGCACGGCGGCAGAGACAGTTTACGCGCAAATCATCAGTGATTTACAGGATGCAACCAATTTGCCAAAATCTTATGCCGGTACCGATTTAGGTAGGGCAACCGGTGGAGCGGCGCATACTTTACTGGCCAAGGTTTATTTAACCCGTAAGGAGTATACCAAATCCCTTACCGAATTAAATACCGTTATTAATGGCGGTTATGGCTATGCTTTGTTTGCCAATTATAGGGATGTTTTCCAAAAGGCAACTAAAAATGGTGTGGAGCACATTTTTTCGGTGCAGTTTGAAACCAACCTGGGCGAAGCTAATAGCGCGCAAAACCTTAGCCAAAGCTTTACCTCATTTAATACAGGCACTTTCCCTATTGACATTCCTGCCGATAGCAGCGTATCAAAACTATTTGCTAAAACAGATACCCGTAAGGCCGTTACATTTTACGATTCGGTTTATAACGCCGCTACAGGCAAATATGTAGTGTTTAAAAATGCCTATACGCCATATTTCAACAAGTTTGTTGACTATAGCTTATCGCCCTTAACCATTCAAAATCAAAGTGCGGTAAACTACCCGGTTTTGCGCTATGCTGATGTGTTGTTGATGTATGCCGAAGTTTTAAATGAAATTAACGGCCCTACAAATGATGCTTACGCTGCTATTAATAAAGTACGCAACCGTGCCAACGTAGCAAATCTTACCGCGGGCTTAGGCCAGGCTGCCTTTAGGGATTCATTGTTTTTAGAGCGTCGCAAAGAATTGATACAGGAGGGACATCGCTGGTTTGACCTGGTAAGGCAAGGTGGAACGGCTTTGGTAGATGCGCTGCATAAAATTCCGGCCAAAACCGGCGTAAATGCAAAATATAACTTGTATCCAATTCCGCAGGTCGAAATTCAGACTAACCCGCAGTTAACTCAAAACCCAGGCTATTAAATCAAAGAATAAATTAAAGTTAAAAGTATGACACTATCAGATGTAACAATTTTAGGGAAAAAGATACTGGTTGGCATCATCGTCACGCTGGTACCATTCATCATCATTTTTGGCGGCTTATACCTTACGCAGCATTTGCTGAGTAAACAGCCTGTTGAGCAACAAACAAACATTAAACCAACTAAAACAGAATAAATCATGAAAATGGAATTAGCCACCAAGCAACGGATCACGCGCAATGTGATTCTTAGCTTATTCATTTATGTGCTGCCCATAGCACTCATGTTCGCAACGTTTGTAATAACCGGACAGCGACCATGGGAGAAAAAACAGCATCATACCACACAACAAACAAAATCAGTAAACAATAAAAACGCAGACGGTAATGGAAGCAACGATTAATTTTATCAAAAATATAATTGACCATTTGGATAGCTATGGCTTTCCGTTTTTGGTGTTCTTTATAGGAGTATTTGAATTTTCATTCGGCCTTTACAAAAACAAATGGCCCAAAAATGAAAAATGGGTTGATATTGCCTGCTTCATTTTGCCAAGATTGATCATCAGGCCGGCGGTAGCTTATTTCGGGCTTAAGTTTTTACCGTCGGTATTACCGGGCTTAAAAGAAGTATTTAACTGGGTGCCGTTTTTCTGGGGATTTATTATCATCGCTATAGCTGATGATTTGACCCAATACTGGTATCACCGCCTGCACCATGAAATTCCGTGGTTGTGGAGGTTTCACCGTACACACCACTCGGCATCATACATGGGTATGGCTATGGCCAGCAGACAAAATGCAATTTATACACTTTTCTTTTCGCAAACGTATTTGACTACAGCTTTGGTTTACATGGGCTTAGGCATCCCTGCGGTAGTAGTAAAAGCCATTAAAGGAACTATTACCACATTGGCTCATTCAAGTATCCCGTGGGATGCGCCATTGTACAAGTACAAAGTATTACATCCTTTGGCCTGGGTATTGGAACGCCTGATCTCGACTCCGGCGACCCACCACGCCCATCATGCTGCTACAACAGACGATGGCGTAGGCTATTACAAAGGTAACTTTGGCAATATGTTCTTTTTATGGGATATTATATTTGGAACAGCCTTAATTTCAAGGCAATATCCAAAAACATACGGTATATCACACTATGAAGGCGATCAATGGTATGCCCAATTGCTGTGGCCTATATTTAAATCAAAAGTAACAGGCAGTGAGCTTGCGGCAGACGGCCCGGTAGTAAGGCTTGATGAACCGGTTGAAAGCCAGTTATCTGTTGTTAAACCCAGTGAAACTGTTACGCAGCGTGGCGTAAAACTTAACGATTTGGTTTTGCAGGGAGATAAGTAATAAAACGGTACTAACAAAAAGGGTGGTTGCGTAAAAGCAGCCACCCTTTTTTGTTTTGATTCGAAATCGCTTATTCAGTTGTCACCCTCAAACTCAACGTATCTGTTTGCATGGCGGTAAAAATCCCTAAGCCGTTGGTTACGTTTGTTGGTTCGTTTACCAGCGCCTGCGAGTTTCTGGAAATGTTGGTGGTAAGGATATTGATATACTCTTTATTAACACGCATCAGTATCACCTGGTAATGCCCGTAATAATTAAAGGAGGATTGTACCAGGTTATGATAAGCGGCCTGTTCGGTATTGATCTGGAAGCTTGGTTTGTTATTGCTGCGGATGTACGAAATATAAAAAGGATCATTATCCAGGTTTTTAAATACCAGCAGGTGGTAAAGCGAATCGGGGTTATCCCAGGTAATAGTCCCTCTCACAACATCGGCATAAAGCGGATTGATTGTGCTTAGTACGTGAAATACGCTATCAGATAATTTAAAGTTTTGTGGTTTGCCCGGCATAATGGTAGCCGCGCTTACGTTTACACCAGCATAGGTGAATTGCATGGTATAAGTTTTACCGCTGCTAACAAACGAGCCATCGACATAGGTATAAGTGCCACTTGCCGATTCGGTAAGTTTAACGGATTTGCTGCCGTCGCTAACGCTGATACTTAAGCCGGTAAGTGCCGCGCCGTAAGTAGTTGTATCGGCAAGCGCTTTTTGCTGATATACCTTTACAGATAAATTATTGCCGGGAATGAGGTAAGCCTCTACAACAGGTTTGTTAGTTAACAGCGTGTCTGATGAATTCTTTTTGCATGAGGAGAGTGCAAATAGTGCGACTACTAAACTCAGTGCTATATTTTGGGTATATGTTTTTATTTCCATCTTAAACTTAAAGTTAGGTTGGGAGTGAAGCCCAGGTAATTTACGTTGGTGGTTATCACCTGGTTATTTTGCATCTGGTATTCGCGGTACCAGGTATTGGTATGGTTATACACGTTAAAGAACGATAAACCAATTGAGCCAACTTTATGACCATCAATCTTCAACAGGTCATAAGACACCGACATATCCAAACGATGGTAAGCAGGTAAACGCTCGCCGTTTTTATCGCTGATGTTCAGGTAAGTGGTGCTGTTACCATCTGCTGTTTTAATGGTGTAGGTTGATAAGGGAGCGGTGTATGGCCTGCCGGTGCTGAACAGGAAGGTTGCTGCAAAATTCCAGCGATTGTAATGGTACATGTTGATGGATTTAAACTCGTGCCTTACATCCTGGTTGGCATCATAATAATTATCACCAAAAACACTGAATTTATTCTGAGCTTTGGCAAAGGTATAACTTACCCAGCCCGTGTAATTTCCTAATTTTTTCTGAACTAATAATTCAACCCCGGCATCCCTGCCAGTGCCTTCATAAAAATCCTCGGTTACGGTTATTTCCTGGTTGGGCGTAGCCCTAAAGCCGCCGCCACCTGTTTGGGTTTGCCTAACGGTGTATTGGGTAAGGCCACTTAGGGTTTTATAATACCCTTCCACACTCACTAAAAATGAATCGTTCTCATAACTTAAGCCGCCTATATAATGCCTGGCCTGCCCAACGGGGATGGTTTTACCGTTTGATAATACCCAGAAATTTCTGTCGCCCGCCAATATATCCTCGCGGATCACTTGGTTTTCAAACTGGTAAAACTGGCCGGTTGCTCCCTTTACCGACAACTTATCGGTAAGGTTATAACTGGCCGAAAGCCTGGGTTCAAAATATGGTTTTCCTGTTGGGCCGTAATAAGTAGCCCTTATACCGGGTTGTATGTGGAAATTACTATTGGGATCTATGGAAAGTTCGGCATAAACACCCTCTAATGTGGCGTTGTTGTGTTGGTTAATGAGTTTACCGGTATCGTTTTGAGTATACTCGTAATCTATTTTTTTATAGTTTACAAAGCCGCCGAAAAGCAATTTGTACTTATCCGTTGCCGACCATTCCCATTCAGATTTATAACCAACATCTTTTAAGTTATTTGTTTCGATAGTGTTATTGGAGAATGTATGTGCAATACCATTGCTATCTAACAATGATCCGCCCGAACTGCCGCGGTTGCGGTCGTTAAAGTAGGATGAATAAGTGATGTAATTGTTGGAGTACAACTTTTTGCTCCACTGCCTAAACCATTTAACACTGCTGCCCAGATTACCATATTTGGTGTAATCGGTAATGCCGATACTGCTTCCAGAGCCTGATAAGCCCGGCGGTAACCCCAAATCACGGCTGTTATCGGTTTTATCGGTACCCGAGTAATAGCTTATGGAAACTTTATTATTGGGGTTGATATTATAGGTGTATTTGGCATTGGCATCGTAAAAAAACGAGCTTGGCGTTACCTGGTTGGCAAAGCCTCCGCCAAAACCACGGCCACCACCACCGCCTCCAAAACCTCCGCCTTGATTGGTTGTAGTTTGGTTAAACTGGTTGAATATTTTATTGTAAAAGGGGCCCTGGTATGATCGTCTGATGGCCAATAGCAATGTTGATTTATCAGATAGTGGTGTTTCAAGATAACCACTGGCACTTAGTAAGCTTAAATCTATACCTGCATTGGTTTCGTTTTTGTTACCTTCCTTACCGTTTATCTCGGTCACACTTGATAGGCGACCACCATATTTTGAGGTAAAGCCACCTTTATACATCTGTACATCTTTAATAGCGCTAGCGTTAAAAGCACTAAAGAAGCCATAAAGGTGATCTACCTGGTAAATGGTGAAGCCATCCAACACCACCAGGTTTTGATCTGGTGTGCCGCCACGTACATAAGCGCCCGAGGACGATTCATTGGTGCCGCTTACCCCAGGCATCAATTGAAAGGCCCGCAGGATATCCTTATCGCCCATGGTTGGCAGTTTATCTAAATTGGCCGGCGAAAGTTGCAGCACACCTACCTGCCTGCTATCGGTGTTCATCACCCCACTTTTTTTACCGGTGATGCTCACTTCGTTAAGCGTATTCAATGACGAGTACATGCCACAAATAAGTGGAGTGTTAATTTTATCGGGGCTGAGCCTGAAATAATCCTGTTGATAGCCGGCATAAGATACATCCACGATACAGGTATCAGACGGTACCCTTAAAAAGGTAAAATAACCTTCGGCATTGGTGATGGTGGATAGATCGGAGTTTCGGATTCTTACAGAAGCCGAGGGCAACGATTCGCCTGTTAGTTGATCAATAACCCGGCCGTTAATGCTGAACATAAAATGTTTGGGTACAAGTTTGGTTTCCTCTACTTCGTCGTCGGTTTTCTTTCGCTTAACTTTGGCGTTTGATGCCTGGAGCCGCAGGCTGTTAAGTTTTTTCAGCCGGGCAAGATCATCTGGATTTTTAAGAATGTAAATGGTTCCGGTAGATTCTATCCAGTACTTTAAATCGTTATCGCTGCATGTTTTCGCGATTACGGCTTTAAGTGGTTCCTCAAAAAAATGTTCAACCACATCCATGCTGCTCAATTGCTCTTTATCAAATACTATGCGTACCTGGTAGTTTGTTGCCAGGGTATCAAGCATTTGATCAAGCGTGCACGAAAAAAAGTGGTTTACAATAATGTCTTTGAGCTTTTGTTGGGTTTTTTGCGCTTGAGCGCCGGGGTGGTACAAAATAAAAAATACCGTAATTAATGGGAAAAGTCTCTTCATCAGGGGCGTGTTATCTGTTGCCGAAGTTGCATCATATCCCTATTCCCATAAAATTAAATCGACGGCCGCGAGTGTTGTGTCGATGAATGCCCTTAATGTGCGGTAGGGGTAGAAGTCAGAAAGTCCGATAAGTCCGAAAGTCAGGAAGAAGAAAGCCGGGAAATTAGGATATAAAAATAGTGGGCTCACCAAAAATCTTTCCGACTTAAAACTTCCCTATCATTCGGTTAATTACATCGCGATAACTGTCGCTAAGCGGCACTTCTGTATTGATCATTTTAATACGCGCCCGGCGCAGCTGCGATACGTGCTGCAGGTTTACCAGGAAAGATTTGTGCACCCTGAAAAACTGATCGGACGGTAACTGAAGCTCTACCGCCTTTAAGCTAATGCGCGATAGAATTGGCTTTTGAAGATTGGTAAAATGAATTTTGATATAATCTTTAAGTCCTTCAATGTACTCTACCTGGTCGAAGCTTATTTTAATAAGGTTATAGTCGGCATGCAAAAAAAAGTAGTTTTTAACCGCGGGTTGTGGTACGTAACTGCGGCGCAGCTCAAACAGATCAAGTGCCTTATGGCAGGCTTTTAAAAAACGATCCAAAGGCACAGGTTTTACCAGGTAATCTATCACATCAAGCTCAAAACCCTCAATAGCAAATTTTTCATATGCGGTAACAAATATTACCATGGGGCGCTGCGTAAGGCTTTTAACAAGCTGCAAACCATTAATGCCAGGCATGTATATGTCGCAAAAAATAAGATCGATAGGTTCTTTTTGCATGGCAAGTATGGCCTCACCGGCATTGCGGCACCGCCCGGCTACTTGTATGTTGTGTACATGTTTAAGGTTATCTTCCAATAAATCAAGCGCCAGTGGCTCGTCATCAATAATCAGGCATCGCATCATTTCAGTTCAAGTTGCAGCATCACTATATAGGTTTGCTCGGTTTTATTGATATATAAGTTGTGTTTGCCGGGATAAAGCAGTTCAAGCCGCCGTTTTACATTGGCTAAGCCGATGCCGCTGTCATTATCTTTTTCGCCGCCGGTTGGGTTGTAAACGTTTTGTACGCTAAAGCGAAGGTTTTGCTCGTCGGCAAAAAGAGTTACCGCAATATCCGGGTAGGCAATATTACCCGTACCATGTTTAAAAGCATTTTCAACAAAGGGGATAAGTAGCATTGGCTCAACAGTTTTATCGGGAGCCTTAATTTCCGATTTAAAGTAAATTTTTACTTCGTTGCCAAAACGCAGTTGCTGTAATTGTATGTAGCTGCGCAGGTAATCTTCTTTTTTTTCTACCGTCACCATTTCGGCATCGGTTACATAAAGCATGTAGCGCAATAGCTTGGACAGTTGAATAAGCGTAGGTTCGACAGCTGCCGAATTGGTACGGGATAAGGCCACCGCGCTGTTTATCACATTAAAAATAAAATGTGGACTAATTTGCGACCGTAAAAAAGCAAGTTCAGAAAGGAGGGAGGCATTGGTGATATCCTTCTTTTTATTCATGGCTTTAAACTGGTCGGCCAGGTAATGGTACGCGAAGCTGCCGGCGGTGATAGATAGTAGCGGAAACAGGGTAATGTGTGGTCCCTGCGGTAAAGTCTGCCCATTAAACCCCTTTAACTCGGGTAAGGGAAATTGCCGGTGCATACACCAAAGTATAATATTGAAAAACACAAATGAACCGGCCAGCGCTAAAAAATATAAACCAATATGCTTTTTTAATACTTTGGGAATCAGTAAAAAGGCGTTGAGATAAAATTCGGCCGCCAGTATGAGGTTAAAAGTGATGATGCGTTCTGGCGAGAAAAAACGCTGCGACAGGCCACGTATATCCGGCCGGGAGATTATAGGGGTATAAATAATGAGTGCCCAAAACAGCAGGTGAATAAAAACTTCAATGATAAATGCCGGTTTGATACGGTTAAACATGCCTGCTAAAGTAAAAGCATTTAACCCACACACATTATAGAATAGACGAGCAGGTTAATTGTGCCGACGAAAGCCGCCGCTTTGCATTTGTTCCAAATTGAATTTTGAGTATAACAGCTTCCTTAATATATACATCTCGTAACAAACAGCTTGCGCTTTGAAATTAAAGCCGACAGCTAAAACAGACATTTTTGTTTGATTTAATTAACTCTGTGTTGTGGTAATGTAATAGATATTAACTCAATATGGCCGTTTGTTAAATTTTCATTATCAATTAGTTAAGTGTTTTGATTTTGTGCTTTAATTCAGAAATCCTCCCAAATTGACCTGGTGCTTTGTCGCAAAAAAAACTCAGCATGATCAATAAATACTACTTGATTTTACTTTTTACCCTTTGTGCCTCAACTACTTTGGCACAAACCGCGATAATAAAAGGGAAAGTAACCGATAGCAAAAGTAAAGAGCCATTGCCTGGCGCTTATGTCCATTTAGATGGGATGCATAAAGGCGCAACTACAGATGCCTTTGGCAATTTTGAAATAAATAAACTTACCGCCGGCGAATACAAAGTTAAAGTGAAGTACGTAGGCTTTAGCGAATTTGAAAAAGAAGCAACAGTATCAGATAATCAGACAATGATTATCGATATAGCGATGAAAGAAAGCGATGAGCAATTAAAAACAGTAAATATTTATTCAAAGCTTAACCAAAGTAATGAATCATCGTCGAGAAAATCAGAAAAAAATGCCAATAATATAACCAACGTGTTATCGGCACGGGCAATGGAACGTTCGCCAGATATTAATGCGGCCACGGCGCTCACAAGGGTTTCGGCAGTAACATTGCAGCGCAATAGCGGTTCCGACGAAGCTTATGCTATTATACGTGGTTTGGAGCCCCGGTATAATAATACACTTATTAACGGCGCCAAAGTAACCAGTCCAGATCCGGTTTCCAGGTTTATTTCCTTAAGTGTAGTTCCGTCTGATCTGTTAGACAGGATAGAAGTTAGCAAAACCCTTACGCCCGAAATGGAAGGCGACGCGATAGGAGGTACCGTAAATTTAATTTTTAAAGATGCGCCAGAAGCCGAGTATTTTAAGGCTAATGCATCCCTTGGTTACAGCGCCATCTTTTTTAACAGGAAGTATGATAACTTTAATCAAAGCGCGGTTTTAAGTAAAAGCCCTTCAGAAAGATTTGGTCCGGCTTATGTAGCGCCGCCGGGTTATTTCACAAGAGCTAATCTTGATTTTACTAAGAAAACAGCGCCCCCTACAGCTTTAGCGAGCTTTACTTATGGCCGCAGGTTTTTTCATAACAAGCTTGGGTTTATTATTGCCGATAGTTACCAAAACCAATATTATGGTACCAATTCGCAGTTTAATGCCGCTATTCCTAATACACAGGCAGGCGGTAATTATAAGCCGGTATTGTCAGATGTAGCTAATCGTGCTTATTCAACCCAACAGCTTAATAATGGCCTTTCTACTCATTTAGATTATAAAATTGACGATAAAAATACCATAGGTTTAAGTAACGTGTTCCTGTATACCTACATTGCTCAAACTCGTCTTAGTATAGATACTTCTATAATTGGAGGTAATGGAGGCCGTATAGGCCCGGGTACAGGTACGGTTTTTAATGATAACCGGTCGAACATTCAGAACCAGTATGTAGAAAATTTAAAGCTGGATGGTAAGCACATCTTATCAAACCATTTCCAGTTTGATTGGGCGGGGTTGTATTCAAATGCTACAGCTAACGCGCCCGATAGAGCTGATTTAACCCTAAATCATTTAATTAACCCGGATTTTACCAGCACGCCTGATTATTTTGATGCGATATCAAGAATCTGGTCAAAAAACGGCAATAAAGACCTAAGCGCATATGCCAATCTTGGTTATAAGACAGCATTGGGCGATAAGAGTTCTCTTGAAATTAAGGCTGGCGGTTTATACAGGCACAGCACCCGATATAATAGACAAAATGAATATACGCTGCGCCCCGCGGCAGAAGCAAACGGCGTAAAAGCACAATTTACAGATATTTATAGCTCGCAATGGGTTGTGTATAATGTAACAGGCTCATCAACAAGCGATGCGGCCAATTACACAGCATCAGAAGATATTACATCAGGCTATGGCGAATTTAAGCTGAATATAAACAATCTTGATATAGTTGGTGGCGTACGTGTTGAGGGAACTAAACAGGAGTATGATACACACCCTGTGGTACTTAATATACTTAGCAGTGCAAAAAAAACGTACACCGATGTATTGCCAAGTTTGCAGCTTAAATACAAATTAACGGAAAATTCAAACCTAAGAGCCGCGTATTTTAAGTCGATTGCACGGCCGGCGCTGTATGAGCTTGTGCCAACGGCTACGTTTGGCCAAAGTTCTGACGTAACAGGAAATCCATATTTGCAACATACAGAGGCCGATAATTACGATTTACGCTATGAGTTGTATCCTAAAAATGAAGAGCAGTTTTTTGTAGGCGGTTTTTACAAGGAGATCAAGAATCCTATAGAGTTTGCTTTAATTTCTACATCGGGCGGGCAGCTGCAAACCACACCTCAAAACTTTGGAACAGCTAAAGTTGCTGGTGCCGAAGTTGTGTATAGCCGGTATTTTGGTAACATAGGTTTTTCTGGCAATTATACTTATACCTACTCCAATATCAGCTCGGCAAAAGATGTTCCCGAAGCCGGAACCGTGAATGGAAAGCCTGTACTTAAAAACCAAAGCAGGCCGCTGCAAGGGCAAACAGGCGATGTGGCTAACTTATCACTGTTATATAAAGATGATAAACACAAAGCTTTTGCACAACTGGCCTACACTTACACAAGCCGCACATTATCCCTTGTTTACCCTAATTATGGATATGATTACTATCAGCAGCCGCAATCCTTCCTGGCATTATCGGCAGAAAAACAGGTAAGCAAACATTTTACCTTAACGGGCAAGGTAAACAACCTGCTTAATACACCAACAACAGTTAAAATCAACAACCTGGTTCAGGCAAGGGATGTTTACAATGTAAGCTTCAACGTTGGTTTCCGCTACTCTTTATAATCTTAATTATATCAAAATGAAAGTAAAATATAATCATATCATATCGACTATAGCTTTAGTTACTGTAAGTATGGTCTCGTGTAAGAAGGCCGAAGTAACTACCTTTAATAAAGTTAAAATTCCAACCTCAAGCCCAATTCAGCCGGGTAATATTGCAGGTTTTGTTAAAGGCACGCTGTTAACCGGTCAAACTTACACGGTAACCGGCGATATCACAGTAAAAAAAGGAGATACCTTATCGGCCCAGCCAGGTGCCATTGTTGTGGTAAAAAATAACGCGCAGTTTAATATCCAGGGCGTTTTAAACTTATTGGGTTCACAGGATCAGCCTATATTTTTTAACTCCGACACCAATAAACCCGGTACCTGGGGTGGTTTCCAGGCCGATTCGGCACAAGCCATCAATATTAAATGGGCGCACATTGATAATACCGGTGGTCCGGATGCGGGAGGCAGCGCCAGGAGAACCATTGTAGTGAGAGGAGCCATCCCTGTTGATATTGAAGACTCGTGGTTTACCAATGGGCAGGACGATTTGATGGGCTTATTTGGAGCCAAAGTAACCATATTAAGAAACACCATCAGTTCATCTGGCAGTACCGATGGGGAGGGGATCAATCTAAAATCGGGAGCTACAGGTGTTGTGGCCTATAACGTGATTTTTAGCCAGGCAGGTAGTGGTGTTAAATTAGAAACCAGTACTTCAGTGCCTTTTCCGCAAACAGAAATAGAGGTGTATAATAACACCATTGTAGCGATAGGCTGGAGGCGGGGATCAGCCGAACCTGGTCGTGGCACCTCGGTAGGTGTAAACGCCATTGGGCATATCTTTAATAATATCTACGTAAACTGCTACCACGGCATTGAACTATTTAATGATGGTGATGTTACGCATACTACATACGGTAACAACCTTTTTTATGCCACGGTTGATACTTACACCGATTTGGTAGACCCAACCATCAAAATTAATATCAGAGATAATTTTTACCCTGCCGGCGCGGCAGGAAGTCCCCGCCCTACAGACCTGATCTCGACCAAAATTGGAAACTTTGATCCTTTATTTGTGAAGTTTGATGGCACGGTGGCCGCGCCAAATGGTTTCCCCAATGTAAATGATTTCAGACTTCAGAACGGATCACCGGCGTATGGCGCGGGTAATACCAAATACAACCAGGACCTGGGCGCATACACTACCGACGGAAAAGGCAATAAGCATTGAGTAATAATTTAGATAGTTTGGGCTTATTAACTTTAAATTGATGTTATCGCACTATTCTAGCGGCTTATATTTGATCGGATGAAATTAAACACGTCAATAAAATATTTGCCGCTTGTAGCTTTGTATGTTTTGCTTACCGCTTGTCATACTGCAATTACTAATAATAAATCAGCAGAAAATGAGCAGGTCAACATGCATAGCGCCTATGACGATAGCACACTAAACCACAATATACTCCCGGTTTTAATGCCTTATAACAGGGTAATTGATCCGGCAGGTAAAGTGATCTCGTTTGGCGATGTTGGTGACGAAAATCACAGCATGGATGTAAAGCTGATACCGGAAACCAAGCTCATCGCGGTTGAAGACCGGTATGGATTAACATTAATTGATACGCTAACCAAAAGTGTTTTTAGCCGCTGGACTTACAAGCAGGATGCCAAGTATCGTGGTTTAACCAGCACCTATTCGGGCTTAAAGGTGCTTAAGGCCGATAACCAGGTGCAGATTTACTGGAGCGCCGCGGCAGGCAAAGGCAAAGATTCAAAATCATACGTTTTTCAGGCGGTTTGGGACGGTGCCAAAATAACTATTAAAAACACGTTTAATTTTAAGCCGGAAGGGGAGTCGCCACTGGCGTTGCCTAATGATTTGGCCATTAATAAGGAAAATGGCGTCAACTATTTATACGTGGTTTTAAACGGTAATAACCAATTGGTTAAAATTAACCTGGCAACCAATAAAACCGAATGGACTAAGCCCACCGGAGTTGCGCCTTATGGTATTGTTATAGCAAAAGGCAAAGCGTTTATTACTAACTGGGCCGGGCCAACAGCTACAGATACCTTAACAAGAGAAACTGCCGGTGTGCCTTATGGCAAAACATACATCGACCCCAAAACCGGAGCAACAGCTTTGGGCAGTGTTACCGTGATGAGCCTGGATAAAGGCGAATTAATAAAGGATATAGCGGTTGGTTTGCACCCCAACGCCATCATTACCAATGCAGGCGAAGATTTGGTGTACGTTGCAAACGGCAACAGTGATATGGTTTCTGTGATATCGGCAACAAGGCTTCAGAATATTGGTAGCATTGATGTAAAGTTAAATCCCGGTAAAAAGAGTTATATAGGCGATACGCCCAATGCTTTAGCACTTAGTGCCGACGGAAATACGTTATACGTAGCAAACGGACTTGATAACGCTGTAGCTGTAGTAAAACTTGGTGCAAAACACGCTGCCACCGGAACAGATAATAGCCAGGTATTGGGTTTTATCCCTACCGAGGCTTATCCCGGTGGATTAGCAATAGATGGCAATAACTTATATGTAACCAATTTAGAGGGAGAAGGATCGCGGATTGGCAGTAACGAAATGGGGGAGAAAGGCGGTGACGATGAACCGGGACAGGGAAAAGTAAACGCTTACAACTCGCATCATCAACGGGCAACGGTGTCCATAATCCCTATTCCCGGATCAACAGAGTTAAAAGCCTACACCCAAAAAGTTCAAAGCCTTAACCTAAGTTTTAGGCAGCAAATTGCGCAGTTATTGCCCCGCAAGGGCGTAGCGGCTAAACCAATGCCCGATCGCATTGGCGAACCATCGGTATTTCAGCACGTTTTATATGTTATCAAAGAAAACCGCACTTACGACCAGGTTTTAGGCGATATGCCCGAAGGTAACGGCGAAAAACGGTTATGTATTTACGGTGATAGTATTACACCTAACCAGCACAATATTGCCCGTAACTTTTTGTTGCTCGATAATTATTATGCTTCGGGTAAATGCTCGGCCGAAGGACACCAGTGGACCGATGCCGCTATGGTTACCGATTACGTGGAGAAAAGTGTTCGCTCGTGGTTCAGAAGTTATCCGCACGTGCAGGAAGATGCCCTGGTATATGATGGTAATGGCTTTATATGGAACAACGCTGCCGATCACGGTAAAACGGTGCGGATTTATGGCGAGGCCTGCGCGGTTCATTTTGATAATAAATTAACCTGGAGCGACATCTACAGTAACTACAACGCCGGCAAACCTTTTCAATTTAAAAACACCAGCACCATATCGCGTGTCAGGCCAATGCTATCGCAAAACTTCCCGGGCTCAGATGAGCATAAAATTAATGAGCAACTACGTGCATCCGCATTTATAAAAGAACTTAACGACTATGAGAAACAGCCGGGGGATCAGTTACCGCAATTAATGATTATGTCACTGGCGGCAGATCATACGGTAGGTATCCGCCCTGGTTTCCCCAAGCCCGAATCGATGGTGGCAGATAATGACCTGGCACTTGGCCGGATTGTGGAAGCACTATCAAAAAGTCGCTTTTGGAAAAATACCGTAATATTTGTTACCGAAGATGATTCGCAGGCTGGCTGGGATCATGTTTCAGCTTATCGAACAACCGGTTATGTTATTAGTCCGTATAGCAGGTTGCAGGGAAAGGTGAGTAAAAACTATAACCAAACCTGTATGGTGCGTTCAATTGAGCAAATCCTGGGCTTGCCGCCAATGAATATTATTGATGCTACGGCTTTGCCAATGTTTGAGTGTTTTACAGATAAGCCATCTGCTTACACTTATCAAAGTGTAAAAAATAAAGTTCCTATAGATAATGTGAGTCCGCCATTATCAAAGCTCAAAGGAGCCGCGTTACATTATGCAACCTTATCGTCGCGCCCGGAGTATGATCACGTAGATGGGGGCAATGATGATGTGATGAACCGGATACTTTGGTTTGCGGCCAAAGGCAATAAAGCCTACCCGGCTAAGCTGGCCGGCAAGGATGATGATGACAAATAAGCTATAATTATTGGCCGGCGGGTTTTTACTTGTCGGCCAATTCTATCCAAACCGGGCAATGATCGCTTGTTTTTTCCCAGCCACGCACATTGCGGTCGACAGCGGCATTTAATAGCCTCCCTTGCAATTGCGGACTAAGCAGAAAATGATCAATCCGCAAACCCGCGTCGCGACCATAGGCATTCCTAAAGTAATCGTAAAAAGTATAAATCTTTTCGGTAGGGTATAGCTTGCGGATGGCGTCCGTCCATCCCTGATCAATTAGTTTTTTGAAAGCCGCGCGTGTTTCCGGGCGAAAAAGCGCGTCATCAATCCAGCGTTCTGGTTTATAAACGTCAATTTCGGTAGGCATTACGTTGTAATCGCCGGTTAACACTACCGGTAAACCCGTTTCCAGGAGCGAGGCGGCGTGAATTGCCAAACGTTCAAACCATTGCAATTTATAGTCGAATTTAGGACCGGGAGCGGGGTTGCCGTTAGGCAGGTATAAACAGCCAATCACCACACCTTTTATAGTAGCCTCAATATAGCGGCTTTGCTCGTCATCAGGATCGCCGGGCAAACCGCGGTGCAATTCCTTAATTTCAGGATCGCGGGATAGGATAGCCACCCCGTTCCAGCTTTTTTGTCCGTGCCATATAGGGTGGTAGCCCGCATCAAGAATAGCCTGTTCCGGAAATTTTTCCTGTGGAGCTTTCAGTTCCTGCAGGCAAACCACATCAGGCGTGGTTTCCTGTAACCAACGCAACAAAACCGGCAAACGGCCATTTACACCGTTAACGTTATAGGTAGCTATTTTCATGAGGTAAATTTAGCAGGTTGCGGATTAAAGCGTTCATTAAAAACCAACAATATTAAATATTGCAAACTGCAAACTTAATACTGCCAACTTTTTATTTACATTTGTACCCTTAACTGCAAACTGCCCACCGGGAACTGCAAACTAAAATGGGGTCGACCGGAATTGACAGGATGGAGATAAGTAGGTAAGCATGCAGCGCGTTGGGTGAATTAGCGCTTTAATCTGAACGCTCAAACTTACAAATGGCGAAAATAACTACGCCTTAGCTGCCTAATTTAGAATTAGCATAGCTTTTGTCCCGCCGGTTTTGCGTTTCATTGGATCGGCAATCGGGGCATCGAAAAATGAAACTGGCCTGCTTAGGGTGTGATAAGCGGGCGAGATAAAGCATCTACGGAACACGGTACAGGTAAGCGACTGACCTTCCCGTTCCCGACAATTAAACAGAAGCTAAGCATGTAGAAAGCTTACCTTATACCATGTTTGGACGAGGGTTCGAATCCCTCCGGCTCCACTAAGTTCAATGTTAAAACAAACTAAAAGCCTGCAAATCAAATGATTGCAGGCTTTTGTTTTTTAGTCAAATGACTATATTATTCACCATTTCGCAATAAAAAGGAGCGTAATTCGGTGAGTAAGTTTTAGATATTCCTTACTCACCAAATCGACTTATTGCTTTGATAATCAAGCTGTTCAAATTTTGAACATCTTGTACAGATGTGATTGCAAGCTTAATTTTGTTTCACTTTTTAATGTTAAAACATTATGAAAACTAATTTCAGCTTGCTTTTTTATTTAAAAAAGCCAAAGAACTATCAAAGTGGCACCGTGCCAATTTATCTGCGTATTACTGTAAACGGTAAGCGTTCGGAAACTACCACCGGGCGCGAATGTGATCCCAGCCTATGGAACAGCATTGCTGGCAGATTAAAAGGAACTAAAGAAGACACTAAATCCTTTAACGCCTATTTAGACACTTTGCAAAAACAAGTGTATGAAGCGCACAGTCAATTGACCGAAGTAAAAAGCAGTATTACCGCTGAAATTCTTAGGGATAAATTATTAGGTAAAGGCGAAAAAACAAGAATGCTTATGGACATATTTAAAGACCATAACAAGAAAATTGCCACATTAGTTGGTAAAGAATATGCCGCAGGTACATCGATTCGTTATCAAACCTCACTGAAACATACACAAGAATATTTGCAGTGGCAATACAAAGTGTCGGATATAGATATTAAAAAAATCGACCACGATTTTATTGCCAATTACGAGTTTTACCTCCGTTCAGAACGCAATTGCGCTAATAACTCTGCTTTTAAATACATAAAGAATTTCAAAAAAATCGTTGGTATTTGCTTATCAAGCGGATGGTTAGATAAAGACCCATTTATCAATTACAAAATAAGGATTAAGCAGGTTGACAGGATTTTCCTAAATGGAGATGATTTGCGAGCTATGGCTGACAAAGTATTTTCAACAGAGCGCTTAAACCAGGTAAGAGACATTTTTTTATTTTGCTGTTTTACGGGTTTAGCTTATGCTGATGTAAACAAGCTCAAACGCAACGAAATTGTCAAAGGTCTGGATGGAGAAATGTGGATATTCACAAAACGCAAAAAAACAGACACCCCAAGCCGTATTCCATTATTACCATCAGCCTTAGCCCTACTTGATAAATATACAGATAATCCAGTTTGCAGTAATTTAGGTAAAGCACTTCCGGTAAGTACCAATCAAAAAATGAATGCCTATTTAAAGGAAATTGCTGGTATCTGCGGCATAGATAAACCATTGACTTTTCACATTGCCCGACATACTTTTGCCACCACCGTTACACTATCCAACGGTGTGCCTATAGAGAGTGTAAGCAAGATGTTAGGTCATACCAATATTAAAACTACGCAGCACTACGCTAAAATATTGGATTTAAAAGTTAGCCAGGACATGGCCGCCATTAGACAGAAATACGCTGCAATTTAATTTTATTATCTCTAAGGTCACAAATTGTGACCTTAGAGAATTTCATTAATCATTCAATAAATTTAAAATGGAAAATCAAATTATACCTGATGAAGTCATCATGACTAAGATATTTTACATCAGAGGACAAAAAGTAATGCTTGATAAAGATTTGGCGGAATTGTATGGTACAGAAACCAAAAAGCTTAAGCAACAGGTTAATAGAAATCTTAATAGATTCCCAAACCACTATATGTTTGAACTCACAAAAGAAGAAAATGAACTTCTAAGGTCGCAAAATGCGACCTTAAAGAAAGGCGAACACTCCAAATATCTGCCTTTTGTTTTTACCGAACATGGCATCTTAATGTTGTCTAATGTGCTCAAAAGTGAAAGCGCTGTACAGGTAAGCATTCGGATTATAGACGTTTTTGTTAGACTAAGGGAGGTCTATGCCGAGCAAACTGAAGTTTGGTTAGCCATTGAAAAGATAAAATCTAAGCTTGATAATCAGGACAAGAATATGGAAATAGTGTTTAGATACCTTGATGAATTAATTGATAAAAAGCAAGAACCCCAGGAACGTAAAAGAATCGGTTATAAAACTTATGATAACGAATAATACCTGGCTATTGACCTGTTATTATAAAATTCAGCCACTTTAACCCATATAAATTAAATGCATGTGATCGTTTAAATCAAAACGAATCACATGCATCCTCAACCCAACATCTTAGAGGCTATGCTTCATTGCTCCTATAAAGCATGGCTTCTATCAAAACAGGAAATTTCGGCACCGGCCAGACCTTCACGCACCGACCTAAATCCAATCACGGTTTTAGCCTTGCAAATTAGCCAACCAACAAATGCTATAACTCAAGATCAAATCGTTAAAGTAACTAAAAACCATAAGCAGGCGATCCAACTATTAGCTGATACCGACAAACTACTAAATAAAGACGCTCCGCCGACTTTTTACAAGAACCTTCATTGTCCGGCTTGCCAGTTTAAAAATAAGTGCCATAGTAAATTAAAGGAACGGGATTGTATTAGCCTATTACCCAGCATAACCACAAAATCAATGCTGAAATATCACAATAAAGGTATTACCACAATAACGCAACTGTCTTACCTGTTCAAACCGAGGCGAAGACGCGCGCCAAACCCACAAAGTAGTTATTTATGGGAATTAAAAGCTTTAGCTATCCGTGAACAAAAAACCTTTGTAATTCAACCGCCTGCTTTGAATGTCAAGGCTGTTTCAATTTACTTAGATTTTGAGGGTACAGAAAACGAGGAGCATATTTACCTGTTAGGCGGAGTAATCATAAGGCACGATAAACCAGCGGAGACTTTTTCTTTATGGTCAGATAACAAGGAGAATGAACAAGTCAATTTTAATTATCTTTTTAAACTACTTATTCAATACCCCGATGCGGAAATCTATCATTACGGAAGCTATGAAACCAAAGCTTTAAAACTTGCTGCGAAAAAATCACCACTATCAAAATATTGGCCACTTATCGAGAAGAGAATGGTTAACCTGTTAGGTTATCTGCGCACTCATGTTTACCCGCCAACCTACAGTAATAGCCTGAAAGAGTTAGCATACTATCTCAATTTTAAATGGAGCGTCCCTGAAGCTGATGGGGTTTTAAGTATGCATTGGCGAAAGCAATGGGAGGAAACAGGTGGAAATAACTGGAAAGAAAAATTGCTCGAATATAACCTGGATGATTGCAGGGCATTACACGTAATTCATCAATGGTTCCTTAGACTGGCTTCAGACGGTAAACACGAAAATGTTCAGCAGGTTGCAGAAATGAAAAAGCACACTCCTTACCATTTGCAACATAACCGTGAATTTGGCGAAGATTTTCAATTGATTACTAAAGCGGCCTATTTTGATTACCAACGCAACAAAATCTATTGGCGCAATGAATTGAAAAGACAAGCCCCGTCCGGCAGCTCACCAAGGGAAAGACCTGAACAATTGGGTCAGGGACACATGGCATGGCGACCAAAAAAGATCAACGAAATAGTTATTATGCCGCCTCTTAAATCATGTCCCGGATGTGGCCATAACAAACTATATCAAAGCCATGATACCAAATCAGCAGTCGTGCAAACCGATCTTAAATTTACGGCTACAGGTATAAGAACTCACGTAACAGAATATCGCTCTGGTACGGCTAAGTGCGCTAAATGCGGCAAGAAAACCATGAACAAAACGCTGCGCATTATGCACTATGGGGACAATCTATTTGCACTTGTACTGGATTATTATGTCAATTTTCATATCAGTAATGAGATGATCAGTAAACTGATACAGGAACACTATCATATATGGGTCAGCCCGATGTATTTGGTCATGTATAAAAACAGGTGGTGGAATAAAACATGGACATCAACTGCGGTGTATATCAAAACTATTGTATTGAATAGCCCGGTCATTCACATAGATGAAACCACCATTAAACTTTCAAGAGAATCGGGATATGTATGGGTATTTGCGACGACACATACCGTATTTTATCATTATGCATCTACGAGAGAAGTTGGGTTTTTACAACAATTATTGAAAGATTATCGTGGTATTATTGTTTCTGATTTTTATCCCGGTTATGAAACATTAAATGTTAAAAGTCAAAAATGCCTCATCCACCTAATCAGGGATTTGAACGATGACCTGTTTAAAAATCAGTTTGACCAGGAGTATAACGCGATGGTTCCCGCCTTTAATCAACTGATGCGAAAAATTGTTGAAACTATTGACAAATATGGTCTAAGGCAAAGCCAGTTGAATAAGCATGTTAAAGACACAGATAGTTTTTATAAAGGGTTTGTCGAAAGAAATCATAAAAGCGAAATTGCAAGCAAATATGCTAAACGGTTTAAAAAGCATTGGCAACAGCTATGGACTTTCTTGCACAATGATAATGTTCCCTGGAATAATAATAATGCTGAAGCAGCGGTTAAAGCGTTCGCCCAGCATCGGCGTGGGGTAAAAGGGCAAATGCATGTTAAAGGTATTACCGAATATTTAGAAATGCTGACGGTTGCGCAGACTTGTCGTTATCGTAATATCTCATTTCTTAGCTTTTTACAAAAAAAGAAAGGGATTTGGGAAAACGTACCGCCGGAAGTATTACCGAGCTTTCTCCCATTTGAACAAGCGAAACTATATGTTCACCGTTTAAGGTTTGAAAGGCAAACTGAATGGACAGAATGGAAGC
Organism: Mucilaginibacter flavus; assembly: GCF_030409315.1. Lineage (GTDB taxonomy): Bacteria > Bacteroidota > Bacteroidia > Sphingobacteriales > Sphingobacteriaceae > Mucilaginibacter > Mucilaginibacter flavus. Next base: position 19,289 of record NZ_JAUFPS010000036.1, on the reverse strand, counting down.
GGGAAGGAAAGCGCCCGTCATTTATTCCTTCTAATCCGCAGGTAACCTATTTAAAGAGTGGATGGGTTGATTGGCATGATTGGCTCGGGTTTGACTTTCTACCTTTTGTTAAGGCGCGGACATTCATGAGGAAACTACATTTAAAAAACAGGCAAGAATATGCTACATGGTTAGCCAGTGGTCAACGTCCAAAATTTATTCCAAGTGTGCCAGAGAAAGAATATAAGCACACTGGATGGGTTGATTTAAAAGACTACTTGGGTATCAGTCAATGAAAATAACAATATCGGGTGGCTAATTGTTAATAGTACAAAGCAGCGCAACTATGAGAGCAAAATATTTCAAACATCGCCACTGGACAGATTTTTCCAAAGACACAAATGATATAGGCCGCCCCTTGTTTTGGCCAAAAGATAACGAAGACAATCATTTTTTGTATAGGTTATATGATAAGCAGGAAGCCGAGTTTCCCGCTTTTTATCAATATCATCTCGATTATTTTCTAAAGCTTTATCCGGATGCCGAAGAAAAAGAATTTTTCACACACATATGGGAAATAATTGACGATGCCACTGCGGAACTGAAAGTAAAAAACCGTTACACTTCCAGGCACGCAATGGAGTTCAGAAATAAGCAGCATTTAAAAAGTTTCTTAGCCTACCTTAAAACCATTGATCAATGGAATACAGGCCGAACCAAAGACGAAATAATTGCAGATAAAGAGGGCGAAATCAGGAGCCTGAAAGAACAAAATGCCGAACTAAAAGAAGAACTTAAAGCCGCGAGGAAATTAGAAACCGAAGACTTTATTAATATCCAGGAGGGCTATCTTTTGACCGTTGTTGACCTCGCAAAGAAGATGCAGGGCTTAGAATTGAATGGTAAGGAACTTGTATTTTCACAAACCCAAACCGTCTGGACAAAGATGATCTGTAAAAATTTCAGACATGGCAATAAGGAAATTAAGTTTGAAACCATACGGCGATATTTCCCCGGCAACCCCGATGAACCCAGCGGGAGATCCGCAGCCGTTCCCGCTAAATCACAGCTTTTTCAAATAGTTGAAGCGAAAAAGCGAAGCTGATGTAACTCGTTTTCTTGCTTTGCCCCTCCGTATGATATCATCTATCATTTTATTGATAATGAGTTAATTGAGCGGTATTTCAACTTAACTCAAACCACTCCAATTTAACCACGCGAATCTGCGTGGTAACGAAAAAGCACATTTTCCCTATTCCTTTGAACCAAAATCAAAGACTATGGAAATATTCAGCACAAATGCCCTAAGCCAATGCATACGCGAGGCAGTAAGGGCAGAACTACAAGACCACTTTAAAACAGGCGGCAGCCAGCCGCAGGATTCAGAAAAACTTCTATCCAAGCAGGAGCTTGCCGCCGAACTCGGCGTGTCACTGGTAACACTTACCGATTGGATGAAAAAAGGCTTACCCTATTTGCGCCTGCATAAACGGGTGTACTTCAAAAAAAGTGAGGTACTCAATGCCATGCAACAAACTATTAAAGATTAAAAGGAGGATTACAGATGAATGTGGAATTGGTCACCAAAGAGGATTTGAGGCGGTTGGAAGATTTATTAAAAGAGATCAAACAGATTGTACAGCCGGGACAGAGCCAGCCTAAGAAATGGCTGAAAAGCAGTGAGGTAAGAAAGATGCTGAATATATCACCAGGCACCTTACAGAACCTGCGCATCAACGGGACGTTACGCTTTACCAAAATGGGAAGCATCATGTATTACAAGTTAGAGGACATCAATAAGGTATTAGAGGGGAACGGACAATGATTATCTCAAAAGAATTAAATGGTTACAGCGACATTATTAAACGCATGGGAACGGACGAGCGGGTACTTGCAACCCATGTAAGCTTGTTCACGTCTTTATTTATTTTTTGGCAGCGAGACGGCTTTGTTAGCCCTTTTTCCGTCACTCGAAAAACGGTAATGGCATTTTCAAAGATCGCTTCAATTGCGACTTATCACAAGTGCATCAGGGAATTAGACGAGTATGGTTACATCCGTTATCAGCCATCTTTTCACCCTGCAAATGGCAGCTTGATTTATTGGCCGGATGGCTTAAAAGCCAACGGCTTTTAATGCAGTTTGAGTTATGCAGATATACCGACTATTCCCGCTTGCGGGATAGCGGTTTTTTATTCGCTTGTAAGGAGCAAGTTTGTGTTTTTGTTGCCACAAAAACATCCCGGATGCCTACGGCACCGGGCAAACTTGCCTTTTGCGCCCGATGGTTGCAAAAGGGAAAAATGGAAAAAAGAGTAAAGAGTTAACCGATGGAAGCAACAGTAAAGACAACTAACAAACAACCGGTAACCCAGCCCAAAAACAAAGGTGGAGCACCGAAGAAAAGGGTTAAACGTGAGTTGATAATTCGCATCAGGATGACAGCGACCGAACGCTTTTATATCGATAGTAAAGCCAAGACCGCAGGCATGCGGTCAAGTAGTTGGATAAGGGCAGCAGCCAAAAGCGCTAAGGTGGTTCCTCGATTAACAGACGATGAGCGGCGCATCCTTTGGATGCTCGCCGAGCTTGCCAATAACTTAAATCAATTAACAAAGCTTGCGCATCAACTTGGACTATTAACTGTAGCGAGGGATTGCAGTAAAATTTTGAACGAGATAGATATTACTTTAAAACGTCTCAATAACAATGATAGGGAAAGTGATAACAGGTAGAAGCTTTGGCGGATGTATTCGGTATGTGGTGCAAAAACATGATGCGGTCGTATTGGATGCCGCAGGCGTAAGAATGCAGCAGGTTAATCAGACTATCAATGATTTTAACCTGCAACGAAAATACAATCCCAATTTAGGAAAAGCAGTCGGTCATATTGCTTTAAGCTGGAGCGTAAACGATGCCGCTAAGTTGAACGATGGGGTAATGGTGATGTTGGCGAAAGAGTATCTGAAAAAAATGAAGATACAGGACACGCAGTACTTAATCGTAAAGCACCGGGATAAAGATCATCCGCATATCCATATCGTTTACAACCGGGTAAGTAATAATGGTAAAACCATATCCGATAACTTTCAAAAGCAGCGGAATGTACAGGTAGCAAAAGAATTGACCTTAAAACATGGTCTTTACCTGTCACCGGGTAAAGAGCGTGTTAACCGCCAACAGCTAAAAGGCGAGGACAAAATCAAATATGAATTATTCGATGCCATCAAGGCGGCCAGCAAAAAAGTAAAAAACATCAATGACCTAAATCAAGTATTGGCCAAGCAGGGTATTGTTACCCATTTGAAATTCAAAAGCGGCACTACGGAAGTACAGGGCATCAGTTTCAGTAAAGGCGAATACAAATTTAAAGGATCAGAGATTGACCGCAGTTTAAGTTATGCAAAGCTTAACCAGGCCATAGAGCAGCAGCAGTTTAAACCGGAAAAGAGTTTGGCAGATCAGTTAAGGGAAGCAATGGAAAACGCGAAGCAGAAAAGAGAAAGCCAGGACAAGACCGAAAAAACAACTTATTTAAAGCCGGAGCCGGAAACCCATTATTTGAGGCAATCGCTATCAGCAGGAGCAGATTTATTTGGTGACTTACTTGGCAATATAGCCGACGATGATGATAGCCCGGAAAGAAAGCGTAGAAAGAAAAATGAACAACAACAAAGCAGAGGAATATCAAGATGAAAGAAATAGATGAACTAAACCAAAGAATGGATAGCAACGACGAGATTGTTGATAGCCTCGTAAAAAAGAATACAGAGATGGAAAAGCAGGTAACAAAAATTACCGATAATCCAGTCCCTGACTATTCAATTGCGATAAATACTATACTTACTGAAGTAAGGGAAATCAAGCAGAACATCAAACAGAATGACGAATTGACCTTGCTTAAACAGATCTATGAAAAATTGAGCAAGGTGCCAACATCCATCACTAAACAAATACGGATATTATTATTTCCTGAAACCAACCAGGGGCAGTACTATAAAATCGTATTTGGCAGGCTTATTCCCTGGGGTATATGCTTGGTCGTTATAACCTACTTATATTCTTTAGGCGGTAAAGCAATTGATGCTTACGGCCAGCATATGCAAAATGAGCAATCGGCTCATTATCAACGGGCGTGGATTTATCTAAAGCAGATTGCGAAAAAGAGAACCTTAGCAGCGATGGATACTGCTTATTTGAAAACCGAAAATAAATAATCTGACGGTTATATATCTCTTTTGTAAATCAGCATTATGCTCTAAAAGAGCCATTTAATTAAGAAAACTATTGACATTTTTTTAATTAAAAATTAAATTTGAATTACGAATGTTAAGTCATGAAAAAAACGCTCATTGTTGAAGACGACGCAGACACCTTAGACATAATGGAGTTAATACTTCGCGAAAATGGTTACGCTGTCATAAAAGTGAATCGCTCTATCTCGCTTAATGAGATTGCGGCAATTAACCCAGAACTTATTATCCTCGATTTTCTACTCTCATTTGGGTTGGGAACTGAATTATGCTCGGATATAAAGAGCGACGAGCGTATAAAGCACATCCCGATAATTCTTTACTCTGCCAGTAACGATATTGAGCAACTTGCAATTGACCACGGTGCCGATGCGTACTTGCCTAAACCATTCGATATTGATAATCTAATTCAATTGGTTTCTGAAAAGGTTTTATAAAAACAAAGTCCCCTTACAATCGCTGTTTGGGGACTTTAACCTAAACCTTATCACAATTGGACAAAAGAATTTGTCCTTTCAGATGTCGGCAATTTAATATTTTTTGACCACTTCTTATTATTTGCCTTTTAGCAACTCGTTCTTTTCTTTTTCAGCCAACAACAACCTTTCGTATAATTCAACTATTTTTTCAACGGTATTAAACGTTGGCTGATAGTTTAACGAACTGGCAATTAAGGTTGAATTATCGCTGCTGGTATTATGAAAAGTATTTGAAATAATATTGAAGACTGCTTCCTCTGTAAATGCCTTAATGGCTTCAGAAGACAACCCCAAAATTTTCGCAATTTTTTCTAAAGCTTCGCCATCAACATCTGCACTTTGCTCGATTTTAGAAACAGCTTGTTGGCTAATACCTAATTCATGCGCAAGAGTTTCCTGCTTCATACCTTTTAATTCACGGATTTTACTGATTTTTCTGCCGATATGTAAGGTTGGTTCTGCCATAAGTCAAATGTATTGTTAAAATGTAAATGTACAAAACAACGCCTTTATTGTAAAGTACAATCGCTTATGGTTCGGTACGGTTAAGTTTCGCTATTCTTTTGTTTTTGCTGGTTAATGGAGGCCGGTATAAAAATAGTATCATGTACAACGGAACTTATGCGCCCTGGGAACATTACCCTAAGACACTTCGCCATTTCGAAGTTGAAAATCCAATGTCTGTAGTAGTTGATTTTTTTAGTGCTGATTCAGTAAAAGGCCACGGCAAGCGATTAAAGGAATGGCGTTATTATGTAGTTAACGACGAGCATTACGATGAAAAACGTCATGGCCCTGGCACTCTGCTTTTTATTTATGACCTCAACTTGAGGATTTTGGAAGCTATGTACCTGCTTTTAGTCAATTACAAAAACTTCTCTTACCAGCGGAAACAGCTTACGGAGGAGCAATTGGAAGAAGAAAAGGAACAATGGGAATACTACCCTAAAAACCTTTCCTTGAAAGAACAGCTTGAACCCTATAAAGCAATTAAGAAAGTCTTTAAGAAAATTAAGCCGCAGGAATATAGGGATCAGCTTCATGAGTGGTCACACATAGCACTTTACAATAATGCGGATGTAGAGGCTTTATATGCAGGTGAGGTTATTACCGTTTATGAAAACTTAATTAAACTCTATTCGGCAGCATGGCTAATCTGCCAGCGAGAGGGTGGTCGTCCACAACTAAAGCGGAGCAAGCTTGAAAATAGCTTAACCGAAACATCCATCGAACCAATTGCGCTAAGAACCATAAACCCCGAACCATCGGCAGCCGAAAAGTTGGCACTGGAAGAAATTAAAAATCTGATTGTAAAACGTTGCCCGCAGGTTCAAATGATTATTCATTTAGGAACTCATGCCAAGCCGTTTACATTTTACCTGCTTATCCTGATAAGCGATGGTGAAAAAACACCGGAGCATGAAATCAGTAACAAGATAGAAGACAATTGCCAATACCTTGCCAATGTACATGCCATAGTTCATAAGGCAAACAGCGCAAAAGAAGCCTTAAATATCGGTAGGCGCTTTTGGTCAACTGTTATGGAAAAGGGATTTGTTTTATTTCAGTCGCCTGAATTAATATTACCCCCTCACCAGGAAATAACTAAGGAGATATTGTTGGAAAGGGCAAAGTTCAATTGGGAACGATGGGGTAAACAAGGCAGCGAATTTTTAAGAGGTGCAGAATTATACAGGGCAGATAACAATTTCAGGCTTGCAGCATTTCTTTTGCACCAATCCGTTGAAAGCGTTTTAAAAGCTATTATACAAGCGGTTATAGGCTACCGGGTACAAATGCATAACTTATCAAGGTTGTTAAGGCTAAGCTTATTGTTTACCGATGAATTAAAAGAGGTCTTTGAACTCAATACCACAGAGGGGGCGCAACTATATCAATTGCTACAAAATGCCTATTCACAGTCAAGATATAACAGTTCATTTGATCCTGACGGAGATTCAGTGAGAATACTATCAAGGCAGGTAACAAAATTTAATACGGTCGCAAAAAGAATTTACAAGCAATATATACAAGATATTAAGTGTTGACAGCCTCAGCAGTATTGGCAGGCGGGCATTCGTTCGCCTTTCCTCTGAAAACTATTGACCGTAAAGATGGTACAGCTAAGAACCCAAAAGCAGCATGTCGGGCGGTTGATTTAAATCGTCCGACCTTGCTGCTGAAAAGCAAAACGACACGTACACCCGTTGGAACCATGTAGCTACGGCAGGCGGCTGCATTACACCTCGCGCTATCGCGCCGGGTTTCATTGCGCCGTCAGCCTCGCTGCCGCTGGCAGGAGTGAAATTCGTTCCTCATAACACACCTGCCTTTCTCCTCACTCAAAATTATAATCCCATTTCACCGCGTCCGGCAAAGTTACCGACCGGCGGATGAAATGTAAAGGCTATACAAGCGAAGCATTTTAATTTGTTTTTTAGCGGTGCTTCGGCCTTGACATTTCATCCGCCTTGCGCTTTTGGTGCCTAAGCGTTGAAAATGGGAAGATTCGTGTATTCCAATAAAGTGTAACTCTATCAATATAAAATAATTAGGATTTTTTATATAATTGTTGATAATAAGAATATTTGACGGATATTACCATTTCAAATGAGCATATATGCCCTTACGATTATTCAGAAGTGCTTGGAAAACAAGGATGTCTATTTAGACCTTGGGAAATGTGAATTAACCGATGCTGATTTTCTGATTGGAAGCCTTGTCAGTGTAGAATTAACAAAATGCATTCAACTGGAGACGTTGGTTTTGAGCAATGAATGGTATGATTACAGAAAAAAACGGGTAGTTCGAAGTATAAATGCCCATGAGGACAATAGGTTTTTTAATGCAGATTTTACGCCAATAATAAAACTAAGTAAACTTTCCACGCTGATATGTAATGGCGGAACTTTTAAACAATGGGGCATAGGGTCTTTAAAAATAATTGGGACATTGACCAACCTAGTTCATCTTTCATTATGCAACAATCACATAATCGATCTGAGCTCGTTAGCTAATCTAAAGCACTTAAACTACCTGGACGTCAGTGATAATACTATTACGGACTTGACTGGCCTGGAAAATTTGAAAGACTTAGAATATCTCGATATTACCAATAATAATATTCATGATATTGCAGTTGTTACGACACTGCCAAAACTGACCTATTTGTATATTGGCCAAAACAAAATTACCAGTATTTCTTATAATACATATTTGAAATATTTTACGACTCACGAGATAAACTATCAACAAGCGGCCAATAATTTGGCCGGATACTATTTTAAAGCTTCTTTTCGTGATCATATTAATCAAATCCAACTGATTTGTGAAAGCATTAGGAGAGAGCGTTTCCAAGCGCGGGTTGATAATGAGGCAATCTTTCAGAAAAATAAAACAGCCATTGATGATAGCTTATTGTTAACCCAACTGGCAACCAACTCTATGACCGCCCCTCCTTTGGAAATTATTAAACGAGATAGTCGGCGGGTTATAGATTGGTATGAGGCGCGCAAACAAGGAGGCGTTATCAATATGATTGGGAAAGTAATCTTGTTTGGTAACGGTGAAGTAGGTAAAACGACCTTAGTGCATCAGCTAACTGAAAATGAATTCTTAGCTAACACTGAGCGGACGCATGGTATAAGGATCAGGACATGGACAATCGGGATAGAGGAATTTTCAAAAGAATTGATTGCAAAGATTGAATTGGCTATTTCAAAATATGCAACAGAGAATCCAGACTCAATTAAGCTGCCATTTCCTAAGACTATACAATTAAATCTATGGGACTTTGGCGGGCAAGAATATTATCACGCCACTCACCGGCTATTCATGAGTAGTAATGTAATGTATCTGATCCTTTGGGATTCTAAGACAGATTTAATTGATGAAGAAGCTGGAGTCTATCCGAGAAATTACTGGAAGCGTAATATTGATCATTTCTCTACGCGCAATACAGTGCTGAATATTCAAAATAAAACTCAAAAAAATACGCAAGGAACCGATGGCAAAGAGAATTTCAAAATAAGGCTTCGCGAAGCAACGATTCCCAAAAGCATTAGTCAGTACGAGCATGACATTGACGATTTGAAAATGGGCATTTTTGACAATTTAGCAGGGCTGTCATACATCGGTCAGCCATTTCCGATGGTATATGAGGAGATTAGGAAAGCGCTAAAGAATGAACTTAGGAAATATATTAATTTTAGTGAATACGAAGACATCTGCCGTAAAGTGGATAATACCTTATCCTCGGTAATGACTAACGCCTCCCAGCGTGAGACTTTATTACAATTTCTTGATGATACCGGCTCAATCGTTTCTTTTCGTTATCGTAATACTGTACGATCAGCGTTGCTGGATGATCTTATTTTTACTGATCCAGAATGGCTTACTGGAATTATTTATGAGATACTATCGAAACAAAAAAATGAATTCGAGTACAATCATGTAGAAGTGATCACCAAGACTCATGATTTGGACACAAGTACCTGGATAGAGATTATGAAGCAATTTGAGCTAATTTTTGAAATTCAGGGTAGTGATGGGATTTGTTACATAGTTCCACAATACTTGCCTCTAGAATGTCGAGAGCCGAACAGAAGAAAATCAGCGCTGGCAGGAAAACAGATGCTTCATGCTTTTACACTGTCTTACCCAGGTTTTTTTCCTAAAAGTAATTTCCTGAGGTTTTTAGCGCGCTATGGGTCCAAAAGCGATGACTATCTGTATTGGAAAAATGGTTTGGTATTTACTAAAAGTAAAACGGTTGAAGCGCTTTGTAATAACGATTTCAATGATGGAAAGATAGAAATATTCGTGCAGGACCGTGACCCGCAATTGACAAAAGAAGTCTTCGAAGTGCTTTTGGGCATTGATGAAGCGGAAAATATAGAAATCTCTATCAATCGCGAGGATTATGTGACAGTTAAAAAGTTGAAGGAAAAAATTCATGGCCGATATCACTCTATCGAAGCCACAAATGAAAAGACATTATTGATGAGTGAATTTAACCATTTGTTTAATATTCAAAGCGTCCGTAAAAAAATATTCATATCGTACGCCCACGAAGACAAAGGCTTACGGGATGAATTTAACATTTACCTAAGTCCATTTGTTCAACAAGAAAAAATCACAATCTGGCATGACAACAAATTAGAACCAGGCTTATGGGAAGAACAAATAGAGAAGCAAATGGAACAAACAGACATCTTTATTTTCTTGGTAACAAAAAACTTTTGTAACTCAAACTATATAATTGATAAAGAGATTATTAAAGCAATCGATCGATATGAGAAGGGGCTATCCAAAATTTTTCCTGTTATTTGTGAAGATTGTGCTTGGCATTTTTTGCCTATAAATAAGTCCCGCAAACAATTACATCCTGTTGAACGAATTGAGATGTACCCATGGCTTGGACAACTGACTGCCTTTCCAACTGATGGGGTTCCACTAAATCAGTGGGAACATCGTTCAGAGGGGTTTACGGAGGTATTAAGCCATTTGGTACAGGAATTTTCAAAATAATCTTATCTGCAAAGATTGATATTTAAGCTACAACTATTATTAGCTATAAACTATTGATACATAAACAAAAGTATAAAATGGAAAACTTTAAAGATTTATGACTGGTTATCAGCGTCCTGCATCTTCCGCTGCGGCCTCTACCCAATGGCAATAATTCCGATAGCCGTTATCATTAATCCAGCAATAGGTCTCAAAGTAATCAGAGAATCGAAAAAATTTACCAAAGTCATTACTAAACCAACCACCTTCGAAATAGAGCGTATTAGACTTTTTATTGTTAATCTCCGGTAAATCTTCAAATTTATACCATCTTCCATTAATCAGCTCATAGAACCAAATCTTTTTGCCGTTCTCCGAAATTTCAAAGCCAAATCTGTCTAATGGATTTAGACCTTTTGCCGCGGTACAACTATATTTATCCCTGATTCGGTTGATATGTACCCCAAGGATACCATTGCCACGCTCAAAACTTCTTGCCAATTCATATTTGACGTAACGTCTTGATGCAGTATCAGAACCGATCAATACTGCTGTTACTGACGTTCCCACCAAACCCTCATCGATAATCGATTTTATCCTGGTCGGTGTTTTTACACGCTCCTCTTCCCAAATTGATCGGTCATAGAAAGTCTGGTCATCTTGGTGGTGAAGCCAACTGTTTCGTACGACATTCACCCGGAAATTCTTGACGTCTTCATAGGAAAAACTAAAAAATGAACATCTTGCCATGAACCATTAGCTAATTGTTTTCACGATATTATAACTATCAATATTTCCGTTGATACCAGCTGCCACATCAAGATAATAATCAATATTTACTTTAAAATCATCCCATTTTACAGAATGAATATAAGATGAATAACCATTATAGACAGTATTGCCATTGCATTCCCGGGTATCGGGAGCTTTAATATTAAACATGTTTCTTTTTAAAATAACGAACAAGCTATCTGTATGTAAAGTTCGGCTGTTACAAGTTGGGTTTTCTGTAATAAAATAATCATAATTGCCCCACATATCCGGTAGTACAACTGCTAATAAAGCATTAGACAGGCTCGTTCTACCATTCCTGGAGTGTTCTTTTAAAGAGTAAGATATTTCCCATGGTATCCATTGGTCTTTTTCTGAATCCGCGGTCTTCATATTCCGTGAAATGAGCACTATTGTGATACTGCTGTCATATATTTTATCGCGAAGGCTTGAAGCAATTGCTTCATCTTCAAAATCTTCTAGCGATTGCCCGTCTTCTTCACCTTTATTTATGTGATCTTCTTTGTCGATCAATTCTTGTAACGCGGTTACATAATCCCTAGCTTTTGTATAAAATATATCTGGCAATGCACGAACATTGGTATCGCCATACTTGTAGGTGATAAATATTTTCCGTCCCATATTTCTTATAAATAGTCTTTAAGTAGTCCCTGGAACAAATCCATATATGCATAATTCTGCAGCAAAGCAAGCGGTGGTGCGGGCTGTATGTCCTGATACAATAGCTTAGCTGCGGCTCCCGTGCTTGCGACCGGTAAAACCAATGCTTCCGGGTGATAAAACTTGAACAGTTCGTACTCGGTGCGAATGCCTTCCATTCCTCCAATGAAAATCCCAACTTTGAAATCATTATTCCCAATCATTGCATGCCGCATATCATCAAGGCTACTCAATAGGTCTTCACGTTTAGGAATAAGTTCTATATTTTCGAAATCAAAATTATCGGGCGGAAAAACTGCTTCAAAAAAAAGTGATTGATATAGCGTTACGTGTTTTTTTACATCGGCATTCATTTGCTGAATGACATACCTTATTAGCGGTGTAATTGCCGGATGACCACCCCAAATAAGTTCGGCTTTAGGTATAGCAATGGTAGCAAGAGCCCTAACCGCATCGCGGATAGCAATAATATCTGCGGTATCATAAAACTTCCTATCCCGATCAAGGGTAGGGATACTAGCAGATAGGAATATTTTGTTCAATTTTTGTTCAGCCATGATTCACGATCAGTTAGTTTAATGGTTTTAATAGGCAAATAGTTGTCTAGCCAGGCCAGGTGATCCAGCCATTTCGTTCTTATATTCCGGTGATCATATAAAAGATGAATAGCAGAAACTGCGGTCTGCTTAATCCTTTTTACTAATTCTTCTGATTGATTATAAGTGAAAGCCTGGGGCACACCGACTGTTGGTATGATAACAATTTCCTCATCTCTGCTGTTTCTCATGGTGATGAATTTTTCAGGTTGCAAGCTCACGCTAACATGTGCATTGTCAGCAGATCTAATAAATTCGGTTACAATGTTATCTTGTCTTGCAGCTAAACTACGTGCCCTTAATGATTCTGCCTGGCTCACGATTTCATCCATAATGACATCTGTTAAATTACTTTTAGCATCTGCAAATAATCTATTGTCGAAATCTGTGTCCAAAAGGTAAAGCGGTATACTCAATTCAGATGACCTTTCAGGTTTATAGTTGGGCCACACCAATTGTAATATGCCTATAGACATAGAACTGGCCTGAGCCAATTCCTGGGTCGTCCAATGACTTTGCAGGAATCCAGGCGTGTTTAGCAGCACGACTATATCGGTGTCAGCCAATCTGTGCCATAACTCCTCCTGAAATACTTCCCCTTTTGGCACACTATGTGTATCCAAAAATACATCAAATCCGGCTTTTTCAAAACGTTCAAATAGCTGTATAGCAACCGCGCTGGATTCGTCCCGCTTATAACTGATAAACAGCCTTCTGGAAAGCCTTAACAAACCAAGACCTTCCAGGGCATGATTGACCAGTGGCTCTATATCATGTTTGGCTGATAGCTGAAACCCATTGATCGGCCTTAATTGTTCGGGTATCGACGCGTTAAAATCAGCAATGACGTCGACTATCGGCAAAATAAGTGTTGCGTCAGCTTTTAATCGCTCAATTTGATGTATGTCTTCAAACTCACTGTTCTTAGTGCCAAAATAAAGGCAGTAGGTAGGGGCGTTAGCGATGTAATCCTGGTCGAAGTTCGTCTCGTCAATAATTTTGACATTTTTTTTATCCAGGCCGAGTTCTTCTACGTGCTGAAAAAAAGCTGTTTCTATGTCGGGTCTGAAAGGACTTTTTTGTCCAAGAAAAATGAGTTGATATTTTGTTTCCATTTTATGTTTTTAACGAGTCGCCAACCACTGTTTAAGTGGGGTAATAATATTGACATTTTGTTTATTAGCCGGCCTGGATACATAGTAACCCGCTGCTACCCGCGTGCCATCCTGGTAAAACCGGCTGCCATCCTCATAATCAATTTGCGGGTATATTTGCAGATACTCGTTCCCTTTATATTGCCAGTCGTATTGACCACTATCCTTAATTGGCAGTATGGCGATATGTTGAATAAATTTGTGAGTATCGCCAATCCCAAGCTCCCAATTACACCAGTATGATTCAATGGCTTTTGCAGTGGCCAGTAAGACGAATTTATCGCAAAACTTGATCACCTCTTTAATTCGCGCCGCAGAATCGCCGCAAGTTTGATCTGGCATTTTATTGTCCATGCTGTCTATATAAATCTTTGCACCGATGCCTTCCAGGAGCCCCATTAGTCCGCGCAGGTCTGATAAATCATCATGCTTATGGCTTAAAAATACAGTAGGTTTAGCTTTAGATGCTGACAAGGCGCTAAAAGTCCGAACCTCGTTTAAAGAACGGGTAACGAAATTTTCATTTACTGCCTGATTATTAAAATAACCTTTAGGAAATATCATACTCAATTATATTTTTTTCTGATAGTAATAGCCTCGTCTATCCAGGACTCGATTTTTTCACTAATGGTATTATAAGCATTCTGACCTGGGTCGTAACATTTAACAATGTTATTTAATGGCGTACCATTGACATTATACTGGTCAAACGGATTGCTTCCTTTACTGCACTTCCCGTTTCGCGCGCAATTGATATTATGGATATAGATCCCTAGCAAGCCTTTCTTTTTAGCCCAAGCCTGTTCTATCTCATATTTCACGTATTTTCTGTTGGCGGTTTTCTCGCCTACCAGAACCACAACACAATCTTTGTTGGCCATGTTATCGCGTATCCAGGTTTGAATGGCGGCTTCACCTGAGCGTTCCAGGGTTTCCCATTCGTTTGGTTTAACCGGTTCGTTTCCTTCGATCACTCCGATATTTCTGATTTGCTGAACGCGCATGACATCATTGTCAAAATGAAAGCTATAGAATATTTTTTTCTTTGCCATAGTAATTGAATTTTAATGATTTGTTGAAGGTGTTTTCACGAGCTTAACGTGTCAACCATGATTTTAAAGGAACTTTCGAACCATCCGGATTGACGATATAGTAAACATCTTCCATCCGCTGGCTGTAAATATTATACTCACTAACTTTGTCTAACCTAGGGTAGATTAGGAGGTATTCAGCATCCTTCCATTGTCCATTATAATCTTCAGTTGGGAAAATCGCAATGTTCTCAATATATTTTTGAGCATCACCGTAACCAAGTTCCCAATTCACCCAGTTCGACTTGATCGCCGCAGGGGATGCAAGCAGAATGAAACGATCATGCTTTTTAATGTTTTCTTTCAACTTGGCGGCAGTTACCGCATTGGTAATGGCCGGCATACTTCCGTCCTTCCAGTCGATATAGACATTAACCCCAATGGACTTCAGCAATACCACCGCAGGTTCGATGACATCGGCGTCACTGTGGCTGTGAGATAAAAATATCGTCTTCAAGGCTTTGCCTTTTGCCTCATTAAGGGTAAATGTCTTTGATAAGTAGGTACTTCTGGTGGTGTAATTAAGATTTATAGAAAATGATTTTAATTCTTGTTTAGTAATAATAGCCATGATTTTCGTTTCTTTTTTTAAGTCAAAATTTGTTAAAGTTGCCGGAATTGCCATAGCTTCCGGCAGTTCTGTCAGCTTAAATAATCGGTGCCAACTAAACCCGGATATGACCTCAGAATAAAAAAGAATTTATACATTTGGCTAAAACAAACCTGAATATAGCCGGGGTGCTTAACCCCGGTGCGTGCCTTCCCAAGCTCAAAATATCAGGTCTGAAAAAGGAGGTTTATCAAAGCCTCCTTTTAGTGTTATTTTGTTAAGCTGTCATATGTTTTTTTTAAGACGGTTAATACTTGTTTTTAATTCTTCTATAGTATCCTTAAATTCCTCGCCTGCTTTTAAATATTCTAAAGGGTATTCCTTTTTTAGTATATCCATAAGAACAAAATAAACAGGTTTTAAAATCGCTCTGAAATCTACAACGGCGCTATCCATAAAGAGATTTAAGGCAATTTTATATTCCTCTTTTGCCAGCAAGAGCAGAAAATAGTCCATTAACTCAGACAGCAGATTGTCGACCTTAAAGTCATTTCTCGACTCCTCAATCTCTAATTTTGATTCCGCTATTTCACCGTATAAGGATTTTACAACATCTGCCGATTTTTCTATGTAATTATTCCATAATAAAATTTTTGCGTAAAATAGATTGGATGTAAATATCCCATCGATGACGGTAAGGTTTTTTTCCAAAACATTCAAAGCAAATTGTTTTTTATCTTTCCTTCCGCGAGAATAAATGTTTGATACAAGGCATAAAATAGCAAAATGATCACCCATATCATTTGCCTTTAGAAATAGCTCATCAGCTTTAGTATACTCCTTGAGATCCGCGTACAAGTGTGCAAGTTGATGGGCACTCGAAGCATCTCCTTGATTTACTCCGTCGGCGTACACTTCTAATGCCTTGCCTTTGTCGTTGAGTTTACGATGATATAGTCTACCTAGATAGCTATACGCTTCCACATCCCCGACCTCAATAGCTTTAGTTAATAATTCTTTAGCTTTTAAATAATTGGGACGGTTTTTATACTGTGTCCACTTACCATACTCTAAAAAAGCGCCGTCTTCTTTATTTTCTACGGCACTTTCAAAATAGACTTTGGCCTTTTTATAATCCCTGATTCTAGCATAAAGCTTTCCTAATTCAACATACACACCTTTTACCTTATGATCGAGGGCCTCCAAAAGATATTTTTCAGCCTTTTTATAATTTTTTCTACTGAGATAGATTTTACCCAAAGAAAGTAACGACGGCCAATAGATTTTCTTAATAGCTAGATTATGGTAGTCGATCGCGGCATTATAGTTTTGTTCTTTGTAAAAGGAAATTTCGCCTAAGCGATTAGCAGCATAGGGGTGATAGGGTTGTTGTGTTAAACTTTGCTTGTAATAAAACACGGCTTTATCTAAATCCTTTAAAAAATCTTCGTAAATGATTCCCAAAGTCAGCGCAGCATTGGCATTGGTTTCATCCAAAGCTAATAGTTGTTTTGCTGCATCAGCGCTGCGTTCATAGTCTCCAGTCATCAGGTATAAGGA
The DNA here is from genome assembly GCF_030409315.1 of Mucilaginibacter flavus. Classification (GTDB taxonomy): domain Bacteria; phylum Bacteroidota; class Bacteroidia; order Sphingobacteriales; family Sphingobacteriaceae; genus Mucilaginibacter; species Mucilaginibacter flavus. The sequence goes on along the minus strand of NZ_JAUFPS010000036.1, from coordinate 2,667 downwards.
TGATGCCAGTGTATAATATTGGGTATCATGCTTTTCTATTTGTCCCAGCAACGCGATAGCTTCACTAAATTTTTGTTCGGAAATTAAATCAGATAACGTAGAATGTGTATTTTTGACGGACCATTTTACTGTGTTGAGTAATCGTTCCGGCAAAATCGACTTGGTAATTCTTAAAAGTTCACTTTTTAAAGAATCAGAAACATTAACACATGACAAAAAGGTATTCCCCATATCTATGGCGGCGTTTAAATCGTATGCTCCACCTTTTAAATTGTCAATATGTGCTGCTATTAGTTTGTCCAGTTCCCTTTTTTCACACCATGCATCAAAAAAACGGACCAGCCATATTACATTCTCTTTATCATGTTTTCTGCCGAAACGCATAAGGTACCAGATGTTCATAAAACGCTCTTTAATGCGATAAAGATGATTTTTAGTATCTGTGGACACTTTTTCAATAAGCTGATCCTTTTCGAGAGCGGCAATTATTTTTGAGATATTTTTACTTTCTAATCTGGTAGCTTTTACGATATCCTTTACCGCGATAGCATCCCACTTTCTGGCGATTATATCGATCACTTTTTGTTGTTGGGTAGATAGTTGATCGAGTTCGGATTTATATAAAAGTGAAAGCGTATCGATAAGGATATATAAGTCTTTAATAGCTTTCCCATTTTCATTATCAAGGAAAATTTGAAACAAATAAGATATAGTTCTTGGGATACCACCGGTTAACCGTCTTAAGGACTCAATCCGGCCTGGGTGATGCTCAATAATGTATTTGATCCTGTCTAGTTGACCATATTGCTCACCAATTTTGATTAGCAGTTTTTCGCATTCCTCCTTACTTAATCCATCAATTTGAATAATTTTAAAAAAGCTGTAGAAATGGCTGGCGAAATCTACGTATCCGTCGTCAAAAGAAGTTGAAGTGCCTATAAGCCGAATGATTGAATCATCGGTTAAAATGTCTTTCAATCTTAAAAGCTCCTTCTCGTCAAGCTTATTGAAAAAAACATTAATGTTCTCGATGAAAAGTACAAGCGTCCTATTTGCATCATTTAGCCTGGATCGTAAATAATTATAAACATTCTGCTCGTAGTCGGCATCATCCGTAATTATACTTTCTATTGTGCGGGTAACATTGCTCCAGCCATACTGATCTTCAAGATGGATCCCAATGTTTTCCCAAATGTTTACCAATTCAGAAAGGTAATATTGCTCTTCGGTGAATACTATTGGAATCAGGTATTCATTAAGTTTCTTATCATCTTCGATTGCATAGTTCAATCTATGCATCAATGAGGTTTTTCCGGTGCCTCTCTGACCTATTATTAGGTAATGTTGTTTATGATTAAGCAGGCTGGTTTGTTGAAGGTTGTTGAATATTTCAACGAATTCGTTAATACGAATAACAAAGCCTTCTACCAAAGACTGCTTTGATTTGTTACCCGTATTGTTCCTCAATAAAATATCTTCGTTGATTATTTTTAACATATGACGATTTTTTATTCGTCAAATATATATGACGATTTAAAATTCGCCAAATGTTTGACGATTTATTTTTCGTTATTTCCCTAAGAGATATTTTATTAACTATTCGACCATTATTTTTAATATTATTCAACCGAGAACGACTTTAATACATCCCCTTCAACAGAAGAGATAGGTAAATGAAGAACTCTTACTGATAATTTTTCTTACCGCACCTTAACCGTACTCTTTTACGTTTTAAGGAAATCAAAGTCGAGTCAGGGAGTAACTACTTTTCGTACACATAAGAAAGCGCGCCCGATAATAAGACAAAAAAAGCAATCAGGTTACAAATTATAAAAATGCCCTTTATGCCTCTATGACAAGGCATATATGAGCTAATATATAATATAAATTGGGGCTTTATTTTGAAAACCTTAATTCATTTACGTATCTTTATTCTATAAGATTTGCAATTAATCTGTTATCAAAAGTGGTGAGTAATTCGGTGAGTAAGAATTTGAACCCACATAAGATATTGAATATAAGGATGATACAAAGGTGATACAAATCCCTCCGGCTCCACTGATAGAGATGATCATTTGATCATCTCTATTTTTTTAGGATTTTTATTCGTTTATATTCTGTATGCATTATTCTTAAATAGATATTTCATCTGCTAAATAAATGACGAATGCGCTTTTTTATACGTTCTCGCCTTTCACATACACACTTCAGTTTGTATAGTTCTGCTTGAGACGAAGTATAAAGTGCGCTTTTCGGCCTGTAATAATTAGGTTTAAGCGATCTATCTAAAGTTTTTCCATCTGATATCAAGGGCATTGCGACTTACTATTAAGAAAGTGTTAAAAAGAGTTTGCTTGGGTGTTAAAAGGATGTACCTTTGCAACCCGCAAACGAGATAGCGGGGCTTGTTCTTAGAAAGGTTATTGAAGATAGGGGTTTTTGCAGAGAGGGATTAGAAGAAAAAGCAAAACAAAAGCCCCGAAAAAAACTTCAAATAAAATTTCGGAAATAAGAAAAGGTTGCTACCTTTGCAGCCCGCTACGGAGGACGGAAGTCATAGAGGAAACGGGTTCAGAACTTTAAAATTTCGAAAGAAATAAAACGAAAAAAAGTTTTGGAGAATCGGAAAGGTTTGCTACCTTTGCCAACCCAAACGGAAGGGTGCTT